>NZ_LZHZ01000055.1 GCF_001667505.1 Mycobacterium sp. ACS1612
ACCAAGCACTGGAAGACCGCACCCCCAAGCAGGCCTACCTCGACAGCACGAACCTGCCAACTTCTTGACTCAAGACAATTACCCGGCGACAAGATCAGCGCGCAGGCAACCCCAGCACACGCTGCGCGATGATGTTGCGCTGGATCTCTGACGTGCCGCCGGAGATCGTGCCCGCATAGGTGCTGACGTAGCGGGTGAACCAGCTCCCGGTGAAAAGGTCTGGGCTGTAAGGGTTGTACGGCGCGGTGAGCGAGGGACTGAGCAGACCGTCGACGCCGGCGGCATCCAGCGCGTGCCGAAACGCGTTCTGTTCGGCCTCCGACCCGAGCAGTTTCAGCACCGAGATGCCGGGGATGTCGCGCTCGCCGCGCGCCGCCTGGCCAAGCGCCACCGACCCGAGCAGTCGTAGCGCTTGATAGTCCATCGCGATCGTCGCGTACCGGTCGCGGTCGAGCGCATCCACCGGCCGATAGTCCTCGAGTAACTGCCCCATCCGGTTCGCGAACGCCATCCACATCATCGTGCGCTCATGGCCGAGCGATCCGTTGGCGACCTTCCATCCGCCGCCCAGTGGGCCGACGAGGTTCTGTCCAGGAACGCGCACCTCGGTGAAGAACACCTCGTTGAAGTCGAGGCTGTCGGGGTCGAATACGGCGGCGAACGGCCTGCGCTCCACCCCCGGTGTATCGGTGGGAACCAGCAGCGCGCTGATTCCCTTGTGTTTCGGCGCATCCGGATCGGTGCGCACGAACGTCAGCAGCACATCGGCGTCGTGGGCGCCCGACGTCCAGACCTTCTGACCGTTGACCACGAAGTGGTCGCCGGCCAGCACCGCCCTGGTGCTCAGGCCGGCCAGATCGGAGCCCGCCGCAGGTTCACTCATGCCAAGCGCCGCCGTCATCTCCGCCCGCAGGATCGGCACGGCCCACTTCTGTTTCTGCTCATCGGTTCCGAACGACAGCAGCGAGGCCGCGATGATCCCGACGCCCTGCGGGTTGAAGCAGTGGTAGATGCGCCGACGGGCAAGTTCCTCGCGATGGACGAACTGCTGCAGCACACCGGCGTTTCGGCCGCCGAACTCCGGCGGGTTGCCCGGTAACAACCAGCCGTGGTCGAACTGCAGTCGTTGCCAGTCGCGCGCCCACGCCGGCACATGCGCAGTCGAGCGCGACCGTTCGGCGGCCTGAGCCTCGGTCGGAAGGTACTCGTCGAGGAATCTGCCGAAATCCGCCCGGAACGCTTCGACCTCGGCGTCGAACGTCAGTTGCACCACGCCAACATATCAAGTACTTAACATTTACGCGTCGGTGCGCTATGACTGAACGGATGCTCGAGGCGGAGAAGATTCTCATCACCGGTGCGACGGGGAAAATCGCCTTCCCGATCGCGCGTGCGCTCGCGCGGCGCAATGAGGTCTGGGGCGCCGCAAGGATGCGGGATCCAGCAGATCGGCAACGGCTCGCCGCGGTCGGCGTCAAGCCGGTGGCGCTGGATTTCAGCGCGGGCGGTTTCTCGTCGCTGCCCGACGATTTCGCGTACGTGTTCCACGCGGCAGTCGACGTCGGTGCGGGTGAGTGGACGGCATGTGTGGACACCAACGCGCAGAAATCCGGCGATCTGCTCTACCACTGCCGCGCCGCCAAAGGCTTCGTGTTCTGTTCCACCGGATCCGTGTACGGCTATCAGGGACAGCGTCCGTTGCGCGAGTCCGATCCGCCGGGAGCGCCACTGCGCGCGAATTACAGCTTCTCCAAGGTCGCCGCCGAAGCCGTCTGCACCTGGGTCGCAAAACAGCACCGGATCCCGCTCACCATCATCCGGATCTGTTCCACATACGGGCCGGAGGGCGGCGCTCCTGCCGACCGACTGGAAATGATGTTGGCCCGCAAGCCGATTCGGCTCTACCCGGACAAGCCCAACAACTACAACCCGATCTACGAGGACGACTACGTCGAGCTCGGCATCCGCGCCATGGAGGTCGCCGACACGCCGCCGATCGTGGTGAACTGGGCTGGCAGTGAAACCGTCAGCGTCGAGGACTACTGCACCTACATGGGTGAGCTCGTCGGCGTGCAGCCGGTTTTCATGTATACCCCCGACGCGCACACACCGCTATGGCCTGACGTGACCCATATGCACGACGTGCTCGGCCGCACCAAAGTGCATTGGCGCGACGGCTTCCGGCGCATGATCGAGTCCCGCCACCCCGAACTCAGCCTGAAAGGCGACTGACTTGCAGCTACCCGGCACGCCGTCGGACGAACTCACCGATGTCCTCGCCACGGGCACAGGGGATGTCACCACTCTGTTCGTCTCGATGGCCACGCGGCATCCCGACGGCGCCGACGCCGAGTACTTGCGCTGGCATACCCTCGATCACCGCCCAGAACAGCACCGGTTGTCCGCCGTCCGCGCCTCTTTGCGGTTGGTGTCGACGCCCGCCTGCCGCTCCGCGCGTGCAGTGAGCCGGCAACCGTACGACGACATCGATCACGTGATGACGTATTTCTTCACCGATCAGCGCGGCATGACCGGCTTCCTCGACCTCGCCGAGGCGCTGATCGGCGCCGGGCGCAAATTGCCGCTGCTGCCGCCGGTCGAACGCGGCATCTATGAAGTGCAATCCAAGGTCTCAGCTGCCCGGATCAAGATCGGCGCCGACGTGCTGCCGTGGTGGCCGATACGCGGCGTCTATCTACTGTTGGAGACGAACGCGACGACACCCGCGGGGCTGACCGGCGTTGACGGTGTCGCTGGGGTGTGGTCTGCTGCGTCGCAAGCCGTCGACGCCAGGTTGGCGAATGCCCCTGCGGGCCAGACAATTTTCTATTGCTTCCTCGACGACGACCCGGTTGCCACCGCCGAGCGGTTGCGACCGGTGCTCGAAAAGCGATGGAAAAACACCAACGTCGAACCGCTGTTCGCCGCCCCATTCCACCCGGTCGTGCCGTACGACTGGGACCGCTATGTGCCCTAGGAGGTCGGCATGCGGATCGGCTTGATGGTCGGCTCCGACAAGGAGCGGGCGCGCGCGGACCGGGTGGCCGGACTGATCGACGACGTCAAAACGGCCGAAACACAGGGATTCGCTTCGTTCTGGTTCCCACAGGTGCCGGGTTATCTCGACGCGCTGACCACGGTGGCGCTCCTCGGTCAGGCCACCGAGCGTATCGAGATCGGCACCGCGGTCGTTCCGATCCAGACCCGCCATCCGTTGATCCTGGCGCAGCAGGCGCTGACGACACAGATCGCCTGCTCCGGCCGGTTCCGCCTGGGCCTGGGCCCGTCGCACCACTGGATCATCGCGGATCAACTCGGATTGCCGTATGACCGGCCGGCGCGGTTGGTGCGTGACTGCCTCGACGTGCTGGCGGCCGCGTTCGCGGGCCCGGGCATTGTGGCGGTGGACAACGACAACTTCCACGTGCACAGCCCGATCGACGTGACGGATTCATTCGCGATGCCGGTTCTTTTAGCCGCGCTCGGCCCGACCATGCTTCGGATCGCAGGTGAACGGACGGGCGGCACCATCTTGTGGATGGCCGACGAACGGGCGATCGGCGATTACGTCGCGCCGCGAATCTTCGAAGCGGCGACAGCCGCCGGCAAGATCGAAACCCGCGTTGTCGCAGGAGTTCCCGTCGCACTCTGCTCGTCCGGCGAGGTCGACGACGCCCGCGCATACGCCAGTGAGGTGCTCGGCCACGCCGACTTCTCCCCGAATTACGTCCGCCTGCTCGAATACGGTGACGCGGACGACGTGGGCGACACCATGGCGGCGGGCGACGAAACCGCCGTGCTCGCGCGCCTGCGACGCTACCGCGACGCCGGTGTCACCGACCTCGCTGCGCGCGTGGTCCCACTCGGCGGTGATGCAACGGCGCGCACCCGATCACGGCGACGCACCCAGGACTTCCTCGCATCACTCGCCTTTGATTGATGCTTCGCATGCGAGCTGGAGGTCGGCTGAATCTCAGTCGGCTTGGCGCAGCAGGGCTACGTCGGACACCATCCGGATGTGATCGGCCATCGCCTTCGATGCCGCCTGCGCGTCCTGTTTACGCACCGCGTCGGCGATGCGCCGGTGGCCCTCCAGCGACGCCCGCGGACGGTCTTCCTGCGAAAGCGATTCGATGCGCGTTTCCCTTATCAGGCCCGAGATCTCGTGCATCAGCTTGGCCAGGAGTGAGGAATGCGCCGCGGTGGTGATGGCCTCGTGGAACATCTCGTCGCCCACGACACCGCGGTCCCCCGTCTGAACCTCCTCCTCCATTTTCGCGATCGCGGCGTCGATGGCTGCCATCTCGGCATCGCTTCGACGGGCGGCGGCGAGTCCGGCCAACTTCACCTCGAGCGCTTCGCGGGCTTCGATGATGTCGGGTATCCGGTCGGCGTGTTCCCGCAAGGCCTTGACGGCGCGCTCCTCGGTCGGGCGGCGCACCAGGATCGCCCCGTCGCCGTGCCGCACCGACAGCACACCCTGCACTTCGAGGGCGACCAGCGCCTGGCTCAACGAGGCGCGACTGACCCCCAGCTTGGCGGCCAAGTCCCGCTCGGCGGGCAACCGATCACCCGGTGTCATCTCGTTGTCAGCGATGTACGCGCACAGTTGCTCGACGATCACTTCATACAGTCGGGGACGTGTGACAGGTCTAAGTTGCTCAACCACTGACTCACCTACTCTCTGCTCCAACCATACTCATTCGAAGTGCGGTTCCCGGGTGTAGCGGGTCACAATGCGTATTGACAGTGATGACGGTCACTGCTTTACTGGCTAGGCCAATACTCCACTAGGTCATTAGACCTACGGAAACCCGGAGACGCCGATGCCGCTCGAACTCATACCGATCCTGGCTCTCATCGCGATGTTCGTCGCGGCCACACTGCTGCCGATCAACATGGGCACGCTGGGATTCGTCGCCGCGTTCCTGGTGGGAACGCTCGCCGTCGGAATGAAGACCGACGACATCATCGCGGGATTTCCCAGCGAACTCTTTCTGACGCTCGTCGGCGTCACGTACCTGTTCGCGATCGCGCAGAACAACGGGACGGTCGACTTGATGGTCAGAGGCGCCGTACGCCTGGTACGAGGGCGGGTCGCGTTCATCCCCTGGGTGATGTTCGGGATCACCGGCGTGCTCACCGCGCTGGGCGCCCTCGGCCCCGCCGCGGTCGCGATCATCGCTCCGATCGCGCTCGGGTTCGCCAAGCAATACCGGATCAACGCGCTGCTGATGGGCATGATGGTCATTCACGGCGCGCAGGCCGGCGGTTTCTCGCCGATCAGCGTCTACGGCGTCACCGTCAACAACATCGTGGCCAAGGCCCAGTTGATGAACAGCCCAGTGGCGCTGTTCCTCGGCAGCCTACTGTTCAACGCGGCGATCGGTGTGCTGCTGTTCGTCTTCCTCGGCGGCCGCAAGCTGATGGGACGGACCGTGCACGACGACCACGACGACTCGATCGACGGCGTCACCGGCGGCGTCGGCGCCACCACACCCCCAACCGGCAACGGAACCGGCGGCACGGCGACCCTCGTGGTGACCGAGACCGAACCCCGCGTGGCTGTCAAACCGCTGCCGACCAAGTCGATCACCTACGACCAGGTGCTCACGCTGATCGGACTCGGCGCGCTCGCATTGTTCTCGCTCGTCCTCGATCTCGACATCGGCTTCGTGTCGATGACCGTCGCCGCCGTCCTGGCGCTGGCCTCCCCCAAGGCCCAGAAGGGAGCGGTGTCGCAAATCAGTTGGTCCACCGTGCTTTTGATCGGCGGCGTGTTGACCTTCGTCGGCGTGCTGCAGGAAGCAGGCAGCGTCGAGTGGGTCGGCAACGGTGTCGCCAAACTCGGTATGCCTCTGCTGGTGGCGCTGCTGCTGTGCTACGTCGGCGGCATCGTGTCGGCCTTCGCCTCGTCGACGGCCATCCTCGGCGCCACCATCCCGCTGGCTGTGCCGCTGCTGTTGGCCGGCGAGGTCAGCGCCATCGGAGTCGTTGTCGCGCTGGCGATTTCATCGACCATCGTCGACGTCAGCCCGTTCTCGACCAACGGTGCCTTGGTACTGGCCAACGCGCAGGATGTCGACCGCGACAAGTTCTACAAGCAGATCCTCAAATACAGCATGCTCGTCGTGCTGATCGGGCCATTGCTGGCATGGGCCGCGCTGGTGCTGCCCGGCTGGCTGTAGATTCCCAGCGGATTTCCGACGGCGGCGGCTTACTGCGACCAGTAGGCCGCCGCCTCTGTTTTGGTGAGATCCAGGTCACAGAACCGGCCTGCCGAAAACCTTGACTCCCAGGTCAGCGCGTGGTTTTCTGAATTGGCTAGTCCACTAGCTCACTTAGTCACTAGGCCGAAGGTGGTCCCCCATGACATCGACACTTCCTTCGAACGGAACCGCCGGCCCCCTCGCCGGACTGGTGGTGGTCGATCTGACTCGTGCCCTGGCCGGGCCGCATGCGGCGATGATGCTCGGCGATCTCGGCGCCGAGGTGATCAAGGTGGAGAACCCGCACGGCGGCGACGACACCCGCGGCTGGGGCCCGCCCTTCGTCGATCCGGCGGACGGCGACCGGGAGTCCACCTACTTCCTCAGCGCGAACCGGAACAAGAAGTCGGTCACGCTCGACCTCAAGGATGACATCGACAAGCGCGCATTGACGACGCTGATCAGCCGTGCCGATGTGCTCATGGAGAACTTCCGGCCCGGAGTGCTCGACCGCCTTGGCTTTTCACAGCAGCAGCTGGCAGAACTCAATCCGCGGTTGGTCGTGCTGTCCATCAGCGGCTTCGGCCATGACGGCCCAGAAGCGGATCGCTCAGGTTATGACCAGATCGCCCAGGGTGAGGCAGGCTTGATGTCGGTAACCGGCGCCGCCCCAACGGATATGCAACGAGTCGGGGTACCGATCGCCGACTTGTTGGCCGGCATGTACGGCGCATTCGGTGTGCTGGCAGCACTGCACGAACGCGAACGGACCGGCCGCGGTCAGGTGGTGCGCGCCTCTCTGCTCGCCGCGGTGGTCGGGGTGCACGCATTCCAGGGCACGAAGTGGACGGTGACGGGCGAGGTCGGCGAAGCGACCGGCAACCACCACCCCTCGATCTGCCCCTACGGCCTGTTCGAAACCGCCGACGGCGCAGTGCAGATCGCAGTCGGAAGCGAAGGCCTCTGGAAACGTTTCTGCGCGGGCTTCGGCTTCGATCCAGATGCCCCAGAGATGGCGTCGAACCCGCAGCGAGTAGCGAACCGCAAGCAGGTCAACGAGATGGTGCAGGCGCGGTTCGGCTACTACACCACCGACGAGTTGCTCGCCAAGCTCGATCGAATCGGCGTGCCCGCCGGGCGCATTCGCTCGATCCGCGAGGTCTACGAGTGGGAACAAACCAAGTCGCAGGGCCTGCTGATCGACGTCGACCACGCCACGTTGGGTAACATCACGTTGCCTGGCCCGCCGCTGCGGTTTTTCGAGGCCGACGGAACCGAACTGACACGCAGGCACCACACCGCTCCCCCGGTGCTCGGCGCCGACAACGACCTCATTGCAGCGACCCTGCCGGCGGAGCACCGATGACGCGGCACAGCGCGCGGCAGATCGTCGCCGCGGTCACCGACGACGGTTCGTGGACGTCCTGGGATGACGCACTGCCCGACGTGCCCGCGAACGGTGAGTACGCCGACGAATTGGCGCGTGCGCGGGCGGCAACCGGCTTGGACGAAGCGGTCGTCACCGGCACTGCGACCGTACGTGGCCACCGTGTCGCGATGCTGGTGTGCGAGTTCGGATTTCTCGGCGGCTCGATCGGCGTGGCCGCTGGCCATCGACTCACCATGGCAATCCGCCGCGCCACCGCCGAGGGCCTTCCCCTGCTCGCACTGCCGACGTCAGGCGGCACCCGCATGCAGGAGGGCACGACCGCGTTCATGCAGATGGTCCGGATCACGGCGGCCGTGACAGACCACAAGGCAGCCGGTCTGCCGTATCTTGTCTACCTCCGGCACCCGACGACGGGCGGGGTGTTCGCGTCATGGGGCTCGCTCGGGCATGTGACCCTCGCCGAGCCGGGCGCGTTGATCGGCTTTCTGGGCCCGCGGGTGTACGAGGCGCTGTTCGGTGAGCCGTTTCCCGCAGGCGTGCAGACGTCGGAAAACCTCTGTGCGCGCGGCGTTGTCGACGCCGTGGTGTCCGTGGACGACCTCGCCGGAATCGTGGACCGCGCCTTGACGCTCATCACGCCGGCGCCGCACCAGATGATCCAGCGCACGCCCGTGCATCCGGCTTCGTCGGACGTGCCCGCGTGGGAGTCGGTGTTGGCTTCCCGCCACGGCGAGCGGCCCGGCGTTCGTGAACTGCTCGACCACGCGTGCTCCGATGTCCTGATGCTCAACGGAACCGGGCAGGGCGAGAACGAACCGGGACTGCTGCTCGCGCTCGCCCGATTCGGCGACCACACATGCGTCCTGCTGGGTCAGGACCGGCACGGCCAGACTCCTGAGGCACCGCTGGGTCCTGCGGCGCTGCGGCAGGCGCGACGCGGTATGCGATTGGCCGCGGAGCTGAACCTGCCGCTGGTCACCGTGATCGACACGGCGGGCGCCGCACTGTCCCGCGAGGCAGAAGAGGGTGGCCTTGCCGGCGAGATCGCGCGGTGCATCGCCGACATGGTGACACTCGAAGTGCCGACCGTTTCATTACTTCTCGGCCAGGGCACCGGCGGCGGAGCACTCGCGCTCGTGCCCGCCGACCGGATGCTCACCGCGCAGCACGGATGGCTTTCGCCGCTCCCGCCCGAGGGGGCCAGCGCGATCCTGTTTCACGACACCGACCACGCGCCGCACATGGCGGTCAGCCAAGGGATCCGATCCGCGGATCTACTGGCGCACGGCGTCGTCGACCGGGTTATCCCCGAATATCCAACGGCCGCAGCGGAGCCCGAACAGTTCTGCCTGCGCGTCGGGGCGGTGCTGCGCGACGAACTGGCTACGCTCCGCAACGTCGACGCCGCGCGCAGGCTTGCCGACCGTGTCGACCGGTTCGATCGGATCGGTCAGCCCGATTCCGTGTTGGCCGCGGTCGGATAGTCCGACACCGGAGTGATCCTCACGAGGTGCTGCTTGGTCCGCCACAGCAGGGGTCTCAGGATGAACGAGCGCAGCGCACCGCGGCGTCGCCAACGACGACGACACCGACCGGTGTCGTGATGACCTTGCCGTTTGCAGTCGCTGTGCCGATGGTGACGACTTCAGACGTCTCGAGTAGGTCGAGCAGTTCCATGGCGGGTTTACCTAACGCTTGAAGTGAACCACCGCGGCGTCGGATGCCGCCGTCATCGGTCCCGGCTGGTCGTAGAAATCGAATTGGGTTGCTCCGTCGAGCCATAGCTGGTCGACGGGACCGGACACCGCGTTCACGAATCGGCGAACGCTGCCGGGGTTGACCGCATCTTCGCTGTGCACCACGAGCAGCGGTTGAGTCAACGCGGGGGCCAGAGCATGGACGTCGAAGGGGATCCAACTCGCCCACGACGCCAGGTTGAAGGTGTTGTCCCACTGCGGAATCAAGCCGCGCTCGGGGTTGGTGTAGTAGTCCTCGCCAGGTGCGGGATCGGCCTGATCCAGCGGGACGGCCGGTACCAGCGCCTGCCGGCCGCTGCGCTGGTACTCCGCGAGTGCCTCATCCGCGGCGTGGATGAGCGCTGCCATCCCCTGTTCGCCGCCGAGGTTTTCACTGACGTCGTTGCGCGTCGGCAACGCGGGAGCGATCAAGGCCAGCGACACGAGCAGCGGCGTCCGGGTCGCCGCGGCCACCATGTAGCTACTGCCTGCACAGATCCCCAACCCGGCGATCGCGTCGGGATCGACAGCGGGATGGGCTGCGAGGAACTCCGCCGCAGCGACGATGTCGGCGCTCTTCGCGTGCGGGTCCTCCATCGATCTCGGCTGCCCACCGCTCTCACCCCAACTGCGGAAGTCGAACGTCAGCGCGATCAGGCCGCGGTCGGCCATCTCGCGGGCGTAGCCGGCGGCCATCTGTTCCTTGACCGTCGCCCACGCCCCTGCCACGACGACTGCCGGTCGCCGCGCGCCGCTCAGATCGGTGGGCAGGTACATGTTCCCTATGAGGACGCCGCCCGACGAATCGAACGTCACTCGCCGTGTGTTCATCACACCTCCAGAAACGGTAGTTGCACCGCCACTTCAAACCATATCGGCAAAATGGGGGTACGACCACCATTTCAGGTGGTGATCTGCGGCACCTACTGAAGCAGGTCGTCCAATTCGCTGACCCGTGCGTTGCCCAGATGCAGCGTGGCCAGTTCAGAAAGGGCGCCATCGCCGATCCGCGCCTCGGCGTCCCTACGGACGATCAAGGTGGCCTCGTCGGTGCCGCCGAGCAGCCCCTTGGGCTCGTCGAGTTCGCGTATCCGGTAGCGATGGTGCAGCCATTGCGGCTGCCAGAGCGGTATCACCACCCACCGCTGTTGCGCGACGGCGTCGACGAACCGGCCGAAGCACTGTTCTTCTGTGCCCGTACGGAATTCGTATCCTGCTGTACCGAGACCGTACTGGTCGATGATGTCCGCAGAGAAGCGGCTGATGCCGGCGCCCGGATTGATGCCCTGTATCAGTCGCTCCATCCGGGTCAACGCCGGTTCTGCCAACAGGTCGGCGACCCCTCGAACGGCGTCCTCGGGAACGTAGTCGGGCACGCCCCAGAGGCAGTACGGCTCGTACAAGACGGCGACGTTGCGCACCTGGTCGGCGAACGGAGCGAGGTAGGCGCCATGGCTACTCGGCAGCCACGCCGACACGAGCACGTCGACCTCGCCGTCGCTCATGCGCAGGAACATCTCCTCGTGCGGCGCCGCCGAGCGTTCGATGTCGTGTCCGTGGCCGATGAGGATCCGCTCGACTTCCCGCGCGGCGGCATCGTGAAAGCTCAAGTCGATGTGACCGACGCGGATGCGGCTTGTCATACCGTCGCCACGTCGATGAGAACCTTGCCGACCACGCCGGATTCGGACGCGCGGTGCGCGTCGGCGGTGCGTTCCAGCGGGAAGCGGTGCAACGGCAACCCCGCCTGTTCGCCCACCTCCATGGCGCCGTCGGCGATCGCTGCGTTCACCGCCCGCACCGAGGCCATCTTCTCGTCGTGTTCGGTGAGGTAGGTCAGCATGTACTGCAGGCGGGCGTTTTTGGTCATGGCGGCCCTGGTCGGGACGGAAACCGCATCCTGCTCGTCAGAGGCGTAGACGGTGATGACGCCGCCGTTGGCAATCACCGCCAAGTCGTCGGCGACGTTGGCGCGCAGATTCACCTCGACGATGATGTCGGCGCCTTCGGGATGGTGGCGAAGCAGTTCGCTGGTGACGTCCTGGCGACGGTAGTTGATGATCTGGTGTGCTCCCGCGGCCCGACACAACTGGGCCTTCTCGTCACTGCTGACCGTGGTCACCACGGCCGCACCGGCCCACGCCGCGAGTTGAATCGCGGCATGACCGACGGCGCCTGCCCCGCCCGCCACCAGAACGGTCAACCCGCTCAATGCGCCCGGTTGCAACTGCGTCGGTGCTCCCCGGTGCGCGGTGAGCGCGCGATGGGCGGTCAGCGCCGGGATGCCCATCGACGCGCCGACGTCGAAGCTGGCATTGTCGGGTAGTAGAACCACCTGGTCGGCCGGGAGGGACACATATTCCTGCGCGGTGCCGTCGGCTCTCTGCCAGGCAGCATCCCAAACCCACACCCTGTCACCGCTTTTCAGCCCTGCCACGCTCTCGCCGACCGCGTCGACGACGCCGGCACCGTCCTGGTTGGGCACCTGCCCGCCGGCGGCGACGGTCCCGTTGGGAGCTTGTCGTGCCTTCCAGTCGGTCGGGTTGACGCCGGAGACAACCATTTTCACCCTGACCTCGCCTGCGCCTACCAGGGGCACAGGCCGCTCCACGAGTGTCAGCACCGACGGATCTCCGGTGCGCGTGTAGACGATTGACTTCATCGGGTTCCTGTTCTGTTGATCAGCCGTGAAATTCGACGATGTCGAGTCCACGGTTGTAGTCGGTGGTGAACGCGATCCCGTCGCTGCGCACGTAGACGTCGGCCGTCTGGATGACTTGCCGGCCGCCTGGCCTCGGGTCGATGAGACGATCCGGCGGCCCGGGCACGAATGCCCCGATCTGGCGGGGAGCGAACGGATTGCTGATGTTGAAAGCGCGCAGGCCCGCGTTCTGGTACGTCGCGAAGATGATGGTGTCGGACACGAAGCTGCCCGGCCGGTTCTCGTGCAGATTGTGCGGGCCGAAATGGCGCCCCTTACACGCGTAGGGCCGTTCGGCCGGAGTCGGAAACGTCGAGATGCTGATCGGGTTCGACGGCTCCCGGATGTCGAAGACCCAGACGTGTTTCAGGCCGTCGGCCAGCTCGTCGGCGGTGGCTTCGTCGGCGACGATGAGCAGGTCACGTTCCGGAAGTGGCAACGAAGTATGGGTACCCCCGCCGAACGGCGGCGACCAGTTGCGGTGCACGATTGACCGCGGGTTGGCTCGGTCGCTGATGTCCAGCAGCGCCAGCCCACCGTCGCGCCACGACGAGTACGCGGTGTCGCCCGCGCTGATCGCGTGGTGCAACGCGTACCGCCATCGAGTGGTGTCCCACGTCGGTTTCTCGCCTGCGGCTGTGTTCATGCCTGGCAGCCAGTGGTTTCCGACGATGACCGGCTGTGTGGGGTCGGCCAGATCGATCACCGCGAAGATGTAGTCGCTGAATCCGGTTGGCAGCACCGATGCGTACGCATAGCGTCCGCCGCTGTACCACAACCGGTGCGCGCCGACGCCGTCGATCGGCAGGAAGCCGATGCGGCGTGGAGCCGACGGCGCCGCGATGTCGTAGACCGCCACCCCCGCCGACCAGTTCTGCTCGCTTCCGCCGAGCCGGGCGCCCAGCGAGCCGCTGTAATAGTTGGCCTCTGTGTCGAATTGCTTCCACAAGTCCTTGGCGTGGATGACAAGAAGCAGATCGTCTGCTGCCTGCAGGTGGATGTTCCACGTGTTGGGCGGCGCGGGCTCGAAGACAACGGGTTTCGGCGCACGCAGATCGCTGACGTCGATCGCGCTGAAGCCACCGCTGAACAGGTGCCCGACGTAGACGTGCTCGTTCCAATACTGCAACTGCATCGCATCGGGCCTGCCGCCTTGATCACTGTGCGCTATCGCGGTGAACTCATCGGCCAACTCGGGTTCGGTGCCGCTCACGGCTTGAGCCGGATCGGTTGCGCGCCGATGTCGACCCGGATGATCAGGTAGGGAGGTATCCGGTCGTCGGCTCCGTGATTGAACAGAGGCAGACGCGGCAACTGGTTGACGCTGACGTACAACTGCCCGTCGGCGGCGATGGCCAAGGTGTCGGGCCACAACAGCTCTCTTGCCTGCAGCACCGTGGTCCACTCGCCCGCCGCGCTGCTGCGCAACACTGCGCCGTGCTCGTAGGCGGTGGCGTAAAGGTTTCCGGCAGCGTCTGATTCGAGGCCATCGGACGCGCATTTGTCACCGTGGTCGAGGACTGTCTGCGCGACAAGGTCGTCGGGCATGTCGCGGTCGCGCAGCGCGGCGGTGTCGACGCTGTAGAGCCGGCGTGAGGACAGCGGGCAGTAGAACAGCCGGGCACCGTCGGCGCTGATCGCGATGCCGTCGGCGCCAACGCGGTACTGACCGCGCACCAAACCTTCGACCACGGCCCGAAACTGGTCCTCCGCCTGGGTGGTCCGGCGGCCGCGGAGGCGGTCCCAGGACTGCCCGGTGTCGAGGTCGACGACGATGAGGGCACCGGTGGGCTGCGAGTCGGTGATGTAGGCGTACCTGCCGCGGCTGAAGTCGAACCGGACGTCGTTCAGATACGTCGTCGGCGTCATCGCCGCGTCATCGATCGGAAGCACACGGTCGATCTCGTTGCGGTTCAGATCGACCCGGACCAGCTTGGGTCCGCCCCCGGCCACGTACGGTGCGAACGACGGTGCGCCGGTGTCCAGCAGCCACAGGTAGCCGTCCGGGTCGACGATCACGCTCTGCACCGAGATGAGCCGATCCCGCGGTGCCGCCCCTGCCCACCTGTTCACCTCGATGTTCGGATATGCGGCGGCCGTGCCGTCGACGATCTCGGCGACGGTGTACGGGACCTCGTCGCCCCAGCGCGGGAATGAGACGAACACGCGTCCGTCGTCGCTGACCGTGACACCTGTCGGCATCAGGTCGGTGATCTCGGCCACCACTTCGTATTCGGGTTGGACGTCGCTGCCGAGCGGCTTCGGTGAATTCATGAGTGCTTCTTTCCTGTTGTATCGCCGGACGCGATCTGGACAACGACTTTCCCGGTGGCGGTGTGGTTTTCGACGGCGGCGTAGGCCTCGTCGAGGTTCTCGAACGTGTACGTCGCGCCGTCCAGTCGGGGCACCAACCGACCGGAGTCGGCCATCTCGGCCGCCAATCGAAGGGCGCGCCCGTGCCTGTCCCTGTGCTGTCCGCTCAGCAGCGGCAGCAGCGTGAACACACCCGAGTACGTGGCCGCGCGGAATGACAGCGGTGCCAGGCTGTGCGTGCCCCAGCCGAGCGCACTCACCACATGACCGGTGTAGGGCTTGACGGCGGCGAACGAGTCGTCCAGCGTGGACCCGCCGACGGTGTCGAACACCACATCGAAACCGTCACCTGCCGAATGCTTCTCGACGTACTCGGCCACCGTCGTCGTGGTGTAGTCGATCGCTGTCGCACCCGCCGCGGTGATGATCTCCTGACTCGCCGCACCGCCGGTGGCGAAGACATTCGCACCCCGGTAGCGGGCGAGCTGGATGGCGACGTGACCGACACCGCCCGCCCCACCGTGCACGAGCACCGAGGCGCCATCACGGATGTGCGCGTGCCCGACGAGCGCCTCCCTGGCGGTGATGAACGCCAACGGCAGCGCGGCCGCCTCTTTCATGGAAAGTGTGCGCGGTTTCGGCGCGAGCAAACGGCAGTCGACGGCGGCGAACTCGGCCAGCGAGCCCTGGATGCCACCGACGCCGCCGGCCATCCCGAAGACTTCGTCCCCAGGCCGGAAAGCATCGACACCGTCACCCACCGATTCCACCACACCGGCCATGTCGATTCCGAGCACTGCGGGCGGCACCGTCTGTGCGTGCGCCGCCTGTCCGCGCCGTATCTTCGTGTCGAGCGGGTTGACTCCGCTTGCCATCACCCGGACCAGCACCTGTCCCGGCCCGGGCGGCGGCACCTCTAGCTCGAGGATCTGAAGTGGTGCACCGAATTCGGTGAGAACTGCTGCGCGCATGGGCATCATCACGGTCGTGTGGCTAGATCAGCGGTGGGACCGTCGCATCGACCGCCACCTCGACCAGGTGAGGGCGATCAGCGTCGATTCCCCGCTTGATCACTTCGTGCAGGGCGTCGGCCGAGGTGACCCGTTCACTGGTGCACCCATAACCCTGGGCCAACCCCTGAAAGTCGAGGTCCGGTAGGTTGAGGCCCGGCACCCGCGGAGTTTCGAGAAGGTGCGCGAAGGATTTCAGAATGTTGTAGGCGCCGTTGCGCACGACGATGAACAGGATGGGCAGATCGTGTTGCGTGGCGGTCCAGATGCTCTGGATCACGTAGTTGGCCGCCCCGTCACCGACGATGCAGATCACCTTCCTGTTGGTGCCTTCGTCGCGCTCGGCAAGGGCAACGCCGACCGCGGCGGGCAGTCCGTAGCCCAGTACGCCGCTGGACATGGAGAAGAACGACTTCGGCTGATCGGTCGGGATCTGCTGGCGCAACTGACGCAGGGTGGAAAGCGACTCCTGGACGATGACACTGTCGGCCGGGCGGACCGTCTGAATCGTGTGGTACAGCCACTCCGGGGTGATGCGGTCGTCGACAAGGGCGGGCACCGGAGCAGGCCGCGCCGACGGCAGGGCTCGATTCGCCTGCGGCACAGCGTCAGCGATCACCGCACAGGACCGACCAGGGTCGGCGAGGATCGCTGTGCCGACCGGTGCGCGCGCCGCCTCGGCCGGATCGTCGGTGATGTGGAAGAGCACGGCGCCTTCGGGCAGGTACTCACCGGGCACGTACGGGTAGTAGCGGAACACCGGCGCTCCGATGACGACGATCACGTCGTGGCCCGACAATGTCCGCGCCAGTGGACCGATCGCGGGAGGAAGCGTGCCTCGATACTGCGGATGTGTCTCAGGGAAGCCCGGCCTGCCTTCCTCGGGTGCCGCCCACACATCGCATCGCAGCTTCTCGGCCAAAGCCACGGCGTCGTCCCAGCCGCCGACCTGATCCACGGCACCGCCGATGACCAGAACCGGTGAGTGGGCCGACTCGAGCGCAGCGATCACGTCCCCCAACGCGTCGACGTCGGCGGACAGCCGTCGACTCACTGTGCGCAGCAGCGGAAGTCGGGGGCAGGGTTGGTCGCCGTCGTCCATCGGGATCGAGAGGAACACTGGCCCGGCCGGCGGCAGCACTGCTGTGGCATACGCACGCATCAAGGCCGCGGGAAGGTCTTCGGCGCGGGCCGGCTGATAGGCCCACTTGATGTACGGCTGAGGTACGACCTCGGGCTTGACGTTGGTCAGATACGGTTCCAGCAGCAGCATTTCGCGGGTCTGCTGACCGGCGGTGATGATCAGCGGCGCACGGTTGTACCACGCGCTTTCGATGTTTCCCACCGCGTTGCCCATTCCTGCTGCGGTGTGCAGGTTCACCAGCGCCGCACGCCCGGTGCGCTGCGCGTAGGCGTCGGCCATGGCCACGGCGGGCGCCTCCTGCAGGGCCAGCACATAGCGGAAATCGGTTGGAAAATCTTTGAGGAAGGGTTCTTCGGTCGAACCCGGGTTGCCGAACATGGTCGTGAGCCCCAGTTGGCGCGCGATCTCGAAAAAAGCTTCACGTACGGTATGCATGGTCACCTCTCGGCTGTGGTCTGGAATGGGTTGTCAGTTCTCGACGGTGTACTTCTTGACGGCGCGCTCGTCCCACACCAACCCGGCGCCGGGCTGATCAACAGCGGTGAGCGTGCCGCGCTCGGGTTGCAGCGGGGTGGCCAGGATCGGACATGCCCAGTCCACCCACTCCAGCCAGTGCGCCGTAGGCGTGACCCGAAGCAGGTGCGCCGCGAATTCCGGATACAGATGGTTGGAGAACTGGATGCCTGCCGCGGCCGCGACTCCGGCCGTCTGCATCCAACCCGTGACGCCACCGATCCGCATCAGGTCACCCATGGCGTAGTGAACGCCGCCGCTGTCCAAAAAGTTCAGCAGATCACGTGCGCCGTAGTAGTTTTCGCCTGCCTGCAGGGGTGTGCGAACCTTCTGGGCGAGTTGTGAATAGCCACGGACGTTGTCGTATGCGATGGGCTCCTCGAACCAGTACAGGTTCTGCTCGTCGAGTTCGTGGCAACGCCGAATCGCATCACCGAGGCCGAGGGCCTGATTGAAGTCCACCATGAGGTCGATATCGGTCCCGATGCCCTGTCGGACCGCGTCGATGGCCGCAAGGTCGTCGCGCAGGTGCGTGTTGCCCAGTCGCATCTTCAGCGCGGTGAACCCGCCCTCGTCGACCAACGCCTTGGCCTCGGTAGCTAGCGTCGAGACCTCATGGCGCCAGAGGCCGTTGCTGTTGTATGCGCGCACTGGACCGACCGAGCCGCCGAGAAGCTGGGCCAGCGGAAGACCGGCGGTCTTGGCCAGGGCATCCCACAGCGCCATGTCGATTGCGGACACCGCGATGGTCGAGACGCCGGCCACGCCAACGACATTGAGCGACGTCAGCGCCTCGCCGAAGGCGTCTCCGGGTGCGATGTCGCGTCCATGGAGCCCGTCGAGCAGATCGCGTAGCTCGGCGACGACCACCGGCAGAGACTTGGCCCGATACGGCGCGATGTAGCTCGAGCCGATGACTCCGTCAGCCAACTCCACATCGACAAGCACCAAGGGCCAATGGTCGAATCTCCCGATCGCGGCGATGATCGGATGCCGCAGCGGTACTACGACCGCTCGAACCGTACTGCGTTGCAGTGTCATTCGCGAGTCAGCCACGGTCAGACACCTTCGCTCTGAAGTTGGCGCAGATAGCCGGTGATATCCGCTATCGGGGGCAGAAGATCTCTTTCGGTACCGGACAACCCGGCCTGCCGAAGCACCTGGGCTTGATCCCAGTACAGGGTTTCGCTGAGCATCAGCGAGTCTTCGAACGTCACCACCACGACGAAGGGAATCTGCAGCGACGAGCCGGTCGGGGCGACGCCGGGAAGAAGGTGCGGCATCACCCGGTCGTGGGTGAACTCCATGATGCATTCGTCGACGAGCACGTCGTCGCCGAGCGAGCGCCGCACGAGTTCGAGGTTGGTGTCCGGTGGCTGGGCCGGAATGAAAACCTCGGCGTAGTAGGCGCGCAACGCCTCACGCCCCGATGCCCCGCTCATCGTCGGTAGGTGCATCACCCGCGCATGAGGCACCATCGTCGACACCGCCAGATCGGCGTCCTTCGATTCGAATTCGTACCGGGTGTGCCGCGTCCACAGCTCCTCCATGGCCTCACTCATGGGGCCCGAAGCTAGGAACCGTCCCACCGAGTCCGCTAACCAATGTCCAATGAATGGACAAAATCGGCGGTTGGCTGCAGACACGGGTGCTCCTCGATGGACGGGGTGAACCCGGCGAGGCTAACCAACCAAGGCCGGTGACATGCAAGGACCGTTGGTAACCCGGCGGAAACCATTGCAGGTCAAGGCTTTGCGGCGCGTCACATCGGATTCGTGAGCATGACGTTGGCTATGCGTTCCGCCGTTCGGCGGGTCGCCGCCAGCATCACGTCCGAAGGACGCCCCGACGGAATCAAGGTGGACACGACCGCGACACCGGTTGCCGAACCGTACGGGATTCCCATCGCGACACAGCTGTAGTCCGCGGCGACCTCGCCGGCATCGACAACCGGCACGGTGAACGTGTGGTGCGCGCGCCCCTGCGCGGTTTCGGCGGGGACGACGCCCCCGGCTTTGGCGAGGAATCGCACCGGCAACCGCGCTGCGAGCGCATCGAGATAGATCGGACCGTCACCCAGATCGGCGGACAGGCTCACCGCCGCGCCGGTGATCGCGGCGAGTTCAGCCATCGGGCGCCTGCAGGCGATACGGAGTCGGGCCGCGGGCGTCACCGTCGCGCCGAGACGCAGCAGGCTCGCGCCGAGGGCGTAGCGCGATCTCTCCCGCCGGACCGCCCCGACAGTGACCAGTTGTCGAAGTAGGCGGTGCACTGTGGGATGCGGGAGCCCCGAGGCCGCGCTGAGATCCACGAGCCGAACCGGTTGGAGCTCTGCTATGAGGTCAAGCAGGCTGAACGCGGCTTCGATGACACTGCGGGGTGCTGCCTCGGCACCGAGGCGATCCGGGTCGGTAGCGGTCATGAGGTCACCGTGCCTTCCCAAGGGACACCGATCCCTCGGCCATTACGAATGGCTCATCGTGCGGCACCAAGCTATGGGCCCGCTGAGCGCCCGTCGAGAGTCCGCTGGGAGCGTGGCTCGCTAATATGGCAGTCGCGCTACCGGATCGAGGAGGACGACCATGCGGACCCCCCGCCGAGATGTGCAACGCAACCGGCAGCGCATCGTCACGGCCGCACGCGAGGCGTTTCACGAGCAGGGGCCCGCGGCGAGCCTCGAGGAAATCGCACGCCGCGCGGGCGTCGGACCCACCACTCTGTACCGGCATTTCCCCGACAAGGACGATCTGGTCGTGGCGGTCCTCGACGACTTGTTCGCCGACGCGGACGGCGCCGCAGACACCTCGGAAGATATTTCCGACCCGCTCACGGCCTTCCAGTCGGTGTTCACCGACAGTTGCGATCTGACGGATGCCGAGACCGAGACGTTTCTCCGACTGGCGGCGACCAGCCCTCGCGTCAGGTCTCACGCGCAACGCCTGATCACCGATCTTGTCGAACCGTTCACGATCCGCCTCCGCGAGGCCGGGGGCCTGCATCCCGGTATCTCCGCCGACGACATCGCCATGTTCATCCGCATGACCGTTGCCGCCGACGATCACGCGGGCCGGGCCAAGGCAGTGCGGGTGCTGCTCGCCGGGCTTACCCGAGCGCCCGAAGCGCCTCGCTCCAAACCCCCCCGAGCAAGGAAGGCAACGGCACGGCGATGAGTCAAACCTGTCGCACAGGCCAGCATGACGTCCACGACGTGTACGGAGAACTATGCCCATGCCGGATACTGCTTGATCTGCTGGCCAACAAGTGGTCGGCGCTGTTGATCGGTCTGCTGGAAAACGGGCCCGTGCGCTTCACCGCGCTGCGGGATCAGCTGCCGGGCATCAGCTCGAAGATGTTGACGCGCACGCTGCGACAACTCGAATCCGCTTCGCTGATCAGTCGGACGGTATATGCCGATGTGCCACCCAGAGTCGAATACGAGCTGACCGAACTCGGCGCGAGCGCCGCTGTACCCCTGCGCATGTTGCGCGCCTGGGCCGAGGACAACCTCGATCACATCTCCACGCTCAATCCCGGGTGGGCAGGGTGAAGTGGTCACCGCGGCGCCGGGCCGCGAAGAACTGAGCTGCCTCGCGGATCGATTCTTCGACAGGCCTTGGCGTCCAACCCAGCTCGCGCTCGGCCTTGCGGTGGTCCAGCGGCGACATCAACTCCGCCATCCGGATTCCGGCGTAGGCGAAGGGCAGATCGCGGTCGAGCATTCGGGCCGCGAGGTCGTTGACCCGTGCTGCCACCTTGAGCACCGGCAGTGGGATTCCGATACGCGGCGGTTTCCGCCCGACTGCTTCTGCGGCGATGCCGTTGACCTCGCGGACGCTCAGATAACGATCGGAGATGATGTAGCGCTCTCCGTCGCGGCCACGATCGGCGGCCAGCAGCATGGCGCGCGCGGCGTCTTCGATCCCCACCACCTCGGCCGAATAGTCGAGGTAGACCGGGAAGCGACCCGCGGCGATCGCGGCGATGATCGATCCGTGTGGGGTCGGCGCCCAGTCGCCTGGGCCGTAGGTGGTGGAGACACACATCGCTACTGCAGGCAGGCCGCGGTCGCGGGCGTAGGCCAGCACCAAGTTCTCGGCTGCCACCCGGGACGCGATATACGCGCCGCCGTCAGACCAGTTGTGCGCGTCGGCCTCGGTGACAGGTCTGCTGTCGTTGATCGCCAACGTGCCTGTGGTGCTGGTGAAGACGAACTTGCGCAAGCCGGCATCCGCTGCGACGTCGAGCACACAGCGCAGACCGTCGACGTTGGTGCGGAACAACGGGGCGGGATCCCGCAGCCACATCCGGGCGTCGACCACGCAGTAGTAGACGACGTCGCAATCCGACATCGCCTTCTTCAAACAGCCGACGTCGAAAACATCACCGTGAACACGTTGCACGTCGCAGTCTTCGATGCCCTTGGTGGAACTGGTCCGGCACAGCATGACCCGTACGTCCTCGCCGGCGGCGACCAGCTGACGCGTGACATGCGAGCCGAGAAAACCGCTGGCACCGATGACCAATTTCTTCGGACGGCCCGGTGTGACGCTGCGCTGCACTGTTCTCCTTGCGGTGGCCCGCACACAGTCGAATAATCAACAACCTGACACGAATATTTGGAACTTAACGAACGACTCGTCCCACGTCAATGTGCCGAAAACCAGCAGGGCGCTTAATTATCCGGCAGTGATCGACTCGGCGGCCCGCCGAAGACGACGCCCAATCTGTTCGATCTTGCGTGCTGACAGGTCGGTGAACGGATGCAGCGTGATGCTGTGCGTGACGCGCCCAACGTCGTTGAAGATCGGCACGCTCATCGCGCCGACGTAATGTCGTCCGGCGGCTTCTGCCGGATCACTCGAGGTGCCAGTCATTTCGAGCAGGATGTGGTCGAGATGACCGCGCATCGAATCAGAAAGCGCTTCAGCCTGGAGTCTGCTCATGACGGGGATCGCCGCTACCATCTCGGGGCTCATCCGCTCGACGCTGTAGCCCCGATGGGCTGTATCGGTCAGAAATTGGTCGAGACGACGGTGGAACGCGCGATTGTTCACCCCGCTGCGGCGAATCCACGCCAGCCGCTCGTCGTCGGATTCCCAAGCGGCATAGGCCGGTCCGAACGGTGCAGCGAACGGCAGCCGATCTCCGACTGCGGCATGCCATTTCTCGTCGTGCGCGCCTGGTGCGGCGATGAAGGCCGTGATGACGAGTTGGTTGCCCGCGCGCTCGGACACCGATGCGGCGTATCCGGTCTCGGCGACGGCGGCTTGCGCAGCGAGTTGCGCCGCGTGTGCGACTGACGGTGACTGATCGATCTGCCTGGCAAGGCCGGCGAGCGTGGTGCCGATCGAAAACGCTTTGCTGGCAGGATCGCGCGTGACCCACCCGGCGTCGACGAGCTCCTTCATGATCGTGTACGCCGTCGCCTGGTTGAGATCCAGTGCCTTGACGATGTCGCTGAGCCGGGTCGGCACGCCCGCACGTGCGACCAGCAATTCAACTATTTCGACCACCCGACGGGTGGGCGGCGACGAACCGGTCACGTGCTACTCCAAGGCGGCGGATGTTGACTATCCGAAGAATACCGGTCGATTCTCTAAGGATATTTATTTCGGATATTCAACTGTTGCATTTGACTATGTAACATACGACAGATGACCCGACCAGGCAGGAGAACACGAATGATGCGCAGGGCGGAACGGCCGGTATTGCGCACCACGGTCGTGTTGGGCACGGCGGTCTTACTCGCCGCTGGGATCACCCCCGCCACACACGCCGCGCAACCGCCCGACGCAGCGGCGGTGGAGTCGCTCAAGGCGACGTACTTCAACGATGTCGACACCAAGAACTGGCTTGCGCTACGCCAACTGTTCACTCCCGACGCCGTGGTCGATACCACGGGCTCGTTCGGTCCGTACTTCCCCAACCGCGACTCGTTCATTGCGTTCACGTCGCTGACGCTGAGCGCGATCAACACCCGCCATCAGGGCTATGACCCGCAGATCGAGCTCACGTCCGATACGACTGCCAGCGCCGTATGGACGATGCAGGACCGGCTTTCGGTCGCAGGCCTTGTCACGATCCACGGGTACGGCCACTACACCGACCGCTACGAGGAGGTTGACGGGCAGTGGCGGATCACGTACTCCAAGCTCACGCGGACAGGCTTCGCGCTGGAGTTCCCCGCATTCCAGAAATTCTTGACCGGCTTCAACGACGCGTACAAGGCCGGCGGTCCCGTCGCGGCGATCGCATATGCCGGCCCGGCCGTCCTCGACATCCCCGTCAGCGCTGCCAAACAACTCGTCGGCGCCATCGCAAGCAATTTCGGTGGGCCGCCCGCGAAAGCCGAACCGATCACCGTGCCGCCAGGATCGACGGGGGTGACCACCGAGCCTCCGGGCGTGACGACCGTGCCGTCCACGACGTCATCGGCGGAGACCGTCACTCTTCGCACCCCTGCGCCGACCAAGAAGTCCCTCCGATCCCGCAAGCCGTCGATCGAGAAGGACGCTGCACCGTCGTCGACCGGCAAGAAGTCGCGTACCGCGGCGACCCAGCAGGCGGCCGGTCACAAGCGCGCCGACCGCACCAAAGCGGAGTCGAAATCCGAGGGCGGACCACGTTAGTTCAGGAGGAGTGCACTTGTCGTTTTGCCCACGTACCGAGCGACAACACTTCGGCGATACTCACGGCAGGATCAGCCGCAGCCTCTCCCAGCCTCGAACGGTCGACGTGGGTGCGAGTTCCGCTGTGTCGTAGTCGATATCCCACTCCGGCCACCGGTTGAGCAACTCGTCGAGGGCGACGCGGCCTTCCAGCCGGGCGAGGTTGGCGCCGAGACAGTAGTGCACGCCCTTGCCGAACGTCAGATGCGATATGTAGTCGCGGTGGATGTTGAACGCTTCGGCATCGGTGTACCGGCGGGAATCACGGTTGGCGGCGCCGAACAGAAGCAGCATCGCACTGTCCGCGGGCACTGTCGTGCCGTAGCACTCGAAATCCCTTGCCATCCAGCGCGCTACGTGCGGTCCCGTCGGCTCGAACCGCAGCGTCTCGTCGACGGCGCGGTTCAACAGCGAACGGTCCGCCACGATGTCGCGGCGCTGGTCGGGATGCTCGGCAAGCACCTTGGCCAGCCAGCCGATCAGCCGTCCGGTCGTCTCGTTGCCCGCCCCGGCCACCACCTGCGTGTAGCGCAGCACCTCGTCGTGGGTCAGCTTGCGAGTGACGCCGTGCTCGTCTTCGAACTCGACGTTGAGCAGCGCGGTCATCAGGTCGTCGGAAGGATTCTTGGCACGCCAGTCGATGTAGTCGGCGTAGATGCGGCCGTCGGCGATCTTGTCCGCGTTGACCACCTTCATCGGCGCCCCCGGCTTGGTGCGCAGGTTCGTGTCGTTGGCGTCGCGGACCGTGACCTGATCTGACTCGGGAATGCCGAGCAGCATGCCGATCACGCGCATCGGCATCATCGAGGCGAGTTCGGCGATGATGTCGAAGCCATCCGAACCGATGTGCGGGTCAAGGCAATTGACGCAATACCGGCGGATCTGGTCTTCGATCTCGGCCATCCGCCGCGGAGTGAACACCCGGGACATCAGCCCGCGCAGCATGGTGTGCACCGGCGGGTCCTCCATCATCATCACACCCTTGGGCATGTCGAAATCCGACTGGATCAACTCGAGGATGTCACCGCGGCTGTTGGAAAAGGTCTCCCAGTCGGCCAGCGCCTTCTCCACGTCGGCGTGGCGCGAGATCGCCCAGAAGTCGTAGCGCTCGTTGTAGTAGATCGGCGCCTCGTCCCGCAGCCGGGCGTACACCGGGTACGGATTGTGGACGATGTCGATGTCGTAGGGGTCGTAGTAGACATCTGTATCCGACGCAATCGTCATGCGGTCTCGATCCTTTCGGGTTTACTTCAGGCAGCTGCCCGCGTCGACCGGAAGCGCGACGCCGGTGATATAGCGGGCTTCGTCGGACGCCAGGAACAGCACTGCGTTGCTGATGTCTTCGGCCGTCACCCAGGGGATGGGCAGCATGTGGAAGGTCTGACACACCGGCGCCATATCGTCAGGGCCTGGGTTTTGCAGGTCGGGCCGGAACATCCGGTACGTCTGCTCGTTGTGCAGCAGCGGCGTGTTCACGTGCGTCGGATGCACGGAGTTGACCCGGATGGACTGTGCGCCGAGTTCGACCGCGAAGGCCCGCATCAGGCCGACCACACCGTGTTTGGCCGCGGTGTAGTGCCCGGTGTGCGGGTAGGCCTTCAGGCCCGCCACCGAACTTGTCAAGACGATCGAGCCACCCCGACCGCCCGCAAGCATGTGCGGGACGCCCGCTTTGACCGATTTCCACACCCCGCCGAGGTTGACGTCGATCATCTCCTGCCAGATGTCTTCCTTCATCCGATCCAACCGAGTGCCGATCGTGCCGATACCCGCGTTGGCGACGATGATGTCGAGGCCGCCGAATTGCTCGACGCCGCCGTCGACGGCGGCCTTAAGCGCGTCGTAGTCGCGGACATCGACCTCGGCGGTGACGATGCGGCGGTCCACCGCCTTGACCATGTCGGCGGTTTCCGCGAGGTCTTCCCGGGTGGCAGCCGGCGCGGGTGAATCAGGAAATGGTTGACAGATATCGACCGCGATGATGTCGGCGCCTTCCTGCGCCAACCGCACCGCATGGCTGCGTCCCTGCCCACGTGCTGCGCCGGTGACGAACGCGACCTTGCCTGCTACCCGACCGGCCATTGACCCTCCCTGGAATGATGTCGCCCCTCATCTTCACCTGACACCGACGCCAATGCTGAGCACTTGCACAAATTCGTGTCGGTCAGCCGATGACGTGGTGGACAAGCAGTCGGATGCGTTCGGCCTCATACCCAGGACGTAGTCGCTCGGTGCGGCTGAGAGTGACCAGCCCGTGCAGCGCCGCCCACAACACCTCGGTGAGCGAATCCGCATCCTTCTCGTCGGCGACGACACCGACCGCCTGATGCAGCTCGGCCAACGCGGCTGTCAGCTGGGGCGGCGTGTCGTCGGCGGCGAAACGCAGCGCGGTCGCGCGGGTGAACATCGCGTCGTACACCGCGGGATTGCTTCGAGCGAAGTCGAGATAGGCGTGTGCGACGTCGGACAGCGCGTCGCCAGCAGCGACGGCGCCGTCTCGGGCATCATGCATCGCCTCGGCGAGCTCACCGAATCCGTCGAGTGCGACGGCATCGGCGATCTGCTCCATCCCGGTGAAGTGTTTGTACAGCACCGGCTGGCTGTACTCGATCTCGGCGGACAGCCGACGGGTGGTGACGGCTTCCCAGCCCTCGGCCTCCGCCAGCTTGCGGGCCGTTTTCACGATCAATTCCCGGCGGGCGGCGCGCTCACGCTCGCGACGATCCTCGATAGCCATGCGCAACGATAGCACGGCTAGAAATGCTAGCGCTGCTATTGACAGCATTCACACCGGGGGTTAGCGTTGCTAGCACTTACCGCTCGAAAGGACCCCCGACATGGAGTTGGACCTAATCACCCGTGCCGCCGCGGTGATCGCGGTGCTCGGCACCGCGGTGGTCTACGGCACGGACGTGTTCTGCGCGATTGCGCTGCGACCGGCCTTGGCGCTGGTCGACGACAGCGCTCTGGTGGCAGTGATGGGACGCGTGCACCAATACGGCGACCGACGGATGCCGGTTGCGGGCGTGCTCGGGATTGTCGCCACCGCGACGAGCGTGGTGTCGGCCGCAGTCGCCGAACATTGGGCGCAGGCGATCGCGGCGGGCACAGCCCTGGTCCTGCTCCTGGTCTGGCTCGCGCTCTACACCCGGGTGAGCGCACCGATCAATCGACGTCTCACCGCGGCTTCGGACGCCGGGCAGCCGTTACCGGACGGGCGTGCACTGCAGGCGAAGTGGGATCGGGTGATCGACGCCCGTGCGGTGCTACAAGGCCTGGCCGTGGCCGCCCTGTGCCTGGTGCTGGTGGTCCCCCAATGATCGAGCTTCGGACTTACACCGCTTACGCTCTCGCCGGACTCATCGCCGCGGCGATCATCTTCATCGGCGCACGGTTTCTCGTCGCTCCCCGCGCCGCCGCCGCCGGCTACGGTGTGCAGCCAGATCTCGGCCAGCCGTCCGTCGGCGCCTACCTGAGCGTCAAGGGCATCCGTGATATCGCATCGGGTCTGTTCGTGGTCGTCCTGATGGCCGCCGGCCAGACGCAGCTCCTCGGATGGGTACTGCTGGCCGCGACCATCATTCCGATCGCCGACGCGATCATCGTGCTCCGCAACGGCGGCGCCAATTCCATCGCTTATGGCGTGCACGGCGCAACCGCTGTCGTCATGCTCGTCACCGCAGCACTGCTGCTCATCTAGCGCTAGTTAGACTGGCGTCAACTATTTCATCCGACGAATACGCCTGTTACAGTGCGGTAGTGCCCAAGAATAGCGCCAGCATCGCCGCTGACGGTGGTCAGCGGCGAGCGTCGTACCAGCGAGCCAGATCCCGTGAGACAAAACGTTCGCTGGTGCAGGCCGCGATGGCGTTGTGGCGCACCAACGGCTACGCCAACACCACCGTTGCCGACATCTGCCGCGCAGCGGGCGTCTCGCGCGCGCTGTTCTACTTCTATTTCCCCGCCAAGGAAGATGTGCTCTTCGAAGTCGGCCTGTTGTCGACGCGCGCCGCGCAGAAGACCGTCCGGTCGCTACTGCAGACCGACTACGAAGTGAACGCCGTCATCGGCGAGGCGTTGCGCAGCCTCGAACGCTCGATGGCCCGCAATCCGCGCGACCTGATCATCGAAACCATCCTCGAGGGCTACCGCCACGAGCACCGCATTTTGGCCGGTGAACCCCTCGACGACGCCGACGTCGACATGTTCGGCGAACTGTTCGCACGAGCACAGGCAGACGGCAAACTGGCGGCACACGTCGACGTACGCCATCTCTCGCACCTCGCCGGAATGCACGTCAGTGAGGGCGTCCGACATTGGGCCGCAGGCACGTTCGGCAAGCGCTCGTTCTCCGAGGTCGTCAGCCGTGACATCGCGGCGTTGATCGCCGGCTACAACCAGCTGTCCCCCTAGCGGAAGAGGAGACCCGACATGGCGTGGGATTTCGAGACCGAACCCGAATACCAGAAGGTGCTGGACTGGGCCGACGAGTTCGTCCGCGAGGAGATCGAACCACTCGATCTCGTGTTTCCTCACCTGCAGTTCACGCCGCTGGACGACAACCGGCGCAAGGTGATCGACCCGCTGAAGGAGGAGGTGCGCCGAAAAGGGCTGTGGGCCACACACCTCGGGCCCGAACTCGGCGGGCAGGGTTATGGCCAGCTCAAGCTCGCCTTGCTGAACGAAATCCTCGGCCGCTCGCAGTGGGCGCCCATCGTGTTCGGCTGCCAGGCGCCGGACACCGGCAACGCGGAGATCATCGCGCACTACGGCACCGAGCAGCAGAAGGAGAAGTATCTGCGTCCGCTGCTGGAGGGTGAACTGTTCTCCTGCTATTCGATGACGGAACCGCATGCCGGCGCCGATCCGACCCTGTTCACCACTCGTGCCGTGCGCGACGGCGACGACTGGGTGATCAACGGCTGGAAGTTCTTCTCCTCCAACGCCAAAACCGCATCGTTTCTGATCGTGATGGTGGTGACCAACCTCGACGTCAGCCCCTATCAGGGCATGTCGATGTTTTTGGTGCCCGCCGATACCCCCGGTGTGAACATCGTCCGCAACGTCGGCCTGCACGGCGAAAGTGAGGACGAGGGCTCACATGCGTTGATCCACTACGACAACGTGCGCGTGCCTGCCGAGGCCCTGCTGGGCGGCGAGGGGCAGGCGTTCGTGATTGCGCAAACGCGTTTGGGCGGCGGACGCATCCACCACGCGATGCGCACCATCGGACTGTCCCGCAAAGCGCTCGACATGATGTGCGAGCGGGCGCTTAGCCGCGAAACTCAGGGCAGTCGGCTGTCGGATAAGCAGTTCGTTCAGGGCTACATCGCCGACTCGTACGCACAACTGCTGCAGTTCCGGCTGATGGTGCTCTACACGGCGTGGGAAATCGACAAGTACAACGACTACAAGAAGGTCCGCAAAGACATCGCCGCGGTGAAGGTCGTCATGCCGACTGTGCTGCATGACATTGCTTGGCGGGCAATGCAAGTGCACGGTGCGCTCGGTGTCACCAACGAGATGCCGTTCATGGCGATGGTCACCGGCGCCGCGGTGATGGGGCTTGCCGACGGCCCGACCGAGGTGCACAAGACCACCGTCGCCAAGCAGGTGCTGCGCGGCTACCAGGCCACCGACGACACCTGGCCGACCGAGTGGACGCCGCGCAAACGCGAGGCCGCGAGGGCCAAGTACGCCAGTTATCTGGAGAATGAGGTGGGGAATCTGTGACCGAGATCGACGTCGCACGCCTCGCCGATTGGATGGACAACGCGGCGCTGCCCGGCAAGGGCGAGCCCCTGACGGCCCGATTCCTGTCCGGCGGAACGCAGAACGTGATCTACGAACTGCGGCGCGGCGAACACACGTGTGTGCTGCGAATGCCTCCCCCCGACGCACCGGCCGACCGCGACAAGGGCATCCTGCGGGAGTGGCGGATCATCGAGGCGCTCGACGGCACCGATGTCCCCCACACCGAAGCCGTCGGCGTGTGCCACGACGCGTCGGTGCTCGGCAGGCCGTTCTACCTGATGGGCTTCGTCGACGGCTGGTCTCCGATGGACACCCACGCGCGCTGGCCTGAGCCGTTCCACACCGATGTGGGTGCCCGCCCCGGGTTGGCGTACCAGTTGGCCGAAGGCATCGCATTGCTGTCCAAGGTCGACTGGGAGGCCAAGGGCCTGCACGATCTCGGCCGTCCCGACGGTTTCCACGAACGCCAGGTCGACCGATGGATCGCCTTCTTCGAGCGGATCAAGGGCCGTGAAATCGAGGGTTTGGGCGTCGCCACCGATTGGCTGCGGGCACACAAGCCGATCGATTTCATTCCCGGTTTGATGCACGGCGACTATCAGTTCGCGAACGTCATGTACAAACGCGGCGCACCCGCGCAACTGGCGGCGATCGTCGACTGGGAGATGGGCACCGTTGGCGACCCGAAGTTGGACCTCGGCTGGATGGTGCAGAGCTGGCCGGAAGACACCGACGCGCCGTCGGCGATGAGCTACGTCGACATGCGCGGAATGCCCTCCCGCACAGACGTTGTGGAGCACTATGCCAAGGTGTCGGGCCGTCAGGTCGACGACCTCGACTACTACCTGGTGCTGGCGAAGTGGAAACTGGCGATCGTCCTGGAGCAGGGCTTCCAACGGGCCGGCGACAACGAGAAGCTGCTCGCATACGGCCCTGTCATCACAGCGCTGATGCGCTCGGCAGCCGACCTGGCCGAGTCCAGCGACTACCGGTGAGGGCCGCAGTCTGCCCGGCATATGGACCGCCGGAGGTGGTCCGCATCGAAGAGCTTCCCGCACCGACCGTTGCGCATGGGCACGTACGGGTGAGGGTCGGCGCGGCGGCGGTGAACTTCCCGGACGTGCTGCTGATCGCCGACCGGTATCAGATCACCGTGCCGACACCGTTCGTCCCGGGTAGCGAATTTGCGGGCACGATCGTCGAAACCGGCGACAGTGCTGAGGGTTTGACGGTCGGCGACCGTGTCACCGGCACTGGACTCTACGGCGCGTTCGCCGAGGAGGTCGCGGTGCCTGCCGCCGGACTGTCACGGATACCCGACGGCATCGACGACCGCACCGCGGCGGCCTTCGGCGTCGCCTACCGCACGGCGTTTCACACATTGCGGTCAATGGCCTGTGCGCACGCGGGCGACGAAGTGATCGTGCTGGGTGCGGGCGGAGGTGTCGGCCTGGCGGCCGTCCAACTCGCCGTACAACTGGGCGCGTCGGTCACCGCTGTCGCGTCGTCCGCCGAAAAGCTCGACGTGGCAGCGGGTTACGGTGCCGCGCGGGTCGTCAATCACACGACAGCGGACCTACGAAGCGCGTTGAAGCAGGAGGTGCCCGGTGGCGCGGATATCGTGATCGACCCGGTCGGCGGCGACCTGTCGGAGCCGGCGTTGCGATCGCTGAAGCGCGGCGGGCGGTTCGTCACAGTCGGTTTCGCGTCGGGCGTCATCCCCCGCATCCCGCTGAACCTGGTGCTCGTGAAGGGGATACGCGTGGTGGGGTTTCAGTTCCAGGACGTGCCGCCCGACGAATTCGCCCGCAACGAACAGCAATTGCGCGATTATGTCGTCAGCGGCAAGGTGACCCCGCACATCGGCGCGGTCTACCCGCTGTCCGAAACGGTCGCAGCGCTCGAACATGTCGCGACCGGCCGTGCGATCGGCAAGGTGCTGATCGACCTCGCCTAGCTTGCGGGCACCAGGTCCGCGGCAACCGAGGCCATCATTCCGCAGCGGAACGTCTCGGCGCGAGAGACGGTGGCATCTGCGTCCGCCGCGGCCAGTGCCTGGGTCTTGAAAGCCCTTGCGGCAGCGCTCAAATGGTGCTCGACGGAGTCGACGCTGTCGTCCAGCTCGGCAGGCAGCCGCTCCCCCCACAGTGTGACCTCAGTGCCACCCTGCTCGAGCGCGTTGAGCACGTGCTGATGTACACGCGCGTCGCTGTCGAACAGTTCGGCGGCCACCGCGACCGTCTGCGGATGCGGGCGGTCTTCCCATGCCGCCAGCACGGCTTCGAGACTGCGCACTTCGGCGCCGAGGATCTCGAGCGGCCGCGCGTCCTCATCGGCGCTGATCAAGACGGTGACATCCCATCCCGCCATCACCCGGTCGCAGATCCAGCCACCTGCGAACGCCACCGCATCGAGCACCGTGGGGGCGACGACGTCGAGCCGATACCTCATGTCGAGCTCCTCGGCGCCAGCTCGCGGCCCAGCGACTCGGCGTACCCCTTGAACACCTCGGCCAGCGGGACTGAAGGATCGAGCAACCATAGTGTCTCCATTCCGTTGATGAAGGCGAGTATCTCCACGGCCTTGCTGGCCGCGTCGAGATCGGGGCGGTAGGAACCGTCATTTTGTCCGCGTTCAATGATCCTGGTGATGATGTCGACGGCATCGCGGTACCGCTTGTGCAGCCGATCGTGCAGCGGCGCATCGGGAGCGATGTTCTCGACTAGCAGCACGGTGAAGGTGCCGACGAGTTCGGGCGCCCGCTCGAACCGTTCCGGGACCCGGGACAGTTCGGTAATCAGGTCGCCCGAGCGGTAGTCCGCGTGGATCTCGTCGTCGGTGTCACGGGCGTCGAGCACCGCGTTGAGCAGTTGCTCCTTCGATTCGAAGTGATGCAGCAGCCCCGCGGGCGTGACGCCGGCTTCCTTGGCGATCTGCGCCAGTGAGGTGTTGCGCCAGCCGTTGCGTGCCAGCAGTCGCTCGGCGACTGACAGGATGCGCTGCCGACGGTCCTCGCCTTTGGCGAAGAGCGTGGCATAGGGCCTGGGCTCCGGCACTGAACTCCTTCGTTCAACCAACCTAGTGAACACACAGTAGGTAGGTTCCGCCGCTGTGACAAGCGTCTCACAGAAATTGGGTTTAGATATTTGCTACACCGCTGGTCAGCGGACCGCAGGGGCGGAATCCGGCATCTCGGCCAGCGCATGGAGTTGCTCGAGATAGTGCTGCAGCGAGTGATGGACGAAGCGCGCGGACGCAGTCGTGGTGCCGCCGGCGGCCAATGCCTCCAGCGTGTCCTTCGTCCGCCCCGGTTCGCCGACCGGATCAAGCGGATGGTCCGCGGGCATGACGACCTCGAAACCGTCCGGTATGTCAAAGGCCTTCAGCCAATCGGCGGCGGTGTCGATCGACACGTTGAAGGGGCACCACCCATCGGCGAGCGTGACCGCCCGCCGCAGCGAGCGCTTGGTGCGGCCACCGATCCAGAACGGCACGTGTGGTTGCAGTGCGCACGGGTCGACGGTGAGGCCGCTGAACGAGTAGAACTCGCCGTGATAGCTCGGCTCGTTGCTGGACAGCGCGGCCCGCAGCGCACGTAACGCATCGTCGGCGCGGGCGCCGCGGTCCTCGAACGGCGCGCCGAGTAGGTCGAACTCCTCCTTCAGCGACCCGACGCCGAGGCCGAGGATCAGTCGTCCGTTGCTGACGTGATCCAGTGTGCCGTAACGCTTTACGATCGTGAGCGGATGGTGATAGCCGAGCACAAGCGTCATGGTCGCGAATCGGATCCGCGTCGTGCGGGCCGCCAGGTAGCCGAACGTGGCGAGCGGATCCCAGTATCGCGCACCTCGCCGCGCCGTTTCCGACGACGGCAGACCGATGTGCTCACTGCAGGTCATGTGGTGATACCCGAGCCGATCCGCTGCCTCGGCCACCCGCCCGATGTCATCGATGGACGCGTCCCGTTCCCAGCCGAAGGCGGCGCCGCCGACGTTCGTGACGACCGGTGTGGTGATGCCGAGTTTCACTGCAGCGGTTCCTCGCCGGCCAGGATCGTGCGATGCATGAGTCTGCCACTGTCTGCCGGATACTCGAGTACCCGGTGCATGGTGCCGGTGTTGTCCCAGACGAGGAGGTCGCCGGGTTGCCACTGGTGCCGGTAGACGTATTGCGGTTGGGTGGCCCAATCCCGGAGGCGGGCAAGAAGAGCCCGACTCTGTTCCACCGGCATCCCGATGATGTAGTCGGCGGTCGCGCCGAGCAACAGTGACTTGCGCCCCGACCGATGCGTCCACACCAGAGGGCACGCCTTGGTCGGTGACTTCTGCCAGAAGGCGATCTCCTCGTAGCTCATCTCCGGGCGAACGTAGTACTGCGAACGTTCGGCGCTGTGCACCACGCGAAGATCGGCGATGAGGTCCTTGTCGTCTTGCGGCAGATCGTCGTAAGCCGCATAGGTATTGCAGAATTCGGTATCTCCGCCGGTGTCCGACAGCTTTACCGCGCGCAACAGCGTCGCGAGGTTCGGATAGGGCTGTAGTGAACCGTCGAAGTGCCAGAACATCGAACCCTTCAGGTATTCGGCGCGCTGGTTGACGTTCTTGTCGAGCGAGATCTTGTAGATTCCGCTCTCGCCTTCGTCCGCGACGATGTTCCCGAGTGTCTTGGCGATGGCGACCTGTTGCTCGTCGCTGATCTGCAGGCCGCGGAAGAACACCACCCCGCGCCGCTCCAGGCTGGCGCGAATGTTGTCGGCTCCGGTTCCGACGAGCAGCGTTTCGAGATCGGTCCTGATCTCGCTGCCGATTCGCGGGGTGAGGTCGACGATGTCGAGTCGGGTGGAGGTGAGTCCCACAATCAGCTCACTCTCGTGAGAAGGGTGTTGGCGGAGTGCTTTACCCGCGGCTGCTTCCACAACTCGACTGCCAGCGACACGGTGATCAGCGAGTACAGCAGATTGCGGAGGTTCGCAACGTCGTCGGGCAGCGGTTCGGCGTAGTCGAATTTGTCGAGGTAGGCGACCGCTTCCTCGGCGAACGGAAATAGCTCATTGTAGAAAGCCTGGATCTGCTCCATCGAGCTGTTCACACGCTTTACGTAGCGTTCGTGCCCGTCCTCGATGGCCCACTCTGCGACCAGATGTTCGAGTTGTGAAAACTCCGGCGGCAGAACCGCACTCATCGCTCCCCCGCGCCCACATAGTCGGCCACGGTCTTGTGCAGATGTCGCAACAGGATCTCTTCGTCGTTCATCGTGAAGTGGGTCAATACACCGCTGTTCAGCATCGCCTGCAATCCCTCCGACGGGCTGGCGTCTTCCAGGATGATGTCGTTGAGAAATGTCACGGTCAGTTCCTGGCCCAGTCGCTCCTTGTGCGTCCTCGGCGGCTGATAGAACATCTCCACTTCGAAGATGTGCGAATGCGGTCCCGTCGGCCAGTGGGTGTGGGTGGAGAACCCCGACGATCCGAAGATCAACGCGAAGTTCGGGAAGAACTGGAACGAGTCGAAGCCGTACTTCTCCGAGCGCGTCGGGTTGATTCCCGGCGGCATCGGGCCCCGATCGGGGCGCTTGGTCCAGGAGCCTGCGGCGCTGGCCTCCATGACACACTCGATCGGCTTTGAGTACGGCGTCTTCTGCGACGGCTCTCCGGAGAACGAGAACATCCGATGTGGTCCCTTGATCTGGTAGGCCAATGCGTCGGTGAACGGGTTCGGTTGATCGAACGCCTCCCTGGCCTCCGCGGTCAGCGCGCCGAAGGATGACGCGTGCAGGTACGGCCCGTGATAACTCTCGGCGAAGCTGTCAACAAATATCTTCCAGTTGCACTGCAATTCGGTTGTGAACCGGTACACCTGGTGCGGCCCCGCGAACGGATAGCCCTCGATGCCGTGCGCCAGTTCGCCGAGGAACGAGCGCAGCGGTTCGGTGTTGTGCGGGTCGAGATTGATGAAGATGAAGCCCTCCCACACCTCACATTGGATCGCGGGTACCCGGCAACTGTCTGCGTCGAAGTCGAGCAGCAAGTCCGTGCGGGTGGCGGAATGCAGTGAGCCGTCCAGCTTGTAGCGCCAACCGTGGAAGCGGCAGTAGAGCAGCGGGGCTCGACCGGACACCTCTTTAAACGGGTCGTCCTCCCACAGCATCTTGTTGCCGCGGTGCGGGCAGATGTTGTGGAAGGCGCGGATCACGCCGTCCTTTCCGCGCACGACGATGACCGAGGTGTTCAGGCATCTCAGTTCGCGGGTGAAGTAGCTACCGGACTTCGGCACCCGCTCGACCCGCCCCACGTACAGCCAGGTCTTTTTGAAGACATGCTCGCGCTCCTTCTCGTAGAACTCGGGCGAGACGCAGTCTTCGAGCGAGACCGGACCCCTGCCGAGTTCGGGGTAGGCGTCGGTCCAATGGCCGGTTGAGGGTTTGGTCACCAGGTTGTTGTGACTCATGTGGGCTGACGCTACAACTGGGCATTTGGCCGAAATAGACGCATAACCGCAACACCCTGTTGCATATTTGGAACATATGGAGCAGAACTTGCCCTTCGATGTCGACGCGTTGCTGATGTTCGGCAAGGTGGTGGAGTCGCGCAGCCTGTCCAAGGCGGCGGCGCTGCTGGGCATCCCTAAGTCGACGGTCAGCCGCAGGCTGACCAAACTGGAGTCCGACCTGGGTATCAAGCTGCTGCGCAAGAACACCCACCAACTGACGGTCACCGACCTCGGCGAGCAGGTGTATGCGCACGCGGTGAAGATCTTGACCGAGGCGAACGGCGTGCGCGCCGTCGTGGAGGCCAGTAGGCAGGAACCGCAGGGCGAATTGCGAGTCGCGATACCCGTGTTCGTGGGAATCGACTATGCGTCCAGAGTCGGCGCGACATTCCTGCAGCGCTATCCCCACACCCGGTTGGACATCCGATTGGTGGACAACATGGTCGATCCGGTCAAGGACGGCTTCGACGTCGTGTTCGGCACCGGGCCACTGCAGGACTCGACGTTGATCGCTCGCAAGGTGTTCAGCCTAGAGCTGTTTCTGTGCGCATCGGCGGATTTCGCCGCCGCGCTGGCCGAACCGCTCACCGATCCAACGCAGTTGAACGAATTGCCGTTCATCGAGTTCGGATTCGCCGGGTCACACAAGGTCACCGTGGCCAACCGGCGTCGCCGTCAACAACTGTCACCGCAAGTGAGGGCGCGGGCCAACAACTTTCAGGTCTGCAAGCAGTACATCTTGCACGATCTCGGCGTCGGTGCGATGCCGACTCAGATCATCTGCACCGACGAATTACGCGACGGCACAATTGTTCCAGTACTTTCGGGCTGGCATCCCGAGCCGCTCGACGTGCACATGATCTATCCGTTCGAGCTGTCGTTCTCGACGTTGATCAGCGCGTTCTACGAGGCGGCCCGCGAGATCATCGTCGAGAACATCGCCCGCGCCTGACGGACTACCGGAACACGTCGATGGCAGCGGTGGGCGTCATCATGACCAGCGGGATATGCCGCGCCGTGGCCTTCTGATAATTCAGGTAGGGCGGGAATGCGCGGCACATGAAGTCCCAGACCTTGTGCCGCTCTTCGCCTTCGGGCTCACGCCAGGTGGCGCGGAAAGCCTGGGTGGCGATCTGGAAGTCCACCTCGGGGGCCGCGGTAAGGTTGAGGTACCACTCGGGATGCTGGTCAGCGCCGCCCTTCGACGCGACGATCACGACCTCACCACCGAAATCACCGTAAATCAATGGCACTATCCGCGTCTGACCGGATTTGCGGCCCGTCACTTTGATCAAGCAGTGGGTCGTGAAGGCGTGGCCACCCCGGTCGGTGAGGTCCATGATGTGCCCCTGCGCGCCACCGGAGCGCAGATACATTTCGCGGTGTTCGTCAGAAAACTCACTCATGGTCAGAGTCCCAACGACTTCGCGATGATCACTTTCATCACTTCGCTCGTGCCCGCATAGATGCGGGCCACCCGCGCGTCGGTGTACAGCCGGGCGATGGGGTACTCCATCATGTAACCGTATCCGCCGAACAGCTGTAAACACCGGTCGATGACCCGCTGCTGCATCTCGGTGCAGAACAGTTTGACCCGAGCGGCGTCTGCGGCCGACAACTCGCCCTCGACATGGAGGGCGACCGCTCGGTCCAACATCGCCTGGCCCGCCTCCACCTCCGTCGAACATGCGGCGAGCTCGAACTTGGTGTTCTGGAACGACGCTACGGGTGTGCCGAATGCCTTGCGGTTTTTGGTGTAATCGATGGCCGCGGCGATCGCCGACCGCGCCTGTGCCACCGAGCCGACCGCGACGGTGAGCCGCTCCTGGGGCAGGTTGTGGCCGAGGTAGCCGAACGCCTCGCCCTCCTCGCCCAGCATGTTGGCCGCGGGCACCCGGACGTCGACGAACGACAGTTCCGCGGTGTCCTGGACCTTGCAGCCCATCTTCTCCAGCTCACGGCCTCGGGTGAACCCCGCCATGCCGTCCTCGACGACGAACAGCGTGAGCCCCTTGCGCCGGTTTCCCGGATCGGTGGCGGTGCGGGCCACCACGATCACCAGATCGGCCTGCATGCCTCCGGTGATGAATGTCTTGGCGCCGTTGATGATCCAGTCATCGCCGTCGCGCACCGCGGTGGTGCGCATACCCGCCAGGTCTGACCCGGTGCCGGGTTCGGTCATCGCGATGGCGGTGAGCAGAGTGCCTGCGGCCAGTCCCGGGAACCACCGCGTGCGCTGCTCGTCGTTAGCGTAGTGCAGGAAGTACGGCAGGATGACCTCGAGTTGGGTGCGCACCGTCGACAGCGTCACCAACGCCCGCGCCGCTTCTTCCTGCAGCACGACGTTGTAGCGGTAGTCGGGTGCGCCGCCGCCGCCGTATTCCTCTCCGATGGCCATCCCGAGCATGCCCAGCGAGCCCATCTGCTTGAAAACGTCGCGTGGCATCCGTCCGCCCTTCTCCCACTCCGGGTAGTGCGGAACCACCTCCTTCTCGACGAAGTCGCGAGCGAGTTCACGAAACGCCTCGTGGTCGGAGGTGAACAGATCGCGTTGCATCCAGGTTCCTTTTCTAAGCGACGAGTTCTACCAAAGTGGCATTGGCCGTGCCACCGCCCTCGCACATGGTCTGCAACCCGAAGCGAATCCCGTTGTCGCGCATGTGGTTGATCATGCGGGTCATCAGCACCGCACCCGATGCGCCCAGCGGATGGCCCAGTGCAATGGCACCGCCGAGGGGGTTGAGCTTGTCCTCGTCGGCACCGGTCTCGGCCAGCCATGCCAACGGTACTGGCGCGAACGCCTCATTGACCTCGAACACCCCGACCTCGTCGATCTTCACGCCCGCCTTGTGCAGCACCTTCTCGGTGGCCGGGATCGGCCCGGTCAGCATCAGCACCGGGTCGGCCCCGGTCACGGCGCCCGCCCGGTAGCGCACGATCGGCGTCAGACCCATGGTGACGGCGTTCTCGGCCGTCATCACCAGCAGCGCCGCCGCGCCGTCCGAGATCTGCGACGAGTTGCCCGCGTGGATGACGCCGTCCTCCTTGAACGCCGGCTTGAGGCCGGCGAGTTTTTCGACGGTGGTGCCGCGGCGGATGCCCTCGTCGGCCACCACGGGTTCACCGCCGGTGAACACCGGCATCATTTGGGTTTCGAACGCGCCTTCGTCCTGCGCCTTGGCCGCAAGTTCGTGGGACCGCGCCGAGTACTCGTCGAGACGGGTGCGGGAGAAGCCCCACTTCTGCGCGATCAGTTCCGCCGAGATGCCCTGGTTGAACGAGAAATCTCCGTAGCGGGCAAGCACTTTGGGCCCGTACGGCATGCCGGTGGCGCGCGCCGCCCCCAGCGGCACCCGGCTCATCACCTCGACTCCGCCTGCCACCACGACGTCCTGCTGGCCGGACATCACCGCGTGCACCGCGAAGTCCAGTGCCTGCTGGCTCGATCCGCATGCGCGGTTGATGGTGGTGCCGGGAATGCTCTCCGGCCATCCGGCGGCCAGCACCGAGTAGCGGCCGATGTTGCTCGACTGGTCGCCGACCTGCGAGACGCAACCCCACACCACGTCGTCGACGATCTCCGGGTCGATGCCCGCGCGTTCGGCCAGCGCATTGAGCACGATCGCCGACAGGTCGGCGGCGTGCATATCCGACAGCCCGCCATTGCGTTTGCCGACGGGCGTGCGCACCGCCTCCACGATCACCGTTTCACGCATCTTGTCTACTCCGATCTCGGTACGGCCCACCGACCAGTGAACACCGCGTCGCGCTTCTGGGCGAACGCCGCGTAGGCCTCGACTGAGTCTGCGGTGGCGAAGTTGCCCGGTTGCGCCCGGGCCTCGTTGGCCACCGCCTCACGCAAGGTCGCGTTCGCTCCGTCGTTGAGCAGCGCCTTGCTGTGTGCGAGCGCGACCGGTGGCCCCGCCGCAAGTCGGCCCGCCAAGTCCTCGACGAAACCGTCTATCACGTCGGCGGCCCGCACCCAGGTGACCAACCCCAACCAGTGCGCCTCGTCGGCGTCGATGGTCTCGGCCAGCAGGACCAGACGCTTGGCCTGCTGCAGGCCTACCAGCTTCGGCAACAACCAGGAGCCGCCGAGGTCGACGGACAGCCCGCGTTTCGAGAACACTTGGCAGAAGCGCGATTCGGGCGTCGCCACCACGAGATCACAGCCGAGGGCGAGGTTCCAGCCCGCACCGACCGCCACCCCGTCGACCTTCGCGATGGTCGGGATGGCCAGCTCGTGCAGTGCCAGCGCGACGTCGGTGAGTCTGCGCAGTTTGTGTCTGGGGTGGATGTCTTCGGGCGTGGAAATGTCGGCGCCAGAGCAGAACGCGCCGCCTGCGCCGGTGATCACCAGCGCGCGCACATCGTCACGGGCGGTGGCCCGTAGCGCATCGGCGAGCTCGTGCCAGAGCTGCGGATTGATCGCATTCTTGCGCTCGGGCCTGTTCAGCGTCAGCGTCCGCACGCCGTCGGAATCGGAAATCAGCAGCACGCTCACGAATACGCAGGTCCGATCACTTTATCGGCGCGCAGCCGGTCGATGTCGTCGGCGGTCAGCCCCAGTTCGTGCAGCACGGTATCGGTGTGCTCACCGAGGCCCGGCACTGCGCCCATGGGTTGTTCGAAGCCGCGGATCACCGGCGGTGGGCGCAACGCCTGGATGTCGCCCTTGGGTGTGGCAACGGTCCGCCAGCGGTCCCGAGCGGTCAGGTGTGGGTGCGCCACGACCTCGCTCGGCAGGTTGTAGCGGGAGTTGCCGATTCCTGCGGCGTCGGCGATTTTCTGGATTTGCGCGAAATTGTGCTGTTTGCACCAGGATCCGATGGCCTCGTCGAGGATCTCGCGGTGCGCGCAGCGGCCCGGGTTGGTGGCGAACCGCGGATCGTCGGCCAGGTCGGGACGCTCGATGATCTCCCTGGCCACCCGTTGCCATTCTCGGTCGTTGGTGGTGCCGAGCACGACGATGTGGCCGTCGCGGGTGGCGAACGCGCCATAGGGGGCCACCGCGGGTGAGCCGACGCCCAGTGGCTCCTGGTCGATGCCGGAATGCTGGGTGTAGGTCAGCGCGTAGCCCATGACGTCGGTCATCACGTCGAACAGGCTGAGTTCGACGGCGGGCGCGGGCGCACCTTGCGGCCGGTTGGTGCGGCCGAACAGCAGCGCCAGGATGGAGATCGCGGCGTACAGGCCGGTGCTGAAGTCCGCCATCGCGGGCCCGGGTTTGGCAGGCATACCCGGATACCCGGTGATGGCGCAGGATCCCGATTCCGCCTGCACGAGAAGGTCGTATGCGCGCTTGTGTGAGATGGGACCGCCGGGCCCGTACCCGTCGATCTCGACGGGGATGACGTCGGGGTGACGTTCGGCGAGGTGGGCCGCGGAGATACCCATCTTCGCGGTGGCGCCGGGGGCAAGATTCGACACGAAGGCGTCAGCGCGGTCCAGCAACCGGTGCAACAGGTCAAGCCCTGCAGCCGATTTGGTGTTCAACGTGATCGATTCCTTACCGCGGTTGCACCATACGAAGTGCGCGGCGAGACCACCCGGCCCGTTGACCACGTCGTCGTAGTGGCGCGCGAAGTCGCCGCCGTCGGGGTTCTCCACTTTGATGACGCGCGCCCCGAAGTCGGCGAGGACGCGGGTGCACATCGGCGCGGCAACGGCCTGTTCCATGGCCACGACGGTGACGCCGGCAAGCGGTGCAGGTGACGTCGTCACATCACCATGCCGCCGTCGACGGGCAGCACCTGCCCGGTGATGTACGACGCGGCATCGGAGGCCATGAACACGAATGCGCCCGCGATCTCCGACGGCTCGGCCCACCGCTTCATCGGAATGCGGTTCATCATGTTGGCCGCGAATTTCTCGTTGGTGCGGATGGTTTCGGTCATCGGTGTGGCGGCCAACGGGGCGAGCGCATTGACGTTGATGCTCTTGGTGGCCAGTTCGCGGGCCAGCGATTTTGTGAAGCCGATGATGGAGGCCTTGGCCGCTGAGTAGTTGACCTGCCCGAGTGTGCCGGTGAGTCCGGCCGCCGACGTCACGTTGACGATCCGGCCGGTGCCGTCGGTCGGAATGTAGGGCAGCGCCGCCTGCGTGACGTTGAAGGCGCCCATCACATGGATGTCGAACAGCAGTCGGAACGATTCTTCGGTGGTCTTCTCGAACATCGCAGGTTTGGTGACGCCTGCGTTGTTGATCACGATGTGCAGCGCACCGTCGGCCAGTGCCGCCGCCTGCGCCGCCGCCGCGTCGGCGGAGTCGCGGTCGGACACATCGAGCGCGGCAGAGTCGGCCCTGCCGCCGGCTTCTGAAATGCGTTCGGCCACTGCGGCGGCCGCGTCCTTGTCGAGGTCGGTGACGAGCACGGCGGCGCCCGCGTCGGCCAGCGCGGTTGCCACCGCTGAGCCGATGCCGCCCGCGGCCCCGGTCACCAGGGCCGAGCGGCCGGTCAGGTCGAAGTAATTCGTCATTCAGTAGCTCCTGGGCATGCCAAGTACGTGTTCGCCGAGGAAGTTCAGGATCATCTCCTGACTGACCGGCGCGATCTTCATCAGCCGCGATTCGCGGAAGTATCGCGACACGTTGTACTCCTCGGAATAGCCCATCCCGCCGTGCAACTGCAGGGCGCGGTCGGCGGCGGCGAATCCGGCGTCGGCGCACAGGTACTTGGCCGTGTTCGCTTCGCGCCCACAGGGTTTGCCGTTGTCGTAGAGCCAGGTCGCCTTGCGCAACACCAACTCGGCGGCGTCCAGCCGGGCCAGCGAATCGGCGAGCGGGAACTGCAGGCCCTGATTCATCCCGATGGGACGGTTGAATACGACGCGTTCGTTGCCGTACTTGACGGCCTTCTCCAGCGCGACCCTGCCGATGCCCAGTGCTTCGGCGGCGATCAGCATCCGCTCGGGGTTGAGCCCGTCGAGGATGTACTTGAAGCCCTTGCCTTCCTCGCCGACGCGGTCCGCGACCGGCACCATCAGGTCGTCGATGAACACTTCGTTGGAACTCACCGCGTTGCGGCCCATCTTGTTGATCGGGCGGATGTCGACATGGTCGCGGTCGAGGTCGGTCAGGAACAACGTCATGCCGTCGGTCTTCTTGGTGCCTCGTTTTTCCACGTCGCTCAGCGACTCGGTGCGGGTCAGCAGCAGGATCTTCTCCGACTCCAGCGCCTTGGAGATCCAGACCTTCCTGCCATTGACCCGGTAGTGGTCGCCTTCGCGCTTGGCGAACGTGGTGATACGTGATGTATCAAGGCCGGCACCGGGTTCGGTGACGCCGAAGCACACGTGCAGATCGCCGTTAACGATCCGCGGCAGCGTCGCCTTCTTCAGTTCCTCGGAGCCGTGTTTGACCACCGGCTGCATTCCGAAAATCGACAGATGGATGGCGCTCGCGCCGTTCATCGCCGCCCCGGACCGCGATACCTCCTCGAGCAGCAGCGTGGCCTCGGTGATGCCGAGGCCGTGGCCGCCGTATTCCTCGGGGATGGTCATGCCGAGCCAGCCGCCTTTGGCGATGGCGTCGTAGAACTCCTGAGGGAATTCGTGGGCCTGGTCCTTGGCCATCCAGTAGTGATCGTCGAACTTGCCCGCCAATTCGGCGACGGACTTGCGGATCAGTTCCTGATCCTCGGTCAGCTCGAAACTCATTCCGCCCGGCACGGTGGCTCTCCTCAGGTCACATGGCAGTACGCCGGTGCGAGAAACGGTCCCACCGCACCGGCGCACTTCACACTAGAAACTACGACTCAGTCCTTGTTGCCGGTCAACTCTTTGGCGCTCGCCGCGAAATCGGCGAACGACGCGCCGGTTTTCTCCTTGTGGGAGAGGGCGCGGATGGAGACGTCGTGGCCTTCGGCGGCTTTGCGGAGTGCGCCGACGGTGGCTTGTTCGCGGCTGATGTGGGTGAACGGGTCCCAGTGATACCAGCGCATGGCGTTTTCGAAGGTCATCTTGTTGACTTCGTCGTCGGGCACGTTGTTGTCAGTCAGCACCTCGTGGAGCTGTTCCGGCGCGCCCGGCCACATCGAGTCGCTGTGTGGGTAGTCGGCTTCCCAGCAGATGTTGTCGATGCCGATCTCGTTGCGCAGCTTGACGCCCACCGG
>NZ_LZHZ01000056.1 GCF_001667505.1 Mycobacterium sp. ACS1612
ACCCGCCGAAGTCCTCGACGAACTACTCTCAGAACCACCCAAACCACCCACTGTTGCAATCACCGCGTGAAACCGCCGGCACAAAAGGGCAGTTTTGCGTCTGCTCACCGGGTTAATTGACCACGCCGCGGTGCGTGAGGTGCTCGATCAACGGTGCCGCACCGGCGGCGAGATGTTCGGACATCGCGGTACGCGCGAGGGTCTCGTCGTGTGCCTCCAGCGCGGCCAACAACTTCCGGTGATGTTCGGTCGACTGTTCCGGCCAGCCGGCGATGGTCGGGAACACCGACTCGGGCGCGTAGCGGGTGATCTGTGACATCAACTGGGCGAGCTTGGGCGAATCGGCCGCCACGTTGATCGCCTTGTGGAACTCGTGGTTGAGCCGAACGGCGCGCTCGTCGTCGTCGGCGATGTAGGCGTCTTCCAGTTCGGTCTGGATCTTCTCCAGTTCTCTGATCTGCGCCTCGGTGATGTTCGCGGCGGCCCGCGCGGCGAGTTCACCGCCGATGTGGGCCTGCACCTTCGCAACGTCAGCGAGATCCCGAGCGGTCACCGGGACCACCACGAAGCCGCGCCGGGGCTGCTGGGCGAGCAGGCCTTCCGCGCTCAGTACGAAGAGCGCCTCGCGCACCGGCGTGACGCTGACACCAAGTTCTGCGGCCAACTGATCCAGCCGGATGTATTGCCCCGCAGCATATGTGCCGTCGAAGATGCGCCTGCGGACATAGCGCGCGACGTCCTCGGCCAGCTGCGGCCGGAACGCGAACTCGGGTGCGGACATGGTCAGATCCGGTAGTCGGCGAGCAGTCGCTTGCTGATGATGTTCTTCTGGATCTCGCTGGTGCCCTCGCCGATCAACAGGAACGGCGCGTCGCGCATCAACCGCTCGATCTCATACTCTTTCGAGTAGCCGTAGCCGCCGTGGATGCGGAAGCTCTGCTGAGTGACCTCGGCGCAGAACTCGCTCGCCAGGTATTTCGCCATTCCCGCCGCGACGTCGTTGCGCTCCCCGGAGTCCTTGAGCCGGGCCGCGTTGACCATCATCAGGTGCGCGGCCTCGATTTTCGTTGCCATCTCCGCCAATTGGAACGCGATGGCCTGGTGGTCGGCGATCGGCTTGCCGAACGTCTGGCGTTGCTGCGCATAGCGCACCGCGAGTTCGAAGGCGCGGATGCCGACGCCACACGCCCTGGCCGAAACGTTGACGCGGCCCACCTCGATGCCGTCCATCATCTGGAAGAAGCCCTGGCCGGGTGCTTCACCGAGGATGTCGTCGGCGCTCGCCACGTAGCCGTCGAAGATCAACTCGGTCGTGTCGATGCCCTTGTAGCCAAGCTTGTCGATCCTGCCCGGAATCGTCAACCCTGGTGCGACTTCGCCGAAGCCGGTGGGCTTTTCGATCAGGAATGCGGTCAGATTGCGGTGCGGTTTGTCGGCGCCTTCGTCGGTGCGCACCAGCACGGCGACCAAGGTCGAGCTGCCGCCGTTGGTCAACCACATCTTCTGGCCGTCGATGGTGTAGGTGCCGTCGGCGTTGCGGGTGGCCCTGGTGCGGATCGCCGCGACGTCGGAGCCGAGTTCCGGTTCGGACATCGAGAATGCACCGCGGGTCTCGCCGGTGGCCATCCGGGGTAGGTAATGCTGTTTCTGACGATCGGTGCCGTGCTGACGGATCATGTACGCCACGATGAAGTGTGTGTTGATCACACCCGAGATGCTCATCCAGCCGCGGGCGAGCTCTTCGACACACAGCGCGTAGGTGAGCAGCGACTCCCCCAGCCCGCCGTACTCCTCGGGGATCATCAACCCGAACAGCCCCATCTCCTTCATCGCGTCGACGATGGCCTGCGGGTAGGTGTCGGTGTGCTCGAGTTCCTGTGCGGTCGGGATGATCTCTTTGTCGACGAATTGCCGGACCGTCGCGACGATCTCGGTCTGGAACTCCGTGAGCCCCAGCGTCTGCGCCAATCGCGTCATGGGCCGACCCTCTCGAACACGGCCGCCAGGCCCTGCCCGCCGCCGATGCACATGGTTTCCAGGCCGTAGCGGGCGCCGCGCCGGTTGAGCTCTCTCGCCAACGTCGCGAGCATCCGGCCCCCCGTCGCACCGACCGGGTGCCCCAACGAGATTCCCGAACCATGCACATTCGTCCGGTCGAGATCGGCCGGGCCGAACTGCCACTCCCGCATCACCGCCAGCGCCTGCGCGGCGAACGCCTCGTTGAGTTCGATCAGGTCGATGTCCGACAGTTTCAGCCCGGCCTTGCGCAGCGCCGCTTCGGTGGCGGGCACCGGGCCGATGCCCATGATGTTCGGCGCGACACCCGCGGAGCCCCACGACACCAACCGAACCAACGGCGTCAAGCCGAGTTCGTCGGCCTTCTGGGGCGTCGTCACGATGCACATCGACGCGGCGTCGTTCTGCCCGCTCGAGTTGCCCGCCGTTACGGTCGCCTCGGGATCCTGAGCCAGCAGAACAGGTTTGAGCTTGCTCAGCGACTCGACGGAGGTGTCGGCACGCGGATGCTCGTCGGTGTCAATCAGCTCCTCACCCTGGCGCGTATGCACCGCAACCGGGATGATCTCCTCGGCGAGGATGCCGTCCTTTTGCGCGGCGACCGCGCGTTGATGGGACGTCACCGCCAGCTCGTCCTGTTCGGCGCGCGTGATGCCGTACTGCCTGCGCAGGTTCTCCGCCGTCTCGAGCATGCCGCCCGGCACCGGGTAGTGCTTGCCGCCTGCGGTGGTGCGCCCACGCGCGAGACTGTCGTGCACCTTGACGCCCCCGCGGGCGCCACCCCACCGCATGTCGGTCGAGTAGAACGTCACGTTGCTCATGTTTTCGGCGCCGCCGGCAACGACGACGTCGTTGTCGCCGTTGGCGACTTGCAGCGCGGCCTGGATGACGGCCTGTAATCCCGAGCCACAGCGACGGTCGACCTGCATGCCCGGCACGGTCACCGGCAGCCCGGCGTCCAGCGCCACGACGCGTCCGATGGCGGGCGCTTCACTGCTGGGATAGCAGTGACCGAGGACGACGTCGTCGACCGCTGCGGGATCGATCCCGGTGCGCTCCAGCATTCCCTTCAGTGCGGCCACGCCGAGGTCGACGGCGGTCAGCGATTTGAACATGCCGCCGTAGCGGCCGATCGGCGTCCGAACAGGTTCGCAGACAACAACTTCACGCATCAGATGTGCCTTCCGCCGGTGACCTCGAGGACGGTGCCGGTCATGTACGACGACAGATCGCTGGCCAAGAACAACGCGACCTTGGCCACCTCGGCGGGCTCGCCCGCTCGGCCCATCGGCACCTCGGCCAACTTCTGGTCCCAAATGCGTTGCGGCATCGCTTCGGTCATCGCCGACCGGATCAGGCCCGGCTGAATCGCGTTGACCCGGACGCCGAGATGGGCGAGTTCCTTGGCGGCGGCCTTCGTCATGCCGACGATGCCCGCCTTGGCCGCCGAGTAGTTGGTCTGCCCGACCAGGCCGACCTTGCCCGAGATCGACGACATGTTGACGATCGCGCCGCGCTTGCTCTCGCGCATTATCGCCGCGGCCGCCTTGGTGCCGTTCCAGGTGCCCTTCAGATGTACGGCGATCACCTGATCGAACTGGTCTTCGGTCATCTTGCGCAGCGTCGCGTCGCGGGTGATGCCCGCGTTGTTGACCATGATGTCCAGGCCGCCGAACCTGTCGACGGCGGCGGCCACCAGCGCATCGACCTCGTCGGCCTTGGTCACGTCGCAGCGCACGGCAAGCGCCACCTGATCGCCGCCCAACTGCTTGGCCGCGGCTTCGGTGGCGCCGAGGTCCAGATCGCCCAGCACCACCCGCGCTCCCTCGGCGATGAACTGCTCCGCGATGGCATATCCGAGACCCTGCGCACCGCCCGTGACGACCGCGGTCTGACCGGCCAGTAACGACACCTGATCACCCCTTTTTGCTGGTCAAGGCCCGAGTTAAGGCCCCGTCAATCGCACATCATATTTCATATATGATCTCGGAAACCGTGGGCCAGCCAGCAGACGCAAATGGTTCCTTTTCCCGGCGTGTCGGGGCTTCCTACATCTGCTCGCGCCCAAAGAGCTGAAAGAGGAGCGCAATGACCGCGGACGTCAGCGACGACGATTTCCGGGAAATCCTGGCGCAGACCCGCCAATTCGTCCGCACCGCAGTGGTTCCCAGGGAGCAGGAGATCCTGACCGAGGACCGCGTTCCCGACGACCTGCGCGAGCACGCCAAGAAGATGGGACTGTTCGGATACGCCATCCCGCAAGAGTGGGGGGGCGTCGGACTCAACCTCGCCCAGGATGTCGAGTTGGCGATGGAACTCGGTTACACATCGCTGGCGCTGCGGTCGATGTTCGGCACCAACAACGGCATCGCCGGCCAAGTTCTCGTCGGCTTCGGCACCGACGAGCAGAAGGCGCGCTGGCTCGAGCCGATGGCCGCGGGACTCATCGCCTCCTTTGCGTTGACCGAACCGGGCGCGGGCTCGAATCCGTCCGGTCTGCGCACGAAAGCCGTACGCGTAGACGGTGACTGGGTCATCAACGGGCAGAAGCGTTTCATCACCAACGCGCCGATGGCCCACCTGTTCATCGTCTTCGCCCGCACCAGGCCCGCCGACGACGACGGCTCCGGCATCGCGGTGTTCCTGGTGCCCGCCGAAGCGGCGGGTGTCGTCGTCGGCGCGAAGGACGCGAAGATGGGCCAGGAGGGCGCGTGGACCGCCGACGTCAGTTTCGACGACGTCCGTGTGCCCGACGCGGCGTTGATCGGCGGCAGCGAAGACATCGGCTACCGGGCCGCGATGACGTCCCTGGCGCGCGGCAGGGTGCACATTGCGGCACTGGCCGTCGGCATCGCGCAGCGCGCCCTCGACGAATCCGTCGCCTACGCCGCCACGGCGACTCAGGGCGGCACGCCGATCGGCAATTTCCAACTGGTGCAGGCAATGATCGCCGATATGCAGACCGGCGTGATGGCGGGTCGGGCGCTTGTTCGCGACACCGCCCGACGCTGGGTCAGCGGCGAGGATCGCAGAATCGCACCGTCGGCGGCCAAGCTGTATTGCACCGAAATGGCGGGCAAGGTCGCCGATCTCGCCGTTCAGGTGCACGGCGGCAGCGGCTACATGCGGGAGGTTCCCGTCGAGCGGATCTACCGCGACGTGCGCCTGCTACGGCTGTATGAGGGCACCAGCGAGATCCAACGACTGATCATCGGCTCGAATCTGATCAAGGCGGCACAGAAGGAGACCAAGTGAGCGGACGGCTTGCGGACAAGGTCGCATTCATCACAGGCGCGGCGCGCGGTCAGGGCCGCGCACACGCCGTGCGGATGGCAGGTGAGGGTGCCGACATCATCGCCGTCGACATCGCAGGCGAGCTCCCCCCTTGCGTCCCTTACGATCCCGCGACGCCGGACGACCTCGCAGAGACCGTCAGCCTCGTCGAGGCGACCGGCCGCAAGATCCTCGCTTCCGTGGTCGACGTCCGCGACGCCGACGGACTCCGCAGCGCAGTCGACGACGGAGTCGCCGCGTTGGGCCGACTCGACATCATCGTGGCCAACGCCGGTGTATCGGCGCCGCAGACGTGGGATGCGATCACCGCCGACGACTTCCGCGACGTGATGGACATCAACGTGACCGGTACCTGGAACACCGTCATGGCAGGCGCGCAGAAGATCATCGACGGCGGCCGCGGCGGCTCGATCATCCTGATCAGCTCCGCCGCGGGCATCAAGATGCAGCCGTTCATGGTGCACTACACCGCGAGCAAGCATGCGGTCACCGGGATGGCGCGCGCGTTCGCAGCCGAATTGGGCAGATACTCCATCCGCGTCAACAGCGTGCATCCCGGTGCGGTCAACACCCTGATGGGCAGCGGCGACATGATCGGCTCGCTCGGCCGCGCCATCGAGACCTACCCGCAGCTGGCGCAGATGATCACACCGTTCCTGCCGACGTGGGCCGCAGAGCCGGAGGACATCGCCGACGCGGTGTGCTGGCTGGCCAGCGACGAGTCGAAAAACGTTACCGCGGCGGCAATCTCGATTGATCAGGGCATGACGCAGTACTGAATAGCAGACGCAAAATGTCCCGACACGCGCCGGAAGAAGTCTCAGCCGATGAACCGCACGATCGACTCGGCGACGGCCGCGGGCTTGGCAGAGCCCTCGATTTCCACGGTCGTCGTCAGCGTCGCCTGCACGGCCCCTTCCAGCTGGTCGACCTTGGTGATCTCGGCGCGGGCCCTGATCTTGGCGCCTACCTTCACCGGCGTGATGAAGCGCACCTTGTTGTAGCCGTAGTTGATCGCCATCGCGATGTTGGTGACGGTGTACATCTGCGACGTGAAATGCGGTAGCAGCGACAGCGTCAGCAGGCCGTGTGCGATCGTCCCGCCGAAGGGGCCGTTGGCCGCGCGCTCCGGATCGACATGGATCCACTGATGATCGTCGGTGGCGTCGGCGAACAGATTGACCCGCTCCTGGGTCACCTCGAGCCAATCCGTGGGACCGAGCTGGCTACCCTGGGCAGCGGCGAACTCTTCCAGCCCACTGAACTTCTTCACCACTTCTCTCCTTAACCGCCTAGAAGACGACCGTCTGGTTGCCGTATCGGATGATGCGATCCTCACAGTGCCATAGCACCGCTCGCGACAGAACAAGGCGTTCGACATCCGCGCCCAGCCGCGCGAGATCGTCGACGCCGTGACGGTGGTCCACCCGCACCACGTCCTGCTCGATGATCGGCCCTTCGTCGAGGTCCTCGGTCACGTAATGCGCTGTCGCGCCGACAAGTTTGACCCCACGCTCCTTCGCCCGCCGATACGGCGCGGCGCCGATGAAAGCAGGCAGAAATGAGTGATGAATGTTGATCAACGGACATCCGACGTCGGCAAGGAATTGCGGACTCAAAATCTGCATGTACCTGGCCAATACCACCAGATCGACGTTTCCGCGCAACAAGTCGAGTTGGCGCTGCTCCGCCTCCGCCCGATTTTCCTTGCTGACAGGCACATGCAGAAATGGCACGGAGAATGGGCGCACTTGATCGGCGAGATCGGGGTGGTTGGAAATCACCATCACAACCGACATGTCGAGTTCTCCGCGCCGATTACGCCACAACAGGTCGAGCAGGCAGTGGTCCTCCTTGGACGCCATGATTGCGACCCGTTTCGGCTTGGCCGCTTCGGTCAATCGGAAATCCATATCGAACCGCCCAGCCACCTGTTCGCGAAAATCGCGCTCCAACCCGTCGCGTGCTGCCGTCAGCCCGGGCAGGTGGAATATCGTCCGCTGCATGAACGTCCCGCCGGACTGCTCGGTGGAATGCTGATCCAGCGACACGATGTTGGCGCCTGCTCCCGTCAGGAATGCACTCACCGCCGCGACCAGGCCTGGCCGGTCGGCACACCGCAATAAAAGCCTGCCCACATCCTTCACTGGCAAACCCTCGGGACCTGCGGTCGGGTACTCCTCCTCCACGTGTGACAGGGTGTCACCCCAATACCGGTCCGGACGCAGAATCAGTACATATCGCCGCGATACCCGCCAGCAAGGATCCGCCGCGCCGGTATCGAAGGCGTCCGCAGGCGCGTCGGACGCGGGGCGCGGGTACCCCGCCGAAGGAATAGTTCGCGGCGCCGCCTGACCGGCAGCGCACAGCTCTTGTCGGGCTATTTCACTGGCTCAAAGATCATATAGCGAAAGAATCTCAAAATGTCTTACCCTCCCGCCGAACCAAATAATGGCACTGACTGTCAACTTCGCCATCCACCCCTCAGTAAGGTGATTACCAGTACCAATTCCGCATCCGATGATTGCCAGCAGAGCACTACCTCGACGCAGACGCGCAAGCAATTGACGTCCGCGCAGCTACGCGCAGGAAAAGTTTTTATTGCTAGCTGGAATCCGAGTTACTCGTGGCGTGATACTGATCTGCGTCAGCCAGCCACAACACCTTTGTTGACGTGCTGCCCTAGGAAGGGACAAGAATGACAGTTCCCCAGTCCGCGACTACCTGCCGCAAATTCGTCAGTCTAGAGCGAAGCCCGAGCTGCTGGGATCCAGCCAGTGAGTGCAGAATCGTATTCGCGCAGCCTTCGGTCGAGCGAGAACTTTGGCTGGATTATGTGCGGGGCGCGTGCCAGAGCTACCGCAAACACGGTGTCGAAAGGGCGCTCGACATGGAAGCGCTGCGAAGCGGCGAGGATACGGTGATCTTCGCGGCCTGCGTCAACGACGCAGGCCGCGTCCTCGCCGGCCTGAGAGGACGGGGTCCTTATCGGTCCGCCGATGAATGCCACGCACTGCTCGAGTGGAACGGCCAACCGGGTCAGGACGCGGTACGCAAGATGGTGACCGACCGACTGCCATTCGGCGTCGTCGAAATGAAAACCGCATGGGTGGCTGACGATCCCGACCGCGGCAGACAACTCACCAGCGCGATCTCCCGAACCCCGCTCCATGCGCTGAACCTTCTCGATATCCAATTCATCGTCGCGACCGCGGCAGAGTATGTCCTCAAGCGATGGCTTTCGTCCGGTGGACAGTTGGCGACCAAGATTCCGGCAACGCCGTATCCCGATGAGCGGTACCAGACCAAGCTGGCCTGGTGGGACCGCGCGACCTTCGCCAACCATGCTGACCCGAAACAACTTTCGATGTTCTTCACCGAGCAGAAGGAGATCGCAACACAAGTCACCGACGTCGCCACCGCGGGAAGCGTGTGATGACCTCGGCCATGGATGACGGCCAGCAGTGCAACGGAATAGTGCTCAGCGCAGGGGATCCGGCTGCCGATGCGATGCTGGCGGAACTTCGGGCCGACCGCAGTGTCGAATTCCTCGACACTGCGCCGCTACAGCTGGCCGCGCTGCACCGACTCAGGCCGCCACCCTCACCTGAGGTGGCCGACGAGGCCACCAGGTGGGTCTACTATCCGTGGCGCAGGACCGTCGTCAGTGCGCTCGGGCCGAAGGCCTTCCGGCTGGTTCGCCTCGACCGCAACAGGAATCTGATCACGACCGACGAGCTCGACCGCCTCAGCCGGCTTCGTGTCGGGGTCGTCGGCCTCAGCGTGGGCCACGCGATCGCCTATAACCTTGCCGTACAAGGGCTTTGCGGGAAACTACGACTCACCGACTTCGACGACGTCGAGCTGTCGAACCTGAACCGGGTGCCCGCGACACTTCTCGACTTGGGGGTGAACAAGGCCGTCGTGTGTGCAAGGCGGATCGCCGAACTCGACCCGTACCTTCCGGTCACGGTCATGCAGGCGGGCATCACCCCGCAGACGGTCGACGACTTCCTCGACGACATCGACATCCTCATCGAGGAATGCGATTCGCTGGACGCGAAAGTTCTTGTCCGCGAGGCCGCCAGAGCGCGCCGCCTGCCAGTGCTGATGGCCACCAGCGATCAGGGCCTGCTGGATGTGGAGCGGTTCGACCTCGACCCGGCGCGACCCATCATGCACGGCCTGGTGGGCGATCTGGATGCCTCGCGACTTGCGGGCCTGAGCAATAAGGACAAACTTCCGTATGCGCTTCGCATGACAGACGCCACCCGAGTCTCCCCTCGGATGGCGGCCTCACTGGTCGAGGTCGGTAAGACGCTGTCGACGTGGCCGCAACTCGCGTCGGAAGTCGCGCTCAATGTGGCCGTCGTTGCCGAAGCGGTGAAACGTATCGGGCTGCGCCAGCCGTTGCTCTCAGGCCGCGTGCGAATCGACACCGCTGCAGCACTCGAAATGCTTACAGAACCGCCGTTTGGTGTGCCGCAGCCAACCGACGAACCTGCCATTGACGTCGCACCGCAAGGGGCCGCCGAGAGTATCGCCGCTGCTGCTGCCCGAGCGCCCTCGGGCGGCAATGCCCAGCCATGGCACATCGAGGCGGGTGCCGGCACGGTGACGATCAAGCTGGCCCCCGAGCACACGACGGCGATGGACGTGCGTTACCGGGCCAGTGCGGTTGCGCTGGGTGCGGCGACCTTCAACGCCCGCGTCGCTGCGACCGCGCACGGTCTGGTCGGCGATGTGGACTTTCATCCCGGCGACGAGGCGTCGCCACTGATCGCGGTGGTCCAGCTCGCGCCGGGTGACGACCCGGAGCTCGCACCGCTCTACGACGCCATGTTGAGCAGGGAGACGAACCGACACCGCGGCGACCGCGTGGTCATCGCCGACAGCACCGCCGAAGCGCTCGGAACGGCCGCGCGAAACGAAGGTGCGCGCCTCGAGATCCTCAGCCAGACAGCAGACCTCGAACGAGCCGCGACCCTCCTCGCCGCAGCCGACCGCATCCGGTACCTGACGCCGCGGTTGCACGCGGAGATGTTCGCGGAACTCCGCATGCCAGGTGATCCGTCGCCGGAATCCGGTATCGACGTCCGCAGCCTCGAACTGGACCCTGCGGATCTGGTCATGCTCGACATCCTGCGGCGGCCGGACGTGATGGCCAACCTCGCGGCGTGGAACGCCGGATTTGCGTTGGGCGACGACACCTATCAGCGAGTGCGCGAATGCGCCGCGCTCGCCGTCGTGTCCGTCGCAGGCCGCAGCCTGACCGATTATGCGCGGGGCGGATCGGCCGTCGAATCGGTCTGGATCGCAGCACAACACCACGATCTTGCCGTTCAACCGGTTTCGCCACCGTTTCTCTATGCGCACGATGAGGAGGACCTCCGCGTGCTGTCCCCCGCTTTCGCCGGGGAGCTTCGAGATCTGCAATACAATTTCCGCAAGCTGGCCAACACCGCAGCGGACGAGTCACAGGTGTTGGTACTCAGGTTGAGTCGCGCACCGCGACCGTCGGTGGCAAGCCGGCGACGCGGACTGCATCGAATTTCGTCGCCGCGGGGCTGACGCCGATACGGAGGATCAGGTGCCGAGCAGCCTGGACATGGTCGTCACATCAGTGGCCACCGAACTGATGGGAGTCAACGCCGCCACGTCGGTCGAGGTGAGCCAGAACGTGCTCGCCGATCTCGTCGCGTACTTCGATGTCGATGTCAGCTTCCTGCGCCGCAACGATCACCGCATCCGCGCGTCCATCCTCGTCGCCGAGTGGCCGGTCCGGCCCGGTATTCCCGACCCGGATCCCCTCGCCGTCGTCTACTTCGCCGACGCCGACCCGGTCTTCGCGCTTTGTGAGCATCAGAAGGAACCGATCGTCTTTCGCCCTGAGCCTGCCACCGACGACTATCAGCGCACGATCAACGAGAGCAGACAGGTCGCGGCGACTTCGATGGCGTGTGTGCCGCTGCTGTCCGGTGACGTCACCACCGGTGTGCTCGGTTTCGTCAAGTTCGGCGACCGTGACTGGTCGCCGGAAGAACTCAACGCGCTCAAAGCGATCGCCTCGTTGTTCGCACAGGTGCAGGCCCGCGTGCTTGCCGAAGAACAACTCCGCTACCTCGCCGAGCACGACGATCTGACCGGACTGCACAACCGCCGCGCATTGCTGGCCCACCTCGACGCCAGGCTCGCCCTGGGAGAACAAGGGCCGGTGTCGGCGTTGTTTTTCGACCTGGACCGGCTCAAGGCCATCAACGATTATCTCGGCCACACCGCAGGCGACTGGTTCATCCGCGTCCTCGCCGAACGGCTGCGCGAAGGCGTCGAAGGACCCAGTTTGATCGCCCGCCTCGGAGGCGACGAGTTCGTCGTGGTGCCCGCCGCGCCGATGGACGCCGAGACCGCGGAGGCGCTGGCCTACCGCCTGCGGTCGACGCTGCGCGAACGGGTCGCCATCGACGGTGAGATGCTCACTCGCACCGTCAGTATCGGTGTGGCGCTTGGCGTTCCGGGCCGCGACACCACCTCGGATCTGCTGCGGCGCGCCGACCAGGCGGTGCTGACGGCCAAGAGCTCCGGCGGCAACAAGGTTGCGGTGTTCTCCGACGAGATGTCGCTGGACAGCGAGTTTCGCAACGACATCGAGCTTCACCTGCAGAGTGTGATCGAGAACGGCTTGCTGGTGCTGCACTACCTGCCGGAGGTCGACATGCGCACCGGGGAGATCCTGGCGGCCGAGGCACTGGTGCGGTGGGACCACCCCACTCGCGGGCTCCTGTCCCCCGACTCGTTCATCGGCGTTGCCGAATCGATAAATCTCGCAGGCGAATTGGGCCGTTGGGTGATGCGCGCAGCGTGCGCCGAATTTGCCCAGTGGCGGTCGCGTGGAGTGGGACACGAAACGGTGCTGCGCATCAACGTCTCACCGGTTCAGTTGGTCACCGACGGTTTCGTCGACACCGTCGCGGACATCATCGCCGAATTCGGGCTCGACGGTGGCTCGGTCTGCCTGGAGATCACCGAAAGCGTTGTGGTGCAGGACATCGAGACCACCCGCATCACCTTGGCCGGGCTCAAGCGGGCTGGCCTTCAGGTTGCGATCGACGACTTCGGCACCGGATACAGCGTGCTGTCACACCTGAAGTCACTTCCAGTCGACACGCTCAAGATCGACAGGGGGTTCGTGCGCGATCTGGGCTCCTCCCCGGGAGACCTCGCGATCGTGCGGGCCATCATCGCATTGGCGGAAGCGTTCGGGCTGCAACTGGTCGCCGAGGGCGTGGAGACCGAGACAGCCGCCCTCACATTGCTTCGGCACGGCTGCTACCGGGCGCAGGGGTTCCTGTTGTCGCGGCCGGTGGTCGGAGACGTGATGGAATCCCTACTGGCCAGGGGCCGGATATCCGTCGACTTTTCCGCAGCGCCACGTCTGTAGGCGGGTGTGCGCCTCGCGCATGTTCGCGGGCAACCGCCTGCTCATTGCCCGGCATGTGGAGGCGACGCTTTTGGGAAGCGGCTCAGAGCTCAGCAGTTCCAGACGGCCGAAGCGGCTGGCGGGTCGGCTGACCAGACACAGGCGCAGGGCGGCGTCGGCGGGTAACGGCCGACCGGCACCGGTGGCGGCCTGCGGCCCGCCTGCGGCGACCGTCACCCCGTGCCGCGCACGCACGGCCAGTGGACCGTCGGGCGTCATGAATTCGGCGCCCAGCACCTCGCCCTCCTCGAAGACGATGCGCTCCAGTGACGTCGCGTGAGAAATCTCGATTTCGCGGTCACGCGCCTTGGCGGTGAGCCACTCCATCACTGAGCCATTCACGTTGTCCGGATCCGGCGCGATCGATCCGATCTCGGCGACCTCGATCGCCTCGCCGTCGGCAGTACGCAACGTGGTCGACTGCCAGTCCACCACCCGGGTGGAGAGATAACCGTAGGGCGACACCAGGCAACGCGCCGCCCAGTCGCGCAGCCGGGCGCCGACGAAAGGTGGGACGGTGCCGCGCGCCTGCACCGGTTGGGCCTGATCCACCACGCGGATAGGCAGGTCGACGTCACCCGCGAACCTGGTCAGCGGACCCAGGTCGGATGACAAGGCGGCGAAGTATTCGTTGGTCTCCGGATCCGACACGTGCAGATCGAGCCAGTGCAGTCGGTCGACACGCGACCGGACGGCTACCGGTGTCCCGCCGGATCGGGCGTCGTCGGCACTGGCGACGAACACCTCGCCGTCCATGTCGACAACCGCCACCGAGTGCGCCAGCCCAGCAACCCCGGCGCCGGTACACACCACGTCGACTTCTAAGTCCCAGTTCACCGTTAATTACCTCGGTATTGCTAAATCGGACGATATCGATACCGCCGGCGAGTGTTCCGCCGCGGTTTTGGACGTGATGACCGGTGAGTTTGGGCGGACACGCTCGACAAATCCCGCGGTAGTTCAAACGGCCGACACGAAGTTGCCACAGCCCGCGCAGGGGTTCGAGGGGGTTTGCCAGCGCGAACTATGGCAACGGGAAGAAAATACCACTGGGATTTGCACGGCGATAGCGTTATGGGCGCGTAAACGCACGCGCTGACCTTGGGATCAACCCTTTGGAGCCGCCCCCCGTTGACCGGACCGCCAGTCATCACAATGTGTACCTTACATACTTTTTGGCTGATATGCAGGTCAAAAAATGACTTAAAGTATTGCCCGTCAGCTTTGCCTCGCCAGCACAGCCGAAGTTCGCCGAGGAGGGTCGTGAGGGGTTTGCCTTGCAAAAGTGGGACGCCCGAACCTGCCGGTAATGCGCATCGGGTGAAAGAATCGGCAGAATTGAGTTATTTACCGAAAGCACGATTACTCGACCGGCGCCACCGTCCAGATTTCGAGGCTGGGATGTGACCGAACAGCTCGACAGGCGAGCCGACACCACGCGGCAACAGATTCTCCGCGCGGCGTCTCGACAGTTCGCGCGCAAGTCGTACAGCCTGGTCAGCCTCGACGACATTCTGGCCGACGCGGAAGTCACCAAGGGTGCGATGTACTTCCACTTCCGGTCCAAGCACGCGCTGGCGGCGGCGATCGTCGAGCACCGGTTCGAGTTGGCGTCGGCGTCCGTCGACGGCCTGCTGGCCCGCAAACTGTCGGGCCTGGAGACCCTGATCGACATCGTCTATCTGGTCGCCGTCGAAGACATCGGAGACGAGATCGCCCGGGCCGGGTTGAATCTGCTCGAGTCCGTCGGCCGCAGCGACGGCCTACAGACTCACGTCCTCGGACAGTGGGCGGACGCGTTCACGGCGATCGCCGAGAAAGCCATCCGAGACGGGGACATCGTCGAAGGGCGCGACCCGCGCAGCATCGCGAAGCTCCTGGTGTCGATGTACCTGGGGCTGCGTCAGACCAGCAGCCTGGCACAGCCTGCGCAGTTCTTGAGCGACCTCGAGAATCTCTGGGTGTTGGCGTTGAACGGATTCGTCAAGCCGGACCGGATCGACTACCTGCTCCAGTTCCTCAAGCGGCGCACCGCCGTCGCGCAGAAGAACGCGACGCCGATCGAGGAAACTGTTCTAGGTTAGGATGCCGTGGGCCAGGCCGATCCAGGACGGTCGACGGAGTTTCTGGAGGTACTCGGACGATGGTGCGCCAAGCGCGGTCCGAGGCCACCCGCAGACGGATCATCGCCTCCGCGGTCGAGGTGTTCAACGAAATCGGTTATCAGGCCGCGGGATTGGGCGACATCATCGAACGTGCCGAGATGACAAAAGGCGCGCTGTACTACCACTTCGAATCCAAGGAGTCGCTGGCCACCGCGATCATCACGGAGGCCAACGTCCGTCTCGCCGAGGCGTTTCGCAGCATCGCCACCTCGTCGGCGCCGGCGCTGGAGAACATCATCCACGGCGTCTTCGTCCTCGCGGACCTGATGGCCGCCGAGCAGATCGCTCGCAGCGGAACGCAACTCCTGCGGGCCTTCGGTGAATTCAACGAGATCGCGTCCCGCACCTATAACGGCTGGACGGCGGAGATGACGCGGTACACGCGGCAGGCGATCGATGAAGGCGACGTACGTGAAGACGTCGATCCGCAGGCCGTCGGCGAGACGATCGTCGGCGCGTTGCTTGGGGCGGAACTGCTGGCCAGTGCGATAACGGCGGGGGCCGACGTCTTGGTCCGCGTGACCAGGGCCTGGGAAGTGCTCTTGCCGGGGATCGTGACCACCGACTCGCTGCCGTACTTCAAACAGTTCCTAGCGCGCGAGGTGATGCGCCGCTCCCCCACTCCGGTGGCTGACTGACTACAGTTCGTCAGCCCACAGTCGCTCGGTCAGATCCTGGAAGGTGGCAAGCGCCACCGGATCGTCGCCACGCAACAGGGCCGACTTGCTCATCCGCGCGCGCACGATGGACCGGTCCTGATGGACGAGTTCGACAATCAGATTCGCGTGCGCACGTACGACCGAAACAGCGGAATCGTCTGCGGGCAGAGTTTGAAAGATCTCGTGGAATTTCAACGCCGTGACCGTCTCGGCTGGGTAGCCGAGCATGTCGGCAAAGGCCGCGTTCGCGAACAGGATGGTGCCGTCTTCGGCGATGGCCAACACCGGCACCGGAAACCGTTCCAGCACCACCAATGCCGGTAGCTGCATGAGCAGCGTCATCGGATCCTGACCGTCCAGGTCATCTCGCCGCCGCTCCACCTCCCCGATTATGGCCGTTGCGCCCTGCGTCGTCACCGTGATCCGGGTATAACTCCGGGGCAACCCGGGCTGCGAACAATAGCTTGCGCCGCGCCGTCGGGTCCATCGGCCGCATGCGCGAAGCGCTGACCGGGCGCAACACCTGAACAGCCATTAACTTGACTGTCACCCACCGTAGCCCACATAACTAACTAGGTTTACTGTGTCTGCAGTGCTCCGACAGACAGGGGAGAGCCATGGACCTCAATTGGTCGGCGAGCGATTTGGCGTTTCGAGACGAGGTGCGCGCCTTCCTGAGGGAAAAGTTGACGCAGGAACTGCGACAGGCCGGCCGCCTGATGACCAGCGTGTACGCCGATCACGAGGCGAGCATGCAGTGGCAGCGGATCCTGCATGAGCGGGGCTGGGCGGCGCCCGCGTGGCCGGTCGAATACGGCGGCTGCGACTGGAGCCTGACCCAGCACTACATCTTCAGCCGTGAGTCACAACTGGCCGGGTCGCCCTCGCTGTCTCCGATGGGCATCCGGATGGTCGCCCACGCCATCATCAAGTTCGGCACCGACGCCCAGAAGGACTTCTTCCTGCCCCGGATCCTCACCGGCGAGGTGTTCTTCTGCCAGGGCTACTCAGAACCCGAGGCGGGTTCAGATCTGGCGGCGCTGTCGATGGCCGCGGTCGACGACGGGGACGACCTGGTGTGCACCGGAAGCAAGATCTGGACGACGCACGCGGGTGAGGCGAATTGGATGTTCGCCCTCGTCCGCACGTCGAGAACACAGAAGAAGCAGCAGGGCATCACATTCATCCTGATCGACATGACCACACCGGGCATCGAGATCCGGCCGCTGGTGATGACTTCGGGTGAGGAGATCCAGAATCAAGTCTTCTTCGACGAAGTGCGGGTACCGAAGGCCAACGTGCTCGGCCGGATCGACGACGGCTGGACCGTGGCGAAGTATCTGCTGGAGTTCGAAAGAGGCGGCGGCGCAGCATCGCCTGCGCTGCAGGTGATGGCGGAGGAAATCGCGGCAAAGGCCGCCGATCAGCCGGCCCAGGGCGGTGGCCGACTGATCGACGATCCGGCGTTCGCACGCAAGCTCGCCGATGCCCGCATCCGCACCGAGGTCCTCGAAATCCTCGAATACCGTGTGCTGGCCGCGCTCGCCGGAGGCGGTCATCCCGGACCCGGCGCGTCGATGCTCAAGGTGCTGGCCACCGAGCTGAGTCAGTCACTCACCGAACTGACGATGGAGACCGCCGGTCCGCGCGGACGCGTCTACCAACCGCACGCGACATGGCCCGGCGGTCCCATCTCGGAGTACGAGCCGCCACCAGACGGGTACGTCAGCGGTGAGCCATGGCAGGCGGTGGCGCCACTTCGCTACTTCAACGACAGGGCCGGCTCAATCTACGCCGGCAGCAACGAAATTCAGCGCAACATTCTCGCCAAAGCGGCCCTGGGGTTGTAAATGGACTTCAATCTGACCAAGGAACAAGAACTGCTGCGCGACGGGCTCGGCAAGTTTCTGTCGACGCGGTATGCCCTCGAAAAGAGCCGCGCCGCCGCCAAGTCCGGCGCTGGCTGGCAGCCAGACATCTGGCGCGGATTCGCCGACGAGCTCGGCATCCTGGGTGCCGCACTGCCGGAAGAGGTGGGCGGAATAGGCGGTGGCCCAGTCGAAGTCATGGTGATCGCCGAAGCGCTGGGGCATGCGCTGGTGGTCGAGCCGTACGTTGACACGGTGGTGGTGGCCGGTGGTCTGTTGCGCCGCGCCGGTGGCGCGGAGGCCACCGCACTGCTGGAGAAGGTGGTGGGCGGGACCGCGATCGTGGCGTTGGCCGCCACGGAAGCCGACACCGGTGACCATTGGCAACAGGTGTCGATGGTCGCCGAAAAGACCGGGGCCGCATGGTCTTTGCGCGGCGCGAAGATCGTCGCGATGAGCGCGCCGCTGGCGACACATTTGCTGGTCACGGCGCGCACGCCTGGCGGATTGTCGCTGTTCCTTGTCGACGCCGATTGGTCCGCGATCGAGGCGCACCACTACCGGACCGTCGACGATCGGCGCGCCGCCGACCTCCGATTCGACGGCGTTCCCGCAACCTTGCTCGGCGAGGAGGGACAAGCGTGGCCGTCGCTGGCGCAGGCACGTGACGAGGGCGCGGCGGCGGTCTGCGCCGAAGCTGTCGGGTTGATGCAAAAAGTGTTGGCCGACACCGTCGAATACTGTAAACAGCGCCAGCAGTTCGGCCAACCGATCGGCAGCTTCCAGGTGCTGCAACACCGGATGGTCGACATGTACATGGAGGTCGAACAGGCTGTCGCAGCGGTATTCCTGGCGGTGTTGAACCTCGAGGCCGATGTCGACACCCGTGCCAAAGCGGTGTCGGCGGCGAAGGCCACGATCGGGCGGGCGGCGCGCTTCGTCGGTCAGCAGGCGGTGCAGTTGCACGGGGGGATGGGTATGACCGAGGAACTGGCGATCGGCCACTACTTCAAACGACTCACCGCGCTGCAGTACGAATTCGGCTCGACCGACTACCACGTCGCACGCTACGCGGAGCTGACCAAGAACTGAGCGCCGAACGTGGGTTACCCGCACACTTTCTGCGCTTGAAGCGTGCGGGTAACCCACGTTCGCCGACGGTCAGCGCACCGGCATCGCCTTGCCTCCGGTCAGCACCAGCAGCTGTTCGTACGTCATCGACATCACCGAGTCGGCGGTGCCGGCCGCGGTCCAGATCACCGGATACTGCGCCAGTGTCTCGTCGACAACGGTGCGTAGCGGGCTCGGGTGCCCGGTCGGGGCGACCCCACCGATCACCTGACCGGTCGCGCTGCGCACCAACCGCGGATCGGCCTTGCGCATCGCGGCGGCGCCGAGCGCACGGGCCACCAGGTCGGTGTCGACGCGGTGCGCGCCGCTCGACATCACCAGCAGCGGTTCGCCGTCGCAGTCGAACACCAAGCTGTTCGCGATCGCTCCGACCTCGCAGCCCAACTGGGCTGCCGCCGCGACCGCGGTTTTCGCGTCGGCATCGAGGATCCTGACATTGGGCTCGATACCCGCCGCGGCCACCGCCTCGGCCACGCGGGAATTTCGCTTGTCCACGTCTCGTAGGGTAATGACGTGAGCTCTCGCGGCTGGATCCTGTTCCTCGCGATGAGCATCATCTGGGGTATCCCCTATCTGATGATCAAGATCGCCGTAGAAGGCGTTTCGGTGCCGGTGTTGGTGTTGGCCCGAACCGCGGTCGGCGCCGCGGTGCTGCTGCCCCTGGCGTTCTCGCGGCAGACCATGACGATAGTGCGGAACCACTGGAAGGCACTGCTGGGCTTCGCGTTCTTCGAGATCATCGCCGCGTGGTGGCTGCTCTCCGACGCCGAACGCCACCTGACCAGCTCGATGACCGGGCTGCTGATCGCCGCCTCACCCATCATCGCCGCGGTCTTGGACCGTTTCACCGGCGGTGAGCGCCTTGGCTACAAACGCGTCATCGGCCTCGGTGTCGGCATCGCCGGCGTCGCCGTGCTGGCCGGCCCGCACATAGGCGGAAGCACCTGGCCGATCATCGAGGTGCTGCTGGTCGCGACGTGCTACGCGATCGCGCCGTTGATCGCCGCGCGCCATCTCGCCGACGTGCCCGCGCTGCCAATGACCGCGGTCTGCCTCGGCTTCGCCGCCCTGGTTTACGCCGGGCCCGCGGCGGCCACCTGGCCCGACGAGATGCCTTCGACCCGTGTGCTTTTGGCGCTCGCTGGGCTCGCGATCATCTGTACCGCGCTGGCGTTCATCGTGTTCTTCGCCCTCATCCGCGAAGTCGGGGCCGCCCGCGCGCTGGTGTTCACCTACATCAACCCGGCGGTCGCGTTGGCCGCGGGCGTCATCGTGCTGCACGAGCCGTTGACGGCGCTCAACGTCGCCGCGCTGGCCCTCATCATGGCGGGTTGTGTGCTGGCCACCCGACGACACCAGGAGCGCGAACCTGACATCGTGACCGAGGCCAACGCCGCGCCGCGGTGAGCTGACGACCTTCGTGATCTGTGCACCTGGCCGTCCGGGATGTGCGATGCTTCGCTCGGGCGTGAATCGATTCGTTATCCAGGGGAACCTGGGGGGACTTTGTGAAGCCGGCGGCCTTCGACTACCACTGCCCGGGAGATCTCACCGAGGCGATCGGGCTGCTACAGCAGCACGGCGACGAAGCCAAGGTCCTCGCGGGCGGTCAGAGCTTGATTCCGCTGCTATCGTTGCGGCTTTCACGCTTCGAGCACCTCATCGACATGCGGGCGATAGCCGACCTGCGCGGTATCACGGCGCAGAACGGGTCGGTACGCGTCGCAGCCATGACCACGCAGTCCGCCGTCGCCCGCAGCGACGACGCCGCCGCGGTGCCACTGCTCGCCAAGGCAACCTCGCACATCGGCCACTACCAGATCCGCAACCGCGGCACGGTCGGCGGCTCACTTGCACATGCCGACCCGGCCGCGGAGTATCCCGCGGTGGCGCTGGCGCTCGACGCCTCACTCGAGGTCGCGGGCCCGACCGGCCGCAGGAGCATCCCGGCTTCGGACTTCTTCCGGTCGACGTGGACGACGGCCGTCGAACCCGACGAGGTGTTGGTGGCGGCGCAGTTCCCGGTGTGGCCCGGAAGCTGTGGTTGGGCCGTTGCTGAGGTGGCTAGGCGCGCGGGCGATTTCGCGATGTGCGGTGCGGTGTGCGGTGTCCAACTCGACGGCCAGCGGGTGAGCAAAGCGGCATTGGCGCTGTTCGGCGTCGACAGTGTGCCGGTACGGGCTCAGACAGTAGAAGCGGCGGTCACCGGGTCCGCGGTGGACGACCTGGACCTCGCCGAGCTGGGCGCCGAACTGGCATCCACCCTCGATCCGCCCGATGACTTGCACGCATCGGGTCAACAACGCAAACGAATGGCCAAAACACTTGTCCCACAAGTGCTTGCGGCGGCGATCGACGAGGCGAAGCATGCGTGAAGTCGCAGTGACCGTGACCGTCAACGGTGAACGATGTTCCCGGACAGTAGAAGCCCGGCGGACATTGGCCGACTTCCTGCGCGACGATCTGTGCCTGACGGGCACCCACCTCGGCTGCGAACACGGTGTCTGCGGGGCATGCACGGTGTTACTCGATGGCGAGGCGGTGCGCTCCTGCCTGATGTTCGCAGCCCAGGCCGACGGCGCCGAGGTGACGACAATCGAAGGCCTGTCCGAACGCAACGGCGAACTGACCCCGATCCAGGCGGCCTTCCAGTCCGAACACGGGCTGCAATGTGGTTTCTGCACACCGGGGTTCGTGGTCTCGGCGCACGCGTTCCTCAAAGAGCATCCACACCCTTCGGATGACGAAATCCGCGAGGCGCTGTCCGGAAACCTGTGCCGCTGCACCGGATATCAGGGCATCGTCGCCGCGGTGAAACGCGCGGCGAGCAACGGGAGTCCGGCATGACCGCAGGGAGATTCATGGGGCAGGCCATCGCCCGCTCGGAGGATCCGCGGCTGCTGTCCGGTCGCGGTCGCTTCATCGGCGACGTGGTGGTTCCCGGCGTCTCGGATGCCGCGTTCCTGCGCAGCGAGGTGGCACGCGGCCGCATCGTCGGACTCGACGTGGCGGCGGCCCGGTCGGCGCCGGGGGTGCGGGCCGTGTACACCGCCGCCGACCTGAACCCGCTGGTGCACAACACATCCCTGGCCGCCTTGCCGAAAGCACCGTATCCGCCGAAGTATTGCCTAGCCGAGAACGACGTCCGCTACGTCGGCGACCCGATCGCCATCGTCATAGCCGAGAACCGTTACCTCGCCGAGGATGCCGTCGAACTGATCGGGTTGGACATCGAGCCCCAGGATCCGGTCGTCGACCTCGACGCCGCACGCACCGACGACAGCGTGCTGGTGCATCCGGAACTCGGCACCAACACCCCTTCCTCAATCCCGTTCTTCGGCGCCCCCGATCTCGAGCAGGCCTTCGCCGACGCTGCACACGTCGTGCGCGACACCATCGTGATGCACCGCTACGTGCAGGTGCCGATGGAATGTCGCGGCATCATTGCCGACTGGGAACCCTATGGGCAGACCCTGACCGTGTGGAGCGCCACCCAAGGCGCGCACGAGGTACAGGCCTTTCTCGCCGGATTGCTCGATATCAACAGCAACCAGATACGGGTAATCCAACCGGATGTCGGTGGCGGATTCGGCCAGAAGATGGCCTTGGGCCGCGACGAATGGGCGGTCGTGCTCGCCGCTACCCTGCTTGGTCGTCCGGTGCGCTGGCTCGAGGACCGCCGCGAAAACCTGACGGCGGCAGCACACGCCCGCGACGAGAAGATGGACCTGTCGATGGCGTTGGACGCGAACGGCACCATCACCGCCATCCGCGGTGAATACGTCGAGAACATCGGCGCTTACCAGGCCATGGGATCGTCGGGCATGGCTGCCTTCGTGGCGCCGTTTCTGTCGAACGCCTACAAGATTCCCAAGACCGGTTTCGCGGGTGAGGCGGTGTACACGAACACCTGCGGCAAGGCCCCGTACCGCGGCCCGTTCCTCATGTATGCGGTGGGCATCGAGCAGTTGATGGACACCGCGGCACGCCAGGTCGGCGTCGACCCGCTGGAACTGCGTCGCCGCAACATGATTCGTACTGAGGACCTGCCGTACACATTGCCGAGCGGCATGTGCTTCGACTCGATCACCCCGTCCGAGACGCTCGAGCAGGCCGCGACGATGATCGATTACGACGGCTTCCGAGCCGAACAGGCGTCGGCCCGCGCGCAGGGGCGCTACCTCGGAATCGGTATCAGCCTGTGCGTCGAACCGTCGGCGATCGCCGTCGGCGGGCTGGGCACCGAGGCCGCGGTGGTGCGCATGGATCACCGCGGCAAGGTCACCGTGTTGCTCGGTAGCTGCAGCACCGGCATGAGCATCGTGTCGACGATGAAACAGGTGGTCGCCGAACATCTCGGCTGCAGACCCGACGACATCACCGTCATCCAGGGCGACACCGCAGCCACCCCGTACAGCGGAGGCACCGGGGGCAGCCGCACCGCAGTGCTCTGCGGCAACGCGGTGGCCCAGGCGACCATCGAACTGCGGTCGAAATTGCTCGAGATCGCCGCCGACGCACTGGAAGCCGCGGTCGAGGACCTCGATGTCGACGACCGTCGAGTGTTCGTGCGGGGCACGGCGACCAAGGGAATCAGCTTCGCCGAACTCGGCCAGTTGGCCTATATCGGGCACGACATGTTGCCGGCAGGCACGGCGCCGGGACTCGAGGCATCGCATCGCTTCAAGGCGCCGCCGTTCACGTTCTCCAATGCATGCCATATCTGCACCTGCGAGGTCGACGTCGATACGGGACGGGTGACGATCCTGCGCTACGTCGTCAGCGAGGACTGCGGCCGGATGATCAACCCGAAAGTGGTCGAAGGTCAGGTGTGCGGCGGCGTGGTGCAGGGCGTCGGCGGTGTGCTCTACGAGCACATGGTGTACGACGACGACGGCAACCCGCTCAGCAGCACCTTCGTCGACTACCTGGTGCCGACCGCTGCCGAGGCGCCGACCATCGAGATCGGCCACATCGAGTCACCGGGGCCGAACCCCTTGGGGGTCAAGGGGATGGGTGAAGGCGGTGCCATCGCATCACCTGCGGCGGTGGTCAACGCGGTGGCCGATGCGCTCGCACCGCTCGGCGTCGCCGTGTCCGGATCGCCGCTGGGGCCCAAGCAGATCCTCGACATGCTGGCCACGGCGGGTCACTAAGCGCCGCAGGTCATTTCGCGTCGACTTCGTCCTGATACTTCTTGGTCATGTGGTCGATCGCCTGAAGCTGGGTCTGAGCCAGGTCGTCGCGCACCTCGCTGGCGCGCGCGGCGGCGTCCAGTGTTGGTTGCGCCTGACCCTGGAAGTGCGGCATCACCTCAGCGGCGAACAGCTCAGCGGAGCGCTTCGTCGCCGCAGGATTCGCCCATTCGTGACCCATCTGCAGGAAGCAGCCGAAGCCGCCCGATTGATCCCACAGCCGCTGCACCTGTGCCCGCGCCTGATCGGGCGTGCCGATGACGCCGGCCCCCGCGTCGTTGATGATGTTGATCATCTCGTCGATCTGGTCGCCGGGGATCGTCATCTGCGGGAAGGCGGCAACCTTTTGGAAGTACCGGAACCACGGCTCGATGCCGAATCGCACGTCGGCGCGGGCCTGTTCCTCGGTCTCGGCGATGTGCATGGGCCCGACCAGTGTCCAGTTGTTGCGGTCGACCCGCGTGCCGAACGTCGCGGCCCGCTCTTCGACGATGCCCCAGTGAAACGCGAGCGCGTCGAACCCTTCGACCACCAGTGTCGCCCCGATCGACAGCAGACCGATGCCGTGCTTACCAGCCAGCCGCGCGCCTGTCGGTGACGCGACGGCCGCCACCGCCAACGGAACGCCGCCCTCGGAGTACGGCGCCAATTGCAGGCGTGCGTCGATCAATTCGTGCGTGGGTGTCTTCGCCGACACCGTCTCCCCCGCCAGCAGGCGCACCACGATGTCGAGGTTGGTCTCCAGTAGTTCACGGGTGTCGGTCGGCGTCAGGCCGATCATCGCGCTGTCGCTGGGCAGCGACCCTGGTCCCATTCCGCCGACGACGCGGCCGTGGGTCAGGTGATCGAGCAGCATCAGCCGGTCGGCGACCCACAGCGGGTTGTGGTAGGCCAGCGAGATCACGCCGGTGCCGAACCGGATCCGCTTCGCCCGTTCGGCCGCGGCGGCGATGAAGATCTCCGGTGAGCTGATGATCTCGCTGCCTGCCGAGTGATGTTCGCCGTACCAGACCTCGTCGAAGCCGAGTGCGTCGAGATGCTCGGCGAATTCGAGGTCGCGCTGCAACGCCAGCGTCGGGTTGGTGCCAGCACGGTGAAACGGTGCGATGAAGTAGCCGAACCTTAATCTGGGCATGCCTCACTGTCGCACGGCATGACCGTGAGTCGACGCGTCTTGCGGACAAACAGATCGCCGACGTGCGACAGTTCGCCGATGACGCGAAGCGTCGCCGTGATCGGCGCCGGCCCCGGCGGGCTGGTCGCGGCGCGCTGGCTGGCGTCCCAGGGATTCGAGCCGACGATCTTCGAACAGGCTCCGACGCTGGGCGGGCAGTGGAGCGGACTGCCCGGTCATAGCGGGGTATGGCCGACGATGCACACCAACACCAGCCGCGTTTTGACGGCCTTCAGCGATCTCGAGCATTCGACCGACGTCGTCTACCCGTCGGGCCGCGACGTCTTGGAGTACCTGCACCGGTATGCCGAGATGTTCGGCCTGATGTCACGCCTCCGGCTCGACGCGCGCGTCGAGGGGCTCAGCCGAAGCGAAGCCGGATGGCTGGTCGAGCACTCAGGCGTGATCGAGCACTTCGACCGCGCAGTGGTCGCCACCGGCAGGTTCCAAACCCCTGTCATCCCAGAGGTTCCCGGCCTCGACAGTTTCACCGGCCAATCGGGAGTCACCTCCACCTATCAGTACCGCAGCCCGGAGCCCTTCATCGGCAAGCGCGTGCTCGTCGCGGGCGGAGCGATCAGCGCGCTGGAGATCGCCGCCGAACTCGCGCACATCGGCGCGGCCCGCGTCGTCCTCGCCCAGCGACGACAGCGGTACGTCCTGCCGAAGTTCGCCGCCGGCGTTCCGTCCGACCATCGCATCTTCACCCGCTACGGCACGATCGCGACCGAGCACCTGCCCGCCGCGGAGATCGACAGGCAGCTGAAGGAGATCGTCGTCGAGGCCGGCGGCAGCCCGGAGCAGTACGGCGCGCCGGCCCCCGACCCGTCGCTGTTCGCCGCGGGCGTCACCCTGAGCCAGCACTACCTACCGCTCGTGGCAGAGGGCAGGATCACCGTCATGCCGTGGCTGTCCGACCTCGCGGAGTCGGCGGTGACCTTCACCGACGGGACGACCGAGGAGTTCGACGGAATCGTCTTCGGCACCGGGTTCGAGCTCAGCCTTCCGTTTTTGAGCAGCGACATCCGCGCGGTCATCGACATCGACGCGGTGCACCTGGACGCGGACCGTTACACCTTTCACCCCGAGCTGCCGGGCCTCGCGTTCATGGGCATGTGGGAGCAGTCGGGCGGGTATTTCGTACCGCTGGAGTTGCAGGCGAGGTGGATCGCGTACGCGTGGGGTGGCGTCGCGCCCGCGATGAGTGAGGCCGCGCAACGCGCCGCGATCGTCGCGTATCGGGCCCGGCGCGGACAGTCACAGAAGACCCGGATGAACCTGGTCGCGATGGCCTTCGCACGTGCTGCCGGTGTCGAGCCACACGTGAAGAACTGGCCGCAGCTGCGCCGCGCCCTGTTGTTCGGCCCCCTGGCACCGAGCTGCTTCCGGCTCGAGGGGCCGGATGCGCTTCCCGATGCCCCGACCCGGCTCGCCCGCGACGCCGCGGCGTTCGGTGCGATCACCTCGAACGAGCTGACCGAGCGGGAGCAGACGTATTGGTCGCAGATGAACCGCTGAGCTAAGTGGCAGCCGGTGCTTCAGCTAAAGAAATTCCCGGCCTTATCGAATCATTTCAGCCGTCGAATTCAAGGTCGTGCGATAGCCTTCGACCCGCGCCGCTTAACCGCGGCGACGGGGAGGAGCAGGCTGTGGCAAAGCATCGTAAACCCAGCAAACGTCGAGCATCGTCGACAAGCCGGGCAGCCGAAACGTCAAAGTCGCCGTCACGAGTCCTCGTCGGTACGACGGCCGCAGCGCTGTCAGCCGTCCTGGTATTCGGTCACGCGACCGACACCACGGCCGACAGCCCGCAGGTGGAACTGACCGCGGCGACCATCGGTATCGGCGGACGTGGCGACCCAGACGCCGTCAACATCCCCAACAAGCTGCAGGGCAACGTCGTGCCATTCGGCGCGACCTTTCCCCATTACGTAGGCGTGCAATATCCGGCTGGCTTCGACATCGACAACAGTGTGAATGCCGGCGTCCCGGTGCTGGACCAGACAATCAAGAACAATTCGGGCCAGTACCTGATGGTGGTCGGGTATTCGGAGGGTGCGCTCGTCGCCGAGCGGGTGCGGCGTGATCTCGATCCCAGCGATCCCGGCGCACCACCGCTCAATCCCGGCAACGACCCGACGAAGCCCGGGTTGATCTGGGTGATGATCGCGTCGCCGAATTTGCCGAACGGCGGCCTGGCGGCGCGGTTCCCGGCCGGATGGGGCATCCCGTTCTTCATCACGTCCAACGGCCCGGCGGGTTCCTCGGCGTACGACACCCAGTACGTGACGAACGAGTACGACACCTACGCCGACTTCCCCGCGTACTTCAACCCGCTGTCACTGGCGAACAGCCTGGTCGCCGTCTTCTACGTCCATCCGGACGCGTACTACGACACCGTCGACTACGACCCGATCACCCGCACGTCGAGTGATCCGAATGTGTTGATCAAGACGGTGACCCACACCGTGGACGGCGAAGAGGTCTCAGACACCTATGTCTTCGTCAAGTCCGAGCACCTGCCCTTGTTCGCGCCGCTGCGACAGGTCGCGGGAATGGCGCAGTTGACACCGTTCACCGAACCGTTGCTCGGCGCCATCGAACCGCTGGTCCGGTTGATCGTCGACATGGGCTATACCGATCGCCAGAACCTGAATCCCGAGAAGCACGTGCAGTTCTCGTTGATCACCCCGCCGGGCAAGGTGCTCGAAGCCGTGCTGGGGGTGCCGGGTGCGCTCGGCCAGGGCGTGTCCAACCTCGTCGGCGGGGTCGGCGCGCTGCCAGGCTCGATCCCGACGCCACTGGCCCCGACCAGTTCGCCGTCGAACAACGCGAAGCCGGCGCCGCAAGAGGAGCCGAAGGCGGCAGTCGAGGACGATCCTGCGGGAGAGCCGGCCCCCGGGTCCGATTACACCGCGAAGCCGCAACCGCCGGTGGCCACGCAGTCGGACGAGGAGCCCAAGGCCGCGGAGCTGATCGAGGACGGCGACCAGAGCACACCGAGTACGCCTGTCCAGAAGACGCGGCCGAAGAAGAATCCATTGACGCAACTGACCGACTCGGTGAAGAAGTTCTTCAGTCCGAAGAAGCCGGCACCGAAGAAGCCGAAGGCACCGGAGCCGACCGAGTCGACGCCGAATGAGCCTGCCGCACAAGAACCTACGAGCAACGCCGCCTGACGATCACGCGTTGAGCGCGGTGTCGCCGATGATCCGCCGTGCGCGCAGATCGGCGATCTCGCCAGCACTGACGCCGAGTTCGGCCAGCACGTCGTCGTTGTGCTGGCCGAGCGTCGGCGGCGCGAACCGGTGATGGCGGTCGGGTCCAGGGGTCATCCTGAACGGCCAACCGGGGTAACGATGTCTCCCGGTGATCGGGTGCTCGATCTCGTCGTAGAATCCGCGCGCGTCGAGTTGCGCCAGGTCATACATCCGGTCCGGCGGCAGCACCTGTTCGATCGGGATACCCTGCGCCTCAAGGCTTCTGATGATCTCGCCCGCGGTGCGCGTTCGCGTCCACCCTGCGACGAGGGCGTCGAACTCGTCGTGGTCGCCTGGCACGGCACCTGAGACTCCCATCGCAGCGGCCAGGCCCTCCGAGTCGGCGTCGCCGCGCACGCACAACGCCACCCACTCGTCTTCATCGACCGTCGGGTACACCCCCTGCAGGTGACCCCGGCACCGATTACCTTCGCGTGCCGCCACCACCGTGTTCATCGAGTGTTCGATGACCGGTTCGGCGGCGACGCACGCCGCGACCTCGATCTGCGCGATCTCGACGAGTTGTCCCTGTCCGGTCCGCCGCCGATGTTCCAGCGCGGCGAGTAGCGCGACACCGGCGTGCACACCGACGATCGGATCGGCGGGACCCTGTAAATTGCACGGCGGACCGTCGGGATAGCCGGTGACGGCCGACATTCCCGACGTCTGTTCGAAGTTGAGCGCCCAGCCGACATAGTCACGCCACGGCCCCTGCAAGCCGAATCCCGGCATCCGCACCATGACGACGCCGGGATTGATCTCCTCGAGGGACTGGTAGCCCAGCCCGAACTGCTCGACCACCCGCGGCGAGAAATTCTCGATGACGACGTGCGCGTCACGGGCAAGCAGACGTGCCAATTCCGCACCGCGCTGCGACGTCAGGTCCAGCGTGACGTCGCGCTTGTTGAGGTTGGTGCCCTGCCACATGGCGCTGCGTTCATACCAGCGGTCGCCCTCCGACGACCATGCGCCCGAGTAGCGGTGGCCGTCTGGCCGCTGAACGGATTCGACCTTGACGATCTCGGCACCGAATGCGCCCAGATAACAGGTCAGGTAGGCACCCGCCCAGAACGTGGTCAGATCGAGAACTTTCAGTCCTGCGAACGGCAGCAACGGATTTGCGCCTGCACCGCCACGTCGCCAGTCGTCGGTGGTGGCCGGTTCCAGGTTGGCTTGTGCACCGAACCCGGGCGCCGGACGTGGCGCCAGGGCGGGCGTGCGCGACAGCCGAAACGGCGCGCCCGGCCTGCGAAAGGACCAATCCTCGCCACCGGCGTCGACGAAGAACCCGCGCTCGACGTACTGCGGACACTGCAACACCGTCGCGCCATCGTTGACCGGCGACGCGGGAATGCGGAATGCCTGACTCAACTCCAGGATCTCGGTGACGGACCGCGCCGCCAGCCAAGGTTCGGCGTCGGCGAAGAACTGCGCACGCTCGGGACCGCCCATCATGATGGAGACCTGGTGCTCGCCGTACTGCGGCAACTCCAGCATCGTGCACACATCGAGCCAGTGCTGGCCGGTCAGGCAGTTGATGCCGATCCACCCGTCGGCGGCGCGCACGATACCCAACAGCAGCGCGGCGCGCGTGTTCGTGGGCAGGCCGAGCCTGCGCATCCGTTCGGCCATCAACATCGGATACGGCAACGCCGACAGCAGCGACTCGAGAACCGAAACATCCACTACCACAACATCGTTCGCATCGGCGCTGTGGGTACGGAGCGCGGTCAGAGCGCCAAGAGCGGCGTAGCCGCCCGCCACATACTCGGAGATCCGCGCGCCTGCCTGCACCGGGGGTCGATCCGGATCCCGTCTGTGTATCCAGCCCGAGGCCGCCTGCATGGTCAGCGGCGTGGTGACCCGGTCACGCAGTGGTCCGGACTGACCGAAGTTCGAGATGCGGACGACAACGAGGCCGGGGCGTAGCGCTTGCAGAGCAGGGACGTCGAGGCCCAGGCGTTCGAGCGATCCCGGCGCAAGGCCATCGACGAGCAGGTGCGCGTCCGCGATCAGCCGGCGGACAGCGCCCATGTCGGCATCGAGATCGACTGTGGCGCCGTGCTTTCCCGCGTTCACGTACTCGAACAGGCCCGAACGGTTGACATCGGGCACCCCGCCGGGAAAAGGTCCCCACCGTCGCAGTGAATCGCCATGCGGAGGCTCGATCTTGGTGACCTCGGCGCCGAGATCGGCAAGCAACTTGGTGCAATACGGGCCTGTGATGTCGCCCGCGACCTCGACAACTCGCAGTCCCGCCAGCGCCGACATCACACACATGATGTACACCTGTCGGACAGCGCGCGTCAATCGATACAGCCTCAACTCGATTGAGTGCTGCGGTATTTCCGGCTATTGACAGCTGCATGCGTGTCAAGTAGACACAGGGGATAATCGGACATATCGAGCTGATATGTCCGATCAACACCGGTTCGAGGGAGGCCGCGCTGCGTACCTCGATCCCGCTGCACTCCCCCGACTTCTACGCCGGTGACCCCTACCCCGCTTATCGGGAACTGCGCGCGAAAGCGCCAATGTGCTGGAACGACGACACCGAGTTCTGGGCCCTGCTGCGGTACGAGGACATCCGGTACGTCTCCACCAACCCGGACAAGTTCTCCTCCACTAAGGGCATCACGATCCCCGACCCTGTGCTGCCGAACCCCGTACAGGAGGGCAACCTCATCTTCACCGACCCGCCGCGGCACCGTCAGCTACGTAAGCTGATCAACACCGGGTTCACCCGACGGCAGGTGGCGATGCTGGAACCCAAGGTCCGCGAGATCGTTCACGGAGTGCTCGGCAGCACCCGGGCCGGTGCCACCCATGACTTCGCCGAAGAGTTGGCGGCACCACTGCCCACACGGATGATCGCCGAGTTACTCGGCGCTCCACCGGATGACTGGGAGAAGTTCCGTCGGTGGTCGGATGCGTGCACCGGCAACGCCGATCCCGAGATCGAGTTGGACTCGCTGACCGCGATCGGCGAACTGTTCGAATACTTCCAGCAGTTGATCGCCGCCCGGCGCACCGAACCGCGCAGCGACATGCTGTCGGTGTTGACCACCGCCGAGATCGACGGCGCCAAACTGACCGACGACGACCTGCTGAACTTCGCCTTCCTGTTGCTCGTGGCGGGCAACGAGACAACCAGGAACCTGATCTCGCTCGGCACCTTGGCGCTCATCGCGCATCCGGAAGAGACCGCGAAGTTGACCGCGGATCCCACCCTGATTCCTGCCGCGGTCGAGGAGATGCTGCGCTGGACCAGCCCGGTGACGCATATGGCGCGCGCAGCGACCACAGACGTCCAGATTCGCGGGCAGCGCATCCGCGAGGGTGACATCGTGGTCATGCTCTACGGCTCGGCCAACCGCGACGAGGAGATCTTCGGTGACGACGCTGAGGAGTTCAAGGTCACCAGGCATCCCAACCCGCACATCGCATTCGGCTGCGGCGAACATTCCTGCATCGGCTCACAACTGGCCCGACTCGAAGCCCGCGTCTTCTTCGAGGTGCTGCTCGGCCGCTACCCTCGGCTCGAACTCGTCGGCGACGTGGACCGGATGCGGGCCACGATGGTGCCTGGCGTCAAGCGGATGCCGGTACGGCTGGGAACGCAAGGCTGAGCATGTACCTCGACTTCACCCCGGAACAACAGCAACTGCGCGCCGACATCCGGGCGTCGCTGGAGTCGGTGATGACACCCGAACGCAGCGCCGCGGTGGCCGGTCGGATGGAAGGCGACGTGGTGAAAGAGTGCGTGCGTGCGCTGGGCGCCGCGCACCTGCTCGGCGTGGGATGGCCGAAAGAGTATGGCGGGTGCGGCTTCACCGCGCTCGAGCAGTTCATCTTCTACGAAGAAGCGCAGCGGGTGAACGCGCCCATTCCCCTGGTCACGCTCAACACGGTCGGGCCGACGCTCGCGCAGCGCGGCACCGACGAGCAGAAGCAGACGTTCCTGCCTGCGATCTTGACCGGCACCGTCGAGTTCGCGATCGGCTACTCGGAGCCGTCGGCGGGAAGCGACCTGGCGTCGCTGCGCACGACGGCGGTGCGCGACGGCGATCACTACGTCATCAACGGCCAGAAGATGTTCACCAGCGGCGCCGCGTACGCCGACTACATCTGGCTGGCTGCGCGCACCGACCCTGAAGCCAAGAAACACAAGGGCATCTCGATCTTCATCGTGCCGACGTCGTCGCCGGGCTTTTCCTGGAAGCCGTTGCACACCATGCCGGGTGTGTCCACGTTCTACACCTTCTACGACGACGTGCGGGTGCCCGCCAGTTCAATCGTCGGCGGTGAGAACGAAGGCTGGGGACTGATCACTACGCAGTTGAACTTCGAACGGGCCGCCCTTGGCAACATGGGCGCGCTGGAGCCGCTGTTCGAAAAGACGCTGCACTGGGCGCAGACCACCGGACGCCACGGCGGCCGTGTCATCGATCAGCCGTGGGTACGGCATGTGCTCGCCAGGGTCGAGGCACAGGTCGCGGCGTACAAGATCATGAACTTGCGGGTCAACGCGGCGATGACGAAAGGCGCGCTCGGCATGGGTGAAGCGTCCGCGGTCAAGGTGTTCGGCACCGAACTGACCCAGCAGGTGGCGCGCGAACTGCTCGAGGTGCTCGACGCTGCGGGCATCCGCAAGGGCGAGGACGCGCCCCTGCGCGGTGCGCTCGAAACGGCCTACCGCGTCGCCGTGATCAACACCTTCGGTGGCGGCGCCAACGAATTGCAGCGCGACATCATCGCAATGGCAGGGTTATTCATGCCGCGCGCGCCGCGCGACCTTCGGAGTTCACAGAATGGGGACAACAGGTGACGAACTTCCGCGAGAAACTCGACGCGTTGATCGGCCAGCCCACCGGCGGGTCGAACAAGCCCACCGTCGCGCCGGATCCGGTGAATCAGCCGATGATTCGGCACTGGGCGCACGCGCTCGGCGATATGAACCCCGTCTACCTCGACCCCGAATTCGCGGAGAACTCGCGGTTCGGCGGTGTGGTGTCGCCGCCGGTGATGCTGCAGACGTGGACGATGCCCGCACCCAAGATCGAAGGCATCGCCGAACGCGGCGGCGTGCCCGTCGAAACCGGCCGAAACCCTGCGGCGTTCATCGAAGAGGCCGGATTCACCGGCATCGTAGCGACGAACTCCGAGTTCGAGATCGAACGCTACCCCCGCCTTGGCGACGTCATCTCGGTGACGCAGGTGTTCGAGGACATCTCCGACGAGAAGAAGACATCGCTCGGCACAGGGCATTTCATCACGTGGCTGTCGACGTACACCGACCAGAACGGCGAGGTGCTCGGCAGGCAACGGTTCCGGGTCTTCCGATTCAAGGCCAACGCCTGATGGCGACCAGACTGGCGCCGGCGATCGGCATGGACAACGAGTTCTTCTGGAACGGGCTGCGCGAGCACAAGCTGTTGATCCAACGCTGCGGTGGGTGTCAATCCCTTCGTCAGCCGGCCCGGCCGATGTGCCCGATGTGCAATTCACTCGAATGGGACACCGTCGAGTCCTCTGGCCGCGGAACCGTTTACAGCTACGTGATGCCGCAGCATCCGCCCATGCCGCTGATGGAATACCCGTACATCGTCGCGCTGGTCGAGCTCGACGAGGGCGTCCGGCTGGTTTCGAACCTGTGCGAGATCGCGCCTGACGAGGTCGAGGTCGGCATGCCGGTCGAGGTGTTCTACCAGACGTTCGACACGCTGGACGGCAAGGATCTCGTCCTGCACCAGTTCCGGCCGGCCCGGTAGGCGCAACCCATGGACTTCACGTTCACCGAGGAGCAGGAGACGGTCGCGAAGGTCGCCCGGCAGCTGTTCGAACACCGCGCGGCACCCGAACACCTCACCGAACTCGAAGGCGGCGACGTGCGTTACGACGCCCCGCTCTGGCGTGACCTCGCGTCGGCCGACCTGCTCGGTATCGCGTTGCCCGAGAAGGTCGGCGGCAGCGGGCGGGGCTTCCTCGAGTTGACCCTGGTCCTCGCAGAGGTCGGCTGGAGCGTGGCCCCGGTGCCGGTCTACGCCACACTCCTGCTCGGTGCGGACACCATCGCCCGCTACGGTGACGCGGCCCAGCAGCGGCGGTACCTGCCGGACGTAATCAGCGGCGCTCACGTGCTTACCGCGGCGTTGACCGAGCCGGGACGCTCCGCGCCGACCGCAGTGACCACCACCGCGCGCCGCGACGGCGACGGCTGGCGCTTGGACGGGGTCAAGGAGTTGGTGCCCGCGGCGCAGATCGCGCACACGATGCTGGTTCCCGCCGCCGTCGAGGACGGCGACGTCGGGCTGTTTCTGGTTGATGCCGACGCCTGCGGTGTCGACATCAAACCCGCGACGACCACCAACGGTGAGCCGTACGGCGACGTATTCCTCGACGGCGCAGTCGTTTCCGGCCATGACCGGCTGCCCGGGGACGGCACGGAGATGCTCGAGTCGCTGCATACCCGCGCACTGGCGGGCCTGTGCGCGATCCAACTGGGGGTGACCGAGCGTGCGCTACGGATCGCCGCGGCGTATACGACCCAACGCGAGCAGTTCGGCAGGCCGATCGGGAGTTTCCAGGCCGTCCAGCAGCGGATGGCCGATGCGTTCATCGATGTCGAGGCAATCAGGTGGACCACGTGGCAGGCGGTATGGCTGCTCTCCCAGGGCCGGCCCGCATGGCGCGAGGCGGCGATTGCGAAGTTCTGGGCAGCCGAGGCCGGCGCGCGGGTCGTCGCCACAGCTCAGCAGGTGCACGGGGGCATCGGCATCGACATCACCTATCCCCTGTTCCGCTACTTCCTGTGGGCCAAGCACAACGAACTGATGCTGGGCTCGGCGCCCGCGCAGTTGGCGCGGCTCGGCGCGACGTACTGACAAAGGAGAACGATGACGACGACCGAACACCGGAGAACGACGCTGGATTGGCGCGATATCAACGTCGGCGACGCGGTCACGCCTCTGGAGGTGCCCGTGACGGCAACCGTGATCGTCGCGGGAGCGATCGCATCGCGCGACTTCATGCCGGTCCACCATGATCCCGAGTTCGCGAAGAAGCAGGGTTCGCCGAACATGTTCATGAACATCCTGACCACCAACGGCCTGTGCGTCCGCTTCCTCACTGACTGGGCAGGCCCCGAAGCGATGGTGACCAAGTTGGCGATCCGGTTGGGCGTGCCGTCCTTTCCCAACGATCCGCTCGTCTTCACCGGCAGCGTGACCGGCAAGTCCGAAGGCGCCGACGGCGAGGGCTTCGTCGAGGTCACGTTCAAGGGCAGCAACAGCCTCGGCGACCACGTGTCGGGTACGGCGACTCTGAGCCTACTGTGACGTACCTGGGCGGAAAGGCGGCCATCGCAGGCATCGGGCAGACTGAGTTCTCCAAGGAGTCCGGCCGCAGTGAACTGCAATTGGCTTGCGAGGCGGTCAAAGCCGCGATCGACGATGCGGGACTGAGGCCCGCCGACGTCGACGGCATGGTCACCTTCACGATGGACACGAGCGATGAGATCGAAATCGCGCGCAATGTCGGCATCGGCGATCTGACCTTCTTCTCCCGCGTGCACCACGGCGGCGGCGCGGCAGCGGGCACCGTCGTGCAGGCGGCGATGGCCGTGGCCACCGGCACAGCCAACGCGGTGGTGTGCTACCGGGCATTCAACGAACGGTCCGGGTTCCGGTTCGGCGGCGCGACGGCGCGACCCACCGGCGATACGCCGCCGTTCATGGCGAATTACGCGCCGTTCGGGTTGTTGACCCCCGCGGCGTGGGTCGCACTGCACGCGCAGCGGTACATGTCGACATACGGGGTCACCAACGAGGACTTCGGCCGCATCTCCGTCGTCGACCGCGCCCATGCTGCCCGCAATCCCGACGCATGGTTCTACGAACGGCCGATCACCCTTGCGGATCACCAGAATTCGCGGTGGGTCATCGAACCCGTTCTGCGCCTTCTCGATTGCTGTCAGGAAAGCGATGGCGGGGTGGCTCTGGTGGTCACCACCGTCGAACGCGCCCGCGACCTGCCCCGCCCGCCCGCCGTGATCACCGCCGCGGTGCAGGGCGCAGCCGCCGAGGGCGAGATGATGACCAGCTACTACCGCGACGACATCACCGGACTTCCCGAGATGGGCGTCGTCGCCGAAAAGCTCTGGCGCGATTCCGGACTCAAGCCGGCTGACATCCAGACCGCGTTCCTCTACGACCACTTCACCCCTTTCGTGTTCGCGCAACTCGAGGAGTTGGGGTTCTGCGGGCGCGGTGAGGCGAAGGACTTCGCGACCGTCGAAAGGCTCTCGCTCGGCGGGGAACTGCCGATCAACACCAACGGCGGACTGCTCGGTGAGGCCTACATCCACGGGATGAATGGCATCACCGAAGGGGTACGCCAGGTGCGCGGCACGTCGTACAACCAGGTGGCGAACGTCGAGCACGTGCTGGTCACGTCGGGTACCGGCGTGCCGACCAGCGCGCTGATCCTGGCACCGGACGACAGAAGCTGACGCCGTGACCGTCGACACGACCGCGACCGACACCCGTGAGGCCATCATCACCGCCGCCATGCGCTGTTTCGGCAGACAGGGTTTGACCAAGACCACCGTGGTCGACATCGCTCGCGCGGCCGACGTGTCGCGGAGCACGGTGTACGAATACTTCCGCGACAAGTCCGACATCGTGGAGGCCTGCGCCGAGCACTCGTCGCAGCGGTTTTACCGCGAGATGGCGCGGGCGATGGCCCGGGGCGAATCGCTCGAGGACAAGCTGACGCTGGCCGCGGTGTTCGTCACCAAGGCCCGCCGCTTCGTCGAGCCCGAAGTGTATTTCGATGCTGATGAAGTCAGCTTGCTGCTCACCAAGAACGCTGCGGCGCTGTTAGGGGAATGCAGTGAGTTCCTCGCGCCCTACCTCGCCGCGGCGAAGCTCACCGGCGAGGTGCGCAAGGATCTCGACGTGGCCTCTGCGGGTGAGTGGTTCGCCCGCATGTTGTTCTCGTTGTTCAGCACACCGTCAGCGCACCTGGACACGGACGACGACCGGGTGGTCGCGGATTTCGTGCGGACCTATGCGGTTCGCGGCTTCAGCACCGAGCGTGCAGGCCGGTCGCGGTAGTCACCGTCCGCCCAGTGAGCCGAGCAGGCCGCTGAGCAACGTCAATACCGCGACGATCGGATTTCCCGCCGGTTTCGGCGTCGTGGTGGGCGCTGTGGTGGTGACCGGCGGCGTCGTGGTGACCGGTGGCGTCGTAGTCGGGACGGTGGTCGCGGTTGTCGGGATGGTCGTGGTGGTGGTCGTGGATGTCGGCGTCGTCCCGGGGCCATGACCGTCGGCCCAGATGACCTTCGCGCCGGTCAACGGGTTCCAGGTGATCTTGCCGTACTCGAAAGAGGTGTAAGTGCCGGTGGGGCCGCCCGTTTCGTCGGTGGTGGCCAGGCCGAGTTCGGGCACCCACACCTTGGCGGTGTGCCCCGCAGCGGAATGCGCACCGGTGGCCTCCGAGTACCAGACCCGCAGCCCGGTGGACTTGTTGAAGTCCTGGTAGCCGTTGGTGAATTGCGTCGTCGGAGACAACAGGTAAGAGCCTGCCTTGGCAGCAACGGGATTCGGTGAGCTCACGAACCCGTTGCCGGTCTGGAAGACGGTGCTGACGGTCCGCACCTGCGCCCACTTGCCGTCTGTGGTCTTGTACACCGGCGACAGAACGGTGCCCAGCGCCGCATCGTTGATGGTCGAGAACTGCTGATATTCAGCTGATTTCGCAATCGTGCCCGAGGCGCCCGCCCGAACCGTCTGCGCCGCGGCCTTCGGAGTCCAGTCCGTTCGGTAGATGCCGAACGTGGACTGGCTACTGACGCTGCCTGTCGCGCGGTCGCGGGTGGTGTAGATGAACATCGGACCCGCGTAGGGCAGCTCCTGCCACTTCAACAGGATGTCCGCGATGTACTCGTTCTCTCTTGCCTCGCCACCGCTGGAGGACGGCTGGCCGTACTCCGTCGCCCAGATCTTCTTGTTGTCATCGCCGTTGGCGATCATCACTTTCCGGACGTCCATCAACTGCTGAAGCGGTGAGTTCGCCTTGCCGACCCCGCCGGAGAACTTCAGCGTGTACAGGTACGGATGGAAGCTCAACGCGTCGAAGTATGGTTTGGCGCCCGCGGCATACATCTGCGTCACGTATGCGACCGGGTTGATCGTCAGCGACCCGACGCTCTGGATGGCGCCAAGCCCGGCGCTGATCACGACGACCGACGGATCGATCGCTTTGACCTTCGGGTAGGCGGCCTTGAGCAGTTCGGTGTAGGCGGCCGGGTCCGGCGTCGGCGTCCAGAACGTCACCGAGTTCGGTTCGTTCCAGATCTCGACGGCCGCGATCTTGCCCGCGTAGCGCGCCACGAACTTCGCCACGAAGTCGGCGTAGGCGGCCGTCGACGCGGGCCGCGAGCTGAGGTACTGACCGCCGCTCACCACCGCCCACCGCGGAGTCGCGTTCACCATGCCCACTACTGCGATGTTGCGCGCCGCGGCCGAATTCACCGTCTTGTCGATGCTGCTCCAATTCAGCGTCCCTTTGGTGGTTTCGACAGCTGCCCAGGGAATCATCAGGCGCACTGCGGAGACGTTCGTCGCCTTGATCATGTCCATGGTCTTGTCCACGCCTGCCTGATCCAGCCCCCACACATCGGAGTCGGCGATGGCCGTCGTCGTGGCTGCCGGGTTTATGGTTGCGGTGGCGGTGACGAACACGTCGCGGGGCCGGTTGTGCACGAGGTCGCGGCTGATCGTGGTGGTGCACACCAACCCGACGATCACGGCCATGGTCGTGGTCAGAAAGGCTCGCCGGTAGCCGCGACGTCTGCTCAGGCCCACGGTCCACCCTTGAGGTCGGTCCGCGCGAAGCGGAGTTCAACATCCACCCGATCTTTGCTCTGCGACGATCTTGACGGACAAAGCGGCGCATGTAACGGATGCGGCCGGTGTGTCGTATGTGCTGAGTTTGCCTACGCAAGCAACCGTCCGCGGTACGGCCCCAGCCGCGAAACTGCACGCCTCTACTCGCACTCTTCACGCCGGAATACAGTTTCGGCGCAAGGTGCCAGGCGTCTCCCACTGCATGGTGGCATTGAGCGAGAACGCAGCGAAGGTGCTGGCAAGTGTCTGCCGCAGATGGGCATTCGAGTTGGTCTGACCCGGCTGATACGACAGCACCGAGATCCCGACCTTGCCGTTGACCCGACCGCAAATGAATCCGAGAACGCCACCGGTGCGGTGCATCGTCGCCGTGGTCACGCCCGGATAGACAGAGCGTGCCGTGCAGTAGTCGGCGTCGGAGCCGTCCAGGCGGGTGACCTCCGCGGGCACCTCACCGAGATGGGACGACACCACACTCGCCCCGTCGCCGGTCGCGACGCTGACCATCCTTTTCATCAACCGCCTGGGCACGAAGGGAACCATCGGCAGCAGCGCCGCCCGCTCGTCGGGAACGGAATTGTGGTTGACCAGCGCTTGCTTGATCGCAGCGCGGACGCCGCGCAGATCGCTGGACACGTCCGCGGGATCGACGGTGACGTCGACGTTGGTCACCGCGTTGGCGCGGGTATCGCCCTCGGTGCGCTCGCTGACCGGAATCGACAGCAAGACGGCTTTATCGGCGACGCGGCCCATCCGGTGTGCGGCGTCGGCGGCCAAACCCGCGAGCAGCGCGTTGCTGGTGCCGCCGAGCGCCTTGGCGCAGGCATCCCACTCGCGCGCATCAATGAAGGCCGTCGCGCTCGGCAGCGCGATCTGCTCATCGGAGCCTCGGAATCGTTTGGGGGTTGCCGCGCCGGCGCGACGGCGCCGTGCCATCCGGATCGCCGCCCGCGCAGCGCGGCCGACGGCGGCCAGATCGCGCGCGGTCTGCCGCGCGTCTTCGCGGAGTGCGCGCCAGCGCCGGCGTGACTTCGCGGGCGGGAAGGTGAGCGCGCTGTCGACGCCGGAGGTGGCCTCGGCCAACGCCATCGCCAATCCGACGCCGTCGATCAGGGAATGCGCGACGACGAGGCTCACACCTGTGCCGCCGTCGGTGAACGGCAGCACCGCGAGGTGCCAACCCGGGCCGTGTTCGGCGTCGAGCGGCGTGTGCGCCTGTTCGATGAGCCAGTCGTCGAATTCGTCGCGCGGACGCGGTGTTTGGGTGACTTCGAGGTCGGATGCATCACTTGCCCGCACCCAGCGGTGCCTGCCGAATGGCAACGGTGACCGTTCGATGCGACGGGCCAACCGGCCCCGCTGCAAATGGTGATGGAAGCGGCGCAGCCCGTCGACGTCGATCGGTCGGTTGTAGATCCAGATGCACTGAATCGCGCTGGTGGTTCCTGTCGCCCGCTCGCCGAGGAACAATGCCTGGTCGGTCAGGTCGAGAATGTTCGTCATTTCGTCGCTTTCTTGTGTTCGTCGTTTCCGTCATCGGCGCGGAGCGCACACCACGCACGACGTGCTCGAATTCGCATGGTGGGCAAGCTCTTCGATCCAATCCGCGGTGATCTTGGCGACATCGGCGAAGGCTTTGCTCAACGCCGCGATGTAGCGGTGCACGGATTTGCGCGCAACCGAGTTGTCCGGGAACGAGATCGTCACCGTGGTGCGTGAGGTATGCCGGTTGATCCACATGTTGATCCCGCCGTGCGAGAGGTTGTCGCCGTAGATGCCGTAGCCGGTCTGCTCCCAGAGTTCGGCGACGGGAATCTTGCGAAAGTCCAGGAACGACACCATCATTCCCGGTTTTGTGGGCAGCTTGATGCCCAGTTCGTCCACCGACGCCAATTCGAGGACCCGTTCGAACGGCACGTTCGCCAGGTACTTGCCTGCGTTGAACGAGTCCTGCGCGGCGCGAGCGATGCCGGCGAATTCGCCGTCGCCGATCGGCACGGTGACCGGGAAGAGGCTGGCGAACCATCCGACGCTCATGGCGTCGACGTCCGGGGTGCGGGTGTCCGACGGGGTGAACCCGTGATAGGTGGTGTTGCCGGTGAGTTGGTGCTCGGCCAACGCCGCGCATGCCAGCACGCCGCCGGAGAACCGAGCGCCGGCCTCGCGGCATGCGGTGTCGAACGCCTCGGTGTCGTCTTCGTTCAACAACTCGACGGTGACGAAGTCGCCCTTGCTGCTTGCCCAAGTGTCGCCGAGTTCGAGCGGAAAGCTCGGCCAGTCGCCGTCGGTGCTCCTGGCGAAGTCAATCCAATCCTTGATCTCCCGCGACGACAGGGTCATGGCGGCGACCTTGTCGCGCTGACGGGCGGTGTAGTCGGCGTAACCGCCGACTGCGGGCAGGGTGGCTGGCTGCCCCTGCGACAGGTTCTGATACATCAGGTGGATGTCGACGAAGATCAGGCCCGCCGACATGCCGTCGATGTGCAGATGGTCGACGCTGGCGTAGAAGGTGAAATGGTCATCGCTTTGAATGACGCCGAAGCTGAAGCAGTCCCACTGCAGGGTCTGCGCGGTCGTCGCCAGCGCATGGGTACGAATCTGCTCGGGTTCCATGGCGCCGAAAGATACTGGCACGAAATCGATTTCACTCGGGTCGTCGATGGTTCGCCGGTAGATGTTGCCGTTCTCGACTTCGAACGTGCTGTGGTAGGTGTCATGGCGGCGCAGATGAGCGTTGATCGCCTCGGTCATCAGCGCGATGTCGCACACCCCGGGGATGTCCCAGGCGACCACCATCAGCCGGGGCAGTTCCCGCCCGAGCGCGTTGCCGTAGAAAGCGCCCCGCAGGTGCGCCGCCTGCTGAAAGCTCGCGGGCAGATCACTTCGGGTCGCCCTCGCGGCGCTTTCCCGCGCGGCAGGCGAAGCGGTCCACGTGGTGACGATGCCTGCAGCCGGCTGCCATGAATGAATGGGACCGAGTGCGACCATTTCAAGACTCCTTTGTATTCGGGTGCCGAATCTCGTTGCGACCGAAGTTATGGCGGCGTCAGCGAAAAGGCTCGGTTGTGCTCGCTAACGGCGAAGTGAGCGATTCAACCGGTTTTTCGCATTCTGCTCAGCCCCTGACCAGGGGTTTCAGGCCTCAGGCACCCTTGAGCAGAACGCGCAAAAGGCGCTGAATCGCTGCTTGTGCGGGTTGTGCGCACAAGAGCGCGACAACAGAAAAGCCTCCGTAGCTTCAGCGATGCCCGCATCAGGAATTCTCATTTGAAGGACGCCACCGTGTTGAAGAAAGCCACCCCGCAGACCGCGAAGAATTTCGATGTTTTCTCGCTGTTGGGCCGCACCGTGGTGCGCCTGCCCTGGCTGGTCATCTCCGCGTGGATCGCCTTGGTGGTCGTGTTGTTCGTGACCTTCCCGGCGCTGACCAAGGTCGTCGAGAACCAGACGATTCAACCGCTGCCGTCGCAGGCGATGGCGGCCACCGACCAGATGGCCAAGGACTTTCACGAGTCGGCGCAGAACATCCTTGTCGTGGTCATGACCAACAAGCATGGCCTGACACCCGCCGACAACGACACCTACCGCGCGGTGGCCGACAAATTCCGCAGCGACACCACTGACGTGTCCGCTGTGCAGGATTTCGTCAGCACTCCCCCGTTGCGGCAGCTGATGGTCAGCAGGGACAACCAGGCGTTCTACATGGCGGTGACGTTTAAGGCGCCACCCGGATCCCCCGAATCGTCGGCGGCGTACCAACGCCTCACGCAGATGGTCAAACAAGCCACCGCCCGCTCCGACCTCACCACCCATGTCACCGGATCGGCGGCCGTCATCGGAGACCTGTCGATCGTCACCGCCCACGACATGCACGTGATCGAGATCGCCACCGCCGCACTGGTGTTGCTGATCCTACTGGTGATCTACCGGCGCCCCGTCACGGTGCTGCTTCCGCTGATCACGATCGGGATCTCCGTCGCGTCGGCGCAGGGACTGGTGTCGGCGTTCACCGAGATCGGCATGAGCGTCTCTGCCCTGACCATCGTGTTGATGACGGCGATGATCGTCGGTGCGGGAACGGATTACGCGGTGTTCCTGATCAGCCGCTACCACGAGTACATCCGCGCCGGAATGGATTCCGACGTGGCCGTGCAGAAAGCGCTCACCTCGATCGGCAAGGTGATTGGCGCTTCGGCGGCCACTGTGGCCGTCACCTTCCTCGGCATGATCTTCACCCAACTGCCCGCGTTCACCAGTGTGGGTCCGGCGCTGGCGGTTTCGATCGCGGTGGCGTTCCTCGCGGCGGTCACGCTGTTGCCCGCGGTGCTGGTGCTGGCGGGCAGACGCGGATGGATCGCACCGCGTCGACCGCTCACCGACCGGCTGTGGCAGCGCTCGGCGATCCACATCGTCCGCAAGCCCAAGGCGCATCTGGTGGTCAGCCTGACGATCCTGATCGCGCTCGGTGCCTGCGCACTGTTCATGAACCCGACGTACAACGACCGCATGCAGTTGCCGGGCTCGGCGGAAAGCAACTTGGGGTATTCAGCTATGGCAGACCACTTCTCGACGAGTGCGTTGCTGCCGGAATACATTTACATCCACTCGCCTCGCGACTTGCGGAATCCCCAGTCGCTGGCCGACATGGAGCAGATGGCGCAGCGGGTGGCGCAGTTGCCCAACGTCGCGGCGGTGCGCGGCGTCACCCGTCCGACGGGTCAGCCGATCGAGCAGACCAAGGTCAGCTATCAAGCCGGTGCGGTCGGTTCGAAACTGCATGACGCGTCGTCTCAGATCGCGGACAAGTCAAGCGATCTGGACAAGTTGAGCGGCGGCGCTCACCAGTTGGCCAGCAGCCTCGCTCAGGTGCGCGACCAGGTCAACGGCGCCGGGCGCTCGATGACGGCGATGACGGCGACGTTGAGCCAGGTGCAGAACCAACTCGAAAATCCGCAGACGACGCAAATGTTGAACACCGTCCGTACCTACGCCAACACCGTCGACGGCGATCAGCAGGCAATGACCGGGGTCGCGAACTCCGCGTCCGCGATGCTGAACGCACTGAACAACAATCCGCAGTGCGACGCCGACCCGGTGTGCAGCGACGGCCGCGCCAAGCTGCAGCAGCTGTCATCGTCGGGCTACGACGCGGCGCCCGCGCAGCGCATGCTGTCCTCGTTTCAGCAGCTGACCTCGATGATGCAGTCGGCGGGCAGCAGCCTGCGCTCGGCCGGGATCAACAGCCCGCAGGGCGCACAAGCCAAGATCGCGCAGATGCAGCAGGGCGCCGACGCGGTGGCCAACGGCAGTGCGCAACTGGCCCAGGGTGTTCAGGTGCTCGTCGATCAGACCAAGAAGATGGGCGGAGGCCTGAACCAGGCGGCGGATCTGCTGCTGTCAATCAAGCACGACGCGTCGTCACCGTCGATGTCGGGCATGTATGTGCCGCCACAGGTGCTGACGACGAACGACTTCAAGAACGCCGCGAAGGTGTTCATCTCGCCGGACGGGCACAGCGCCCGGTACATGGTCGAGACGAAGTTCGATCCGTTCAGCACCGACGCGATGGACCAGGTGCAGACGATTCTGGACACCGCGCGAGGTGCACAACCGAACACGACGCTGTCGAATGCCACGATCTCCATGGTCGGCACCACCCCGATGTACAGCGCGATCCGCAGCTACTACGACCATGATCTGCGACTGATCATCGTCTTGACCCTGGTGGTCGTCTTCCTGATCCTGGTCGCCCTGCTGCGCGCGATCGTCGCGCCGCTGTACCTGATTGCCTCCGTGGTGGTCTCGTACCTGTCCGCGTTGGGGCTGGGCGTGGCGTTCTTCCAGTTCATCTGCCATCAACACATCTACTGGAATGTGCCTGCCACCGCCTTCATCGTGTTGGTCGCGGTCGGTGCGGATTACAACCTGCTGCTGATCAGCCGCATCCGGGAGGAATCCCGCAACGGCATCCGGTCGGGGATCATCCGGGCCGTGCACTCGACCGGCGGTGTGATCACCTCGGCCGGCATCATCTTCGCGGCCTCCATGTTCGGTCTGATGTTCGGCAGCGTCTCCACCATGCTGCAGATCGGGTTCATCATCGGCGCCGGCCTGTTGATCGACACGTTCGTGGTGCGCACCATCACCGTCCCCGCACTGGCCGCGATGATCGGGCGGGCCAACTGGTGGCCGACGAGGTCTCCCAAGTCCGCGGCCAGGTAGCCGCAGCCGGCGATTGGCGTGCGATCGGGAGCGCTCACCGCTCTCGTCCGCACGCAAATCGCTGTTTGTCAGAGGGCCCGGAGTTGCTCGCTGTCGACGAAGACGAGGTCGCCGGAGTTCAGCCGCACCGCCCACCGCCGCGCGGCGCCGACGATCCGGTTCGAGCCCACTTCGACGGGCTGACCTGCTGACGGTCCGAAATCTTCGAGGATGACGCCGCCCTGCTGCTCGTCGGTCTCGGGATAGACCAGGACCGGGGAATTCACCGCCAGCCCGGCCTCTTCGTCGCCGGTCTCGCCGCTCTTGTCGCCCTTGTCGCCCTTTGCCACCTTCAGCCCCCTCTACTCCCTCAAATCAGTAGAGCACAGGGGTTGACCTGCGAGGGCGGAAACGCGACAGGGATTCGTACTAGGCGGCCCGGGGGGCGTGGTCGGTGGTGGTGGCCACGAAATCGTCGATCAGACGAGCGACCGCTTCGGGGCGTTCCGTCGGCGGGTGATGGCCGACGCCGGGCATGATGTGCAGCCGGCTGTTCGGCAGTGTCCGGTGGGCGGCCAGGGCGTGGTCCACCGGGATGACGCGGTCTTGGTCACCGCTGATGATCAACGCGGGCAGGACTTCGTTGAAGGTCAGCCGGTTCACCGCGGTGACCGCCTGTCCGCGGAAGTCGACAACCGAGCGCAGTGTGCGCAGGAACGCCTGCCGGTGGTCGCGGTTCGACAGCGACGGGCGAGCCTTGAAGCGGTCGGTGGAGCCCATCAACGCCCGCACCGCGTTACCCGCGACGATGGCGGGCCGCGAGGCGATCACCGGCAGCACGAGCTCAGAACCGGGCAGCGACAGCAGCCGCAGCACGCGGCCGACGTCGCCGCCGAATCCGCCGCTGCTGATCAGCGCGATGCGCTCGCAGTACTGGCTGTGCTGATGGGCGAACTGCATGGCGATGCCGCCACCCAGAGAGTGACCGACGACGGTGACACGCGAGACGCCGAGTGCGTCCAGCAGATCGCGGAGCAGGACGGCGAAGGCGCCCACCGAGTAGTCGCCGCGCGGCTTGTCGGAGTCGCCGTGGCCGAGCAGATCGGGGGCGATGACGCGGTATCTTTCGGCCAGCACCCGTATTACGCCGCTCCACGTCGCTGAACTACCGCCCATGCCGTGCACCAGTAACAGGACCTCGCCGGCGCCTTCGTCGCGGTACGCGACGCGATCACCGTGCAGCGTGATGGTTTTGAGGTTCGAGTCGGTGGTCGGGATGTCCGGAACCGAGTCACGGCCCGGCCGGGAGACGACGGCGGGGCCGGCGAGGGCCGCGCAGGCGGCCGCGCCGACCAACAGACTCTTCATGGCGTTCATGAGGTGGCTCCGGTGAACTGACGTTGGCGTTTACTACGTCATACGGTATGGCTTGTGTCGCACCGCTTCTCGCTTGTGCTCACTAATCACTACAAGCGACGATCTCTGCGTTCTGCGCATATTGTTCAGGACACGACGACCGCGAGTTGCGCTGCGGAGGAACGGTTTCTGGACCTGCGTGCGCTCACCGGGCGACGGGATCCCCGACGCATGCCCATGGCGCGGCCGATCGTATTGCTCACACACTCGGCGGCTTCCTGGAGCAACATGTGACCGGCAGTCGGGTGGTGGTAATGCACGGCGCCCGGGATGGCGGCGGCGAGATCGCGCGAATGCGAGGCCGGTGTCAGGACATCGGTGCCGCCGCTGACGATGAACGTCTTGGCGGTGATGGACTCGAGCGCCCGGTATGCGTCGTAGCGCTTCAGGCTCGGCAGGAACCCGGCCGCCGTGGTCAACGATGTGGTGCGGATGGCTGTCGCCGCGACCGCCGCGACCGCGGTGCCATCCCCGGCGAATCTGCTCAGCACGTCGCCGAGTGGCTGAATGAGCCTTTGGACGGCCTTGTCCGCCGCGCGTTGCGGCATCCGGTGAACCAGCCCGAACAGTGCTTCTGTCGCGGGTGTTGCGATCAGGCGACCGATGCCGCGCGCGGCGAGACTGCCCGCCGCGGTGCCGACCAGCACCAGGCCCTGCGGTTCCACTGGGCGCTCGGCCACCGGGCGAGCGAAGTACGCCAGCGCCGTCATGCCGCCCATCGAATGGCCCGCCAGCGTGAGCGGACCCGTGATCCGCATGGCGGCCAGGACGTCCGCGAGATCGGCTGCAAGTTGGCTGATTTCGTACGTCGGCATCGGCGCGCCCGTCGATCGACCGTGGCCGCGATGATCGTAGGTGATGACCCGGATGGCGCGGCCGTACCGACGCCGCAGCTGGCACACCTGCGTCTGCCAGCTGGCTTGTGAGAGCAGAAGGCCGTGCAGCAGAACGACTGTTGGCGCATCGGCGCGCTCTGCGGTGTAGTCGGTCACCGCAATCCGCACGCCGTCTTTCGTGGTCACGGTGCGCTCGACGGGACCGTCGCCGACGGACGCCGTCGGGGGAAATGCGGCGGGTGTCAGATCCGAATCGGGCGCAACCGTCATGGCGGACTCCTCGGTGGATGCCGATGCCGGGACGGTCCCGGCTCGCTGATGCCAAGAAGCTACGGTCGATATCCCGGTGGGCACTCGCTTGTGCGCACAAGCCGCGCAAGCGGCGATCTTGACCTTCTGCGCATTCTGCTCAGCGTGGCGTACCGGTTGAAGTTGTTGCCGCGCAGCACTATTGGCCAACACCAGACGGTCCTGAGCACAATGCGCAAAAGCGTCACAACGATCATTGCGCGGGTTGTGCGCACAACCGCGCCGGTGTGGGGGCGACTACATATGGTCGTCGACGATGACTACTCAAACCGCGCCATCCGCCGATGCGCTGCGCGACATCGGGCATCGCCTCGACCACCTCGCCGTCGGCCCCGTCCACCGCAGGGTGGTCGTCGCGTGGGCTTACACCTGCTCCTTTCTGGCCGTTCCGGCGCTGGGTTTCCTGTCACTGTCGCTCAACGACCGCAGTGTGTTCGGATTCGAGGGTTGGCGGGTCCTGTTGCTGATCGGTGCGATCGGCGCGGTGGTGATCACCGCGCTGCGGCGTGGGCTTCCGGAGTCACCGCGGTGGCTGGCCAGTGTGGGCCGTGTCGACGAGGCGCGGGATGCGTTGCGGGCGTTCGGATCCGATCAGGATCCGAACTGCACCGTCGAGACCCATGAGAGCACGCCGGCCCCGAAACCTGTCCCAGCGCTGCAGCGGTTACGCGTGTCGCCCTATCGGCAGCGACTGGTCATGCTGGGGTTCTTCCATCTCTTCCAGCCGTTCGGCTACTACGGATTCGGCACGCTGGCGGTGCTGGTGCTGGTCACCCGCGGTTACGACGTCACGTCGTCGCTGCTGTTCACCGCCGTGTCGTTCATCGGGTATCCGGTCGGATCGCTGATCTCCATTCCGTTGTTGAAGCGGTTCGAACGCAAGTACCTGATCATCGTGATGGTCGCCGTCATGGCGGCAAGCGGTGTCCTGTTCGCGACGGCGACCGCCCCCGCGCTGATCGTCGTGTTCGGAGCGTTGATCACCACGTCGAGCAACGTCTTCTCGAACATTTACCACGTGTATCAAGCGGAGATCTTCCCCAGCGATGTGCGAGCGACCGCCGTCGGTTGGACGTACTCGGCGTCGCGACTGTCCAGTGCGGTGCTGCCGTTCATCCTCGTCCCGGTCCTGAACTACTACGGCGCGACGGCCATGTTCGCCACGGTGCTCGTCGCGCTCGCCGCGACCATTGCCGTGATCGCCCCGCTCGGACCCCGCACGGCGGGCAAGAGCGTCGACGAAATCAACCCGACATGACCGGTTTTGCTCATTCTGCTCAGGCGGACGCGTACGCTCGGCCCATGGCGAGAAGGCTGCGTGTGGACGTGCGGCTCGCTACCCAGGTGCTGCTGCTTCAGGTCGCAGTCGTGACGCTCACGCTCGGCATCGCGGGTGGGCTGCTCGCCTTCATGAGTCACGAGCGCCTCGCCGCCCAGTACGAAGACCGGTCATTGGACATGGCACGTGCGATCGCGTTTGCCCCGGCGGTGCGCGCCGACGTTGCACGCTACGACGCGACGCCGCTGACACCTGGGCCCGCGCTCACTGCGCAGTTGGCCGAGGGGCAGCTTCAGCAGTTGGCCACCGAGATCCAGCGGCGCACCGGGGTGCTGTTCGTGGTGATCACCAACAACCAGGGTCTACGACTGTCTCACCCGAATCGCGACGAGCTCGGGAAACACGTCAGCACCGATCCGTCCGAGGCGCTAGCCGGCCACGAAGTGGTGACGAGGCAGTCCGGCACGCTCGGGTCGTCGGTCCGCGCGAAAGTGCCGATTCGTGCGCCGAATTCGGATCAGGTGGTCGGCGAGGTCAGCATCGGTATCTCCACCGCGGCCGTCCACCGCCAGCTGTGGACCGACGTGCGCACGGCGGCCGTCCTGGTCGGCGTGGCACTTCTCATCGGCGTCGTCGGTTCGGTGTTCCTGGCCCGGCGGTGGCGGGGTTTGACGATGGGGCTGCAACCCTCTGAGATGGCCGAGTTGATCCGCGGCCAGGCGGCGGTCCTGCACGGAATCGACGAGGGCGTGCTCGCCGTCGACACCAACTGGAAGACAACGTTTGTCAACGACAAGGCGTGCCGGCTTCTCGAGATCAGCAACGAACCGGGCAACCCGCTGGAAGACGTCGGGCTGACGCAGCGTGTCCTCGAGGTGTTCAAGTCGGCGGATCCGACGCCGACGCTGGCGACCGTCGGGGATCGGATCGTGGTCGTGTCGGCCCGGCGGGTGGCGCACGAGGGGCGGGATCTGGGCACCGTCTTGGTGATCCGCGACCGCACCGACGTCGAATCGTTGACCCGCCAACTCGACGCGGTCCAACTGATGAGCACGGTCCTGCGCGCTCAGCGTCACGAATTCGCCAACCGACTGCACCTGCTCAACGGCCTGCTGCACAGCGGCCACGTCGACGAGGCCGCGCAGTACGTCGAGGAGTTGTTGGGCTCAGGCCCGCTGGGTTCGGCGTTGCCGGGCATCGACGCCATCCGCGATGCGTTCCTGCAGGCGTTCCTGGCAGCCAAGGCCGCCGCCGCGCGTGAAGCCGGGGTGACGCTGACCATCGGCGAGAACACCTGGGTGCCTGGGCGACTCGCGCTGCCGGTCGACGTCACCACCGTGCTCGGCAATCTGCTGGACAACGCCATCTACGCCGCACGCACCGGCGCCAACAACGTGAAGATAGTGGAAGTCGAACTGCTGCAGGATGGTTCGACACTGCACATCACGGTGGCCGACACCGGGGACGGGATTCGGCCCGACTTCGTCGAGCATGTGTTCAGCGAAGGCAAGTCGACCAAGCCGGATTCCGGGATACCGGGCGGTCGCGGTATCGGAATGGCGCTGTCCCGACAGATCACCCGCGCGCTCGATGGCGACATCCGGTTGTCGAGTCCCGGCAATCCCGACGCGGAGTTGTGCGGCGCAGAGTTCATCGCCCGGTTGCCGGGTGTCATGGTGGAGGAGGAAGCCCAATGGGTGGCACAGAATTGACCGTCCTCGTGGTGGACGACGACTTCCGCGTCGCCAACATGCACGCAGGCATCGTCAACGCGCTGCCGGGTTTCGCCGTGACCACTACCGCGACGACGCTCGCAGCGGCCCGAAAGGCCGAACCTGTCGACCTCGCACTGGTCGACGTCTATCTTCCCGACGGGTCCGGGATCGACTTCGTCCGCGAGTTGCGCTGCGACAGCATGGTTTTGAGCGCCGCGACGGACGCCCCCACCATCCGCGCCGCCATTGCCGGGGGAGCGTTGAGCTACCTCGTCAAACCATTCGCTCCCGCCGATCTGGTCGCCCGCCTCTCGGGCTATGCGCGCTACCGCAAGATACTCGCAGGCACCAACCTCGGCGGCAAAGAAGTGGACTCGGCCATGGATGCCCTGCGTCCGCGCATCGCGCCCGCACCGTCACCTACCGCGGTGGCGTCCCCCACGAAGCAATTGGTGCTGCAGGCCCTTCGCGCGTCGGGTCAGCCGATGTCCTCGGCGGAGCTGTCCGCAGAGATCGGCGTGTCACGGGCCACTGCGCAACGGTATCTGTCCACCTTGGCGAACGCCGGCGAGGTCAGGATCCAACTCCGCTACGGCACGACGGGCCGTCCCGAACAGGAATTCGTCGCCGTGGACAAACCACCGAGTCGGCCTTCACGCTGAACTGTCCTGCGGTTCTGGCCCACGTTCGGCCAGCGGGTCTTATCGTGAGCCGGTGGAGGGCACGCCTTTTGGCCGCTACCGCCTGATCGAATTGCTTGGCCGCGGCGGGATGGGCGAGGTGTGGCGCGCTCACGACACCACCATCGACCGCGTGGTGGCGATCAAGATGCTGCTTCCCCACTACGCCCAGGATCCCGACTTCGACAAGCGATTCCGTCGTGAGGCTCGCGCCGCAGCCCGCCTCGACGACCCACATGTCGTGCCGATCTACGACGTCGGAGAGGTCGACGGCCGCCTCTACGTCGCCATGCGGCTGATCAACGGCACCGATCTGCAAACGGTTCTCAACGCAGGGCCGCTCGAACCCGCCCGCTCCGTCCACATCGTCGATCAGATCGCGTCGGCGCTGAACAGTGCGCACCGGGCCGGGCTGGTGCACCGCGACGTGAAACCGTCCAACATCCTGCTGGCCGCGAACGACTTCGCCTACCTCATCGACTTCGGCATCGCCCGCGGCACCAGCGACACCGCGCTCACCTCGGCGAACACCACGATCGGCACCTGGGCCTACATGGCCCCGGAACGCTTCCGCAGCGGCGAAATCCAACCCACCTCCGACGTTTACGCGCTGGCGTGCGTGCTCTACGAGTGCCTCACAGGTCACCCGCCCTACCCCGGAGACACCCTCGAACAAGTCGCCGTCGGCCACATGGTCACCCCGCCGCCGCGCGCCTCGGAAGAGCACCCGACCGTGCCGACGGCGCTGGATCAGGTGATCGCCACGGGGCTGGCCAAACAACCCTCCCACCGCTATCCCACCGCCGTCGACTTGGCCGCCGCCGCCCGCCGTGCCGTCGATGACAATCCGCCCGCCGTATGGCAGGACGCCGCACAGACTCAGCCGTGGCAACCGAATCAAGTTGTGCCACAGATAGATCCGGCCTATGCAGGGCAAGCGCCACCGTGGCCGCCCTCGCAGCAGCCCGATACCGCCGAACCACCGGTGCAACAACCCGCACGCCGCCGCGGCATCGTGATCGGGGCGGTGGCTGCCGTGACATTGCTCGTCCTAGGCGGCGTCATCGCGGCGGCGAACCTCTCCGGCAACGACAAGCCCGCCCCCGCGCCGAACACCCCGACATCCGTGGCCGCAACACCCAATACCGGACCCTTCACCGGCACCTACCGCGCCGACTTCGGACCGATCAGCACGCTCGGCGGTGTCGCAGACCCGGGCGGCACGTCGTCGAAGGCGACCTATGGGTTCCGGTCGGTGTGTCGGCCAACGGGATGCGTCGCCACCGGGTCGCGGCTCAGCGGCGATCCGTCGTTCGCGCCGACGGTGGAGTTCGACGAGGTGAACGGGATCTGGCTGTCAGTGTCCCTCGCCTCACAACAGTGCCGGGAGAACTCGCGCGCCGAAAGTTGGCAGGTGTTCAAGCTGCAACCGCAGCCCGACGGCACGCTCACCGGCGAATTCACCGCAACCGCCGGCAACTCCTGCTCGGCGAAACACACCGTCACCTTCACCCGCACAGGCGATGTCGACGTCGAGAGCCTGCCCGACCCGGCCAACCTGCTGCCTCGAGTGGTGTCACCCGCCGAGGCCCTCTTCGGCCGCTATCACCAGGCGCGCACCTTCACCAACGGGCAGAAGCAGGAGACGGACTTCGTCGTCGCCACCGACTGCCTGCGCGCGGGCAACCGGTGCATGAGCTTCTTCTACGAATCCTCGGGAATCGTCGAACCTCTGGTGTTCGCCGACGGTTCCTGGTCGTTGGCCACTGACTTCGAGTCGACCTGTCCGGGCCGAGGCCCGATGCGGGTGAAGAAGACCGGTCAGTACCCCTTGCCCCAACCGCCGCAGAGCCCCATCACGCTTCTCACCGGCCACGGCAACCAGGAGCAGTCGCAACCCTGCCCGGTCACCATCGTGTTCGACGAAACCTTCACGCGCACCGGCGATTAGCACCTGGGCACACACGAAACGGGCATTCACGCCCACGCACCGGGCAGTTGACCTTATCGTGAGCCGGTGGAGGGCACGCCTTTTGGCCGCTACCAGCTGCTGGAGTTGCTGGGCCGCGGCGGGATGGGTGAAGTCTGGCGCGCCAACGACACTGAGATCGGCCGCATCGTCGCGATAAAGATGCTGCTCTCGCACTATGCGAAGGATCCCGACTTCGAGAAGCGCTTCCTGCGTGAGGCCCGCGCCGCAGGACGCCTGGACGACCCGCACATCGTGCCGATCTATGACGTCGGTGAGATCGACGGCCGCCTCTACGTGACCATGCGCCTGATCAACGGCACCGATCTGCAGACGCTGCTCGACGCGGGCCCGCTGGATCCCGCGCGGGCGGTGCACATCGTCGAACAGATCGCTTCGGCCTTGAATTGCGCCCACCAGGCCGGGCTTGTGCACCGCGACGTCAAACCGTCCAACATCCTGCTGGCCGACAACGACTTCGCCTACCTCATCGACTTCGGCATCGCGCGAAGCGCCTCCGACACCGCGCTGACGTCGGCGAACACCACGATCGGCACCTGGGCCTACATGGCGCCCGAACGTTTCCGCAGTGGCGAGAGCGAACCGGCCTCGGACGTCTATGCCTTGGCGTGCGTGCTCTATCAATGTCTGACCGGGCATCCGCCCTATCCGGGCGACACCCTGGAACAGGTGGCTGTCGGACACATGGTCGCGCCACCGCCGCGGCCGTCGGAAGACCACAGCACCGTGCCGACGGCTCTGGACCGTGTCGTCGAGATCGGGCTGGCCAAACAACCCGCCGACCGTTATCCCACCACCATCGACATGGCCGCCGCCGCTCAACAAGCGCTGCGCACAGACCCGTTCGGCGCCGCCCACCCGACGCAACCGGCGGCGCTGCAGGCGCCTCAGCGACCAACCGACGGTGGTGCGCCGACGGCATCGCCGCCCACCGGCAGCAACGGACGGCGCCGAGGCGTCCTGATCGGCGCCCTCGTCGCCGTCGCGGTGCTGGTCGCCGGCGGCATCATCGCGGCTGTGAACATGTCCGGCAACGACAAGTCGACGGCCGCGACTCCGCCGTCCACCGCCGCACCGAACACGCCGACCCGCACACCGAATACCGGCCCCTTCACCGGCATCTACCGCGTCGATTTCGGCCGTGCGACGCGGTTGGACGGGGTCGGTGATCCGAACGCAGCGCCGTCGACCGGCACCTACGGGCTGCGCTCGGTCTGCCGGCCTGCAGGCTGCGTAGCGACCGCCGCTAAGTTCAAAGGTGACGTCGCATTCGCGCCGACGATGGTGTTCGATCAGGTCGGGGCAAGCTGGATGGCGGTCGCCCTGGCGCCGAGCCCATGCAAGAACACCACCGTCGACACGTGGCAGGTGTTCACCCTGCAGCCGCAACCCGACGGCTCGCTCGCCGGTGAGTTCATTCGGCTCACCGCGAACCAGTGTCAAGAGAAGCGAGCCGTAACCTTCACTCGCACAGGCGATGTCGATGTCGACGCCGACTTCAAGGGCTTGCCGGATCCCGCCAAACTATCCCCCCGCGTGGTGTCGCCTGCCGAAGCGTTGCGCGGCCGGTACCGCATCGCGCGCACGTACTCGGGCATGGGTACCCAACAGCTCGGCGACTCCGCCGTCACCACCTACTGTCTGCGCGCAGGCGACCGGTGCATGAGCTACTTCTCCGTCGCCGCAGGCGATCTGCCACTGATCTTCGAAGGCGGGAACTGGACCTGGAAGGACGAGACGGACGGTCCGTGCCCGAACGGCGACATGTCGCACCTGAGCGCCAATGCGTTGTTCCCGCTGCCGCAGCCACCGCAGAACCCGATCGCAGAACTCAACGGGCAGGGCACGTGGGTGCAGACGGGATCGTGCGCCGTCGACCTCGATATCACCGAAACCTTCACGCGCACAGGCGATTGAGAGGTTACGGCGGAAACACCTTCTTGATTGTTCCATCGGGGTTGACCTGCATGTAGCCGGTGCCGGGGGATGCCGAGTGGATCGCCAGTTCGAGGACCCCGCCTTCGGCGCCCGAGACGATCAGATAGGTCTGGCTGCCGTCGGGAGCACCGAGAGTCTGCGGCGCGCCTGCCAACAGGCCCGCAACCGCATCTGCGTTGAATGCGCTCAAGTCGGCCAGTACATCGAACGACGATGTCGTGGTGTCCGAGCCCCAACTGCTCCACTGGCCGCCCCGGTACATGAAGTCCTGTTCGACGTGGCTGTTGGTCGGTGAAACACGCTCGAGCACAGCGTATTCCGGGTAGATCACCAACTGGAATCCCATGGTGTCCCCGAAGTGGCCACGCATGGTGTCGAGCAGTCCCTTCAACCCGTCTGCGGTCTGCAGCTGTGACGGACCGGTCGGTGTGGATTGAGTCGAGGCCGGCGCGGAGGTCGTGGCGCTCGGTGCGGTCGAGTTGGTGCTCGGTGGCGAAGGTTTCGTGCTCGGGGCCGACGGCAGCCCCTGTTGGGTCGGCTGGGCCCGCGTGGTCGGCCGATCGGAGGGACTCCCGTCCGGCCAGATGATGACGGCGACGACCGCGATGACAATGACAGCTGCGATGGCGAGGCCCCCGAGAATCCAGACCGCCGGATTCTGCCACCATGCGGACGACGACTGGGGCTGCTGCGGGATGCCGGGCGGTGACCACGTCGGGGGCTGTCCGGGTGCGCCGTACTGGGTGGGCGCGACACTCGCAGCGTGTGTGCGCGGTCCCGTGTCGGGATACGGGACCGGCGCGGGCCAACCCGGCGCCGCGACCGCCGCGGGCGGGCTCTGCGATACGGGTCCGGCCAGCGCGGCGCGGGCGGCGACCGCCAAATCCTTCGTCGTGGCGTAGCGCTGATCGGGGTCCTTGGCCATGCCGATCGCGATGACCTGGTCCATCTGCGTCGGGATGCCGGGCTGCATGGTCGAGGGCCGCGGCGGCGGCATCGTGAGGTGGTTGGTGATCTGACGCTCGAGGCTGTCGCCGGGGAACGGTTGGGATCCGGTCAGACATTCGTGCAAGACACACGTCAGCGCATAGATGTCGGCGCGGGCGTCGTCGCGGTCGGTGGTGAACCGTTCGGGCGCCATATAAGCCAACGTGCCGATCGTGGCGCCCGTGCTCGTCAGTTTGGTCGCGTCGGCGGCGCGGGCGATACCGAAGTCGATGAGATAGGCGAAATCGTCCTCGGTCACCAGGATGTTCGACGGTTTGACATCGCGGTGCACCAACCCGATTCGGTGCGCTGCGCCGAGGGCCGCGGCGATCTGCTCGACGATCGAGACGGCTCGCGGCGGCGGCAGCGGACCGTTGACGACCAGTTCATTGATGGTCTTGCCGTCGATGAGCCGCATCGTGACGTAGAGCCGACCGTCGATCTCACCGAAGTCGTGGATCGGCACGATATGCGGTTCGTCCAGGCTGGCCGCGGCCTGTGCTTCGCGGCGGAACCGGGCCTGGTACTGCGCATCGTCGGCGAGGTTCGACGGCAGCACTTTCAGGGCAACCACCCGGTTCATGGCGGTGTCGTAAGCCTTCCAGACCTCGCCCATTCCGCCGCGGCCCAGCATCTCCACCAACCGATACCGGCCGAACGGGGTCCCATCCACCGGCTAACCATAAAAGGCAGTGGCCTTGGCTGGCAGCAGATCCGCGGTGCGCCGAGGTTCCCAGCAGATTGGCAGCTTGGCGGGTCGCCGCTGCTGACAGGGCCGGCCGGGCTGTGTTGACGCTGTGCGCGCGGTGCGAATTCTCCTCGGTTCCTGGTAGCGTTTTCACGGCACAATATCAATCTTATTGATATACGGCCACACTCGCCGCCGCGCGCGAATGCCGGAAATCGAGCGAGACACGAAGCCTAAGTAGCGGATTTCGGAAGGTGATATCGAGTGAGCCCTCGTTCCGTCGGGAGAACCGCGCTCGCGCGAGCCTGGCTACCGTCGGTGGCCGTCGTCGCCGTCTTGGTGGGTGCGCTGTGCATGTCGAAGGTGCATCAGGCGTCTGCCCCGGGGCCTGTGCTGACGGTCAACGGCCCGCAGGCGCCCGAAGAGTTCGTGCCCAAGCAACTGACCTATGAACTGGATGGCGACCTCGGCGATGGAGGGATGCTCGCCTACGTCGACATCGACGGACATCCGCACAAGGTCGACCTCGCGTCGCTGCCGTGGTCGCATACCGAAACCACCACGCTCACCGTCGTCTCCGGCAGCGTCTCGGCGCAGGTGCACGGAGGTGAGGTGCACTGTCGGATGCTGGTGAATGGTGTTGTCCGCGACGAACAGTCGGCGACACGTCAGGACGCCGATGTCACCTGCCGAGTGAAATCGGCGTGAGCGAACACCGCGCCGGTCGGCCTGTCTTCCCACGCACGGTCCGACTTCTCGCCATTCCAATCATCGTCTTCTGGGGCTTGGTCGCCGTCTCGACGAACACCTTCATCCCGAAGGTGGAAGACGTGGCCGCCGAACTCGCGGGCCCGATGATTCCGACCTACGCGCCATCGCAGGTGGCGATGCTGCACATCGGCGAGAAGTTCCGCGAGTCCACCTCCACGAGCCTGACCATGGTCGTGCTGGAAGCCGACAGGCCGTTGGACGAGAAGGACCACCAGTATTACGACGACTTGATGCGGCGCTTGAAGAGCGACACGCAGCATGTGCAGTACGCAATGGACTTGTGGGGCAAGCCGATAACCGCGGCGGGCGCGCAGAGCGTCGACGGCAAGGCCGCCTATGTGCTGCTGCGCCTGGCCGGTGATATCGGGCAGATCGAGGCGAACCGGTCTGTCGATGCCGTCCGGGACACCGTCGCGAAAGACACACCGCCGCCGGGGCTGAAGGTCTATGTCAGTGGTGCGGCTCCGTTGGCGTCGGACACGTTGTCGATCGCCAACGCGAGCCTGAACAACATCACCATCGTGACGATCTTTTTGATCACGTTCATGCTGCTGCTGGTCTACCGCTCTGTGAGCACTCTGCTGGTGCCGTTGGCCAGCGTGCTGTTCGAGATGCTGATCGCCAAGGGTGTGGTCGCGACGCTTGGGCATTTCGGCGTCATCCCGCTGTCGTCGTTCGCGATCAACATGGTGGTCTCGCTGACGCTGGGCGCAGGCACCGATTACGGCATCTTCCTGCTGGGCCGCTATCACGAAGCCCGGCGGGCCGGCGAGACTCGAGAAGAGGCGTATTACACCGCCTTTCGGGGCGTCTCCCCTATCATCATCGGGTCGGGTCTGACCATCGCGGGCGCCGGTTTCTGCCTGAGTTTCGCGCGCCTCGACTACTTCCACACCATGGGCCCGGCGGTCGCGATCGGGATGCTGTTGACCATCTCGGCGGCGCTGACGTTGGGTCCCGCCATCCTGACGGTGGGCAGCCTCTTCGGGCTCTTCGACCCGAAGCGCGCGGCGCGGGGGCACCTGTACCGCCGGATCGCGGCCAGCGTGGTGCGCTGGCCGGTGCCGATTCTGGCGGCCAGTTGCGCCGTCGTGGTGCTGGGGGCCATCTTCGTGCCGTCGTATCAGGTGAACTACGACGACCGTCAGTACCAGCCGACGAACGGCTCTGCCAATCAAGGGTTTCAAGCGTCGGACCGGCACTTCCCGCCGAGCAAACTGTTCAGCGAGATGCTGATGGTCGAATCGGATCACGACATGCGCAACTCGGCAGACTTCATCTCCCTGGACCGGGTGGCCAAGGCCCTCATCCGGGTACCGGGCGTCGCCATGGTGCAGAGCATCACCCGGCCCCTTGGCCGACCACTCGACCACGCCACCATTCCGTATCTGTTCACCACCCAAGGCAGCGGGAGCGGTCAGCAGTTGCCGTTCAGCCAACAGCAGAACGCCGACACCGACGAACAGGCGCAGATCCAGGCGCACACCATCGAGGTGCTCGGGCAAACCATCGACCTGACCCAGAAACTGTCGGACGACCTTCACGCGACCGTGCTGACCGCGGAAAACCTGCAGCAGGTCACCGACATGATCAACGACGACATCTCGAATCTGGACGACTTCATCCGGCCACTGAAGAACTATTTCTATTGGGAGCCACACTGTTTCGACATCCCGATATGTTGGGCGTTCCGGTCGCTGTTCGACGGACTCGACGGCATCGACGCCCTTGACGTCGAGATCGCGCACACCGTCACCGATCTACAGGCCGTCGACGCGCTTCTGCCCCAATTGACCACCCAACTGAGGATCATGAGAGACGATACGCAGGCGCTGCAAGCCGTCATCGTCAACTCGTACGGGCCGGCGCACCTGCAGTCCACGCAGACCGACCAGACCTACGACGACCTCATCAACGTTGGCAACGATTTCGACAAGTCGCGCAGCGACGACTTCTTCTACATGCCGCGAGAGGCGTTCGACAACGACGACGTCAAAACCGGTATGCAACTGCTGATGTCGCCGGATGGTAAGGCGGCCCGCTTCATCGTCACCCACGAGGGCAACGCGATGGGTCCCGAAGGCATCGACCACGTCAACGCCTTTCCACAAGCCATCCAGATCGCGCTGAAGGAAACATCGTTGGCGGGTGCGCGGATCTACATCGGGGGCGCGGGCTCCAACAACAAAGACATCAAGCAGTACGCCGCGTCGGATCTGCTCATCGTGGCGATCGCGGCGTTCGTCCTGATCTTCCTGATCATGCTGTTCATCACCCGAAGTCTGATGGCCGCGCTCGTCATTCCCGGCACGGTAGCCTTCTCGTTCGCCGGAGCCTTCGGCCTCTCGATTCTTCTCTGGCAGCACCTGATAGGCCTGCACCTGCACTGGCTGGTGCTGCCCATCACGTTCATCATCCTGGTGGCGGTCGGTTCGGACTACAACCTGCTCCTGATTGCGCGGGTAAAGGAAGAACTGGGCGCAGGCATCCACACCGGCCTCATCCGCGCCTTGGGAAGCACCGGCGGCGTGGTGACGTCCGCGGGTCTGGTGTTCGCGTTCACCATGCTCGCGATGCTGACCAGCGATCTGCGGACCATCGGTCAGGTCGGCACCACCGTGTGCATCGGCCTGCTGCTCGACACGCTGATCGTGCGGTCGTTCATCGTGCCGTGCATCCTGCGCATCCTCGGCCCGTGGTTCTGGTGGCCGACTCTGGTGCGCGCCCGCCCGTTGCGGCAACCGTCGAAAGTCATGGTGCAGCAATGAATCTCGGTTTATGGGCGGTGTTGACCATCGTCGCGTTGGCGGCCGTCGTATTGTTCGCGGCCATCGCGTCCGTGTACGTGATGCGACTCGTCCGCAGGCCGACACTTCCGATCAGTGAACAGGTCGGGGGTGTGCCCGCGGTTCTGCGCAAGGTACGCAAGGGCGAACCGTTGAACCAGGAGGAGTTGGCCGTTGCGCGGCAGGCGGTTTCGGATCGCGGGTCGTGGATGGCGCTGTGCATCCCCGCGACGATTTTCAGCATCGGCTGCTTCTATGTCTTCGGCAGCCTGGATTACCTGCACGGGGCCACCCCGTCCGAACGCACGTTTCTGGGCGTGATCCCGATGTTCACGTCGACGAACCTGGCGATCCGGATGCTGCGTAGCGCCAGCTTGAGACGGCGCCTGAAGCGCTAGGAGCTCGGGTCGACGAAAGTGGGCCGCTCCCCTGACATTCCGGCGACGACGGCCGCGATCTGGTTGGGCTTGCCGATCAGCGCGGTCTGCAACTGGCTTTCCAGTGCCAATGCCGCCGCGGCGTCATCGCTGGCCCACGTCTGGTCGTACAGGCGCTTGGCCGCGCGGACCGCGTCCGGGGACTTCTGCGAGATCTCCTGTGCCAGCGTCAGTGCGGCGGACAGCGGATCGTCGGCGGTCCTGGTGACCAGCCCGAGGTCGGAACCCTCGCTGCCGGAGACGATGCGGCCGGTGAACGTCAACTCCTTGGCGACGTCGATCGGGACCAGTCGCGGCAGTGTCTGTGTGATGCCCATGTCCGGCACCAGCCCCCACTTGACCTCCATGACGGACAGCTTGGCGTCCGGCGCCGCGATCCGAATGTCGGCACCCAGCGCGATCTGCAGACCGCCGCCGAAGCAGTTGCCGTGGATTGCGGCGATCACCGGCGCCGGGACCAGTGACCAGTCACAGGTGACGCGCTGCGCGAGGTTGGCGACCCGGCCCTCGTCGCGGTTCAACAGGACGCCGGTGCCGCCTTCACCGGCCATGAAGCTCGCGACGTCCAGGCCGGAGCAGAAGCTCTTGCCCTCACCGTGCAGCACGACCGCGCGCACGGAGGCATCGCCCGCCACCTGCTCCGCGGCGGTCACCAACCCTTCGAACATCGCTCTGTCGAGCGCGTTGTGCTTGTCCGAGCGCACCATGGTCACCGTCGCGACGCCGTCGGACCCGATTTGCACACGCACTCTGTCTTCGCTCACGCGTGGCAATCTACCGCTCCGCGCAGTCGGTGCTCCGCGAGTCGCGGCACCATAGTCCGATGGCGTGCCTATCCTCAGCGCATGACCGAGCCCGAGGACGTCGTGGTCATTCACACCGATGGCGGCTGCAGACCCAACCCCGGGCCCGGCGGCTGGGGCGCGGTGCTGCGCCATCGCCACCACGTCCGCGAGATGTTCGGCGGCGAGTCCGGCACGACGAGCAACAACCGGATGGAACTGACCGCGCCGATCATGGCGCTGGAGGCGCTCACCCGGCCGGTGTCGGTGCACCTCTACACGGACAGCACGTACGTCCGCAACGGCATCACCAAATGGGTGCGCGGCTGGGAGCGCAGCGGCTGGCAGACCGCCGCCAAGCAACCGGTGAAGAACGTCGACCTGTGGCAGCGGCTGCAAGCGGCCTGCGCGCTGCACCGCGTCGAGTGGTTCTGGGTCAAGGGACACGCGGGTGTCGCCGACAACGAACTGGCCGACAGGCTGGCCACTCGGGGGATGCGGGAAGCGATCGCCCTGGTGGCGACCAAGTGATCAGTGGATTCTGGCGCTGCCGCCGAGTCCGATCTCCAGAACGCTGCCGGTGATCACGCCCCGATCTGTGACGAGGTACATCAGTCCGCGGCTGACATCCTCGGGTTCGATCCAGGGCGCGGGGATCGGGTTTCCCTTCATCATCCGGCGGACCAGATCGTCGGGAACGTCGTCGCCGCCCACCGGCTGCACCATCGGCGTGCGCACCGTGGTCGGGCAGATGACGTTGACCGTGATGCCCTCCTTGGCGACCTCAAGGGCGACCGACTTGGCGAGCCCGATGACGCCCCACTTGGTGGCGTTGTAGGCCGCCAGTTCCGGAATGCCCGTCCGGCCACCCATCGACGACGTGACGACGATGCGGCCGAACCGCTGCCGTCGCATCACAGGGATGGCGGCACGCAGCGTGTGGAACGCGCCCGTCAGGTTGGTGTCCACCAGTTGGCGCCAGATCTCGTCGGTGACCTCTTCCAGCGGCCCGGTGCTGACGATCCCTGCGTTGGCCACCGCGATGTCGAGACTGCCGAACCGGTTCACCGTCTCCTCGACGGCTGCGGCGACCGCGGCCGGGTCGCGCACATCCGTCACGAGTGGAAGGCAAACGCCGCCAAGCGCTTCCACCTGCTTGGCGGTGTCGCGAAGGTCGTCCTCGGTGCCCAGCGGATACGTCAGATCAGCCATCGGGCCTGGCGCATCGGCAATGGCGACGCCGGCGCCCTCGGCGGCTAGCGCCAACGCATGTGCGCGGCCCTGCCCCCTGGCCCCTCCAGTGACGAACGCGACCCGACCATCCAGCGCACCCATGATTGATCACCCTAATCCAGGGCGGCCAACCCGACCCAAGCCCGTTGCTGTGCACTGTGTTCCGACGCCGAAATGAACAGGAGGGCCACATCTCTGCGGCCCTCCTGTTTTGGCCGTGCGGGGCACTACGGCGACGGATCAAACGCACACAACCCGTAGCCGTCACCTGCTCGGCGCGAACTCGCTGCGGCGGCCGTGGATTGTTGGGATCGGGAGCAAATTCGAAACCGTGTACTCGATGCGCGCCGACGTCACATAATGGCGCCTGAGGAAAGGAAGCAGCGATGAACAGAACCGCACGGCTCGCGTCGACTGTCGTCGCGGCTGGCGCCGTAGCGGCGGCCGGTCTGACGCTCGGCGTGGGTGCGGCACAAGCCGACACCTGGTGTCCGGGGCAAGCTCTGCCGTTCCCGATGATTCGGTGGGACATGAACGTATGCCACACCTGGTATGCGGTCCCCTCAGGTCAGGGCAACGTGAAGATGGTTGCGCTGAACGGGGATGCGATCGACAGCTGGATTCTCGCGGACGCTCCGGCGCCGGTGTTCGCGCCGCCGCCTCCGCCTTCCGGGCCGCCGCCCGGTACACCGTTCTGCAGCCCGCGCGGGGCGCTGATCATCATCCCCCCGATCTGCGATGAGATCGGTGTGGACTGGCCGCCTGGCTCGTTGCGGGACTAGTAAAGGCCCTGAGCCCGAAGGTCGTTGAGCATGGCGGTGACCGCCGCGATGATGTCGGCGTCGGGACTGTGGAAGCGCCTGCCCAGGGCCTGAAGGGCGGTGTCGATGCGCTGACACAGCGCGCGATACGCGTCGCCGGCGGCGGCGGGGTAACCGGCGGCGGTTTCCGAATGCGTTTGGTCGGAGTACCACGCGGATAGGTTGGCCAACTCGCCAGAAAGCTCCTTGGCCTGCTCCTGCACCTTCCATACGAGGTTGCGGGTGAACTCGAGATCGGGCACGAAATGTGACTCCCCGTCCTCGGCCAGCCCGACTTCGAGTACGTAATCGATTTGGTAGAGCGCGTCGATCGTGGTTTCCACAGACCCGATTCGAGTGCGCACCTCCATCGGTGGGACGGGAATCGTCAACAGTTGGGTCGACACCTCGGCCCGTGCCCATCGCTCCATATCGCTGGCGTGGGCCTGCCAACGCGCGACTTCGGCGTCTGCGACCTCCTGCGCGGCAGCGACCTCGGCCTCTGCGGCTTCGCGGGCGGCGGCAATGTCAGCGCTCGCTTTACCTTGCGCCGCAGCCACTTCGGCGGCCGAATCCGAGCGCACCTTTTCCAGCTCGCGGCGCACCCGCTGTAGCGCTTCCTCCCCCGTCGCTCGTTCGGCGGTCCGTTCGGTGGTCCGCTCCGCCGCACGAGCCTCCGCCGCCGTGACCTTCTCCACGGCCGCGGCGACTTCGGCCGCCGTCTGCGCGCGGATCTGTTCGATCTCGGCCTGCAGTTGCTGCACGGTTTTCTCCGCCGCGGCCCGTTCGGTGGTCCGTTCGGTGGTCCGCTCCGCGGCGCGGGCCTCGGCGGCCCTGACCTTCTCCTCGGCGGCCGCCACTTCGGCCGCTGCCTGTGCGCGGATCCGTTCGATCTCGGCTTGCAGTTGCTGCCTGGCGCGTTGTTCGGCTTCCCGCTCCGCTGCCCGCTCAGCGTCCTTGCGCGCGGCCTCGGCCTCCACCGCGCGGACCCGCTCACGTGCCGCCGCGGCGGCACGTGCGGATTCTCCTGTTTCGTCACGAGCCAGCGAGGCCGCCGCCTCCGCGTCCAGCCTGCCCTGATGCGCTTGGCGGGCGTGCTGCTCGGCCACCCGGCGTTGGTGGTCGGCATCGACGAGTTGCATCTGCAGCGACCGGCGCGGCACGGGTGGCCCATGGCGTTGACGATGTTGGACGAGTTCGCGTTCGGTCATTTTCGCCAGGGCGACTGTTTCGGCGCGCGGTTGTATGGCCAACCGCTCCGCGGCCGCGACCGAGTCCGCGGCCGCCCGTCGTGTCAAAGCCGCCCACCGGTCGGCGTCCAGATCTTCGATGTGTTGCCTGGTGGTCGTCATCGGCGCCGTCGCCCTCCCCGGCTCTCGGTCGCAGGTTCGGAAGGTGTTGCCGCGGAAGGCGTTTCGACGAGTTTGTTGTCGTGCTTGCCGTCGGGTGTCGGTGACTTCGCGATGTTGGATATGGGACCCGCCTGCTGTGCCAGCACCAGCAGCAGCTGCTCCTGGTAGACCGCGACGGCCTTGGCGAGCGTTTCGTCGCCGAGCCGTTCGGCTTCGCGCAGCAGCCCGCCCAAGACTTCGAGGGTCACCGCGGGTCCGAGCCCAAGGGTGGCGCCCTCGCTGGCGGCGGGCTCGATGCCTGCGGTGTCGACCACCCACTGCCAGCGATCCCATGCCAGGGCGTTCGCAGCGTCGTCACGCGCCTGCTCTTCGCGGCGTTCTTCCTGCTCACGCTGCTGCTCGAAGCGCAGACGGGCGCGTCGAGACGCGTAGAGCACGGCGCCCGCCGTGATGATCGCCGCCAACAGCGCGACAACGCCGGCGAATCCCGGCGAGACCAGAAAGTCCCGCGTCGGTAGATCCCCTAGAACACCTGCTCGCACAACATTGTTCACCGTGTCAGTCTCGCATTGCGGCCGCCCGTGCGCCGACGGTAATCCCGTCGGCAACCGCTCGACAAACGCTGTGGCGATGGCGTGTCGGGCCGGCATGGCACCATCGGTGGGCGTGACATCTGCAGAGCGGTCGATGCCGCCAATGAACGCCGATGAGCGCACGACACTGGAAGGGTGGCTGGACTTCTACCGCGCAACCCTGGCCTCCAAATGTGAGGGTCTCGACGATGAGCAGGTGCGGGTGGCGTCGGCCCCGCCCTCGGAGATGACGTTGCTGGGTCTGCTCCAACATGCCGCAGAGGTGGAACGAAACTGGTTCCGCCGCGTGCTGGTCGGTGAACAGGTACCTCCGATATTCGGGCCGGCACATCACCCGCAGGGCCATGACGGCGGCTTCGAACTCTCCCCTGAAGCGTCCTACCGCAACGCATTGGAAATCTGGCAAGACGAGATCGGGCAGGCCCGTGCGCAGTACGGGGCGCGCTCCCTCGAAGACACCAGTCCGTTCATGGGCACCCAGGTGAGCCTGCGGTGGATCTTCTTGCACATGATCTCGGAGTACGCCCGGCACTGTGGACACGCAGACCTGATCCGTGAACGTATCGACGGACTGACCGGGGTCTGACTTATAAACGACCGAGAAATACCAAGCGCGACCCCGTGGGGCACTGCGATCGACGACGATGTACGTATGCCCGTTACGGTAAGACCCTGTTGACGGAACTCTGGGGCACGCTCATAGCGGTCGCGGTCGGCCTCTGCATCTTCTGGGTCGCGCTGCTGATCGCTCTCGCGGCGGCCCGGCCGAAAAACATGAGCGTGACGGAGTCGCTACGGCTGCTGCCCGACATGGTGGTCCTGCTGCGGCGCCTTGCCGCCGATCCGCAACTGCCGCGCGGTGTCCGGGTCCGTCTGCTCTTGATGCTGATCTATCTGATCCTGCCGATCGACGTCGTACCGGACTTCATCCCCGTCCTCGGCTACGCCGACGACGCGATCGTCGTCGTCGTGGCCCTGCGCTCTGCCGCACGCCGAGCCGGACCCGACGCCCTCGACAAGCACTGGCCCGGCACCCCAGAAGGACTCCACGCCGTCCGACGCCTCACCGGCCTATCAGATCCACCCGAAGCATGACGCCAATCGTGTTGGCCTTCGTCAATATTGGTGCACCTCGCAGGCGCAGTACATGTTCCGGCACGTGTAGCAGGCAGGCATCCCCCTGCACCGAGGGCAGACCTCGCAGTTCACTGGCGCGGCATGTCGAGCGGCATCCACCGACGCGTACGCCTCGCCGCAATGGTGACACGGCGGCCGCGCGGTGCCGCGATCCTGTTCGGTGACCATGTCGTTCGGCCTCACGCCCGGACCACCATGAGGATGGACAACCCCATGAGCACCATGCCACCGAACAGATCCGTGCGGATCCGCACCTTGCTCGCCGCGAGTCTGCCCACCGTCAGGCCGACCCCGGACATGATCAGGGTGACCGACCCGCAAACCACGGCGACCAGCCCCGGCGTCGCCCCCACCACGCCGAGGCTCGCCCCGGCGAATAGGTTGTCCAGGCTCAGCGGCAACGGCATCCCGAGGATCGCCACCGGGTGGTCGAGGTCGCCGGGCTCTTCGGTGCGGATGGCGTGGATCACCAGATAGAGCGCATAGGCGCCCAGCGCGGCCGCCCCGATGTACTCCGCCGTGTCGCCGATGCGGTCGCCGACGAGGTTGCCGAGATAGACGCCGATCAACGGAGCCAGGGCATCACACGCGCTGAACACGAAGGCGGCCTGCATGATTCGGCGCCACGGTGGCTTGGTCGTCCCCAGCCCGATGGATGACTGGAAGTTGTCGAGACTGAGCACGAACGCGATCGGGATCAGCGCGAACAGCGAGTTCATGCCCCCACCCCCGGCGTCGCGATCGACGCCTTGCCGCCCGGATTCGGCCGCGGAATGAGCACGCCAGACGTACGTGTCGGGTCGTTGGCCTCGGCCACCGCGGCCGCGACGAGCCCGTGGTCAGCGGAGAGGTGGCAGACCGGGTCGGTGCGGGCGGCGTCGCCGGTGAGCGCGAAGGCCTGGCACCGGCAGCCGCCGAAGTCGATGCTCCTGCGTTCGCAACTGCGGCACGGATCCGGCATCCACGCTTCACCGCGGAACCGCGTGAACAACGGCGACTCGGCCCAGATCCACTCGAGGGTGTGCTCGCGCACACTGGCCCGGGGCAACTCGTGGCCGCGGACCAGTTCCTGGGCCGCCGGACACGGTAGCGCGTCACCGTTGGGAACCACCGTGAGCTGGCGGCGGGCCCAGCCGTCCATACATGGCTTGGGGTAACGGCTGTAGTAATCCGGGATCACGTAGATGATCTCCATCCGGTCCCCGAGCCGCTCTTTGGTGGCCAGGACGACCGACTGCGATTGCTGCAACTGGTCTCTGCTCGGTAGCAACTCGGCTCGGTTGGTCCCCGCCCAGCCGTAGTACTGCGTGTTGGCGAGCTCGATCCGGTCGGCGCCCAGATCCTCTGCCATGTCGAGGATTCCGCCGATCCGATCGATGTTCATGCGGTGGAGGACGACGTTGAGGGTGAGTGGCCAGCCCAACTTCTTCACCAACCGCGCGGCCACCAGCTTGCGTTCGAACGATGCGGTGCCTGCGATGCGATCGGACATGGCCTTTTCGTCGGCCTGAATGCTGACCTGCACGTGGTCGAGTCCCGCGTCGCGTAGTTGTTCGGCGCGACGGGTGGAGAAGCCCAGCCCGCTGGTGATCAGATTCGTGTACAGGCCAAGCTGATTGGCGCATCCCACCAGCTCGACGATGTCGTGACGCTGCATCGGCTCTCCGCCGGAGAAGTGCACCTGCAGCACCCCGAGTTCGGCGGCCTCGACAAGAACCCGTTGCCATTCCTCTGTCGTCAACTCATCGCGATAGTCATCGAGCGCAAGCGGATTGGAGCAATAGGGGCAGTGCAGCGGGCAGGCGTAGGTGAGCTCGGCGAGCAATGCGAACGGTCTATCCATGATTTACCTCCATGCCGTGTTTGGCGACGAGATCTGCCAGGAACCGGCGGACTTCTCCGTTGATGCGCGCATCGTCGACCCGGGAGTACCGACTCTGCAGTTCGGACTGGATCTCGGCGACGGTCCGCCGGCCGTCGCACAGCTCAACAATCGCGGCGCCGGTGTCGTTGACGACCCAGACCGTCTCCGGCGACAGCAGCGCGTGTTGTCCGCGCGCCGCGTCATATCTCATCCGGACATGCGGCGCCAGGCGGGGCCGCGCGGAGTCATCGATGCGGGCCATAAGCCTGGTCGATGGCATCGAGCATGCTCCACAGCACGTCGCACTTGAAGGACAGCGCCGCGAGCGCCGCTGCCTGCGTCTCTTCCGTGGTGCAGTGCTTGCGCACCACTTCGAGACCGTGTTCGGAGTCTCTGGGCGCCTGGGTGATTCGAGACCGGAAGTAGGCGAGCCCGCGAGGATCGATCCAGGTGTAGTGACGTTCGAATGCGGCAAGCCGGTCGGCCATCAGGTCAGGCGCGAAGAGCTCGGTCAGTGAGGAGGCTACCGCCTCGACCCACGGCCGGGTTCGCGTGAATGTGACGTAGGCATCGACGGCGAAGCGCACGCCAGGGAGGAGGTGTCGTTCATCCTCGATCTCCTCGCGGGTCAGGCCGACGGCCTCACCGAGACGCAGCCACGACTCGATCCCTCCGGATCCTTCGGTCGTGCCGTCGTGGTCGATGATGCGCTGGACCCACCGGCGGCGCACCTCCCTGTCCGGACAACTACTGAGAATCGCGCCGTCCTTCCGAGGGATGTTCGATTGGTAATAAAAGCGATTGGCGACCCAACCCCGGATCTCCTCCCGACTCGATCCGCCCTCGTTCATCCGCCGATGGAACGGATGCTGGTGGTGGTAGTGCTTGGCGTGCGCACGCAGCGCTTCCTCGAATTCATCGGGGGCCAACGGTGTTGTCATATCGCTCCTCAGATCTGTAACTCCAGCCCGTCCTCGGCGACCTCCATGCCGTGCCGGTCGAGGATCCGCCGTTCCGGAGAATCCTCGAGCAGGATCGGATTGGTGTTGTTGATGTGGATGTAGACCTTGCGCTCGATGGGCAGCGGCGACAGTAGTTCCAAGCTGCCGCCATTGCCGTCGATTGGCACATGTCCCATGGCGCGTGAGGTCTTGCTGGCCAAGCCGAGGCGAGGCATTTCGTCGTCCCGCCAGCAGGTCCCGTCGACCAGCAGGCCCGAGCAGTCGGCCAGTTCGTCGAGCACGTCGGGGGTGAGCTGCTGCACGCACGGTAGGTAGACCAGGCTGCGGCCACTGTGGGTGTCGGTGATGCGGTAGCCAACGACTCGGCCGTGGGCCGCCGCCCCGGGGAACCGCATCCGCTTGTCAGTAGGGACGTCGAATGCCCGGTACAACAACCCATTTGCCCCGTTGCCGAGCGGCACCTCGGCGCCGGGCAGCACCGGCTGCCACTTGACCGGGCAGTACGCCTCGAGCGTCTTCAGTATCCCGGAGCCGGCGGTCAACGTCTCGTGCACCGATTCGGTCGCGTGCACCTCAAGACCGCTGGCCTCCCGCATCAACAACAGGCCCAGCGTGTGATCGAGCTCGGCGTCGGTGAGCAGAACGGACTGCAGCCGCACCATTCGACCTTCGTCGGGATGCAGGTCGCCGAAGGAATCGATCTGCGACTGGATGTCCGGTGAGGCGTTGAACAGGAACCAGTGCTTCCGGTCAGCGCTGACTGCGATCGACGACTGGGAGCGTCGGACAGCGGGCCGCGAGCCGCAACGCACTGCGCGACAAGGGGGGCAGGTGCAGTTCCACTGCGGAAACCCTCCGCCGGCCGCTGATCCCAGCACGCGCACCCACACGACAGATCATTCCCTCCACCGGGTCAGCGACCGGGCGCCGAGCCGTTTCGGCCCGGCGCCCCGTCGCGATCGACTATCTAGCTTCGTCCAAGATGGCCACGTAGGCGGTCACCTCGGCGGACACCCGGATCTGCGTGGCCGTCGGGGACTCCCACTTCTGCGGAGTGCTGGTCTGTTTCTCCATGCTGTTCTCTCTTCCTGTCGGTTGTGGATGGTGCTGCGGATGGAAATCAGTCAGGCAGGGCGAAGGCGATCAACGCGCTGCCGTGGCCCGCGCCGAGCATTCCCGGCAGGATGCCTTCGAGCCAGCCACCCCAGCCGACCGGCACGACGACGTACTGCTTGCCGTTGACGCTGTAGGTCGAGCAGCTGCCATGATGTCCACTGCCGCAGTTGAATTCCCACAGCTTCTCGCCGGTGTTGGCGTCGAGAGCGGCGAACTCACCGGTCGGCGTGCCTGCGAACACCAGGTCACCCGCGGTGGCGAGCACCGAAGCGGCCATCGGGTAGTCGAGGCGCCAGCGCCACTTCTCCTCACCGTGCGAATCGAAGGCGCTGACCGAGCCGGCCATGTCATCGATGTCCACCTGAACGGCGGCGCCCCAGTACGGAATGCCCTCCTTGAACTCACGGCGACGACGGGTGGCGGTGGCGCCGACGTCGGCGACGGGCACGTAGAACATATCCGTCTTCGGGCTGTAGGCCGCGTGCGTCCACTCCTTCGCACCGGCCGGGCCGGGATAGAAGTGGACCGGCTCACCCTCCTTGTCCGGGTACTTGCGCGGAGTCACCTTGCCGTCTCGGGTGATGACGCCCCAGTCGATCCGGTCCACGAACGGAGTCACGTGCTGCAACTCGCCGTTGGTGCGGTCCAGCACGAAGAAATACCCGTTCTTGTCGAAATGTCCCAGCAGCTTCTTGCCGTCCCGCTCGAACAGGATCATTTCCATCGTGGAGTCGTAGTCCCACAAGTCATGTGGCGTGAATTGGTAGTGCCACTTGATCTCGCCGGTGTCGACATCGAGCGCCACGACACAGTCGGTGTAGAGGTTGTCGCCCTCACGCACGGCGCCGTCGAAGTCGGGCGCTGGGTTCCCTGTCCCTGCGTAGTACAGGTTCGTGTCGGGATCGAACGCCCCGGTGACCCAGTGATTCGCGCCGCCGCGCTGCCAGGCCTCGCCGTCGGCCGGCCAAGTCTCGGAGCCCGGTTCGCCCGGCTTTGGCACGGTGTAGGTGCGCCACAGATGCTCACCGGTCTTCTGGTCCCAGCAGTCGATATGGCCACGCACGCCGAACTCACCGCCGGAGCTACCGGTGATGACGGTGTTCTTGACGGCCAGCGGAGCGATTGTTGCGCTCTCGCCCGCGCGCACATCACCAATCGTCTTTTCCCACACCGTCTTTCCATTGGTGGCGTCCAGCGCGACCAGGTGGGCATTCGGTGTCACGAAGTAGACGTTGCCGTTCGCCACCGCGCAGCCGCGGTTGACGTTGCCGCAGCAGAGTGAGACATCGAACGGAGTTGCGTGCTTGTAGCGCCAGAGTTGCTGGCCATTCGTCGCGTCGAGCGCCCAGACCCAACCGTCCCAGCCGGTGACGTACATGACGCCGTCCACGACAAGCGGGCACGCCTCGAACGCGTAGGTCGTGGCACCCGCCATTTGTCCGGACGCGCCGGCCTGGAACATCCATGCCGGGCCGATGCGCTTGACGTTCTCCGTGTTGATCTGGTCCAACAGGCTGTACCGCTGGCCGTCATAGGCGCCGTAGTAGGTGAGCCAGTTGTGTGACTCCGAACGCGCGTCGAGAAGGCGCTCGTAGTTGACGTTTGTTGCCACCGCGGGTGCGGTTCCGGGGATGGGGCTCAGCGCTGACTGGTCGATCGCCTCGCCTGCGTCCACGTATTCGACGGTCATCTTCATTCCTTCCTATGGACTCTATGGACGAGGCTGATCGGGACGGTCGAGACGGGCCTCTGGCGGCACCTCGCCGAGAACGACGATGGCGGCGGTCAATCCGCGTCCTTCGTCGTTGCCGCCCGGGGAGCTGTACCAGTAGTAACCGGGGCCGTCGAGGTTCAGTTTGGCCCTGCCCTTCGAGTGGTTCAGCAGCCAGAGGAACTTCCTGTCACCATTGCTCGGAAACAAAGCCGCGTGCGTGTTCTTGTCGTCGTTGATGACCGTGAGTTCGATGTCACCGCCGTGCGGCATGACCAAAATCGCGGGATCCCAGCAGAGTTCGTCCTCCCTGATCCGGATCGTTGCCTCCATCGTGCCGTCGGGCCGCTCGGTGGCTTCCGCTATGGAGCCAGTACCGAGAACGCGGCCAAGGGCCGCGTGGTTCTGTTTATCCAAGCCGAGCTCACGCAGTACGTCGGGTCGTTCCTTAGCCGTCGTCATTGGATCTAACCTCCTTCTGAAGAGACATCTCCCAGTTGATGCGCGAAAGCCATTCAACGACGTATTCGATTGGCCGCGATCGCTTTCACGATTGGGAACGTTGGTATGGACTAACTGTTCAGGTCATTCGCTGGTTCTGAATTGTTGCGAAATACCCGGTATCACAGAGCAATTCGCTGGCCCGGACGTCTGGTTCGGGCCTGCGAGAACTTTATGCCTGCTGAACTCATGCGTACAGGTATGACCGTCAGAGGGTCACACTGTGCCGTTCACACGCTGAAAGGCGCCGTTCGTACTCAGCACTGACCGAACAAGTCGAGGTTCATTATTTTGTCCCACGCTGACGCGAAATCACGGACGAACTTCTCCCCGGCGTCCTGGCATGCGTAGACCTCCGAGATCGCCCGGAGTTCGCAGTCAGCGCCGAAAGCAAGGTCGACGCGACTGGCAATCCATTTGACCTCGCCGGTGCGCCGGTCGCGGCCTTCGTAGGTCGCCGTCTCGGCGTAGTCCGTCCCGGGCACCCAATCGGTTCCCGAATCGAGGAGGTTGACGAAGAAGTCGTTGGTCAGCGAGCCCGGTGTCGTAGTGAGCACGCCCAACGCGGATTGCCGGTGGTTGGCGCCGATCACGCGCAGACCGCCCACCAGCACTGTCATCTCTCGCGCGGTGAGGGTCAATTGGCTCGCGCGGTCGACGAGCGCGTGTTCCGGCGCCAGCCGCGTGCCTGCGCCGACGTAGTTGCGGAAAGCGTCCGCGGTCGGCTCCAGCCAAGCGAACCATTCGACGTCGGTCCACTCCTGCGTGGCGTCCGTACGTCCAGGCCGGAATGGGACCTCGATGACGTGACCGGCCCTGGCGGCCGCCGCTTCGATCGCGGCGCACCCACCGAGCACGATCAGATCGGCCAACGAGATCAACTTGGCGCCCCGCTGAGAGTCGTTGAAGCGCTTCTGGATTCCCTCGATCGTCGTGAGCGCGGGCATTAGCGACTCTGGATCGTTGACTGGCCAGTTTCGCTGCGGTTGCAGACGGATGCGCGCTCCGTTGGCCCCACCGCGCTTGTCGCTGTTGCGGAACGTCGACGCCGACGCCCACGCCGTGGAGACGAGCTGCGACACCGAGAGACCCGAGTCGAGGAGCGCGGCCTTGAGCTCACCGATGTCGTCGGCATCGACGAGTTCGTGGTCGACTTCTGGCACCGGGTCCTGCCAGATCAGTCGTTCGGTCGGGACCAGCGGACCCAGGTAGCGCTGGATCGGGCCCATATCGATGTGCGTGAGCTTGAACCAGGCCCGCGCGAAGGCGTCCGCCAGCTGATCCGGATTGTTCAGGAAGCGCCGCGCGATGGCCTCGTAAATCGCGTCCTCCTGCAGCGCGAGGTCCGTGGTGAGCATCGTCGGGGCATGAGTCTTGGATGGATCGTGGGCATCCGGGACAGTGCCGGCCCCGGCGCCGTCGCGCGGCACCCACTGCCACGCCCCGGCCGGGCTGAGCGCCACCTCCCATTCGTAGGCGAACAGCGTCTCGAGGAAGGTGTTGTCCCACTGTGTCGGGGTGGGCGTCCAGATCCCTTCCAGCCCACTCGTGATGGTGTCGGCAGCGTTGCCGGTACCGAACCGGTTTGCCCACCCCAGGCCTTGTGCCTCCAGCGGTGCGCCTTCGGGTTCGGGACCCAGCCACCTACCGGGGTCGGCAACTCCGTGACTCTTGCCGAACGTGTGCCCGCCCGCGATCAGCGCGACGGTCTCCTCGTCGTTCATCCCCATCCGGCCGAAGGTCTGACGAATGTCACGTGCGGCGGCTCGCGGGTCGGGCACGGTGGCCGGTCCCTGCGGGTCGACGTAGATCAACCCCATCTCGGTGGCCGCCAGCGGGTCCTCCAAATCCCTGACGCCACTGTGGCGTTCGTCGGCGCACCAGGTGTCTTCCGGGCCCCAGTACGTCTCGTCGGCCTCCCACACGTCCACCCGGCCACCAGCGAATCCGAACGTCGTGAAGCCCATCGATTCCAGCGCGCGGTTGCCCGCGAAGATCATCAGGTCCGACCAGGAGATCTTGCGCCCGTACTTCTGTTTCACCGGCCACAGAAGCCGGCGTGCCTTGTCCAGGTTTCGGTTGTCCGGCCAGCTGTTCAACGGCGCGAACCGCTGCATGCCCGCGCCGGCGCCCCCTCGGCCGTCACCAACGCGGTACGTGCCTGCACAGTGCCAGGCCATGCGCAGGACGAGTGGTCCGTAATGGCCGAAGTCAGCGGGCCACCAATCCTGCGTGGTGGTCAGGACGTTGTCTACGTCGCGGGCCAGTTGGTCGAGATCAAGCGAGGAGAACTCCTTGGCGTAGTCGAAGTCCTCGCCCCACGGATCTGCGGCGCGGCCGGGCTGAGCCAGGATCCTCAGGTTGAGCCGGTCGGGCCACCACTCGGGTTGATCGCCCCTGGCCGCCGGTTTCTTGCGCCGCCTGACCACGCCGACGGTCTGGTCATACGTCCTGTCGACGTACGTGTCGGGGTTCCCCGGCATAGCACTCCTTCCGGCCGGTCCCGAACCTCATACGCCCAGCGCACGGCGTACCGCGCGGGCGTTGCGCCGTGACACCGGCACGATCGTGTTCGCCTTGTCGTCCATGACCAGCACCAACTCGCCACGGTCCCGACGTTCGACCTCCCGGACACGGCTCAGATTCACAACGTAGCGACGATGCACCCGTAAAAACCCGGCATTGGTCAGTTCGTCGTCCAGCTTGTCGAGGCCGGGCGACGCGGCCCTCAACCTGCCCTGATCCGTTTGCAGCCACACCTCGTTGCCGTCGGCCTCGGCCAACGTGACCTCTGGCAATCGCAGCAGCACCATCCGGCTCTCCCGTAGGCCGACCACCCGGCGGGGATGTTCCTGGAAGGGCGCCGCTGATTCCGTCTCCGGCAACGCCTCTCCCTCGGAGGCGCCGAAGGAGATCATGTGGCCGATCAAATTGCCGTACTGGAAGACCGGACGAATTCTGATCGGCGACGGCTCGTCGGCGAGGTGAGTGAAGATCTGCGTCGATCCGACCCAATCCGGGTTGTGGCTCGCCTGCTTGCTGGCATACCGCGCGGCGTCGACGAACGCGGGCAGCCTGGGATTCCAGCGCACCGCCGGGTTGACTGCCGGGGCGTTGCCAGGCACGCCGAGGAGCACGCTCGCTGTGTCGTCGGCGATCACCACCTTGCCCGAGGTGTCGACAGCGGCGAGTGGCTCGACCGAGCGCACCCGGGCGTCGTTGTACGCGGCGAGCAGTTGGGTGCCGCCATCGCGGGCGCGTGTGCGTAAGACGCTCTGGGCGTGGTCGGCGACGTTGGACAACCACACGCGCGCGGTCGGCGGCAACTCACTGCGCCAACACGAGATGTTCACGACTGCGATCGGCTCTCTGCTCACCACGTCGCGCACCGCGACGGCCATGCAGGTCCAGCCGTGAAAGGCCTGGCACCAATGTTCTTCACGCCGGACCATCACAAGGTGGTTTGTTCCGAGCGCGGTCCCCATTCCGTTGGTGCCCACCGCGCTCTCCGACCAGCAGTACCACGGCGCGAGGCTGGCCCCCGCGGCAATGGCACAGGTGGCCTTGTCGCCCCACTCAGCCAACACCCGACCGGCGGCGTCGGCGATGGTCACTATGCCGCCGAAGTTGGCCACTTCGCGAGCCATGGCGGCGGCGCGGAAGCCCAGGTCCACAAAGATGACGTCGTGCTCGAGCGGATGGGCGACCTCGGCCACCGCCACCGGCGCTTCGGTCAGAAACGGGTCGACATGGTACTGGTCGCGACATCGATGCCAGGAGATCGCGACTTCGGGCCGAACCCCGCGGATGTCGTCATTGCCCTCCACGAACCGTTCCCACGCGCCGTACACGGCGGCCGCGCTGCCGTTGCGGGGTGCCGACTCGAGTCGCTGGCTACCTGACATTGAAGACCGCCTTTGGTCGGCTCGATGCGATGGGCGACACCCGGGTGCCTGAGCGAGTAGCCCCGTGTGTGACCCCGCCCACGACTAGCCACAATCAATGATATTTCTTACATATCTACACGGCTTCAAGGGTTTTCGCGATGCGGATACAGGAAGAGAGCGGTTCGAGTGAGCCGATGCGCGCGGCAAATCGGTTCAGCCGGTTCAAGAGCTGTTTGCGCGGGCACAAGCGAGCAACCACGATTCCTTGGCGGTTACGACGGCGCCCCCGGCGCTCCACCAGACGGCGCGCGATCGCCTTCCGAACCAGCAATCTCGTGCGACGGCCGGAAAGGACCGATCATTCGTTATTCGCGCTTGATGCAAGGGGTTCGGCGAAAGTTCACGACGTGGTGCCGTTAGTTGGTCTAGGTGCCAATGCATGGACGCCGCCGCGCCTGCGATCGGATCGTGCCCGCAACCGTGATTCGCTGCGGCGGCTTGGGGAGACTCGATGGTGATGTTGATCGATGGTCACAATGACCTTGCTTGGGCGATGCGCCAGCACTACGGCGCCGACCTGGACGCCGTCGACCTGACCTCGGTGCCGGATCTGCACACCGACCTGAAGCGGCTGGCCGCCGGCCGCGTAGCCGGGCAGTTCTGGTCGGTGTACGTGTCCCCGGAGCTGTACGTCGGCCCCGCGGCGGTGTGCGCCACGCTGGAGCAGATCGACCTCGTTCGACGCCTGGTGGCCCGCTATCCCGACCGGCTGGTGCTGGCGACGAGTGCCGATGACGTCGAGTCCTCCGGCGACCGGATCGCATCACTGCTGGGCATGGAGGGTGGCCACTGCATCGACGGATCATTGGCGGTCCTGCGCATGATGCGCGCGTTGGGCGTGCGGTACCTGACGCTGACCCACAACAGGAACGTGCCGTGGGCCGACTCGGCGACCGATGTCCCGGCGCTGGGCGGATTGTCGGCGTTCGGTGAGGACGTCGTCCGCGAGATGAACCGCCTCGGCATGCTCGTCGATCTCTCGCATGTGTCGGCCGACGTGATGCGGCACGCGTTGCGGGTGACGGCCGCCCCGGCGATCTTCAGCCACTCCTCCGCGCGTGCGGTCTGCGACCACCCCCGCAACGTGCCCGACGATGTGTTGGCGGCGCTGGCGGAGAACGACGGTGTCTGCATGGTGACGTTCCTGCCTGCGTTCATCTCACCGGCAGTGGCCCGGTGGCACGCGGATGCGAAGGCCGAGGCCCGACGCCGCGGGATCGAGAAGAGCGATCCGGCGTACGACGAACTGATGGCAAGGCTGGCCGACCAGTCACCGCCGCCGGTCGCCACCCTGGCCGAGGTCGTGACGCACATCGAGCACGTGCGTGAAGTCGCAGGCATCGACCATGTCGGCATCGGGGGTGACTACATGGGGGGCGAGGCAATGCCCGAGGGTCTCGAGGACGTGTCGGGGTACCCGCGGCTGCTCGACGCCCTGGCCGACCGTGGATGGTCTGATGCCGACCTGGCCAAGCTCGCCGGCGAGAACATCCTGCGCGTCCTCAGAGCGGCGGAGGACGTCGCCTGGGGCTGAGTCCGGACGGCCCGTTTAACGAGTTGGTTACTGTACCGTCCGGACGGTACAGTAACGCGGTCATCGATGTGCGGCACTCGTCTGACACGAGGCTCACTGGATCTGTTCTTCGCCCAACCAAGGAGGGTCCGTGGGCACTTACTTGCGGTTGCTCCGAACGCCTGGCTTGTTCCGGGTGACCGCGTCTCAGCTGTTCGCGCGACTGCCGCTCGGAATGCTGTCGCTGGCCATCCTCATGCACCTTTCGCAGAAGACCGGGTCATACGGGCAGGCCGGTCTCGTCGTCGCATGTGTCAGTCTTGCCGAGGCGGTCGCGATGCCTGTGAGCGCCCGGCTCACTGGGAGATTCGGTGTGACACCCGTGGTGTTGTCGGCCGCGACGATGAATAGTGTCGGTTTCCTAGCGTTGGCGCTCGCTCCCGCACATCTGGTCTTGCTGGCTGCACTGGGAACCCTTGTGGGAGCGACGATCCCACCGTTGATGCCCGTAGTGCGCGCTCTGTACCCGCGGATGGTCCCGGCTGACACGGTGCGTGCGTTGTTCGCGTTCGATACCACCGCACAAGAACTGATCTGGGTTGCCGGCCCCGTCGTGGTGACCGTGTTGACCTCACTGATCTCCACTGCCGTGCCGCTGCTCGCGGCGGCGGGTATCACGCTGACCGGATCCATCGCTTTTGTGCTGAGTCTGCAAGAGGGACAGCCCCGGATCGCCCGTAACACTTCGTCATTCGGTCGGGTATTGGCGCGCCAGGAGGTTCTTCTCGCCTTTGTCGCCAACCTTGCTCTGGTCGCGTCGTTCATGGCGATGGAGGTCGGAGTGGTCGCTCAACTGGGGCACTCAATGGCCGGTGTGGCGATCTCAGTGTCGAGCGTTGGCTCACTGATCGGCGGCCTGCTACTCGGCCACCGCCGACTCGGTCTCGGGGCGTTGGTGGCGACGATGGCTGTCGTCATGGCGGGGACAGCACTGACGGGCCTCGTCACCGGCCCTCTGCAATTCCTGGCGCTGTTCGCCGCTGGATTCGGCTTCGCGCCTGCGATGGCAGTCCTGTACCACGCCGTCTCTCGCGGGGTCGCTGAAAACGTTGCCGCCGAAGCCTTTGGGTGGCTCAACACAGGTGCGCTGGCTGGCGGCGCGGCCGGCACAGCGCTGTCGGGTGCTCTCAACGACGCATGGGGACCAGGCGGATCGTATGTCGTGGCGACTGCACTGGCCGTCGGCGCGGCGGTCAGCCCGCTAGTCGCGCGGTTGGCCGGTCCGGTCCGCGGATTCTTCCCGGAAAAGTCGACGGTGACGATCGCCCCGTTACGAACGTTGACGCGGGTTAATGTTGACCGCGACACATCGGATATCCACGCCTCTGGCGAGGCAGACGACGAGAGTGCTCAGTGCCACGAGGGGACCGACGCGACCAACTGTTGGACGCCGCCGAGCAAGTGCTGACTCGAGGCGGCCCGCAGGCATTGACCCTGCAGGCCGTCGCCGATGAGGCCGGTGTGTCCAAAGGTGGCCTGCTGTACCACTTCTCGAACAAGAGTCAGCTCGTTCGAGGGCTGGTGGAGCGGCTGGTCGACGACACGAACAGCAACTACGCCCAGTGGGACGACGGCAAACCCGGCTCGTACACCCGCGCATACATCGCATCTACCTGTCACAACCTGACCACCGCCGACGCCGACCGAGTGCTGCGCCGATGGTCGGTCATTCTGGCTGCCAGCACCGAACCGGAGATGCAGGGGCCGATCGCGGAAGCGTTCGAGGCGTGGATGTGGCCGGAGCCGGGGGTGGACCGTTACCCGGTACGCGCGCAGATCGCCCGGCTTGCAGCCGACGGCCTGTGGTGGAACGCCATGTTCGTCAAGGCCTTTCGCGATCCCGAACTCAACAAGCGGATCAGTGCCGCGCTGGTCGACTACGCCGAGGGCCGGGACAGCCTCGAGGAATGACGGACCGTACCAATCGCGTCCACCCAATCATGTTGTCGCGAGTTCCTCTGTCGCAGCAGGCCTCACCGGCTTGGCAGCGACGTAGACATTACGTATAAGCCTCGACTCCGAGCGGGCTTGCGATTGGAATCGCTGGCCTGATGCTTTGCTCAGCTGCGGCTCCGAAAGGCGGCCCGGACCTGCAAAAATTAAGTGGAGCTAAGGGGACTCGAACCCCTGACCCCCACACTGCCAGTGTGGTGCGCTACCAGCTGCGCCATAGCCCCGTGAAGTTGTGCTCATCGAAGTTACACCACCTGCGGGTACGCATTCAAAACGGCCGGTCACGGCAGTTCGCCACCCACCTCAGGGCCGAGCGCGCGGGCGGGGGTGTGCTCGGTGGGCCGCAACCGGGTCTCCGGCGCCAGCACCCAGCCGAGGGCCGCGACCAGCAGAATCCCGCCGCTGATCACGAACGCGGTGCCGAACGAGACGTGCTGGGCGATCTCCCCGACCGCGAGCGATCCGACGATCGCGCCGGCGTCGGCCATCATCTGGTACGTCGCGACGGCCGTCCCTCCCCTGGCCTTACTGCCGATGATGTCGGCGACGGCGGCCTGCTGCGGCGACGTGAACATGCCCGCGGCCGCGCCTGCCACCAGCGCGCCCGCGAGGAACAGCGTCAGCGACGACGCCAGCCCGACCGCCATCGTCGCCACCCCGGATACCGACAGCCCCACGATCAACAGCGTGCGACGCCCGATCCGATCCGACAGATAACCGCTCGGGATCACCGCGGCGACGTTGCCGACCGCGAACGTCGCCAACGCCAACCCAGCAACCCGCGGGCCCCGGTGCAACAACTCGGTGACAAACAGCGGCACCAGCGCGATCCGCAAGCCGAACACCGACCAGCCCGTCGCGAAGTTGGAGAACAACGCCGACCAATACGCCCTGTTGCGCAACGCCATTCGCAACGTGACCGGATCCTCGGCGTCCTGAGCCGGTGCCGCCAACGTCGAATGCCGGAGATAGAAGAACACCACGGCCGCGGCGATCAGCAGCGCCACGCCATAGATCGCGAACGGCGCCGACAGACCGAGGCCTGCGGTCAGGCTGCCCAGCACCGGACCGCCCACCGAGCCGACCAGAAATGCGCTCGAGAACAATCCCGCCACCCTGCCGCGCGCGTCGGGCGGCGAGATCCTGATCATCAGCCCCAGCGAGGACACCGTGAACATCGCCGACCCGAAGCCACCCAGCGATCGGAACAACAGCAGCTGCCAGTACGTCTGGGCGAACGCGCACGCACCGGTCGACACCGCGACGATCAGCAGTCCGGTCACGTAGACGCGGCGCTCTCCGATCTTCTGGACGAACAGGCCGCTGGCCGGCGCGGACACCAACCGCATCAGCGAGAACGCGGTGATCACGAAGGTGGCGGCGCTGATGCTCACCCCGAAGTCGCGGGCATACTGCGGGAGCACCGGCGAGACGACGCCGTAGCCGAGGGCGACCACCACATTGGCGGTGATCAGCACCCAGACTTCGCCGGGCAGCTTCGGCTTGACCTCAGCCGAACACTCACCCTCCGCAACACTCACGCTATGACTTTATTCACCACTTCCTTCGCCGCTTCCTGCACCTCCGCCAGATGCTCGGGGCCCTTGAACGACTCCGCGTAGATCTTGTAGACGTCCTCGGTGCCCGACGGCCGCGCCGCGAACCACGCGTTCTCCGTCGTCACCTTCAGGCCGCCCAGCGCCGCGCCGTTACCCGGCGCGGTCGTCAGCTTCGCGGTGATCTCCTCACCCGCCAACTCCGTCGCGGTCACCTGCTCGGACGACAGCTTCGCCAGCCGCGCCTTCTGCTCCCGATCGGCGGGCGCGTCGATACGGGCATACGTTGGCGCGCCGTACTTTTCGGCCAGCTCCGCGTATCGCTGAGACGGCGTCTGCCCCGTCACCGCGAGGATCTCCGAGGCCAGCAGCGCCAGGATGATGCCGTCCTTGTCGGTGGTCCACGTCGACCCGTCGCGGCGCAGGAACGACGCCCCCGCACTCTCTTCGCCACCGAAACCGATTGTGCCGCTGATCAATCCGTCGACGAACCACTTGAACCCGACCGGCACTTCGACCAGCTTGCGGCCCAGCCCCGCGACCACCCGATCGATGATCGACGAGCTGACCGCGGTCTTGCCCACCGCCGTCGCCGCCGGCCACTCCGGCCTGTTGGTGTACAGGTAGTCGATGGCCACCGCCAGGTAGTGGTTCGGGTTGAGCAGTCCGCCGTCGGGTGTGACGATGCCGTGCCGGTCGGAGTCGGCGTCGTTGCCGGTGGCGATTTGATAGCTTTCGCGGTTGGCGATCAGCGACGCCATTGCATTCGGTGAGCTGCAGTCCATTCGGATCTTGCCGTCGGTGTCGAGCGTCATGAACCGCCACGTCGCATCGACAAGCGGGTTCACCACCGTCAAAGCCAGGTTGTGCCGCTCGGCGATCGCACCCCAGTAGTCGACGCTGGCTCCACCCAGCGGGTCGGCCCCGATGCGAATGCCCTCCGCGCTGATCGCGTGCAGATCGACCACGCTCGGCAGGTCCGCCACGTACGCGTCGAGGTAGTCGTGCCGCTGCGCGGTCTGCAGCGCCCTGGCAAGCGGCACCCGCTTCACGCCCTTGAGCCCGTCGCGCAGAATCTCGTTGGCGCGCTTCGCGATGACACCGGTCGCGTCCGTGTCGGCGGGCCCACCATTGGGTGGGTTGTATTTGAAACCGCCGTCGCGCGGCGGGTTGTGCGACGGAGTGACCACGATGCCGTCGGCCAGATCACCATCGCGGTCCCGGTTGAACGTCAGGATCGCGTGGCTGACCGCGGGCGTCGGGGTATACCGGTCCGCCGAATCAATCATCGCCACAACGTCATTGGCGGCCAACACCTCTAATGCCGACGTCCACGCCGGCTCGGACAGCGCATGGGTGTCGCGGCCGATGAACAGCGGCCCGGTGGTGCCCTGCGCTGCCCGGTACTCCACGATGGCCTGCGTGGTGGCCACGATGTGCGCCTCGTTGAACGCCGCATCGAGACTGGACCCGCGGTGCCCGGACGTGCCGAACACCACCTGTTGTTCGACGTTGTCCGGATCGGGTTCGACGGCGTAGTAGGCCGTCACCACCTGGGCGATGTCAATGAGGTCTTCTGGTTGCGCCGGCTGACCGGCACGTGGGTTCACAGCCATGCCCCCGATTCTGCTCCTGTCGACGCCGGGTCGTACGCCGGAGCGGATGCTCGGCGGCGATACATTGGCCCATGATCAGTTTCGACCGCCGCGAGTTGGCCGCGGTCTTCGCCGGTGGCGCCGTTGGCACACTCGCCCGCGCGGCACTCGAGACGGTCGCCGGGGCCGAGCCGGGCCACTGGCCGTGGGCGACGTTCCTCGTGAACATCGTCGGCGCATTCCTGTTGGGTTACTTCACCACCCGGTTGCTCGAACGGCTGCCGCTGTCGAGCTATCGCCGACCGCTTCTCGGCACCGGGGTGTGCGGCGGCCTGACCACGTTCTCGACGATGCATGTCGAACTCGTCAAGATGCTCGAGCAACACCGCTACGGCCTCGCCGTCGGCTACACCGTCGCGAGCATCGTCACCGGACTGCTCGCGCTGTATCTCGCCACCGCGCTGGTCCGCCGCGCCAGGATCCGCGCATGACGGCACTGGTGTGGACGGGCGTCGCGCTGATCGGCGGCATCGGCGCGGTGCTGCGGTTCGTCGTCGACCGCACGGTTGCCAGCCGGATCGGCGGATCGTTCCCCTATGGCACCTTTGTCGTCAACATCAGCGGCGCCCTGCTGCTGGGCCTGTTGTCGGGGCTCGCGCTTAGCCCGAACCTCGCGCTGGTGGTCGGCACCGGGTTCGTCGGCGCCTACACCACGTTCTCGACGTGGATGCTCGAGACGCAGCGACTGGCCGAGGAACGCCAACTGCGCCCCGCGGTCGCCAACATCGTCGTCAGCGTTGTGGTGGGCCTGGTCGCGGCCTGGCTGGGCATCACGATCGGAGGCCGGCTGTGAGCAACGGCTACCTCAAGTTGACCGCCTACTTCGCCGAGCGGCTGCGCAGCGGCGACCAGTTTCTGGCCGACGCCCTGCTCGACCTCTTCGGGCAGAACGCCGTACACACCAGCATCGTGCTGCGCGGCATCGCCAGCTTCGGCCCGCGTCACGAACTGCGCAGCGACCAGACGCTGAGCGCGTCGGAGGATTCCCCGATCGCCATCGCGGCGATCGACCGCACCGAGGCCATCGCCGCGCTCGCCGACCGTGCCGTGGCGATGACCCCGCGCGGACTCGTCACCCTCGAGCGCGCGCGCCTGATCGGTGCCGAACCACCGGGCACCGTCAAGCTCACCGCCTACATCGGGCGGCAGGACCGAGTGTCGGGACAACCTGCACACCAAGCCGTTTGCGGTGTCCTTTACCGGCACGGCTTCGCCGGTGCCGCAGTGCTTCTCGGCGTCGACGGCACCAGAGGCGGCCAGCGGCAGCGCGCGAAGTTCTTCAGTCGCAACGCCGACGTCCCCGTGATGATCATCGCGGTCGGCACCGGCGCACAGGCCACCGCCGCTATCCCCGAGATCGAGACTGCGCTGCGAAGTCCTTTGGTGACGCTGGAACGTGTGCAACTCTGCAAACGCGACGGCCTGCTTCTCGCGCGTCCGGCTGCGCTGCCCGCCACCGACGACAACGGGCACCCTCTGTGGCAGAAGCTGATGGTGCACACGTCGGAGGCCACGCTGCACGACGGCGTACCGATCCACCGCGCCATCGTGCAGCGCCTGTTCGACACCAAAGTCGCCACCGGCACCACCGTACTGCGCGGCATCTGGGGATTTCACGGTGACCATCAACCCCACGGCGACAAGATGATTCAGCTGACAAGGCAGGTGCCGGTGACGACGATCGTCGTCGACAGTCCAGAGCGCATCGCCGCGAGCTTCGACGTCATCGACGGCCTGACCGAACGGCATGGATTGGTCACCTGCGAACTGGTGCCCGCGTTGGTTTCGGTCGACGACGGCGAGCGCCGGGGCGCGACGACGCTGGCGAATTACCACTACTGATCGTCATGCTGCGCTATGCCCTCGACGGCATCGCCATGGCTACGCGGAGTTCAATCAGGTGCCGTGACTCGCGGCAGCGCGTAGAGCGCCATCCGGCGGTTGGCCATGTCGTGCTCACCGAGGAACGTGCAGCCCGCGTACTCGCAAACGGCCCGTGCCCCGGCGTTTCGATGGTCGGGATCGAACATGATTCGCTCGCAACGCGCTTCAAGTTCGAAAATGTTGGCAACCAGGCACGGCAACAGGATCGACGCGATACCACGGTTGACGAACCGCAGGTCGGCGATCGCCGCATGCACGCCGATGTCATGCGGATCGGCGTCGTAGCGAACGGCGATGGAATCCTTCGCCGCCCGGTACAACTCGATGTAGGCGAACGGCATACCGCGGAAGCTGCTGATGAACGGTCGGGAATATTCGCCGTCGAGTTGCGCGCGCAGATGGCGGTGCCAGCGCGCCGGTGGCCAGTCGTACTCCCACGCCTCCACCAGATGCGGGCGGTTCATCCATTCCGAGACCATGGTGGCGTCGGTGTCGGGATGCGCTTCGCGGATGGCGTACGGAGGTGCCAACATCGGCGCCGGCGGAGCGCCGACCGCGCGGACGTCGTCGGAAATGTCGGTGAGCTCGCGCGGCAGAACGGGGGCGGGCGCCTCGTCGATATCAGTCATTTGCAGCGGAGGCTACCGCAGGAAATAAGGCTAGGGTCACGTCCCTCTAGCCGGGTGGATGATGTTTCGACGGGGTCGTGACCCGGGAAGACCATCCCCATGGACGAAGTGCTCGAACGCGAACTCAAATGGGACGTCGACGAGGATTTCGCTCTGCCCCGCATCGACGACATCATCGGAGGCACTCAGGTCGAACGCAGCACAATCACCCTGGCCAGCGCCTACTACGACACGGCCGACGGCGACCTGCAGGCCCACGGTGTGCTGCTGCGGCGGCGTGACGGCGACGACGACACCGGATGGCAGCTCAAGGTGCCCGACGCGGACGGCCGAGTCGAGATTCGCGCCGCGCTGTCGGACACGCCGCCGACCGAGTTGACCGATGCGCTGACCGGGATGCGGCTGGGTAAGCCGTTGGTGAACGTGGCGACGATCCGGACCACTCGGGATCGGTATCGGATCACCGATGCCCGCAGGCATCGGCTGTGCGCCGAAGTGGCCGATGACAACGTGCTGGCCTCTGTCGGCCCTCGGTTGTTGGCGTGGCGCGAGATCGAAGTCGAGTTGGGCCCCGGCGCGCGCTCGTTTCCCCGCCGGTTGACGAAGCGGTTGGCCGACGCGGGAGCTCAACCATCTCGGCACCCGTCGAAACTCGCACGCGTGGTGCAGACGACGCGCCCCGCGCCTGTCGTCCGCAGCACCGCGGGACGTGTAGTCACGGCGTATCTGAACGCGCAGATCGACGCGATCTTCGACGGTGATCTCGCGCTGCGGCGCGGCAGCGACCCGATCCACGACACCAGGGTGGCGATCCGCCGGCTGCGCAGCACGTTGCGCGTGTTCGGCAAGCTCCTCGACCAGAACGCGATCGCCGACGCCGAGGATGAGCTCAAGTGGTTCGCCGGGCTGCTCGGCGAGGTCCGCGACTGCCAGGTGCAACGCCGCCGATTCGCAAAGGCGTTGGCGGAGTTGCCTGCCGAACTCGTGCTCGGGCCGGTGGCCAACCGGATCAACACCGATCTGCAGTCCCACCAGCTGAAGTCGCGGAACGTAGTCGCCGAGGCGATGGACTCGCAGCGCTACCTGGACCTGCTCGCGACGCTGCAGCGGTGGCGCAACGAGCCGCCGCTTCGCGCAGCGCCGAGCCTCGCGGCGGTGAACAAGCGGGCCCGCCGCGCCGAGCGCAAGGCCGATCGGCGACTGGCCGAGGCCGTCGAGTCGGGCGACGACGCGCTGCTGCACCGGGCCCGCAAGGCCGCCAAGCGCGCCCGGTATGCCGCCGAGCTACGGGCACCCGTGGTGAAGGACGCGACGTCAACAGCAAAGCACTACAAGCGGTTTCAGCGGGTACTCGGTGATCATCAGGATGGCGTCGTCGCCACCGAGACGCTGCGCCGGCTTGCGCTCACGGCGGGCACGACAGCCGGCGAGAACGGATTCACCTACGGTCTGCTCTATGCCCGCGAGCAGCAGGCCGCCGAGGCGGCCCGCAAGCGGGTGCGCAAACTGATCGGCTGACGCCGGACGCCTACGACAGGAGCCGCGCCAGAACCGCGAGGTGGCTGAGCTCGAGGTCGCGGGTGGCGGTGACCAGCGTGACCGGTCCGGTTCGCGCCACGTCGCGCAGTTCCGCCAGCGCTGCGGCGCCCTCTCCCGTCGCCAACTCGGCTTGGTAGCGGGCTGCGAAGTCGTCGAACCGTGCCGCGTCGTGGGCGTACCACTTGCGCAGTTCGGTGGATGGCGCAACCTTCGGTATCCACCGGCCGACCCGCGGATCGTCCTTGCGGAAACCGCGCGGCCACAGCCGGTCGACAAGGACGCGCTCACCATCGCCTGGTCCGGCGGCGTCGTACACCCGCGCGACCCTGATGCGGCGAGAGGCACTCATGACGTGGAATCGTAGGACCATGAACATCGATCGGACCGCGGAACTGCAGCGCTGGCAGGACTCCGGCGCCGTGTGGCAGGTCATAACCCGCACTGACGACCGCATCACCGTCGGGCTGTTGCGCTGTGATGGCGGCGAGGAGGTCGACCGGTTCACCTCCGACGATCCCGCGCTGCTGGCCTTCATCGGCGACCGGTGGAGCAGCGCGGAATGACGGTGACTCTCGGGAAGCTGGACTTCGTCGCGGCCGGTGAGGCGCCCGACCTCGTCGCCGACGCGGTGCGGCCACATGTGCGGGACGGGCTGTGGGTCAGTGCCATCGACCCCGACCTGGCCGACACCGCGGCGTTCTGCGAGCACTACGACATCGGCATGGACGTCTCGGCCAACTGCGTCGTCGTTGAGGCGCGACGCGCGGACCGGACCTGGTATGCAGCTTGTCTCGTGCTCGCGACCACCCGCGCCGACGTCAACGGCGTCGTTCGCAAACACCTTGGGGCACGCAAGATCTCATTCGCGTCGATGGATGACGCCGTGGCCCACACCGGCATGGAGTACGGCGGCATCACGCCCGTCGGGTTGCCTGCGGACTGGCCGGTACTGGTCGACACCAACGTCGTCGATCAACAGCAGGTGATCATCGGCAGCGGCATTCGCGGTTCGAAGCTGCTCGTGTACACCAGCGTGCTGGCGGCGCTGCCGAACGCCGAGGTGCTGGACATCACCAAGGCCTAGTTTCGCGAGGAGTCAGACGGCGACGTCGTCGTGATCGGTCGAGACCGCCAACTCACGCCACGCCTTCTGCTCCTCGGCGACGAACTGCAGCTTCTCCGCGACGGCGCCGAACGAATCGCGACCCAACTGAATACGCAGTGGCGGTCGCTCGACCGACGCGATCTCCACGATCGCGGCGGCCGCCTTCACCGGGTCGCCCGGCTGCGCGTGGTTCGCGTCGGCGGCGTGCTGCCTGACCGTACCGGCGGTGTCGGCGTAGTCGTCGATGACCGTGCCCTCCGTGTCCAGACTCGACGCGTCGAGGAAGTCGGTGCGGAAGTAGCCGGGCTCGACGATGATTACGTCGATACCGAGCGGACCCACTTCGCCCGCAAGCGCTTCAGAGATGGCCTCCACCGCGAACTTCGTCGCGCAGTAGATGCCCCAGCCTGCCGACGCCCTGAATCCGCCGATCGAGGACAGATTGACGATGCGGCCCGACCGTTGTGCCCGCAGCGTCGGAAGGACCGCGCGCAGCACATTGAGGATGCCGAAGACGTTGGTGTCGAACACCGCTCGCGCTGCGGCGTCACCAGCCTCCTCGACCGCCGACAACAGGCCGCGGCCCGCGTTGTTGACCACCACATCGATGCGGCCGAACCGCTGTACTGCCGCATCGACCGCCGCGGCCGCCTGTGCCTCGTCGAGCACGTCGAGCGCCACGGGCAGCAACCGGTCACCAGCATCGGGGAACCTTGTGGTGACGCTTGCTGGGTCGCGCGCGGTCGCGACGACCGAATGCCCTGCGGCAAGGGCCTTCTCGACGATCTCCGCCCCGAAACCGCGGTTCGCACCGGTGACAAACCAAACGCTCATGGCACCTCTTTCCGTTGATCAACAGGACCGGCGTGGCGGCCACACCGGAGATCCGAGTTCGCGTGACACCGTGCGGGCGGTGTCACGCAGCGCGTCGATGGCTTCTGGGTCCAGCGGCCACCGCGCCGCGGGCACCACCAGGCCGATGGCGCCTGTCGCCTCTGCCGCAGAGTCGAAAACCGCTGCGGCGGCCGCACATTCACCCAGCACGGCCTCTTCGACCTCGGTCGCTATCCCGGATGTGCGGATCTGCTCCAACTGGTCGGCCAGCACCGCAGGGTCGGTGATGGTCTCCCCGGTCATGCTGCGCAACTCGTCCGGTTTGTAGTCGGATTGAAAAGCCAACAGCGCCTTGCCCAATGCGCTGGCGTGCGCGGGGATGACGATGCCGACCTCGGGCATCTGGCGGGTGCCGTCCGGCCTCGGCTCATGCGCGACGACGACGACCTCGTCGAACAGCAGCACTGCGGTGCGCACCGCGCAGCCTGTCCGCCGGGCCAGACCCTCGGCCCAGATGGCAACCCGTGAGCGCAGTTCGAGGGTGTCCAGGTAGACGTTGCCGAGCCGCAGCGTGGCCGGCCCGAGCCGGTAGCGACCAGAGTCGAGTTCCTGCTGCACCATGCCGTGCGCGAGCAAGGTGCGCACCAGCCCGTGGACGGTGGACGGCGCCAGATCGATGGCCGCCGCGATCTCGCCGAGGCTCATCCGACGGCCGCCTTGCAGCACCGTGAGGATGCGCAGCGCGCGATCCACCGCCTGGATCATGCGTCCACCTTCCCTCGAAATGACCTCTTGTGATGACCGAAGCATAAGCGTATGGTCCAGATCACATTCGACATTATCGAATGCTATCCGAGATAGTCGACCACCGGACGGAGAACGTCATGGACGAATCCTCGCTCATCCAGAAACTCGCGGCCGAGGCCTTCGGTACTGCATTTCTGGTCTTCATCGGCGTCGGATCGGTGCCCGCCACGATCATCGTGAACGGGGACGCACCGTTCACCATGGCCGACCTCGGCATGATCTCGTTCGCGTTCGCGACCGTCGTGGTGGCGACGATCTACGCGCTCGGGCACATCTCCGGGAACCACATCAACCCCGCCGTCACCCTCGGCCTCGCGGCGACGGGCAACTTCCCGTGGTCCCGCGTGCCCGCGTACATCGCCGCCCAGGTCGTCGGGGCGATCGCAGGCGCGGGGGCCATTCTCGGCGTTCTCGGCACGGCCGCCCGCGATGCCGGACTGGGAGTCGCGACGTATTCCGGCACCGTCTCTCCCGTACAGGCCTTCTTCGCCGAATTCGTGGGTACGTTCATTCTCGTGTTCACCGTCTTCGGCGTGATACACCGCAAGGCCTCGGCGGGATTCGCCGGTGTCGCCATCGGTTTGGTGGTGTTCGCGGCGATCATCCCGGTGGCACCCACCACCGGCGCGTCGATCAACCCGGCCCGCACGTTCGGCCCCATGCTCGTCCAGCAGATCGCAGGTGGTTCGGTCTCGTGGAGCCAATTGCCGGTCTACCTCGCGGCCGAATGCCTTGCCGGTGTGCTCGCCGCGTTCGCCTACGTCGCGATCTCCAGGACCAGGGCCGACGACACACCGACCGCTGTCGCTGTTCCCGCCGAAGCCACCACCGCCGCCTGAGGAGCCCGGACATGAAGAAACTCATCAATGATCCCACCGACGTCATCGCCGAGGCCCTGCGCGGGATGGCCGCAGCGCATCCCGAACTGCGCGTCGACCACGCCAACCGGATCGTCTACCGCGGCGACGCGCCGGTCGACGGCAAGGTGGGGCTGATCTCCGGCGGTGGGTCGGGTCACGAGCCCCTGCACGGCGGCTTCGTCGGCCGAGGCATGCTCGACGCCGCTTGTGCCGGTGAGGTTTTCACCTCACCGGTGCCCGACCAGATGCTCGAGGCCACCAAGAACGTCGACGGTGGCGCCGGGGTGTTGCACATCGTGAAGAACTACACCGGCGACGTGATGAACTTCGAGATGGCCGCCGAACTGGCCGACGCGGAGGGCATCACCGTCGAATCGGTTGTCGTCGACGATGACGTCGCGGTGCAGGACAGCACCTACACCGCGGGGCGTCGGGGCGTCGGCGCGACGGTGCTGGTTGAGAAGATCGCCGGTGCCGCAGCGGATCAGGGACGCACCCTGCCCGAAGTCGCGGACGTGGCACGGCGCGTCAACGCGGCGTCCCGCAGCATGGGTGTCGCACTGACCTCTTGCACGGTGCCGGCGGTCGGACATCCGACGTTCAATCTGTCCGACACCGAAATCGAGGTCGGCATCGGCATTCACGGTGAGCCGGGCCGGCAGCGGATGCCCATGCAGTCCGCGCGGGCGGTGGCCGAACTGATGCTCGACCCGGTGCTCGCCGACCTCGACTTCGCAGGAGACGACGGAGTGATCCTCTTCGTCAACAGCATGGGCGCCACCCCGCTGATCGAGTTGTACGTCATGTACGCCGAGTTCGCCGCGATGCTCGACAAGGCGGGGGTCAGAATCGCCCGCTCACTGGTAGGCCCGTACATCACCAGCCTCGACATGGCGGGGTGTTCGGTGACGCTACTGCGCGCCGACGACGAGTTGCTTCGACTGTGGGACCACCCTGTCAACACGCCGGCTCTCCGAAGGGGATGCTGAATGGACCTGGCTCAGCTCACCGCATGGATCCGTGAGTACGCACGCGTCATCGACGAAAACGCGCAGATGCTCACCGACTTGGACGCCGCCATCGGGGACGCCGACCACGGCATCAACATGCAGCGCGGCATGACGGCCGTGCTGGCGGCCCTCGGCGATGCGGCGCCTTCCGACATGTCCGCTTTGTGCAAACAGGTGGGCATGACCCTGGTGAAGTCGGTCGGTGGCGCCAGCGGCCCGCTGTACGGCACGTTCTTCCTGCGCATGGCAGGCGCACTCGGCACCGATGACCGTGTCGACGCGACGACGTTCGCAAAGGCCTTGCGCGCTGGTATCGAGGGCGTGGTGCAGCGCGGCCGCGCGGAAGCCGGCGACAAGACGATGTTCGACGCCCTGTCGCCCGGCTTGGACGCGCTCGACGCGGCACTGGCATCCGGGGAGAGCCTCGCGGTCGCCCTCGCCGATGCCACCGTGGCGGCCGAAAAGGGGCGCGACGACACCGAATCCATGGTTGCCCGCAAGGGCCGTGCCAGCTACCTCGGTCAGCGCAGCGTCGGCCACGTCGATCCTGGTGCCACGTCTGCGGCGATGCTGATCGCAGCGGCGGCTTCGGCCTTCGCGACAGGCGGGTGATTGCGGTGACCGTCGGGATCGTCGTCGTGTCCCACAGTCGTGCGCTGGCAAGGGCCGCGGTGGCGTTGGCTCAGGAAATGCTGCACGGCAAGCAGATTCGCATCGCTGTTGCCGCAGGCCTCGATGACACCACCTTCGGAACGGACGCAGCGCAGATCGTTGACGCGATCAACGCCGCGGACCAGGGGGCGGGCGTGGTGGTGTTGATGGACCTCGGCAGCGCGGTGCTGTCGGCCGAGTTGGCGCTCGAACTTCTGGACGACGAGATCCGCGACCGCGTGGTGCTCTGTCCGGCACCGCTGGTGGAGGGCCTGGTGGTCGCCGCGGTGGCGGCGGCCAACGGCGCGGACAGCAGCGAGGTGGCCGCGGAGGCCGCGGGTGCGCTGGCGGGAAAGATCGGCCACCTCGGGTCCGCGCCGACCGCCGCCCCCGACAACCACCTCGACGCCGACGAACTCGTCGGCGCCTTCGTCGTCAACAATCCGCACGGATTGCACGCCCGTCCCGCCGCCCGACTGGTGCAAGAGGTGCGCCGTCGCGACGCGCACGCGCGGATCCGCAATCGCCGGACCGATTCCGAATGGGTTGACGCGGGCAGCCTTTCGAAGATCGCCACCCTTGGTGTGCGGTCCGGCGACGAAGTCGAAGTACGCGTTTCCGGCAGCCAGGCAGCCGAATCCCTCGACCACATCCTGGCGTTGGCTGCCCGCGACTTCGACGAGGCGCCCAGTGCGACGGCGCCCATCCCCCAGCCGGCGACGCGTTCGGCGCCTGTCGGTGCCGGCGCCGGGTTGGGCATCGGACCTGCGCACCCAGCCAGGTCCGGAACCGTCGACATTCCCGACACGCCCGCCGACGAACCCGCGGTCGAGTGGCGCCGGGTCAGCAAGGCGATCGCATCAGTTCGGCGCACGATCAGCCAACTACGCACCCGTACCGCGCGTGACGTCGGCGAGGCTGAGGCGGCCATCTTCGACGCCCACCAGCTGCTGCTCGACGACACCGCATTGCTCGACAGCGCGCGTAGGCGAATCGATGAAGGGGCGTCCGCGCCCTCGGCATGGTCGGCCGCCGTCCAGCAACTGGCCGCCGAGTTCACCGCACTGCCTGATCCGTACTTGCAGGCCAGGGCCGACGACGTTCGCGCGGTCGGCGAGCAGGTGCTGCGGGCGATGATCGGCGCTGCGGAGAACTCGCCGGGACCGACAGGCGTGGTGGTCGCGGCGGACCTGACACCGGCCGAGGCCGCCGACCTCGACCCCTCCCGCGTGGCCGCGGTACTGCTTGCGTTCGGCAGCCCGCATGCCCACAACGTGATCCTGTTGCGGGCCAAAGGCATTCCCGTGATCGTCGGCGCGGGTCCGTCGGTTTTGTCGATCCCCGACGGCACAGTTGTCGCGGTCGACGGCGGTCGTGGCGAGTTCATCGTCGACCCGGCACCGGACGTCCGGCGGGAGTTTCAGGAAAAGGCGACCGTACTCGCGCAGCGCCAGAAACAGGCGCAAGCCCGTGCCACCGAACCCGCGATCACTCGGAATGGCGTCACGGTTGCGGTCGGCGCCAACGTGGGTTCGGTGGACGACGCCCGCGCCGCCGCCGCGCACGGCGCTGATCTCGCCGGCCTTGTCCGCACCGAGTTCCTGTTCCTTGGCAGGCAGGACGCGCCGGATGTCGAGGAGCAGGTGGCCGTTTATCGCAAGATCGCCGAATCCCTGGATGGACGACGAATCACGTTGCGCACGTTGGATGTCGGTGGTGACAAGCCGTTGGAATTCCTGCCTGCGCCCGCCGAGATGAATCCGTATCTCGGAGTGCGCGGCATCCGGCTCTCGCTTGCGCATCCGGACTTGCTAACCGATCAACTGTTGGCGATGGTGCTCGTCGCACGGCAGACACCCGTCAGCATCATGTTCCCGATGATCGCTACACTCGACGAATTGTTTTCAGTCCGTGAACTTTTGGACACGGCGATCCGTCACGCGGGCGGTCAACATCCCACCGGGTTGCAGGTCGGGATGATGGTCGAGGTGCCGGCGGCCGCGCTCAAGGCGGCTGCGTTCGCCTCCCACGTCGACTTCTTCTCCATCGGCACCAATGACCTGACGCAGTACACTATGGCCGCCGACCGCAACAACGATGCGGTGGCGTCGATCGGCGACACCTTCGATCCCGCCCTGCTGCACCTCATCAAAGCGACGTGCCAAGGAGCAGCAGGCGTCGCGTCCGTATCGGTCTGCGGCGAGTTCGCGGCCGATGAGCGAGCCGTCGCACCCCTGCTCGGATTGGGCGTCGACTCGCTGAGCGTCACTCCCCCGGCGATACCCGGCACGAAAGAGGCCGTCCGCAACGCGAACACCGTCAGTTCACAGGGCGTGGCGGACAGGCTGCTGGCGGCCGACAGCGCCGCGGCGGTCAGGGATCAGCTGAGCTGAAACGGCTAGGGCAGTTTCACGAAATCGCCGTTCCACCACACGCCCCATGCGTTGAGGTCGGTGTTCCACACGACCGGCAGCCACGGCGCCCAGAGCGGTGGGGGCGGGGCGGGCGGAGCCCCCTGTCAGGATCCCGCCAAATGCTGTGGGCTACCCGCGGCGGTTTCACGCGGTGATTGCAACAGTGGGTGGTTTGGGTGGTTCTGAGAGTAGTTCGTCGAGGACTTCGGCGGGT
>NZ_LZHZ01000057.1 GCF_001667505.1 Mycobacterium sp. ACS1612
CCTCAGAAGGGTGGTGGTTCGTAGTTTTGGGCGAGCCAGGCTTGGCGTTGGCGTTCTTCTTCGGCGATGAGTTCGCTGCGTTGCCGGCGTTCGGCGGTGATGCGGTCGCGGCGGTTCTGTTCACGAGTCTGCTTTCGCCGCGGCATCATCACCTCCCGATACCGCGCGGGCTCGGTCTCCATATTCGGCACCGCCAGCGGCTCGGTGGGCTGGCCCAGGGTGGGGAACAACGCCGCCCCATGCGCCTCAGAGATGTAGGTGTGGCCGGTGGGGCTGGTCAACACGATCGTCCCGTCCGGCTTCTGCCGCTCGGCCCACCCAGGATGAAACGTCTTGATCAAATGATGAATCTTGCAGTAATGCTTGAGATCTGACGCATGGGTGAGCCCATCCGGATAGGGCACCGTATGGTCCAACTCGCACGTAGCGACCGGCTTGTCGCAGCCCGGCCACCGACACGTCAAATCCCGCCACCGAGTGAACTCCCGCGTCACCGCCGAGGGCCGATACCCCGGATCCGGCGTCGGCGTCGGCACCACCACCGCCTTGAGCTGCGCCCTACCGGCCAGGGTGCGCACCGATTCGGCGGGCAGCATCCCGAACCCGGCCAAATACCCCGGCGCATTACCAGTGCCCTCCACGGTGGACTGCTCGGCGACCACATGAATCACCACCGAGGCCGCCGCAGCCGCCTGATCCCGCTGCACACCGACCGGGCAATCCGCACGCCCACACTGACACACCAAAGTCACTTCCCCGCGGCCCACCGCCCCCGTAGCCGCCGCACGCCGCTGCTGATGGCTACGCGGATCCTCCGGGCACACCGTGGCAGCGATGGCATCCAAGCGCGCGGTCAACGCCGCGCCATCCTCGGCACGCATCGACCCACTGATCGTGGCCATCCCCGGTTGCGTCGGCGCGGCGGTGACGTCGACATAACAATGCTCATCAACCTTCGCCGGTACCCGCACCCCCGCCGGATCGAACGTGGCCACCCACTGATCCACCCGATCCTTGAGCTTCGGCGCCGACAACTTCATCCACTTGCGGCACTGCCCGGCGATCGCGGAGTCCACCGCTGCCATCACCGCATCCTCAACATTCTCGGTGCGCGCGACGATCATCGACACCACCCGGTAATCGATCACCCCGGACACAAACACCCGCGCCACCCGCGGCAACCGATACCACAAATTGCAGGCGAACTGCACCTGCGCCACCGCCCGGGCATGACTGATGTTCTGCACCGCCGCAACCTCAGCGGCCACCCCATCACAATGATCAGCCACCCACCACCGACACTGCGCCAACGGCTCCTGACGCCGGACGAACAACTCCGCCACCGCCGCCAAGCGCTGCGCAATCGCCGTCGACTCATCGCGCGTCGACTCACCCATCACATCGACGAGCTCCCCATCCCC
>NZ_LZHZ01000058.1 GCF_001667505.1 Mycobacterium sp. ACS1612
CGACAAGCCACACCCCACTCGGGGGTTCTCCTCACTTCAAGCCGACACGCCTGCTACCAACCTCATGGCCAGGTACAACTAGCCGCCGAATCGCGGCTCGATTCGCGGCCGCCAGATGTCTTCGTAGCCGCGCCGAACCTTGGCACTCAGATCTAGCCGTGAGGCCAGCCATCGAGCACATCCCCGGCAACTGACTTCGTGACGATGGCCGCCTCGCCATTAAACGTCAAAGCGTGGGCTAAGATTGATTTCGCGGCGAGTGATAGCCATGGGCATTTTCCGTCAATAGTTCTGTGCAGTAGAGTATTTCACGGTGCACCGACCAGAATTTGAGTTCATACACGGGTGGATGCCAGCCCCGTCTCGACGTCGATGAGCGCCCACCGGCGATGACGTCCGCTGAGTCGAAGGTGGCGCGGTCCGGGGGCGTCGATAAGGAGTTCGCGCTTGGCCGCCCAGTCATGGAGCGTCGTTAGCGGCACGCCGGTGATCTCGCGAACCTGTTGTGCGGTAGGAATTTCCCTTCCCTCGTCAGCCAAGGTCATCGTGCGCTCCACTCCAGACCGCAGCCGCTAGGTGGCCCACTTAGACATCGTCAGCCCTGCGCGGTGCCCATGCCACAGGCGTCGGAAACATCTTCTGCCGCAGGTACATTTTAGGACGAAGACGTGCGTCAGTCGGCCGGTTTGGTCGTCGTGGTCGCTTCAGCCGCGCGCTTGATGCGTGCGAGTGTTTCCTCGATGCCGCGCTGCACCTGACGTCCGCGGGGAGCCAACATCTCCAGCGCTCGGTTTGTGAATGAGCACCAGAGAAATTCGAACCGCTCGCGGAGCAGGGTTCCCGAGCGGGACGTCTCCATCGTGTATTGCCAATTGGTCTCGCGGCGGCCGGTGCGGTCATCGATCGTAGTGAAGGCGAACTCGCGGCCCGGGTCGGCGACCTGCACGATGGCGGTTCGCTCCCAGCGGTACCTGCCGCGCCGGTTGTAACCGCGGAACCGCGCACCCGCCGAGGCGCTGGTCGCCGCGTCGAGCCATTCGCAGCGGTAGCACTCAGGACTCCATTCGCCCATCCGAGTCACATCGGCGACCAGTTGATAGACCAGGTCCGGCGGCGCAGCGATGTGAATGCTCGCGTCGCCGCGTTTAGGCGTCGGCATTAGCAGCGCCTCCAGACGGTGATGTCGCCGCTACTCACCGGTCGAGCTTTCGGGCCACGATGCGCTCGACAAGCCCCAGCTTGAATCGTTCTGCCCGCTCGATTTCGAACGGCAACTGCTTCAGGTTGTTCAGCGGTCGGCGCAGGAAGTGCTCGCTGGCCATGGGTACCGTGATCAGTTCGAGTGCGCGCTGGATGGCGCGTGCAATCCGCGAGGAGCTCTCGACGTGGTCGACAAGAATCAACTTGCCACCGGGGCGAAGGACGCGGGTCATTTCGCCAAGTGCGGTATCGATGTTGGGTATCGCGCAGAGCCCGAAGGTGCAGACGGCGGTGTCGAAAGTCGCGTCCGCGAACGGCAGTGCGTGCGCGTCGCCTTGGCGAAGCTCGACATCACGCGCCAACTCGGCGGCACGCGTTCTGGCGATAGCCAGCATCGGCTCGCTGAGATCGATGCCAGTCAGTTGAATGTCCGATGGGTAGGCGCCGAGATTCAGACCCGTACCGACAGCCACCTCGAGAACGTCGCCGCTGGCCTGCGAGCAGGCCCACTCGCGTGAGTCGTCGAACAGCATCCGTTCCATGAACTGCATCTCGCGGTCGTAGCCGCGGGATTTCTTGTCCCAGTACCGATGCCACCGTTCGGTGCGTTCTTGCGTGTGAACCATGTCGATCCCTTCCTTGTCGGCGCTAACGGGCGGCGACGACGATACGGGCACGCCACCGCGGGACGTAGGTGATATTGCGGACGTGACCGCGCTGGGGCTTGCTGTCGACCGGCCACCGCGGACCGGGTTGATACGGGGATCGCATGGGCTTCTCCCTCGACACGACGGGGTCGGCAAGCGCTTGTTCCATTCAAACGTTTGTTTATCACCATGATGGTTCTTGCAAGATCGGTCTGCTGATACCGGCAGCAAAGACAGGCTTCTTGGCGCCGGTCCCGGACAACCTCGCCGCGATCACCTCCGTGCTGACGGCCGTGTGCGACGGCCCGATGCTGCAGTGGATCGCCGACCCGGACGCTCGTCCAATGCCGCCGAGGCGCTCAACGCCCTCGGTGCGATCGGCGCCCTGGCGGCCATGCGCTAAGGGCTTCCCATCTGCTAATTCAAGAATTACATTGAATAGGTGATTAATGAGGCTCGGGCAAAACGCGACTTCAAGGACCGCCTCTACGGCGAGTTCGCCCGCATCGGCAAGGCCATCGCTAGCCCGCACCGGTTGGAGATCCTCGAGATCCTCGCGCAGGGCGAGCGCACTGTGGAGTCCATCGCGGCCGAGACCGGCCTCTCGGTGGCGAACACCTCACGGCACCTGCAGCAGCTACGGCAGGCGCAACTCGTGCTCGCCCGACGCGAAGGACTCTTCGTCCACTACCGGCTCAGCGGACCCGAGGTCGTCGGCCTCGTGCTGGCGTTGCGAAAAACCGCCGAGCAACACCTCGCCGAGGTCGACCGCGTCGTGGATGACTTTTTCGGTGATCGTGGTGGCTTCGAGCCCGTCACGCCTGATGAGCTGACGCGCCGCATGACCAACGGCGAAGTCGTTGTGCTCGATGTGCGGCCCGAACAGGAGTACGCGGCAGGGCACATCGCCGGTGCGCGGTCCATGCCCGTCGGGGACATCTCGAAGCGAATCGGCGAACTGCACCCCGACAAGGAGTACATCGCCTACTGCCGTGGACCCTATTGCGTGTATGCCGACGAAGCCGTGGCGATGCTGCGGGCCAAAGGACGTAGGGCGCAACGGCTTACCGACGGCTACCCGGAGTGGTGGCTAGCGGGGCGGCCGGTGCGCAGGACGAACAAGTAACCACCACACCGGGGAGGAATCATGAATCGCTATCTGACGATCGGCTATGGCGCCGTGTGCTACGTCGTGTTCCTGGCGGCCTTCCTCTACGCGATCGGCTTCGTGGGTAACTTCGTCGTACCGCGCAGCATCGATCACGGCGTCGAAGCGTCCATCGCGGAAGCGGTAGTCGTCAACGTGCTGCTGCTCGGACTGTTCGCAGCGCAGCACAGCGTGATGGCACGGCCCGCGTTCAAGAGGCGGTGGATCCGGCTGGTGCCAAGGACAATTGAGCGCAGCACCTATGTGTTGTTGTCAAGTCTTGCGCTTTTTCTGCTGTTCTGGCAGTGGCGCACCATGCCGGCGATCGTATGGGACGTGACATGGACGCCCGGCCAGATCGTGCTGTGGGTGCTGTTCGCCGCCGGCTGGTTGACCGTTCTGCTATCGACGTTCATGATCAGTCACTTCGATCTCTTCGGCCTGCGCCAGGTGTACCTGGCCTGGCGCGGAGCCCCCTACACCGATCTTGAATTCCGAACCTCACTGCTGTACCGAGTGGTGCGCCATCCGCTGATGCTGGGCTTCATCACCGCGTTTTGGGCGACACCCACGATGACGACCGGGCATCTGCTGTTCGCCGTTGCGACAACGGCGTACATCTTGATCGCAATTCAATTGGAGGAACACGATCTCAACGCGGCACTCGGCGACCGCTATCGCAGCTATCACGCCCGGGTGCCGATGCTCATCCCCGGCCTTCACCGCCACCGCTCCCTGCCCGACGTTACGGCGCGACCGGCATAGCGAGAGGCACGACCATGCCCGTGAATCCGACCGTCCGCAGTCGCCTTGAGGCTCAGGGCTTTTGCGGGCTTGACGAAGCCACGCTGGAACAGCTGGCGCCTTGGATGCGCTGGACATACACGCTTGGGACGCTGGTTGCGGTGATCGGTGTGGCGCTGATGTCACCCGCTGTGCTGTGGACACTCGCCGCCATCACCTCTGTAGGCATTCTTTGTCCGGTCCACCCGTTCGATCTTCTCTACAACTACGGAATGCGGCACCTGACCCATACGGGACGCTTCCCGCACTCTGGGCCCCAACGACGGTTCGTTTTCGTCTTCGCGACCGCATGGCTGATCGCGACTGGCTGGGCGTTCCACGTGGGGGCCAGCGTCGTAGGAATCTCCTTGGGTGTCGCTTTGATTTTCGTCGGTGCGCTGGCCAGCATCACCAACTTCTGCATCCCGTCGTTCATCTACAACACCGTCACCGGCCAGCGGCGCAGGGAGAGAGTCTGAAATGTCCGGTATTGACCTGGTGCCGCTGGTCGACGAGGGCCTCGGCAACTCCGCCTATCTCGTCGACCTCGGCGATGGACGCGCGCTCGTCGTCGATGTGAGTCGTGACCTGCGCGCCGTACACGAGGCCGCGGCCAAGCGTGGTTTGGCGATCGGCTTCGCCGCTGACACGCACCTGCACGCCGATTTCCTTTCCGGGGCACATCAACTCGGGGCCAGAGGACACGCTCAGGTGTTGGCATCAGCGGCCGGGCATCGCGAATTCACGCACACCGGTCTGCACGATTGCGACGAGGTTGACCTCGGTGGCCTGCGGCTGCGCGCACTGTTGACGCCTGGCCACACCCACGACCACCTGGCGTTCCTGTTGCTCGACGGCGACCAGGAGGTAGGTGTGTTCACCGGTGGCTCGCTGATCGTCGGTTCGGCGGCCCGTACCGATCTGGTGTCCGAGGACCGGACCGAAGAACTCGCCCGCGCGCAGTACGCGTCGTTGCACATGTTGGCGACACTGCCCGGACATGTCCAAGTCTGGCCCACGCACGGGGCGGGCTCGTTCTGCTCGGCCCCGCCGGGCGCTGAGCGCACCAGCACCATTGCGACCGAACTGGCCACCAATCCGTTGCTGCGGCTACCGGACGAAGACTCGTTCGTATCCCAGCTTCTCGGTTCGCTCGGCAGCTATCCGCCGTATTTCCGGCGGCTGCCCGAGATCAATCGCGTCGGACCACCGGTGCTGGAAGGCGATCCGATCCTGCGGGCGCTCAGCGTCGACGAGGTGCGAACACGGATAGACGACGGCGCTGTCCTCGTGGATGTCAGAACGGTGGACCGCTTCGCCGTTGCACATATCCGCGGTGCTATCTCCATACCGCTGCGGCCAGTGTTCGCCAGCTGGCTCGGCTGGCTCGTCCCCGTCGACCGACCGCTGATCATCGTGCGCGACAGCGACCAGGACCCGGTCGAGATTGCCTGGCAGGCCGCGAAAATCGGCTACGACAACGTCATCGGGGAACTGGACGGCGGCATGCATGCCTGGACGTCGGCGGGCGGCGAGGCGCTTGAAATCGGTCTTGTCCGACCGAAAGACATCGACGGACGCACGGTACTCGACATTCGGCAGCGTTCGGAGTACCTGAACGGGCATCTGCCAGGCGCGATCCATGTCGAACTCGGTGACGTTCCCGAACAAGCCGATGACCTCTCCGACGAAGCGACAGTGGTGATGTGCGGTCACGGTGAGCGGGCGATGGGTGCAGCGAGTCTGCTCGAGCGCGCGGGGCACCGCGACTTGGTCGTACTGGACGGCGGGCCCGGGGACTGGGCCGAGGTCACCGGCGGCAAGCTCGAGACGGGCGCATGAGCACGAGGCATGAGCCCCGACTTGGATTGCGCGCTAACATCGCCCAGTTTTCTCTATTGGTCGTTGTCAACGCGTTTGTGGGCGGAATGGTCGGCCAAGAACAGGCCGTGCTACCGCTGCTGGCTCAACACCAGTTCCACCTCAGCGGCTACACATTTCTGCTGACCTATGTGTTGGCGTTCGGCATCACCAAGGCCGCCACCAACTACTTCGCCGGCACCTGGTCAGATCGGTTCGGACGCAAGCCTGTATTGCTGGCGGGCTGGCTGATCGCGATTCCGGTTCCGCTGCTGCTGATTTGGGCGCCGTCCTGGGGATGGGTGATCTTCGCCAACGTCCTGCTGGGAATCAACCAGGGCCTGACGTGGTCGACAACGGTTGTGATGAAGATCGACCTCGTCGGCCCACGGCAACGCGGGCTGGCGATGGGTTTTAATGAAGCCGCCGGCTACGGTGCGGTCGCGCTGACCGCGGTGACTGCCGGCTACCTGGCCGCCCACTACGGACTACGCCCAGCGCCATTCCTGCTCGGCTTGTCCTACGCCTTAATCGGATTGGGCATTTCCGCTGTCTTCCTGCGCGAGACCCGTGGATACGCTCACCTGGAGGCCGAAAACCACCGCAGCACCGATACCGGCGGCTACGGCGCGTTGTCCAACCGAGAAATCTTCACCCGCACCACATTCACCGAGCCCGCGTTGTCGTCGGCGAGCCAAGCGGGGTTGGTCAACAATCTCAACTTCGGACTCTCATGGGGATTGTTCCCGATCCTGTTCGCGAGCACTGGCACGCCTATCGAGCGTATCGGCGTGCTCATCGCCACTTACCCCGCATTGTGGGGGGCGGGCCAGATCCTCACCGGCGCGCTGTCCGACAAATGGGGACGCAAACACCTCATCACCGCCGGAATGCTCACCCAGGCAGTTGCGCTCGGCTTGATCGCAATCGGCGACACCTTCGCCTGGTGGCTGTTGGCCAGCGCATTGCTCGGCGTGGGCACCGCTATGGTGTATCCCACGCTTCTGGCGGCGATCGGCGACGTGGCCCACCCGCTGTGGCGTGCGCGGGCGGTCGGCATCTACCGCCTGTGGCGCGACAGCGGATATGCCGCTGGCGCAATCGTCGGCGGTACCGCCGCCGACCTCTGGGGCCTGCGCGCTGCAGTCTGGGCGGCTGCTGCGATCACGGTTGTCTCCGGACTAATCGTCGCCGCCCGCATGTACGAGACCCACATGCGGGTCCAGCGCCGCCTCACATCATGAACAGCACCTGCGTCCCGCTCACAGCTCTGTAGCGACGGCGGACCCGCGTCAAAGGGGGAGAGATCATTACCGCGGTGAAAGCGGTTGGTCCTCGCGCAACGTGGCTGGTTCCGGGCTGGCTGAAACGGCTATCCGAGATCGGCGTCAAACCATCGGACTCGGAGGAGCTTCGCGTTCGTCGCGGGCGATCCTGGGGCCCGCAGACCGACCACATTGGCTAGACGTTAAGAGGCTGCCGGAGCTCGCTATGGAACTTATTCATGTGGGCGATATGGCGGTCGCGCAATTCAGCCGGAGATCGTCGGACGTACGCGCCGTCGCCGCTGCGGCGGTACCGGATTTCGAGGCCGGATCGGCCTTTCACTTCTGTATCTGTGGGGGCTCGAACAATCGCCAACGGCTCAGGGCCACTCCCAGCCCGTTGCCAGCGCAAACGGAATCTTGTCACTGGCTAAACCGCCTCACACGCGGAAGGTCACTGGTTCGATCCAGTCGGGACCACCACACCATCCTTGGCTCCAATTACTGCCCCACTTCAAGGGATTAGACGCGCCATGACTAGGTCATGCGCCAGCGGGAACACAGACGTCGGACAAAGGAGACGCAGATGCCCCGCAGCCAGGACCCCGGATCACGAGCGGTTGACACGGCGCGGCGTGCCGCCGAGCTACGCCAGCGGCCCGGTGAGGCGACGCAGCCCCTCAGCCCAGATGACGTCGAAGAGGCCGAACGCGCCGCGGATGAGGCCCGCATCGCCGCCGCCCATTCCGCTCGCTCGGCCGCGCGTAGTCTCGAAAAGACAGCAGAACTCCATGAACGCGTCGCGGAGGTGGAGATCCGCACCATCGATCAGGGCGCCAGTCGGGCTGACGTGCACGAGGAGTCCGTGGCCTTCCACCGTGAATCGGCGGACGAGGACCACAAACTCGCTGAGCGGAAACGCGAGGAGGCCGCTGCCGACGCCGAGCCCGGCCCCTGATCAGGCAGTGCCGCCCATCCGTCCCGACGTGGAGTCAGACGCGCTGCCCCGCGGCGAGTTCGGTGGTCCCTCGACACCAGGGTCTTTGTGCTCTGCTCATTGCGAAGGTGAGTCGCCATTGTGGAGCTATGAACGCACATTTCCCAGACGTCGAGACCATCCGGTCCGCCCTGTTGCTGGCCGCCCGGGCTCCGTCCGTGCACAACTCGCAGCCGTGGCGGTGGCGGGTGGGGGACCAGAGTCTGCATCTGTACGCCGATCCCGATCTGCAGCTGCGACACACCGACCCTGACCGTCGAGACCTGATGCTCAGTTGCGGGGCTGCGTTGAACCACTGCGTGGTCGCGTTCGCCGCTCTGGGGTGGCAGTCGAAGGTCCACCGGCTGCCGAATCCCGACGATCAGCATCATCTGGCCTCGATCGAGCTTTATCGCTACCCGGCCAACGAGATGGATGTGACTCTGGCCGCGGCCATTCCACGGCGCCGCACCGACAGACGTCACTACAGCGCGTGGCCTGTGCCCCAGGGCGACATCGCACTCATGGCGGCCAGGGCGGCGCGCGCGGGTGTGACCCTGCGTCGAGTCGACGGGCTCGAGCATCTCAAAGACCTTGTCTCTGAAGCCGCCGTCCGCCATGCCAACGATCAGGAGTATCTGGCTGAGTTGGCAACCTGGAGCGGCAGGTACGGCGCGACGGCAGGTGTTCCTGCGCGAAGCACTCCCGAACCTGCCTCGGCTGCGATGATTCCGGCGCGCGCTTTCGCCGGTCCCGCGTTGGCGCAGACCGCCGACGTGGATCCGGCGGAGGACAACGCGGTGGTCATCGCCTTGGGCACCGCCGAGGACGACGAGGTTTCGCGGTTGCGCGCAGGGGAAGCCACCAGCCTGGTGTTGCTGACCGCGACCGCACTGGGATTGGCGAGCTGCCCGATCACAGAACCGTTGGAGATCGAAGAAACTCGGGCGGCGGTGCGGGCCGACGTGTTCGGCGACGACGAGTATCCTCAGATGCTGCTGCGTATCGGCTGGGCCCCTGTCAACGCCGATCCGTTGCCGTCGACGCCGCGCCGTAATTTCGCTGAATTGGTTGTGCGACTTGACGGTTCTGCGTTCGGCTAGTGCGCCTCTGCGGCCAGATCGACCGTGATGTGTAACACCGAGCCGTCGAGACGCCGTGTGCACGGCCACCCCGCGTCTGCGAGCACGCGCAGCATCAAATGGTTCTCCCAGAGCACTTCTGCGACGAACTGACGAATTCCGCTGTCCCTGGCGATTCGGCCCAGTTGACGGAGCAGTGCCGTACCGACGCCACGAAGGTGTTGCGCATGGGCCACCACCACGGCCACTTCGGCTACATCCGGCTTCGGCGTGCAGACCACGTAATTGGCTACGCCCAGTAGGCGCCCGACTCCAAACGCGCCGAGGGAGTACTGGCCGGTCTTCGGTAGGGTCAACGACTTCGCCCAATCGGCGAGGTGCGCGGGGTGCATCGCAAAGAAGCGGAAGTAGCGCTCCTCGTCGGTCAACGTGTCGTACAGATTCACCACGTCTTCTGCATCGTCCGGCCGCACCCGCGCAGCGAAATCACCGAGCGGTCAAGGAGTTCTGCCGTCCACACGGCATCGACCCGTTGTGCGTCCATGAGCTCGAAGCCACACCCCTCGTCACCCGGCAGCCTGTTGCATCGAGACTATTGGGTTGGACGGCTGCAGAACCGGGGCCATTGGTCTCTGGTGTCGGCGCCGAAGGTCCACGACAGGAGGCGGTGACATCCGTCTACCGCGGGAGGGCCGTTGGGCCCTAAAACTGCATGCCTGTGTCGGTCCAAGATCGACATATCAGACAGCGCAACCGGCATCTGTGACTCGAGGAGACGTCATGGACACCTTCACAATCGGCACGCTGAGCCCGTGGTGGCTGCGCGCCCTCGTTCGGAGTAACCCGTTGGTGCGCCGCAGCGATCGCATCGAGGCGTTGGTGCTCGTACTCGCCGTCCTCCTCGCGGTCGTTGCGATACCGGTCGCAGGCGCCGTCGGTACTTCGATTCACGAGGAGCGCTCGCGACTGTATGCCGAGCAGGCGCAGACCAGGCATCAGGTGATCGCGAAAGCGGTCGGAGAGGGCCAGGTCGTTCCGAATCATCGAAGCGTCGCATTCGCAGCCGAGGGCACGTGGACTTGGGCCGGGATTGCGCACCAGGGTGTCGTGCCTTGGTCGGATAAGGCCAAAATCGGTGACCGGCAAAGTATTTGGATCGACGACCATGGCGATTACGTCGGCCCGCCGACATCGCCGAGCCGGGCTACCGGGGAAGCGGTCGCGGTTGCGTTTCTCATTCTGCTCGGCGTCGCTGAATTCGCCGCGGCCTCAGTGCATCTGATTCGGCGCCGGCTCGACGACAGGCGATCCGCGCAGTGGGACCGCGACATCAGGGCATTTCAGGATAACGACGGCCCGAGGAGGCACACATCATGACGCAGGAGATCCCGATGAACGCGACTCAGAACGGAATCGTCGTCGGTGTCGACGGTTCACCGGCCGCCCGCGTCGCGGTCGACTGGGCCGCCAGGGAAGCATCGGCACGCCAGGTTCCGCTGACGCTGATCCACGTCATTCCCTGGGCCTCCCTGGGCATGTGGCCCGAATTGCCGATGCCTGCGGATCTCGTGACGCAATTCAACGGCCAGGGGCGCGACATTCTCGGCACTGCCCGCCAAACGGCGATGGACGCAATCAAGAACTCACACCCGATCCAGATCAGTACGGAACTGATCACCGACGGTGTCGTGTCAACGCTCGTCGAGTGGTCGAAGGGGGCCGACTTGGTCGTCGTCGGATGCCGCGGGCTCGGTGCGCTCTCGCGCCGTCTGTTGGGGTCGGTGAGCTGGGGCCTCATCCATCACTCGCACTGCCCGGTCGCGGTGATCCACGACGAGGATCCCTTGATGCCAACGCCCGCAATGGCGCCCGTCGTGGTGGGAATCGACGGTTCACAGGCATCCGAGAAGGCCACCGAGATCGCATTCGAACAAGCTGCCCGCCGTGGGGTAGACCTGGTCGCGGTGCATGCCTGGAGTGACTTCGCGGTCAACGATTTCCCCGGCATCACATGGTCTGATCTGGAGAAGCAGGCCGAGGAGGCGTTGGCCGAGCGGCTTGCGGGCTGGCAGGAGCGTTGTCCCGATGTGACGGTTCGCCGCGTCGTCGTCATGGATCGGCCGGCACGCCAACTTCTCAAGCAGTCGGAGTCAGCGCAACTGACGGTCGTCGGCAGCCACGGCCGCGGGGGGTTCGCTGGAATGTTGCTGGGTTCGGTCAGCGCGGCGGTTGCCGAATCGGCCCGCATGCCGGTGATCGTCGCCCGTCCGTCGTGACGGTCACTACTCAGGCTGGCGGTGCGACGTTTCCAGCTTGGAAATGAACACGGCCGCCTGTGTTCGTCGCTCCATGCCGAGCTTCGCCAACAGCCGGGAAACATAGTTCTTGACCGTCTTCTCGGCGAGGAACATCCTGGCCGCGATCTGCTTGTTGGTCAGGCCCTCGCCGAGCAGGTCAAGCAGGACGCGTTCTTGTTCGCTGAGCCCCGACAACGGATCGGAATGTTCTGCGGCGCCACGGAGTTTGGCCATCAGCGCCGCGGCTGCTCTGTTGTCGAGCAGCGACCGGCCGGCACCGACCTCTTTGATGGCTCGGGCGAGTTCCATGCCCTTGATGTCTTTCACCACGTATCCGCTTGCGCCGGCCAAGATCGCGTCGAGCATGGCCTCGTCGGAGGTGAACGACGTCAACATCAGACAGCGCAGATTCGGCATCCGCGACAGCAGGTCTCTGCACAGCTCGATGCCGTTGCCGTCGGGCAATCTCACATCCAGCACCGCGACATCCGGCTGCAGCGCCAGGATACGGGCGAGCGCCTGACTGACCGAGCCGGCTTCGCCGACCACTTCGAGTTCGGGGTCCGCGCTCAGTAGATCGATGAGTCCGCGCCGGACCACCTCGTGATCGTCAACGAGAAACACTTTCACCACGCGAGGGCCTTCCCTAGACGCTGCCGATCCGGTGGATGTAGTGCTCACAATACGTGCTGCCTTTCGCAGATCAGCGCGGACCACCGAGCCTCGTTCAGTGCCGAGTGGCCTGGCGGACTCAATAGCGCGGAAACGCCGTGCGGGCGTTCACATGGTTCAGGCGCTATCGACGTTGCGTCTGTTTCGCAGAGAGGCGAAAGTCCCTCGTGCGCGGTCGTCAGTCCGTGGTGCGCACTTCGAATACCTCGTCGACAGATCGTCGCGGGGTCGGTGGTGGCACGCCTTCGATGGACGGGGCCCGGCCGATGCGGATCAAGACCTGTGGCGTGATGTCCTGCGTGCTGTGACCGATGAGTTCCGCGACGATGTCTCGGCTTGCCGGCACCTCCGTGATGTGGGTGAGTGTGCAGGTGGCCAGTCCGACCATGGCGGCGTCGAGCAGCACGGCAGAGAGCATTTCCCCACACTCGAGCACGTCGTGCGGCGTGTTGTCGTACGTCGACAACACTGCGACCTTGGCGTGGTCTTCGTCGACCTCCGGCCTCCGCTCCCGATGATGCGTCACGGGGAACGAACGGCCTACGTCGACGCGATCGCTTTCGGCCGCCGACACCAGCGAGCTGCGGGGGATACCTTCGGACAGCGCGAATCCCGCTGTCCACCATTCGAGTTCGGTGTGATACGACGAGTCATACAGGCGCAGCGACTCCGTGAGCTGCGACGCCTCCGCGAGTTCTGAACGACGGTCGTCGGGAATCACGTCGATTCGTACGTGTTCCGAGCGCACGGTGTCTCCAAGCGCCGGTTCGAAGGTGTCCCAGTCCGGCGGTGGCGCAAACGGAAGTCGATCGGTGCGCCGCAGCAGAATCGCGTTCGCGCGCTGACGGTGTCCGTCGGTGACGAATTCGAGTGGGCTGAACTCGATGGCCGCCACGTGCAAGAGGTTGTTGGGGTTGGGAAACCGTTCGACGTGGGCGGAGAAACCCGCGGCGGCCATGGCCACCCGAAGGTGGTCGAGGACGGCGCCACAGGCCATCAAAGTTTCTCGGCCCGAGGCGTCGGCGGCGCGGGGCACCCGGTATGGATCGGCGAAGAGATGGAGGGCGGTTCCCTCGAGTACCCACCGCCACGGCTGGCTGTTGTGAAGCGACGGTGCGCGGCACGCCAGCCGGACGGCTTTTTTGATGATCTCGGTGTCAACCATCGTGGCAGGCATCAGGACCTCCGCTTTCTGTTTTGCCCTCACTCTCGGTCCTCGGCGATTGGCAAACCAGGGCCAATGGTCCCGAGGACGAGGTCTTCGGACCCTTGGTAGGGATCATCCCGGTTGGCAGGCTTGGCCACATGCCGGCGACAGTGAGCGCCTCGAATCAGGCCGTCGCCGCAGCGGGCGGTATGGACGCCCAGGTGCGCGAGACCCACACCGGGCTTGTGTTTCTCGTCGGTGACAAGGTCTACAAAGCCAAGAAGGCCGTAGTGACCGACTTCCTCGACTTCAGCACGTCCGCCGCCCGCGAACACGCGTGTGCGAAGGAAGTGGGTTCCAGCAGAACAGATCTCGGAAGTGGCCCGGTTGGCCACCCAGTTCATTTCGGGACGTGTATCGCTGTACGAGCAACGAATCGCCGACCGCCGCGTCGTCGACGGGCACGCGGATCTGTTGGCAGACGACGTTTTCTGCATGGCCGACGGGCCGGCCCTACTCGACTGCCTGGAGTTCGACGATCGCCTGCGTTACGTCGACGGCCTCGACGACGTGGCTTTCCTGGCGATGGACTTGGAGTCCTTGGGGCGAAAAGAGCTCGGTGACTACTTCCTCGACGAATACGCTCGGCGCGCGGACGACCGTGCGCCCGGCACACTGCGAAATTTCTACATTGCCTACCGGGCTGTGGTTCGGGCGAAGGTGGACTGTATTCGGGTGGCACAGGGAAATCCGGACGCACGTAACGATGCGCGCAGACACATGGATATCGCGGTAAACCGGTTGAAGGCAGGGACGGTACGCTCATCCTCATCGGCGGCGGGCCAGGCACCGGAAAGACGACCTTGTCTCATGGATTAGCAGAAGCCATTGAGGCCGAAGTGCTTTCGACTGACGATGTTCGGCGCGAACTGCAGCGGTCCGGCGTCATCAGCGGGCAACCCGGCAGCCTCGACGACGGTTTGTACACACCCGAGAATGTCGCGATTGTGTATGACGAAGTGTCGCGGCGAGCACGGCAGTTGCTTGCCAACGGAAGATCGACGATTCTCGACGGTACTTGGCGTGACTCCCGTCAACGTGACCGGGCGCGTGAACTAGCCCGGGCAATGGCGGCGCCGATATCAGAATTCACGTGTTCGGTGCCGACGTCGGTGGCTTCCGAAAGGATCGAGAACCGGCCACCCTCCGCCTCGGACGCGACGCCGCAGATCGCCGTCGCGCTGGCGGATCGCAACAACGAACCGCTCGACGGATACCGGGTAGACACCGGTCGACCGCTTTTCGAATCCGTCGCGGACGTACGACGACATATCTGAATAAGGAGATCAATGGGTGGTGCGAATTCTCGTGGCGCATCGATGCGTTCAGTTCCTTGCCCCTGGCGCGGACGAGGACACCATCAGGGCCAGCTGTGACAAGGCAATTTTGACTGTGTCGGTGCCGGTGACCCAGGCGGCAACCGCCGAAAAGCACGTCCCTGTCGAAGCGGCTGAGTAAACCTCCAGACGACAGCCTTGCGACGGACGCCAGGCATGGTTGACACTCCCTACGGCCGACGGGGTGGAACCCGGTACAGAGCAGCTCCCGCAACAATTCCGGCGCCTGCGGCGACCAGCAGAACCCGGCTGCCCGGCCGGGCTCGGTCGACGACGTGGCCGGCCGCGACTGCGAACCAGTGGCCGATCGCGTCGGATTCCGAACCGCAGCACGGTGTGGCCGTCGATGAGACCGACTGTCGCGTTGCAGGTTTCGCCAACGTCGAGGTCGCTCACCCAATGCACACGCGCAATTCGTAGTCGTCGTCGGTCCAACCGCAGAGCACAGCCGGCCCCGACGGCGAGAAGGGAAACTTTTCGCTCATTGCGCGGCCAGGATCGGCATCGCTGATCACGATGAGGGCGCAATCAACGGCGTGCGATTTGAGAAATCCGTCGACAATCTTTAGGGCCGTGAGCATTCCGCAAATCCCGTTGGAAATATCAAATGAGAACGTGCCATGCGTGGCTGAGTGCGGATCCTCCGGATTGGCTCCGATGTCCTTCTGGCTCAACGCCGCAAGGGCAGGCTTTCCAAGGTTGCGGTCGCGATAGACGCCGGCGTTGATGAGCAAGTCAATGTCGTGAGGCTGTTTGCCCGCGTCACTGAGGCAGGCGCGGGCCGCCTTGACCGCGATGCGAAGGGGGCTGTGATGATCGTGCCAGCCGCCGTGGCCAGGCTGTCATCGCCACCGTCGCGCCGGGTCGGATATGTTCGGCTTCGAGTTCTTCGACAAGAGCGACGGTATGCGTTGTCGACCCCGTGTTGCCGTATCGGCCAACGGTTATCACCGCGTCGTGGCGTGGTGTGTCGCCGAAGGCGGCCGCCATCTTCGCCATGTCCTTGCGGATCTCCCTTGCCGAAGGCTGACGGGTGATCACGTGGTCGATGTCGTGTATCGAAATGCCCACCACATAAGGGTCTTCGTCACCGACCGAGACGCGTCGCTCCCGAATCCCCGTCAGTCGTTCGAGGTCGATATGCGTGTGGTGGCGTGTCGTTGGCATCAACTCCGCGGTGCTCAGATGCGTGGGTTTTACAGCTATTCGTGGTTCGAGCGGGTTGCCGGCGCGGATATCCGAAATGCGAACGCCGTACACCTCAATTGGCAGGACTTGCGCCGTGGTGACTCGGTCTGGCTGGCACGGCGGTACGGTGACGCTGCTCGTCTGGTGGTGGCGGTCAAACCGAACTCATATCTGCTTCGGACATCGCCCGACGATTTCGACCGCGTGCAAGACGGAGCGCCGGCGCCGTCGGGCATGCGGCTTTTGATCTGCCGCACTTCGTGATGGAGCAGAAGATGACGCGTGGCGTTCGAGACCGCGCCGAACAATTGCGCCGCGATCGCGTCAACGGGTTCACGCGGTATCGGCATCGTGGCTGCCGCGAATCCGTCGAACTCGTCAAATAATCGCCGGAAAACTTCGCCTCTCGCCTTGCCCGATGCAACGATGGAAATGTGACCGACCCCGAGTCGGGCGTTGAAACCAGCATGCGCCCGCTTCGCGACACGCTGTCTCAGCTGCGGCTTCGCGAGCTGCTGAGCGAGGTGCAGGACCGTGTCGAACAGATCGTTGAAGGGCGCGACCGCCTCGACGGCCTGCTGGAAGCCATGTTGGTGGTCACGTCGGGTCTCGAACTGGACCAAACCCTTCGCACCATCGTGCACACCGCTATCGAATTGGTCGACGCGCAATATGGAGCGCTCGGCGTCCGAGGGCGCGACCATGAATTGATCGAGTTCATCTACGAGGGCATCGACGAGGAGATGCGCGAGAAGATCGGGCATCTGCCTGAGGGCCGCGGAGTTCTCGGCGTCCTCATCGACGATCCGAAGCCCATCCGGTTGGACAACATCGCTCACCACGCGGCATCGGTGGGGTTTCCGCCCAACCATCCCCCCATGCGCACCTTTCTCGGCGTACCCGTACGTATCCGCGACGAGGTCTTCGGCAACCTGTACCTCACGGAGAAGGCGAACGGTCAGCCGTTCAGCGAGGACGACGAGGTCCTGGTTCAGGCACTCGCGGCGGCAGCGGGCATCGCCATCGACAACGCACGGCTCTATCAGAAATCCAAGACGCGCCAGTCCTGGATTGAAGCCACCCGCGACATCGGGACGGAACTGCTCTCCGGCACCGATCCGGCCAGGGTGTTTCGCCTGGTCGCCGACGAAGTGCGAACGCTCAGCGGTGCCGAAGTGACGCTGGTGGCCGTTCCGGCAGATCCTGACGTGCCGGCAACCGAGGTCGACGAACTGCAGGTCACCGCGACATCCGGCGACGGTCCGGCGACGGATCTGGTGTCGATCCCGGTCGAGGGAACATCGGTTGGCGCGGCGTTCGTCGAGCGCGCCCCCGGCCGGTTCGACCGCTTCGACCTCGTTGCCGGTGAACCTGCGTCGACGGGCCCCGCGCTGGTGTTGCCGCTACGGGCGACGGACGCCGTTGCGGGCGTTCTCGTCGCGGTTCGCGGCGCAGGGGCGCAACCGTTCAGCGACGAAGAACTCGACATGATGGCGGCGTTCGCGGACCAGGCCGCCCTGGCGTGGCAACTGGCGAGCGCGCAGCGGCAAATGCGTGAACTCGGCATCCTGACCGATCGCGACCGCATCGCGCGAGACCTGCACGATCACGTCATCCAGCGCCTCTTCGCCGTCGGGCTCTCCCTGCAAGGGACGATCCCTCGAGCGCGGATACCCGAAGTGCAACAACGGCTTTCCGCCTGTGTTGACGATCTGCAGGAAGTGATACAGGAAATCCGGACCGCGATATTCGACCTGCACGGCGCATCGTCGGGGACGACTCGACTACGTCAGCGTCTTGACGAAGCGGTGGCCCAGTTCGCCAGCCCGGACGTCCGGACCACGACGCAATTCGTCGGCCCGCTGTCGGTGGTCGACGCCACCCTGGCCGACCACGCCGAAGCGGTCGTCCGGGAGGCGGTCAGCAACGCGATCAGGCACGGCAAGGCCACCACGCTGTCGGTGAGTGTCACGGTCGCAGATGACCTGATCATCGAAGTCGTGGACAACGGCGGGGGAATATCGGGCGAGATCACCGGCAGCGGCCTGACCAACCTGCAGAAGCGTGCCCAGGACGTCGGCGGCACTTTTGCCATCGAAAGTGCCGCTGACCGCGGAACCACCCTGCGGTGGTCGGCGCCACTGCAGTAGGTCGAACGAACCGCGCGTCGACGACCAAAGGCCCTAATGAGGCCGTGAGCGCTCTGGATAACGTGCGATCGTGCTCGATGACCGACCGGACAATGACGCACGCGTGCACCTCGCGATGCAGGAAGGGCGTCTTCGGAAAGCGACCGTGCGACAAGTGGATCGGCGCGTCGACAGTTGGATCCGCCGTTATCCGGACGTACCCGTCGAAGTTGTCGCCGCAGGCACCGGTCGACAGTATCGGCAGTCCGACGGCGACGGCGCAGACGTTCAACTAGCGGTGGTCGGTGCGGCCGACGCCGGCGCGGCCGCCACGCTGACGATGCCGAATTGCCACCCCATCTTGGGATATCCGGATTGTTCGGTGTTGTTGGTCCGTACCTAGCGACGCCTGCGCCACAGGACCAACGCGACGATTGCGGCACCGGCCACGACTGCGATGATCGGCGCACCGACTTTCGGCTGGGTCGCCACCCGGCCCACGTGGTGCGTCGTGTCGACGACGCGCTGTTTGGTCTCGGCGGCCTTGTCCTTGGCGCGCTGTTTCACGTCTAGCTTCTCCGACAGTGCGCCGACGGTGTCGCCCAACTCTTTTCGAGTGCGTTCGATGTCGGCCTGAATGTCTTCGACGCCGGCGTCGGGGCCGGGCTCCTGCGGTAACGGGTCAGGCTGTGCCATGGCGCGCATCCTTGATCTCTTGTATATCTGCCTTAACCGTCTCGACGGTTCGCGGCGCCGCCGGGGTGACCTCCTTGGCTTGGCTGCGTCCGGCGAACGCGGCAATGCCCGCGGCGAGGATCAACACCGCGCCGACGATCAGCGCGGCAGCCCACACCGGTAACACCAGCGACAGCGCGGCGACCGCGGCGGCGATGACGGTGGCCGCACCGAAGAACGCGAGCAGGCCCGCCACGCTGAACAGTCCCGCGCCGATGCCGGCGTGTTTGGCGGATTGCTGGAATTCCTTCTCCGCAAGCCGCATCTCGTCGCGGATCAGCCGCGACACCTGTGACGACAGCTGGCCCATCAATTCACCGATCGTGGGCTCCGCGGTCTGCTTCGACTCGACACTCATCACATACCAACCCCTGTCCTAGTTCGTGTCCTCCCTTCTCAGTGATGCCCATCAACGCTGCGCCGAAAACCCGATGACGGGTCGGCTTCGACGTGGCATCAGTTGGATAACTGCGAATCCGCGGTGGTGAAGCAGCGCTTGGCTTTTCAAGATCGTTGCACGTCAACGGGTTTTGCGGGATTCCGAAGCCGTACGTCACCATTTGGACACAGTGTGGTGCGCCGGGGCGCGCCGCCGACGTTGGCTGCTGATAATTAACGTCGTCGTTCAACACGACTTCTGTACGGCACGCGGCTTTGCCGCACCACCTGAAAGCCGAATGGCTGAGCGCGAATGAAGGGTTCGATGTCGATGACGATCTTTGATCGAGTCACCGTCACAGTAGTTGCTGCTGGCGCTGTATTGTGCAGTGCCGCGATGGCGTTGAGCCCGCAAGTGGCAGCCGCCCCGTTGGTCACCGGCGGCGAGGATTACGCATGCTTGCAGTCATCGGCGGGCGCGGCTCCCGCTGCCGCTGCGGCACCGGCAGCCGCCGCATGCGCTCCCAGCGCGCCACTGTCCGAAATGGCTGGTGTTCCGATGGCCCTGCCGGGGCCGGTTCCCGTCGTGGCGCCGGTACCTGCTGGTGCTCCGGTTCCCGTCGGCGCTCCGGTGCCGGTCGGCGCTCCGGTGCCAGTGGGTGCCCCGGTACCGGTGGGCGGGCTGCCGGTGGGCGCGCCGATCCCTGCGGCTGCGCCGCTGGCCGGCGGTGCGCCTCTGGTCGAGATGGCCGGCACAGGCAAGGGTGCTCCGACCGGTCCGCCGCCACCTGGTGCGCCCGTGGACGGTCAACCGATCACCCCAGGCCCGACAGGCTGACCGCGCACACATCCTGAACCGGGTTCGGCCCGGCGGCGAGTACCGATCCGCCGCCGGGCCGAAACGTTTGGACTCCCGCTTCAGTTCGGCACTGCGCGGGGCACCTCGATGCTGTTCTCCTGCACGATGATCGGGTCGCCGACGTTGGCGGTGTTGAAGTACCACTCGGCGTCCTCGGTGCTGAGTCCGACACACCCGTGGCTGGTGTTCTCATAGCCGAGCGAGTTGACCGCCCACGGCGCCGAATGCACGAAAAGCCCACGGCGAGTGAAGCGTACGGCGTACTCGACGTCGAGCAGGTACCCGTCGGGAGCGTCGACCGGAATGCCGACGCTGCTCGAGTCCATCATCACGTCGCGTTCCTTCGACAACACGGTGTAGGTGCCGACGGGTGTTGGATACTCCGGTCTGCCCATCGACGCCGGGAACACGCCGGGCTCACCCCAGTGCGGTCGGTGATGCGGGGCGGGCAGTTCGGACGGAGGTCCCGCGTCGGCGCCGTCGATGGTCACCGTGAAGGTGTGGTCGGAGATGCTGGCGACGCCGATAACCGCTGGGCCCGTTTGGAATTCGGTCTTGAACCCACCCACCGACAGTGCCACCGTGCTGTGCGCCGGCCAGAAGCGGTCGGGCAGCCATTGCACGACGCGGTTGTCGAGCCAGTCGAACTCGCCCGTCATCGCGGGGGCGGAGGTGATGCCGATCGCGCGTTCCGCGGCGTGCTTGTCGAGCACCGGCGCGTTGAACGTCACCACGATCGGGTGCGCCACCCCGACCACCTGGCCGCGAGCCGGCTGCACCGACGCGATCGCGGGCTTGAGCAACGGATTCGCCGCAGGGGCAGGAACGTTCGCCCGGTTCGTGACCGCCATGCTGGCGTCGGCAGGCCCGGCAGCCATCACCGCGTTGATCCCGAGTACCGCAAGAACACACAGCGCAACCCCACGCATGCCTTTTGATTCCTTTGAAATAACAACAGTGTTAATTAGATCGTAGGGTGCCGCGCGGAGTTCGATGTGTAGGTGCGCCTTGGCATTTCGGTCAAGGATCCATCACGCTTTGGCCACGGTGGATACCCGCGGCTGTGAACAGCTAGCTGTCCTGGGCCTTCGTGATGAGGTCGGTGGCCACCTGGACCAGGGGGACATTCGAGTCCTGTGACAGCTTGCGCAACACCTCGAACGCCTGCACCGCGTCGACGCCGTAACGCTCCATGATCATGCCCTTCGCCTGGCCGATCATGTCCCGACTGGCCAGCGCGCGCTTGAACTGTTCTTCCCGCCGCGCCGAATTCCAGGCCACCGAGGAATGTGCAGCGAAGACCCGCCCGATGTCGCGCGATGAATCGTCGAACGCGTTCGATCGCTCGGCGTAGACGTTGAGCGCACCCATGGTTTCGTCGGCGATGAACAACTGAAACGCGATGATGGCCCGGATCGGCGTCTGCTCTAGCGCATCCCGGCGGTAGCTCGGGAACCGGTCGTCGGTCTCGAGGTCCGCGACGTGCACGATCTTCTCTTCCCAGGCGGCGGTGAGGCACGGGCCTTCGCGATGGCGTTGCTGGACCTCGTCGAGCAAGATAGGCCACTTGTGCGTCGCGGCGGGGGTGTCGATGTGTTTGGCGTTGCGGGTGACCGTGATGCCCGCGTAGTCGGCGCCAGGGATCTCGACCGCGGCGTGTTCGACCAGTTCGTCGAGCACCGTGTCGGCGTCCGCATCCGCCCGGCTATGAAGCGCCTGCACCAGTTGAGCAATGCGAAGGTGGGTAGCCTCCACGTCGCCTCGGTCGTTCAACGTCACCCCTCGATCTTCCGTCAACCCGGTGCCGAATTACAACGCCCGTAAATAACGGTCGGTGACGACTCGCTGGATCACCGACGTGACGGGCGAGCCGAGCCTGCTCCACCACGTGGCGTGCCGCGAGAACGCGGTCACTTCCGCGTGTACCTCGTCGGAGGCCAGGTCGTAGCGCACCATGAAGCGTTCTTCACCGCTTTCGGCGTGACCCGGCAGCGTCCCGTAGGCGAACCCGCGCAGGTCCGGTTCGTCGACGATGTACACCACGCGGCATGGCGCAGCCACCGGGCCCAGGTGCACCAGCACCTCCGCTCCCGTGACGGCCACCTCGCTGGTCGCATCGACGCGCAGACCGGCGCCGCGCAGCATGCCCCACCGCATGCCTTCGGCGGCCGCGTCCTCGAACCGTCGCCGCCCCCGCCCGATCACCGCCGACTTCCGTACATGGTGGTATCCCTCAGGTAACGCGGCCGCCGTGGCTCCCACTTCGGGGTACGTCAGCGGCAGCCCCGCGAGGTCCAGCAGCTTCACAAGGACACCTTCTCATCGCGGGCGTACGGTCTGTGAAATGACGACGCAAAGCATCGCGCACGCATCCGGAACGTTCACCCTCGGCGGTGACCTCACGGTCAACCGTCTGGGCTTCGGCGCGATGCGCCTGACCGGAACGGGCGTTTGGGGTCCGCCCGCAGATCACGACGAATGCATCCGGGTGTTGCGCCGCGCCGTCGAGCTCGGCGTCAACTTCATCGACACCGCGAACTCGTACGGGCCGTACGTGTCCGAGGAGCTGATCCGCGAGGCGCTGCACCCGTACGACGGTGTGGTCATCGCCACGAAGGCAGGCCTGCTGCGCACCGGGCCGGACGAATGGTCGCCGCTGGGCTTCCCCGCGTATCTGCGCCAGGAATGCGAGCTGAGCCTGCGCAGGCTCGGCGTCGACACCATCGACCTGTTCCAGTTGCATCGGATCGACCCCAAGTTCCCCGCCGAGGACCAGCTCGGCGAGCTGGTGAAGCTGCAGCAGGAGGGCAAGATCCGCCACATCGGGCTGTCCGAGGTGGACGTCGATCAACTCGAGGCGGCGCAGAAGACCGCGACGATCGTGTCGGTGCAGAACATGTACAACATCACCGTCCGGTCGGCCGAGCCGGTGCTCGACGCGTGCGAAGCCGGCAGCATCGGGTTCATCCCGTGGTTCCCGCTGGCGGCCGGACCGTTGGCCGCGCCAGGCGGCCCGCTACAGCGCATCGCCGACGAGCACCATGCCACCCCGTCCCAGCTGGCGCTGGCCTGGCTGTTGAAGCGCTCGCCGGTGATGCTGCCGATCCCTGGCACGTCCAAGGTCGCGCACCTGGAGGAGAACGTGGCGGCCGCGAAAATCGAGCTGTCCGACGCCGAGTTCGACACGCTGAGCAAAGCCGGGTCCGCCGACAGCTGAGGCAACCAATACGGTGACCGGGTGGCCTACGCACAGGAGCATCGCGGTGGAGACTTCAGCCCAGCCGAGCCCACCGCCCACGGCGGACCCGACTACGGCCGATTCGTCGAGGCAGTCCGCACGCTGCAGGACCATGCGCGCGCCGCGGACGCGCCCGACGACGTGATCACCCAGGCTGCCGATCTGATCGAGGCCGCGTCCAACCTGCTGGCGCCCTACGACGCGGACGAGTGGTCGTCACCGTCGGGCCGCAGGATGGACCTGCCCAACCGGGGCAGCGTGTTGGGCATCCCGGGGGAGTACCACAAGACCGACGATGGGCGAGTCGCAGGCAGCGTCTGCTTTCGGCGTTTCCACCTTGGCCGCAACGGCGCAGCCCACGGCGGATGCATCGCGCAACTGTTCGACTCGCTGCTCGGGTACACCGCGTTCCGGCTGACGCAAAGCCTCTATCAGCGCACCGCCTTCCTGCACGTCGACTACCGCAAGATCGTGCCGATCGAGACGGAACTGCAGGTCGACGCCGGGGTGGACCGCGTCGACGGCCGCAAGATGTTCATCTCGGGCCGGGTGCTCGACGGGGACACCGTGCTGGCCGAGGCCAACGCGCTGTTCGTCAAGCTGAACCCGGGGCAGCCGTGAAGCCGTCGGAGGTCAAACGGCGCTGGGCGCGGTGGCGCGACCGACTGCGCGAGCGCCCGCGCGTCGAATTCGGCTACCGCATTGGCATCGCAGTAATCGGGCTTGCGGTCCTCGGCGTCGGCATCCTCGCGATCCCGTATCCCGGGCCCGGCTGGGCAATCGTCTTCGTCGGCCTCGCGATTCTGGCCACCGAATTCGACTGGGCGCGACGGCTGCTCGCCTACACGCGGACGCGCTACGACACGGCGATGGCTTGGTTCAAGGCACAGGGACTGTGGGTGCAGCTGCTCGGCGCGGCCTTCACAGCCGCCGTGGTGCTCGCCACCCTCTGGCTGCTCGGCGCGCTCGGCTGGGCCGCCGGGCTGGTCGGTATCGAGGCCAGGTGGCTGCGCAGCCCCATTGGCCTGGGGGCATGACCACCGACCCCGATAGCATGGTCGCGTTCAGTGCCGACCCGCACACCGCCCGTTTCACCGAAAGTTTGGAGAGTCACCGATGAGCGCGCCCGCCAGCCCCGCCCTAGCAGCCCCGATCCGGGTCGCTGCCGGGACCACCGCAGGGGCAGCGGTCCGGGAGGCCGGCCTGCCGAGCCGCGGCGCCGAAGACGCCATCGTGGTCGTGCGCGACGCCGACGGCCGGCTGCACGATCTCTCGTGGACGCCGGATGCCGACGTCGAGGTGACACCGGTGGCCGCCAACACCGACGAGGGCCGCAGCGTGATCAGGCACTCGACGGCGCATGTGCTCGCGCAGGCGGTGCAGGACATGTTCCCCGAGGCCAAGCTCGGTATCGGGCCGCCCATCACCGACGGCTTCTACTACGACTTCGACGTGCCCCGCGCGTTCACGCCGGAGGATCTGGAGGCGCTCGAGAAGCGTATGCGCCAGATCGTCAAGGAGGGCCAACTGTTCTCGCGGCGGGTGTACGCCTCCAAAGAGGAAGCCCGCGAAGAACTCGCCAACGAGCCGTACAAACTCGAACTCGTCGACGACAAGTCCGGCGACCCCGACGTGATGGAGGTCGGCGGTGACGAGCTCACCGCCTACGACAACCTCAATCCCCGTACCCGCGAACGCGAGTGGGGCGATCTGTGCCGCGGTCCGCACATCCCGACGACGCGCTACATTCCCGCGTTCAAGCTGACCCGCAGCTCGGCGGCATACTGGCGCGGCGACCAGAACAACGCCAGCCTGCAACGCATCTACGGCACCGCATGGGAGTCGCAGGAAGCGCTGGATGCGCACCTCGAATTCATCGCCGAAGCGCAGCGTCGTGACCATCGCAAGCTCGGCGCCGAACTGGACCTGTTCAGCTTTCCCGACGAAATCGGTTCCGGCCTAGCGGTTTTCCACCCCAAGGGTGGCATCATCCGCCGCGAACTCGAGGACTACTCGCGGCGCAAGCACATCGAGGCCGGCTACCAATTCGTCAACAGCCCGCATATCACCAAGGCGGAGCTGTTCAAGATCTCCGGGCACCTCGACTGGTACGCCGACGGAATGTTCCCGCCGATGCACCTCGACGCCGAACTCAACGAGGACGGCACGGTACGCAAGCCCGGCCAGGACTACTACCTCAAGCCGATGAACTGCCCGATGCATTGCCTGATCTTCCGGTCGCGGGGGCGGTCGTATCGCGAACTTCCGTTGCGGCTCTTCGAGTTCGGCACCGTCTACCGCTACGAGCTGTCCGGCGTCGTGCACGGGCTGACCCGGGTACGCGGGTTGACGATGGACGACTCCCACATCTACTGCACCCGCGACCAGATGCGCGACGAGCTGACCTCGTTGCTGCGGTTCATCCTCGAACTGCTCGGTGACTACGGTCTGACCGACTTCTACCTCGAGCTCTCGACCAAGGATCCGAAGAAGTCCGTCGGGTCCGACGAGTTGTGGGAGGAAGCCACCAACGTGCTGGCCGAGGTCGGTGCGGCCTCGGGGCTGGAGTTGGTGCCGGATCCGGGTGGCGCGGCGTTCTACGGCCCCAAGATCTCGGTGCAGGTCAAGGACGCGCTCGGCCGCAGTTGGCAGATGTCGACCATCCAGCTGGACTTCAACTTCCCCGAACGCTTCGAGTTGGAATACACAGCCGCGGACGGCAGCAGGCAGCGGCCGGTGATGATCCACCGCGCGCTGTTCGGGTCGATCGAGCGGTTCTTCGGCATCCTCACCGAGCACTACGCGGGCGCCTTCCCGGCGTGGCTGGCGCCGGTGCAGGTGGTCGGCATCCCAGTGGCCGACGACCACATCCCGTACCTCAACGGCCTTGTCACGCAACTGAAGTCGCACGGCATCCGGGCCGAGGTCGACGCCAGCGACGACCGGATGGCCAAGAAGATCGTCAACCACACCAACCAGAAGGTGCCGTTCATGCTCCTGGCGGGTGACCGCGACGTCGAAGCCAACGCGGTCAGCTTCCGCTTCGGCGACCGCACCCAGGTCAACGGCGTGCCGCGCGAGGACGCGATCGCCGCGATCGCCAAGTGGATCTCCAGCCGCGAAAACGCCGCTCCCACTGCTGAACTGCTCGAAGTAGGCGCGACCAAGTGAGTGACCCCGACGATCGGACGATCGTTGACCACGGCGTCGGTGAACCCGACCACCTGCAGCGGTTGTGGACACCGCACCGGATGACCTACATCGCCGAGGCGCCGATGAAGGGCGGTTCGGCGGCGTCGCGCGAGCCGTTCACCGACATCCCCGGGATGCCCGACGAAGAAGGGCTGATGGTCGCCCGTGGCGAACTGGTGTACGTCGTGCTCAACCTGTATCCGTACAACCCCGGCCACTCGATGGTGGTGCCGTACCGGCGGGTGTCCGAACTCGAAGACCTCACGCCTGAGGAGAGCGCCGAGCTGATGGCGTTCACGCAGAAGCTGATTCGGGTGATCAAGTCGGTGTCTCGTCCGCACGGATTCAACGTCGGCTTGAACCTGGGTAGCTCGGCGGGCGGGTCGCTGGCCGAGCACCTGCACATGCATGTGGTGCCGCGGTGGAGCGGCGACGCGAACTTCATCACGATCATCGGTGGCTCGAAGATCGTCCCGCAACTGTTGCGTGAGACCCGTGAGTTGTTGGCGACCGAGTGGGCAAAGCAGCCGTGAGCAACTTCTACCTGTTGACCCGCGCGGCGTACGCGAAGTTGTCGACGCCGGTCGCCAAGGCCGCGCTGCGGGCGGGGTTCACACCCGACAGCATCACGATTCTCGGCACGGCCGGGACGGTGCTGAGCGCATTGACGTTGTTCCCGATCGGCGAATTGTGGTGGGGCGCGGTCGCGGTGTGGTTCTTCGTGCTCGCCGACATGCTCGACGGGGCGATGGCACGTGAACGCGGTGGCGGCACCCGGTTCGGGGCGGTGCTGGACGCCGCCTGCGACCGCATCGGCGACGGCGCGGTGTTCTGCGGCCTGCTGTGGTGGGCGGCGTTCGGGATGCAGAGCACCTCGCTGGTGGTGGCCACGCTGATCTGCCTGGTCACCTCGCAGGTCATCTCCTACATCAAGGCTCGCGCCGAAGCCAGTGGGCTGTCCGGTGACGGCGGCATCATCGAGCGGCCGGAACGGCTCATCATCGTGCTCGTCGGGGCGGGGCTGTCCGGTCTGTTCGGCGTGCTGTGGCTGCTGCACATCGCAATGTGGGTGTTGGCGGTGGCCAGCCTGGTGACCGTAGGGCAGCGCATGCACAGCGTGCGAACGTCGCCGGGCGCGATGGATCGGCTGACGAAATCCAAGGCGGCCAACGGCGACAAACCCGAGGCGACCCAGCCGTGATCCCGTTCGGGGGGCAGATCAGCGATCTGGGTTACGCCACCGGGTGGCGGCTGGTGCGCGCCATGCCGGAGTCCGTGGCACGCAACGCATTTGATGCGGGCGCGCGGTACGCGGCCCGCGGTGGCGGCCCCGCACAGCTACGCAAGAACCTGGCCCGGGTCATCGGCACCACGCCAGAACAGGTGCCCGACGAGCTGATTCGTGCTTCGCTGTCCTCCCACGCGCGGTACTGGCGGGAGGCGTTCAGGTTGCCCTCGATGGATCTGGAGAAGCAGGGCGAACTGCTTGACGGGTGCTTCGAGGGCAAGGAGCACATCGCGGCCGCGCTGGATGCGGGCCGTGGCGCGATCATGGCGCTGCCGCACAGCGGCAACTGGGATATGGCCGGGGTCTGGCTGGTGTGGAGACACGGCACGTTCACCACCGTCAACGAGCGGCTCAAGCCCGAATCGCTGTACCACCGCTTCATCGCCTACCGGGAAAGTCTCGGGTTCGAGATGCTGCCGTTGACGGGCGGGGAGCGGCCGCCGTTCGAGGTTCTCACCGAACGGTTGCGTGCCGGTCGTCCCGTCTGCCTGATGGCCGACCGCGACCTCAGCCGCAACGGCGTCGAGGTCGACTTCTTCGGGGAGCCCACCCGGATGCCCGCAGGATCGGCCAAGCTCGCCATCGAGACGGGCGCGGACCTGATGGCGGTGCACTGCTGGTTCACCGAACGCGGGTGGGGGTTCAAGTTCAGCGAGCCGCTGGACACCTCATCCGGCGACGTCTCCGTCATCACCCAGAAACTGGCGGACCACTTCGCGGCCAACATCGGCGCCCACCCCGCCGACTGGCACATGATCCAGCCGCAGTGGATAGCCGATCTTTCGGACGAGCGTAGGGCGAAACTGGAGACGTAATGCGTATCGGCATGGTCTGCCCGTATTCGTTCGACGTCCCCGGCGGCGTGCAGTCGCACGTCTTACAACTGGCCGAGGTGATGCATCGCGGGGGTCACGACGTCAGCGTGCTGGCGCCGTCGTCGCCGCATGTGCAACTGCCCGACTACGTGGTGTCCGGTGGCAAGGCAGTACCCATTCCCTACAACGGGTCGGTGGCCCGGCTGAGGTTCGGCCCCGCTACCCACCGCATGGTCAAGCGCTGGCTGGCCGACGGCGACTTCGATGTGCTGCATCTGCACGAGCCCAACGCGCCCAGCTTGTCGATGCTGGCGCTGAACATCGCCGAGGGCCCGATCGTCGCGACCTTCCACACGTCCACGACGAAATCGTTGACGCTCAGCGTCTTCGAGCCGATTCTGCGGCCGATGCACGAGAAGATCGTCGGCCGGATCGCGGTGTCGGATCTGGCGCGGCGCTGGCAGATGGAGGCGCTCGGCAGCGACGCGGTGGAAATCCCCAACGGTGTGGACGTGGGGTCGTTCGCGCATGCGCCGCTTCTCGACGGCTATCCGCGACCGGGGAAGACGGTGCTGTTCCTGGGCCGCTTCGATGAGCCGCGCAAGGGCATGGCCGTGCTGCTCGGCGCGCTGCCCGCCCTGGTGGAGCGGTTCGCCGACCTAGAGATCCTCATCGTCGGCCGCGGCGACGAGGACGAACTTCGCGAGAACGCCGGAGAGCTGGCCGGGCATCTGCGCTTCCTCGGCCAGGTCGACGATGCGCAGAAGGCGTCGGCGATGCGTAGCGCCGACGTGTACTGCGCCCCGCACCTCGGTGGCGAGAGCTTCGGCATCGTGCTCGTCGAGGCGATGGCGGCGGGCACCCCGGTGGTGGCCAGTGACCTCGATGCGTTCCGTCGGGTGCTGGTCGACGGCAAGGCAGGCCGACTGGTGCCGGTCGACGACCCGGCGGCCATGGCCGCCGGAATCATCGAGATGCTGGAGAACGACTCGCTGCGGGCCGGCTACGTCGCCGAGGCCACCGAGGTGGTGCGACGCTACGACTGGTCGGTCGTCGAGCGGCAGATCATGCGGGTCTACGAAACCGTCGCGGGCGCGGGGACCAAGGTCAAGGTGGCAAGTTGATCACGTGGGTAGTGGTCGTCGCGCTGGCCGTGCTGGTCGCCGTGTTCCTGCTGATCGCCGCGTGGGCCTACCAGACCGCGCACCGGCTGGACCGGCTGCACGTGCGCTACGACCTGTCGTGGCAGGCGCTCGACGGCGCGCTGGCCCGCCGTGCGGTGGTGGCACGAGCGGTCGCCGTCGAGGCGTACGCAGGCGGGCCCGACGGCAAGCGGTTGGCGGCGCTGGCCGACGCGGCGGAGCGGTCGCCGCGCGCCGGCCGCGAGGCCGCCGAGAACGAGCTCTCGGCCGCGCTTGCGTTCGTCGATCCGGTGTCGCTGCCGGTGGCTCTGGTCGCCGAGCTCGCCGACGCCGAGGCGCGGGTGTTGCTCGCCCGCCGGTTCCACAACGACGCCGTCCGTGACACGCTGGCGCTGCGTGAGCGGCCTGCGGTGCGCATCCTTCGGCTCGGCGGAACCGCAGCGCTGCCAAGCTATTTCGAAATCGCCGAACGCGCGCAGGTCTCGCCGCCGGAGGTCGGATGGCGGTGACACTGCGCACGTCTGCCCGGGTGGTTCTGCTCGACGAGGACGGTGCGGTGCTGCTGTTCTGCGGCTCAGACCCCGCCACCGCCGACGCTCCCCGGTGGTGGTTCACCATCGGCGGGGCGGTGGAACCAGGGGAGGCGCTGGTCGACGCCGCGGCGCGGGAAGTCGCCGAGGAGACCGGCCTACAGGTGATGCCCACCGAACTCGTCGGTCCGGTCTGGCGGCGTGAGGCGGTATTCGAGTTCGACGGCGCGGTGATCCATAGCGAGGAGTTGTTTTTCGTCCACCGCACCAGGCGCTTCGTGCCAGCGACGGGTGGTCACACGGAGTTGGAGCGCCGCACGATTCACGGTCACCGCTGGTGCGATGCGACAATGATCGACGAACTGGTCGCCAAGGGCGAAACTGTGTACCCGCTGCAGCTAGGCGAGCTTCTCGACGACGCGAACATGCTTGCCGACGTGCAGAGCGGTACACGCGAACGGCAGCTGCAAGTCATTCGCTGATGTGCGGATTCAATGCATTTGCCGCCCCCTCTAGACTGGATCAGTAGCAATTGGAGGAGATAACAGTGGATACCGCACCTGGATCGAATGGGTCTGCCAACAGCCAGACCGGGACGGCGCGGGTGAAGCGCGGCATGGCCGAGATGCTCAAGGGCGGCGTGATCATGGACGTCGTCACCCCCGAGCAGGCCCGCATCGCTGAGGGCGCAGGCGCCGTCGCGGTGATGGCGTTGGAGCGGGTGCCTGCCGACATCCGCGCCCAGGGCGGGGTGTCGCGGATGAGCGACCCGGACATGATCGAGGGCATCATCTCCGCGGTCACGATCCCGGTGATGGCCAAGGTGCGTATCGGGCATTTCGTCGAGGCGCAGATTCTGCAGAGCCTGGGTGTGGATTACATAGACGAGTCCGAGGTGCTGACCCCGGCCGACTACAGCCATCACATCGACAAGTGGAAGTTCACCGTGCCGTTTGTGTGCGGTGCGACCAACCTGGGTGAGGCGCTGCGGCGCATCACCGAGGGCGCGGCGATGATCCGCTCCAAGGGTGAGGCCGGCACCGGCGACGTGTCGAATGCGACCACGCATATGCGGCAGATCGGCGGTGAGATCCGTCGGTTGACGTCGCTGTCGGAAGACGAGTTGTACGTGGCGGCAAAGGAATTGCAGGCGCCCTACGAACTGGTCGTTGAGGTGGCGCGGGCGGGCAAGCTGCCGGTCACGCTCTTCACCGCCGGTGGCATCGCCACGCCGGCCGATGCGGCGATGATGATGCAGCTGGGTGCTGAGGGGGTGTTCGTCGGTTCGGGCATCTTCAAGTCCGGCGACCCGGCGCAGCGTGCCGCGGCGATCGTCAAGGCGACGACGTTCTACGACGACCCCGACGTGCTGGCCAAGGTGTCACGCGGGCTGGGCGAGGCCATGGTCGGCATCAACGTGGAGGACATCGCGGCCCCGCACCGGCTCGCCGAACGCGGCTGGTAAACAAGAATAGATGGCGATCGAAGAGATCCTCAACCTCGAACAACTCGAGGTGAACATCTACCGCGGAAGTGTCTTCAGCCCCGAATCCGGCTATTTCCAACGTACTTTCGGCGGTCACGTGGCGGGCCAGTCGCTGGTGTCGGCGGTGCGCACAGTGGACGAGCGCTTTGCGGTGCATTCGCTGCACGGCTACTTCCTGCGGCCGGGCGACGCCACGGCACCGACGGTCTTCACCGTCGAACGCCTCCGCGACGGCGGTTCGTTCGTCACGCGGCGCGTCAACGCCATCCAGCACGGCGAGACCATCTTCTCGATGTCGGCGTCGTTCCAGAGCGACCAGAGCGGCATCGAGCACCAGGACGCGATGCCGTACGCGCCGCCACCGGACGACCTGCCAGGGTTCATCTCCAAGGGCGGAGCGTTCGACGACGCGGGCTTCGCGCAGTTTGCAGAATGGGACGTGCGCATCGTGCCGCGCGACCAGATGAAGCTGCTGCCAGGAAAGGCGTCGCAACAGCAGGTGTGGTTCCGGCATCGTGATCCGCTGCCCGACGACCCCGTCCTGCACATCTGCGCGCTGGCCTACATGAGCGACCTCACGCTGCTGGGCTCCGCCCAGGTCAACCACATCGAAGAACGCCCGCACCTGATGGTGGCGTCGCTGGATCACGCGATGTGGTTCATGCGCCCGTTCCGGGCCGACGAATGGCTGCTCTACGACCAGTCGTCGCCGTCGGCGTCGGGTGGCCGCTCGCTGACGCAGGGCAAGATCTTCACCCAGACCGGGGAGATGGTGGCGGCGGTGATGCAGGAGGGGCTGACCCGCTACAAACGCGACTACCAGAAGCCATGAGTGCCCCGCAGGTCGGTGTGCTCGCGTTGCAGGGCGACACCCGTGAACACCTGGCGGCGCTGCGCGAAGCGGGGGCAGAGGCCGCGACCGTGCGCCGGGTCGCCGAACTCGAGGCCGTCGACGCGCTGGTGATACCCGGTGGCGAATCCACCACGATGAGCCATCTGCTGCGCGAGTTCGAACTGCTCGAACCGCTGCGGGCGCGGCTCGCCGAGGGTATGCCCGCGTACGGATCGTGCGCCGGGATGATTCTGCTGGCCACCGAGATCCTGGACGCGGGCGCCGACGGCCGTGAAGCCGTCCCGCTAAAAGCCATCGATATGACGGTGCGCCGCAACGCCTTTGGCCGTCAGGTCGACTCGTTCGAGGGGGATTTCCCGTTCGAAGGGCTCGACGATCGCGTGCACGCAGTGTTCATCCGGGCGCCGTGGGTGGAAAGGGTCGGCCCCGAGGTCGAGGTGCTGGGCCGGGCCGCCGGTCACATCGTCGCGGTCCGGCAGGGCCGCGTGCTGGCGACGGCGTTTCATCCCGAGATGACCGGCGACCGCCGCATCCACAAGCTTTTCGTCGACATGCTGTGATCCGCGTCACAATTCGCTAATTATGGAATGGTCGGTACGTAATGCGGCTTGCATGCAGCATGACTACCGAACAGATCACCGCACTCGTCACTGGAGCCAACCGCGGACTTGGTAAGCGGTTCGCCGAACAACTCGTCGCGCGCGGCGCCAAGGTGTACGGCGGCGCACGGCGCCCCGAGACCGTCGACGTGCCCGGCGTCATCCCCGTCCAACTCGACATCACCGATCCCGGATCCGTCGCCAGGGCAGCAGAATTGGCGACCGACGTCAACGTGCTGATCAACAACGCGGGTGTCTCGACAGCCGCGAACCTGCTGTCGGGCTCCTTCGACGACGTGCGCCTGGAGATCGAGACCCATTTCCTCGGCACGCTCGCCGTCACGCGCGCGTTCGTTCCGGTCATCGAGAGCAACGGTGGCGGGTCGATCCTCAACGTGCTTTCGGTGTTGTCGTGGGCCCACGCGCCGGAGTTCGGCGCCTACTCTGCGGCGAAGGCGGCGGGCTGGGCGATGACCGATGCGATCCGGCAGGAACTCGCGCCGCGCGGCATCCACGTCGCGTCCCTGCACGTCGGATACATGGACACCGATATGGCCGCGCACGCCCCTGCCGACCGCAAGACCGACCCGTCCGTGGTGGCGAAGCTGGCACTGGACGGCCTTTTCGCAGGTGAGCCGGAGGTCATCGCCGACGACCTGACGCGCCACGTGAAGGCGCAGCTGTCCAGCTGATGCGGTTCGATTGCAGGTAAACCGCCACGTAGACTCGTTCTTCGGACTTACCCCGCAAGAAAGAGAGCAGTACCTGCATGAGCGGCCATTCCAAGTGGGCCACCACCAAGCACAAGAAGGCTGTGATCGATGCCCGCCGCGGCAAGAACTTCGCGCGGTTGATCAAGAACATCGAGGTGGCCGCGCGCGTCGGTGGCGGTGACCCCGCCGGCAACCCCACGCTGTACGACGCGATTCAGAAGGCCAAGAAGAACTCGGTGCCCAACGACAACATCGAGCGGGCCCGCAAGCGTGGCGCCGGCGAGGAGGCCGGTGGCGCCGACTATCAGGCCATCACCTACGAGGGCTACGGCCCCAACGGGGTGGCCGTGCTGATCGAGTGCCTGACCGACAACCGCAACCGGGCCGCCGGCGAGGTGCGGGTCGCGGTCACCCGCAACGGCGGCAACATGGCCGACCCCGGATCGGTGTCGTACCTGTTCTCCCGCAAGGGTGTGGTGACGCTGGCCAAGGACGGGCTCACCGAGGACGATGTGCTGACCGCGGTGCTCGAAGCGGGTGCAGAAGAGGTCAACGACCTCGACGACACCTTCGAAATCATCTGTGAGCCAAGCGATCTCGTTGCCGTGCGGACCGCGCTGCAGGAGGCGGGCATCGACTACGAGTCGGCGGAGGCCAGCTTTCAGCCGTCGGTCAGCGTGCCCGTGGACCTCGACGGCGCCCGCAAGGTGGTCAAGCTGATCGACGCGCTCGAGGACCTCGACGACGTCCAGGACGTCTACACCAATGTCGACATCCCCGACGACGTCGCCGCCCTTCTCGACGAGGAGTAGTGACCGCCAACAAGGCGGTGGTCAAGCGGTTCCATGAGGCCGCCAACAGCGGCGACATGGCGGAGTTGGCCAAGACCATCGACGAGGTGGTCCACCCCGACGCCGTGATCCGCACCCCGTTGCCCATCGACACGACGGGCCCCGAGGCGCTCAAGCAGATCTGGGCGGCGCTGTTCGCGATCTATCCCGACATCCACCTCACGGTCGAGGACGTGATCGCCGAAGGCGACAAGGTGGTGACACGGACGACGGTCCGCGGCACCCATCGCGGTGAGTTCATGGGTGTCGCGCCCACCGGCAAGCCTGTCACCTACAACGAGATGTTCATGTTCCGCTTCACCGACGGCCGCATCGTCGAGACGTGGGGTGTCGTCGACGTCTACGCGCAGATGAAGCAGATCGGCGTGCTCCCGGCCTGAGGTCGTGCGCCGAGACTGCAGATGTCGCGCAGGCGTCTCGTCGCACTTTTCCGCGGTAACTGCAACTTCGCGGTCAGGACGTCACGCCGGATACACCCTGACGGGAATCGCCGAATAGCGCGTCATCCCCGTCACCGAGTCGATGTCGTCCTTACTCGTCAACACGTTGACGTTCGCCCCGGCGTGTCCGTGGGGCACCGACACGGCGCCGCGGCGCATCGACGCGTCCACCCTGGCGATGCCGGTCAGCTCACCGTGGTCAGTGCGCACGATCAACCGCTCATCGTCGGCGACACCCGCCGCCGCCGCGTCGTCCGGGTTGAGCATGACCTCGGGGACCTCACCGAGGAACTCCAGTTGCGCGTTGAGCCGTCGCAGTTGTCGCCGCGGCACCAGCATCAACGGAGCCGGCTCACGCAGCGTGTGCAACTGCTCGACGAGCACCTCGGGCGCCAGCCGCCAGCCTCCCAGCCGTTCGATGTGCCGGTCCACCCACGACGCTGGCAGCTCGTGATCGACGGTGGCCCAACCGGTTTCGACGAGTTCGTGGTAGGACACGCGTCCGCCGGCGCTCATCTGTGCCAGCATCGCCTCGTCGGTAGCCGCGGTATCGGCCAGATCGTGGTCGAGTCGGCGGCCGATCTCCGTCAACACCCACCACATCGAACGGCGTTGCCCCACAGGCGCAACCACCCCGTCGGTGTGCTGCGCCGACACCCGCGGACACAGGAAATCCCACAGTGTCACGTCGGGCCGTTCCAGTTGACCCTTCGTGGGCAGCACGTGCGTCGACAACGCCGTGGTCTCGTTGGGCAGGATCTCGGTAGTGGCCAACACGTCGAGCTTCTCCAGTGCGGGCCGCAGCGATCCGGCGTCGGGAAACGCGGTGAGCAGGCTGCCGCCGAGGTTGAGGAACGCGCGGATGTTGCCCGCGTCGATCTCGTCGGGCAGCGCGGCGCACGGCCACTCCCGCAGGAACGCCTGCGTCTCAGGACGACTGCGCGGCCCTGGCCCGAACCGGCCCTCCGGAGGAGTGACCGGCAAGTCGAAGCTCTCGAGTTGGTAGCCGAACCCAGGGTGGAACCACATCCCGCCGGGGCGGTTCATCGAATCGGTCAGCACCAGCAGCGCCCAGGAAAGCCATTGCGTGACATTGGCGCTCGGAGACATCGTGACACCGGTGCCGGTGTCGACCGCGATGCGGCCCGCCCTGCGCACCGCGGCCAGTAGCTGTTCGAGGTCGTACTCGGCAACGTCGGCGACCGCCGCCGCATGCTGCGCGGTGAACGGTTCGACCGCGGCCGCCAGCGCGTCGACATCCTGCGCGGCCGCCTTGACGCCGTCGCGCAGCATTTCCCGCACCAGGTAGGCGAGCACCGCGTAGTCGGTGCCGGGCCGCGGCGCGAGGTGATGGCTGGCCATGCGCGCGGTCTCGGTGCGGCGGGGGTCGACCACCCACACCTCGGCATGCCTGACCAGATCGCGCATGACACCGCGCGGATTCGGCATCCCGACGCTATGACCGTGGGAGACAACGGGATTGCTGCCGATGAAGATCGCAAGCACGGCGTTGTCGTAGTCCGGCCTTGCGGTCAGCGCCGCCGAACCGCCCATCAGTTCCGCCATCAACACCTTCGCGGTGCCGTCGATGGTCAGCGGGCTGAACTTGGCGGGCGTGCCGATCGCAGCATGTAACTGTTGCGCAACCCGGTAGCCGAGGGCGTCCATGCCGACGCCGGTGCCGAAGTTGATCCCGACGGACGCGGGCCCGTAGGCGTCGATGATCGCGCGCAGCCTGCCGCCGAGGTCGTCGAGGCAGGCCTCCCAGGTGGTGTCCCGCAGTGCGCCGTCGACCCGCATCTGCGGGCGCTCCAACCGGTCCGGGTGGTGGTGAATCTGCGGCAACGCACGGCCCTTCGGGCAGGTGTAGCCACGCGAGAACGGATGCTCCCCGTCGCCGTGCACCGCGACCACCCGGTCGTCGTCGACGTCGACGAGGATGCCGCACACCGATGTGCAGACCCGGCAGAAGCTGCGCACCGTTCTCACGGTCGCAGAACGTTACTCTCCGGCTGTCAGGAACGCCCCGATTTCTCGCGCCGTCTGCTCGGGCTGATCCAGCATCACCAACACGTTGGCGTCCTCGACGTAGCGCAAGGTGCCGCCGGTGAGGTCGGCCAGGCGTGCGGCGTGTTCGTCGGGCATCACCGGGTTGTGGCTCCACAACACGAGTGCATCGCCGTGAAACTCGGACAGCCGCTCGGTGGCCCGGATCAGGTCCGCGTCGTCGAACTTGGTGTGGCAGTACTTGACGAGATCGCGCCTGACACGGCTGTCGGCCAGGCCTGCGGCCAGCCACTGGTCGACGATGCCTTGGGGGACAGGATTTTTCGCCATCTGGCCGAATATCAGCCACCGCCTGCGCAGCCAGCCGATCTTGAGCTGACGCATCGCCAGCGACACCGTCAGCGTGTTGCGGCTGGCCAACCATGCGACTTTGCCGGGCAGGCCGGGCGGGAAGTTGTCGAACGCCTCCGACGGGCAGATCACCAGTTGCCCAACGCGTTTGTCTCGGCCTGCGTCGGTGAGGAAGAGCGGCCCACCCCAGTCCGAAACCACCAGGGTCACGTCGTCCAGACCCGTCGCATCAAGGAAGTCGCCGACGATGTCGACCATTCCGCGCAGGGTCAGGTCGGCGTCCTCGCGCATCGGGATGCGATGCCCGCCCAGCGGCAGCACCGGCAGCAGATAGCGGAAGCCGGGCGGTAGCAGCGGCAGCGCCAGATTCCACTGCGCGTCGTTCATCAGCAGGCCGTGCAGCAGCACGACCGGGCGACCGTCAGGATCGCCCTCCTCGCGGTATTCGATCGTTCCTGCGGTGACCTCGACGGACTTCATGATGACCTTTCGTTATTAGAACGTTGATTCTAGAACGTATGCTCTAGTCTGTAGTCGGGAGGCGAGAATGGCAAGGTCCACCAGGGAATCGATCCTGACGGCGGCGGCGGAGTTGATGCGGCACAAGGGCTACGGCGCGGTCGGCATGAAGGACATCGCCGAGGCCTCCGGCGCGCCGATCGGCTCGCTGTACCACCACTTCCGCGGCGGCAAGGTGCAGATCGCGCGTGAGGCGCTGATCAACGCAGGCGCCGCCTACGCGCTGCTGATCCCGTCGATCGTCGACGAGCACACCGACCTGGGCGAGGCCATCGACGCCGTGTTCACCCAGGCCGCCGAGGACATGGCGGGCACCGGCTTCGCGAACATGTGCCCGGTGGCCAGCGTGGCCGCCGAGGTCGCCGACACGGTCGAGGAGCTGCGCGAGGCGTCGGCGACCGTGTTCACCGCGTGGATCGACGACGGCAGCGCATACTTCGCGTCGCGCGGTCTCGACGAGTCGCAGGCCCGCCAGGTCACCCTCTCGCTGATCGGTGCCCTGGAAGGCGCGTTCGTGCTGGGCCGCACGCTGCGCAGCACCGAACCGCTGCTGGCCGCCGGCCGTGCGCTGTCCCCGCAGTACCGCGGCGTCGCGCTGACCGCCAAGATGTCCGCATGGCAGTAGTCGTAGACCCACACGGTAGGGCCTGGTCGGTGCACCGCGATTGGTGGCCATTTCCCGGCGATCTACTGGACTTCACCGACCTGATCGAGATCGTCATCGGCCTGCTGTTCGTGGCGGTGTGGCCGTTCTGGCTGCTGACGAAGTTCCTCGGTGCGCGCTGGGTCGTCGTGGTCGAGCGCGATGGCCACGAAGTCGGGCGCGAACTGGTCCGCGGCGGACGCAAAGCGAAGGCGCGGATCAACGACATCGCCCTGCAGATCGCCAAGGGTGACCGCTCCGGCAGCTACACGATCTGATGCGTGTCTTCCCCGATCTGGTCGCCGCATCCCGTTAAGCTCTCGAACAGGTGTTCACAGAAGGGGCCTGACGTGCGTGTGATGGGAGTCGACCCCGGGCTGACCCGCTGCGGGCTGTCCGTGATCGAGGGCGGCCACGGTCGACAGGTCACCGCGCTCGACGTCGACGTGGTGCGTACCCCGTCCGATGACCCGCTGCACCGAAGGCTGCTGACCATCAGCGACGCCGTCGAATACTGGATGGACACCCACCGGCCCGACGTGATCGCCATCGAGCGGGTGTTCTCGCAGCAGAATGTCTCGACGGTGATGGGCACCGCGCAGGCGGGCGGCGTCATCGCGCTGGCCGCCGCGAAACGCAACATCGACGTGCACTTCCACACGCCCAGTGAGGTCAAGGCCGCGGTGACAGGCAACGGCAACGCGGGCAAGGCCCAGGTCACCGCGATGGTCACCAAAATCCTTGCTCTGCAAGCCAAACCGACGCCTGCCGACGCCGCCGACGCACTGGCGCTGGCCATCTGCCACTGCTGGCGGGCCCCGATGATCGCCAGGATGGCGGCGGCTCAGGCGCTGGCCGCCGAACAACAACGCAAGTACAAGGCCACATTGAAAGCTACGCAGGCCAAGGCGAAGGCGGCACGATGATCGCATCCGTTCGCGGGGAAGTCCTCGACATCGCACTCGACCACGTGGTGATCGAGGCGTGCGGCGTCGGCTACAAGGTGATGGCCACCCCGACCACACTGGCGACGTTGCACCGCGGCAGCGAGGCTCGCCTGATCACGGCCATGATCGTGCGGGAAGATTCGCAGACGCTGTACGGCTTCGCCGACGCCGACGCACGGGATCTGTTCCTGACGCTTCTCGGGGTGTCCGGGGTGGGCCCGAAGATCGCGCTTGCCACCCTTGCCGTCTATGACGCGCCCTCGCTGCGCCAGGCATTGGCCGACGGTGACGTCACCGCGTTGACCCGGGTGCCGGGCATCGGCAAGCGCGGTGCCGAGCGTATGGTGCTCGAACTGCGTGACAAGATCGGCGCTGTGCATGCGTCGGGCGCTGTGACGCTGAACGGGCACTCGGTGCGCGGCCCGGTGGTGGAAGCGCTTGTCGGCCTTGGCTTTGCGGTCAAGCAGGCCGAGGAGGCCACCGACAAGGTGCTTGCCAACGAGCCAGAGGCCACCACGTCCAGCGCGCTGCGGTCGGCGCTGTCGATGCTGGGCAAGAAGTGAGCCGGTTCGAAGAGGGCGAGGAACCCGACGACCGCGAGGTGTCGCCGGCGCTGACCGTCGGTGAGGGCGACATCGACGCCAGCCTGCGGCCGCGCACACTGCGCGAGTTCATCGGCCAACCGCGGGTGCGCGAGCAGTTGCAACTGGTTATCGAGGGCGCCAAGAACCGCGGCGGCACACCGGATCACATTCTGCTGTCGGGTCCGCCGGGTCTCGGCAAGACGTCGCTGGCCATGATCATCGCCGCCGAACTCGGTTCGTCGCTTCGGGTCACCTCCGGTCCGGCGCTGGAGCGCGCGGGCGATCTGGCCGCGATGCTGTCCAACCTGGTCGAGCACGACGTGTTGTTCATCGACGAGATCCATCGCATCGCCAGACCCGCCGAGGAGATGCTGTATCTGGCCATGGAGGATTTCCGGGTCGACGTGGTGGTCGGCAAAGGCCCTGGTGCCACGTCGATTCCGCTCGAGGTGGCGCCGTTCACCTTGGTCGGGGCCACCACCCGCTCCGGTGCGCTGACCGGGCCGCTGCGCGATCGGTTCGGGTTCACCGCACACATGGACTTCTACGAGCCCGCCGAGTTGGAGCGGGTGCTGTCGCGGTCGGCCGGCATCCTCGGCATCGAGGTGGGCGCCGACGCGGGCGCGGAGATCGCCCGCCGCTCGCGCGGTACCCCGCGTATCGCCAACCGCCTGCTGCGCCGCGTCCGTGACTATGCGGAGGTGCGTGCCGACGGTGTGATCACCCGCGACATCGCCAAGGCGGCGCTCGAGGTGTACGACGTCGACGAGCTCGGCCTCGATCGGCTCGACCGTGCCGTATTGTCGGCGCTGACACGCAGTTTCGGCGGCGGCCCGGTCGGGGTGTCGACGCTGGCCGTCGCGGTCGGCGAGGAAGCCACCACCGTCGAAGAGGTGTGCGAGCCGTTCCTGGTGCGCGCGGGGATGATCGCCAGGACCCCGCGCGGGCGGGTCGCAACCGCCCAGGCGTGGACACATCTCGGCATGACACCGCCCAGCGGGGTCAACGGCCTGGGTCAGGTCGGACTGTTCGACTAGGGGGCCGAATTGTTCTATGCCGGTTTGGTTTTCGCGGGCCTTGCGGCCCTGCTGCACGTCTACATCTGGGTGATGGAGTCGCTGACCTGGACGTCGCCGCGCACCCGCGCGACGTTCGGCATCTCCGCAGAAGAAGCGGTGGCCACCAAGGAACTGGCGTTCAATCAGGGCTTCTACAACCTGTTCCTGGCGATCGTGACGGTGATCGGCCTGGTGCTCGCGGTCGCCGACCATCGCGACGCCGGGTTGGCGCTGATCTTCGCGGGGACAGGGTCGATGCTGGCCGCGGCGATCGTGCTGCTGGTGTCGTCCCCGGACAAGGCGCGCGCGGCGATCACGCAGGGGGTCCTGCCCTTGATCGCGGTCGTGTTGGTCGGGCTGTCCCTGACGCTCTAGTCCAGGCGGACCGGGTCGCCACTCCGGATCGGTCCGTCGTCGAGGACTTCCAGGTAGACCCCGGCGCACGGCAGCACTCCGAGGCCCAAGGTGTCGACGCGGTTCTCGGCCGCGGGCGTGCGTAGAGCGTGCGGGGCACGCGGTAACGGGCCGTGTTCGAGTGTGGGTATCGCACAGCGAGGCGTCGCGCCCATCACCCGCATCCGCACCCCGCCTACGGTCAAAGTGCGGTCGGTCCAATCCTTTTCGGCGTACGCGGGAAACTCGGCGGGAGTCTCGATCACGATGTTCGGGCGGTAGCGCAGAGGTTCGGTTCCGATGCGCTCGACGGTGGCGGTGGTGATCGCGTGCAACGGGGCCAGATCGGTGAACGAATCGCCCGGCGTCGCCTGACCGATCTCCAGAAGCGGCGCGTCCACTTCGGCGTCCTCGCCGAGGTCGAGCACTTGATCCGGGTCCGCACGCTCTAGCGCGGCTCCTTCCGGCCGGTGGTCAATTAGTCGGACCCGCCGATGCAGCAGCGCGGACAACACGTCGTCGGCGCCCTCCTGGTCGGGCGTGGTGGTGACGCCGTCGGGAAGCGCGATGCGTACCTGGCCGTCGACCGTGCTGGCGTGGCATTGCAGCAGAGCGCGCCACAACCGGGCCTGCTTGGCGCTGGCGATTCTTCCGGTGGCGTCGTCCAGCAAGGCGAACCGCCGGTCTCCCTCGGCGCCTCGTGGGTCGACCGACAGAGTGGTGACCGTCTCGCCGAGCATTGATTTGACCGGGTAGCGGTGCAGGCTTCCTACGCGCATGGCTACGACATATACCCGACAGTGCGGTTCCTCACGCGAAGAGGGCGGATCGCGCGAGAAACCGCACTGCCGAGTTGGATCAGAGCAGGCCGAGCAGCTGCAGATCGGTGATGTATTTGATGATGATGTCCCGCGTTATGTGTGGGATGTCTTTGTCGGGGCCGATTTTCGCCTCTTGCACGGCGGTGCGGAATCGGTCGGTTGGGGCGATGGATCCGTGGATCGGTGGTTGGGGATGCTGATAGTTGTGCAGTAGCGGTAGCAGTGAGGCTTGGCGTTGGCGTTCGGGCAGGGCGCGCATCGCGGTGTGGAAGCGCTGCAGCCAGTCGGCGTAGTCGCCGACGCGGCGTACAGCGAAGCCGGCGTCGATGAGCCAGTCGACGTATTCGTCGAGGCCGATGCCGTCGTCGTAGGGGTTCATCACGTGATAGGTCTGGAACCCTTCGGTGACGTGCGCCCCCAGCGTCGAGATGGCCTCGGCGATGAATTCCACCGGCAGGCCGTCGTAGTGCGCGCGCTGCCGGTTGCCGTCGGCGTCGAGTTGGTAGAAGGAGTCGGGCGCGATCCCGGTGGCCACCAGGCTCAGCATCAGCCGGGTGAACATGTCGGGCACGTTGAGCTGGCCGGCATAGGTGGTGTCGGCGAGGATCATGTCGCAGCGGAACACCGAAACGGGAAGGCCGCATAGGTCGTTGGCCTCGCGCAGCAGTACCTCACCGGCCCATTTGCTGTTGCCGTAGCCGTTGGCGTAGGTGTCGTCGACTTTGCGGGTGGCGCTGTAGACGCGCACGTCGCCGTCCTCGGTGAACTGGCCGGGCTCGATGCCCGCCCCCACACCGATCGTGGACACGTAGATGTAGGGCTTGCGCTTGGTGGTGAGCGCGATGCGTATCAGTTCGGCGGTGCCCACCGCGTTGGGCCCGAAGAGCTGGCTGTAGGGCAGGACGTGGTTGACCAACGCGGCGGGGTCCACGATCAGGTCGACCGTATCTGCCAGCCGCTGCCAGGTCTGTGGGCTCAGGCCGAGGTTGGCTTCCCCCTTGTCGCCTGCGATCACCTCGAGGTGGTCGGCCGCCAAATCCTGGTAGTGGCGCAGCAATTCGGCGTCACCGCTGTCGAATGTCTGGTCCAGCCGGTCGCGGGCTGCCGCATCGTCCTTGGCGCGTACCAGGGCGATCACCTTGCCGTCGACCAGGTCCATCCGTTGCAGCCATTCCAGCGCCAGGTAGCGGCCCAGGAATCCTGTTGCGCCGGTGAGCAGCACGGTGCGCACCTCGTTGCTGGGGCCTGGCAGCGACGGCGCCGCCGCGAGGGTCTTGGCGTCGATGAACTTGTCGAGGGTCAGGTCGGCCGCGTGCACCTCGGTGATCGGCTTTTCCGAGCGGCCGTGCACCGACGCGAACGTCGGCCGCTTGCTGCCGGGTTGGCGTTGGGCCGCGATGTAGGCCGCCAGCGCAGCAAGGTCGTTGGCGGGGCTGACGATCACACCTACGGGTACCTCGATGTCGAAGATCTCGTGCAGCAGGTTGGCGAATGTCAACGCCGACAGCGAATCTCCGCCCAGATCGGTGAAGTGCGCGTCGGGCTGTAGGTCGCTTGCCGCCGCACCCAGCAGCGCACCCGCCGCCCGGCTGATGGTCTCCAGCACCGGACGATCGGCGCCATGCCGGCGCAACTCCCGCAGTTCGTTGGCCTGGCTGTCGGCCAGGTCCGCGTAGAGCTGTTCGAGCCGATCGCGGTAGTGCTCCTTGACCTTGGGCCGCGCCAGCTTGCGGATACCGGTCAACAGCCCGTTCTCCAGCGTGAACGGTGTTGTCTCGATGATGAAGTCGCGCGGAATCTC
>NZ_LZHZ01000059.1 GCF_001667505.1 Mycobacterium sp. ACS1612
TAAATTGTGTTCGGCGGTGTCCTACTTTTCCACCCGGGTTGGGTAGTATCATCGGCGCTGGCAGGCTTAGCTTCCGGGTTCGGGATGGGTCCGGGCGTTTCCCTGCCGCTATGGACCGCCGTAACTCTATTCACTTTTTCAAAGTGCCCACTTGGTGGTGGGAATCCTGTAGTGGCCCCGTGATTTTTGGTGGTGGGGTGTGGTGCCGTTGTTTGTGGATGTGTGTGGTTGCGAGTTTGTGTGTAAGTTTTCGGCCGGTTAGTGCCAGTTCCCTGCGCCTATTGCTAGGTGTGTAGGTCTGGTCTATTGATCCCGTGGTCTGCGGGGGGCCTTATCCCACTGAAATGGGTGAGAAGCCTGGTCTTGGAGGGGGTTTCCCGCTTAGATGCTTTCAGCGGTTATCCTGTCCGAACGTGGCTATCCAGCGGTGCCCCTGGTGGGACAACTGGTGGACCAGAGGTTCGTCCGTCCCGGTCCTCTCGTACTAGGGACAGGTTTCCTCAAGCTTCTGACGCGCGCGGCGGATAGAGACCGAACTGTCTCACGACGTTCTAAACCCAGCTCGCGTGCCGCTTTAATGGGCGAACAGCCCAACCCTTGGGACCTGCTCCAGCCCCAGGATGCGACGAGCCGACATCGAGGTGCCAAACCATCCCGTCGATATGGACTCTTGGGGAAGATCAGCCTGTTATCCCCGGGGTACCTTTTATCCGTTGAGCGACACCCCTTCCACTCGGGGGTGCCGGATCACTAGTCCCGACTTTCGTCCCTGCTCGACATGTACGTCTCGCAGTCAAGCTCCCTTGTGCACTTACACTCAACACCTGATTGCCGTCCAGGTTGAGGGAACCTTTGGGCGCCTCCGTTACATTTTAGGAGGCAACCGCCCCAGTTAAACTACCCACCAGGCACTGTCCCTGAACCGGATAAACGGTCCGAGGTTAGAGGCCCAATACGATCAGAGTGGTATTTCAACAATGACTCCACCAAAACTGGCGTCTTGGCTTCACCGTCTCCCACCTATCCTACACAAACCGTATCGAGCACCAATACCAAGTTGTAGTGAAGGTCCCGGGGTCTTTTCGTCCTGCCGCGCGTAACGAGCATCTTTACTCGTAGTGCAATTTCGCCGAGTCTATGGTTGAGACAGTTGAGAAGTCGTTACGCCATTCGTGCAGGTCGGAACTTACCCGACAAGGAATTTCGCTACCTTAGGATGGTTATAGTTACCACCGCCGTTTACTGGGGCTTAAATTCTCCGCTTCACCCCCGAAAGGGTTAACGGGTCCTCTTAACCTTCCAGCACCGGGCAGGCGTCAGTCCGTATACATCGTCTTGCGACTTCGCACGGACCTGTGTTTTTAGTAAACAGTCGCTTCTCACTGGTTTGTGCCACCCCCTCCCGCTGCCCCCAGCAAGTGGGTTCACGATATGGGGGTCCCCCTTCTCCCGAAGTTACGGGGGTATTTTGCCGAGTTCCTTAACCATAGTTCACTCGTACGCCTCGGTATTCTCTACCTGACCACCTGTGTTGGTTTGGGGTACGGGCCGTGTGTGAGCTCGCTAGAGGCTTTTCTCGGCAGCATAGGATCACCGAATTCACCTCACTCGGCTATGCATCACCTCTCAGACATAAGACACCCGGATTTACCTAGATGTCGTCCTACCGGCTTGCCCCAGTATTACCACTGACTGGTACGGCTACCTTCCTGCGTCACCCCATCGCTTGACTACTACCAACGAAGATCCCGCGCAGCCCCTCAACCCCTCACACCCGAAGGTGATCAGTGATCGAAGTTTTGGGCGGTTAGTACCGCTGATTCATCACGGGCGCGCACACACGGGTACGGGAATATCAACCCGTTGTCCATCGACTACGCCTGTCGGCCTCGCCTTAGGTCCCGACTCACCCTGGGCGGACTGGCCTGGCCCAGGAACCCTTGGTCTTTCGGCGGGCAAGGTTCTCACTTGCCTTATCGCTACTCATGCCTGCATTCTCACTCCCACACCCTCCACAACACGTTTCCACGGCTGCTTCACCGGATGCAGGACGCTCCCCTACCCAACGTAAAACTACGTTGCCGCGGCTTCGGCGGTGTGCTTGAGCCCCGCTACATTATCGGCGCACAATCACTTGACCAGTGAGCTATTACGCACTCTTTCAAGGGTGGCTGCTTCTAAGCCAACCTCCTGGTTGTCTTCGCGACTGCACATCCTTTTCCACTTAGCACACGCTTAGGGGCCTTAGCCGGCGATCTGGGCTGTTTCCCTCTCGACGCACGGAGCTTATCCCCCGCCGTCTCACTGCCACGCAACACACTGCGGCATTCGGAGTTTGGCTGACGTCAGTAACCTAGTAGGGCCCATCGGCCATCCAGTAGCTCTACCTCCGCAGTGCTCACACGCAACGCTGCACCTAAATGCATTTCGGGGAGAACCAGCTATCACGGAGTTTGATTGGCCTTTCACCCCTACCCACAACTCATCCCCTCAGTCTTCAACCTAAGTGGGTTCGGGCCTCCACAACATCTTACTGCTGCTTCACCCTGGCCATGGGTAGATCACTCCGCTTCGGGTCCAGAACACACCACTACACCAATCCCAACGAATTGGATACGCCCTATTCAGACTCGCTTTCGCTGCGGCTACCCCACCCGGGTTAACCTCGCGACATGTCCCTGACTCGCAGGCTCATTCTTCAAAAGGCACGCCATCACCCCACGAAAAATCGAAGGCTCTGACGGATTGTAAGCGCACGGTTTCAGGTACTCTTTCACTCCCCTCCCGGGGTACTTTTCACCATTCCCTCACGGTACTAATCCGCTATCGGTCACTGGGAAGTATTCAGGCTTACCGGGTGGTCCCGGCAGATTCACAGCAGATTCCACGGGCCCGCTGCTACTCGGGGAACAGTTCCACGAAAGCCATGATGTTTTCAGTTACGGGGCTCTCACCCACTGCGGCAGACCATCCCAGGCCACTTCACCTAACACCACGGTTTATCACTTTCGCTCCTGACGGCGGCCAGAAGAAGAAACGCCCCACAACACCACACACACAACCCCCGCCGGGTATCACATGCACGCGGTTTAGCCATCCTCCGCTTTCGCTCGCCACTACTCACGGAATCACACTTGTTTTCTCTTCCTACGGGTACTGAGATGTTTCACTTCCCCGCGTTCCCCCCCAACGCCTATACATTCAGCGTTGGGTGACACGACATCACTCGTGCCGGGTTTCCCCATTCGGACATCCTCGGATCCACGCTCGGTTGACAACTCCCCGAGGCATATCGCAGCCTCCCACGTCCTTCATCGGCTCCCAGTGCCAAGGCATCCACCATGCGCCCTTAAACACTTACAACACAAAACCAAAAAATGAGTCACCCACACCCACCCCACAAAAAAAGGGGCACATGCGGGCATCAGAAAAATTGCACATCAACACACAACAGCCTGCAAAACAGACTCCTGCGTGCTAGATGCTCGCAACCACTATCCACAAATCAAACACCACACCCCACCACCAAAGCAGGGCGACAACCAAACCTCTTGACCCGCAAGCCAAGAACAACGGGCTTGTTGCCTCAAAGCCCAATAGTGTGTCTGATGATTTCCGTGTAGCCCTCAAACCCGTTGAGCCACAACACGTTTGTCATTGCACCAAGCCGGCGCCACTACAGCGACCAGACTCCTCACGGCTCACACCCCCACAGCGGAAGTGTTTTTCGTGGTGCTCCTTAGAAAGGAGGTGATCCAGCCGCACCTTCCGGTACGGCTACCTTGTTACGACTTCGTCCCAATCGCCGATCCCACCTTCGACGGCTCCCTCCCACAAGGGGTTAGGCCACCGGCTTCGGGTGTTACCGACTTTCATGACGTGACGGGCGGTGTGTACAAGGCCCGGGAACGTATTCACCGCAGCGTTGCTGATCTGCGATTACTAGCGACTCCGACTTCACGGGGTCGAGTTGCAGACCCCGATCCGAACTGAGACCGGCTTTGAAAGGATTCGCTCCACCTCACGGCATCGCAGCCCTTTGTACCGGCCATTGTAGCATGTGTGAAGCCCTGGACATAAGGGGCATGATGACTTGACGTCATCCCCACCTTCCTCCGAGTTGACCCCGGCAGTCTCTCACGAGTCCCCGCCATAACGCGCTGGCAACATGAGACAAGGGTTGCGCTCGTTGCGGGACTTAACCCAACATCTCACGACACGAGCTGACGACAGCCATGCACCACCTGCACACAGGCCACAAGGGAACCAATATCTCTACCGGCGTCCTGTGCATGTCAAACCCAGGTAAGGTTCTTCGCGTTGCATCGAATTAATCCACATGCTCCGCCGCTTGTGCGGGCCCCCGTCAATTCCTTTGAGTTTTAGCCTTGCGGCCGTACTCCCCAGGCGGGGTACTTAATGCGTTAGCTACGGCACGGATCCCAAGGAAGGAAACCCACACCTAGTACCCACCGTTTACGGCGTGGACTACCAGGGTATCTAATCCTGTTCGCTCCCCACGCTTTCGCTCCTCAGCGTCAGTTACTGCCCAGAGACCCGCCTTCGCCACCGGTGTTCCTCCTGATATCTGCGCATTCCACCGCTACACCAGGAATTCCAGTCTCCCCTGCAGTACTCCAGTCTGCCCGTATCGCCCGCACGCCCACAGTTAAGCTGTGAGTTTTCACGGACAACGCGACAAACCACCTACGAGCTCTTTACGCCCAGTAATTCCGGACAACGCTCGCACCCTACGTATTACCGCGGCTGCTGGCACGTAGTTGGCCGGTGCTTCTTCTGCATCTACCGTCACTTGCGCTTCGTCGATGCTGAAAGAGGTTTACAACCCGAAGGCCGTCATCCCTCACGCGGCGTCGCTGCATCAGGCTTGCGCCCATTGTGCAATATTCCCCACTGCTGCCTCCCGTAGGAGTCTGGGCCGTATCTCAGTCCCAGTGTGGCCGGACACCCTCTCAGGCCGGCTACCCGTCGTCGCCTTGGTAGGCCATCACCCCACCAACAAGCTGATAGGCCGCGGGCCCATCCCACACCGCAAAAGCTTTCCACCACACGACATGCATCGCGTAGTCCTATCCGGTATTAGACCCAGTTTCCCAGGCTTATCCCAAAGTGCAGGGCAGATCACCCACGTGTTACTCACCCGTTCGCCACTCGAGCACCCCCGAAAGGGCCTTTCCGTTCGACTTGCATGTGTTAAGCACGCCGCCAGCGTTCGTCCTGAGCCAGGATCAAACTCTCCAAACAAAAACCCCCAGGCCACAACCCAGGCAGAATTCACAATCAGAGAAACCTGACCAAACAAGACACCAAAAACTGGCATCAAAAAACACCACCCCCTAAACGGGAAAAAAAGGGGCGGCAAAAAACAACAAACAAAAACCACCAAACACACTATTGAGTTCTCAAACAACACACCCGC
>NZ_LZHZ01000060.1 GCF_001667505.1 Mycobacterium sp. ACS1612
GACAACCCACGGATGCGCCTTCACATACACAACAACCTCCAACTAAATGGCTGTTGCAATCACCCCCGGAAACCGCCCGCCTATTCCTGGGAATTAAACGCAGGACTGCTGACAAAACAGCTATCTGACCGGTCCGTAAACCAGACAGCTCACAGAGGCATTCCAGTGATTGTTACGGTCCGGAGGCAACGATCCCACTATGAACACGAAACGAGAGACGACCAGTCGTCGCGGTGTGAAGTTGGTGGGAGCCGCTTGCGCCGCAGCAGCAGTGATCGGGGCGGGTGTCTTGACCGTCGTGATCGACAACGCCGAGTCCGGAAACGTCGCTACCCTGGCCGGATCCGGGGACGGTTCGTCCGCCGGGGTCTACAGCCAGCCCACCGTCGCCGGTATGAACATGGGTGCGACGGCCACCTTCACCACGCCCGCCACAGTCGAACCGACGACCGAAGCCGTTCCTCCGGTCAAGGCGGGCTCGTGATGAGCTGGATTCGTCCGGTTGCCGGCATGAGCATCGCCGCCACTGGCCTTGCGGGCCTTGCGGTTTCGCTCTGCGGCGTCGCCGCGGCCGACACCGATGTGACAGGTCAGAAATATTCGGATGCGCAGAGTTCACTCAGCGGTGCCGGCTTGAAGCCCGTCGTGGAAACCGTTGTCGGGGACCAGAAGTCGTGGCCCGACTGCGTGGTGACGCATGCGCAGAAACGCACCGTGCAGCCGCCGCCGAACAGCAGCGGTTCGGCGACCAACGAGATGCTCGTGTCGCTGAACTGTGAGGCGGGCGTCGCAACCGCGACCACGCCGGGCAATTCGGCCGCAAGCCCGCAGGGCCGGGCCGCCGAGGCGGCTGCGGCGTCGAGTTCTGGTTCGGGAAGCTAACCGCTTCGTCGAACCAGTTCCACGAAGGCGTCGACGGCTGCGTCGACGCCTTCGTGATCCTCGGTGCCCACCAGGTCGAGCAGCAGACCACGCATGACCGCCAGTCCGAGGCGGGCCAGCGCCGGGTCCGCGCCCGCGGTGTCCGCCAGCCAGGTGTCGACGGCTCCCGGCAGCATGCTGGAGAACGGCTGCTCGCCTTGGACGCCGCGCGCGTAGCACTCGAAGAACAGCCGCTCGAACGGGCGCAGTTCAGGTCGGCGCAAATCAGCCCACATCGCCGCGATTGCCGCCGCGGGTTCAGTTGGCAGCGTGGGTAACAGCGCACGCTGGCGCCGCTCGACCTCCTCCACGATCGCCAGCAGCAGTTCGTTTCGTGAGCCGAAGTGGTGCAGGAGCATGCGGTGGCTGGTGCCGACGGCCGCGGCGATGTCGCGCAGCGGGCGGTCGCCGATACCGCGCTCCGCACACTCTTTGACTACTGCGTCGAGTAATTCCTGACGCCGGATCAGGTCAGGCCGTCGGGCCATCGACACGCCGCTGCTCGCTTGCGGCCTTGAGACCGGCCGCCTCCAAATCCAGATAGCGCCTTGTCATTCCACGCATGAGCAGGCCGACCAGTGAGCCAACCGGCCCCCGCTGCTCCAGTTGTTGCCGCACCCGGGTGCGTCGCTCGGATTCGGCGATGACCTCGTGTCGGGCCACCGTCACACCGCCCGGCGAGCGCTGCACCCACGTCCACGCACTGCCCGGGGTCAACTCAGTGACCTCCCAGACCAGCTTGGGCATCCGCGGTTGCTTGATTTCGAAGCGCTTACCGACCGACAGGCCCGGTCCGTCGAGTGCGACGAGTCTGGTGACCGAAGGCGTCCACTCCGGCCAGCACTCGACGTCGCTGAACACCTCCCAGACAACTTCCGCAGGCGCGTCGATCGTAACGCCGCACTCAGTAATCATGTACCAGATGGTACATCCAAATTCGGACCGCGAACAGACGCAAAACTGTCCTAAATCGGACCAAAATGTGCAGTCTTGCGTCTGCTCGCGCTAAGAGAACCAGCCCTCCGGGGCGTGGCCAGACAGCGCCTGGGTCAACTGCCGTGCCGCACCGCGCACCGCGTCGACCAGCGTCGGCAGCGCGGTGTTCGGCCGGTCCTCGCGACGGGTCGCACTGAACGCGGCGACCGGACGACCGGCATGGTCGAACGCACACGCCGCGACCGACTGCAGGCCCTCGGTGATCATCCCCGCCTCCTCGGCCCACTTCTGCTCACGTTCGGCCTGCAGGAGTCGCCGCAACTCAGCCAAAGATTTGGGCCCGCGGTCGGTGCGCCGGATGAACGACGCCGACGACGGAAACAACGCCCGCACCTGAGCGGCCGACAGATGCGCGAGGATGGATCGCCCGTTCGCCGTCAGATGAGCAGGCAGTCGCACGCCGACGTCGGTGACCAGGGTGACGGGAACACCGGCGGTCTGCGGTTGCTCCTTGAGCAGGTACACACTTTCGGCGCCGTACAGGATTCCGAGATGGGCGGTTTCGCCGACCGTCGCCACCAATCGCTTGAGGATCGGCCGCGCGATGTGCTCGAGCGGTCCGTGCCGCAGATACGCCGAACCCACCTCGAACGCCGAGACCCCGAGAGCATAGGCACGCTGATCGGGCAGATGCACGATGAACCCGCGGTCGATCAACACCTCGAGCAAGTGGTATGCCGACGAGCGCGGCATGCCGATCTCCCTTATCAACGCCGACCCCTGCACCGGGCCCGGCCGCGACGCCAGGTGCAGCAGCACGTCGAGCGCCCGCCCGACCGCCGGTGAGGTGCTGGACACGGCATCCCTCCCCAGTGTCTCGGATACGAGACAGTATCCCGCGTTTGTCCCTACCGCAACCGGGTTGGGTGCGGTGTCCTGATAGCACCACAGAGTTAGGACCAGCGAAAAGAGAGCACCATGACGTCCACCGCGCGCCTCGTCCGCGCCCCGCGCGGCACCGAGTTGTCCTGCAAAGGTTGGCCACAGGAGGCCGTGTTGCGGATGCTGATGAACAACCTCGATCCCGAAGTCGCCGAACACCCGGAGGATCTCGTCGTCTACGGCGGCACCGGCAAGGCGGCGCGCAATTGGGAGGCCTTTGACGCGATCGTTCGGACACTGCGCAACCTGGAGGCCGACGAGACCATGCTGGTGCAGTCCGGCAAGCCGGTCGGCGTGTTCCGTACCCACGAATGGGCACCGCGCGTGCTGATCGCGAACTCGAATCTCGTTGGCGACTGGGCAAATTGGGAGCAGTTCCGCAAACTCGAGGCCGACGGCCTGATGATGTACGGGCAGATGACCGCGGGCTCGTGGATCTACATCGGCACCCAGGGCATCCTGCAGGGCACCTACGAGACCTTCGGCGCGGTCGCGAAGAAGCGGTTCGGTGGAACCTTGGCAGGCACGATCACGTTGACCGCGGGCCTCGGCGGCATGGGGGGCGCGCAGCCACTGGCCGTCACGATGACCGACGGCGTCGCGATCTGCGTGGACTGCGACGAAACCCGCATCGACCGCCGCATCGAGCACCGCTACCTCGACACCAAGGCCGTCGACATCGACGACGCGCTGCGGTTGGCCGTCGAGGCCCGCGACGCCAAACGGCCGCTGTCAATCGGACTGCTGGGCAACGCCGCCGAGGTGCTGCCGGAGTTGCTGAGCCGCAACGCGCCGATCGACATCGTCACCGACCAGACCTCGGCGCACGACCCGCTGTCATACCTGCCCATCGGCATCGACTTCGACGACATGAAGAAGATGGCCGAGAAGGATCCCGTCTACTTCACCGAGCAGGCCCAGCACTCGATGGCCAAGCACGTTGCGGCGATGGTCGGCTTTCAGGACCGCGGCGCCGAGGTGTTCGACTACGGCAACAGCATCCGCGACGAAGCCCGAAAGGCCGGCTACGACAGGGCCTTCGACTTCCCCGGCTTCGTGCCGGCCTACATCAGGCCCCAGTTCGAGGAAGGGCTCGGACCGTTCCGGTGGGCCGCGCTGTCGGGTGACCCGAAGGACATCGCCGCCACCGACCGGGCGATCCTCGAACTGTTCGGAGACAACAAGCACCTCACCCGGTGGATCGAGATGGCGGGCAAGATGGTCGCCTTCCAGGGACTGCCCGCCCGCATCTGCTGGCTCGGCTACGGTGAGCGGCACCTCGCCGGACTGAAGTTCAACGAAATGGTTGCCTCAGGTGAACTGTCCGCCCCGATCGTGATCGGCCGTGACCACCTCGACTCCGGATCGGTCGCGTCGCCGTACCGGGAGACCGAGGCGATGCTCGACGGCTCGGACGCCATCGCGGACTGGCCGCTGCTGAATGCGCTGGTGAACACCGCATCCGGCGCGACGTGGGTATCGATTCACCACGGCGGCGGGGTCGGCATGGGCCGCTCCATCCACGCCGGACAGGTGACGGTCGCCGACGGCACCGCGCTTGCCGCGGAGAAACTCACCCGGGTGCTGACCAACGACCCTGGCATGGGCGTGATCCGCCACGTTGACGCGGGCTACCAACATGCGGCAGAGGTCGCCGCCCAGCGCGGCGTTCGAATCCCCATGCAGGAGAACCTATGACGGACTTCGACGCCCTCTGGACGACCATCCAGGATATCGGCAGGCACGTCGCCACCGGCGGCTACCGCCGCTACGCGTGGTCCGACGCCGATCTGACCCTGCGCGAATGGTTCACCGGATGCGCCGCACAGCGCGGAATGGACGTCGAAGAGGACCGCAACGGCAACCTGTGGGCGTGGTGGCTGCCGCCGGGCTGGACCGGGGATCCGGCCGACGCGTTCGTGACCGGTTCGCACCTGGATTCCGTGCCCGACGGCGGCGCCTTCGACGGGCCACTCGGCGTGGTGTCCGCGTTCGCGGCCGTCGACATCGTGCGCGAGCGCGGCATCGTGCCGCGCGTCCCCGTCGCGGTCGCCGCGTTCTCCGATGAGGAGGGCGCGCGTTTCGGCGTGGCATGTGTCGGATCCCAATTGTCCACGGGCGCACTGACTGCCGACCGCGCCCGCGGTCTGCGGGACGTCCACGGTGTGACGCTCGACGAGGCGATGACCAAGGCCGGCCGCAACCCAGAGCATCTGGGCGCCGACCCCCGTCTGACCGGCCGCGTCGGTGTCTTCGTCGAACTGCACGTGGAGCAGGGCCGCGCGCTGGATCTCGTCGACCGTCCGGTCGCGGTCGCGTCGTCGATCTGGCCGCACGGCCGTTGGGAATTCACCTTTTGCGGCGAAGCGAACCATGCAGGCACCACCCGTCTGATCGACCGGCGCGACCCGATGCTGGCGTTCGCCTCTTCCGTGCACACCGCGCGATCGATGGCCGCCGCGCACGACGCGGTCGCGACGTTCGGCAAGGTGATCGTAGCGCCCAACGGCGCCAACGCGATTCCGTCCTCCGTGCACGCGTGGCTGGACGCCAGGGCCGCCGACGAGGCGACACTGCGGTCGCTGGTCGACAAGATCAGCACCGAGGCCCACCAGCATGCCTCCGCCGACGGCATCGACCTCCAGGTCGCCGCCGAATCCGTGACACCCATCGTCGAATTCCCCGAGGCGCCGCGCGCCAGGCTGCAACGTGCGCTCGCCCACCTCGGCGACATCCCGGTGCTTCCGACCCAGGCAGGCCACGACGCGGGCATCCTGTCCGCCGTCGTGCCGACCGCGATGTTGTTCGTCCGCAACCCGACCGGCGTTTCGCATTCGCCGGAGGAGTTCGCCGAACCCGACGACTGCAACACTGGAGCGGTGGCGCTGGCCGACGTGATGGCGGACTGGGTGTCGTCGTGACCGACACCTGGTGGTGCGAATACGCCTGGCTGGGCGGCGACTCGGTGGCCGCCGGTGTGCTGTTCACTGTCGCGGACGGGCGGATCACCGCGTTCGAAACCGACACCCTCGCGCAGCCGGGCTCACATCGGTTGCGCGGCTTGGTCATTCCCGGACTGGCCAACGCGCATTCGCACGCCTTTCACCGCGCACTGCGCGGACGCACCCAACGCGACCGCGGATCCTTCTGGACGTGGCGTGACCTGATGTACCGCGCCGCCGAGCGGTTGGACCCGGACCGCTACCGCCGTTTGACGCGCGCGGTGTACGCCGAGATGGTGCTCGCCGGAATCACCTGCGTCGGCGAGTTCCACTACGTACACCACGACACCGGTGGCACCCGCTACGCCGAACCCAACGCCATGGGGCACGCGGTGATCGACGGTGCCGCCGACGCGGGCATCCGGCTCACGCTGTTGGACACCTGCTATCTGAGTTCCGCACCGGACGGGGCGTCGCTGGACGGGCCGCAGCAGCGGTTCGGCGACGGCAGCGGAGACCAGTGGGCCGAGCGCACCGAGGCGTTGCGCCGCCAGACACACAGTCCCTCCGTCGTGATCGGCGCGGCCATGCATTCCGTGCGCGGCGTTCCCGCCGACCACATGCCCGCCGTCGTGGAATGGGCCGCCACGCACGATGTCCCGCTGCATGTGCACTCCTCGGAGCAGACACGCGAAGTCGAGCAATCCCTTGCCGTATACGGGCGCACACCGACGGCGGTGCTGCGGGACGCTGGCGCGTTGGGGCCCCGGACGACCGCCGTGCACGCCACCCATCTGTCCGCCGACGACATCGCCGACATCGACCGCACCTCGACGGGCGTGTGCTTCTGCCCCACCACCGAGCGTGATCTCGGCGACGGCATCGGCCCGGCCCCCGCACTGCTCGCAGGCAGCGGTTTGTTCAGCCTCGGCTCCGACAGCCACGCGGTGATCGACCTGTTCGAGGAGGCTCGCGCGGTGGAACTGAACGAACGCCTCGCCTCCCGCAAGCGCGGCGTCATCTCCGCCGATCGGCTGTTGCGGGCCGCCACCTACGACGGTCACCGCGCGCTCGGCTGGCCCAACGGGGGTGAACTCGCGGTCGGCGCACGCGCAGACTTCGTTGCCGTGCAGACAGATTCGGTCCGCACCGCAGGCGGGGGCACCACCGTGGAGAACGTCGTGTTCGCCGCGGCCGCGCCCGACGTCACCAACGTCGTGGTCGACGGTCGCGCCGTCGTCGTCGATCGCAAGCATGCCAACGTCCCCGATGTCGAAGCCGAACTACACTCTGCCATCGCTGATCTGATGGAGACGCGATGACCGTCCTCTACACCGACATCGGTGAACTCGTCACCAACGACCCCGCGAACGCCGACGGCGATCCGCTCGGCATCATCTCCGACGCCGCCATCGTGGTCGACGGCGAGCAGATCGCGTGGGTCGGCCCGCGCGTACAGGCCCCCGACGCCGACGCGCGGGTCAGTTGCGACGACTGCAGCGTGATTCCCGGCTTCGCGGACAGCCATTCCCATCTCGTGTTCGCAGGCGACCGCTCAGCCGAGTTCGCGGCACGGATGAGCGGCGAACCCTACGGCGCGGGCGGGATCGCCTCCACGGTGGCCGCCACCCGTGCGGCAACTGACGCCGCCCTGCTCAATCGTGTCGAGCGTCTCTCCGGTGAACTGCTGCGGTGCGGTGTCACGACGTTTGAGTGCAAGAGCGGCTACGGGCTGACCGTCGACGACGAGGCCCGCTCGCTGCGGATCGCCAAGGCCGTCACCGACGAGACGACCTTCCTTGGCGCACATGTTGTTCCGGCTGAATTCCGTGACGACCGGGCGGCGTACATCGACCTGATCACCGGGCCCATGTTGCGGGCGTGCGCTCCGCACGCCCGCTGGGTGGATGTGTTCTGCGATCGCGGCGCCTTCGACGTCGACGAGACCAGGCACATCCTCACCGCGGGTATGGCGGCCGGGCTGGGCGCCCGCCTGCACGCGGGCCAACTCGGGCCCAGCGCGGGCATCCGGCTGGCGGTCGAACTGGGCGCGGCGTCGGTGGACCACTGCACGTATGCCACCGACGACGACGTCGACGCCCTCGCGGCGGCAGCCGACACCACCGTCGCCACCCTTCTTCCCGGCGCCGAATTCTCCACGCGCGCACGCTATCCCGACGGCCGCCGACTGATCGACGCGGGCGCGACGGTGGCGCTGGCCACCGACTGCAATCCCGGCAGCTCATACACCACCAGCATGCCGTTCTGCGTCGCCATCGCCGTCAGGGACATGAACTTCACTCCGGCGCAAGCGTTGTGGGCCGCCACCGCGGGCGGCGCGGCCGCGCTTCGCCGCGACGACGTCGGGGTGCTCACCGTCGGGCGGCGCGCTGACTTCGTCCTGCTGGAGGCCCCGTCCTATATCCATCTGGCCTACCGCCCCGGTGTGCCGCTCGTCCGCGATGTGGTGCGGGCGGGCCTGCGCCTCTTCGAGAATGTGGAGTCACGATCGTGAGTACTCAAACCGTCGTCGTCGGTGTCGGCCCTGTCAGCTTCGACGAACTCGTGGCCGTGGCCCGCAACGGTGCCGCGGTGACGCTGTCCGACGAGGCGCTGGACGCGATCGCCAAGAGTCGCGCTCGCATCGAGGAGTTGGCCCACGACCCAAAGCCGGTGTACGGGGTGTCCACCGGTTTCGGGGCGCTGGCCAGCAGACACATCCCCCACGAACTGCGGACACAGTTGCAGCGCAGCCTGATTCGCTCACATGCCGCCGGCTCGGGTCCCGAGGTCGAGCGTGAGGTCGTCAGGGCGATGATGCTGCTGCGGCTGTCGACGCTGGCCACCGGCCGCACCGGCGTGCGGCCCGAGGTCGCGCAGACCTACGCCGCGATGCTGTCCGCCGGGCTCACCCCGGTGGTGTACGAGTACGGCAGCCTCGGCTGCTCCGGCGACCTGGCACCGCTGGCGCACGTGGCACTCGCCGCGATCGGCGAAGGTTCGGTGCGCACCGCCGACGGTGAACTCCTGCCCGCCGCCGACGCGCTGGCGCGGCACGGCATCGAACCCGTGGTGCTCGCCGAGAAGGAGGGGCTGGCCCTGATCAACGGCACCGACGGCATGCTCGGCATGTTGGTGCTCGCACTGCGCGATCTGGACGGGCTGCTGAAACTCGCCGACATCGCGGCGGCCATGAGCGTCGAGGGACTGCTCGGCACCGTCAGGGTCTTCGCGGAGGATCTGCACGCCATGCGCCCGCATCCCGGACAGGCGGCGGCCGCCGCGAACATGCGTCGCGTACTCGCCGACTCGCCGATCGTGGCCAGCCACAGCGGGCCGGACTGTTCGCTGGTCCAGGACGCCTACTCGCTGCGGTGTGCGCCCCAGGTGGCGGGCGCGGCACGCGACACCGTCGAGCACGCCCGCACCGTTGCGGGCCGCGAGCTGGCCAGCGCGGTCGACAATCCCGTCGTCACCCTGGACGGACGCGTCGAGTCCAACGGCAACTTCCACGGCGCCCCGGTCGCCTACGTCCTCGACTTCCTCGCGATCGCGGTGGCCGATGTGGCCAGCATCAGTGAGCGACGCACCGACCGGTTCCTCGACGTCGCCCGCAGCCACGGCCTCAACCCGTTCCTGGCCGACGACCCCGGCGTGGACAGCGGCCACATGATCGCGCAGTACACCCAGGCCGCCATCGTCTCGGAACTCAAGCGGTTGGCCAACCCGGCCAGTGTGGACTCGATTCCGTCGTCGGCGATGCAGGAAGACCACGTCTCGATGGGGTGGTCGGCCGCGCGCAAACTGCGCAGGGCCGTCGACGGGTTACGCCGGGTGCTTGCCATCGAGGTGCACACCGCGGCGCGCGGCATCCAATTGCGCGCTCCGCTGGAGGCGTCGCCTGCCACCGCGGCCGTCATCGCCGCGGTCAGGGCATGCGTACCCGGCCCCGGCACCGACCGATACCTGGCGCCGGAGATCGACGCAGTGGTCACCCTGGCGAGTTCCGGCGCGTTGGTGGCGGCCGCCGAGGCGGTCACCGGCCCGTTGGCCTGAGCACTACCGACAAATCAGAAGACACTCCACCCGTACTGCTCGGCTCGAAGCTCCTTGATGGTGCGGAGGAGGTTCTTGTCGCGCATGGACCGGGCCAGTTCCTCGGGTGTGGGCAGGCGCAGTTCACTCCCCTCAAAAACAGATAGTCCGCTGCAGTTCCCACATACCGAGATGTCACCGTCGTGGGGTGTGTTCTCGGGATCCCGGGGATCGCGATAGGTGTTCACGATGTGCTTGCAGAAGGGACAGCGCCGCGCCTCAACGACGTGGACATTCATCTGATCAACGTTAGGCCGGTTGGCGGGGCCTGCAAATACATTCCGAGAAACACGTTTGCATTCATTGCATGTGAAACAAGCTTGCTGTTGCGTCAAAATCGCTTGCCGCAAGGCCGATTTCGAATGCGTCAGTTTGCCGAGCTGGGCGGCGGGCGACGAAAAGTCCAGGTAGCGAAACAGATCCTACGACGATGCTGACGGCTCGGCGTCGAGAATCCGCCCCACCACCTCGCCCACCGACCGGGCGAAGACGCGATCGTCGAGGTTCTCGAGTCCGGTGGATGCACGCAGAAAGTCGTCAAAGAGGACCCAGCCGAGTTGCAGCGCGACGGTGTGCGCGGCGGCCAGCCTCGCGTCGAGGTCGCCGGGCTGTCGTGCGCGGACGCTGTCGAGCAGAACCTCCATCGTCGGAAACCGCTTCTGGAGTTCGCCGACCGCATAGCCGTCGAGCGACGTCCTGGCGATCACCCGCAACTGCCGGTCGACCGCGGCCCCGATCGACGCGCCGTCCGCTTCGGCGGCCAACAGCCCGGCGAGGTGCTCGCCGAGGTGATCGAGGACCGCCGCGACGAGTCGATCCTTGGTTCCGAAGTGCCGGTGGATCAGCCCGTGGTTCACTCGCGACCGCGCGGCGATGTCCCTCACCGACGTTGCCGCAGGCCCGCGTTCGGCGAACAGGTCCGCGGCAGACTCCAATACCGCCGCGACGACTTCTGCCCTGCCCAGGGGCGTGTTCGCGGGTGTCACGCCACCCCTTGCCCCGGCTGTAGTCATGTGACTACGGTACCAAGCAAGGCGTTTGCGGTCAGCGGACGCCCTGCGAAAGGACTCGCCCCGTGGCAACGAAGCCATTCACCTACGGTCGGTTCATCGGCAGGGTCGGCGGCCTTGCGGTCGCACTGGGCATCGGGGCGGCGATCGCCAACGACGCCGCGATCGCGTCCGCCGACGAAGGCCAATCGGGCACTTCGGAAGGCTCCGCCTCCGCCAGTGCGTCGGAGTCCAGTGACCACAGAGCCGAGCACAAGCCGGCGACCAAGACGGTGAAAAAAGACCTGAAGGACTCGACGGATCGAAACGACGGGAAGCCCGCAGCGCCGCCGAAGAAGAAAAAGAAGACGCCCAAGACACAGTTACAGGCGGTGTCGACGAACGCCACCGGCGACGAGCCCGCGCCGAAACCCGACACGCCCGCACAGACCGTGGCCGTGGCATCCACTGTCGGCACCGCAAGCGGCGAAGTCACCAAGCCGGTCACGAAGGCCGCCGTCCACGAGCCAGCGACGCAGACACTGGCAGTCAGCCCGCTCGGCACCCCCGAACAACGTGCCGCCGAGCGGCGCGCGGCCGAAACGGTGAACACGCTGCCCGTGCAATTGATGAAGCTCGTGCTGCAATTCGGCTGGCGCTCAACGGCTCAGCAGCAATTCAAGCTGGTTGGCGGGCCCGACCAGGCGAACCTCGATGCGCTCAACCAAGCGGTCGACGAGTACGCCATGGGTGCGGCATTCCAACAGCAACTGCTCAATCCGATGACCCCGACGGCCGTCGCGCAGGTCGCTCCGCCGCACACCTGGTACGGCCAGGACGTCGGCGGGTCGCGCATCCTCTACGACAATCCCGACACCATCTACCGCTTCATGGCGGTCAACAAGACCTCGACGTATGTGATCACCGGCCGCTTCACCGGCGAGGATCCGGCCGAAACCACGTTCAGCGTGCTGACCGGCCTGTCCGGCAGCACCGCGTCGGTGCTCAACGGCAAGGATCTTCAGCGCAACCCCGACGGCTCCTTCACCATCACCGTGAGCGGCTCCCCCACCGGGCCAGGGCCCAACCACATCCAGATCACCGACGACACCACGCTGATCGCGGTGCGAAACACGTTGTCGGACTGGAACACCCAGGATCCGATGACCCTGTCGATCGAACGGACCGGCGGTCCCCCGAACAGCTTGTTCGCTCAACTGGGCGGATTCGCCATCCCGTTCATCGGACCCACGGTGACGAAGAGTCCCCTGTTGACGACACTCGTCTCACTGGTGCCGCCGCTGCCGGTCATGCCTCCGCTACTGCGGGGCACGGTCACCGCGGTGATCATGGCGTTGGGCCTGCAGATGGAGGCCACCTACATCAAGGTCGCCACGGTCGACCCGACCACCGGTGAACGCAGGCAGCCCAACGTGTTCACCGATCCGACGCAGAACGCACAATTCCTTTCGACACAGATGCAGAGCGCCGGCTACTTCCAACTCGACGACAGCCAGGCGCTCGTGCTCACCATCGATCCTGGCGACGCCGGCTACTTCGTTGTTCCTGTCACCAACGACTGGACGATCACCGACAACTACTGGGACCAGCAGACCAGCCTGAACATCTCGCAGGCCAGGAAGAACGACGACGGGACATACACCATCGTGGTGTCCCCGCAGGATCCGCAGATCTGGAACTGGGTGTCGACGGGCGGCCTGCATCAGGGCACCATCTCGATCCGGTTCCAGGACTTGCCCGAGAAGCCGACGAATCTGCCGACCGTGAGCTCGCAGGTGGTGTCCCTCGACCAGTTGCCGGGTGTGCTGCCCGCGGGCACCGTCCCTGCCGACGCGGCGGTTCGGCAGGGCCAGCTGGCGGAGCGGAAGTCAGGTTTCGACAGGCGATTCGCGCCCTACCCGCAGCCGTAGATGTTCGCGGCGCCGGACCAGCACGCTGGGCAGCCACGGCCCGGCGTCGACCACGCCGATCCAGGATGTGCGGTCGAGCACTTCGCGTAACACTATCTGCGCCTCCAGCCGGGCAAGCGCAGCGCCGACGCAGAAGTGCACACCCTTCCCAAAGGTGATGTGTCCCTTGCCGCCTGGCCGGTCGAGCCGAAACTCGTCGGGCGCGTCGAACGTGGCCGGGTCCCGGTTGGCCGCGCCCCACAGCAACAACAACCGGGAACCGGCGGGCAGCTCAGTACCGGCCAGCGACGTTGCTCTGACGACATGACGATAGTGACCGCGAAACGGTGGCTCATACCGCAGCGCCTCTTCGATGAACGGCCCCAACAAACCCGGATCCTCGCGAACCTGACGTTGGATATGCGGTCGCGCGGCCAAGATCTCCATCGCGTTACCGAGCAGTGAGCCGGTTGATTCTCCGCCGGCACTGAACAAGATGATCATCATCAGCTGGGCCGTGAGTTGCTCGAATTCGCCCGCGTTGCAAGCACTTGCGAGGGCTCCCAGCAGGTTGTCCGGCGGATCGGCCGCCGCGTCGACGAAATGACCTCGGATGTAGTTGCCCAGTTCCATCGCCGCGATACCCGACGCTGTCAGCTTCTCCTGATCGACCAGCCCGTCGAGCAATTGTGTGCTCGCGCCTGCCCATCGGATCAGTTTGTCGACGTCCTCGGCAGGCACCCCGATCAAACGCGCGACGACCATCATCGGCAGCTTGTTCGCCAGCGCGCTCATCCATTCGATACGGCCATCACGTAGACCGTCGATCCACAATCGGTCGAAGGTCTGTTCGATGAACACCTCCATCGAACGGATCTTCTTGGCGGCCAGTTGCGGTACGAGCAACTTGCGATGGAGGGCATGTGCGGGGTCGTCGGCCGTAGCGAGGATCTGCGTCGGCCCGCCGAGTTGATCCAATTCAAACGGGACGACGGTGCCGTCGGCGCCGAAGGTCATTGTCGCCGTCAGGTTCGACGAGAACTCATCGGGTCGGTTGACGGCATCGTTGATCGCGCCCCAGTCGCATACCAGGTAGAAGCCGGATTCGCCCACCCGATGAACCGGCCCCTCGGCGCGAAGCCGGTCGTACAGCGGATACGGGTCCTGGATCGCATCACCACCGAAGAACGCGACCGGATCGTCGAGCAACCTCATTCGTACAGGTTGACCAGCATGGAGGCGCGCGGTCAACGGTCCGAGCAACGGACGATAACTGGCCCTCCCGCGCCGGCCGCCGAGTCGTCTCACGCTGCCGCACGGACCTGCGGCAACAGTGAGAACTTAGGGATATTTGTCTCAACGCCGAGATAAGTTGGATCCTGTGTCGCGAGACGACTGGCTCTTCGACGACGGCAGGTGGTCGGCCGCAGCCGAGCGCATCTACGCTGCAGCGACCGAGTTGATCTACCGGGACGGGATGGACGCCTTCAGCGTCGATGCGCTCGCCGCACGGACGCACTGCTCGCGCGCCACCATTTACCGCTACGTCGGCGGCAAGAAGGACATTCGGGAAGCGGTGCTGGCGAGGGCCGGCGCCCGGATCGTCGACACCATCCGTGTGAGTGTCGAGGGGCGCGCGGGCGCGGACCGGGTATTGACCGCGATCGAGGTGGCGGTGGCGGAGGTCCGTGCCCATCCGGCAAGCCAACTGTTCCTCGATTCGGCGCGCAGCGGTGGATGGAACCTGCTGACCACATCACAGGCCGTGGCCCACTTTGCGTCAGAACTGACCGGCGTTGCCGGCGATGATCCACCAGCCGCGCAATGGATTGTGCGCCTCGTGCTATCGCTGCTGCTACTGCCCGCCACCGATGCGCGCACAGAGCACGAGATGCTGCAGCGGTTCGTCGCGCCGGCATTCGCCAACAGCGCTGGGCCTCAGACCGAAAGCAGCCGCTCGAAGAATTCGCGGTAGCGCTTCAGCGCCTGCCGAAGGTCTTCTGTAGACGCATCTTCACCGCGAGCCCACTGCGCCTCCAGGCGTGCCCGCGCCTCACTGAATCCGGTGGTCAACTGTTGAACGACGTCTGCCACCAACGCATCGGCCTTCTGAACGCAGTCTTTGGGGTCGTCGACGAAACCCGCCTGCACGTCGTCCCAACGGGTTCGCAGACCCGAACGGTCGTTATCGGCGAAAAGGGATCCGCCCGTTGAGTTTTCGGGTCCAGCAGGTGACGGCTCCGGTTCCACTGATTGTTGTTGCGTTGATTCGGCCGGAGCGGTCATCGGCGCGGCTTGCACCTGCGACGGGTCGGCACCCGAAACCTGCGACGGAGCTTGGTCAGTTGGGGCTGATGTGGTGTTCATTTGCTCGTCGTGAGTTGTCATTCCGCGCCTCCTCTGGCTTGTCCTTCTCGTTTTCCACATCCGTTTCCAGCAGCCTCTCGAAGAGCGCGCGGTAGTGCACGAACGCCTGACGTTGCGCCTCGACACCGATGTCGCCGTGCTCCTGTGCGAGGTGAAGGGTGTGGGCCGCTCGGTAATGCTCGACGACGTCGGGGTGATCGACCGACACGTCGGCGACCCGCTGATCAAAGTCGTCAACCGGATAGCCGCGTTCCCGCATCACCGTGGTCACCAAGCGGTCTGCCTCGCCCACCGCTGCCGACGGATCGTCGACGAATGCACTCTGCACGGTCCGCCAATGTGCGTCGTACTTTGCACGCGCCTGCGGGGCCAGCGCGACGATGTCGAGCTTCTGCCGCCTGCGTTCGCGTTCGACGAGTTCCTTCTCGGCAGCCCGTTGATCACCGACCTCGTCGATGGCGCGTTCATACTCCGGGCCAAAGTGGCGTTCGAGTCGCTCTGATCGCTTGCGACGCGCCGCCGACATGGCAAGAAAGACGATGAGCGCGATGACTATCAGGACCACTGCTGCTATGACTATCCAACTCCACGCGGGCATCTGTTTTGACCTCCTGTGTCTTCGGAGGCGGATACCACCAGCGAGGTCTGCGGAAACGTCAATTCCAACGCGGTCGGCAGCTGGTTTGCCGCCGCAAAGATCCGCCCCTCATTCGTCCGGATGGTTCGGGCACGACACGTCGACGTAGACGGTCGTGAACGCGCCGGGCTTCGGTGGTGTGGCGTCCGGGCTGTCGACGTCTTGGACTGTGCACACCGCCAGCGGCACGGTGTCATACCCGTTCAACCAGTTGATGACGACGTTGTAGCCCTGCGCTTTCAAGTCGCTGATCACCGAGTCAGCAGCTCCCCCGGTATCGACAGGTTCTGCCGCGGCCTGCGCGGCGAGCGTCAGCGCGCAACAGAGGGTCACCGATGAAACGACCAGAAACCGCAGTGCCATAGCGTCCACGGTTCCCGCAGAAACCGTGCGCAGACTGGTGTTTCGCTGTGAAGGAGCGATTCGTTCACCGCGGCTCCTCCCACACACCGCGATACATCACGCGGGCGACAGCCAGATCCGAGTCCAGGACCACCAAGTCGGCGGCACTGCCTGCGACGAGTCCGCCATCCGGCAGTCCGAGCGCGCGCGCCGGGTTGACCGACGCCTGGCGCACGGCCAACATCAGGGCCTCGTCGCGCGGTAATCCGCTGTGCGCCACAGCGAAGCGGAAAACCCGGTCCATGGTCGCGGTGCTGCCGGCGATAGTGTCGGTACCCGCCACCCTGGCGACGCCGTCGACGACGTTCACTTGCACAGGTCCGAGGTGGTAGGCCCCGTCGGGCTTCCCGGCCGCCGCCATCGCATCGGTGATCAGCGACACCCGATCGGGCCCCACGCTGTGCGCGACATGTCGGTACAGTGCGGGGTCGACGTGCACGCCGTCGGTGATCACTTCGACTGTCACCCTGGCGTCTTCCAGCAGCGCGATGACCGGACCCGGTTCCCGGGTGTTGATCGGGCGCATGGCGTTGAACAAGTGGGTCCCCACCGTCGCGCCCGCCGCCAGCGCCGCGCCCGTCTGCTGGTAGGTCGCCTCGGTGTGGCCGACAGCGGCCACCACTGCGCGGTCGACGATCCGCTCGATCGCGGCCAGGGCACCGTCGCGCTCCGGTGCCACGGTGATCATCCGGATCGCGCCTTGACCGGCATCGAGCACCCGGTCGATCTCGGCGGGGTCAGGGTCGCGCATCAGCGACGGCTGATGTGCGCCGCACCGCTTGGCGGACAGCCACGGTCCTTCCAAGTGGATGCCTGCGATGACGCCCGCGTGCACGTCGTCGGCCAAACCCGTTACCTGGCGCAGCAATTCGTCCGGTCCCGCGGTGACCAACGAGGCAACCAGCGACGTGGTCCCGTGTTTTCGGTGCAGCGTCGCGGCGGTCGCCGTGTCCGCAGGCGAGGCGGTCGAGAAGTTCGCGCCGTCGCCACCGTGGACGTGGGTGTCCACGAAGCCTGGTACCACGGTGACCGCGCCGAGGTCACGATCGGTGTCGCGCGGCGCGGCGCCTGCGCCAAGGGCGGCGACAGTCCCGTTTGACACCTCAATCCACCCGGGCCGCAATATCTCTCGCCCCGTCAGGATCGTCTCGGCAGCCAATATCACTCAGATGCCCTGCCAATCCGGCTTGCCGCGGTAGGTTTCGCGGTAGTAGGCCGCAAGCTGAAGCCGATGTGCCGCAGCGTCATCCAGCAGCGCTGTGACGTGCGGATGATGCTGCAGTATGGTCGCGGGCCACATCGCGCTCACCGGCCCCTCGACCAGATGGTGGACGGCTTCGGCCTTGCCGCCGCCGGTCGCCACCAGGACCACGTGCCTGGCCTCCATGATCGTCGCCAGGCCCTGCGTCAGGCAGTGCGTCGGCACAGCCTCCACGTCACCGCCGAAGAAGCGGGCGTTGTCGATTCGGGTCTGCCGGGTCAGCGTCTTGATGCGAGTGCGCGAAGCCAGTGATGACCCCGGCTCGTTGAACGCAATGTGGCCGTCGGTGCCGATGCCGAGGATTTGCAGGTCGATGCCGCCCGACTGATGTATCGCGTTCTCGTACGCTGCGCACGCGGCAGGGATGTCGTCGGCCAGACCGTCCGGTCCGTGCACCGCGCCGGGGGCGAAGTCGACCCGCGAGACGAACACCCGGTCGATCACATTGCGATAGCGCTCGGGGTGGTCGGCGGGTAGCCCGACATACTCGTCGAGAGTGAAGCCGCGCGCCTTCGCGAACGAGATCGAACCGGCATCGCAGCGCGCCGCCAATTCGTCGTAGATCATCAGCGGCGATGATCCCGTCGCGAGGCCGAGCACGGTATCCGGCTTGCGGGCCAGCAGTTCGCCGATGGCGTCGGCCGCAACCGCGCCGATCTGTCCGGCGTCCGGCAGGATTACGACTTCCATCTACTTGTTCGCGGTGAAAAGAATTGCCCCGGAGGCAATCTGCGCACCCTCGAAGACCGCATCCGACGGGGTGATGTTGGAGGATTCGCGTTCGTCCATCACCACCACCGGGACAATGGGGTCGAGCCCCTTGGCTTCCACCCATGCGACGTCATAGGTGATGATCAACTGCCCCGCCGTGACCTCATCGCCCTGGCTGGCATGCGCAGTGAAGCCCTGCCCCTTCAACCCGACGGTGTCCAGCCCGAGGTGGACCAGGACGCCCACGTTGTCCGCCGTCATGACGATGTACGCGTGCGGCATCAACTTCAAGATCTTCCCGCTGACCGGAGCGACGGCCTCCACCACCCCGCGTGGCGGATCGACGGCGGCACCGAAACCCACCATGCCCTGGGAAAAGACAGGATCAGGAACGTCCGGCAGGGCAACGGCGCGGCCCGCGACCGGGGCAAGGACTGACGTCGTACTCACGCACCAACAATACGAGCGTGCGGGCAAGAGGGTCTCAAGTTCACCGGTTCTCGTCTAGGCTTCCGGTCAGCTTCGGCGAAGGAGGTCCACAGGATATGAGCGAGTCAGCGAAACCCGAAGGGACGACGGCAAAGTCGGGTCGGCGGATCCCCGGCTTCGCGCAACTGCAGCGACTCGGCAAGAGCCTGATGCTTCCGATCGCCGTGCTGCCCGCCGCAGGCATCCTGCTGCGACTCGGCCAGCCCGACGTGCTCGGCAAGATCCAAGCCCCGGTGATCAGCTCCTTCTTCCAGGCGATGAGCGCCGCCGGTGACGCACTGTTCAGCAACCTCGCTCTGCTGTTCGCCGTCGGTGTCGCGATCGGATTCGCCAAGAAGGCGGACGGTTCGACCGCACTGGCGGCCGTCGTCGGTTACCTCGTGGTGCAGGCGGTGTTCAAGACGATGTCGCCGATCGTGCTCGCGGGTCAGGTGGACAAGGCGGGCGAGCAAGCACAGATCAACTACAGCGTGTTCGCCGGCATCGTGGTCGGGCTCGTCACCGCGTGGCTGTTCGACCGCTATCACACCATCCAATTGCCTTCCTATCTCGGCTTCTTCGGCGGCAGGCGGTTCGTCCCCATCGTGGTGTCACTGGTCTGCCTGTTCCTCGCGTTCGCGATGAGCTACTTCTATCCGATCTTCGACGCGGGCCTGACGGGTCTCGGCAAGTTCATCGGCGGCTCGGGCGCGTTCGGGGCGTTCGTGTACGGCTTCGTGAATCGCATGCTGATTCCGTTCGGCCTGCACCACATCCCGAACTCCTACATCTGGTTCCTCTACGGCGACTATCAGGCGCCGGACGGCAAAGTCGTCACCGGCGAGTTGACCCGCTTCGCGGCGGGCGATCCCACCGGCGGGCACCTCACGTCGGGCTTCTACCCGATTCTGATGTTCGGGCTGCCCGCCGCCGCGCTGGCGATGATCCACGTCGCCAACAAGAAACAACGTAAGGTCGCCGTCGGCATACTGGCGGCCGCCGCGCTGACCGCGTTTCTGACCGGCGTGACCGAACCGCTCGAGTTCGCGTTCATGTTCGTGGCGTTCCCGTTGTACGTCATCCACGCGGTGCTTACGGGGCTGTCGCTGGCAATCGCCTACCTACTCGACATCCACCTCGGCTTCTCGTTCTCGGCGGGCCTGATCGACCTGCTTCTATGGGGCGGAGCGCCCGCGGCCAAGAACATCCCACTGCTGTTGGGCATGGGTGTGGTCTTCTTCGTCGTCTACTACGTGTTGTTCCGATTCGCCATCACCCGATGGAACCTGAGAACGCCTGGGCGCGAACCGGAAAGCGAATTCGAGGCTGAGGAAGCCGCCAACCTCGGCGAGGGCGCGGCATCGGCGACAGCGGTGACGACCGGCGGGGCCGCCACCGCGACGAAGACAGCGCCCGCAGCTGTTGACAACAAGGCAGAACAGGTCATCGCCGCGTTCGGCGGCCGGGACAACCTCGTCAACGTCGACGCGTGCATCACGCGCTTGCGTATGGAGGTCGCCGACCCGAGCAAAGTGGATCAGGAGCGACTGAAGAGTCTGGGTGCGGCGGGCGTGATCGAAGTCGGCAACAGCGTGCAAGCCGTCTTCGGCACGGACGCGGAAGCGTTGAAGAACGACATCAACGACATCCGCTAGTCGTTTGGGTCGAGACTGCATCTACGCACGGAAAGTACGAGTGCGGGCGTGCTGGAATGCCGTTTCGGCGCAACTAGTCGGCGGGTAGGAACAGCGCGGCGGCACCGGCGGCGATCAGGATCAGCGCCGAAATCATCACAGCGACAGCGGTCCAGCCGTATCCGTCGAATGCCAGCCCGCCCAGCCAGCCGATGACACTCGAACCGCCGTAGTAGAACAGGTTGTACAGCGAGGATGCCTGAGCTTTACCAATGGGCGCCGACCGGCCTGCCCACCCTGCGGCGATCGAGTGGGCGCCGAAGAAGCCCGCGGTGGCGATGACCAGACCGGCAAGTACCGCAACGATGTTGTTGCTCAACGTGATCGCGATGCCCGCCACCATGATCGCCACCGACACCAGCAGCACCGGTTTGCGGCCGAACCGCGACGCTTCCCCTCCGGCGCGGGCCGATGCCCACGTCCCGGCGAGGTATGCCAGAAACACCAGGCTGACCGCGAACGGAGGTAAATAGAAGGGCGCCCCTGCCAACCGAAAGCCCAGATAGTTGTAAAGCGCGACGAATGCACCCATCAACAGAAACGCCTGGCCGAACAGCGTCAGTTGGCGGCGCGACCGCAGATTGGCCGACAAGCGATGAGCCAGGCTCCCTTCGGCATTGGCGTGCGTCCGGTTGCCGGGGACGAAGCCGCGGGGCGGCGGAGCCAGTTTCACGAAGCCCACAGCCGCGAGCCCGCACAGCACCGCGACCGAGAGGACACCAACACGCCAACCCGCGATCTCGGCGACGGGACTCGACACCAACCTGCCCGCCAATCCGCCGATGGTGGTTCCGGCGACGAAGGTTCCCGCCGCCCGCGCGGCATGCGCGGGATCGATCTCCTCGGTGAGGTATGCGACCGCGATGGCGGGCACGCCACCGACGAGCAGACCTTCGAGAAAGCGCCCGGCCAGCAGCATGTCGAAGCTCGGCGCGAAGGGCACCAGCACGCCCACGGTCGTCGCCCCGATGACCGAGAACGAAATCGCCCTCACACGGCCGATCCGGTCGGCGAGCGACGACCACGGGATCACGCCGATGGCGAGACCGATTGTCGATGCCGAAATCATCAACGCCGCGCCCGCCGAGCCGACACCGAGGTCGGCAGCGATCAGCGGCAGTACCGCTTGAGGCGAATACAGCTGAGCGAACGTCGCCACGCCCGCGCAGAACAGCGCGGTGAGCAGCCGGCCGTACGCGGACGAGCCGCGCGCGTGGCCGTTCCATACCGGGGCAGCTGCGCTTTCGGTTGACACCCAGGGCACGCTAAGCGCGGGGCTGTCATGTGTCTAATACATGAGTAATGCCAGGTTGATGTGACAAGCGCATCACTCGACTTCACCGCGGCGGCGCGCCCGCCGCCGACTCGAGAAATGTGACGAAGCGCTGCCCCGGCGGCGCCAGTCCCCGATTTCTGTCCCACACCAGCCCGACCTCCCGCTTGGCCCCGACATTGGTCAGCGGGACGTGGACGACCTGCGATTCGTCGGCGACCCGGGGAACCGGGACGACCCCAACGCCGAACCCCGCCGAGACGAGGCCCTCGATCGTGGAGAGCTCGGTCGCCTCGAAGACGATGTCCGGGTCGAGACCCTCCTCCGCCCACAGTTCATCGGTCAGTTGACGTAGCCCGGCTTGCCGTACCAACGCCACATACGGCTCGGACGCCGCTGCCGACAACCGCACGCGGGCGCGCGACGCCAAGCGATGCCCGCGCGGAACCACCAGACACAACCGCTCCTCATACAGTCGATGCCACGCCAGTTCCGGCGCCTCGGGCCGCGGCGACGTGATGCCGATGTCCGCTTGACCGTTGATGACGCGATGGGTGATTTCGCTTGCCGGGCCCTGGAACAAGTCGAACGATATCCGCTGCGCCGATTCCCGGAAGCGCCGAAGCTGTTCGGGCACAAACCAACTGGCCAGCGAATGGAGGAAGGCCAGCCGCACCCGTCCGGTGTCAGGGTCGCGAAGCGCACCGATGCGGTCGACGGCGGACTGCATTTCGGCGAGGCTGCGGCGGGCGTGTTCGAGCATGATCTGTCCGTACGGATTGAGGCGCAACCGGCGATTGACTCGATCGAACAGCGGGGCGCCGACCTGCGCCTCGAAACGGGCCAGCGCCCGCGACAACGTCGGTTGGCTCACGCCCAACTCCGCGGCCGCCTCGGTGACGTGCTCGATCTCGGCCAGCGCCACGAACCATTCCAATTCTTCGAGATGCACGCATGAACGATAGCGAAACTGCATGAAGTTCGGCAGGACGCATCACGGGCCGGTGCGGGTTCCTGACACGAGAAAGCCGGTGTAGGAACTGAAGAATCGACCATCGGCGTCGGCGGTGCGCAACGAATCCGACCAGCGCTGCACATCGGCGCGATCGAGGAGTCCGCCCGCCACGAGCCTGTTTGCGGTCGAGAAGAACAGATACAACTGATCGGCCAGCTCCAACTCGCGGAGCACCAACGTCTTCGGGTGGGCGACGACGTCGGTAAGGCCCGCGTCGAGAAACAGCGGGACAAGCTTGCGCCCGATCCAACCGGAGGGGAACCGGTCGCACCATTCGTTCAAGATGGTGCGGGTGGTCGCGCGATCAGCCGAGTCGACCGTCAACGTCTCCCAATCGTTGTCGTAGGCGACAAGCACACCACCGGGCCGCAACACGCGGACCATCTCACCGATAGCAGGAGCGGGATCAGCGATGTGCTGAAGCACCCGATCGATGCGGCAGCCATCGAAATGAGCGTCGTCGTAGGGTAATTCGGCGGCATCAGCGACGTGGAAGGACAGCCCCTCGACGCCACCGTGGCGGGCGCGCGCCGCGTCGATCATCGCCTCACTGCCGTCGACGGCGACCACCGATCCACCTGGGACGACAAGTCTGGCCAGCGCCGCGGCGTCGTCCCCTAGCCCACAGCCCACCTCCAGGATCCGACGACCGCGGCCGGTCCCGAGCAATTCGTAGCTCTCGCGTTTGCATTCGGCGAAGAACGGCAGCGAGTCGACCAGCGTCAGACATCGCGAGAACATCTCGAAATCCGGGGCGCGGTCGACGCTCTGGAAACCGGAAGCAAGGTCGTCGGTCATGGTCGCCCTCATTTTCTCCGTCGTCAATTCTTGCTCAAACCACGCCATGAGAGGGTGGATCCCGCTGCAGATCGCGGACTGCTGAAAGGAACATCCGATGTCCACTTGGCTCATCACCGGTTGCTCGACCGGCCTCGGCCGCGCACTCGCCGAGGCCGTCATCAGTGCGGGACACAACGCCGTTGTCACCGCGCGCGATGCCGCGAAAGTCGCCGATCTGGCCGACGTCGCGTCCGACCGCGTACTCGCCGTAGCACTCGACGTGACCGAGCCCGATCAGGTGAGTGCCGCGGTGCAGCAGGCCAACGAGCGGTTCGGCGGCGTCGACGTGCTGGTCAACAATGCCGGCTACGGGTACCGCGCCGCCGTCGAAGAGGGCGAGGACGACGCGGTCCGACAGCTGTTCGAGACGCACTTCTTCGGCACCGTCGCGATGACGAAGGCAGTACTGCCGGACATGCGGGCGCGGCGGCGCGGCTGGATCGTGAACATCTCGTCCATCGGCGCCCAGCGGACACCGGTCGGGTCCGGCTACTACGCCGCGGCGAAAGCGGCCATCGAAGGCCTCAGCGGGTCACTGCGCGATGAGGTTGCGCCCCTTGGCATTTGGGTCACCGTCGTCGAACCCGGCGCGTTTCGTACCGACTTCGCCGGACGCTCGCTGACCCAGTCGCCCACGGTCATCGACGACTACGCCGATACCGCAGGCCGGCGGCGCAAGGAAAACGACACGATGGACGGCAACCAGGCAGGCGATCCCGCGAAAGCGGCCGAGGCCATCATCACCGTCGTCGAATCGAGTGAGCCGCCCGCGTTCCTGCTACTCGGCCCGGACGCGCTCGCCACCTACCGAAACGTCGCCGAAGCCCGTGCCAACGAAATCGCGAAGTGGGAAGACCTGAGCGCAAGTACCGACTTCGATACGTAAACCGATCCGCGGCCGCCCCGGCAAGCGTTTAATGACCCGACATGAGCGGCTATCGGACAGTGATCGTCGGCACGGACGGGTCGGACTCGTCGATGCGGGCCGTCGAGCGGGCGGGTGCGTTCGCGGCGCAGGAAAACGCGAAGCTGATCATCGCCAGCGCGCACATCCCACACGTGGACCGGGGTAGCTGGTCACACGCGCCAACGCACGACCACGTCGCCGACCCGCGCGCTGCTGACACGCTGGGCCGCGAGGGCTACATGCTGCACGGCGACGCGCCGGTCTACGCGATCCTTCGCGACGCACGCGACAAGGCAAAAGGCGCGGGCGCACACGACATCGAGGAACGCGCCATCGAGGGCGCACCGGTCGACGCCCTGATCCACCTGGCGCAGGAGGTCAAGGCGGATCTGATCGTCGTCGGCAACGTCGGCCTCAACTCGGTGGCAGGGCGGCTGCTCGGCTCGGTTCCCGCCGACGTCGCGCGCAAATCGAAGATCGACATCCTGATCGTGCACACCTCCGGCTAGCAGGCACACCGCGCTGGTGCGGGACAATCGCAGCCAGCATGACCGATATCGACGAACCCACCGCAGGTGGTCGACGCCGCCACATCGTGCGGCTGGCGCTGTTCGCGGGATTCCTGCTCGGTCTGTTCTATCTGGTCGCCGTCAGCCACGTCATCGACGTCGACGACATCCGGCAGACGGTCGCCGCCGCCGGCCCCGCCGCGCCGCTGACCTACATCGTGGTGGCCGCCGTGCTCGCCGCCCTGTTTGTCCCCGGCCCCATCCTGGCCGCAGGCAGCGGTGTGTTGTTCGGGCCCGTGCTGGGGGTGTTTGTGACCCTGGGCGCCACGGTCGGTACAGCGATCATCGCCAGCCGCATCGGCAGGCGCGCAGGCCGGGACAGTGCGCGGGCGCTTCTGGGCGCGGACCGCGCCGACCGTCTCGACCGACTGATCGACCGCCGCGGCCTGTGGGCCGTCGTCGGTCAGCGATTCATCCCCGGCGTCTCCGACGCGCTGGCGTCGTATGCGTTCGGGGCTTTCGGAGTTCCGTTGTGGCAGATGGCCGTTGGAGCCTTCATCGGGGCGGCGCCGCGGGCCTTCGTCTACACCGCGCTTGGCGCGTCGATCGGTGACCTTTCCTCGCCGCTGGCCTACTCCGCCGTCGCGGTCTGGTGCGTGACGGCCGTCGTCGGCGCTTTCGTCACGCACCGCGGGTACGTGAAGTGGCGTGACCGGCGCCGGGAGCAAGACCCGACGCAATAAGCCGCAGTCAAGCGACTGTCGAAATGCTGCGAAGTGCGATCGAGATTGCCGGGCGCCAACCGCTTTCTTTGCGCAAGGGTGTTCGACTTCTGCAATGGTCAGAGTTGTATCTGCCCACCGTCGACAGCCAACTCCGCTCCGGTCATGAAGCTGCTCTGATCCGACGCCAGGAACAGCACCGCGGAGGCGATTTCGTCGGGGCGGCCCAGCCTCTTCATCGGGACCTGCGCAGTCATGCCGTCCAGCAGATCCTGCTTCTGGTCGGCGGGTGCCAGGCCGGTGAGTCCCGGAGTCTCGATCGGGCCGGGAACGATGGTGTTCACCCGGATCTTGCGGTCGGCCAGCTCGGCAGCCCACGTCCGGCCCAGCGAGCGGATGGCGGCCTTGGACGCGGCATACAACCCGAACGCCGGGACACCTTCGGAGGCGGCGGTGGATCCTGCCAGTATCACCGAGGCGCCGTCATTGAGTAACGGCAGAGCCTTCTGCACGGTGAACACCGTGCCTGCCACGTTACGGTCGAAGTTGTCCCCGTAGTGCTCTGGCGTCACATCGGCGAGGGTGGCAAAGTCGCCGCCGCCTGCGTTGGCGAAAAGGACGTCAAGTCCCCTACCGTGCTTGGCGATTTCGGCGGCCAGGCTGTCCAGTTCGTCGGGCTTGCTGATGTCGCTCCGCACACCGTGAGCGCCAATCGACGCCGCGGCCTCATCCAGGCGAGTGCGATCGCGACCGGTGATGAAGACGTACGCTCCTTCATCGGCCAGCCGCTTGGCAGTCGCGAGGCCGATGCCTGATGTGCCTCCGGTGACCAAAGCCGTCTTGCCGTCGAGCTGTCCCATGATCGGGCTCCATTCTTGTGGTTCCTGCGGTTCGTTCGCTAGAACAAAGGTGAAACATCACCTATTCCGGGGGGTTCAGCACTGTCCACATCCGGATGATGCGTTCGTCGGCGATCTCGGCGACGTCGAAGCCGGACGCGACTGTGGCATTGTCGGGGGTCCGGACCTCCCAGGCAAGGAAACCGAGGCCGCGGGTCTGACGTACCGGGCTTGCCTTGACGAAGTGCATGCCCGTCAGCTTTTCCTGCAGCTCAGCAGCCTTGGCGTTCAGCTCGTCATGCCCGGTGGCGGTGCCTTCATCGTCGATCCACTCCACGTCATCCGCGTAGGTCACGGCGATCGCTTCGGCGCGCCGTTGCGGGTCCCGTTCGTCGAACACGCCCAGCAGATTGGCTTCCATCAGGCGGGTGATGACTTCACTCATCGTCTGCTCCCATCGTTTAGGTGATAAATCACCTAAACTCTAGCTCGGCGCTGGCGGGAGTGAGCTGTTGTGATCGAGGTTGACGTGAATGTGCTCCAGTGCGGCCGTGAACGGGGCGAGCAGATTCTCGGGCAGCGGATCGAAGAACAGGCTGCGCACCAGGTCGACATGCCCGGGTGCGGCGTCGGCGATCGCCTGCCGCCCTTTCTCGGTGAGCACAACGTTGGTCGTGCGGCCGTCTTCGGTGCTGGGGCGGCGCTCGGTGAGACCACGTTCTTCCATGCGTCGCAACTGATGTGACAGCCTGCTACGTTCCCAGCCGATCTGCGCGGCCAAGTCGCTGACACGCAAGCCCTCGTCGTTGTCACCGCTGAGCGCCACCAGCACGTCGTAGTCGGACAGCGACAATCCCGAGTCGGCCTGCAGCTGGCGGTTCATCTCGTAGGTCATTCGTAGCTGCACTCGCATATAGGCGACCCAGGCGCGCTGCTGTCTCGGCGTCAGCCATCCACGCTTCGGTGATGTGTCCCGCACTTTTCTCGGCGTCACGGTTGTCAGTATGACGACGGTCCCTCCGGGGAAGTGCGTTAGTTCGATTTGTCGAATCTGCGATCTCCACCGGAGCACCGGGATCGGCAATGCGTAGGAATGCTGAAGGCGGCGACTATCGGCACGACCTTGACTGTGACAGCCCTCACAGTAATATGACCAGTGGTCATACAAGGCGCGAGGAGGTGCCTGTGCCGACAGTGACGTGGGCGCGACTTGACCCGGCTCGTCGGGCGGCGGTGATCGACGCCGCGGAGGCTGAGTTCGGGGCGCATGGGTTCTCCGGCGGCAGCCTGAACGTCATCGCGCGGCGCGCCGGAGTCGCCAAGGGCAGCCTGTTCCAATACTTCGCGGACAAGCGCGATCTCTACGCGTTCATCGCCGATGTCGGCAGCCAGCGGGTGCGCACCTACATGGAGACCCGCATCGTCGAACTCAACCCGAGCAGGCCGTTTTTCGAGTTTCTGACCGATCTGATGGATTCGTGGGTCACGTACTTCGCCGATCATCCGAAGGAGCGGTCGCTGCACGCCGCGGCGAGTTTCGAGGTCGACACCGATGCGCGCATCAGCGTGCGCAGCGTCATCCATCGTCACTACCTGGAGGTCCTGCGCCCGCTGGTGCGAGACGCGCAGATACGCGGCGACGTGGCGGCCGAGGCGGACACCGATGCGCTGCTATCGCTGCTGCTGCTGGTCTTCCCGCACCTGGCCTTGGCGCCGTATGTGCGCGGGATGGACCCGGTCCTCGGCCTCGACGAACCGAACCCGGAACAGCCGGCACTGGCCGTACGCAGGCTGGTCGCGGTGCTGCGAAGCGCGTTCGCCACATCGCCGTCGATGACATCAACCACCGCTTGATCGACAGGAGGTCATTGCCATGACAAGAACACGGTCACAGTCGCTCGCCGCGGGCGGACTCAACTGGGACAGCCTGCCGCTCAAGCTGTTCACGGGCGGAAATGCCAAGTTCTGGGATCCGGCCGATATCGACTTCTCCCGCGACCGGGAAGACTGGGAGTCGCTGACCGAACTCGAGCGCGAGTGGGCCACCCGGTTGTGCGCGCAGTTCATCGCGGGCGAGGAAGCGGTCACCCAGGACATCCAGCCGTTCATGGCGGCGATGCGCGCCGAGGGCAGGCTCGGTGACGAGATGTACTTGACACAGTTCGCGTTCGAAGAGGCCAAACACACGCAAGTGTTCCGCATGTGGCTCGACGCCGTCGGCATGACCGGCGATCTGCAGCACTTCCTCGACGACCTGCCCGCGTACCGGACGATCTTCTACGACGAACTCCCCCAATCGCTGGACGCGCTGGCAACCGATCCGTCGCCTGCGGCTCAGGTCCGCGCTTCGGCCACGTACAACCACGTCATCGAGGGCATGATGGCGCTGACGGGATACTATGCGTGGCACCGGATTTGCGTCGACCGTGGCATCCTGCCCGGGATGCAGGAACTGGTGAAGCGGATCGGTGACGACGAGCGGCGACACATGGCATGGGGGACGTTCACGTGTCGACGCCATGTCGCTGCCGATGACTCGCTCTGGGGTGTGTTCGAGACCCGGATGAACCAACTCATCCCGCTGGCGTTGCAGAACACCGAAGACGCTTACGCCCTTTACGAGGTGATCCCGTTCGGCCTCGAGAAGGACGAATTCCAGCAGTACGCCACCGACAAGGGCATGCGCCGCTTCGGCACGATCAGCAGCGCCAGGGGTCGTCCGATCGAGGAGATCGATATCGATTACACGCCGCTGCAACTCGAGGACACGTTCGCCGACGAGGATCGAAAAGCGTTGGCGGCGTCGGCCTAGCGGTTACAGCGGTTTACTGACGCGAAACACCTCGGTCTCGTCGGCCAGGCCCTTGAGGCGTTGCGCACCGAGGCTTTCAAAGCGCAACCCTGACCCTGCCGACAGGTCGCGCACGGTTCGGCTGGCGAGCACCTCGTCGGCATGCGCCATCCCACCGATGCGCGCGCCCACGTGAACGGCCATTCCGCTCCACTCGTCACCGCGCTTCTCGCATTCACCGATGTGCACACCGACCCGGACATGCATACCGAGTCCGGCCAGCGTCGGCACCAGTTCGAGCCCGCACCGGGCCGCCTTGGTAGGGCCGTCGAAGAGCGCGAACACGCCGTCTCCGGTGTGTTTGGCGCGCTGACCGCCGTACTTTGACAGCAACCGGTCGACCAGCCGATCGTGCGCGTCGAGTTCGTGGCGCCAGTGCGTGTCACCATGCGCGCTGAGCAGTTCTGTCGAGCTGACAATGTCGGTGAACATCACCGTCGAGAGCACCCGCTCGCCTTGCTCCTCTTGCGAGGCGCCACAGGCAAACTCGACGATGGCCGACGCGAGCGCGTCATCGAGCAAGCCGTGCGGTCCCGGCGGTAATTCCCGGAACTCGGCGCCGGGAATGGCCTCGGCCAATGCGCGGCCGGACTCGGGTGTCGCGACGACGTCGCCGCGCCTGCAGAGCACAAGGGTGGGAGTTCGCACGGTTCGCAACAACGGACGCACGTCGATCGCGGACACCGCGTCCCATAGCATCCGCGCCATCATCGGACTCGCAGATGTGCGCTCGATGCGGCCGTACATTTCGCGGAAGCCCGGTACATCGGCGATGGAGCCGAAGAAAAGATCGGCCAGTGCGCCTTCACCCCAACGCTTTTCGATCTGCTCGTGGACTCGGTTTGAGAGATCGGAGCCGAATCCCCACGGATAATCCGGCAGCTCCGGGATGAATCTCGGAAGCGTTCCGTACAGGATCAGCGAGCGAACGCGTTCGGGATAGGTCGCTGCGAACAAGATGCTCATCGGGCCGCCTTCCGAGACGCCCCACAGCACCGGACAATCCGCCCCCACTGCATCCATCACCGCGTGCAGGTCGTCCATCCGCTCGTCGAGCGGCGGGACTCGTGTCACGGGGTCCGACAGGCCTGTCCCGCGTTTGTCCCAGGCAACGAACCGAGTGCGGTGCGCCAACTGCTCGAAGAACGGGGTGAACGGAAGGTCGGGATCGGCGATCATATCGACGTTGCTGACCCAACCCGGCACCCAGACCACTGTGGTGTCGGCGTCGCCCAGGGTGCGATACGCGAGGCGGACATCCCCGTTGCGCGCGTAATGCACTCCCCCGTCGATCACAGAAACATCGTGCACCCGCGGGGCGGCTGACCGAGCAGTTTTCGACCGTTGTCCACCGATCGGGGGATGATCGAATCCCCCGGTGAAAGGGCAGATCGCCGGAACCGCGCCGGGTGGTCGCCGGGAAATACTCGTGGCATGACGATCACGCTTCACACCCCAGTTGCCGCTGCCCCGTCTCTCCTGTCACGGATCGCCGCCCGGTTGGGGGCGCGCCACTATGACCGGTTGGTCCTATCCGGCGCCGGGCCCGAAGCAGGCAGCGCGCTGCAGGTGCACGTGCAGCGACTGGTCTCTCGCGGGCACCGGGAATTCCTCGCTGCCGAGTTGCGGCGGCGAGGCACGGCAGTGTTGTGCGACCGGGTGATGTCGGCGCCCGGCGCGAGGGTTCCCGCCGTGTGGGACGCCGCGGATCTGATCGAGCGGGTGGACAAGCGACTAGTGAGCCGTCGTGACGTCAGCCCGCGCGGCACCGCGCGACTGCGCCGACTGCTGGCCGACTGGAACGGACCGCTGCGGCATCGCGGCAGCGGTGATCTGTGCAGTGAACTGCGGGCGGTGCTGGCGGCGCTGTGAGCGGCGGCGGGTCCGCCCCGCAATGGACGCAATGGCCGAATTGCCCACCTATGAGCGACATTGTCGCGGAATGTATTGCACGCCTATGCTTTTCGCGGAACCGGGTCAGTTGTCGCTGGGCGGTGGTTTGGGTTCGTAGGGGTCGTACCACCACCAGTCGGCGCGTTCGCCGAGTGGCCCGGTCCAGGGTGAAACGTCGGGCGGTGGGCCGTTGGGTGGGCGGGCCAGTGATGCCGAGGTCAGTGGGTTGCCGTCGCTGTCGGTGACGACGAGGGTGTCGGCGGGCCCGGTGATGGTGATCTCGCCTTTGTGGTGCAGCCGGTGGTGGTACGGGCAGACCAGCACCAGGTTGTCCAGCTCGGTCAGGCCGCCGTCTTCCCAGTGGATGATGTGGTGGGCATGCAAACCCCGGGTGGCCCCGCAACCGCCGGTTGATGGTGCGGGTGGTGCGTCCGGTGCCGATCACCCGCCCGCAGCGTTGGAACCACACCTCACAGGTCGCATCGCAGGTCAGGTATTGGCGGTCGGCGTCCGAGAGCAGCGGCCCCAGGTGCAGGTTGGCGATGCGCGCCTCGAGATCCACATGCACCACCACGGTGGTGCGTTGACCCTGCGGGCGCCGCACCGCCTCGGCATCCCCACCAGATTCGACCAGCCGGATGAACGCCGCCGGGGCCGTCGGCAACGGCTGACCAGCGGTGTACTCGGCGAACAACGCATCCCGGTGTGACGCCAACGCCGCATCAAACGTCGCCGCCTGATCAATCGGCAACGTGATCCGATACTTCGTGCACTGCTCGTCCGAAGTCTTGCTGAACGACGCCTGCGGCTGCGGCGTGGGATCCGGATCCGGGCGCGGCTCCAGCTTCACCGCGGTGCGCAACTGGCTCACCGTCGCCACCGCCGCCAACTCCGCGTAATGCGCATCCGATCCCTCGCCCGCGCGAGAAGCGATCACCCCGACCTGATCCAACGACAACCGCCCCGCACGCATCGCTTGCGTACAGCGGGGAAACTCCTCCAACCGATCCGCGACCGTGGTGATGGTGTGCGCCGTGGACGACGACAATCCCAACCGCCAGGCCATCAACGCCGCCACCGAGCGCGCCCCGGTGGCACCCCACAAGTTGTCCCGCTCGATCTGCGCGGCGATCTCCACAATGCGCCCATCAATCGCATTGCGCTGCCCCGCCAACTCGGCGAGTTCCTCGAACAGCACCTCAAGACGATCACTGCGAGTCACCACAGGACCGTCGAACGAAGCAGCAGACGGGATCGGAAACATGACCCCATCATCACCACCACCTACGACACCGCACACGACCAAAGCCCCACCCGGGCTCAATCTGTGGATGAATTCGGGCCTGGGGATAAACGCGAGCGAATGTCTAGGGCGCCGGGTATTTTGGCCGCGGCCGACGCCGCGTCGCGCCCCACACCCCGACTCCGATTCCGACGGCCGCGCCGCCAAGACCGATCAGCCGCTGCGACGGCTTCATCTCACTGTGCACGCTCATGCCGCCGAGTAGGTCGGCCGCGTCCGCACCGCCCGACGCCAGAAACCAGCCCCGGGTATCGCGGCCGCGCAGTGCCGCCGTCGCCAGCAGCCCGCCGATCAACGCGTCGCGATATCCCATCGAACGCAACAGCAGTCGCGCCGTCGGCGCAGGCTCATCCGGGTCACCCCACAGCTTGTTCGCACCCACCGGGTCGACGAGAAACGAAATACCCGAGGCAAGTCGGATACAGCCGGCCACAACGCCGGCGCGATCGATCGGCACAGCCTGCAGCCTAAGGTGCCGTCTCAGCAGACGGCGAACAATTCGAGCTGAATGTTGTCCGGGTCGCGAAACACCAACGTCGCGAACGGGAACGGTTGATCGCCGGAACGGATCCCGGAGTGCTCGACACCGAGTTCGTCAAGCCACGCCGCCCAGGCCTCCAATTCCGCCCGCGAGGCGACATTGAAACCCACGTGGTCCAAACCCGTACGCGCTTCATCGAATGCCCGACCGTCGTTGCCGGCATTGGTGTGCAGACCGATCACCAGGCCCGAACGCTGATCGACGAGCAACACGCCGTACCCGGTGTCCTCGCGTTCATAATGCGGGAACGTCATGGGCACACGGTCGGCGCGGAACACCCGCTGATACCAGGCGACGCTCGTTTCGAGGTCGCGCACCGTCACGGAGACGTGATGGATCCCGGTGATGACTGGGCCCGAATCTTGGGTCATGGCTCATCCTTTCGCGGGACGAACACCGGAACGAAGGCCGTCTCGCCGTCGACCTCGTGGCATTCGAACCGGACCTCGACCGACATGCCGATGTACACCGAGTCCGATTCACAATCAACGATATTGGAGGCGATGCGCAGATCGGCCTGTTCTGCCAATTCGACGATCGCGATCACATACGGCACCGGCACAGCCGGATTGAACGGCTGATAGTTGACGGTGTAGGTGAAGACGGTGCCGTATCCCGAGACGGGGCGTGCGACGAGCGCGCCGCCGCAATCCGGGCAGTCCGCTGCCGGCGGACTGACCCACGCCGCGCACTGTGTGCATCGGTCGATGAGGAGTTGCCCGTCGGCGCCACCGGTCCAGAACGGCCGATTGTGCTCGTCGAGTTTGGGCAGCATCCGCGCCGGATTCGCGGGTACGGCGGCGTCGGGCATGACAAGCAAAGTACATTCCAGAAGGCTGTCATTACAAAAATAGACGTATGAGGTGAATGCTGCCGGTGAGCCATTTCGAGAAGGACGCGATCATCAGCGGCCTGGGCATCTCGCGCATCGGCCGCCGAACGGGCATCCCCGGTCTCGAACTCACCCTCGAGGCGGCCCACTCCGCCATCGAGGACGCCGGGCTGACGCCTGCCGACATCGACGGAATCGGCACGCTGGGCGATACGCCCCCCAGCGCGGTGCTCGACGCGCTGGGCATCGACGCCACCGATCAGACCTCGGGCTTCGGTACCGGCGGCGTGCTCATCCCGGTGATGTCGGCGTTCCGCGCGGTCTCCGAACGCCGGGCGCATCACGTGCTGGTCTACCGAACCGTCGCGATGCTGGGCGGTTCAGTGGATCAAACCGCGTCACCCATGCTCAACCCGCTGGCGTCGCCGCCCGTCGAGCCACGTCAGCCGGGCACCCGGCGCAAACTCAAACCGTTCGAAGACCTCGACGAACTGTTGGCCGCGCACTCGTATTCGGCGGCGAACTGGTTGGCGATGCACTGCCGCCGCCACATGGACCTGTACGGAACGACCAAAGAACAATTGGGCTGGCTCGCCATCCACAGCCGACGCAACGCCGGACTGAATCCGCGTGCGGCCTACCGGGATCCGATGAGCATGGCCGACTACCTGGCGGCGCGTCCGGTGTCGACACCGTTCGGACTGTTGGACTGCGACGTACCGATCGACGGATCCATCGCGATGGTTGTCTCCCATGCCGACTACGCACCGGATTGCCCGAACCGGGCCGTCGCGGTCGAGGCCATCGGCGGGGCGTACGGTTCGGGTGGATGGTTCCATCGCGACGATTTCCCGAAGATGGCGTCCGTAGAAGCGGCGGCCGAAATGTGGTCACGCACGGACCTGACACCCGCGGATGTGGACGTGGCCGAAATATACGACGGCTTCACCTTTCTGACGCTCGCCTGGCTGGAAGCACTGGGCTTCTGCGCCGACGGCGAGGCGGGGCCGTTCATCGAGGGCGCGACACGCATCGCCCTCGACGGCGAGTTGCCGCTGAACACCTACGGCGGCCAATTGTCGGCCGGACGCATGCACGGCTATTGGCTGCTGCACGAGGCGTGTCTGCAACTGCGCGGGCAGGCTGGTGACCGGCAGGTGACACAGCGACCGCAAGTCGCTGTCGCTGCAGCAGGAGGCGGACCGATCGCAGGATGCATGGTGCTGACATGCTGAACCCTGTTACCCGACGCCAAGCCCTCAAGTGGGCCGCCGCCACACCGGTGGTCCTTGGCCTCGGCGCGCTGGCGCCACAAGCTTCTGCGGCCAGCCTCAGGCTGATCGACTTCACGCACCGGTTGGTTCCGCCGCAAGCGATCAAGTCAGCAGGGTTCGACGGTGCGCTCGTGTACGTGTCCGAATTGCGGCCAGGCGCGGACTTCGACTTCAAACCGGTGACGCGGGAGTACGCAGACGCGTTACGCGCGAACGGTCTTCACATCGTCAGCTGCTATCAGTACGGCAAACCCGGGTGGCCGACACCGTCGGACTACACCCGCGGCTTCGACGGCGGCGTCGCCGACGCCAAGACCGCGCTACGGTGGCACGGCGCTGCGGGCGGCCCCGACACCGCCCCCATCTTCTTCAGCATCGACGAAGACATCGACCAGGACACGTGGAAAAGCACCGCGGTCCAATGGCTTCGGGGAATCAACTCCGTGCTCGGCGTGAACCGCACAGGCATCTACGGTCACGCGCAAGTGTGCGGATGGGCGATCGGCGACCATGTCATCGGGCGATCGACGTCGCCAGGTCACTGGTGGGCGTGGCAGACCAGGGCCTGGTCCCACGGTGAACGTGCGCCAGGGGCCGCGCTCTATCAGTCGGTCGTCGTCACCCCGTCGGACCCCGGCGTGGTGCTCGCAGGCACCAGCGTCGACGTCGACGACGTCCTCGCACCCGATTTTGGACAGTGGGGCCTGCAACGATGACCACGACTCCGGTGTCGTTCAGCGCCAACGGAATCGACGGCGTCCGCATCGTGGCAGACCGCTACGGCGATCCGGCCGCCCCTGCGGTGGTGTTCCTGCACGGCGGCGGTCAGACCCGTCGGTCATGGGGTCGCGCCGCGGCCGCGGTCGCCGAACGCGGTTGGCAGGCCGTCACGGTCGACCTGCGCGGCCACGGTGAATCCGACTGGTCGGACGACGGCGACTACCGCGTCACCACGTTCGCCAAAGACGTGCTCGAAGTGCTGCGCCTGCTTCCTGCACGGCCGGTGTTGGTGGGCGCCTCGCTGGGTGGCTTCACGTCGATGCTGCTGGCTGGCGAGCTTTCGCCCGCCACGGTGCGCGCCGTGGTGCTCGTCGACATCGTGCCCGACATGAATCCCTCGGGAGCGTCGCGGATCCACAACTTCATGTACGACCGGATGGAATCGGGTTTCGAATCGCTCGACGAGGTCGCCGACATGATCCAGGAGTACAACCCGCACCGGCCCCGGCCGACCGATCTCGACGGCCTCCGAACGAATCTGCGCCAGCGAGACGGTCGTTGGTTTTGGCATTGGGACCCGAAGTTCATCGACGGCACCTCGGCGCTCCCGCCGATCGAGGTGACCGAGGTGGACCGGATGTACGACGCGGTCGAGTCGATTCTCCGCACCCGCGTGCAGATGCTTCTGGTGCGCGGCCAGATGAGCGACCTGGTCACCGCCGAACGTGCTGACGCGTTCATCGCTCGCTTCCCCGAAATCGGCTTCGTCGACGTGGGAGGTGCCGGGCACATGGTCGCGGGCGATCGCAACGACCTGTTCGCCGACGCCGTCGTCGAATTCCTCACCAAGCACGCCGACAAGGACTGAACATGCGAGCAGAGCGCATCACCGCGAATCTTCAAGTAGCCGACGTCGATGCCGCCAAGAGCTTCTACACCGACTATCTCGGGTTGCGCGACGAGGAGTTCAACATGGGCTGGGCGGCCCGCTACACCTCACCCGAGACCGGAGCCCACGTCCAACTCGTGAGGCGTGACCTCGAGGCGCACCTGCTGCCTGTCATCTCGGTGCACGCCGACGACGTCGACGCCGCGCACGACGAAGCGCGGCAGCTCGGCTACGAGGTGGTGTACCCGCTGACCACCGAGGCGTGGGGGGTGCGCCGGTTCATGGTCAAGGCACCCGACGGCAACGTGATCAACATCGTGCAACACCGGGCGTAGCGGTCACCTGCCGTGCGTGGCGAAGAACTGCGCGCTGGCTTGCGATGAATCGATCAGCCAGGCGTGACCGCCGCCGTCGACCTGAAGGAAATCGACCTCGGTACCGCGGGCGCATCCCGCGGCGGTGAACCGGTGCACGGCACCGACGGCGTCTTCGACCGGCGCACCGGGGCAGCCGTCGAGTTCGCGCCACCGCTGCGCGAGCGCCGGCGCCGCCACGATGTCGCTGTACCCGCCGCGACCGAGCATCGTGCCGCCGCCGAACGGCACGACGGGGTCGGCGGTGCCGTGCACTTGCAGGACCGAGACAGGTTGGGACGGCGCGCACGGATACGCGGCGCTGAGCGTTCCGGCGACCGGGGCGATCGCGGAGACCAGGTCGGCGCGTTGGCATGCCAGTCGGTTGGCCATGAACGCGCCCGCCGACAGGCCCGTGGCGAACACCCGCCCGGGTGGGATGCCGTAGTCGCGGGAGAGTTGATCGATCAGCGCCGCCAGGAAGCCGACGTCGTCGACCCCCTGGCGGTCGGGCACCGACGCACCGCGGCCGTCGGCCCAGCTGAGGTCGATACCGTCGGGATAGGCCACCACGAACCCGTGCTGGTCGGCCACGGCGTCGTAGTTCGTTATCGCGGCCTGCTCGCCGCCGCTCTGCCCGGCGCCGTGCAGGTTGATCACCAGACCGCTCGGCGGACCCGGTGGGACGTGCAGTTGGTACGTCCGAGGCAACCCGCCGATCACCAGCTCACCCGGTGCATCCTCGCCTGGAAACGCCGACGCCGGTGCGTTGGCGAAAACGACAGAACTCACAACGACAGCTGCCGCTGCCGCAATGCGTCTTGCGTACCCATTCAGCACTAGTTGGCCAGAGTAAAGGACCCGGCCAATTCGCATCTCCGGTTCGGAGGATGAGGCCGATGCCCCATGCGCCGACACCTGTGCCGGGCCGACCATTCCAGTATCGGTTGGGAGGCAATCATGTTCACTATCGAAGAACTGGCCACGATTCCCCTGTTCTCGACACTCGGGGAAAAGGAGTTGGAGTTCCTCGCCGGCGCAGTCGAAGACATCCACCTGGTCCCCGGGGAGTACGTAGCCCACGAGGGGGACGGCCGGTTCCTGGCCGTCGTGATCGAGGGCATGACGGAGTTGACCAAGATGGTCAACGGCGTCGAACAGGTGATCGGCGTGCGGCGACCGGGGGAACTCGGCGGCGAGGTCCCGATGACCCTCGGCACACCGTTGCCCGCCAGCATGCGGGCCGTCGACCGGTCCCGCGTGTTGAAGCTGACCGTCGAGGACTTCCACACCCTCGCGGCGATGGCGCCCGAGGTGTCGGCCGCCGTCGGTGCCGCCGCAGTGGAGCGCATGGAGATGCTCCGCAACGCCACCGCGCAGCCGCCCGAACCCGCGATTTTCGTCATCGGTCCGCGGCTCGACCCAGGCGTCCACACCTGCGACAGCTTCCTGCGACGGAACCAGATTCCATACGAACACCGGGATCCGGACGACGCTGTGGGGCCGCCCTATCCGGCGGTGATGCTGCGCGACGGCACCCGGCTGAGCACCCCGACGATGCGTGCGGTCGCCACGGTCGCGGGCCTGACAGTTGCGCCCGGCAGGGCGCATTACGACGTGGTGATCGTCGGTGGCGGACCCGCCGGGTTGACCGCAGCAGTCAATGCCGCCTCCGAAGGGCTGCAGACTGCGCTGATCGAATCGTTCGCCCCCGGCGGGCAGGCAGGCACCTCGACCCGCATCGAGAACTACACCGGATTTCCGTTCGGCGTCTCCGGCGACGACCTGGCCAGTCGCGCGCTGCGGCAGGCGAAGCGGCTGGGCGCCGAGATCATCGTGACTCGCCGCGTGGAGACCATCGACCCCTCGGCGATGACCGTCGGACTGGACGGCGGCGATCTCCTGCGAACCAAATCGATCGTGCTCGCGATGGGCGTGGACTGGCGGAGACTTCAGGTCGACGACGTCGAACGGTTCATCGGCGCCGGCATCTACTACGGCGCCGCGCGCAGCGACGCCAGACTGGCGCAGGGCAAGGACGTCTATCTGATCGGGGCAGGCAATTCGGCCGGACAAGCCGCGATCTTCTTCTCCACGCATGCCCGATCGGTGACGCTTCTGGTCCGCGGTGAGTCGCTTGCCGAGAGCATGTCGCACTACCTCATCCAGCAGATCGCGACGAAAGCCAACATCCGCATCGAAACACGCTCCGAGGTCGTCGCCGTGCACGGAGACGAACGACTCGAAGCGATCGACGTCATCGATCACAGAACCGGCACGACGTCTCGCCGCGATGCCGGCGTCGTCTTCGTGCTCATCGGCGCGGAAACCGCCACCGACTGGCTTCCGCCCGAGATCTTGCGCGACGAGCACGGTTTCGTCGTGACGGGTAGTGACGTGGTGAAGGCCGGTCAGTACAGCGCTGATCGCGAACCGCTCGCGCTCGAAACGAGCGCTGACGGGATCTTCGCCGTCGGCGACATCCGCTCGGGCTCGGTGAAACGCGTCGCGGCATCCGTCGGCGAAGGCGGGGTGGCCATCGCGATGGTGCACCGCTACCTACTGCAGGCACAGCCATGACCACCGCGACGCCGACCGTCACCGATGTGCCCGCGCGGCGGCGCTTCGAGATCGCAGTCGACGGGGAGGTCGCCGGCTTCGTGGAGTATCGGCGCCGACCCGGCGTGATCTCCTTGATCCACACCGAGATCGACCGGTCCCGTGAGGGCGCCGGGCTGGGCACGTTGCTCGTCAAGGCCGCGTTGGATGCTGCGCGCGCACAGGGATTGGCGGTGCAGCCCTACTGCCCGTTCGTCCAGCGTTTCATCGACCGGCACCCCGAATACCTCGACCTGGTACCTGCGGACCGGCGCGCGATGTTCCCGTTGGACCCGAAAGGATGAGGCTGCGCTGGTTATCGTGAGCCGGTGAGCCAGGCAGGCGGTCCGAGTCAGCCTCCCCCGCCCATGCTCACCGTCAGCTCCGACGGTATGCGGCGCACGTTTCCGCCAGGCCGCGACGTGATTGTCGGCCGCGACGTCCGAGCCGATCTGCGTATCCCGCACCCGGCCATTTCGCGGGCGCACATGATTCTGCGGTACCACGACGGCTTCTGGATGGCGATCGACAACAGCAGCCGCAACGGGATCTTCCTCGGCGCGCAACGGATCCAATCGACCGCCGCGACCGACGGGTTGAGCCTCAACCTCGGCAACCCCGACGGGCCGCGACTGACGTTCGAACTCGCTCTCGCACCGGACAACCGGACCACGGCGCAAACGAAGCGGCCCGTCATCGCCGCGCCCACCCAGGCCATCACGGCGCTACGCGCACGGCGGCGAGGACCCGAAGCACAGCACGCCACCACCGTCGGACGCGCGCCGGACAACGACATCGTCGTCGCCGACATGCTGGCATCGCGCCACCACGCCCGACTGCTGCCGACGCCGTCCGGCACGCAGATCCAGGACATGCGCAGCATCAACGGCACGTTCGTCAACGGACAACGTGTCAAGGACACGATGCTTCGCGAGAACGACGTCGTCACGATCGGCAACATCGACCTGGTATTCGACGGCGGCACCCTCGTACCCCGCACCGCCCCGGCCACCACGACCGGCGGACTCGAGGTGCACGGCGTCGGGATGACCCTCAAGCGAGGCGCCGTGACTCTGCTGGATCGGGTGTCGTTCACCGCGAGCCCCGGCACGCTGACGGCAGTGATCGGCCCGTCCGGCTCTGGCAAGACCACATTGTTGAAAGCCATTGTGGGACTTGCCCGCCCGAGCAGCGGTTCGGTGTCATTCGACGGCCGTGACCTGCACGCCGACTACGCCGCGTTGCGCAGCCGCATCGGCATGGTGCCGCAGCACGACGTCGCGCACCGCGGACTCACAGTCGCGCAAACGCTGAATTTCGCCGCGGAACTGCGGATGCCGCCCGACACTTCGAGAGCCGACCGCCAGCAGGTGGTATCACGGGTGCTCGCAGAACTCGACATGACCGCGCACGCCGACAAGCGGGTCGACCAACTGTCCGGCGGGCAACGTAAACGCGTTTCGGTCGCCATGGAGCTGCTGACCGAACCGTCGCTGCTTGTACTCGACGAGCCGACAACGGGTTTGGACCCAGCGCTGGACCGCCAGGTGATGACCATGCTGCGCCGGCTCGCCGACGCCGGCCGTGTCATCGTGGTGGTCACCCACTCGCTGGCGTTTCTGCACGAGTGCGATCAGGTGCTGCTGCTGGCCCCTGGCGGCAGGGCCGCGTACTGCGGACCGCCCCACGAGCTCGGTCAGGCCATGGGCACCACCGACTGGGCCGACATCTTCACCGGCGTCACCACCGATCCCGTTGGAGCGCAACGACGTTACTTCGAACGCCACGGCGCGGCGGCCGAGCGCCCGGCCCCATCCACGCCGTTCGTCAACGTCGGCAAGCCCGCGCGCACCAGCCTGTGGCGGCAGTTCTCGGCGCTGTGCCGCAGACAGGTTCGACTCCTGCTTAACAGCCATCGCTACTTCGTGTTCCTGCTTGCGCTACCGATTCTCGTCGGTCTGCTGCCGTTGACGGTGGGCGGCAGTGCGGGCTTCGGGAAGCCGCAGCCGGGTGCGGCGGCGCCGATGGAGCCGCGCCAGATCATCGTGTTACTCAGTTTCGGCGCGATCCTGATGGGCATCACGCTGACGGTCCGCGATCTGATCGGCGAGCGCGCCGCCTACCGCCACGAACAGGCCGCCGGATTGTCGGCCTCGGCGTACCTGTTGGCCAAGATCGTGGTGTTCGGCGCGGTCGCGACGCTTCAGTCGGTGCTGTTGGTATCGGTCGTCACGGCGCCGGTCATCGGGAAGCCCTCGCCGTCGACCGCCGCGGTGCTGGGCAGCCCGATGCTGGAAGTGTTCGTCGACGTCGCGGCGACGGCCGTGGTGGCGGTCATCCTGGGCCTGGCGGTCTCCTCGGTGTGCCGGTCAAGCGATCAGTACATCCCGCTGCTGGCGGTCGTCTGCACCGCACAACTCGTGCTCGCAGGCAGCGTCATTCCGGTGACGGGTCGCCCGGTGCTCGAGGCGATCGCCGCACTCACGCCCGCGCGCTGGGGCGTCGCCGCGATGGCATCGAGCATCGACTTACCGAATCTGGTTCCCGCCGCGACAGATCCGATGTGGGCGCACAGCGCATCGCGGTGGTTGGCCAACATGGCGATGCTCGCAGTGCTCGGGTTGGCTTTCGCCACGTTCGTCCGCTGGCGGCTGCGGCTAAAGGCCGCCGCGTAGCCGGTCCCTTACCGAACGGATAGAAAATTCTCCCCTTTTCGGAGCGGAATCTGGCTTCGCGACGATTCCGGCGGAGGCCGCTGATCACGACTATTTCAAGTCATGGCACGCATCGCACTGGTCGGCATCGGCGTCGGCGGCACCCTCACGGTCAGCCGGCTCGCGGAACAGGCCGACCGTTCGTGGAGTGGCACCACACTCGACATCGTCGACCGTCCGGAGAACCTCGGCCGCGGCAGCGCGTTCGGCAGCGACATCGCGGCCGCCGCGGTCAACACCTCCCGGTACCGGCTGGAGGCGCTGTCGCCGTCGCTTCATTCCTTCCGCAGCTGGCTCGAGGAAGGCGGGAGCCGGTGGACCGGTCTCGACGAGCAACCGATGTCGCGGTCGGTGTACGGCGACTACCTGGCCGCGACCCTCGGCAAGGCCATCGACCGTCTCCGGAACTGCGGCGTCCGCGTCCGCTTCACACCGATGCACGCGAAATCGGTGCAACCTGGCCTCGACGGCATCGAGGTGCGCGGTGAGACCGCCGACGTGCCCGCAGCCGACATCGCCGTCGTCGCGCCTGGCGTGTGGTCTTCGCCGCTGCCTACCATCGACCACGCCACCGTTACCGCCTACCCGCTGAGCGGGCTGCGGGCGCGGGTCGCCGATCAGCGCTCAGTCGCGGTTCTCGGCACCGGTCTTTCCGCGGTGGACGTGGCATGCGCCCTCGACGACGGTGAAAAGCGGGTCCATCTGCTCTCGCGGTCCGGCACGCTGCCGCGTGTCCAGGTCGAGTCCGCCAATGGTGAGGCGCCCCAACACCTCACCGAGGACGCCGTCATCCAGCTTGCGGTCTGGACTGAGCTGACCGCCGACTCCGTGCTGACTCTCCTCGACCGCGAACTCACACGGTTCGGCTTCACCCGATCCGATGTGTTCGATGACGCCGCGCACGCCGAGCATTGGTCAGATCCGCTGGCGGATTCGGCCGACCTCGCCTGCCACCACACGTTGAGCGGTACCAACCACGCGCTCAACACCGCGTTCACCCTGTTGTCCGACAGCGAGCGGGATGCACTGCGTGAGGCGCTGGGACCGAAATGGTTTCGCTACCGAGTGCGGGTTCCGCTGAGCCGGTGGCGCCAGCTGCGCGCGATGCAAACCGACGGCCGGCTGATCGTGCACGGCGGCGTTGACGCCCACGACGGACGCCTCGGCGACATCCTCACCGACCTGGGAGCCGACCAGCTGATCCCCGCGATCGGACAATCGACCGACCTGGAAGAGGGTCCGGAACTGGTTGCCGACCTTGCGACTTCGGGTCTGGTCGGCTGCGACGAGGCAGGCCGGGGTCTGGTGGAACCCGCGACATGCCGGGCGCTCACACCCGAAGGCCACCCGCGCGACGACCTGCTGCTGGTCGGCCAGGTGTCGGCGGGCAGCTACTTCACCGTATCCGCGCTCGACGTCGTTATGCAGCAGGCCCGCAACGCGGCGTCGACCCTCGCCGATTTCATCACCACTCGAACCGGCCGCCGTGTCCCGGTGGCCAGCAAGGCAGCCTGAACGTGAACATTTCGATCGCACACGTCGTCATCGTCAGCGGCAACGACTCCAGCCTCCCGATCGTGCGTCCGGCGAACACAGTCATCACGCTGATCCAAACCCCTGACAGGGCAACCGATTTCCAGCGCAATTCGGTGGACCGATTCATTGAGGTGCCCGAGATCTCGGCGGACACCCTGATCGATCTGCTGGGTTCGATTCACCGACAATCACCTGTCGCGGCGCTGGCGTGCTTCCTGGAATCCGCCATCCTGGCCGCAGCGGTTGCCGCCGACGTACTCGGCATTCCGTCGAACCCAGTCGACGCCGTCCGCACCGCCCACAACAAGGCGCTCACCCGTCTGGCGCTGCAACGCCATGGTGTCCCTCAACAACCGTGGCAGCTGTGCAGAAGCCTCGACCAGGTGCTCGCGTTCCGCGATTCGCTGGCGGGCGCCCCGATCGTGGTCAAGCCGGTGACGGGTGCAGGTAGCGCGGGCGTGCGCCTGATCCGCGACGACGCCGACCTACACGCGGCATGGGATTCCATCGGCGGGCTGAAATGGTGGGCGCTGCTGGACAATCCGGATCACTCGGTGATCGCCGAGGCGGTGCTGACCGGCGACGAGTTCAGCGTCGAAGCGATGAGCGTAGCCGGCCGCCACGAAATCCTGGCGGTCACAGGCAAGCTCACCACCGGAGAACCGGAATTCGTCGAACTGGGACACTGGCAGCCCGCGGTGTTGCGCCCCGATCAGCGGGCGGCGGTGATCAACCGCACCGTCGAGGTTCTCGACGCGATCGGGCACCGCACCGGACCGAGTCACACCGAGGTCATGGTCGACGCGCTGACGGTCGGAGTCGTCGAGACTCACACCCGCTTCGGCGGCGATCAGATCTGGGAACTCACTCAACTGACGACCGGGCGACACTTCGCCACCGAAACCATCTTCGCGCTGCTGGACCGGCCTGCGCCCGAGCCCGGCGTCCGGCACGGCGCGGCCGCGATGCGAAAGCTGGACTGGGCCAACCCTTTTCACCTAGATGCGGCGCGCAGTCGAGCCGGTGTGGTGCGGGTGTCCGCCCCCACCCGGCAGAGGCGTGAGGAGGTCGCCGCGATCACAGACTCCTCCGACCTGAATGGGTACGTGCTGACCGTCGGCGACGACGTGGCGCAGGCGTGGTCGCGCGCCGAGGAAACGTGCGCAGCGGGCAAGGGCGACAGCGCAACCGACGCGCCCGTGTTGGTGATGAGCCCGGCCAAGGTGATCAATCACTTCGGGCGGGAACGGTTCGCCTCCGTGGTTCCCCAAGGTTCGGTCTTGATCACGTCAGGGCCGGTGGACGTCGACGCCGGCCGGTTGGCCGACCTGATCGAGGTCCCCGAGTACACGACCAACGACGAGATCCCGCTCATCGCCGAAGAAACGGTGGTCAAGCACGGTCTGCAGCGCATCGTCGTGCTCGCCGAAGCGGACGTGCTTCGCGCGGCGGAAATCCGGTCCCGGCTCGGGATCCCCGGACAATTGCCCGCCGAGGCGCTGCACTTCCGCGACAAGACATTGATGAAAATGGGTGTGCGCGGCGCGGGCATCGCGGTGGCGCCGCACCGTCAGGTCACCTCGGCCCTCGAAATGCACGGCGCCATCGCCGAGTTCGGCTACCCGTGCGTGGTCAAACCCCCACACGGCCGCGGCTCGTCCGGAGTGTCGGTGCTGGCCAATGCCGAAGAATTGCGTGATTTCCTGCGGATCGGCCCGTTCAGCGACCAGGGACGCACCTATCCGTGGCTGGTCGAGGCGTTTCAGCCCGGCGAGCAGTACCGGGTCGACGGGGTATGCCGCGACGGCCGTGTCGTGTTCTCCGCTGTCGCGCTGTAAGTCAACACACACCTCGACTTCCTCGACGGCGGCCACATGGGCTCGGTCATGCTTCCCGCCGACGGTCTCGAGGCGCAAACCATCGGCGAACTGGCAAGGGCAGTAATGGAAGACGCCCTCCCCGGATACGACGGCGCGTTCCACCTGGAGGCGTTCCTCACCCCCGACGGCCCGGTCTTCAGCGAAGTCGGCGCGCGGATCGGGGGCGGATCGATCCCCGAAGAGGTCGAACTGTCCTATGGGGTCAACCTCGTCGAGGAGTCGATCCTGGCCCAGCGCGGGCTGCCGTTCCGGCATGGCGCGGTACCGCAGCGCAGCCTGGCCGGACAGCTCAACATCTCTCCCCTGCCCGGCCTGCTGGCCGACGCTCCTGAGCGGTTCGAGCACCCCGACGTGGTGCTGTCGGAGATCGCCGAACCGGGCAGGCGGTTCTCCGCGATGACACACACCAACGCCGAATTCGCCCGCGTCGTGTTCCGCGCTGACTCAGTCGAGTCCGGCCTCTCGACGATCGAGATACTCCTGCACCACATCAACACAACGACCGAGTGGAAGGAACTAGACCATGTGGCGTCAGCTTGACATGGAGGACTACGAGGCGGTGGTCGCGCTGCGCGACGTCGTCCTCGGCAACCTCGCGCACCCTGACAACTACGTCCGTGAGGACGACGAGGAGATGTTCGTCCGCGGACACCTGAACGTCTTCGGCGAGTCCATCGGCTACTTCGACGGCGACGACCTGGTGGCCTACCTCGCGCTGACCACCGACCTCGCCGCCTCCGGTGAGGACGTCGAATTCGAAGCGTGCGCACCGACTTCCACCGATGTGGTGTTCCCCGCGGCGATGGTGCTGCCGTCGCATCAGGGGCGGTCGTTGCATCGTGCCGGTATCACCCGCCATGTGGCGATAGCGAGGCAACTCGGGGCCCGTCGCGGGTTCGCGCAAATCTCACCGCGTAACCACCGCTCGCTCCGGAACTACTTCTCCCATGGTTTCCGCTGCACGCAGGCTGTCTCATATCCCGACGGGCGTCGTCGACTGCTGCTCGAACGCGACCTCGTCAGTGACGTCGAAGCGACATCCATCGACGACGTCGCGCTGGTCGACATGAACGACTTCGGTGGCATCACCCGCGAACTCACCGCCTCCAGGGCAGGGCATCGCCTGCTGCCGGTCGGCGCCAGTGCACTGATGGTGGTCGGGGCCAGGGGGTCGGCGGCATGACACATCTCCTTGTGGTCGGCGGCATCGCGACGGTGCACGACATCGCCCGCCGACTCGGCGCCGAACTGACGCTCGTCAAGACGACACCGACGCAAACCATGCTCGCCGAAGACGCGTACGCACGAATCGTCGACGTGTCCGGCATGGAAGCCACCGACCGAATCTCGCTCGCGGAGCGGGTGATCAGGTCCGTCGACGGCACGAACTTCGATGGCATGCTCTGCCTGCACGACGAGGCCGTCGAACTCGGCGCGCTGATCGCTCACAACCTGGGACTGAACTTCGCGAGTCCTCACGTGGCACATCGAACGGTCGACAAGGCAGCGATGCGTGCCCAACTGGCCACTGCCGGCCTGGGTTCGGTCGCGCACGGTGTCGTCGTCGACGGCCGGGTCGAGTGGTCGGGCACACCCCCGGCCTCGGAGATCGTGTTGAAGCCCGTGGACGGGCGCGCCAGCAGGGGCGTCACATTCCACCGGTCGGCCGACGACCTGCACGACTGGCTCGACACCCGGCCCGGCGAATTCCGCGGCTACCTCGCTGAAGAGCGAAAGATCGGCAGGGAGTTCAGTGTCGAATCGCTGATCGTGCGCTCCGGTGCGTCGTGGCACGGCGTGACGGCCAAGACGACCATCGGCGCCGTCGAGTCGGGACACCTTCACCCGGCCCCACTCGACGACGACGAGCGCATGCGCATCGTGGCCGCCGCGACCGCGTGCATCGAGGCGCTCGGTATCCGGCGCGGACTGCTGCATACCGAGGTGATCCTCGACGACACCGGAAAGGCTCACATCGTCGAGACTCATCTACGCGGCGGTGGCGACATGATTCTCGACCTGGTGCGGTCATCCACGGGTCTTGATCTCGCGGAACTGTTCGTCCGGGATCTGATCGAAGGTCTCGAGCACATCCCCGCAGCGACCGAACGCGGTTATGCCAGCAGCCAATTCGTGTTTCCCGTCGAGTTCGGCGTCATCGCCGGATGGGACGCGGTGACCGAAGCGCGGTCGATGCCGGGGGTCGATGTGGTGGTCACACTTCTCAACGAGGGAGACCATCTGGTGCCGCAGGTCAATTCCAGTTACGGCCGATCGGTGGACGCGATGGCGCACGCCCCCGATCCGCTGCAGGCCTGCGAGCGGGCCCGCGCCGCCGCGCTGACACCGATGCCGATTCTGGAGCCCGCGTGATGATCTCGGTGATTCCCCGCTGGCCCGGATTGCGCGTTCTGGCGGGCTCGATGCTGTTCAACCTGGCATCGGGCTGCTTCACGATCACCCTGGGCCAGGCGCTTTTCGAGAAGTCTGGCTCGGTGTCGGCGTTCACCGGTGTGGTGATGATCGAATACCTGGTGCCGGTCCTGCTCGGGGCGCTCGCCGGGAGCGTGGCTGACCGGGTCAACCCGGCCGTGGTGTGCGCGGTCGCGTCGATCGTTCCGGCGCTGGCGCTGATGGGATATCTGGTCGCGCCCGCGGGTCTGGTGGTGATGGGCATCGCGGTCGGCCTGATCGTCAACCTGATTCGGCCGTTCTACCGTGCCGGGATCTTCGCGGTGGGACCGCGCTCCCTTCATCAGACCGATCTGCCCAGGTACAACATGCGGTGGACCGTGTCGGTACAGGCGGGACAGATCACGGGAGGCGCGGTGGCAGGTGCGTTCCTGTGGGCGACGGGACCCAAGTGGGCTTTCTTCGCCGCCGCGACAGCGTACGCGCTCGCCGCGTATGCGTTGGCGTCGGCGCGTTCGGCGGTGTCGCCGTTGCACGAGGACGACGACGCCACCAAGGACGGATGGATCTCCGTACTGCGCGATGCGCTGGATAATCCGTGGTCGGTGCTTTCCCTGTTGCTCCTCGGAGTCGACTTCCTGACGGTCGCCGCGTTCAACGTCGCGCTGGCGCCGCTCGTGCGCCAGTTGTACGGAAATGAAAGCTGGCTGGGCATCTTGGATGTCTGCTTCGCAGTCGGTGCGATAGCGGCGCCCGCGGTGTGGGGACGGTACTCGTCGCGGGTATCGAGCAGAGGGAGCGTCACAGCGGGCTTCGCGATCCAGATCCTGGGCTTCGCGACGATCGCGCTCGGTCTTGGATTCGGAGATGCGCCGGGCCAATCGGCGGTCCCCGTCGGCGCTGTGCTGCTGGGCCTCGGCGTGGCGGTGTCGTCGAGCGAACAGGTGAGCATCCTTCAGGTCGGTGCCAAATCGTCGACGCTGGGCAGGATCGGTGCACTGCGTCAAGGGGTCATCGGTCTGACGACCGCGTTGACGCTGCCGGTGGTCGGCCACCTGGTCGACAAGGATCTCGCGGCGGCCTGCGGCGCGGTCGTCGTCGTCCTGGCATTGGGTGTAGCGGTGAACATCGGTGTCGGGCGCTGCGAAAAGGTCTCGGTCGCGTGAAGTAACGCCACGCCCTCGGTTTGGTCACGACAGACCGCGAGCACTTCCGGTCCGATGGCGCCGGTGGTTGTATCGGGCACCATGACCGCGGCCGGGACGCTGCAACTGATTCTGTTTGCGGCGACTGCAGGCGCGGGCGCGGTGGCTGGCTTCATCGCCGCGGCGGTGATGCTGCGCAGGCGAAAGCGTGCTCGCGGGTTTTTCATCCTCGGCGTCGTGACAGGGCTGGTCGCGGGCATGGTGGTGCGCCGCGGGCGGGTGTTCAGGTTGCTGGGACGTCGGTTTCCCGTCGCCGTTCCCACGGCCACGTCATCAGCGCCCACACGACGAGCACGATCGCGATCTCGGCGAGCAGATAGATCGGCCACGGGCCCAGTACGTCGAGCACTGACGCAGTGGGCGGCTTTGAGTTGAGATAGCCGTAGTTGGTGCCGGCGATCACGTTGAAGACGAACGTGAACGCCGCCCACCCGAGGGTCACGATGACCGCGAAGCGGTAGTCGCGCCAACTCGGCCGATTCCGCTGCCCCCACGTGAGGTAGATCGCGGCCCACACCACGAGAACGTGAAGCGTGAAGAACGTGAGGAACAGGTGGTGCGGAAAATCCGGTGCACCCTCCTCCGGTGTTCCGACATCGGGGGTCAGTAACGCTTGCGAACTGAGCACCAAACCCCAGTAGTAGGCGAGCGCAAACGCCCAATGCCGTTGTGACCACAACGCGTACGCCGCGGTGAGTTCGGCGACGTCACACAACTGCAGCGGCACCGAGGTCTGGATGTCCGGTCGGATCAGCTTGTACACCAACGCCACCACGAACGCGGTGACGAGGAGGGCCGCGAGCGCGCGAGAAAGCAGCCGCGCCTGCGACTGGGTCTGTCGCCGCCCGATCCAGACGAGCAGCACCGCACCGACGACGAACACGGTGAGCACCACCAGATGCGATGGGCCGTAAGCCGTGAACTCCCGTTGCGCGGAGTACGACACCATCAGTCCGCGATTCCGACGGCTCGCTCCAGATCGCTCAGCGAGTCTTCCAGGTGCGTGAGCAGGCGCTGCAGGTGCGGAACACTACGTCGGCATCCGACAAGGCCGAAATCGAGATTGTCGGCGTTGTTCGTCAGCGTGATGTTCATGGCTTGGCCGTCCAAAGCGATGGACAGCGGGTAATTGCCGTCCAAGCGGGCGCCGTTCCAGTACAGCGGTTCCCGTGCGCCGGGAACGTTGGAGATGACGATGTTGAACGGCGGCGGCGCCGAGGACACGAACCCGGGCAGCAGTCCCAATGCTATTCCGGACATCAGGAATGCCGACAGCGCGAGCGCCTGGGTTCGGGGCAACTCGGCGAATACCTGCTTGTTGTCGCGCATCGAGGCGTTGATCGCCTCCAACCGTTTGGCGGGATCGGCGGTGTCGGTGGCGAGGTTGCACAGGATCGTGCCGACCATGTTGCCGCCCGCGTCCTGTTCATCCGCGGCGCGCAGGCTGACCGGAACCATGGCCACCAACGGCGTTTCGGGTAGCGCGTCCAATTCGAGGAGATAGGCGCGGAGCGCGCCCGAGCACATGGCCAGCACCACGTCGTTGACGGTGACACCTGCCGCCGACTTGATCGCCCGGATACGACTCAGCGGCCACGACTGCGCCGCGACGCGACGCGCTCCCCCGATCGGCACGTTGAACATGGTCTTGGGCGCCCGGAACGGAAGGGTCAACTGCTGTTCCACCAGCGCTGCCCTGGCGACCGACAGTGCGGAAGGGGCCAGCGAGGCGACCGATCCGACCGCCCCGGTGACCGTCTGCAGAATGGACCGCTGCTCTGCGGAGTCCCTACTCCTGCGCTTCGGTCCGAGTGCCCACGGCACCCGGATCTCGCGGTCGTCCGGATCTGGCGACATCGACCGGATGGTGAGCCGCTGAGCGGAGATACCGTCGAGCAGGGCGTGGTGGATCTTGGAGTAGATGGCGAAGCGGCCGTCTTGAAGGCCCTCGACGAGATGCGTCTCCCACAGCGGCCGATGCCGATCCAGCAGCGTCCCGTGCCAGCGTGACGTCAACTCGAGTAACTCGCGGACCCGGCCCGGCCGCGGAATCGCCGACCTGCGCAGGTGGTAGTCGATGTCGACATCGTCGTCGAACGCCCACGCCACGGTGGAGATGCCGCCGAGAAGCCTGCCCGGGTGCTTTCGGAACGTCGGTTGGAAGTCGTCATTTTTGACGATCGTCTGGTGCAGATCGCGGACGAAATCGGGGCCGCTGCCCTCCGGCGGTTCGAAAAGTTGCAGGCCTGCGACGTGCATCGGATGTTCCCTGGATTCGCCGATGAGGAACATCGAATCGGTCGGCGAAATCAGCTCCATCGCTGCGACGGTACCTACCCGGGCATCACTTCGCGCAAGATATAGAAGCCAAGACTCCGCGCGAGAGGTCACGATGACGAACACAGTTGGCAGGGTGGCGGGTAAGGTCGCGTTCATCACCGGCGCAGCACGTGGCCAGGGTCGCGAACACGCGGTCCGGCTGGCGGAGGAAGGCGCCGACATCATCGCCGTGGACGTGTGCGCCGACGTCGACGCCGCAGGCTATCCTGGCGCCACCGAAGCCGATCTCGACGAAACCGCGACGCTCGTCGAGAAGCTGGACCGGCGCATCATCACCGCACGGGCCGACGTGCGGGACCTCGACGGATTGCGCGCCGCGCTGGAGCAGGGCGTCGACGTATTGGGCAGACCCGACATCGTCATCGCCAATGCCGGAATCTCCGGATCGCCTGCACCCGCCGCCATGATCGACGAAACCGCCTGGCAAACAATGCTCGACATCAACCTGACCGGTGTCATGCACACCGTCAAGGTGGCGCTACCGCATATGACTGACGGCCGAGGCGGCTCCATCATCCTGGTCAGCTCGATGCTCGGACTGCGCGGCGGCGGCTACATGGCCGGCTACGCATCGGCGAAGCACGCGGTGGTCGGCCTGATGAACTCATTGGCCAATGAGCTTGCCCCACAATGGATCAGGGTGAACTCCATCCATCCTGGCAACATCCTGACGCCGATGATCGACAACGACCACTTCCGTCGCACCGTGCGACCCGACCTCACCGAGCCGACGATGGCGGACGCGACACAGGTGATCGGGCACTTCCACATGCTGCCCAAGCCGATCATCGAGGCGCGCGCGGTCAGTAACGCGGTGCTGTTCCTGGCCTCCGACGAGTCGCAGTACATCACCGGAGCGGCGTTGCCGGTCGACGCCGGTGCGGTCGCCAAATTCTGACTGTTGACTGACGGGCGTCATTGACGAGCGTCAGCCAGCACTGTTAACCTACGGTCATGCCGTCAACGCCATCGGTGGCAGGAGCGCGGGAGGCGCAGCGCCTCGAGACGAGGGCCCGCTTGTTTCAAACCGCTGTGGCCGAGATCGGCCGGGCAGGGCTGGCAGGCGCGGACGTCAGCGCGATCGCCTCAGCGGCAGGCGTGGCGCGCGGGACGTTCTACTTCCACTTTCCGACAAAAGAGCATGTCCTCGTCGAACTGGAGCGCGCCGAGGAAGTCAAGATTGTTGCGCGGCTGCAGAATTCAGGAGCCAAACACGACGACTTGGCCACGCTGTTCTCATCGCTTATCCGCGACGTCCTCGCGGCGGAGCGTCGACTAGGCCCAATGGTCTTCCGCGACATGTTGGGGCTGCACTTCTCCTCCGCGCGGCCCGCCGAGGATCAGTTGAGTGAGCATCCGCTGGCCGAGTTCGTGATCGGCGCGATCACCGCGGCCCAGAATGCGGGGCGGGTGCCCGTCGGCGCAGACCCGACCGAGCTCGGAATGTTCTTTCTCACTGGCCTTTTCGCGTTGTTGACAACCGCCACCGGCAGCTCTGCAGCGCGGGCCGCGCTGTTGGACCGCTATGTCAGGACGATCGTGCACGGAATGGAGACACGATGAACGCAACGGGTATCGACGGTTACCGCGACTACCTCGCACGTCGCGACGGGGACGCCGACCTGCTCAACCGGCGGCTGGCCAGCCGAGAGGACTTCTTCGCGGGTCTGGCGGCGGATCCGGTGCGCTCCAGGCACCATATGGATCGTCAGTTGTTCGGGCGCAACCTACGGCGGAGGAAACCTGAACCCGGCGTCGATCGGCGCATGCTGTTCCTGTTGGCCACCGCCAAACTGAACCAAGCCGAGCGGTTCGGTGTCGGTCTCGGCGAAACGTATGGGAACAACAGCGGCGACGACGTGCCACCCGAGCGGGTGTACATGGAACTCGAGGAGCACTACCACACACGTTTGTTGGCTTATGTGCTGGACATCTTCGACTTGCCGTTCCAGGTGGTGAAGCCGCCGTTCGTGATGCGTCAGTTCGTCAAGACTGCGGTATTTCTGCCTGAGCGACTGAGTTTCATGTTCGTCGGCGCATCGGAGATGGCCGGCTGCGCGATGTTCCACACGCTGCGTCGGGTCGGCGTCGAGCTGTTCGCCGACGAGCCAGAGGTCGCCGCGCGGATCAACGAGTTGTACAGCGAGATCCTCACCGACGAGGTGGGCCACGTCGGTTACTGTGCAGCGCGCTGCACCCCGGCCGAGCGAGCGGTCATGCGTCGGCTGTACCCGCACATCGGACGACTGTTTGCCAGGCAGACCTACGAAATCAGTCTTCTGACTGACCGCCAAGAGCTTTGCGCCCTGTTGGACCGGCCTTTCGACGTCGACGTCCTCGCGGCCGGACTGTCGAACGAAACCTTTCTCGCCGCCCACCCTTGACGTCTTGTCAGCCGAAACCGACCGCCTGCGAGCAGATGTCGCGATAGTGTTCCAACGCCCAAGTTGGATCCGTTCAAGGCAGGTTCGGCTATGACCACATCACGGCTCCTCGCAGCCGCAGCAGCATCCGCTCTCGTCGTCATCGGACTGGTGGGATGCGCCCCGCCCGAGAAGAAGGACACCGGCGGCCAAACGGAATCCGGGGTGAACGCCAAAGAGGCCACCTCGGCCGCCGATTTCGGCGGAATGGACGGTCTGGTGAAGGCCGCCAAAGCCGAGGGTGAGCTCAATGTGATTGCGCTACCGCCGGATTGGGCCAACTACAAGGAGATCATCGATACCTTCGCCAGCAAGTACGGCATCAAGGTGAACTCCGCCCAACCGGATGCCAACAGCCAGGACGAGATCAACGCCGCCAACCAGCAGAAGGGCAAGAGCACCGCCCCGGACGTGTTCGACCTCGGTCAGGCCATCGCGTTGGCCAACACCGCGATGTTCGCGCCGTACAAAGTGGCGACGTTCGACGACATCCCCGCGCAATTCAAGGACCCGAACGGCACCTGGGTCAACGACTACGGCGGCTATATGTCCGTCGGCTACGACTCGTCGAAGGTGCCCGAGATCAAGGACCTCAACGATCTGTCGAAGCCGGAGTTCAAGGGCAAGGTCGCGCTCAACGGTGACCCCACCACGGCGAGCGCCGCGGCCAACGGGGTGCTGATGACCGCGATCGCCAACGGCGGGTCAGTGGACGACATCGCACCGGGTGTCGACTTCTTCGTCAAGCTCAAGCAGGCGGGCAACTTCGTCCCGGTGGATCCGACACCCGCGACCATCGAATCCGGCCAGACACCGGTCGTCGTCGACTGGGATTACCTGAATGCGGCCGAGACCAAGAAGCTGCCGAGCTGGCGGGTGTTCGTCCCGGCCAACGCGCTCGTCGGCGGCTATTACTTCCAGGCCATCAACAAGGACGCACCGCACCCGGCCGCAGCCCGGCTGTGGCAGGAGTTCCTCTACAGCGACGAGGGGCAGAACCTCTTCCTGAAGGGCCTCGCCAGACCGGTGCGTGCCGACGCGATGGAGAAGGCGGGCACCGTCGACAAGAACCTGCTCGCCGCGCTGCCCTCGGTGCAGGGCACACCCGTGCTGCCGACCGACGCGCAGAGCAAGAAGATGGCGGAATACCTCGGGGCCAACTGGTCGAAGGTGATCAGCTGATCCGGACGCCCTGCCGGGTCAGTTCGGCCTGCATCGCAGAGATGTTCACCTCGTCGAGGGCGCGGTTCGCGCACACGGACAGCGCGGCCGCCACGCCTGCGCCCTGACCGGTGACCGCGCAGCAGGACATGTTCCTGGTCGCCGCGTGCGCGATGCGGTCACCACCCGTCGCGCGCCCGGCGACGATCAGGTTTCGGACCGTCTGCGGCAGCAGCGATCGGTACGGGATCTGCAGGTAGCGGCCGGTGGTCGGCAGCACCAGCACCCCGTAGCCGTCGATGAATTCCGGGTAGATGCCGATGCTGTCGTCGAATCGGCCCTGCCCGCGCACATCGGCCTCGGTGAGGTTGTAGACGGCGTCGATCTTGCGGGTGTCGCGGACGCCGATGGTCATCCCGAAGTTGCGCAGGCGGGCGCCGTTGCATCCCGGTGTGTAGCGCCGCAGCGCCTCGATGGCGAGCATGGCCTGTTTGCGGCCTTCGATCTCGAAGCGGGTCAGGCTGTCGGGGTCGGTGCCGTCGCAGCCCGCGAGGTGGACCAGGTTCATGTACGTCAGTTCACCGGTGTCGTGCATCGCGCCCCAGGTACCGCCGATGGTGTTCAGGTGGTCGGGAAGCAGGCCGTCGGCAATGGCTTTCGCGAACGGCTTACCGAGGTACGGCGAATACAGGTCGGCGTCCTTGGCGTCGGTGTCGGCGGCGAATTCCCCTGCGGCCCAGTCGCGATACGTCTGCGGGTCCTCGGCCACACCGGCCAGGAACGCGGTCTTGTCGATGCCGGCCAGGTGGAACATCACCGACGCCGCCATCATCTCCTCGACCGGTGTCTTGTGCACCGGCGCGCCGGCACGGGTTGCCACGTCGGCGTCCCCGGTGGCGTCGACGACTCGGCTGGCCAGGATCGCTTCGCGGCCTGCCTTGGATTCGGTGACAACGCCGATGACCTCGTCGCCGTCCATCAGTGGTGCGACGAACTGGCGGTGCAGCATCGGACGAACGCCCGCCTCCTCGACCAGCCGGTCGGCGACCAGCTTGAAACCCTCGGAGTCGAGTTCGTAAGACAGCGACTGGCTTTCGGGCACCGCCGCGCCCATCTCCTTGGCGCGCTGCTCGAACTCCCTTCCGATGCCGCCCGCTTCGACCGTCTGTTCGTGGCGGTACCAAGCGAATCCCTCGACGCCGACGGCGGTGATGTTCCCGCCGAAACAGCCGAAGCGCTCGACCAGCGCGACGTCGACACCGGCCCGCGCGGCCGCCAGTGCAGCGGCCAGTCCGCCGGGTCCCGAGCCGACGACAAGCACGTCGGTCTCGTGGATGACGTCGATCTCGCGGCTTGGCTCGGTGATGGTTCGGGGCGCCGGCATGGAGCGAGATCCTAGGCCCCGAACACGTCCAGGCAATTACTCGCGGCCGTCTTTCGGTCGGGGATTCTTCTTCGTCCCGTTTGTGTCAGCACTCTTCTTGTGGGCGGGTTTCCCTGCGTGCGTACCTGGTTTCTGATCGGCCGCAGCAGAGTCGGTCGCCGGAGCCGATTTTGCGTTCGGACTCTGGGAATCCTTGTCGGGCCCGGCAGCGCCGCGTTTGGTGTTCGTGGAAGGACTGTCGGCTTTGGTCGATCGTTTTCCTGCCAACTCGCGTGCGGGACCAGTAGTGATGCCGTCGTTCACGGACGAAACATCGTCGAGAACCATAGTTGGCTGCTCCACCGCCGCGAGCGCACTCGACTCGGTCGCGCTGGCCCGTTGCAGGGCGGACGCACCGCCGGCGCCCGGGGTCGCGAGATCGACGAGATAGTCGAGTTGGGCGCGCCCCCAGGCAGCAAGTGCATCGATCGCCTGGCCGCCGCGGGTGCTGATTGAGTCCAACGTCGTTTGCAGCGCGGTGACCGTCGCCGTGATCAGCCCATTGCCGTGGACGGTGTCGACGACGAATTGATTCCCGGCATTTATCAAGTCGTGAGCGAATCCGGTGACGGCGTCGCCTTCACTGGCGATCAGCGTCCAGCCCGCGTTGAGTTCGAAGTTGATCAGCGGAACGAAGGGCACCCATGCGATAGCGTCAAGGACGCCGCTGACGGATCCAACTCCACTGGCGACTATGCCTTTTATGGGCTCCCAAATGTCCCAGATGCGATTGGACACCGCAGCCAAGGCATTCGAGGCACTGACCAAGACGTCCCCGAACAGTCCTTCGGGAACGTCCGCCCATGGCGGGCGCGGCGGGTAGAACGGCAACGGGGGCAACGGAATCCATGCGCCGAGTTCGTCGATTCCCAGCCACACTAGCGCCAGACCGGCGTCTACGACCCAGTCTGCGACGTTCTTCAGGGCGCTGCCCTGCCCGCGCAGCCAGTCGGTGAAGTTGAAAACGCCGCTGTGCACCAGTGACTCAACGAAGTTGTACACCACGTCGACCTGACTGGTGACAATCCATCCGACGTACGGGATGATCCACGCCGCGATATACGCCGCGACATCGACCGTATATTCCACCCAGGGTTCGATCGCCAGGTAGAGCCAGTCGATGAAGTTGGCCAGGTTGATCAACGGTGGTGACGGAGCGATCGTCGGCGTGACAGCAGACGAAGTCAGCGCTTGGCCGATATCCAACACCTGCGCCGGCGACAACGACGACAGCGCCGAGAGGGCTGGGCCAGGGGGCAACGACTGCACGGCATCGCGGAGTTCGACGGCCACGTGCGACGCGGCGGGTGTGCCGATCGCTGGCTTCGACGTGTCGGATGCAGGGGTGATCAGCGCAGCCAGCGCAATGACGACGGCGCTCGCCGCCGCTACCCCACCCCTGAGTGCGGCACGAAGCCGAATAGCCATGTCAACGCCCTGGTAGATCGAAAGACGCAGGCAGAAGCCCCCTGCGATGAAGTCTCTCATGCGAACACGGCCCCCTCGGCGAAATTCGCGGCCTTGCCTCGCCGGTTTGTAGGCTGCGGGGATGCCGTTCGATAGCGGCGAGGTTTTCGCTGGTTACGTCATCCAGCGGATGCTCGGAAAAGGCGGTGCGGGCGAGGTCTACCTCGCCCAGCATCCCCGGCTGCCGCGATACGACGCGCTCAAGATCTTGTCGGCCACCGGCAACGACGACGAGTTCAGGGCCAGATTCAACCGCGAGGCCGAATTGGCGGCAACGCTGTGGCACCCCCATATCGTGGGGGTTCTCGATCGCGGCGAATTCAACGGCCGGTTGTGGATCTCGATGGAGTACGTCGACGGCACCGATGCAGGCCAGTTGATTCGGCAGAGCTATCCCGGCGGGATGCCCGAACACGACGTGACGGAAATCGTCACCGCGGTCGCCGATGCGCTCGACTTCGGCCACGAGCGCCGCCTGCTCCACCGGGACGTCAAGCCGGAGAACATCCTGGTGACCGCGTCCGACGGCCACCGCCGCCGGGTGCTGCTGACGGATTTCGGGATCGCCCGCAGAATCGACGACGTCAGCAACCTGACCGACGATGGCGTGGCAATCGGGACCATCAGTTACATCGCGCCCGAACAACTTCTCAACAAGCCGCTCGACGGGCGCGCGGATCAATACGCCTTGGCGGCCACCACCTTTCACCTCCTGACCGGCGCGCCACCGTTCGTCGATTCCAATCGCGCCGTCGTCATCAGCCACCACCTGTTCACGCCTCCGCCGCCGATCTCGCAGCGTCGCCCCGAGCTTGCCCACCTCGATGCCGTGCTGGCCAGGGCGCTGGCCAAAGACCCCGCGGACCGGTACCCGACGTGCCTGGACTTCGCGCGCGCCCTCACCAAGCAGCCCCCGCGCACAGCGCCAAGCCCGGGTGCGCGCCCCGTCACCCAGCGTCTCGAGCGGGTGGTGCTGCACGGCACCGCCCGTGGGGTCCGCGAACGCGCGGGCGCGGCTGACGAGGCCGGGACGTTGTCGTTCCACGTCGTGTCGCACGATGCGGTCGAGACGCCGAGCGCCCCGATCCCGGTCGAGATGCACACCCAACTCGTCGCGGGTCAACTCGCGGACGGGGACGAAGTCGAGGTCAGCGGTGTCTGGGACGGCGGCACGCTGGACGCGGACACGATCGTCAACCTCTCGGCGGGGAAGCGTCCGACGCGGTCGCCTGATCGCGGCAGGACGCGCACTGTCGCGCTCGCCGCGCTCGCCGGTGTGCTCGTGGTGGCGTTGGCCGTGACGCTGTGGCTGACGAGTGGCTTCGCGCTCTGGACTGGCGGCCCCGGACCGATCGTCAAACCGGAGAGTGCGACGGTGTTCTCGCCGAGCGGCGCCCCGGACAACCCGGACAAGGCGGGCTTGGCGATCGACGGCAACCCGGATACCGCGTGGTCCACCGTCACCTATCGCGACCCGGTGCCATTCCCGACTTTCATTGAGGGAGAAGGCCTTTTGCTGCACCTGGCGCAGCCCACCGCGCTAAGCGCTGTGACGATCGACTTGTCGAGCACAGGTACCGAGGTGCAGATCCGCGCGTCGAACTCCGAGCACCCCGCCAAGTTGGCCGACACCACCGAACTGACGCCGATCACGCCTCTACAACCAGGACACAACCGGATCGAAGTGCACGACGACACCAAGACGTCCAATGTGCTGGTGTGGATCACCAAACTCGGTACGACGGACGCCCAGAGCAGGACCTCGATCTCCGAGATCACCCTGCAGGCCGCCAAATAAAGTGGACGCGTGATCCTCGAACTGCACCGCGACGACTTGCATCAGACCAGGTTCCTGCACGACGACGCGCCGTCGCCGGCGGACGGGCAAGCTCTGCTGCGCATCGAATCGTTCGGACTGACGTCGAACAACATCACCTACGCCGTGTTCGGTGAAGCGATGCGGTACTGGGACTTCTTCCCGGCTTCCGAACCCGAGTGGGGCAGGCTGAACGTCTGGGGCTATGCCCACGTCGAGCATTCCCGGCATCCGGATCTACCGACGGGCACGCGTGTTTACGGGTATCTGCCCTGCGGGACCATCTGCTCGTACAACCCGACCGCGTCGACGAGAAGGGCTTCGTCGACGCCGCCCCGCACCGCGCCGGCCTTCCGCCGGTGTACCAGGGCTACCGCAACCTCGCCACCGACGCCTTCTACTCGGCCGAACACAAGGCCGCGCATCTGGTGTTCTACCCGCTGTTCTTCACCGCGTTCCTGATCGACGATTTCCTCGCCGATGAGGGCTTCTTCGGTGCGGACACCGTGGTGATCTCCAGCGCCTCGGCGAAGACGGCGCTCATCGCGGCCTACCTGCTCGCCAAGCGCGACGGTGTGACGACCGCGGGACTGACTTCTGCGGGCAACAAGCAGTTCGTCGAGAGTCTGGACGTCTACGACTCGGTGAGCGTGTACGACGACATCTCGGCGCTACCGGGCGAGCGGGCGGTCTACATCGACATCTCGGGCAACGGAAAGGTGCGCGCGGACGTCCATGCGCTCTACGGCGACCGACTCGCCCACAGCGCCACCGTCGGCGCGACCCATTGGACCGAGATCGGCGCACGCGCAGGCGAACTCGACGGACCGAGCCCGGTGCTCTTCTTCGCGCCCGATCGCATCGTCAAGCGCAGCGCGGACTGGGGTCAGGCCCGACTGGATCAGAGCCTGGCCGAGGCCTGGCATCCCTTCGCGGCCTGGTCGTCGAATTGGCTTCGCGTGGAACGGATTTCGAGCGAAGACGACATCAAGCGGACTTACCTCGAGTTGCTCGACGGTAAGGTCGACCCAGCCGCAGGTTGCATCGTGGAGGTGTGAGCCGCGCGCCCGATGAACTCGAGGCCGGCGTTGATCGCGGGCCGGTGCCGCAGAATGCGGTAGTGCGCCAACCGGCCCAGTCCGCGGGTGGTGACGAGCTTCGCACCGGGCCAGGCGTCGACGATCTTTTCGCTCATGTGGTACGGACTGTCGGGGTCGTCGGGGTCATGGACCACCAGCAGCGGCGGCGCATCGCCGAGGGTGGCGGCGATGCGAGCAATGTCGGTATCGAACAGCGGCATGTTCAGCCGTCGGTCGAGGCGGCGGTGCAGGCCGCCGAGAATGCGGGGGCCGAATCCGTGACGGTCGGCGAAAATGTCCAGATACCAGGAGAAGTCGCCCATCGGCGCCAGGAACACCAGGCGTTCAGCCGAGGTGCCGCGGGCCACCGCCAACGCGGCCGCCTTGGCGCCGAGAGAATGGCCGACGATCGCACGCGCTGGTCCGTGTTCGCGCACAACGGCTTTCACCGCTTCGGCGCACTCGACGATCGTCGTGCGTCCCGGCGCGAGGTCACCAGGCGCGGAGTCGTGATGACTCGGCAGGTCGAAGGCGATGACCCGGTGCCCTGCCTCGACCAGGGGCTTGACGAAGACGCCGAGGTGCGCTCGGCACCCACCCCAGCCGTGCACCAGGTACACCGTCGGGCCGGCGCCCCAGGCCTCCCCCGCGACCCGGTGGCCCGACCACGTCGCCTCGACAGGCTCACTCGGCGGTACCCCTGGTGGCATGCGCAGGCTGGCGTCCACGTCCGGCGGGGTGCACCACAGCTCGACGGCCCACCGCGACCCGATCGCGGGCGCGAACCGCTCGAGCAGCCCCAACGCCCGGCGTACTCGCCGGTCGACGGGTGGCTCGATGCCAGATCCCGCTTCCACGAGCGGCAATCTTACGGTCCGTCGACGGGTCGCCGCCCTGGGCCTGCTTGACTGGCGTGATGCCGGCGATCGACGAGATGCTCGACGAGTTCGCGTTGCGAAAGCTCGTCCACACGTACTGCCGCGCGGTCGATCGCGGTGACTTCGCGACGCTACGAAGCCTCTACCATCGCGACGCCCAGGATGCGCACGGCGCGTTCTCCACCGGGTCCGTCGACGAGTTCGTCACCACGCTCGAGGCGTCCCGCCCACATCTGCGATCGATGCAGCACCACATCACCACCATGAATTTCGTCGTCGACGGCGCCCGCGCCGAGGGCGAGATCTACACCATCGCGACGCATGCGTTCGCAGCGGGCGACCGCGATGTCGAGGTCATCGTCGGCGGACGCTACCTGGACCGCTACGAGAAGCGTGACGGCGTCTGGAAGATCATGGAACGGGCCATCGTGACCGACTGGGCACATGTGCACGATCCGGCGTCGGTCGACCTGAGCCATCCGATCACCCGGGGCACACTGCACGGTACTTCGGGACCCGATGATCCGTCGCACCAGTTCTTTTCGCTGTTCTAGCGATCACACTCCCACGCCGTCGGCCACCCACGGCACGCGGTCCACGGTGGCGTCGTCGAGCACCATCGCGGCCACCCGGTCCCGATGCTGCTCGGCGCCACCCAACAGCACGGCGTCCGTGGCGGCGCGCTTGTAGTAGAGGTGCGCCTGGTGTTCCCAGGTGAAGCCGATTCCGCCGTGCACCTGGATGGTGTCGGTGGCGACATGGCTGAAGGCCGCCGAGCAGACCGCCTGCGCGATGGCTGTCGCCAACGCCGGATCGTCGGAGCCGTCGGTCAGCGCCCAAATGGCATGGTAGGCAGTCGATCTGGCGTGCTCGACGTCGACAAGGAGATCCGCCAGCCGATGCTTCACCGCCTGGAACGATCCGATGGGCCTGCCGAACTGCAGCCGCGACTTCGCGTAGTCGACGGACAGGTCCAGCAGATGCTGCGCGGCGCCGACCTGCTCGACGGCCAGCAGCGCGGCGCCCACCTGCAGTGCGTGATCGACGACGCGTGCGGTTTCGTCCGGGCCCGCGATCACGGCACCGCGGACGTTGGACAGCGTGATGCTGGCTTGCGACCGGGTCAGGTCGAGGGTGGCCAGCGCGGTGCGCTGTACGCCCTCGCCGGTGGCGTCGACGGCGTACAGGGCGACGCCGTCGGATCCGCGGGCGACGACCAGCAAGACGTCGACGATGCGGCCGTCGACCACTTGCGTCACCGTGCCCGACAGCGCGTCGCCGTCGGCGGTCACGGTGACCGCGTCCGGATCGAACACGCCGGCGGTGTCGGCCACCGCGACGGCGGCGGTGCGCCGCCCTTCGACCAAGTCGCCGAGCAACTGGTCACGCTCGGCGCCCGGCGACGCGGCGACCAGGGCGGGAATTGCGAGGTAGACCGTGCCGAACAGCGGTCCGCACGCCAGTTTGGCGCCAAGTGCCTCGATGGCGACCGCCTGGTCGACGAGGGTGCCGCCGACGCCGCCGTCGGCCTCGGGGACGGACAGGCCGAGCACGCCCAGTTCGCCGCCGAGCCGCGCCCACACCTTGGGGTCGAACGGCGGGTCGGACTCCATCAGCTGCCGGATCTTGTCTTCCGCGAAGTGCTCGGCGCTGAACTTGCGCACCGCGTCGCGCAGTTGGTTCTGCTCGTCGCTGAACCTGTACTCAGCTGAATCAGCCGAGCTATTGGGCTGATTCGCAAGCTTCTCAGCCACGTTGTCCGGCTGATTCGCAAGCTTCTCAGCCGCGTTGTCCGGCTGATTCGCAAGCTTCTCAGCCACGGGGGATCTCCTTCCACGGCATCCCCGCATCCGCGCGCAGATCGCCCGGCAGTCCGAGAATGCGTTCGCCGAGGATGTTGCGCATCACCTCGGATGTGCCGCCTTCGATGGTGTTGGCCCGGCTGCGCAGATACTTCTGTTGGATGGGCCCCTGCCAGTCGCGCTCGCCGCTAGCACTGCCCTGTCCGTACCCGCGATACAGAAGTCCTTCTGGGCCAAGAAAATCCATGCACCACTGGTAGATGTGCTGATTGAGCTCGGCCCCGACCAGCTTGCCGATCGAGCCCTCCGGACCGGGGCCGCCGACCGTCGCAGCCGCACGCGACCGTTCCGATGTCAGGCGCTGCGCCTCCGAACGCAGCCACAGTTCCGTGAGCCGGTCCCGCAGCACCGGCGTGCGCCGCTCGGGGCGCGACGCCCACAGCGCGGTGGCGTCGGCGATGGTGCCCGCACCGCGACGGCTGCCGCTGCCGCCGAGGGCGGTGCGTTCGTTCATCAACGTCGTCATCGCGACGTTCCAGCCGTTGCCCACGTCGCCGAGGCGGTGTTTGTCCGGGATGCGGGCGTCGGTGAAATACACCTCGTTGAACTCGGCTTGCCCCGTCAGCTGGCGCAGCGGCCGGGTTTCGACGCCCGCGCCGTGCATATCGATGACGAAGTAGGTCAGTCCCTTGTGCTTGGGCACATCCGGGTTGGTGCGCGCGAGCAGCAGTCCCCAGCGCGCCCGGTGGGCGAGGCTGGTCCACACCTTCTGACCGTTGACCACCCATTCGTCACCGTCACGAACGGCCGAGGTGGCCAGCCCGGCGAGGTCTGATCCCGCGCCCGGTTCCGAGAACAGTTGGCACCACAGGTCTTCGGTGGTCGCCAGCGGCCGCAGCCATCCCCGCTTCACGTCCTCGCTTTGCGCGTGCTCGCGGATGGTCGGCGCGGCCATGCCGTATCCCATCGGATTGAGTCCGAGCGGCACCGGTCCACCCGCACCCTGCAGGATGCGGTCCGCGACCGCCTGCAGACCGCGGGACACCCCCAGCCCGCCGAGCCCTTCGGGGAAGTGCACCCAGGACAGGCCGGCGTCGTAACAGGCGCCCAGATACTGCTGGACAGGCGCCTTCTTGGGGTCGTGATCGGCGACCACCGTCCGCGCCAGCTCGGCGACCCGTTCGGCATCAGCATCGTTGCTCATGCCAGTCACGATAGAAACTCGACACCCGTCGAGAATCAGCGGCCCCTGGTAGCGGTGCTCAGCTGGGGCAGTACGCGGCCTTCGCGATGGCGACCAGACGCACCACGGTCTCGGGCTGCACGCCGGGTTTCTGGCGCAGGATCGCCTGCGACACCGCCATCGAGGAATTGCCATGCGTGAGTTGTCGGCAGATCGCGCGCCCGATCTGGATCATGTCGCTGTCGCCGGTCGGGCATTCGAACGGCCCCTGGCCGCACCCGAGCCCGCTGGACTTGATCAATCCGAGGTAATTGTCGTCGGCGGCGTCTGCGCTGGCCGGTCCCGCGAACGCCAGCGCCATGGCCACTGCGGCCACGAACGATACGAACACGCGTTTCACGGGAACACCATAATTCGGCGCCCGCCCGGACGCCTGCGCCGCCCAGGAAACCGTCAGGTAACGAGCACTAGGCTGGGCGCTTCGGCTTACTGGTGAAAGGGACCTCGCCGTTGTCTCTGAAAAGTGACATCCCCGGGAAGGAGGCTGTCGGTTTCCGCTCCGAACGGGGACCTGTTCTCATCTCGGTGATGTTGAGCACCGGTCTGGTCGCCATCGATTCGACGGTGCTGGCGACGGCGGTGCCGTCCATCGTCGGTGAACTGGGTGGTTTCAGTCAGTTCCCGTGGCTGTTCTCCGCGTACCTGCTTGGACAGGCGGTCACCGTGCCGGTCTACGCGAAGCTCTCCGATATCTTCGGCCGCAAGCCCATCCTGCTGTTGGGGATCGCGCTGTTCCTCGCCGGATCGATTCTCTGTGCGGCGGCGTGGAACATGCCCGCGCTGATCGTCTTTCGGGCCGTACAGGGTCTGGGCGCGGGCGCGGTCCAGCCGACTGCGATGACCATCGTCGGCGATATCTACACCGTGGCCGAGCGGGCCAGGGTGCAGGGCTATCTGGCAAGCGTGTGGGCGATCTCGTCGGTCATCGGACCGCTTCTCGGCGGCGTCTTTTCGCAACTGGGTGTGTGGCGTGGCGTGTTCCTGATCAACATCCCGCTGTGCCTGCTGGCGGCGTGGATGTTCAGCAGGCACTTCCGCGAGCAGGTCGCCCACCGCCGTCGCAAGGTCGACGTTGTCGGCGCGGTCCTGTCGGCGTGCGCGATGACGGCGCTGATCCTGGCGATCCTCGGCGGCGGTCAGACGTGGGCGTGGTCGTCGGCGCCCAGCATCGCCGCCTTCGCCACGGGCGCGGTGCTGCTGGGGGCATTCGTCATCGTGGAGCGAAGGGCTGCCGAACCGATATTGCCGCTGTGGGTCTTTTCCCGTCGACTGCTGTGCGCGACCACGATCGTCGCGTTCGGTGTCGGGGCCATCCTGATGGGGTTGACGTCATATGTGCCAACGTTTCTGGAGGGCTCGCTGCGGGTCCAACCGGTGATCGCAGGCCTGGCCCTTGCCGCGTTGACGCTGGGGTGGCCTGCAGCGGCGAGCGTCGCCGGACGGTTCTATCTGCGGTGGGGTTTCAAGAACACCGCAATACTCGGGGCCGTGCTGGTGATCATCGGAGCAGCGGTCCTCGCGGCGGCCGCGCACCGGCCGAACGTGGCGGTGGCGGCAGTGGTGTGTCTGGTGATCGGCTGCGGCATGGGGCTGCTTGCCGTGCCGACACTCATCGCAGCCCAGTCCAGCGTCGACTGGAGTGAGCGTGGCGTCGTGACGGGTAACAACATGTTCGCCCGCTCGCTGGGAAGCGCCGTCGGCGTCGCCGTCTACGGCGCGATCGCCAACTCGATCTTCGGCCCCGGCGACGTGCACTCGGTGGGCCCGGCGGCCATCAAGGCGGGTTCGGCGGCGGTCTTCGCCGGTGTGCTCGTTGTCGCGGTGGCCACCGCCGCCGCAGTGCTGGCGATGCCGCGCACGCCTGCGCACGCGGCCGACGTATCGGGCTAGGTCCCAGGCGAATGCACCCGTTGCGCCAGCCACGGCAGCGCGTTCGAGAAAGCCGCGGCGGCGAATTGCCAGGTGTGATAGCCCGGATACACCCGCAACGAGCATCCGATGTCGACCGCGACCGCGGCAGCGCACAGATCCGGTAACGCGCCCTTCTCCCGGAACACGTCGGCGTCGTCGTGGCCGCCGAATCCCACTGGGGCGTCGCGCTTTACATGGTGATCGGGCAGGTTCTTCGTCTTGTCGTCGGCAGGCTCCTGCGAGTCGTCGAAGTATCCCGCGACGCCGGCGTACGGTCCGTGTTTGGCCATCACGGTGCGCGGGTCGAACGCCGCCCAGGTGGCGGCGTCACCGCCGTACAGTCGCTCGATCGTCTGTTGTTTGGTGCCGGAGTTGGGCCCGCGGTCGCCACCGATGTCGTCGAAGGTGGTGAACAGGTCGGGGTGCATGACGGTGAGGTCGATGGCGCAGGTGCCGCCCATGGACCAGCCCACCACACCCCACCGGGTGGGATCCGGCGAGACGCCGTAGTGGGACACCACGTACGGGCGGACATCTTTGGTCAGGTGGTCGGCGGCGTTGCCTCGCGGACCGTTGACGCATTCTGTGTCGTTGTTGAAGTTTCCGCTGGAATCAACGAAGACGAAGACAGGGGCCGCACCGTTGTGGGCCTTGGCGAAGTCGTCGATCACCGATATCGCGTTGCCGGTGCGCATCCAGTTGGTCGGGTTGCTGAACTCGCCGGCGATCATCATCACCGCAGGAAGCTGTGGCGGTGCCGCGCCTGCGAACCAGATCGGCGGTAGGTAGACGTATTCACGGCGATGTTTGAATCCGCTTGCGTCGTTGGGTATGTCGACACCGACGAGTTTCCCCGTGTCAGGGTGCGTGTTACGCAGCCCCGCGAGTGCGGAGACGTCGGTCTGGTCCGGCAGCGGACCGGACGTCAGATCTCCCCACGCCTTCTGCACGGTCGGGTAATAGCCGACCCAGTTGTTGAGCACCAGCAGGGCGCACAGCAGCGTCAACGGAACCGCCAGGAACGACATGCCACGGCGCCACCACCGTGCACCGCGAAAGCCCAACAGCGCCACCGCTATTGACGCCGCGAACACCGCCGTCCACACCCACAGGCGCAACGGCGCGGGATCCGAGGCGAGCCCTTCGGAATTCATGTACGCGCGGGCTCCCAGCGCCACCGCAACTGAAACGGCGGCGGCGACCGGTACCCAGATGATCCGCCACCGACGGGTCCGCCAACCGATCGCGATCACCAGCACGACCACCGTGACCATTTCCACGGTCAGGGGCAGCCAGCCGGCCAGCAGCGAGACGCCGTGGCCGAACTTGCTGAAATCGGGGTCGGGTAGCGGCGGCATCGGGGTCGGCGTCGGAGGCGTGATCGAGGGACCGGTCGGCGGCACCCCGCCAGTCTCGAAGCACTTCCTGGGAAGACGCTGGCGGCTGCGCCGGTGTCAGTTCGAGCGGGCGGATCTGGCGAACCGCCACAAGTAAGTGGGAAGGCGCCGCGCCGGGACGCTGCGCGGCCAATCGCTCGCGCGGAAATAGGCGTCGGATCCGCCGTCGACGAAGATGACGCTGCCGCAGAGGAAGTCCGCGGAGTCCGACAGCATGAACAGCATCCAGTCGGCGAGCTGGCCCGGGTCACCGAATCCGCCGATGGGGACGGGGAACGCTCGGACGGCTTTGGCCTCGCGCGGCATCGATAGCTGTTTCTCGAGCAGAGGCGTCATGATGGCGCCCGGCGCCAGCGCGTTGAGTCGAATGCCTTGGCCTGCCCAGTCGCGTGTCACCGCGGTGCGCCTGACCCAGTGCGACACCGCAATCTTCGACGCGGCGTACGACAGCGACGGTGCGGCCGGCCCGAGCAGCCGCACCGAGCGCGCAGCCCGATCGGCATCGCCTGCGAGCAACGCGCGCACCGTCCGCCGCGGGACGACCGGGGTTGTGGTCGTTGAATTGCTGCCGATCACCACCACTTTGGCGCGCCCGGTCGCGGCCAGCGCCTGCCGCCACACCTGCAGCAGGTCCACCACACCGAGATAGTTGACCTCGAAGATGCGGCGCGGTCCGTCCGGGCCCGGTGTCGGCCCGATACCGGCCGCCAACACAGCGCCATCGAGTCGGTTGCGCGCGGCGGTCAGTACCGCGTCCGCCGCCGACTGGCGACCATCGGGAGTCGACAGGTCCGCCACGACGTCGGCTTCCTTGACGTCGACGCCGATCACGATGTGACCCGCGGCCCTCAGCTTCTCGGCGGCGTGGCGCCCCATGCCCGACGCCGATCCGGTGACCGCGTACACGCCCATTCCCCTGTCCCCTTTCGTTGCTGACGCGTCAGCGTCGACGGGAGCGTAACGGCGCGGGCAAACGCACCCGCGACCGGTCGGTGGCTGGGTGCCTGCAGGCAAAGGGAAGTTTCGTTTGACGGATACCGTTGACCGAGGCGATTGCCCATCGTGCCCGCCCACATCCGCCAAGGAGCCTGATATGAAACTAGCCACCCTGCGCACCTCAGGCGGCACCGTCGCCGCACGGGTCGACAGCGCCGAAAGCGCCGCCGTCATTCCCGGCTACGCGGACCTCTCTGCACTACTCGGTGAGCCCGAATGGCGCACCATCGCCGAACAGGCCGACGGTGATTCGGTGAGCCTCGACTCGGTCGAGTTTGCGGCCGTCGTGCCGCGCCCCGGCAAGATCGTCTGCGTCGGCTTGAACTACGCGGGCCATATCAAGGAGATGGGCCTTGAACTTCCGAAGTATCCCACATTGTTCGCGAAGTTCGCCGACGCCCTGACCGGCCCGTACGACGACATCGTGGTGCCCAAATACGCTTCGCAACAACTGGATTGGGAAGCCGAGCTGGCATTCGTGATGGGCAAGACCGCCTACCAGGTGGCCGAAAACGACGCGGCCGACTACATCGCCGGCTACTCGGTGTTCAACGACTACACGATGCGCGACTACCAGTTCCGCACGTTGCAGTGGGACCAGGGCAAGAACTTGGACAAGGCAAGTGGCTTCGGACCTTTCCTGGTCACGGACTATCAACTCGGCACCACGATCGAGGCCCGCCTCGACGGCGAGCTCATGCAGCAGGCCACCACCGACGACCTGGTGTTCAGCCCCGAGGCGCTGGTTTCCTACATCAGCCACATCGTCACGCTGCGGCCTGGGGACGTGGTGGTTACCGGAACCCCCGGGGGCGTCGGTCACGCCCGTAAGCCCGCTCGCTACATCGGCGACCGGCAGACCGTCGAGGTGAGTATCGACGGACTCGGCACCATCAGGAACAAGACGATCATCAAGTAAAGCCCGCTTCGCGGATCCAGGTTTATAGGGTCATGCGATGAGCATCGACCCCTCGAAGATCCTGCTGACCGACCGCATCGCCGTCGTGACCGGCGGCGGTGCGGGCATCGGCCGCGGCGTCGCGGCGGGCCTGGCTGCCTTCGGCGCCCGCGTCGCGATCTGGGAGCGGAGCGCCGAAATGTGCGCGGCCGCTGCCGAAGAAATCGGCGCGCTTGGCATATCGGTCGACGTCCGGGACAGTGCGCAGGTCGATGACGCGCTTGCGCGGACCGTCGAGCAGTTGGGCCCGGTGACGATCCTGGTGAACAACGCGGGCGGGGTATTTCACTCCGGACTACTGGACACCAGTGAAAACGCTTGGGACGCAATGTACAAGGCGAACCTGCGCCACGTGTACCTGTGCACGCAGCGGGTGGCGCAACAGCTTGTCGCGGAGAAGCTGCCCGGAAGCATCATCAGCGTGACATCGATCGAGGGGGTCAGGGCCGCGCCGGGTTACGCGACGTACGCCGCCGCCAAAGCCGGCGTCATCAACTACACCAAGACGGCGGCGCTCGAGCTTGCGCCGCACGGAATCCGGGTGAACGCGCTGGCACCCGACATCACGTTGACCGAGGGCATCATGGCGATGGCGCCTCCGGGGTCGGACGACCGGTTCGGCCGCACAGTGCCGATGGGGCGCGCGGGCCATGTCGACGAGATGGCAGGCGCGGCAGTGTTTCTCGCGTCGGATCTGTCCAGCTACATCACGGGGCAGACGATCCATGTGGACGGCGGAACGCAGGCGGCGTCAGGGTGGTATCACCATCCGGACACCGGCGACTACGTGCTCGGACCCGCGGGCGGGTGAGTGACGCGCTCAGTGATCGGTCTGTTTGGCCTCTTTGGCGTGCTCCCGATGGTCGGAAGGCGTCTCTTCGGTGGGGACGAGCACGTGATTGAGGTCGGGGCCGTCGTCAGACGTTAGGTCGCGTGTCACGACACAGCCGGACCCGTTTGGGTGGCGATATCCACCTGGCAGGCGGGCCCACCTCGCCCCGGGCAAGGGTCAGTCGGCGATGGTTGTCACGTGCCTTCCGTGCCGAACGACGCTGTCGACCGCCCGCTGAGTGCGTTGCCGGCAACCGGCTACATATACCGGACTGCTTGGCCGGTACCAACCGGAGACATCGGCGGTCAACTGAAATTGCGTCTCGACGCGGTGGTGCACCATGCGAGTCAATCTCGTCGGAAGCGACGGTGGCCGCATCGAAACTGAAGGGTTCTGGATTGCGATCAACGAGCGCACCCTTGCCCCGCAGCGGGTCTCGGACAGCTTGATCGAAAAATTCGCCACCACCGCCTCCGAGCACCGACTCAAATGGCGACCGTGGCTGACAAACCCAGATCACGTCGACATCACGACGCCATTCGCGTCAGGCTGACGTCCTCGCCGTACTGGATCGGCCGACGATACTCGACGACCGCGCGATAGGGGGCGCGGCAGACGTCGGGCACTTCGGCTATCACTTCGTGAATGGCATGCCGATAGGCGGTGTTGGTGACATGTTCGAATACGTCGATATCGGTGCGGCGCAACGGTGGATTCGCCGCGGCGACGACGTCGACATTGCCATCGCTGTCGGCGAAGACGTCCGCGCCGCGGCGCTGCTCGAAAACGGCGGTGACGCCGCACGCTATAGCGACAACCGGGTGCAGATCCGCCCGTCGGCCACCGAAACGCCGGGGGCAACCGCGTAGCAGCGCAAGACCGCACCAAGTCGTCCAATGTGCTTGTGTGGATCACTAGATTGCGCACGACCGATGGCCAGAGCCGGACGGATATCTCCGAGATCACGCTGCAGGCGGGCAGCTGAATAGCATGGGTGTTTGACCTCGGCTCAGGTCGGGCCGCAAGCGGTCTTAGCGGCGGTGGCCATGCGGACGATCATGTCGGGACGACACCGGGCATACGCTGGGGGTGTGAGCGGAAAGTCCGAAGCGAGGAGATTCTTGGCGAAGGAGATCCTCGATTCGTCTGATCCTCATGTGCGCGAGTCAGAGGCATTTCCCAGCCTCACGGCTGATCAGGTTGAGCGCGTCTCCGGCTTTGGTGTCGTAGAACAACTACAGCGCGGCGCCGTGCTCTACGAGCCGGGCGATCGAGCGGCCGACTTCTTCTTGGTCCTCGACGGCTTCATCGAGATCTATGTGTCCCGCACCTCGATGCAAGAGGTGGTGCACACGTACGGGCAGCAACAGTTCACCGGCGAGCTCAACCTCTTCAACGATCGGGCGACGCTCGTCGGCGGGCGCATGGGGTGTGATGGCTGCGTGGCGCGCTTGAACGGTGCACAGTTCCGACGGCTTCTGGCTGCCGAACCCGATATCGCCAACGTGGTGATGCGCGCGTTCATCCTGCGCCGTGAACGGATCATTGTGCTCGGTCATACCGCGGTGACGATCATCGCCCCTCGCGACTCGGCGAAGTCACTGCAACTGAAACGGTTCCTGGACCGCAACCGCCAGCCTTACCTCCTCGCCGATCCGGCAGTCGAATCTGAGGCGGCGGCGCAGTTGCTCGCTCTGGGTCTCGACAACGGCGACACACCGGTCGTGCTGTGCGGAGACGATCGCGTCTTGGTATGCCCGACCCCACGCGAACTCGGCGACAGCATTGGTATCTCGGAAGCGCTTGCCCCAGAACACGTCGCCGACGTGGTCGTGGTCGGAGCCGGGCCGGCCGGACTTGCTGCGGCGGTGTATTCGGCCTCCGAAGGCCTCGACACCGTCGTTTTGGAGGCCGATGCACCTGGCGGTCAGGCATCGACAAGCTCACGCATCGAGAACTATTTGGGGTTCCCGATCGGTATCTCCGGCCGAGATCTGGCACACCGCGCGCAGGTTCAGGCGCAGAAGTTCGGGGCCCGGATCATCGTGCCGCGCGCAGTGGTGCGACTGGTGACCGATTCACGCCCTTACGTCCTGGAATTAGACGACGGCACCCAGGTGCGCGCGCACACAATCGTCGTTGCGACTGGCGCGCGCTACCGCAGCCTTCCCCTGCCCAATATCGCCCAATTCGAGGGCTGTGGCGTCCATTACGCGGCCACGGCAGTCGAATCGGAGCTGTGCCAAGGCGACGACGCGGCTGTCGTTGGCGGGGGCAACTCCGCCGGGCAGGCCGCGGTTTACCTGTCACGTCTCGCCAACCACGTGCACATCCTGGTGCGAGGCGACGGACTGACGTCCAGCATGTCCGACTACCTCATCCGTCGGATTGAGGCGGCGCCCGAACGCATCACCGTGCATCCGCACGCCGAGGTTACTGCGCTCAGTGGCGAGAGGCACCTGGACACCGTTACCTGGCGCGACCGCGATACCGGGCAGTCCCAAACGCGCCACATTCCAAACGTGTTTCTCATGCTCGGGGCCTCGCCGAACACCGAGTGGCTCAACTGCGTCGCGTTGGACGAGAACGGATTTGTCCAAACGGGTATAGCGGCCGCCTCCGACGACCCGGCGACCTCCCATGCATTGTCGCAACCGCTGGCCACCAGTTGTCCCGGCATTTTTGCGGTCGGTGACGTGCGATCCGGATCGATCAAACGAGTCGCTTCGGCCGTCGGAGAGGGCTCGATTGTGGTCGCCTCAGTGCACCAAGCGCTCGAAGTTTCGTGATATGTCGGAGCGTCTTACAGCAGTCCGAGCAACTCCAGATCAGTGACATACTTGATGATGATGTCTGGTGTCACGTGCGGGATGTCGTTGTCTGTGCCGAGCTTCGCGGCTTGCACCGCAGCACGGAACCGCTCAGCCGACACCGTAGATCCGCGGACAGGCGTCGCCGCCTGTTGGTAGTTGTGGAGCAGCGGTAGCAACGAGTGTTGGCGCTGCCGGTCCGGCAGATCCCGCATCGCTTGCTCGAAGCGCCGCAACCAATCCCGGTAGTCGTCGATCCGTTCGATCACGTATCCGGCGCCAATGAGCCAGTCGACGTATTCGTCGAGCCCGATCCCGTCGTCATACGGGTTGGCCACCTGGTAGGTGAGGTACCTGCTTCCGCGGTGCGCGTACAAGGAGGCAATCGCCTCGGCGACGAAATCGACTGGCAGTCCGTCATAGTGAGCGCGCTGGCGGTGACCTGCCCCGTCGAGTTCGTAGAACGAGGCGGGAGCGATGCCGGTTGCTGCCACGCTGAGTATGAGACGGGTAAACGCGTCCGGCACATTCAGTTGGCCGACATATTCGGTATCGGCAAGAATCATGTCGCAGCGGAACACCGCAACCGGCACGCCACACGCGTCGTATGCCTCGCGCAGCAGCACCTCGCCCGCCCATTTGCTGTTCGCGTAGCCGTTGGCGTAGCTGTCGTCGACCATGCGGGTGGGGCTGATGACGCGGATGTCAGCGTCCTCTGTGAAGGCGGGCGGGTTGATCTGGTCGCCGACGCGAACCGTCGACAAGTAGGTGTACGGCTTCAGCTTGGTGGTGAGCGCGACGCGGATCAGCTCGGCGGTGCCAAGCACGTTGGGGCCGAACAGCTGGTCGTAGGGCAGGACGTGGTTGACAAGGGCAGCGGGATCGACGATCAGGTCGACGGTGTCGGCCAAGCGCTGCCACGTCTGGTGAGGGAGGCCGAGCTCGGGTTCGCTCTTGTCCCCGGCGATGACCTCCAGATGGTCGGCGGCCAATTCGCGGTAGTGGCGCAGCAACTTCGGGTCACCGCTGTCGAAGGTGTCGTCCAGGCGGGCCCGGGCGTCGGCGTCGGTTTTCGCGCGCACCAAACAAATCAGGGTGCCGGCAACCGGGGCGAGCCGCTTCATCCACTCCAGCGCCAAAAACCGGCCCAGGAACCCAGTCGCCCCGGTCAGCAGCACCGTGCGCACGTCTGGACTCGGCCCGGGCAGCGAGGGTGCGGTGGCGAGCGTTGCGCTGTCGAGAAACTTGTCGAGCGTGAGATCGCAGGCATGCACCTCGCCGGCATCGGGTCCGTGCACGCTGCCGAAGGTGGCCCGCATGGTGCCGGGTTGCCGCTGAGCCTCGATGTAGTCGGCGAGGGCCCGCAGATCGGTGGCCGGGCTGACGATCACACCCACCGGCACGTCGATATCGAAGACCTCATGCAGCAGATTGGCAAACGTCAATGCCGACAGCGAATCTCCACCCAAATCAGTGAAATGTGCGTCGGCACGCACCGCGCCCACCGCTGTGCCAAGCAGGGCACCCGCGGCGCGCCTGACAGTCTGCAGCACGGGTGCGCACACGCCACCGCAGCGCAGCGCATGCAGTTCGCCGCTCTGGCTTTCCGCCAGCTCGCGGTAGAGCTGTTCCAGACGGGCGCCGTAGCGCTCTTTGAGCCTGGGCCGCGCCAGTTTTCGGATACCGGTCAGCAGCCCGTTCTCCATCGTCCACGGCGTGGTCTCGACGATGAAGTCGCGGGGCACCTCATAGGATTGCAGGGCAACCGCTTTCGCGACGGTCTGCAGCGAGTCCGCGATGAGCGGCTTGAGCGACTCCACATCATGGCCGGACAACGCGTCGTCGGTGGGCACGACGACCGCCAGGAGATAGGAGCGCGCGCTGTTGCCATAAATGTAGATTTCGTGGACGAGCGGACTATCGCTGAACAACATCTCCAGCCTGGAGACGGTCACGAATTCGCCTTGGGCGAGCTTGAGTACGTTGTTACGCCGGTCCACATAGACAAGCCGGTCCGGCCCGGGCTGGGCCATGATGTCTCCGGTGCGGTAGTAGCCGTCGCCGTCGAATGTCTCTGCGTTGAGCTGCGGGCGCTTGTAGTAACCGGGGATCAACATCTCGGATTTGACCAGCAACTCCCCTCGCGGATAAGGCCTGTCGGTGTGGAAGTAGCCCAGATCGGGCACATCGACCAACTTGTAGTCGATCACCGGCGGACGGCGCACCTGGTTGTCGTAGCAGATGAGAGCGGCTTCGGTGGAGCCGTAGCGTTCCACCATGTGCAGGTCGAGGTAGGAGTCGACAAATGCTTTCATCTCAGTGGAAATCGGGGCGGAGCTTGTCATTGCATTGATGCACCGACCACCGAACAGGTGCTGCCGCTGCTCGGCCATCACCTCTGCCCCGAGGGCGGCCCGATCGGCTCCGTCGGTCATGCGCCGGTCCAGCTCACTCTGGAACTCCTCGAACAGCATTTCCCAGATACGCGGCACGAAGTTGACTTCAGTCGGTCGCACCAGCGCGAGGTCCTCCAAGAGGGTCGAAAGATCGCTCTTGGCCGCGAAATACGTTGTGCCGCCGGCTCCAAGCGACCCGTAGAGGATAGATCGGCCCATCACGTGGCTCATCGGCATGAAGCAGAGCGTGATCGACGGTTCGGCGTGGCTGCGGTGCCAGAATCGGGTCACCAACCGCGCCGGGTAGATGGCGCCTTTGGGCGCACCCGTGCTGCCGGAGGTGTAGATCAGCAGCGTCAGGGGGTCCCGGGAGTCGGAAGCAAAGGCACGGGTAGGCAGTGCGCCGCCCCGGTCGAGCATGGCGCCGAGGGTCTCGACAATCACCGTCCTGGACGCGGCGGCCAGCCGCGCCTTCGCCGCGTCGAAAGCCTCACGATGGTCATCGACCTGCGGGCGGTAGTCGAATACGAGCAGCCGCCGCACAGAGTGTTCGGTCAGCACCAGTTCGACGGCGTCGCCGAGATGGTCGACGTCCGCGGCTAACGCGGTTGGCTCGGTCTCGGCGAGTATCGGCCGGAGTTGAGTGGGCGAGGCACCGGTTTGCAGCGGAACCGCCACGGCCCGAAGTTGAATCAGCGCCAGGTCGACGGTGGTGTAGTCGACGCTCGCGAAACCCCGCACGGCGACGCGGTCACCGGGCCGTACCGGTCCGGGATCGCTTGTCAACGCGTTTGCGATCCGACAGATGCGGGTCCACACCTCGCCGTAGGTGATGGTGTCGAATCGCGGAAGCAGTCGCGCGGATGTCCTGCCTGTGTGTGGGTCGGTGACGAACTGCGCCGCGCGTTGGCCGAGTGCGGGCCGATCTGCGTAGCCCTCCATGACCGTGCGCACGAGATCCGGCATAGGCACGCCCGGCTCATTGATCGCCGCAGTGATCTGCTCATTCGGCCGGGCATCGGCGAATTGCCGGTCAGTGGCGTACAAAACGGCGATTCGACGCGCTACCCGCTCGGCACGATCATCAGTCGACGACATGAACATTCCTTTCCCTTGCCGACACCTCTGTGCCGCCGAAGCTAGGCAGGGATAACCGATGCGTCCAATACGGTATTGCGTTGAGATTCATTCACTGGTGAATCGATAGGGGTCGATCAGGCAGCTCATGTGCGCGACAATGTGCGGCGTGTCCGAGGAAACACTGCTCCGCTTGATGGCTCCGAAATTGGCGCTGCTTGATGCGGTGGCCGCGGAGGGGAATCTGACCAGGGCGGCGGCCAGTGTGGGTGTGCAACAGCCGACGGCAAGCCGGTGGCTGGCGGCCTTGTCGGCCGAGTTGGGCACCCCGGTCGTGGTGCCCGATGGGCGCGGTATCCGGCTCAGTCGTGCCGGTGCCAGTCTCGCCGCCGCCGCCGGACGGGCGCTCTCCGAGCTGGCCTCCGGGGTGCGTCAGGCCGAAGACGAGGCCGACCCCGACCGGGGCCGCGTGGTGTTGGCATTCCTGTACACGCTCGGCGAACGACGGGTGCCCGTGATGCTGAGGGCGTTCCTGCGCAGGCACCCGCACGTTAGGTTCACCCTGTTGCAAGGTGTCCGCGACGAGTTGCTCGACCACGTTCGCACGGGGCGAGCAGACCTGGCACTGACCTCGCCGCTGCCAAGGACGGACGAGTTCACGGGGATCGCGTTGGAGAAGCAGCAGTTGGTGGTAACGGTGCCCGCCGGGCACCGGTTGGCACGCAGATCGTGGGTCCGAATGGCCGAGCTGGCGGGCGAGGCGTTCGTTGGGACCAAGGCGGATTCCGGGTTGCGAGAGCAGACCGAGGAGCTCGCGGCGGCGGCCGGCTTCACTCCGACGCTGGCGTTCGAGGGCGAGGAGGTGGACACGCTGCGGGGACTCGTCGCTGCCGGGCTGGGCGTGGCGGTGCTGCCGGTCGCTGAGCCGGCGCCCCCGCAGGGAGTCGTAGAAATTCCGTTGCGCCCCAAAGTAACCCGCAGTATCAGCCTGATCTGGGCACGGGACCGTCCCATGGCGCCCGCGGTGCTAGCCTTCCGCGATTTCGTGCGCTCGCAGGCATAGGCCGAGCTCGATCGTGTGACCTCGAACACACCTGCGAACCGCGACGCGCAGACCTACGCTGGTCCTCCCCTATCAATTCCTCAGTGCATGGATTACGCCTAATTGAGTATTGGACGCATCGATTACGCGAGCCTACGGTCTGCGGTCATGAGGCATCCTTTGAGGCAACTATGAAGACGATCGGGATTATCGGCGGCATCGCGTGGCCCAGTTCCATCGCCTACTACCGGATCATCAACGAAAGAATCGCAGACCGCCTTGGAAGCGGCGGCTTGCACAGCGCCAATCTTGTACTGGCCCAAACAGATTTCGAACAGATCGTGCGCAATCAGCGCGAAGGCCGGTGGGATCTGGTCGGTGAACTACTGGCCGAACAGGGCAACAAACTCAAAGCGGCGGGAGCGGATTTCTTCCTGCTTGCTTGCAACACCGTCCACACCGCTGAAGACTGGATCGAGAAGGCCGTGGATCTCCCCTTCCTGCACATCGTCGGCCCGACCGCAGACCAGGCCCTAAAGCGCGAGTTCACTACCGTGGGACTCCTCGGTAGTCGGTACACGATGACCAGCAGTTACTTCGTAGGCCGGCTGCGGGACCGCTACGGTTTGAAAGTTCTTGTCGCTGAAGGCGAACATCAGGACAACGCGCACAACGCGCTGTACGCAGAGCTTGCCAAAGGCATCTTTTTGACTGCGACGCGGGAGAAGTTCAAGGCCGCGATCGCCGACCTCGTCGAGCGCGGCGCACAGGCCGTAATCCTCGGATGCACCGAGTTCGGCATGCTCATCGACGCCAACGACAGCCCAGTGCCTCTGATCGACACGACCGTCGCGCACGCCGAAGCGGCCGTCGACATGGCATTCCAACCCTGAATCTCCCGTCGGGAGGATGCCATGCAGCGCATGATACTTACTGAGGAGCACGACCGATTCCGATCAATGATTCGGGAATTCATTGTGCGGGAGGTAGTTCCGAAACGGGAGACATGGGAAGAGAAGGGGCACCCACCCCGGGAGTTCTACCGCCGCCTTGGCGAATTGGGTGTGCTCGGAATCCAAGTTCCGGAGGAGTTCGGCGGCGCCGGCGAGGTGAGCCTGAAGTACTCGGCGATAATCTTCGAGGAAGTGGCTCGTGCTGGCGTCTCTTTCGGCTCGTACAATGTACATGCCACACTGGTCCTTCCCTATCTGCTCAACTACGCAACAGCGGAACAGAAGGAGCGTTGGCTGCCAAAGTTTGCGACAGGCGAACTCATGACGGCCATCGCAATGACGGAGCCTGGCACCGGTTCGGACCTGGCGAGCATCTCAACCACCGCCACCCTCACCGAAGACGGCACACACTACCGGGTCAACGGAGCGAAAACGTTCATCACCGGCGGCGTGACCGCCGATCTGGTGCTAACCGTATGTCGCACAGCTGTATTCGACCCAAACAACCGTCGCGCGGGACTGTCCATCATCTGTGTGCCAACCGACGCCGAGGGCTTCGCGGTCGGTCGCAAGCTACGCAAACTGGGGTTGCACCAACAGGACACCGCCGAACTCTCATACAACAATGTCTTGGTTCCGAGCGAGAACCGGCTCGGTGAACAGGACGCCGCGTTCGGCTACCTGACGCACAACCTTCCGCAGGAGCGGCTCGGTATCGCACTAAACAGCGTGGCACTCGCCGAGGCAGCGATCATGCACGCGACCGACTACGTCACGACACGAAGGGTGTTCGGACGTCCGGTGGCGTCGTTCCAGAACACCAAGTTCGTGATCGCCGAATGCATCACCGAAACGGAAGTCGCGCGGATGTATGTCGACAGCGCGCTCGATCTGTTGGACCGCGACGAGCTCAGCGTGGCGGATGCAGCGAAGGCGAAGCTGTTCTGCACAGAGGTCGCCGGACGCGTCATCGACAAGTGCCTTCAGTTACACGGCGGCTACGGCTACACCACCGAATACCCGATCGCGCGCCTGTACGCCGACACGCGTGTGAACAGAATCTACGGGGGCACAAGCGAAGTGATGAAGATGATCATCTCCAAGGCCGCCGGATTGTGACACTGGCCATGAGCGAAACAGTTGAGCTACCAGCGCCGGTGGGCTTCGCCGACATCGCGGCGGCCGACCCCGAGCGGATCGCCGTGATCGAGGTCGAGGGGTCATCGATCACATACGGTGAAATGGCCGACCGGGTGAACCAGTTGTCACATGCGTTCGCCGCAAGAGGTTTGCGCCGCGGTCAGTGTGTGGCCGGCATGTTCCCGAATCGTCGCACTTACTTCGAGATGCGTCTTGCCGCAGGCCAGTCGGGCTTGTACTTCACCCCGCTCAGCCATCACCTCACTGCTCCCGAAGTCGCCTACATTGTGGAGGACAGCGAAGCCAAGATGATCGTCGTCGATGGTTCGCTGCTCGACGTGGCGGGCGATGCACTCGACGACATCGGGTTCGCCGTCGACCGCAGGTTCGCCCTTGGCGGAGCGGGATGGCACGACTACGAGGAGCTGCTGGCGTCCTTCCCGACCGTGGTTCCCGATGAGCTGCTGGCCGGTGACTTCATGGGATATACGTCCGGCACCACCGGTCGGCCCAAGGCTGTGCGAAAGCTGTTGCCGGAGGGGCCGCCTCGCATCACCCAGCATGTGCTGGACTACATGGCCAGGCTCGACATCCATCCCGGGCGTTCGGTTCACCTCGTCAGTGCGCCGCTCTATCACGCAGGTCCCGGAACGTATTCCTTCATCGCACTCAGCCTCGGTCACACGGTAGTCGTCGCTGAGCGGCCCGGCCCGGAGGGGTTGTTAGAACTCATTGAGCGCTACCAGGTATCAATTACCGTCACCGTCCCGACCGTGCTGCATCGCCTGTTGCGGCTCCCGGAACATGTCCGCTCGCGATACGACCTGTCGAGCCTGCGCAGCCTAGTCCACGGAGCAGCGCCGTGCCCGGTCGAGGTCAAGCGTCGCGCCATCGAATGGCTCGGCCCGGTGGTCAACGAATATTACGGGGCCACAGAGGGTGTCGCGGCAGCGGTGACCGCCACTGAGTGGCTGACCAAGCCGGGAACGGTAGGTCGTCCGGCGCCGAACATCGAGGTGCAGATCCTGGACCAGTCGGGTACCCCGCTGCCGCCAGGCGACGTCGGGCACGTGTACTTCACGTTGCCGAGACCAGTCGAGTACTACAAAGATTCGGAGAAGACGGCCCTGGCCATGCACGGTGACTTCTTCACCGCAGGCGATATGGGTTACCTCGACCGGGACGGCTGGCTGTTCCTGTGCGACCGTCGGACCGACCTCATCGTTTCGGGCGGGGTCAACCTGTACCCAGCCGAGATCGAGGCTGCGCTCCTCTCACATCCCGACGTGGCCGATGCCGCGGCGATCGGTGTGCCCGATGACGAGTGGGGGCAGCGTGCCGTGGCGATCGTGCAGCCCGAAGCAGCTGTCGAGCCGGGAGCCGCGTTGGCCGCACGCCTGATTGAGCACTGCCGATCCATGCTCGCGGGATACAAGGTGCCCCGCACTGTCGAGTTCACTGCCAAGATCCCCCGGTCTGACGCGGGCAAGTTGCAGCGAGGCAGATTACGCGACACATACTCTCCGCACGCGACCATTGAGGCAACGGGCGTACGGCAACTCGACGCCTGGCACCGGAAGGTCATGCCGCCGGTCGAGGAGGTTCGGCCGGGGCTGTGGTCCATTCCGGTGCCTATTCCGGGCAACCCCCTGCGTTACACGCTTGTGTATGCGTTCGAAGTGCCCGGCGGGGTCGCAGTCGTTGACCCTGGCTGGGAGTGCGAACCCACCTGGCAGGCATTGATCGCCGGCTTGCAGCTCGTCGGCTACCGGCCCACCGATGTGCGGGCTGTACTGGTCACCCACGTGCACCCGGACCACTTTGGACTGGCACAGCGACTGCGCGCGGTGTCCGGCGCGTGGATCGGCATGAACCACCGCGATGCCGCTCTTGTGGCCGAACAGACCGTGGCGGAAGCTGACGAGTTCCTGGCTGCGGGACGCGACCAACTGATATGGGCTGGGTCCCCGACCCGCGTGGTCGACACCCAGCGCGACTTTCCGTTCACCCGCTTCCCGGCGTCACACGGCCCCGAGGTTCTCATCGCCGACGATGGGCGGCTCGATCTACCCGGTTGGAACCTGCAGGCGATCTGGACGCCGGGGCACACGCCCGGACATCTGTGCTTCTACGAGCACACCCATAAGCTTCTGCTGTCCGGCGACCATGTCCTACCGCGAATCAGCCCGAACATCTCTTTGATGCCCAAACAGATCGGAGACCCGTTGGGCGAGTATGTCGAATCACTCAGACTGGTCGCCCACCTCGAGCCTGACGAGATTCTGCCGGCACACGAATACCGCTTCCGTGGCCTTGGTGATCGGGTCGTGGAATTGATCGCACATCACGATGAACGACTTGCCGAGGTCGAACAGACGGTTTCTCAGCACCCGGGCGCCACCTGTTGGGAACTGACCAAACGACTGACATGGTCGCGACCCGTTGACATCCTGTCAGACGATCTGACGCGATTCGCGGTGCGTGAGACGCTGGCGCATCTCGTCCGGTTGGAACGCCGTGCGGTGCTGCGTTCTTCGCAAGACACGGTGGCCCGGTGGTACCCGGCCGCTGACCGCCCGACTGCTGGCGCCACGACGGTCAGAGAAATGGGTGGTTGAATGTCCCTGAGCGACCAAACAGTTCAGCCGCTTTCGGGTATTCGGGTAGTAGAGCTGTCGAGCTCGTTGGCCGGTCCCTACATCGGAATGTGTCTCGGCGATATGGGCGCCGATATCATCAAAGTCGAGAACCCGTCGGGTGGCGATCTCACCCGGCAATGGACGCCGCCGGAGATTGGCGGCGAGGCGACATACTTCCTGTCCACCAACCGCAACAAGCGCTCGGTGGCTCTGGATCTGCGGGCCGAAGAGGGACAAAGCTTATTGCGCCGGATGGTGCGAGATTCCGACATCGTCATCGACAACTTCCGCCCCGATAGTGCGTTGCACCAAGAGCTTTGCTATGACAGGCTGCGCGCCGAGAACGACCGTCTGATCATGGTGCATATCTCCGCGTTCGGAGAGGTCGGTCCGTGGAAGGGGCGCCCTGGCTTCGATCTGGTAGCCCAAGCGTCCGCGGGTCTGATGTCCGTCACCGGTCAGCCGGACGGTCCCCCGGTGCGTGCGGGATACTCGGTCGCGGATCTGTCCGCGGGGATTTTCGGACTGGTCGGTGTGCTTGCCGCACTGTTCGAGCGCAGCCTGACAGGCAAGGGGCGATACGTAACGACCTCTCTGTTCGAGGCGCAACTGGCGTTGCATGTGAATCTTGCGATGAACCTGTTCGCCGGCGGCGGCACGGCCGGACCATTGGGAAGTGCCCACCCCAACCTCGCTCCGTATCAAGCGTTTCGGGCCAAGGATGGATACTTCGTCATTGCGGCAGGCAGTGACCGACTCTTCCAGCGGACGTGTGAAGCGATCGGGCGCGCCGACCTGGCCGACGCCGACCGCTTCCGCACCAACGCGCGCAGGGTATCCCACCGTGAGGAACTCGTTCGGCTGCTCGAAGCTGTCTTGGCGAGCAGGTCGGTCGATGAGTGGTGCACATTGCTTGACGAACACGGTGTGCCCAATGCGCCCGTTCTTGATCTGACACAGGTATACGGTCTTCCACACACACAGGCGCTGAACATAGTTCGTTCGGTGAACCACGTCGCTGGCCCGCTCCCCCAGGTCGCCAGCCCGATATCGCTGGACGGTCACCGACTGGCGCCCCGTCTACCGCCGCCGACGTTGGGGCAGCACACAAAGGAGGTTCTCGCTGACATCGGTGTGGACCCGGCTTCCGTGGCTGCACTGTTCGCCGCAGGCACAATCGCCTAACACCATGTAAGCAAGGAGCTCGAAATGGGACTGCCTGTTATCCACGACGACAACGGAATCCGGTGGATCACTATCGACCGGCCTGAGATCCGAAACGCGTTACTGGTTGAAGATCTCGACCACATCGCCGAGGGGGTGCGGTCGGCCGGGCCGAGGGTTCGGGCGATCATTCTGACCGGCGCGGGGGATCGGGCTTTCTCGGCGGGCATGCACGTGGACACCTTCGCCGATGCAACACCCGAGAGCGCGCGAAACAGCATCACACGGGTGCGCGATTGCCTCGGCGCCATCCGGCTTTCGCCTCGCCCGACGATTGCACTGGTCAATGGCTACTGCCTCGGGGTGGCGTTCGAGATGGCGCTGGCCTGCGACCTCAGGATCGCGCACCCAGAGGTGCAATTCGGCCTTCCCGAAGTGAAGCTCGGCATCCCCTCGGTTGTCGACGCGGCGCTGCTGCAGCAGTTCGTGGGATTGTCCAAGGCCAAGGAAATCATCCTCACCGGCGACATGTATCCGTTGAAGGACTTGGGGCACACCGGAATCGCGAACCGCATCGTCGCTCCGTCGGAGCTGCGTGCGACGGCACTCGAACTTGCCAACCAGCTCGGCTCGTACACACCGCAGGTGATGGTGGCGCAGAAAGGGTTGTTCGAGACCTGGCTCAATCACGGACTCCAGCATGGAATCGACACCAGCGTAGATGTTTTCGCCGATGTGTTCGCCCACCCGGAAACGGTGCAGGCGATTGCGCAATATCGACCCGGCCCGAAGACATGATCGGGTGCGGTCAGCTCACCTGCCTGCAGGATCACGATGCCCCCGCTTCCGGCTAGCAGGGGTGGACAACTGCCGCCAGCCTCAATGTGATCATGAACGGCCCACGTCACGCTCGATGTGAAACCCGCCTCGATCGTGGAGCTCCGTAGATCGAGAGGTGAGCCACCGAAGCGCGGAGTCGGTTCTTGAGCAAAAAGCGAGGAGACAGCGAGGAGACATGGTCACTGCCCTGATACGCGCTGTAGAGCGTGCCGTATCGACGCCGTTCCGGGCCTTGGCCGCGATACGCGCCGTGAAGACATATGGACACGATCCGTACGACGACTGGCCTGAACATGACGAGGACCGCTGACAGGCATGACGGCCGACTGATTCCCAACGGTTGGAAAGATGGCATGAGTCACGGCCTGGATCGCAGCGCTCACACCGCCGACGCCTTTGCCAAGACTTCCGATGTCAACGACAACGCGGCGGCCACTGTGACCGCGGAGTTCATTCGCGATCGGATGCGGCTGGACGCCGTGCAGACGTGAGCGAGGGCATCCGCGTTGTTGCTGGCGCTGCTGTCACCGTCCTCGTCGCCGGTCTTCTCACCTACCTGCTGCTGCGCGCCGTGGGCAGAAATCGGCAGCAACACACCGACCTGCCTGCCGAGGAGGACATGACCGCCCTGGAACGGGGTCGCTGCATGGAATGCCGCGAATGGCAAAACCTCAATCAACTCGTGTTGACCGGAGGCGTGTGCTTCAACTGTCGGTCCCGACGCGGATCATCGAATGAGTGTCGGCGGGTGTGATCAGAATTCAGACGATGCGCCATTGGCCGGTGACGGCATCCTGACCTAGTCCTTCTTTGTGGAGCTGCCGGGAGTCGAACCCGTTTCGGGGTGCTGGTGGCATACCCGAAGAGGCTCTGAGTTGCAAAATGACATCCGCTGTGATTTAGGCGAATTCACCTCTGTGACACCCAGTGTGCCCAAATTGTGCCCAGCCGCGTCTTCGACCGCCGTACCAATTCTGCGCAACAACCAATATGGGGCAGGCAACACCAAATCAGTCGGCGGCACCCCCATGCTGTTCCTCCGCCTCGGGCATCGGCTCGGTGGGGTTCCGCTCGTGTGGCTGCTCGACACCATGGCCACCTCTATCGATCTCATCTCGCTGCACTTCGCCTGGCGCCGTTTCGCGGCTGATCATCTCGGCTGGCGACGGCGGCTGGCGCACTGCCAGGCAGGCAAACCCTGCCGCCGCCACTCACACCATCGAGCGGCTGATGGCCGAACTAGCGGTGGTCGTTGACTCTTACTTCTTCTTTTTGTGGCTTCTGGTGGTCGATCCGGCTGTGTGCGTTCCGCCATCGCCGGTCTTGCTTACGGGCCTCGCCTGCGCTTTGGGCACCGTACCGCTTTGGCCGCTCGTCAAGGCCGCCCCACCGGTGATGTTGTTGTTGATCGCGATGCCGGGATTCGTCTGCCTCACGGTTAGACCGTCCTGGAAGGCAGCACCTGCAAGTGCGAACGGACCCGGGCCCGCCGCGACTCGATTGTCGTTGCCGAAGGCGTTGAACCCGGCATTGAAGTTGCCGGGGCCACCGGCGCTGATGGTGCTGCGGGCTCCCCCGAAGTTGTAGACGAAGTTCAGCGTGCTGCCGGGCCCGCCGACGGACAGGTCATTATTGCTGCCGCCGATGTTCCGCGCTCTATTGGAAGACCCGCCTAGGGACCTGACGGTGTTGCCGTTGCCCAAGAGATTGGTAGCCAGGGTGTAAGTACCACCCAGCGTTGTGACGGTGTTGTTATCGCCGAACCGATTCCGCGCGAAGTTCCCGTAGCCGCCCGTTGTCGTGACGGTGTTGGTGTTGCCCCAAAAGTTTCTGGCGACGTTCGCGGTTCCGCCTTCCGACGTGACGGTGTTGCCATCGCCGAGAATGTTTTGAGCCCCGTTCCGGTTGCCGCCCGTTGCCGTCACGGTGTTGTCGCTGCCCAGAATATTGCGGGCAAAGTTGGACGAGCCGCTTTGTGTCGTCACGGTGTTGTGATCACCGCCGATGTTCGCGGCCCGGTTCCACAACCCTCCGTGAGCAGTAACGGTGTTGTTACTGCCGAAGAAGTTGGTGGCCAAACTGAGGATAGACCCCGACTCCCCCGCTTCAACCGTGTTGTCGCTGCCTCCAATGCTCGAAGCCAGGCCGAATAACCCGTCGGCTCCCGCAGTGACGTTGTCGCCCGCCGCAGCGGCCAAAGTGAACGCACCGCTCGTGGTTGCGGCGGCACCAGTACCTACGGCGAAGGACGCGCCGAAAAACGCGTCGGCGTGGGCGGACGCCCCATCTCCGATAGCGAAAGCGACACTGAACAACGTGCTGGTGCAGTCGACGCTGTTGCCGATACCGAAGAATGAGGCACACGTCGCGTTCGCAGCGGGGGATGACACCAAACCGGCACTTGCAAGTAATCCGCTCGTCACGGCGCAAACTAGACCGCCAGCGATCTTGTCGCGTGAACTTACGATGCTCGATGCGACCATATTGCTCCTCCAACACAACTAGAACGCGTGCGATATCGATGACCGTATCGCATCATTTGTGCATCGGAGAGGGAATCTGGATTGCCCCTCAAGTGGATGACTGGAGGGATCATCGGGTAAGCAGCGTGGCCGATGGTTTTTCAACACTTCGTATTTGCGGCCCGTCCGTTGGTGGCGCGCTGACAGCGCTGATGATCGCCTCGGGCGCGAATGTCAAGACAGTGCAGTCCCAGATAGGCCACAAGACCGCCACAATGACGCTCGATCAGTACGGGAATCAGAAGTCATGCCGACCTGCGGAAACACTGATTCTGACGACGCGAATGTACGCGGAAACGACGCCAAAACACCTGCGGATACGCGAAATGTGTTGACGGCGTCAACACGGCGTAGAACCCCTCGAAACCTGGTTCAGATTCGTGGTTTCCATCCGGTCGGCCGGAGGATCCGTCGGGGCTCAGCGGCTCAGCCCGTGTACCGCTGCGGACAGCTGTCCGTAAACAGACAACTCTGCCCGTAATGGGGCCACGACCAAGTCGTCTGCCACCGCCTCGACTCGTTGAAGCAGCTCGGAACTGACGCGCTGGCGGCGCCGGGCCGCCCCGACAGCCACGAACGGAGTGATCACCAGTCGCAACACCAATCCCGCAGCGAGTCCGCCAACCAAAAGTACGGTCGGCCAGGCGAACGGCCCGAGCGAGGGCGCGTCGAGATCGATCTGAAGGTAGGCCAGCACAGCGAGCAGCCCGAGCCACAGCCCACCGACCAGGGCCGCCCCCAATAGAACCCACTGGATCGCCGCCACAAAACGCCACCACCGCGGCGGCCGATCCATGCCGAGATCCGCCCCGCCGACAACCCGGTCCAGCGCATCGGGTACGTCCGCTGATCGCGACTTCGCGGCTTCGAGCAGCCGGCGGGTCCACGGCCCAGGAAGCCCCGCCGATGCACTGTCGGCGAGCGAACGCACCGCACTGTCCGCTGCCGCCCGCGATGCCGCAGAACTCGAAGGCAACGACGTTCGTCGGAGCAGTTCGGGCTGGCCGCTCGACTGGCCTACCCCCAAGCGGCGCAATGGATCTGGTCGCAGCTTCCCCACCCAGCGCAGCGGCGGCCAGCCCATGGCGGCCAGTGAGCGTCGCTCATACGCCCGCCCGACCGCGTCGACCACGGCAGGGACGCCGGCGGCCGCGGCGAATGCGGTCCGCAGCTTTCGCTCCCCATCCCGCAGCGCGGGCTCCGACCGGTGACGAGGCACCCACGGCGCCACTTTGGCGGCCATCAGATCCAGATCCGCGCTGACCCGCGCGACCTTCGCGCGGTGGGTAGCAACCGTCGAAGCCAGGAAGTCATGTAGCTCCGCGGCGCCGTCCGACGTCACCGCTGACGTCGTCAGCACCGGCACACCGGCCAGGCCGTCCTCGATGAGCAGCCGGTGCAGATCGCGGATACAAGCCGCTAGGTCAGCGAGGGACAACCGGTCGGACTGATTGAGGACGACGGTTATGACGTCGCGGTGCACGCCCAGTGGCCGCAGGTATGTGTCGTGCAGCACCGCGTCGGCGTACTTCTGCGGATCGAGGACCCAGACGAACGCGTCGACAAGACGAATCAGACGGTCCACCTCGGCCCGGTGGGACAACTCGATCGAGTCGTGGTCGGGCAGGTCGAGTAACACCAGCCCCGATAGGTCGGGCGCCGACGACGAATTGTCGTGCTGCCGCTGCCCTATTTCCAGCCAGTCCAGTAGTTCGGTTGCGCCGTCTTGTCCGAACACCACCGCCTGGGTGGCCGATGTCGTCGGCCGGCGCACCCCAACCGCGGCGAAGGGCTGCCCGCTGACGACGTTGAAAAGCGACGACTTCCCGCTGCCCGTCGCACCGGCCAGCGCCACCACTGTGTGCTCACCGGACAGCCGCAGCCGAGCCCCGGCCCGCTGGTTCAGGTCGCGCAGTTCGTCGATCAGTTCATCGGGGAGTCGGCCCGGGCCCAGCGTGGTCAGGGTCGAAAGCGCCGCCAACCGATCGGTGAGCGTCATCGCAGTGCCGCCGCAACTCGTTCGGCCATTGCTCGTAACTCGTCACCCGAGACCATCGACGATGCCGAACCCAACACGGTGTAGTACCTGCCGGCGTCCTGGTCCAACAATTCGCCGACGCGAGCCAGCAACTCGTCGCGGGCCTGCCGGGCCAAGCCTCTGACCGCCTGCTCACCGAAGATCGCCTCCAACACCTTCTGGCTGGCTACCGTCGTGCCGCCTGCCACCGCGATCTCCGCTCCAGTCAACCCGGCGGTCTGGCTGAACACGGCAAGCATCACGACCAGCCCGGCGCCGTTGACGCCGTACGACGCCAACCGCGCTCCTGTCCGCTTCGAGGCACCCTCGGTGCGGACGAGTTCGAGCACGAACTGCTCCCAGTCCCGGACCAGCCGCTCGACGGCCTCGCCCAGCCCGGTCGCCGGCCGGGCCAATTCATCGGTCAACAGCGGAGCTCCGGCCTGGTGGCGTTCCCAGCATCCGTACGCAGACTCGGCAGCGTCCTCGACCGCGGCCTGCACGACCGCCGCGATGCCGGTCTCCAAAGCCGTACCGAGTTCCTCCACCGGGGTGGGCCGTCCGGTCACGGCGGCCACCATGCGGTCTCGAATTCGACCGACCCGCGATTCCAATTTGCGAAGAAGCTCACCCGTCCCCACAACGTCCTGCCAGCGAGTCAGCACCTCCCCGCGAAGTAGTGCACCATCGCGGACGGCTTCGTCCACCTGTGCGAGCGCGCTGTCATACGCCGCGGACACGCACGATTCCAGCTGGGTGCGAACGACGGCCTGTTCGTCAGCCGCGTCGGCCAGCGCGCGTGTACGCGGCGGGAGGCTGTGTAACGCCCCATCCAGCGTGTAGCGGACCACTGTCGCTCGTTGCTCCGCATCGGAAGTCAGGCTCGCCAACCACTGACGGATCGGCGCAATCGCCTTCTCCTTCAACCGACCGTCGCGAAGGGACTGCTCGATGACGACAAACAACGGTGCGCCACCCAGGCCGCTGGCCGCGAGCATGTCCGACAAGTGGCCGCTCACATCCCTCACCGCCTCGGGTGGACAGCGGTCAAGCACGATCGCGATCGCCGTGCCCCTTTCTCGCGCGGTGTGAAGCAGTTGCCAGGGCACGGCGTCGGCGTACCGGGCCGCAGTTGTCAGGAAGATCCACAGATCGGCAGCGGCCAGCAGAGTGGCGGCGAGTTCGCGGTTGGAGCTCACGACGCTGTCGATATCCGGGGCGTCGAGCAGAGCAATGCCTGGGCCGATGCCCGGGTGCGGCGCAAGTCGCAGACCGTCCGGGCCCGAGGTGCGGGGAAGTTGCGGCAGAATGCGGTCGTCGGTGAACCACTTCAAGTCGGAGGGGTGGCACACGATGACCGGGCCCCGGGTGGTCGGTCGCAGCACTCCTGCCTGGCTCACATCGGCGCCGACAAGCGAGTTGATCAGCGTCGACTTCCCGGCGCCCGTTGAGCCGCCGACCACTGCCAGCAGAGGAGCGTCGATGCTGCGCAGCCGGGGAATTAGATAGTCATTCAGCTGGTTGGTCAACTCGCCTCGGTCGCGCTCGGACTGCGAAGCCGACGGCGAGGGCAGTGGAAACGCCGTTCGCTCCAGCACCGCGCTCAGTCCAGTCACGACGGCGACCAGGTCGCTGGCAGCCTTCATCACTTCAGCCTGCCCCAGATGGACCGCCAAGACCGGCGGGTTGCCCAAGCCTGTTGACGGGGTTACTGGCGTATCAGCTCGGACAGGTCCTCGATCGTGCGGTATGCGACTGCTGTCCACCCCGCACGGCGCGCTGCCTCCACGTTGTCTTCGCCATCATCCGCGAACCGAATCTGTGCTCGCGGCACGGACAGTTCCGCCGAAACCTCTTCATACACAGCGGGATTCGGCTTGTTCGCGGACAGTCGATGACAGAAGAACAAGCGATCGAAGAGTGCGAATACCTCCGGATACAGCCGCGTCAGCACCTCCTCCTCCAGCGGCCCGTTGTTGGTGAAAACACCACGGGGCACAGCTGTTTGGCTGACCAGCGCCACGACATCCTCGGCCGGTTTGAACGCGCTGCACCACGCGATGTCGAGGTTCTCATCGGACCCGGAGTAGCCCATGATGGTGCGCACCTGCACACGCACCTCTGCCGCGGTCGGATATCTGCCGGAGTCCGCGTCGGCACTGAATCCCGAATCCCACAATGCTTCTTTCACCTGCTGCGCCGAGCGGCCGAACAGCTCACCCAGCCGATCAACGCGATGCTCGTCGTCGAAGTCGAACAGCACGCCACCCAGATCGAGGAGCAGCACATAATCACCCTCATCGGACACGCCTTCGACGGTAGTCAGTGATTCACCCTTAAGGAGGGTGGAACGACACCCTTCGGTAGCTAGTCTCAAGAGAATGGCCTCGCGCGCAAATGGCCCGATCACCGTGGCGATCGTCGATGACTACGACGTGGTGCTTATGGGGGTGGCCAAAATGTTCGACCGGTACCGCGACCGTGTCGTCGTCGCCGAGTTGGATTCAAACGAGCCTGTCGTTGACGCCGTCGACATTGTCCTCTACGACTCGTTCGCCCAACCCGAGTCTGATCACGACGAGATTGCCGTCTTGGTTGCCAACCCGCGCGCACGCCGAGTCGTCGTCTACACCTGGAACTTTCATCCGGACCTCATCGCCAGTGCCCGGCAGAAGGGAGCGCACGGTTACATCTCGAAGACACTCCCGGCGCGGGAGTTGGTGGCCGCCCTCGAGGCGATACATGCCGGCGAGACGGTGATAAGTAGTCCGCCGGCGCGGCCGCGAAGCGCCATCGGGCTCGACTGGCCCGGCCGTGGCGAAGGGCTCAGCGATCGGGAATCGGAGATCCTTGCGCTCATCACGCAGGGCAAGAGCAACGCTGAGATCGCCGCGCTGACATATCTCAGCCCCAACACCGTGAAGTCTTACATCCGCGCGATCTACCGCAAGATCGGAGTCGGCAGCCGGACCCGCGCAGTCCTGTGGGGCGTGGAGCATGGCTTCACGCCTGACCATCACCGAATCGAACATTGGCGCGGTGGGCCCTAGGCGGCTCCTTCGGCGGCCAGAAATACCTCCTAAAGGGTGTAACCGCACCCTCCCAACGGGAGTTGACTGGTATCAGTGTCGAGCAACCGTTCGACCGCCACCGGTTTCCCCCGCTGACTCGGCGCGCGAAACCAGAAGGGCTCGCAGCCATGGTCGTGGTCAGAATGGTCAAGAGGCGCTCCCCAGTGTCCGATCGCGGCGCCGAAAGGTTCCCGTCAACCGCCTCCGCAGTTCGTGGCGAATTCGAAATACGGGAAAGTTGGATCGACCGGATCGTGGTGTTGTCGGTGTGCGATGCGGTCGACCTGCTTAGCGCAGCACGCTTCACCGAGGCGATCGGCGACGCACTCGCAAAGACGCCTGCCGGCATCATCGTTGACCTCACGGATGTGAACTTCCTGGCCTCTATCGGAATGAGCGTTCTGGTCGAGGCTCGAGAGCAGGCGAGTTGCATATCGGCCCGATTCGGGGTGGTGGCCGAAGGGGCTGCCACCCGCAGGCCGCTGAAACTGCTCGGAATCGACGCCATCGTGCCGCTCTACGCCACGCTCGACGACGCGCTACGCAATTTTCGTTGATGGAAAGAGAAGAGGCCAGAGCTCGTGTCTCTGGCCTGCATCTGAAGTTGTGGAGCTAACTGTCATATTCACAGTGTCTTCCGTCTTGTCCAGTACGCCTTTTCATCCGCAGTGGAGACAAGGAATGTCTTCCTTCTCGACCACTTTCCGACCTCGGTAGATCACTCGGGCACCGAGACTCCGCCGATCGCGCACCACTCCGCGAGCGCGTCTCGCAGGCGGTCCTGCACACACGCCTCCGACACGTTCGCGTACCGCGCCAGAGCGAGGAGGTGGATCCGAGTCGCAAACGCTGCGAGCGCGGTCACCTTGGCGGTAGTGCGCGGCGACGAGTGCAACGCGGTGGTCCGCACGCCGTTCACGGTTCGGCCAGTGAAAATGGACTCCGAGACGCCCGCGTGCTGGAAGCGGCTGTGCGTCGCAGCCGAGAGCAGTGTGTACGGCAGGCCCGACTGCTGGCCGAGCCCTGCCGCTTCGAACATGTCCCGCACAACGGCGGTCTCCGACGGCGGCTTCACCTTGCTCCCCTGGTCGGAACGGACCAAGTACGGAGCCTCCCAGTCCTTCGCGCCCTGCTTACGTTCGGAACGCAGACCAGCAGTCACTCCGACTGCCACGAGATCGACTGTGCGCGCATCGATCTCCGCGCGCGCATCCGGGTCGCTGAAGTCCCATGGAGTGCGGTAGAGGGCATCCAGCTCCTCGTTCAGGTAGCGCTGCAGTCGCTCCTCCCGCGTCGCACCGCCGAGGATGAACCACGCCTTCGCGGCTGTCACGGCGCACGTCCGCGCCAACGGGAACGGCGAGAAGTACACCTTCGGCGCCGGCAACAGCGCTGCAATCCCGTAGTGCAAGTCACACTGCGCCCCGATGGCGCGGATCTGACTCCCGGACAGGCCGGTCAACGCGTCCTTTATCCGTATGCCGCGGTGCTGTTCATCGGCCGCGTGGTCGCGTAGAGCGTCACTCCCGACCGAGAACGGATACGCGAGTTCGTCCCTGAGCAGATCCTCCACCGCGGTGACGAACCGGAAGACTGTGTCAGCGAGGTCGGTGTACGGATCGAGCGGGACGCCTGGCGTGTGGTTCGTCGTGTTCTGAGTCATGTGCCGAACCGTACACATCGGGGGTGCACGGAACCGTTCACTCGACCTTGGCGTGATGGCCGATACTTGAGCAGCATCACGGCCCTATGTCTCCGTCGGATCGGGATCCGTGATCACGTGCAGATAGGTGATCCCGCCCTGGTTGACGCAGTCCTGCGCGAGCTCGTGCACCTGTTGATGAAACTCCGCGTCAGAGGCGGCCGCATTGATCGTAGACCGCACTGGCGTGTAGCTCGAAAGCGGTGTCGAGACACCGTCATACGTGAATCCGTGTCCGTCGACGGTCAATATCGTGAGCGGATGTGCGCCCGTCCATGCGACTCCGACGCACACGCCGTACTCCCCGTGGTGCAGCCCGGCGGCTGTCGCGCGGATAAGGGCGGCGAAATCCGCGACGGCCGCTTCGATGGCGCGGCTCTCGACCTCCCAGCCCTCGAACTTGCTGTCGCCTCCGCTCCGGTGCCCTCCGACGGCGGCCGCCAGGGTGACCGAGCCATCGTGGTGCACGCTCACCCACGCCTCCCGCCACCGTGAACTGTCGCCGGTGGCGTTGTTGGGAGCGACCCACCGTCGCAGACCCGGCCTCGGGTTGAGGCGGTCGATGTTCCCGAGCGGGTGCATGCCTTTGCGGTTCGAGTAGCTGAGCGCGATCTTCTCCGCCTGCCCGAAGATCGCTTGCGCTTCTTCACGTGTGGGACGAACGAGCGTCCCCGGTAGACGTGGATGCGCGACCGCGGTCAGCCAGGCGCGGTTCGCGGTGTCACGGCCCGATGTGGCCTCGGCGTACAACGAGTCGATCGCCTCGTTGGACCTGCGCTGCTCATCGAAGCGTGCCCGGTACGTGGCTTCGATCTGCCGTTCCTTCATCCATACGGTGTCGGCGTTGTTCCGGATCGGGGCACCGAAGTACTCGCCGCGGTAGATCAGGTGAGGGCCGTCCACACTGGCGGGAACGATGACCGCAACCGCACGGGGATTGCTGCCCAGCTGGTGGATCTCGAGTCCGAACACCGGCGGTGTGATCGCTGTGATCGCAGCGCTGTGGATAGCTCGCTGGTGGACTTCGCTTAGGTCCCCGGTGTCCTTGCGGCCGGTCGCAGCCTTCTGGTCCTCCTCCACCCCGTACACGATCATGCCGCCGCCACTATTCGCCATGGCCGCGATGTCCTTGGGGAAGTCGGTCTGTGGGAGGCCCTTCGCGGGCGAGAGCTCGGACTTCCAGTCGAGGTCGTCCGTCTCGACGACGCCCGCTGTGATTGCGGCATCGAGGATCTCATCGGTCAGTGCGCTCGGCGCGAGACCGAGACTACGGTGCAGGGCGGTGAAACTCACCGGACAAGGGTAGGCACTTGTCGACCACATTCTTCGGCGCAGCCGAGGGCGAGTCTGGAACCGTTTGGCACGCCGCGGCGACCAACATGACGAATGCCAGACGATCTGCCTGCCGGCCTGCCCTCCCAGCCCGCGGACTGAACGTTGCGTGAGCGGACCTAGCACCGCTTCCTACGGGGACCGGCGCGCGGACTATGGCGGAGCTGACGCGGTGGCTGTGAAGCGTCCTACCGGCGAAGATGTCGCTCGCCCGGAGTAGCTTCCCTCACCATGCCGGCCTTCACCGACCTCGTCGCAACCCTTGCCGCGGATCCTAGCGTGCGTGGCAGGCAGTTCGAGCACGGCGAGATCCCGGAACGCGGACAGCGGAGAAAGACTACGGCCAGCTGCTCGATGCATGCACGGGACTAGCGCACCCGGCGCGCGGAGCACCGACACGACACGCTGGAACCAGCGCAAGGCTGTGCGCAACGCCTACAGTCACCGACGTGCTCACCAAGGTGACACCCCCCCAGCAGGTCTGACCGATGTTCGAGCAACATGATCGGTGGCTGGAGGAACTGCGAGAGCACACCGGCAAGATCGATCTGGTCACCTGCACGTCGGGCCACATGCCGCTGACCGCGATCGTTGCGGAGATCGCCGACGCTTGCGCGGACCCCCGGCCGCATGACAAACAGAATCGCCGCGATTGGTTGTCGCTGGCCGCCGACCTAACCGATGCCCTCGCCTGGATCGGACCCGAAGCCAGCGTGCTGGTCGGTGGAGCAGGCCAGGCGATCCACCACGCGATCATCAACGACCTGCTGGCGCCCGGCCCGAACGGAGGTGCGCGTCTAGACGACACCAGGCGCCCGGTTGTGGGCGCGGTCGCCGCAGCACTCACCTCGCTTCTGGGTGGTGACGACCTACTCGTAGCTGCGTGGCGGGACCTGGTCGCGGCGTGCCGCAACCTCGACCACACCGTGTACCCGTACGAGCGGATCCGATTCCTGCGTGACACGCTGATCGGCTTAAGCGAGTATCGCAAGCAGGGACTCGGCTTCGGGAGCCCCGTGGGCACAGCCGTCGACGTGCTGATGGGAAGCGCGAGCAACGTTCGGTACGCGCAGGCGATGGTCGGCGACCCGGTCGACACGACAACGCCTTACGATCCGCGCGCGAAGTCAAACCTGACCGAAGACCAACTCGCCGATCTCGCTGAGCGGTGCATCGTCACGGGGCCACCACCTGCCGGGGAGTACGTGGTCTGGTTCCGCATCTCACCGGCCTTCGTTCCTGCGGTTTCCTGCGTCACCCACAGTGATGTCACGTTCTACGACGCACCGACGCTCGCGGGATCCCTCACCGACCACGAGCTGGCACGTCAGCTCGACGTCGTACCCGAGGAGCTACTGACCGACGAGATCCGCAAGCTCCAGCAGTCGAACGAGATCGACGACCACACCGGCTTCCAGTTCGACCCGCAGCTCGTGTACGCGCGGGTCACGGTCCGCAACGTCGAGCGCCATCGAGCCGTGGAGATCGCACGGATGTACCTCGACACCGTGTTGACCGTCGTCCGCGTCCCCGACGACATGTGGAAAGTGCTCGGCGGGCACCTCTTCTTCGAAGTCGGAAAAACGACGTACCCCTCCCAGCCGCGCTGGGGGTTGAAGGAACAGCTACCCGAGCCCGTCTTCTACCAGAACGACTTCGTCACCACCCGCCTGAACGAGATGACCGCCGACGGCTACGTGATCACAGCAGCCTCGGCCGAGGAGCTGCAAAGGGTTCTGCGTCTCGAGATCGCCCTCGACCGAGCACCACGGTCGGATCCGGAGGCGATCGTCATGGCCGCAGTCCGCGCCGTCGAGCACTGCAACACCTGGGTGGCACCCGCGGGCGGTCTAAATTGGTACGACTTCGCGGTCGAGTATTTCGGTGACGGGTACGCCGTCGAGGCGCTCGCCAACCGTGTGGTGAACGACGTGTACACGGCGGTGCAACTCCGGCCCGATCGGTCACCGGGCGCGGCGACGCCGCCTGAGCTGGGAGTGATTCGGGAAGACATCACGGTGCGCACGGGATACGGCGAGCGTATCGACAAACTGAAGACCCCGGCTCACGTTTCCGCGCTCAAGACGGTCTACGCCGGCCACCGGTTGGCGCGGCAGCTGGCGGAGACCGATGAGTTCCTCACCAACCCTGCGGTGCTCGGAACGACATTCGATGCGGAGAAGCAGCACGTCAGCAGCAGGGTGGAACGGCTCAGACGTACCAGGAACGCCGCGATCCACGGCGGGGTCCTGTCCGAGACGGCATGCGCAACCATCGCCGACTTCGCCGTCTACCTCGCGCGCATGGCCTTGAACGCCACGGTTTGGGCCATCGTCACCGGACAGCCTGTTGATGCGCATACGACGCAGCGGCGGGATGACTACCGCCAGCAGATCCAGAGGCTCAGGCAAGGCGGCGACCTGGCGAACTTATTCAAGCTCACCTAGTTGTCGCGAAAGCTACGGCACCGGCTGAGAAGTCCCGTCCGGCGGGTCACTCCCCTCGCTGTCCCCGCCGAATTCGAGTGACTAGTTCGAATTCGGGTCCCTCGGTCTGGTTGTCAAGGTGCCGGGCGAACAGCGCGGTGGCGAACTGGTTGAGTTGGTTGTGTAGGTCCCGGTTCGTCTGGCGTAGTTCGGCGATGGTCTGCCGGTCGCTGCGGGCAGCGGCTTCATTCAGGCTGTCACCTCTGGTCAGATTCGCAGTGAGCTGCTCGAAACGGCTGTTGAGCCGGTACGGGCTGCTCTCGGTTCGGTCCTGCACGAACGCGCGGGCGACGGCGTCGTGGCTCCTGCCGGTGATCGCTTCGATCTGCCGTTTGGTGCGCGGCATATCGGCGCTGTTCTCGATGGTGGTGATGGCGTCGGCGATGGCCTGCATCACGGCGTCGCTGACGCGCTTGCGGGTGGGGCTAGGCATGTTCGTTCTCCTGATCCAGGTCGTTGTCATCGAGGTCGTCCGCGTCGTCGGCGGCCGTAAGTTCGCGACGGATGCGCGTGAGGTTTGCGCGGTCTCGGCGCATCTGCTCGATGAGGGCCGGATGGCCACGATGTTGATCGATGTAGGCGTCGATGCGATCGATGGCACTCGTGATCACGCCGACGTGTGCCGGTCGAAGTAGGGCGTTGGTGCAGTCGACTCCGACGCACACGTGGTCTCCGAGTTTCGGACGGTCGCCGCCGCAGCTACTGGTTGCCGGGTTCCACATGCAGTCGTTGGTGAGTCCCAGATGAAGTCGCTCGGCGAGCGTTGCGGTAAGTCGATCGGCACGGTCGGGGTTGGTGATGATCTGTGCGCGAAATCCGGTGACGTGGTGTGCCGCCGGTCCGGCCACCGGGCTGTCGTCGTGCAACAGCGCGGCCGCGTCGGTGTGCAGGACGCGTTTGCGTTCATCGTCCATGAGGCGTACGGCCCGTTGTTGTCCGTCGCTCATGTATCCGGTGGTCATCCGCCACGCACTGTGTCCTAGTTGGATTCCTAGTCCGAGTTCGGCCCCAGGGTGCGTGGTCGCAAAGACGCTGAAGGCACGGCGGAGAGAGGTCGCGTTGATGGCCTGTCCGTTGGGGATCGCGATGTGTTGAAGCCCGAGTCCTCGTCCGCGTCCTGGTCGGTGTGCAGGATCATCGTTGATGAACGCGATCAGCCTGGTGATGTCGCGATTCGGAACGTAGGAGCCGACATTGCTGCCGCTGCGAGCGAAAAGGTGAGTGTCGTGTCTGGTGAGGTCGCCCAATACCTCGACGGTGCGAATGACAGGTCGTGGTGCCCACCACGTTCGACGCTCACCGTCTGGACGCTCATTGCCCTTGTGCTGGATGCTGCGGAGTGCGGCGAGTCCATCCTTGGTGGTGTGGCTATCGCGTGTCAGTTCCTGGATCTCGCTGTCTCGCATGCCGGTGAGGCTGGCGATGAGGACGTAACAGGCTGCGCGGAGCACGCTTTCGAGGTATTCCGTTTCGCCGAGGCCTAGTTCGTCGACCCACGTGCTGCTGGTCCCATCCGGGTGAGAGACAACGGCAGTCGGGATGTGCAGCCCTCCAAAGGTCGCCCGCTGCGGGTCGGCTGCCGCTTTGGTGATGAGTGCGACAGCCTCGGGCATGTATTGGTGGCTCGCGCGATTGAGGATGTTGGCATTGATGCCGAGTAACCGTTCCAAGAGCGTCGTATTCGCCTCGCCCCGTTGATGATTGGTGCGCCCGAATCCGGTGTGCAGGGGCAACGGCCCGTATTGCTCGGTCCAGTCGAGAAGTGCGTTGTAGGCGTTGGCCCCAGCGGGTCCCCGAGGCGACTTCGGCAGTGCAGCCCGAGTCTCGATCGCGGCGATGATGTCGGCGCTGAACCTGTCGACGATCGCCCATGACGCGGTGATCAGCGGTGCCCACGTGTCCCATGGGAGGGGCGGCGTCGTGTTCTCGGTGCGGGTGACTTCGCCGCCGACATTGGATGCGCTGCGGCCCGCCCAGGGAAAGAAAGACAGGGCATCGGGCAGGACTGCGTGGCATTCGCGGAGCAATCGCAGGGTCGCAACATATCCGCGGATACCGGTCGCACTGAGTCCCACACCGCCCGCACGGTGTTGGCCTGTGCGGAGGTCATCCAGGAAGTGATCAGCATCGGCCTGGCTCCAGTCAACGAAGCGGATGATTCCGCTCTCCTCAGACCACTTGGCGATCACGACCAACTTGAGGAAGTGGTTGTACACCCCGCCCGGTGGTGTGCCATCACCGCGGAGGACAACTCCAGCGTTGACAACAGTCTCGCGGTCAGGGGCCGCCAGCGTCATCAGGATGTTCTTGATGGTCGTGCGGTGTTGGGCTGGGGTGCTGACGAATTGGATGTATCGCTCGGCCATATTGACGCGGCTCGATACGGGGGCAAGATCCCACGATTCGTCGCCGTAACATGGACTTCCGGCATGGCGAGGCCAGACGCGCATCACCGCTGTGAAAGGGTTCTTCCACGCCGCCGCAGAGCTCCTCGGCGAAATTCCAGCCATCATGATGCCCGGTCTTCCGAAACGCCGCGCATGTCGTTGAGGACGCCGGCGTCGATCGGTGTCCGGCTCGCGAGCTTGCGGGCTTCCTGGACTTGCTCGGGTGTGAAGGCGGGCAGGACTACCTCTGTGATCGTGTCGTAGATGGGTTTCCAGTGCGTCTGCCAGGTTCTCGGGTCGGCGGCGCGGCCGGGATGTGTCATGTCCTGGATCGCGAGGGCGGCCGGCAGGTGGTGCAGCGTGATGAGGGCGTTAGGACACGCGAAGCAGGTACCGGTGATGGACTTGGTACAAACGGTGCCCTTCTTCTCGTAGGGACTGTCGAGAGGGTCGCGGCATCCGGCATGCGGTCCGTCGAGTTGACCGGCCACCAGCGCGCTGGCGGTGACGGCGTCTAGGCCGGGTGCGTCGGCTCCGGTTCGGATGGCTTGCTCAGCGTCCGGGGTGACGATGGTCGGACCTTTGATGGCGCTGTCGAACATGTCGTTGACGCTGTCGATGAGGATGCGGCCAGCTTCGGCTCGGAGTACAGAGCTGTTGGTGTAGTGGCCGAAGAAGGTTTCCGCGGAGTGGCGGCGTCCGTTCGACAGGTAGCTCCTGGGGTCGGCAAGCACCTCGCGTGTGGTAGCAACCTTGCGCAGTCGTGCCCAATGGTTCGGTCCGGATAACGGCAGGCCGTTCCGAGCCGCAACTGCAGACAGTAGGTACGGATCACGCCGCCAAGGCGGCTGCCTGATGCTGCCGCGCTCGTTCTTCATGAGGATGAGAAACGGATTGCCGGAGTCAACTCGAGCAGGGGCGTTGAGCATCAACGCCCAGCGAAACGCGGTGAACGGCGCGGTGTCGCGACGGGCGTATACCTCGTCGTGGGTCTCGTGTGCACGGTTCTTGGTGTATCGAACTCGGAGCAGTTCGATCAGGTCGTTCTCGGCGAGATAACCGAGTCTGTCGGTCGGTGACAAACCAGGCAGTGAGTCATCCGCTGCGGGGGCGGTGGTGGCTTCAATGTCATGAACGGTCAGGGTGCGGAGGACCTCGGGCGGTTCACCAGTGGCGAGGCTGAGTAGCACGTGCGCGGCAATCTGCACGTCGATGTCGCATATACCCCGATCCGGTTGGGATAGAGCACTTTTCACTTTCTGGTAAGCCCACCGTCGCCAGGCCCGGATCTCCTCCTCGCTCAGTGCTGGCATACCTTCGTTTCGGTGATGCCACAGGCGGGGCTGCCGGACCAACCGGTCGACAACGTCCGCATGCAGCGTCCCGGGATGGTCGTCTTCGTGCCGTCGCAGGAGAGCAAAGATATGGACAACCATGCGGTAGGCAGTGTCCGACTTCGCCTCTCGATGTCGGGCGAGCAAGTTGAGTTCCCACAGGTCGAGGTGTGCTCGCCGCAGATCGCGCAGCGCGAACTTGCCCTTCTGATCGTGGGTCAGCGGCAGCGCTCCCATCGACCGCAGCAGATCCAGGAGTCCGGTGGTCAGCGCGACCTCATGCCGGCCGAACTCCGTGAGCACCTGGAACCACGTCGCCGCCAACTCGGCTGCGATAACCGGCGTCTCGAACGAGGCAGGCCTGATGGTCTGAGATTTCTTGTCGCCGTAGAGAGACCATTCAAAAGTGAACTGGTCGTCGTTGGGTATAAGAGGTGTTTCGGACTCCTCGGGAACGTCTGGCGTCGAGTACGAGCCCCTCATCAGATTCCCATATCGGTTGCGTCGGTGTCGAACTCATCCCAGTCGTCCTCAACGGTCTCTGGGTCGACGCCGGGGTCGGCATGGGTGTGTCCGACAATGCCCGCCGCGGCAGACGCGAGCGCAACCGGAACGTCTTCCGTCCATGTCTCCGCGGCATGGAGGTAGTGCATCGTGGTCTGGACACTGGCGTGACCGAGGAGTTCTTTCACGGTCAGCACCGGGTTCGCCAGCAGCAGATAGTGGTCCCCGGTGCGCTGCCGTCCTTCCTTCATCAGAGCTGCAAGCATGCGGACTGCGTAGGAATGTCGCATCGTGTGTGGTGTGACGTGAACGTGGCGTGGCGGCTGGTCTGAGTGGCCGGATTGGCGGACTCGTTCGCGGGCGTCGGCGAAGAGTTGATTCCAGCGCTCTAGGCCTGGCGCAAGTCCGTTACGGGAGACGAACAACGCGAGTGGGTCGATGGTGCCGTCGTCAAGGACCCGGACCGCTCGGGCGCGGTCCTTGTTGCTGAACCGAACCAACGGAATGCGCTGGGACCCAACGGCGACGTAGAGCTTTCCCCGCCGCTCGACCAGATCGTCGATCACCAGCAGTGAACCGTCGCGGACCTTGGCGCGGAGGCCGCGTTGGGCCGCCTGCACGATGCGGTGCCGTTCAGTCTGGCGGTAGAGATCGGCGGCGTGAGCTACCTGTGCGGTGACGTAGACAGACCGGACCACCTGCTTCTTGCCGAGCCGATCGAAGACGTGGATGGACTCCGATCCCATCGTCTCCGGGACCGGAGCCTCGGCGTCGACGAGAAGCGCGCACTCCTCACGTCGCAGGCCAGTAGTTGCGAGCAACAGCCCGTACGCGTAGTCCCGCTCCGGGTACCCAGGTGCGCTCGCCGGCTCGCAGCCGTCACCACGCACGCCAACTTCGAGGAAGTGCTTGGTCTGCGCCGCCGTAAGGAAGCGCGCTCGACGTTGATGTCGTGTCCGGAAAATGAGGGTGTTGCGGTTGTTGCGGCCCCAGCGCGGGATCGGGTCTTTCTCCATCCAGCCGACCTGGGTCGCGAAATAGAAGAAGGAGGAGAAACAGCCGAATTCAGTGGCCAGCGTGGTGTCCTGGACTTCTTGCTGGCGGGCATCGCGATAAGCGGTCAGATCCTCGGTCGTGGCGGCGGTGAGGTCCACCAAATCCCCGCCGCGGCGCTGGCGGACAAACCGCAGCAGCCGGGCGAGGTGGTAGGTGTGGAAGCTCCGCAGGCTGTCGAGGTCGTAGGCGCGTTGGCGCCACGCGGTCAGGAGGTAGGTGTTGAGTCGGTTGCAGCTAGTCAGCGAGCCGTCGTCGTCGATGATGAATGGAAGGCCGTCCGGGACGTCGTGGCGGTCGAGCGTCTGTACAACCGACGACCACGGGAGCGATGCCGCGCCGTCGGGAGCGCGCAGTGTTTCGCCCGCATGGGCGCTTCTCTGGACGACGACTATCCGCATGAAGAAACCTCCTCGCCGACTGTGCATCCAGTGGTACTCCACGGGTATGACACTTTTGCTCGTCGGAAAGGAGGTCTCAGATATGAAGTTGTCTGTACGTCAAAAGTGGAGCTGCCGGGAATCGAACCCGGGTCCTACGGCATTCCCTCAAGGCTTCTCCGTGCGCAGTTCGCTATGCCTCTACTCGGATCTCCTGATCACGCGAACAAGTCAGGATGACGATCCCAGTCGCTGTTTGGTGTCCCGATGAGTCCCGCGACCGAACTCATCGGTTGATCCCTCTAGATGACGCCAGGATCCGGGTCGAGGGCGTTCCCGGACTGACGGACTCACAGTCGCTTAGGCAGCGAGTGCGAAGTCGCGCTGATGAGAATCGGCGCTTAATTGGTTGCAACGACGCTTACGGTGGTCTCTTGCCTGCACCGGCACGCTTCCCTTGATTCGATGCGCGAAGTCGAAACCGTTCAGCCCCCTGTCTGTGTCGCGATCCCGCCGGCGTTCGGCGGGACATTCCATTCTAGCGGCCGTTTCAACGCTGGCCAGGCATTAAATAATTCCAGCTAAATGACGAAATTGAGGTGCTCGACGATCCGCCTGCCCACGGCCTCGTCACCGCCGTACGCGACCGCGCCATGGTCGACGGCGGTCCTGCCGCCTGCCAGCCGGGTGAACAGCAGGCCGTCCAGGGTGATGGTCGCCGTCGGCTTCTCGCCCCCGAAGTCGTCGACCACCTGACCCCTGCCTTCGACGGCGACATCGATCGTCCTGGCCAGCGGACCCGTCAGCTCGATGGCCACCCGCGACCCCTCCGGCGCCCCGCCGAGCTTGCCGACGACGAAGCCCATGCTGGCGGTCATCTCGTCGAGGGCCAACTGCGCGGCCGGGCCCGTCGGATCCGCTGCCGGCTGGTCGAGGGCGTCGCGGACATCGTGCAGATGCATCCAGCAGTCGAAGTCGCGCACCCGCATGAACCGCCCGTAGGTGTCCGGGCCCGCGGGCGTCGCGGTGATCTGATTCCAATCGTCGTCGCTCATCGCGGCCAACTGCACGCGGCGACGATCGGTCGTGGTGCGGAACTCATCGAGCAGATCGGCGGGCCGGATGCCACGCAGCTTGCGCACCCACCGCTCGTTCAGCACGCCGATGTCGTTGTGGACATGCCCGAGAGTCGAGACGTCGATGTCGGCCTCGGGCGGCGCGGCGCCCTGCAGCATCGATTCGGTGCCGGTCAGGTGCGCCGTCACGTCGTGAACCGTCCACCCGGGCAGCGGGGTCTGCGCTCGCCACTGCTCATCGGCCAAGCCTGAGAGGACCGTGTCGATCTCCTCCCACACCGCGAACAGGCCGGCAAGGACGTCGGATTTGTCGAGAGTCGTCACGGGTCGGGGGCTCATTGGGCAGAACGTAGCCCTCGCGGCGCGCGAGCGACCGCTTTTGTACACAGAAAGGCGGCGTGTCGACGTACAGACATGGTCGCTCGCGGCGGGGACGAGGGGGGCGTCAGCCGATCGCGATCATCGCGACCGCGACGACCGTCAGCACCATGCCGACCGCCTGCCACACCGTCACCCGTTCGCGCAGCACCACGATCGCCAACATCACCGTCACCGCCGGATACAGCGACATCAGCACCCCGGCCAACGACAACAGCGACGCGTGCAGCGCCAACAACATCGCGATGTTGGCCGTCGCGTCCAACACCGCGGCCAGCACGGCGAGCTTCAACGGCGTGCCGGTCGGCGGGCGCAGATTCGCGCTGACGGCGGCAATGACGAACATGAGCACGCTGGCAGACAGGCGCGCGAACACCAACGGCCACAGCTCGGCGCTGGCCGGCGCCTGGTGAATCATCACGAAATTGAGGCCGAATGCGACGCCGGATCCGACTGTCAACCACGCCACGGTCGGGGTGAACCGGTGTGGCGTCGCGTCTTCATCGGTGGCCTGCCGCGACACCAGCACGACCGCGATCAATGCGACCACCACACCGGCGGCCGCGGTCAGGCCCGGCCGCTCCCCCAGCGCCAGGCCCGCCCCGACCGGGATGCCGGCCACCAGGATCGCGGTCAGCGGCGACACCACCGAGATCGGCCCCGAACCGAGCGCCGCGTAGAACCACCAGATGCCGAACGCCTGGGTGACACCGCACAGGCCGCCCCACAACACCGCGCGGTGGTCGACCTGGCCGCCGACGATCGTGGCCAACACCGTCAGGATCAGCAGCGCGAGCGGATAGGACACCAGCACCACCCGCAGCGCGGCCACCCGACGGGACGCCAAACCACCGATGAAGTCGCTGACGCCGTAGCCGAACGCCGAGGTCAGCGCGAAGGCCGGCCCCTCGAGGCCGATCAGCGCATGCCCTTGACGCGGCGCCCGAGTTCTCGTGTCACTTCGCGCTGCGCGTCCCGCTTGGCCATGTCCTGCCGCTTGTCGTGCGCCTGTTTACCGCGGGCCAACGCGAGTTCGACCTTGACCTTGCCGTCGGTGAAGTACAGCGACAGCGGCACCAGCGTCAGGTTTCCGTCGCGGACCTTGCCGACCAGATTGTCGATCTCCTTGCGGTGCAACAGCAGTTTGCGGTTGCGCCGCGGCGGATGGTTGGTCCACGTGCCGTGGTGATACTCCGGGATGTGCAGGTTGCGCAGCCAGATCTCGCCGTCGTCGACGGTGGCGAACGCGTCGGCCAGCGACGCCTGCCCCTCGCGCAGGCTCTTGACCTCGGTGCCCACCAGCTGGATACCGGCCTCGTAGGTGTCGAGGATCGAATAGTTGTGCCGCGCTTTGCGATTCGTCGCGACGACCTTGTTGTTCGACCTCGACGGGTCGGCTTTCTTTGCCTTTGCCATGGCTATCTTCGAACGTACAGACGTAGCGTGACGTAGGCGGTGATGCCGGACATCGCCAAACCGAGGAGCAACATCAGCGGCGCGCTGAAGTACAGCACGTCGGCGTAGTCGACCTTGGCGATCAGGTTCGCTTGGTAGAACTGGTTGAGCGCGTTCTCCAGGAACAGCGCGCGCACCACGATCAGGCCGACGATCGCGATCACCACGCCGATGAACGCGGCCAGCATGGCCTCCACCAGGAACGGCAGCTGGGTGTACCAGCGGGTGGCGCCCACCAATCGCATGATGCCGATCTCGGTGCGACGTGTATAGGCCGCGACTTGAACCATGTTGGCTATCAACAGCACAGCGCCGACCGCCTGCACCAACGCCACCGCGAACGCCGCGTTGCTGATCCCGTCGAGCACCGCGAAGAGTCTGTCGATCAGATCCTTCTGGTTCAGCACATTGAGCACGCCCGGCTGCCCGACCATCGCCTCGTCAAAGTCCTTGTGCTGCTCGGGATTGTCGAGCTTGACGATAAACGACGCCGGGAACGCCTCCTTACCCGCCACGTCCTTGTATTGCGGGAACTTGCGGATCGCGTCGTTGTAGGCGTCGTCGCGGTTGAGGAACCGCACCGACTTCACGTCCTCGCGGGCTTCGATCTTCGCGCGCAACGCCTTACACGCATCGCCATCACAGGTTGGGTCGTTGGCCGACACGTCGTTGGTCAGGAAGACCTGACTCTCGACGCGATCGAGATAGATCTTGCGCGATTGGTCGGCCAGCCGCACCACCAGCAGCCCGCCGCCGAACAGCCCGATCGAGATCGCGGTGGTCAGGATCATCGCGATCGTCATGGTGACGTTGCGGCGAAGTCCGGTCAGAACTTCATTGACGAGAAAGCCGAAGCGCACTTAGCGGTCCATTCCGTAGACGCCGCGCTGCTCGTCTCTGATGAGCCTGCCGAGCTCGAGTTCGACGACGCGCTGACGCATCGAGTCAACGATGTGGTGGTCGTGGGTGGCCATCAGCACCGTGGTCCCGGTGCGGTTGATCCGCTCGAGCAGATCCATGATGTCTTTACTGGTCTCGGGGTCCAGGTTTCCTGTCGGCTCGTCGGCAAGCAGCACGAGCGGCCGGTTCACGAACGCACGGGCGATCGCGACGCGCTGCTGCTCGCCGCCGGACAGTTCACCGGGCAGCCGGTTGGCCTTGCCGGACAGCCCGACCATCTCCAACACGTCGGGCACGATCCGGTTGATCACCTCACCGCGCTTTCCGATTACCTCGAGCGCGAACGCGATGTTTTCGAACACCGTCTTCTGTTGCAGCAGCCGGAAATCCTGGAAGACGCAGCCGATGACCTGCCGCAGGCTCGGAATGTGCCGTCCGCTGAGCTTGTTGACGTGGAACTTGGACACCCGGATGTCGCCCGACGACGGGTGCTCCTCGGCCAGCAGCAGCCGCATGAACGTCGACTTGCCAGAGCCGGACGGACCGATCAGGAAGACGAACTCACCCTTGTCGATCTTGACCGAGATGTTGTCGAGCGCCGGCCGCGCCGACGACTTGTACTGCTTTGACACATGGTCGAGGGTGATCATCACGGGTCGCCAGTGTAGCGGTGGCCGGGGCGCAAGCCGCTCAACGCTAACTCGGGGCCGGCGTCGCGGGTAACGGCCCCGGCGGCGGGGCGGGCATTGGCGGCAGGGTGATGGTCTGCGGCCCGAGCAGACCCGGGATCACCGTCGTCGTCGGTGTCGGCGACGTCGGGCTGGTGGTGTCGGTCGGCGACGGCGTCGTCGTGTCGGTCGGGCTGGTGGTGGTCGGCGTCGTGGTGGTGGTCGTCGTCGTGGTGACCGCGGGCTCCTTGGGCCTTCGCACGTTGGTCCTCGGCACCCAGGTGTAGTTCGGGTCCGGCACGAACCCGGGCGGCACGACCGCGGTCGGCGGCGCTTGCGGCTGCGTCGGCTGGGGCTCGAAGTTGTGGTAGACCCAAAACAGCGCCACGAACGCGACGACCAGCACGATCGTCGACACCCGCATCCGGCCGAGACGGGCGCTGAACCAGGACTTCATGACTTCGCCTGCTCCGGCGGGGCTTGGCTTTCCTCCGCGCCGCCGGCGGTCGCGGGATGCACGATGGCTTCGACCAGTGGGGTGTGGCCGTCGCTCGGTGACACGATGCCCGCTCGGCGCAGCGCGCGCACCACGAGCACCCGGATCCGCCGTCCCACCTCGAACTGTTTACCGGGCAGTGTGCGCGCCACCATCCGCAGGTTGACGGTGTCCAACTCGATGCTCTCTACGCCCATCAACTGGGGCGCGTCCAGGAGCAGCGCATCGAGGCTCGGATCTTGCATCGCCTTCTGAGCTACCCCGTGCAGCACGTCGTTCACCTGGTTGAGGTCGGCCGAGGCGGGAACCGGGATGTCGATCACCGCGCGTGCCCAGTCCTTGGACAGGTTCACGGTCTTGACGATCTGCCCGTTCGGGATGGTGTACACCTCGCCCTCGGTGGAGCGCAGCTTGGTGACGCGCAGCGTGACGTCCTCTACGGTGCCCTCCGCCGGGGCGGCGATACCGGACACCGTCAGCGCCACCAGGTCACCGAAGCCGTACTGCTTCTCGGTGATGATGAAGAATCCGGACAGCAGGTCCTGCACCAGGCGCTGGGCACCGAAACCGAGCGCCGCGCCCAGCACGGCGGCCGGTGCGACCAGCGATCCGATCGGGATCGCCAGGATTTGAGTGACCTGCACAATCACCATGACGAACAGCAGCGCGACCGACACCCAGGAGATGACGGACGCGACGGCCTGGCGGTGCTTGGCGCTCTCCGAGCGCACCAGCTGGTCGCTTTCGCGGTACTCCGCATCGATGCGGCGCACGATCCTGTTGGCCATCCAGTTGATGAAGCGGGCCGCCAGCAGGCCGCCGATCAGAAACAGCGCAATGGGCACACCGCGTTCGAGGATCCAGATGCCGATATTGCCGGTCCAGAAGCCATGCCACCGGTCGGCGAAACTCTCTGCTAATAGGGTGCTATTCGTCATCTCGTCTGTTGCGCCAACGGATTCCCGCTTCCAGGAATCCGTCGATATCTCCGTCCAGTACTGCCGCGGGATTGCCGACCTCGTACTCGGTGCGCAAGTCTTTCACCATTTGGTACGGATGCAACACGTAGGAGCGCATCTGGTTTCCCCACGAACTGCCGCCGTCGCCCTTCAACGCATCGAGCTCGGCACGTTCTTCTAAACGCTTGCGTTCCAACAACTTTGCCTGAAGCACGCGCATCGCGGACACCTTGTTCTGCAATTGCGACTTCTCGTTCTGGCAAGTCACCACGATACCGGTCGGGATATGCGTGAGTCGAACCGCGGAGTCGGTGGTGTTGACCGATTGCCCGCCGGGCCCGCTGGAGCGGTACACGTCGACGCGGACATCGGATTCCGGGATGTCGATGTGGTCAGTGGTCTCGGTGACCGGAAGCACCTCGACTTCGGCGAACGACGTTTGACGGCGGCCCTGGTTGTCGAACGGGCTGATGCGCACCAGCCGGTGGGTGCCCTGCTCCACCGACAACGTGCCGTACGCGTACGGGGCGTGCACCGCGAACGTCGCGCTCTTGATGCCCGCCTCTTCGGCGTACGACGTGTCGAACACCTCGACGGGATACTTGTGCGCCTCCGCCCAGCGGATGTACATCCGCATCAGCATCTCGGCCCAGTCGGCGGCGTCCACGCCTCCGGCGCCGGAGCGGATGTTGACCAGCGCCTCACGGGCGTCGTACTCGCCGGAGAGCAGCGTGCGCACCTCCATCGCCTCGATGTCCTCGCGCAGCTTGCGCAGTTCGGCGTCGGCCTCGGCCACGTCGTCGCTGCCGCCTTCCTCGGCGGCCAACTCGTACATCACCGGCAGGTCGTCGAGCCGCTGCCGCAGTTCTTCGACCCGGCGCAGCTCACCCTGGGCGTGCGACAACTCGCTGGTGACCTTCTGGGCGCGCGCTTGGTCGTCCCACAGATTCGGGTCGGAGGCCTCGTGCTCGAGCTTTTCGATGCGACCACGAAGCCCGTCGACGTCGAGCACCCTCTCCACCGTGGTCAGGGTGGAGTCGAGGGCGGCGATGTCGGCTTGGCGGTCAGGATCCACGGGAGTTCAGGGTACCGGCGGTTTACCATCGGACTGGCAACCAGCCTGGCCACCACGCGACAACTCCCTTGCGGGTGACCGGGTAGCGACAGAAACCTCGACAAAAGGGATCCATGCGCCCATACCATGTGGCGATCGTCGGCTCAGGACCCTCGGGTTACTTTGCCGCGGCCTCGCTTCTGAAGTTCGCCGACACCACCGAAGACGCCGACGTCCGGGTCGACATGCTCGAGATGCTGCCGACCCCGTGGGGCCTGGTGCGCTCGGGTGTGGCGCCGGACCATCCGAAGATCAAATCGATCAGCGCCCAGTTCGAGAAGACCGCGCTGGATCCGCGGTTCCGGTTCTTCGGCAATATCGTCGTCGGCGACCATGTGCAGGCCGCTGAGCTGGCCGAACGCTACGACGCGGTGGTCTACGCCGTCGGCGCACAGGCCGACCGCGCGCTGGGCATCCCCGGCGAGGACCTGCCCGGCAGCGTGGCCGCCGTCGACTTCGTCGGCTGGTACAACGCCCACCCTCACTACGAGGAGATGGCGCCCGATGTCTCCAGCGGGCGTGCGGTCGTGGTCGGCAACGGCAACGTCGCGCTCGACGTGGCCCGCATCCTGGTCACTGATCCCGACGTGTTGGCCACCACCGACATCGCCAATCATGCGTTGCAGTCGCTGCATGACTGCGGTGTGGAAGAGGTGCTGATCGTCGGAAGGCGCGGGCCGCTGCAGGCGCCGTTCACGACGCTGGAGCTACGCGAACTCGGTGACCTGGAAGGCCTCGGCGACGTCGACGTGGTGGTCGACCCTGCCGACTTCGCCGACATCTCCGAGGCGGACCTGGAAGCGGCGCCCAAGACGGTGCGCAACAACATCAAGGTGCTGCGCGGATACGCCGAACGAGCGCCGAAAGGCGCCAAGCGGCGCATCGTGTTCCGCTTCCGCACCTCGCCGATCGAGATCAAGGGCGACGGTCGCGTGCAATCAATTGTGCTGGGCCGCAACGAACTCGTCGACGACAACGGTCGCATCGTTGCCAAGGACACCGGCCAGCGCGAGGAAATCCCCGCCCAACTCGTTGTGCGCGCGGTCGGCTACAAAGGGGTCCCGACGCCGGGCCTGCCCTTCGACGATCGCAGCGGCACCATCCCGCACACCGACGGCAGGATCGCGGGCAGCCGCAACGAGTACGTGGTGGGCTGGATCAAGCGTGGCCCCACCGGCGTGATCGGCAGCAACAAGAAAGACTCGCAGGACACCGTCAACACCTTGCTCGCCGACCTGTCCGGGGCGCAGTTGGCCGATGTCGGCGACGACTATGCGGAGACGCTGGTGGAGTGGCTGCTGTCGCGGCAGCCGAAGCTGATCACCGACGATCACTGGAAGCTGATCAACGATTACGAACGGTCAGCCGGCGAGCCGCACGGCAGGCCGCGGGTGAAGCTGACCAGTGTGGCGGAGCTGCTGCGCATCGCGCACGGCTAGGGCGTCGCCTGCGGCGGGGCGAACGCCCAGCGGTCCGGGTTCGTCGGCGAGTACACCACCGGGAACAGCTGACCCATGGTCGGCCAGTCGGCGACGTCGATGGCCAACTGCTGATACACGACGTGTTCGTCGACCGTCGGACCGTTGATCACGCCGGTGATCGTGACGAATTGCTCCCCGGTGGCTTCTGGTTTCGGACTGACGCCGGTGACCAGCAGGTTGCCCTGTACCCAGTCGGCGCCGGCACCGCGCCGTCGCATGATCCAGGGCGCCGCGAGCGCGACCAAGGCCCCGATGAGCACGATGATGATCACGAACTCCAGCACACCGCCATGGTAGGACTGCTGCCATGTACGCGGTCCGAGATGACGTGGTCCTGGCGCGCCGATTGGCCGACCAGGCCGATGCGCTGACGATGGAGCGCTTCGGCGCACTGGACCTCCACGTCGACACCAAACCGGATCTGACGCCGGTCACCGATGCGGACCGCGGGGTCGAGCAGAGCCTGCGGGCCAGCCTGGCCCACGAGCGGCCCGACGACCTGGTGCTCGGCGAAGAGTTCGGCGGCGCCGCGACGTTCACCGGTAGGCAGTGGGTGATCGACCCGATCGACGGCACCAAGAACTTCGTGCGCGGCGTGCCGGTGTGGGCGACGTTGATCGCGCTGCTTCAGGACGGTGTCCCCGTCGCCGGCGTGGTGAGTGCGCCTGCGCTGCAACGTCGTTGGTGGGCAGGCGCCGGCGAGGGTGCGTTCACGTCGTTCGCCGGTGATCAGCCCCGACCGATCGCGGTGTCGTCGGTGACCGACCTCGAATCGGCGAGCCTGTCGTTCTCGAGCTTGTCGGGGTGGGCCGAGTTGGGGTTGCGGGACCGGTTCATCGACCTCACCGACGCGGTCTGGCGGGTCCGCGCCTACGGCGACTTCCTGTCCTACTGCCTGCTTGCGGAGGGTGCCGTCGACATCGCCGCCGAGCCAGAGGTGTCGCTGTGGGACCTCGCCGCACTCGACATCGTCGTGCGTGAGGCCGGTGGCGCGTTCACCGACCTGGCCGGATCGCCGGGGCCGCACGGCGGCAGCGCGGTGGCTACCAACAAGCTTCTGCACGAAACAGTTCTGCACATGCTCGCGCACCCGACTACCGGTTAGCCGGGGGGCCTTGACGGGTGACAGCGGGGACGACATCGACTCCCGCGTCGAGCAGTCTGGAAGTGCATCAAGAACAGCCGATGAAGGAGAACGCGATGCGCACCAAACTCACTTACGTCACACCGGCATTGGGTGCTGTCGCGGTAGCCGCCGCGATCTTCGCCGCACCGATCGCGTCGGCTTCCACGATCAGCGACGACTGCGCCGACACGGGCGGCGGCACGGTGTGCCAATCACCGGGAAACGTTCAAATCGACGCCACCCCAGCGCCTTTGTCATACAACCCGTACGGTGACGAGGCATTCCTGCTCGGCGACGGCTTCGTCGGAGGCGGGTTCGGGGGTGTTCACGGCGGCGGGTTCGGCGGCTTTCATGGCGGCGGGCACAGGTAACCGCTAGTCGACGCCGCCGGTGAAATCCAGTGGCAGCTCGGCACGCAACGTCGTTCCGTCACCTCGTGGACTGACGACGGTCAGCGTGCCTCCGACAGCCTCGACGCGGTCGGTGAGGCCGATCAGTCCCGAACCACCGGACGGATCGGCCCCGCCGACTCCGTCGTCATGGATCGTCAGGACCAGACGGTCATCTTCGACGGCCGCGCGAAGCGTCACGACCGACGCGTTCGCGTGTTTGGCCGCGTTGGTCAGCGCCTCCGCGGCGACGTAATAGGCCGCGCCCTCGATGTTCTCCGGTAGCCGCCCGTCGACGTGCACATCCAGTTCGATCGGCACGGCGCAGCGCCGCGACAGCGAGCGCAGCGCCGGCCCGAGTCCACCCTTGGACAGGATCGCCGGGTGGATACCGCGGGACAACTCCCGCAACTCCTCGACCGCCTCGAGTAGCCCAATGTCCAACGCCGCCAAGTCATTTCGCAACGTAGGCGGGTCCGCGGGCACGTCCGACTCGACGAGCCGAAGCTTCAGCGCGAGCGCGACGAGGCGTTGCTGAATGCCGTCGTGCAGATCCCGCTCGATGCGACGTCGCGTCTCGTCGGCCGCCGTCACAATGCGGGCGCGCGACGCCATCAGGTCGGCGTGGGATTGTGCGTTCGCGATGGCGGTGCCGACCAGGGCGGTGAATTCGACCATGTGGGCTTCAGTGTCGTCGGGAAGCGGACGGTCCAGCGGCGACAGCGCGGTGATCGCGCCCCACAGTGATCCGCTGACCATGATCGGCGCGCCCACCGCCGAGTAGGAGCCCGCCGACAGGCCGGGCGGCGACTCTTCGATGATCCGGGCCGACGTACCGCTTTGGCGCACCCGCGCCGCCACGGTCACGTCGATCGCGATACGGGACCCGGTGGCCAGGGGCTGCCCGGTGCGGGTCCACGCGGCGGCCACCGTCGCGCTGCCGTCCGACTCGAATCGCAACAGGCGGGTGATTTCGGCGTCGAGCAGTAGTCCGACTTCCTCGGTGACCGAGGTGAAGATCTCCCGCGCCGGTCGGCCCTGCGCGACGCATGTCGCGACGCGGCGCAGCGCGGCCTGTTCGTCGGTGACGCGGGCCAGCGCGTGGCGACCGCGCTGCAGCGATTCGCCCATCGCATTGAAATTGCGTTCCAGCACCCCGATTTCGGCCTTGCCGGTCTCGGGAACGCGCGCCGTCAGGTCACCGGCCGACAGCCGCTCCGCCATTCGGGCGGTCCGCCGCACCGGACCGACAACCCCGCGCGCCAGATACAGGGTGCTCAGCGCGGTGACCACCAGGGAGGCGCCGAGTCCGACGCCCGCGATGATCGTCGCCTGCTGATAGTCGCGGTCGGCGTTCATCTGCTCCGCGTTGCTGAGCTCGAACTCCGCCGTCAGGAATTCGTCCAACTGCCTGCGCAGCGCGTCCATCCGCTGCTTGCCTTCCTCGTTGGCGGGAAGACCCCGTACCCACGGTTCACCGCGACGCGCAGCGGCGACAAGCGGGTCCGCATAGTCGTGGACGTAGGCCAGCGCGCTGGTCTGCAGGTCCGCGGCCCGTTCAGCCTGAGTCGGGTGGTCGACCATCGCGCGCAGCGTCGTCAACCTTTCCGGAAGCTTCTGGCGGGCCGATTCCCACGGGGCGAGGAAGTTCGGTTCACCGGTGATGATGTAGCCGCGCTGGTTGGTCTCCATGTCGCCGAGCATTCGTCGCACGTCGCGGGCCACGAACGACTCCTCCGCTGAATGGGTGGCCAAATCCCTGGCGCGGTGCACGGAGGCCAGCGCGAAAAAGAGCAGAACGAACGCCGCCGTGACAATCACCGCGACCACGCCCGTCGCCAACAGCAGACGCGTGGTCAGCCCGACTCGCACACGGCTCCCTTCTTGTCCTTCAGGTCCCCGTCAGTTCGCCTAAAGGTAGAGCATGAGCGTGTGAGCTTCACAACAAAACGGCGTACCTTACTCAAGAGTCAGTTCGCATACCTTACTCTTGAGTCAGTTGCGTGTTCGCGCACGTCCACCAGCAAGTGAGGCAGCTGCCATGACCAACACACTGCCGTCCAAGAAGCGCTCGGGCAAAGAGAGCGCCGTCGGCATGCACAAGCACAAGCGGACAGCGACCGACATCGGGTTGGCGCTGATCACCCCCATCGTCGGGCAGGAGTTTCTGGACCGCTACAACCTGCGTGATCCGCTGAACCGTGGTCTGAAGTACGGCGTCAAGCAGGTGTTCACCGCCGCGGGCGCGGCCAATCGGCAGTTCAAGCGGGTCTCCGGCGCGCCGGGCGGGCCCACCCGGCTGAAGAAGAGCGGGGCGGACTTCTTCGACCTGACCCCCGACGACGAACAGCAGATGATCGTCGACACCGTCACCGAGTTCGCCGACGAGGTGATGCGGCCCGCCGCGCACGACGCCGACGAGGCCACCACCTATCCCCCGGAGCTCGTCGCCAAGGCCACCGAACTGGGCATCACGGCCATCAACGTGCCCGAGGATTTCGACGGCATCGCCGCGCACCGCGCCGCGGTGACCAACGTGCTGGTAACTGAGGCGCTGGCGTACGGCGACATGGGTCTTGCGCTGCCGATCCTTGCGCCGGCGGGCGTCGCCTCCGCGCTGACGCACTGGGGCAGCGCCGATCAGCAGGCGACCTACCTCAAGGAGTTCGCGGGTGAGAACGTCCCGCAGGCGTGTGTGGCGATCGCCGAACCACATCCGCTTTTCGATCCCACAGCATTGAAGACCACCGCGGTGCGCACCCCCAGCGGCTACCGCCTCGACGGCGTCAAGTCGTTGGTACCCGCGGCCGCGAACGCCGAATTGTTCATCGTGGCAGCACAACTCAACGGCAAGCCCGCACTTTTCATCGTCGAAGCATCGACCAAGGGCCTCACAGTCACCGCCGACCCGAGCATGGGTATCCGGGCGGCGGCGCTCGGCAAGGTCGAACTCGACCGCGTCACCGTGCCGTTGAGCGCGCGCCTCGGCGAGGACGGTGCGACCGACGCCGACTACTCCGAAGCCGTCGCGCTGTCGCGTCTGGGATGGGCAGCGTTGGCGGTCGGAACCGCACACGCGGTGCTCGACTACGTGGTGCCCTACGTCAAGGAACGGCACGCCTTCGGAGAACCGATCGCGCACCGGCAAGCGGTGGCGTTCATGTGCGCCAACATCGCGATCGAGTTCGACGGGCTGCGGCTCATCACCTGGCGCGGAGCCTCTCGCGCCGACCAGGGTCTGCCATTCGCCCGTGAGGCCGCGCTGGCGAAGCGACTGGGCACCGACAAGGGCATGCAGATCGGACTGGACGGCGTGCAACTGCTCGGCGGCCACGGTTACACCAAGGAGCACCCGGTCGAACGCTGGTACCGCGACCTGCGGGCCATCGGCGTCGCCGAGGGTGTCGTCGTCGTCTAACTTCGAGCGAAAGTCGAACCATGGCAATCAATCTGGAACTTCCGCGCAAGCTGGAAGCGGTCATCGAGAAGGCGCATCAGGGCGCCGCTGAGATGCTGAGGCCGATCGCCCGCAAGTGGGATCTGCGCGAGCACGAATACCCCGTCGAGTTGGACACGCTGGCGACATTGTTCGAAGGCATCTCGGACGCAAAGGCTTTCGCGTTCGCGGGCGCCGAGGCCTTCGCGGGCACCGAGACCAAGGAAACAAACCACAACGGCGGCAACATGTCAGCCGTCCTCAACGTGATGGAAATCAGTTGGGGCGACGTAGCTCTGATGCTGTCGGTACCGCGCCAAGGCCTCGGCAACGCCGCGATCTCCAGCGTGGCCACCCCTGAACAGCTGGAGAAGCTCGGCAAGGGCGTGTGGGCGGCCATGGCCATCACCGAACCCGGCTTCGGGTCGGACTCCGCGGCGGTGTCGACCACCGCGAAACTCGACGGCGACGAGTACGTCATCAATGGCGAGAAGATTTTCGTCACCGCCGGATCACGGGCCTCCCACATCGTCGTGTGGGCGACGCTGGACAAGTCGCTGGGGCGCGCGGCGATCAAGTCGTTCATCGTGCCGCGCGATCACCCCGGCGTCACGGTCGAGCGTCTCGAGGACAAGCTCGGCATCAAGGCCTCCGACACCGCGGTGATCCGGTTCGACAACGTCCGCATCCCGAAGGACAACCTGCTGGGCAGCCCGGAGATCCAGGTGGATAAGGGCTTCGCCGGGGTGATGGAGACCTTCGACAACACGCGTCCGGTGGTCGCCGCGATGGCGGTCGGCATCGCCCGCGCCGCGCTCGAGGAACTGCGCAAGATCCTCACCGAGGCCGGTGTCGAGATCTCCTACGACAAGCCGTCCCACGCACAGAGCGCGCCCGCCGCCGAGTTCCTGCGCATGGAATCCGATTGGGAGGCGGCCTATCTGCTGATGGTTCGCTCCGCCTGGCAGGCCGACAACAACATCCCGAACTCCAAGGAAGCGTCGATGGGCAAGGCCAAGGCCGGCCGCGTCGCCAGCGACATCACGCTCAAGGCGGTCGAACTGGCAGGCACCGTCGGCTATTCGGAGCAGACGCTGTTGGAGAAGTGGGCCCGCGACAGCAAGATCCTCGACATCTTCGAGGGCACGCAGCAGATCCAGCAACTGGTGGTGGCTCGCCGCCTGCTGGGCCTGTCGTCGTCCGAGCTGAAGTAACTCCCCTTTTCCGCGCGGGAGAAGAACCGCCCTCTTAGAAGCCGCCCTTGACCACCACACGGGTGCGGCCTGTGACGCCGCCCCCGACGATGCTGCGCAGGGTGCGCGGTGCGTCGAGGATCGAGACGTCATGGGTGATGTCGTCGAGGTGATCGGGCAGTAGCTCGGTGGCGATCGACTGCCACAGTTCGCGACGCTTGGCGATCGGCAGCAGCACCGAGTCGATGCCGGCCAGCGTGACACCGCGCAGGATGAACGGCATCACCGTCGTCGGCAGATCAGCCGACCGGGCCAGGCCTGAAATCGCCGCCACACCAGCGTAATTGAGCGTGCTCAACGCATACGCGAGCGTGTCGCCGCCCACGCTGTCGACCACCGCGGCGTAGCTCGACTTGCCGAGCGGGCGAACCTTCTCGCCCTCCGCGGGCAGTCGGCCGACCACCTGGTACGCGCCGAGCCCCATCAGATAGTCGTGCGCCTCCGCCTTTCCGGTGGATGCAATCACCTCGTAGCCGATCTTGGCCAGCAAGTCGACGCTGACGCTGCCGACGCCGCCCGTCGCGCCGGTGACCAGCACCGGCCCATCCTGAGGCCGCACCCCATGTGCGCGAATTGCGTTGACGCTCATGGCCGCTGTGAAGCCGGCAGTGCCGATGGCGGCCGCCTGCGCGGTGGTCAGGGTATCCAGCTTGACCAGATAGTCGGCCGGAAACCGTGCGGTGTCGGCATATCCGCCGTGGCGGCCGGTGCCGATGTCGTAGCCGTGGGCGACCACCCGATCCCCCACCGCGAAGTCGTCGACCGTGCTTGCAGTCACCGTGCCGGCGACATCGATACCCGGAATGAGCGGATACGACCGTGCCACACCGCCCTTCGGGGTGATGGCCAGTGCGTCCTTGTAGTTGACGCCGGAGTATTCGACGGAGACCGTGACGTCACCCTCGGGCAAGAAGCTGTCGTCGACAACCTCGTGCCCAAGCGTGATCGCGCCCTCGGCGTCCTGGTGTGCGACCAAAGCGTTGACTGCGACCATGGGCTCAGTATTCACCAAACGCGAAAGCCCCCGACTCGGTGTCGGGGGCTTCGCGTGTTCCGCTGATCAGCCGAGGTAGGAGATCAGGTCCGGCTTCATCTGCTGAAGCTGCGCACCCCAGTAGCCCCAGCTGTGGGTGCCGTTGGGCGGGAAGTTGAAGACCGCATTGCGACCGCCCGCGGCGATGTAGTTGTCGCGGAACGTCTCGTTGGTGCGGATCGTCAGACCTTCGAGGAACGTGGCCGGGAGGTCGGCGCCGCCCAATTCATTCGGCGTGCCGTTGCCGCAGTACACCCACAGTCGGGTGTTGTTGGCCACCAGCGCAGGGATCTGCAGCATCGGGTCGTTGCGCTTCCAGGCGCTGTTCGGGTCTTCGGTCGGACCCCACATGTCGTTGGCCTTGTAGCCGCCCGCGTCGCCCATCGCCATGTTGATCAGGAATGGCCAACTGCCCTCGGACGGATTGAGGAATGCCGACAACGAGCCTGCGTAGACGTACATCTCCGGGTGGTAGACCGCCAGGATCATCGCGGAGTTGCCCGACATGGACAGGCCGACCGCGGCATTGCCGGTCGTGGACACACCCTTGTTGGCGGACAACCACTGAGGCAGCTCACTGGTCAGAAACGTTTCCCACTTGTACGTCTGGCACCCGCTCTTGCCGCAGGCGGGTGAATACCAGTCGGAATAGAAGCTCGATTGGCCACCGACCGGCATCACGATCGACAGCGGGGTATCGAGGAACCACTCGAACGCCTGGGTGTTGATGTCCCAGCCGTTGTAGTCGTCCTGGGCACGCAGGCCGTCCAACAGATACACCGCGTGCGATCCGGTGCCCTTCTGGAACTGGATCTTGATGTCCCGGCCCATCGACGGCGACGGCACCATCAGGTACTCGACCGGCAGGCCTGGCCGGGAGAAGGCACCCGCAGTCGCGGACTCCCCCGCTAGGCCGACCACGCCCGGCAGGACGGCCGCCGCAATGGCTGCCACCGCGAACCGGCGCGCCCAATGGCCACGAATCTTGTCAACGAACCTCATAGAGCAATTCCATCCATCTTCCGGTTACCGCTCCAGCTGTAACTAGTTCCCCCGACGATCACAGATCGTCATTCGCCACCGCAGCACTGTCTCTGCTGCGCTGTCGCGCCCGCTCTATTGAGCCCGGTTCGGCGGAAGAGCGGACCGAGAAAATTTCAGTTGTGCGTGAGCAGTAAAACATGCGACCAGCACACCTGAAACCCCGGCAGGCGTTGACTGCCACTTTCCTGTGAAATATCGGCCGTCTTTTCAGCGCTATTTGCTTGCCTCGCGGGACCGTAGGCTGCGGCTTATGGGGAGGGCTGATTCGCCGACGGGCAACCGGTTGTCGGTCGACGACTGGATCCAGGCGGGCTTTGCGATTCTGGCCGAGGAGGGCATCAAAGCGCTCAAGATCGACCGGTTGTGTCGCCGCCTCGAAGTGACCAAGGGCAGCTTCTATTGGCACTTCAACGACATCGCCGGCTATCGCACCGCGCTGGTACAGGCCTGGGGCGAACTGCGCGGCGACGATCGCAGCGACCTCGGCGAGTTGGCCTCGCTTCCGCCGCGGGAACGCCTGTCACGCATGATGTCGTCGCTGGTCAGCCCCCGTCACTGGACTCTGGAACGCGCAATGCGGGAGTGGGCCCGCACGAACGCCGACGTGGCGGCCAGCGTGCGCGCCGCGGATCTGCGCGTGCTCGCCGCAGTACGCCAGGCGTTCCTCGACTACGGGTTCGACGCCGACGAGGCCGAACTGCGGGCCAACGCCACCTTCGCCGCAGGCGTCGGCTTCCTGCACCTGGCCGGCCCGCACCCGAACGCCCGCGCGGCCGCCGGGCGCGAGGGCTTCCTCGACATCATGCTCAAGCGCTGACGCTCACCGCGCCGCGACCGCGGCTCGTTCGCGGAATTTGCTAGATCACGATCCGGGCGCGATTCGGCGCGTCGTCCCATACCAAAAGGTATGGTAGCGTCGCGCCATGCCCGCCGGAACGGCCGCCCGGCCGACGATCACTGCAGAATTCGTGGCGCGGCTCGGCGAACGGGCAGCGGAAGCCGAACGACTGCGCCGGCTGCCGCAGGCCACCGTCGACGACCTCCTCGCGTCCGGTTTCACCGACCTGCTGGTGCCCGCCCGCTACGGCGGCGCGCAGGCCGATTTCCCGGCCATTCTGGATCCCGTGCGGCGAATGGCGCACGGCTGCGCGTCGAGCGCCTGGACGATCGGGTTCTACGCGCTGCACAACTGGCTGCTCGCGCTGTTCGACGAGCGCGCGCAGCAGGAGGCGTTCGTTACCCGGCCGTTCCTCGCGCCAGCGCCGCTGGCTCCGACGGGCCGCGGCCTCCCGTGTGACGACGGCGTCCGGCTCACCGGCCGCTGGTCGTGGGTCACCGGTGTGATGCACGGCAACTGGGTCATCGTCGGCGCGTTGTGCGGCCCCGAGGAGGATCGAGCCGGGATCTACCCCGCGCTGGCCTTGCTGCCGATCGACCAGATCGAGATCGACGACGTCTGGCACACCGACGGCATGCGCGCCACCGGGTCCAACGACGTCGTCGCCTCCGATGTATTCGTCCCTGCGCACCGGTTGGTGCGGGTGGCCGACATCTACACCGGGACGGCGCCGGGGGCGGGTCTGCACGACGCCGACGCCTACCGCTGGCCGATGGTGCCCGCCTTGGCGCTGCTGGCCGCCATGCCGGCACTGGGCAGCGCCGAACGCGCCGCTGAGATCTACGCGGAGCGACTGTCGCAGCGGGTGCTGGCCTACGAAGACGTGATGCAGAAGGACAAGCCGATCGCCCAAGCGCATCTGGCCGAAGCCCGCGTCCGGCTGCGCGCGTTACACGGCCTGCTCGCCGACACCGTCACGGACATCGAAAACCACGTTGCCACAGGCGATCCCGTACCACGGCAGGTTCGCGGCGAGGCCAGGCTCGCGGCTGCGTACATCGTGCACGAGTCGCGCGCGGTGATCGGCAACCTGCTCGAGGCGTCCGGCGCCAGCGTCCACTTCCTCGACAACCCACTGCAGCGGATCAAGCGCGACGTCGACGTGATCTGCGGGCACGTGATTTTCGACTACGACACCAGCCGCGAACTCTCCGGAGCCCTCACACTGGGGATGAAGGTGCCGCGAACCGCGATGGTGTGAGAGGGGACCCCATGGCCAACGCACTGCGTGACCACATCACCAGCACGTTACAGAAGCAGGTGGCCAACCCGCTGATGCGACTGCTGCCGTTTCAGACGCTGTTGGAGACGACGGGCCGCAAATCGGGTGCACCCCGAAGCACGCCGATCGGCGGCAGTCGGGTCGGCGACCAGTTCTGGTTCGTCTCCGAGTTCGGCGAGAAGGCGCAATACGTCAAGAACATCAAGGCCGACCCCAACGTCCGGGTGCGGTTGAACGGGCGGTGGCACAAGGGCGTCGCGCATCTTCTGCCCGACGACGATCCGCACGAGCGACTGAAGTCGCTGCCCGCGTTCAACAGCATGGGCGTGCGCACCTTCGGCACCAACCTGCTGACCATCCGCGTCGACCTGTTGGATTGACCCGCCCCTGGAAGTAAAACTAATATCACTTTTAGTTTCTTACGTCGACGCTGATGGAGGCCACCATGGAATCGTTCGTCCACCTGCGAAAAGGCCGCACCCCGAAGCGATTACACGCCGATCTCGACGGCCTCAAAGACGACGAGCTCGGCCGCGGGGGCTTCATCGGCCGGACCGCCAACATCTACCGGCGCCACGACCCGACCGCCTACCGCGCCTCCGGGCCACTGCGTCCCGTCGACGTGCTCGCCGACCAACTGAAGCCGGGTGACGCCACCGACGCGGCGGGCGGGCCGCTGCTGATGTTCTCCAACGCCGACTGCCAGGTGCTGCTGTCGCGGCGCAGCGATGCGATGCCGTACTTCGTCCGCTACGTCGACGGTGATCTGCTCAGCTTCGTACACCGCGGCTCGGGCCTTCTGGAAACCGAGTTCGGTCCGCTGCGCTATCGCCAAGGCGATTGGGTCTACATCCCCAAGGCGTGCACGTTCCGCCAAGTCCCCGACGAAGAGTCCACGCTGTTGATGATCCAGGCCACCGACGAGTTCCGGGTGCCGCCGCCGGGCTATCTGGGACGACACTTCCCGTTCGACCCGTCGCAGGCCACCATCCCCGAGCCCGCGCCCATCGACGACGACGGCCGCGGCGAGTACGAGGTGCGGCTAATCCACCCGTCCGTTGCTGGCGGGCCGACTTCGCTGTTCTACCAACATCATCCGCTCGACGTCGAAGGGTGGCGCGGCGACAACTTCGCGTTCACGTTCAACATCGACGACTACAACGTGGTGACCTCCGACAGCGTGCACCTACCGCCCACCGTGCATCTGTTCATGCAGGCCACCGGCGTGTACGTGATGAACTTCCTGCCCAAGCCCGCCGAGGGCGTCCCGGGGACCGAGCGCACGCCCTGGTATCACCGCAACGTCGACTATGACGAGATCGCGTTCTTCCACGGTGGTTCGCTGTACGGAATACCGATGCCACCCGGACTCATTTCCCATGCACCGCAAGGGGTTCACCACGGCGCGCCCGAGAAGGCCCGCGAGCGTGCACGCCGCAAATTCGACGAGTACGACTCGGTGGACTGGTCGGTGATCGCGGTGGACACCCGGCGCAGGCTGGAGCCGTCAGCCGACGTCCTCGCCAACGACCTGGGACAGCACTCATGACGTCCACGATGGTGAAGTACGAATATGACCGTATCCCGTATTTGATTGCATACCAGAACGTTTCGGGTGTCCGGGATGTCTACGGCGGCGTCTCCGAGCTGATCGTCCTCGAGAGCTACCTCCTCAAGCCGGAGACCAAGCCATCGGACACGGTGCTGGTGTTCATGCACCCCATCGGGGGCGGGGCGTACCTGCCGATGATCAACGCGCTGGCCCGCGCGGGGCATCACGTCATCTACTGCAACAGCCGGTTCCGGGGCACGGACTCCGCGCTGCTGATGGAGAAGGTCGTCGAGGATCTCGGCGAATGCATCAAGGACGCCAAAAACCGGCTTGGCTACCAGAAGGTGGTGCTCGCCGGCTGGAGCGGCGGCGGCTCGCTGTCGGCGTTCTACCAGCAGCAGGCCACCCACCCGACGGTGACCGCCAGCCCGTCCGGCGACGGGCCCGACCTGACCAAACTGGGCCTCATCCCCGCCGACGGCATCATGATGCTGGCCGCGCACATCAGCCGCCACGGCACACTGACCGAATGGCTGGACGCGTCCATCCTCGACGAGTCGGACCCGTCCAAGCGGGACCCCGAACTGGACCTGTACGACCAGGACAACCCCGATCAGCCGCCCTACGCCGAGGAATTCCTGCAGCGCTACCGGGCCGCTCAGGTGGCACGCAACCGGCGAATCACCAAGTGGGTCAAAGAAAAACTAGCCAAGCTCTCCGAAGAAGGACGCCCCGATGACGAGTTCGCCTTCGTCGTGCACGGCACCATGGCCGACCCCCGTTGGCTGGATCCCACGGTCGACCCGAACGAGCGAGAACCGCGCAGCACCTACCTGGGCGACCCGCAGGTGGTCAACATGGGCCCGTTCGGCCTCGCCCGGTTCTGCACGCTGCGCAGTTGGCTGTCGCAGTGGAGTTACGACGACGCCAACGGCGACGCCGTCAAGGCCGGCCCCGACATCGACGTGCCCACGCTGGTGATCGGCAACCTGGCCGACAACGCGTGCACACCCAGCCACACCCGCCGCATCTTCGACGCCATCGGGCATCCTGATAAGGAAATGCGCGAGATACACGGCGCCAACCACTACTACTCCGGCCCAGACCAGCGCGACGCGCTGCGCGAGGCCGTCGGCATCTGCACGGACTGGCTGCACCGGCACGGATTCTCGCTATGACAGTGGCGAGCCCGCTGGACGGCATCCGGGTCATCGAGGTCGGCACGCTGATCTCCGGGCCCTTCGCGGGCCGCCTGCTCGGCGACATGGGTGCCGAAGTCATCAAGGTCGAACCGCCGGGGGCGCCGGACCCGCTGCGCACCTGGGGTCAGGCCGAACTCGACGGCCATCACTTCTTTTGGACCGTGCACGCTCGCAACAAGAAAGCCGTCACGCTTAACCTGCGCGAGGAGGCGGGTCGCGCCCTGTTCCTCGACCTCGTCGAGCGCTCCGACATCATCGTCGAGAACTTCCGGCCCGGCACGCTGGAGAAGTGGAACCTTGGTTACGACGTGCTGCGCGAACGCAATCGAGGCATCATCCTGGTCCGTGTGTCCGGTTACGGTCAGACCGGACCCGAGGCACACAAGGCCGGCTATGCGTCCGTCGCCGAGGCGGCCAGCGGACTGAGGCACATGAACGGTTTCCCCGGCGGCCCGCCGCCCCGGTTGGCCCTGTCATTGGGCGACAGCCTGGCCGGGATGTTCGCCGCGCAGGGTGCGCTGGCGGCGCTGTATCGCCGCACGGTGACCGGTGAAGGTCAGATCGTTGACGCGGCGCTGACCGAATCATGCTTGGCGGTACAGGAATCCACGATTCCCGACTATGACGTCGGCGGTGTGGTGCGCGGCCCGTCGGGTACCCGGTTGGAAGGCATCGCGCCGTCGAACATCTACCCGACCGCCGACGGCAGTTGGGTGGTCATCGCCGCCAATCAGGACACAGTGTTCCGCAGGCTGTGCGCGGCGATGGGCCAACCGGAGCTGGCGACCGACGAGCGGTTCGCCAATCACGTTGCCAGGGGTCGCAATCAGGACGATCTGGACAAGATCATCGGCGCGTGGGCCGCGCAGCGCCACCCGGCCGACATCATCTCCACGCTCAGCGACGCCGGTGTGATCAGCGGCCCGATCAACACCGTCGCCGAGGTGGTCAGCGATCCGCAGCTGAATGCCCGCGGCATGATCGCCGACCACTGGGACGAGCGGATCGGGCGAAACGTCAAGGGCCCCGGCGTCGTGCCGGTGCTGTCGCAGACCCCGGGAACCATCCGCAAGGCGGGTCCCGCCAGCCCGGGACAGCACAACGACGAGATCTACCAAGGCCTGCTCGGCAAGACCGCTGAGGACCTGGAGATGCTGCGGGGAAAGGGTGTGCTGTGACCGGATTACCTGAGCACGTCGACATCCGCGACGTCTCGATGCGCGACGGATTGCAGATCGAGGCGCCGATTCCGTTGGCCGCCAAGCTCGAACTGCTCGCGGCGGTCGCCGCCACGGGAGTTCGGGAGATGGAGGCGACGGCATTCGTGTCACCGTCGAAGGTGCCCGCGCTGGCCGACGCCGCGGAACTTGCAGCAGAACTGTCGTCGTTTCCCGGTATCGAGTTCTCGGCGCTGGTCGCCAGCCCCAACGGCGCCAAGCGGGCGATCGCGGCGGGCCTGGGCTCGATTGAATACGTGGTGTCGGCCGCCGACGGCCACAGCCGCGCCAATGTCGGCCGGTCCACGGCCGAAGCCACCGCTCAGATCCCGGAGATCCTCGCGATCGCCCACGACAGCGGAGCGTCCGTCGAGGTCATCATCGCCACGGCGTGGGACTGCCCGTTCGACGGACCCACCCCGGCCGAGCGCGTCGTCGATGTGGTCAGCGCGGCGTGCGACGCCGGCGTCGACAGGCTCGCGATCGCCGACACCATCGGCACCACCACCCCGCGGCGGGTCGTCGACCTGATCGAGCGAATCCGACCGCGTATCGGCGGCATTCCCCTTGGTGCACACTTCCACAACACCCGCGGCGCCGGACTGGCCAGCGCCTACGCGGCGGTCAGCGCGGGCGTCACCCGACTGGACGCCGCGGTCGGCGGCCTCGGCGGCTGCCCGTTCGCCCCCGGCGCCAGCGGCAACATCGCCACCGAAGACCTGGTGTACCTGTTGCGGGACAGCGGCATCCACGTCGACGTCGACCTGCAGGCCGCCATCGCCGCCGCCGGCGTGGCACAACGCGTGGTCCGCCACGATTTGCCGAGTTCGCTGCTGCGCGCGGGCGACCGCATCCTCGGCGGCTAGCGTGCCCGCCGAAACCCTGAGCGCCAAGGGTCGCCAAACCCGAGACGCTATCGAGCAGGCGGCGCGAAAGCTGTTCGCCGAGCGGGGGTTTCACGGCACGACGCTGGCCGACATCACGTCGGCGGCTGGCAAGTCGCCCGCCGTGTTCTATCGCTACTTCGGCGACAAAGAGGATCTGCTCGCCGCGCTGGCCGAGTCGTTCCTGCACGATACCGTCGCGCCGCTGGGGGTGAATCTCGATCTGCCCGATTCCCCCGACGACGACGCGTTCTTCACCTCCGTCGTCGCCGGCTACTGGACCATCTTCAAGCAGAACATCGGCGTGATGATCGCCGTCGCTCAACTTGCCGCCACACAGCCGCGATTCGCCGCTGTGCAGAACGAATTCCGCCGCTTCGGGATCGACATAGTGGCCGCATCGGTGCGGCGCGCTCAGGAGCAGGGCTACGCGGCCGAACTCGTCCCCGAGCACACCGCCGCCGCGATCGCGCTGCTGTTCGAGAACTTCACCACCGTCTTCGTCGGCACCTCCGGCTTGGGCTTGCAGATCACCGACGAGGACGCGGTCGCCACCCTGGCGAGGATTTGGAAGAAGACGTTGTACGGGTTCTGACAACTGAGGAGAATCAGCGTGGATTTCGCCCTGCCAGAGCACCTTCCGGGGTTGCTCGCCGAGATGGACGCGTTCATCGAGGCCGAGATCAAACCGCTGGAGCGTGAGCACATCCAGTACTTCGACCAGCGCCGCGAGCATGCCCGCACCGACTGGGACAACGGCGGCATCCCGCGCCGGGAGTGGGAGGATCTGCTCGGCGAGATGCGCAGGCGGGCCGACAAGGCCGGTTGGTTGCGCTACGGGCTGCCGTCCCGGTTCGGCGGCCGCGACGGCACCAACATCGACATGGCGGTGATCCGGGAACACCTGGCGCACAAGGGGCTCGGACTGCACAACGACCTGCAGGACGAGTCCTCGATCGTCGGGAACTTCCCGCAAGTCATCATGATGGACCGGTTCGGTTCCGAGGCTCAAAAAGCGGAATGGACCGAGGCGCTGATCACCGGTGAGCGGTCGATGGCGTTCGGGCTGACCGAACCGAACCACGGATCGGACGCGACCTGGCTGGAAACCCACGCCGTCCTCGACGGCGACGAGTGGGTGATCAACGGCGCGAAGCGGTTCAACACCGGCGTCCACCGGGCGACGCACGACCTGGTGTTCGCGCGCACCTCCGGTGAGCCGGGTCAGGCCCGCGGCATCACCGCGTTCCTCGTGCCCACCGACAGCCCCGGCTTCACGGTGCCGTACTACTGGTGGACGTTCAACATGCCGACCGATCACGGTGAAGTGGAGCTGAAGGACGTCCGCGTACCTGCCGACGCGGTGCTCGGCGAGGTCGACCGCGGGCTGGAGGTCGGCCAGACCTTCCTGCACGAGAACCGGATTCGGCAAGCCGCCAGCAGCCTCGGGGCCGCGCAGTACTGCATCGACCGGGCCGTCGGCTACGCCAACGACCGGTCGGTGTTCGGCAAGCCGCTCTCGGTCAATCAGGCCGTGCAATGGCCGCTCGTCGAACTGCAGACCGAAGCCCAGATGGTGCGGCTGTTGGTGTATTACGCGGCAACCCAACTCGACGCCAACCACCACATGGAGGTCTCCGACAAGGTGTCGATGGCCAACTACCGGGCCAACCGGCTGGTCTGTGAGGCCGCCGACCGGGCCATGCAGGTGTTCGGTGGCGTCGGCTACAGCAGACACGAGCCATTCGAACACATCTACCGGCATCACCGGCGCTACCGCATCACCGAAGGTGCCGAGGAGATCCAGATCCGTCGGGTGGCCCAGCGGCTCTTCGGATTCGGGCGCAAGTGAGAGAGCAGCTGGCGGCGGTGCTGCGACCGGTGCTCGGTGATGTCACCGTCGAGAACCTGCGGGCGCTGACCGGTGGCGCCAGCCGCACCACATGGGCGTTCGACGCCGTCGGCAATGACCGCCGGCCACTGATCCTGCGGACCGGGCCACCGGACGACGTGCACGCCGGCATGGAATTGGAGGCCGCGGTGCAACAGCGCGCGGCCGCGGCGGGCGCACCCGTCCCCCACATCCTGGCCGCCGACAATTCGGCTGCCGCACTGGGTAATCCGTATCTCATCTGCGACGCGATCGCAGGCGAGACGATCGTCAGGAAGATCCAGCGCAGCCTCGACGACGCTGGCCGGGGGCGACTGCTGCGGCAGTGCGCCGAAGCGCTAGCCGCGATACACCGCGCCGACCCCGACGGCATCGGCTTGGCCGAGGCCGACCAGCTGGCCGGGTGGCGGCAGCGCCTCGACGAAATGGGCGACACCACAGCGACGTTCGAATGGGCGTTTCGTTGGCTGGGCCGCCACCGGCCGCCGCCGTCGCCGCGAGTTCTGGTGCACGGGGACTTCCGGATGGGCAACCTGATCGTCGACGACGGTGGGCTCGCCGCCGTGCTGGACTGGGAACTGGTGCACACCGGCGAGGTGTACGAGGACCTCGCGTGGTTCTGCATCCGCGCATGGCGGTTCGGCGCGTCCGAGTCGCTCGGCGCGGGCGGACTGGGCAGTGTCGAGGCATTCCTGTCCGCGTACGAGGCGGCCGCGAACGTCACGCTTGATCGCGACGCTTTCCGCTGGTGGCTGGTCGCCGCCACGCTGAGCTGGGGCGTCATCTGCCGATTCCAGGCAGAACGACACCTGTCGGGGCAGACGCCGTCGGTGGAACTGGCGGCGATCGGCCGCCGCGTCGCCGAAACCGAATGGGATCTGCTCGACCTGTTGGAGGCGAAGTGAACTGGCTCTACGGACGGCCCACCGCGGCCGAACTGGTCGCCGCCGTCGCCGACTTCCTCGACAACGACGTCCGGTCCCACATCGACGGACAGGTCAACTTCCACGCCCGCGTCGCCGCCAACGTGCTGCGCATCGTCGAACGCGAACTGACCGACGAGTCGGCCGCCGAGGTCACTGGGGCGCTGGCCGCCCTCGGCTTCGCCGACGAGGCCGCGCTGGCGGCGGCCATCCGCGCCGGGTCGTTGGACGAGCGGACTGGCGAGGTGCTGCCCATCCTGCGCAGCCTGGTCCGGCACCGGCTGGCGGTCGCCCACCCGGGCTACGACCAGTAGCGGCCCGGCGATTTGTGCGCGTTGACGAGCGCTGAGCGGCTGAAACGCGCACAAATCACTCAGAGGCGACGGGCGCGGGCCAGCCAGGCGGGCTCGTCGACGCGGGTCCCGGCGGGCAGTCCGATGGCGTCGGCCTGCGCCTCGTTCACCACGCCTCGGTAGGTGGTGGTGTGCAGCGCCTCCAGCGCCCAGCCCGCTGCGAACGCCCCGCGGATATCGGCCTCGCTGACCTGCGGGCCGAAGCCGCGACCCGCGTCGGACAGGGCGAGCACGTGGACCAGCCCACCCTGCCGCAGCGCACCGTGCAGGCTGTGCACGTATCGCATACGGTCGCCCCGGTCGAAGATGTGGAAAAGCGCGCTGTCGAGAATTGTCTGGTACGCGGCATCGGGGTCGAGGTTCATCGCGTCGGCAACCTCGAAACGAGCATCAACGCCGTTGTCCGCGGCGTTGGCTCTGGCTTGCTCGATCGCGTTCGACGAGAAGTCGATGCCGACCACGTCGTAGCCCAGCCGCGTGAGCAGGATGGTGTGTTCACCTGTGCCACAGCCGATATCGAGCACCTTGCTGCGGATCCAGCCGGCACGTTGCAGCTCGACGACAGCCGGCTGCGGCTCGCCGATGACCCACGGCGCGGTGTTGGTTCGGTAGGCGTCGTCGAAGCGGGACAAGGTTGGTGTTGAATCCATGAAGACAAGGGTTCTCCCTCAACCGAACTTGAGGTCAAGGAGACGAACAGAGATGACCGTTGCGAATGCCGAAACGATTGCCGACCGGCTGTTCGGAGCCATCCAGAACGGCGACGTCGCCGCGGTGGAGCAGCTTTGGTCCCCCGACGTCGTCGTGTGGAAGGTGGCCGACCGCGAGCGCGGTAAGGCCAGGGCGCTGCGGGTCATCGACTGGTTCGTCGGCGCGACGACCGAGCGGCGCTACGAAATTCTCGAGCGCAAGTTCTTCGACGGCGGTTTCGTCCAGCAGCACATCCTGCACGCCCGCGGCCACACGGGCGGATTGATCTCGATGCGGGTCTGCATCGTGATCAAGATGGGCGACGACGGTTTGATCAGTCGGATCGACGAGTACTTCGACCCAGCGGAGATCGCCCCGCTGCTGGAGTAGCGGAGATGACATGTCAAGCACACAACAACTCCTCAGCAACCCGGCGGCCGTTGGAGTCTGGGATGTCGACCAGGGCCACTCGACGATCGGTTTTTCGACCAAGTCGATGTGGGGCCTCGCCACCGTCGCGGGCCGATTCACAGGGTTCACCGGCGACGGCCGAATCACCGACGAGCGAAAGGTATTCGGCCGCATCGAGATTCAGACGGCGTCGCTGGACACCAAGCTGCGCATCCGCGACAGGCATCTGCGCTCGGCCGAATACTTCGACGTGCGGAGGTTTCCCACGATCAGCGTTACCATCACCGGCGCCGAGCCTGTCGACGCCGACACCATCGACCTGACGGCCGAACTCACCATCAAGAACACCGAAGCGCTCATACCGCTGCGCGCCACGGTCGAAGTGATCGACGAGCATGCGGTGCGGCTGAACACGCAGGCGACCGTTGACCGCAAGGACTTCGGTGTCGACGGCAACCTGATGGGCATGCTCTCCGACGAGGTGACGATTTCCGGAGGGGTCGTGCTCCGTCGGGAGTACTAGCCGGACGACGATCAAGCGGCGGAAAGCCGCGTTGAGAAGTCCGGCAATCGGTACTAGCCGGACGACGATCAAGCGGCGGAAAGCCGCGTTGAGAAGTCCGGCAATCGGTTCTAGCCGTACGATCGGCCGCATGGCGGAACGTGCACTGCGGATCCTGGTCTACAGCGACAACCCCAGAACCCGTGAGCAGGTGCAGTTGGCGCTCGGCAAGCGCGTGCATCCCGACCTGCCCGAGCTGACCTACGTCGAGGTCGCGACCGGTCCGATGGTCATCCGCCAGATGGACGAGGGGGGCTTCGATCTGGTGATCCTGGACGGCGAGGCGACGCCCACCGGCGGGATGGGGATCGCAAAGCAGTTGAAGGACGAGATCGCCGACTGCCCACCGATCCTGGTGCTGACGGGCCGTCCGGATGACGCCTGGCTGGCCAGCTGGTCGCGGGCCGAGGCGGCCGTCCCCCACCCGATCGACCCGATCCGGTTGAGCGACGCCGTGGTGTCTCTGCTGCGCGCGCCGGTGCAGTAACCAACGCACCAATCGCTCTGTTGCCCTTGCCTTTTCGAGGCACGACAACATGGCCGCGGGCAGCTAGTAGCGACTCTAACCAAAATGCGTGGCACCCGTCTCAAAGCTCGCTAGGGTGTGGGTAAGCTCACATCGACAGCCCACGAGGGAGCGTTTGCGCGGCATGGATTTGTACACGCCAATACTGGTTCTCGGTGCCATTGCGGCTGCGTTCGCAATCGGTTCGGTCGGCATTGCGCTGCTGGTCGGCCCGAGGCGCTACAACCAGTCGAAACTAGAGGCCTACGAGTGCGGCATCGAACCGGTGCCGGAACTGGCGTCGGCCCACGCATCAGGCCAGCGATTTCCGATCAAGTACTACCTGACCGCGATGTTGTTCATCATCTTCGACATCGAGATCGTGTTCCTGTACCCGTGGGCGGTCGCGTTCGACAATCTCGGCCTGTTCGCGCTGGTAGAGATGCTGCTGTTCATGGTCGTGGTGTTCGTGGCCTATGCGTACGTCTGGCGGCGGGGAGGCTTGACATGGGACTAGAGGAAAAGCTGCCCGGCGGCATCCTGCTGTCCACCGTCGAAAAGGTGGCCGGTTACATCCGCAAGGGATCGCTATGGCCTGCGACGTTCGGACTGGCCTGCTGTGCCATCGAGATGATGGCCACCGCGGGGCCCCGATTCGACATCTCCCGGTTCGGCATGGAACGGTTCTCGGCGACGCCCCGGCAGGCCGACCTGATGATCGTTGCGGGCCGGGTCAGCCAGAAGATGGCGCCGGTGCTACGCCAGATCTACGACCAGATGGTCGAACCCAAGTGGGTGCTGGCGATGGGCGTGTGCGCGTCGTCAGGCGGGATGTTCAACAACTACGCGATTGTGCAAGGCGTCGACCACGTCGTGCCCGTCGACATCTATCTGCCCGGCTGCCCACCGCGACCGGAGATGTTGTTGCACGCAATCCTCAAGCTGCACGACAAGATTCAGGAGATGCCGCTCGGCGTGCACCGCGAGGAGGCGATTCGGGAAGCCGAGAAGGCTGCGTTGGCTGTCACGCCGACCATCGAGCTCAAGGGTTTGCTGAGGTGAGCGAGAACGGCAACGGGTCCCAGCCACGGGCCTACGTCGCACCACCGGAGGTCATCAAGATCCGACGCGGCATGTTCGGCAACTCCGACACCGGCGACACCTCGGGTTACGGGCGTCTGGTGCGTCCGGTCACCCTGCCGGGCAGCTCACCACGCCCCTACGGCGGGTACTTCGACGATGTCGTCGACAAACTGGAGGCCGCCCTCGGCTCAGCCGACTTCGCCGAGTCGGTGGAACGGGTCGTCGTGTACCGAGACCAGCTGACCCTCGAGATCGACCGCGGCCAGTTGCCGCTGGTGGCCCGCACGCTGCGGGACGATCCCGGGCTGCGGTTCGAGTTGTCTCTCGGGGTCAGCGGGGTGCACTACCCCGACGACGCCGGACGCGAACTGCACGCGGTCTATCCGTTGATGTCGATCACCCACAACCGCCGGATGCAACTCGAGGTAACCGCGCCGGACGCCGACCCACACATTCCGTCGCTGTTTTCGGTGTACCCGACAGTCGATTGGCATGAGCGGGAGACCTACGACTTCTTCGGCATCATTTTCGACGGCCATCCCGCCCTCACCCGCATCGAAATGCCCGACGACTGGGTCGGGCACCCACAGCGCAAGGACTACCCGTTGGGCGGCATCCCGGTGGAGTACCACGGCGCGGAGATACCACCGCCCGATCAGCGGAGGGCCTACAACTGATGAGCACATCCACCAACCCGCCCGAACGGGTGGTCGTCGTCGGCGGCCAGGACTGGGACCAAGTCGTCGCTGCCGCAAGGGAAAACGCCGCTTCGCACGCCGGCGAGCGGATCGTGGTGAACATGGGACCTCAGCATCCTTCCACGCACGGAGTGCTGCGGCTGATCCTGGAGATCGAGGGCGAGACCATCGTCGAAGCCCGCGCGGGCATCGGGTATCTGCACACCGGCATCGAGAAGAACCTCGAGTTCCGCACCTGGACCCAGGGCGTCACCTTCGTCACCCGAATGGACTATCTCTCACCCCTTTTCAACGAGACGGTGTACTGCCTCGGCGTCGAGAAACTACTCGGCGTCACCGACGACATCCCCGAGCGGGCCAGCGTCATCCGGGTGATGATGATGGAACTCAACCGGATCTCCTCGCATCTGGTGGCGCTGGCCACCGGCGGCATGGAACTGGGCTCGATGGGCGCGATGTTCTACGGGTTCCGCGAACGCGAGCAGATCCTGTTGATCTTCGAGACCATCACCGGCCTGCGGATGAACAACGCCTACATCCGGCCCGGCGGGGTGGCGATGGATCTGCCCGACGAAGCCGTCCCCCAGATCCGCGACATGCTCAAGCTGATGCCAAGGCGGCTCAAGGATCTCGAGGATCTGCTGACCGAGAACTACATCTGGAAGGCCCGCACGCAGGGCATCGGCTACCTGGACCTGACCGGCTGCATGGCGCTCGGCGTCACCGGCCCGTGCCTGCGGTCCACCGGGCTGCCGCACGATCTGCGCAGAGCCCAACCCTATTGCGGCTACGAGAATTACGAGTTCGACGTCATCACCGACGACGCCTGTGACTCCTACGGCCGCTACCTGATCCGGGTCAAGGAGATGCACGAATCGCTGAAGATCATCGAGCAGTGCCTGGACAAACTGCGGCCCGGCCCGGTGATGATCACCGACAAGAAGCTGGCGTGGCCCGCCGATCTCAAGCTCGGGCCCGACGGTCTTGGCAACTCGCCGGAGCACATCGCCAAGATCATGGGCCACTCGATGGAGGGACTCATTCACCACTTCAAACTCGTCACCGAAGGCATCCGCGTACCCGCCGGCCAGGTGTACGTGGCGATCGAGTCGCCGCGCGGTGAGCTCGGCGTGCACATGGTCTCCGACGGCGGCACCCGGCCATACCGGGTGCACTACCGAGATCCGTCGTTCAACAACCTGCAGGCGGTGGCCGCGATGTGCGAAGGCGGCATGGTGGCCGACGCGATCACCGCGGTGGCGTCCATCGACCCGGTGATGGGTGGGGTGGACAGGTGAGCGTCTTTCTCGAACTGGGTCAGCGGCCGGACGAGCCAGGCCCACCGATCCACGGCGCCAAGACCTACCCAGCCGACGTCGAAGCACGGTTGGCCGCCGACGCCGCGAAGGTGATCGCGAAGTACCCGCAGGGCCGCTCGGCGTTGCTGCCGCTGCTGCACCTCGTGCAGTCCGAGGACGGCTGTCTCACTTCGGCGGGCATCGCGTTCTGCGCGGCCCAGCTGGGATTGACCGATGCCGAGGTGACCGCCGTCGCCACCTTCTACTCGATGTACCGGCGCACCCCGACCGGCGACTACCTGGTGGGCGTCTGCACGAACACCCTGTGCGCGATCATGGGTGGCGACGCGATTCTCGATGCGCTGCAGGAACATCTGGGCATCCATGCCGGTAAGACCACCTCCGACGGCCGCGTGACGCTCGAACATGTCGAGTGCAACGCCGCCTGCGATTACGCGCCCGTCGTGATGGTCAACTGGGAGTTCTTCGACAACCAGACGCCGTCGTCGGCCCGCGACCTCGTCGACGGACTGCGGGCAGGTCAGCCGCCGTCGCCGACGCGCGGTGCGCCGCTGTGCACCTTCAAAGAAACCGCGAGAGTCCTTGCCGGTCTGCCGGATCCGGAACGGGCCGCCGCGCAGGGCGGCCCGGGCGATGCGACCCTCGCCGGGTTGCGCGTCGCCAGGGAGCGGGGCATGACCGCGCCCGACGTCGAAGCCGTGACAGATTCGCACGGCGGGCGCAACGACGTCGAAGTGGCGACCGAGGCCACCAAGAACCAAGCCGCGCCTGGTCCGTCCGCCACCGTGCCACCGAAATCCGAGAAGCCCGAAACGGATCCGAGGACATGACGCAACTGACTCCTGTGTTGAGCCGGTTCTGGGATGAACCCGAATCGTGGTCGATGGACACCTACCGCCGTCACGACGGCTACCAGGCGCTCGAGCGCGCGCTGCGCATGGCGCCCGACGACGTGATCACCACCATGAAGGACTCCGGTCTGCGCGGACGCGGCGGGGCCGGGTTCCCGACCGGCACCAAATGGTCGTTCATCCCGCAGGACGACACCGGCGCAGGCGCCAAGCCGCACTACCTGGTGGTGAACGCCGACGAGTCGGAACCCGGTACGTGCAAAGACATTCCGTTGATGCTGACCACGCCGCACTTCCTCGTCGAGGGCATCATCATCGCCTCGTATGCGATCCGGGCGCACCACGCGTTCATCTACGTGCGCGGCGAGGTCGTGCCGGTGCTGCGCCGACTGCAGACCGCCGTCGCCGAGGCCTACGACGCCGGTTACCTGGGCACGAACATCCTCGGGTCCGGCTTCGACCTGGAGTTGATCGTGCACGCGGGTGCGGGCGCCTACATCTGCGGTGAGGAGACCGCGCTGCTCGACTCACTGGAGGGCAGGCGCGGTCAGCCCAGACTGCGACCGCCGTTTCCGGCCGTGGCCGGCCTGTACGCCTCCCCCACCGTCGTCAACAACGTGGAATCCATCGCCAGTGTGCCGCCGGTTCTGCTCAATGGGGTGGACTGGTTCCGCTCCATGGGCACCGAGAAGTCTCCGGGGTTCACGCTGTATTCACTGTCCGGTCACGTCACCACTCCCGGGCAATACGAAGCGCCGCTCGGCATCACGCTGCGCGAGCTACTCGAGTACGCGGGCGGTATCCGGGCCGGGCACTCGCTGAAGTTCTGGACGCCTGGCGGATCGTCCACCCCGCTGCTGACCGAAGAGCATCTCGACGTGCCGCTGGATTACGAAGGCATGGCGAGCGTCGGCACCATGCTGGGCACCAAGGCGCTGCAGATTTTCGACGAAACCACCTGTGTGGTGCGGGCGGTGCGTCGGTGGACCCAGTTCTACGCGCACGAATCCTGCGGAAAGTGCACGCCGTGCCGCGAGGGCACCTACTGGCTGGCACAGATCTACGAACGCCTCGAAACGGGCAGGGGCACTGAAGAGGACATCCAGAAGCTGCTGGACATCTCCGACAACATCTTCGGAAGGTCGTTCTGCGCGTTGGGTGACGGCGCCGCTGCGCCGATCATGTCATCGATCAAGTTCTTCCGCGACGAATACCTCGAGCATCTGTCGGGCGGTTGCCCGTTCGATCCGCATGCCTCGACGCTGATGGCCACGGAAGGGGTGGGCGTCTAGATGGTTGCGTTCTCAGCGCGAGCAGAAGGTGGGCCTAGATGACCCAGACCGCCGACACCGGCACCGCCTCGGCCGTCGAGATGGTGAACCTCACCATCGACGGTGTCGAGGTCAGTGTGCCCAAGGGCACCTTGGTGATTCGGGCCGCAGAGTTGATCGGCGTCCAGATCCCGCGGTTCTGCGACCATCCGCTCCTCGACCCTGTCGGCGCCTGCAGGCAGTGCCTGGTCGAGGTGGAAGGCCAGCGCAAGCCGATGGCGTCGTGCACCACGACGTGCACACCGGACATGGTCGTGCACACCCAGTTCACTTCGGAAGCCGCGGACAAGGCCCAGCAGGGGGTGATGGAACTCCTGCTCATCAACCACCCGTTGGACTGCCCGGTGTGCGACAAGGGCGGCGAGTGTCCGCTGCAGAACCAGGCGATGTCCAACGGCAGGCCCGAGACGCGGTTCGAAGACGTCAAACGCACCTACCCCAAGCCGATCAACATCTCCTCGGAAGTCCTGTTGGACCGCGAGCGCTGCGTGTTGTGCGCGCGCTGCACCCGGTTCTCCGAACAGATCGCCGGCGACCCCTTCATCGAACTGCTGGAACGCGGTGCGCTGCAACAGGTCGGCATTGCGCCCGGCGAACCGTTCCAGTCGTACTATTCCGGCAACACCGTGCAGATCTGCCCGGTCGGCGCGCTGACCGGCGCCGCATACCGATTCCGCGCCAGGCCGTTCGACCTGGTGTCCAGCCCGAGCGTGTGTGAGCACTGCGCGTCGGGCTGCGCGCAGCGCACCGACCACCGCCGCGGAAAAGTGCTGCGCCGGTTGGCAGGTGACGACCCGCAGGTCAACGAGGAGTGGAACTGCGACAAGGGCCGCTGGGCGTTCACGTACACCACCCGGGGCGACCGCATCACCACCCCACTGGTCCGCGAAGACGGCAAGCTGCGCCCGGCGTCGTGGTCGGAGGCGCTCGGCGTGGCCAGCGCAGGCCTAGCCGCGGCCTATGGCAGCGCCGGGGTGCTGGTCGGCGGCCGGGTCACCGTCGAAGACGCCTACGCATATTCGAAGTTCGCTCGAATGGTTCTGGGCAGCAACGACATCGACTTCCGCGCCCGTCCGCACAGCGCGGAGGAAGCCGACTTCCTCGCCGCCCACGTTGCCGGCCAGCCGATGGCGGTCACCTACGCCGACCTGGAGACCGCGCCGTCGGTGGTGCTCGCCGGGTTTGAACCCGAAGAGGAATCGCCCATCGTCTTCCTACGGCTACGGAAGGCGGTCCGCAAAAACGGCTTGCAGGTCAAGTCGATAGCACCGTTGGGCACCCGTGCGCTGGCCAAGCTGCGGGGCGAGTTGATCGCGACGGCTCCCGGTGACGAAGCCGCGGCGCTCGACGCCCTGTCCGACGACGCGCAGCTCAAGATGCCTGGCTCCGTGATCATCGTCGGCGAGCGGCTGGCCGGCTCCCCCGGAGCGCTGTCCGCGGCAGCGAGATTGGCCGCAGCGACCGGTGCCCGGCTGGCGTGGATACCGCGACGGGCCGGTGAGCGTGGTGCGCTGGAGGCCGGCGCGCTGCCAGGACTGTTGCCCGGCGGCCGCCCCGTCGATGACGCCTCGGCCCGCGAACAGGCTGCCGCCGGTTGGAATTTCGGTGAGCTGCCGTCCACTCCGGGCCGGGACACCGCGGGCATCCTCGACGCGGCGCGCAGCGGCGAACTGGGTGCGCTGCTTGCCGGCGGTGTCGAACTCGCCGACCTGCACGACCCGGACGCCGCACTGGCCGCGATCGACGCGGCGCGCTTCGTGGTGAGCCTGGAGTTGCGGGAAAGTGCGGTCACCGCTCTCGCCGACGTCGTGTTCCCCGTCGCGCCGGTCGTGGAGAAGGCCGGCTCGTTCATGAACTGGGAGGGCCGAATTCGGCCCTTCGCGCCGTCGCTGCAGACCAACGCACTGCCGGATCTGCGCGTGTTGGCCTTCCTCGCCGACGAACTCGGCATCGACCTGAACATGCGCTCCGCCGCCGTCGCAGGCGACGAAATGGCGCGGCTGGGACTGTGGGCGGGGCAGCGCCCCGCTTCCCCGCAGCAGGCGGCGGTGAATCCGCCATCACCGGGTCAGGGGCAGGCTCTGCTGACCGGGTGGCGCATGTTGCTCGACGCGGGTCGGCTGCAGGACGGTGAACCGCATCTCGCGGGCACCGCGCGGCCACCGGTCGTGCGGTTGTCGGCGGCCACCGCGGCCGGAATCGGTGCAGCCGAAGGCGATCCGGTGACGGTGAGCACCGATCGTGGTGCGATCACTCTGCCGCTGGCCATCACGGACATGGTCGACGGCACGGTGTGGTTGCCTATCAACTCCCCTGGTTCGGCGGTGTATCCGCAACTCGGCGCGACGGCAGGTGCCGTGGTATCGATCGGACGGTCCACCTCATGACATATCCCGACCCCACACTGTTCGGCCACGATCCCTGGTGGCTCGTCATCATCAAGGCGCTCGCCATCTTCGTGTACCTGATGTTGTCCGTCCTGGTCGCGATCCTGATCGAACGCAAACTACTGGGGTGGATGCAGAACCGGCCCGGACCCAACCGCGTCGGACCGTGGGGGCTGCTGCAGTCTCTGGTCGACGGCGTCAAGCTGGCACTCAAAGAGGGCCTGATCCCCGCCGGGGTGGACAAGTTCATCTACCTTGCCGCGCCGGTCATCTCGGTGGTGCCCGCGTTCATCGCGTTCGCCGTGATCCCGATGGGCGGCGAGGTTTCGATATTCGGGCACCGGACCGCCTTGCAGCTGACCGATATGCCGGTCGCGGTGCTCTACGTCCTCGCCGCCACGTCGATCGGTGTGTACGGAATCGTGTTGGCAGGCTGGGCATCCGGCTCGACATATCCTCTGCTTGGTGGGCTGAGGTCCAGCGCGCAGGTGATTTCCTACGAGATCGCAATGGCGTTGTCGTTCGCGGCGGTCTTCATCTACGCGGGCACCATGTCGACGTCGGGCATCGTCGCATCGCAGCACGGCCTCTGGTACATCTTCCCGCTGCTGCCGTCGTTTCTGGTCTACCTCACCTCGATGGTCGGCGAGACGAACCGGGCACCGTTCGACCTGCCGGAGGCCGAAGGCGAGTTGGTCGGCGGGTTCCACACCGAGTATTCCTCGATCAAGTTCGCGATGTTCATGCTCGCTGAGTACGTGAACATGACGACGGTGTCGGCGCTGGCCACCACGTTGTTCCTCGGCGGGTGGCATGCCCCATGGCCGATCAACATGTGGGACGGCGCGAATTCCGGGTGGTGGCCGCTGCTTTGGTTCGTCGCCAAGGTGTGGACCTTCATGTTCTTCTTCTTCTGGCTGCGCGCCACGCTGCCGCGGATGCGCTACGACCAGTTCATGGGACTGGGCTGGAAGGTGCTGATCCCGGTCTCGCTGGCGTGGATCATGATTGTCTCCACCGCCCGCGCGCTGCGCAACGAGGGCTGGGACCAGTTGACCACCGGCCTGATCACGGTCGGCGCCGTGGCGGCCCTGATCCTGCTGTTCGTGCTGTGGAGATCGCTGCGATCGAGAACGGTTCGAGAGGTTCCCGAACAAGTCATCGACACAGGGGCTTTCCCGGTGCCGCCGCTGCCGACGGCTTCAAAGGAGAAGACGAATGCCTAAATTCCTGGATGCCATCGCCGGCTTCGGCGTCACGTTCAGCACCATGTTCAAGAAGCGGCTCACCGAGCAGTACCCGGAGAAACCCGGCCCGGTGGCCAAGCGCTACCACGGCCGCCATCAGCTCAATCGCTATCCGGACGGACTGGAGAAATGCATCGGCTGTGAGTTGTGCGCGTGGGCGTGCCCCGCCGACGCGATCTACGTCGAGGGCGCCGACAACACCGAGGACGAACGTTATTCGCCCGGTGAGCGTTACGGCCGCGTCTACCAGATCAACTACCTGCGATGCATCGGGTGCGGCCTGTGCATCGAGGCGTGCCCCACCAGGGCGCTGACGATGACCAACAACTACGAGATGGCCGACGACAACCGCGCCGACCTGATCTGGGGCAAGGACAAGCTGCTGGCCCCGCTGCAGCCGGGCATGGAGGCGCCGCCCCATGACATGGCGCCGGGCAGCACCGACGAGGACTACTACCGCGGCAACATCAAACCGATAACCGAGGATGCCAGGTGAGCGTCGAGGTCCTCGCTGCGCTCTCGGCGGACACCGTCGGACACACCTCGACGACGGAGGCGGTGCTGTTCTGGGTGCTCGGCACGGTCGCGGTACTCGGTGCCATCGGCGTGGTGGCCGCGCCGAAAGCGGTGTACTCGGCGATGTTTTTGGCCACCACGATGATCGTGCTGGCGGTCTTCTACATCGCGCAGGGCGCGCTGTTCCTCGGTGTCGTGCAGGTCGTGGTCTACACCGGCGCCGTGATGATGCTGTTCCTGTTCGTGCTCATGCTGATCGGCGTCGACTCGTCCGAATCCTTGGTCGAAACGATTCGGGGGCAACGGGTTGCGGCCATCATCGTCGGCCTCGGGTTCGGTGTTCTGGTCATCGCGGGCATCGGCAGCGTGTCGGTGAGCGGATTCACCGGGTTGGCCGAAGCCAACGCCGGCGGCAACGTCGACGGCCTCGCGGTGCTCATCTTCACGAAGTACCTGTGGGCGTTCGAATCGACCGGCGCCCTGCTGATCACCGCCGCCCTGGGGGCGATGGTGTTGGCGCACCGCGAACGCTTCGAGCGGCGTAAGTCGCAGCGTGAACTGGCGCAGGAGCGTTTCCGGCCCGGTGGACATCCGACCACCCTGCCCAATCCCGGTGTGTACGCGCGCAACAACGCCGTCGACATCGCCGCCCGGCTGCCAGACGGTTCGCCCGCCGAGTTGTCGGTCAGCGCGATCTTGCAGAAACGAACCGTCGGTCAGGCCAGCGGCAGGAACGGTGACTCGTGAATCCGGACAATTACCTCTACCTGTCGGCGCTGCTGTTCACCATCGGCGCGTCAGGAGTGTTGTTGCGGCGCAACGCCATTGTCATGTTCATGTGTGTGGAGTTGATGCTCAACGCAGCGAACCTGGCCTTTGTCGCGTTCTCCCGCATGCACGGCCATCTGGACGGCCAAGTCGTGGCCTTCTTCACAATGGTGGTCGCCGCCTGCGAGGTGGTGGTCGGGCTCGCGATCATCATGACCGTCTTCCGCACCCGCAGGTCGGCTTCAGTCGACGAAGCCAGTCTGCTGAAAAACTAAGGCTGCGATGATAACTCTGGTGTGGCTGGTGATCGCCCTCCCACTGGCGGGTGCGGCGATCCTTCTGCTCGCGGGCAGGCGATCCAACGCCTGGGGGCACCTGCTGGGATGCCTGGCGGCGCTGGGCTCCTTCGCTGCCGGTGTGGTCTTGTTCGTCGACCTGCTCGGCCGCCATGCCGAAGACCGTGTGGTGCACCAAAACCTGTTCTCCTGGGTGCCGGTCGGCGGTCTGCATGTGGACTTCGGTCTGCAGCTGGATGCGCTGTCCATGTGCTTCGTGCTGCTGATCACCGGTGTGGGCTCGCTGATCCACATCTACTCGATCGGCTACATGGCCGAAGACCCGGAGCGCAGACGGTTTTTCGCCTATCTCAACCTCTTTTTGTCGGCGATGCTGCTGTTGGTGTTGGCCGACAACTACCTCGGCCTCTACGTCGGATGGGAAGGCGTCGGCCTAGCGTCGTACCTGCTGATCGGGTTCTGGCAGCACAAACCGTCGGCGGCCACCGCGGCCAAGAAGGCATTCGTCGTCAACCGCGTCGGTGACATGGGTCTGGCCATCGCGTTGATGGTGATGTTCGCCTACTTCGGGTCGATCTCCTACGCGGGCGTGTTCTCCGCGGCGCCGCGACTCAGTGAAGGCACGCTCAACGCGATCGGCCTGCTGCTGTTGGTGGCGGCGTGCGGCAAGTCGGCGCAGGTGCCGCTGCAATCCTGGCTGGGCGACGCAATGGAGGGTCCGACACCGGTGTCGGCGCTCATCCACGCCGCGACCATGGTCACCGCGGGCGTGTACCTGATCGTGCGGTCCGGCCCCGTGTTCGACCTTGCGCCCGGCGCGCAGGTGGGTGTCGTCATCGTGGGCACCGTCACGCTGCTCTTCGGTGCGATCGTCGGTTGCGCCAAAGATGACATCAAGAAAGCGCTTGCGGCGTCCACCATGTCGCAGATCGGCTACATGGTGCTGGCCGCGGGTCTCGGGCCGGCCGGTTACGCCTTCGCGATCATGCATCTGCTCACCCACGGCTTCTTCAAGGCCGGACTGTTCCTCGGGGCCGGTTCGGTCATGCACGCCATGAACGACGAAGTGAACATGCGCCGCTACGGCGGATTGCGCAAGGCGCTGCCGATCACGTTCGCCACGTTCGGCCTCGGCTACCTCGCGATCATCGGCGTGCCACCGCTGGCCGGCTTCTTCTCCAAGGACGGCATCATCGAGGCCGCGCTGGGCAGCGGCGGGATCAAGGGCCCGATCCTCGGGGCCGCCGCGATCCTCGGCGCGGGCATCACCGCGTTCTACATGACCCGGGTGATGCTGATGACGTTCTTCGGCGAAAAGCGTTGGGCTTCCGAGAGGGACGAAGCGACGGGGAACAAACTTGTCGCGCATCCGCATGAGGCGCCCGCGGTCATGACGTGGCCGATGATCCTGCTCGCCGTGGGATCGGTGTTCTCCGGCGGTGTTTTCGCGATCGGCGGCACCTTGCAGAAGTGGCTCGAACCAGTCGTCGGCGCGCACGAGGAGGCGCACGCCGTTCCGGTGTGGGTGGCCACCACCGTGATCCTGGTCGTGGTGGCCGCGGGCATCGCGATCGCGTACCGAATGTACGCCAAGCGGGCGGTCCCGGAAGAGGTGCCCGCCGGATCGGCGCTCACTGTCGCTGCGCGACAAGACCTTTACGGCGATGCGTTCAATGAGCGGGTGTTCATGAGGCCGGGCGCGCTGCTCACCGAGGGGCTCGTCGAGATCGACGACGACGCGGTGGACGGTGCGGCGAACGGACTTGCCGCGATCGTCGGCCGGATCTCGGACGGATTCCGGAAACTGCAGACCGGCTTCGCCAGGTCGTATGCGTTGTCGATGTTGGCCGGTGCGGCCCTGGTGGTCGCCGCGATCCTGGCGGTGCAGCTGTGGTGAGTAACCTCCCTTGGCTCACGATCCTGTGGGCGATCCCGACGCTCGGCGCGGCGCTGCTGATGCTGCTGCCCGCGGCGCAACGCACAACGGTCAAGTGGCTGGCGCTGCTGATCTCGCTGGCGGTGCTCGCGGTCACCTTGGTGGTGGCCGTCGGCTTCCAGCCGGGCGGCGAGCAGTACCAGTTTGTCGAAAACCACAGATGGATCCCGTCATTCGGCACGGGCTACATCCTGGGCGTCGACGGCATCGCCCTGGCACTGGTGGTGCTGACGGCCGTCCTGGTGCCGCTGCTGATCATCGCCGGCTGGAACGATGCCGATCACCAGACAGGCCTGCGCGGTCGGTCAGTGCACACCTACCTGGCGCTGACACTGGCCGTCGAGGGCATGGTGCTCATCTCCCTGGTGTCGCTCGACATACTGCTGTTCTACGTGTTCTTCGAAGCCATGCTGATCCCGATGTACTTCCTGATCGGCGGATTCGGCGGCGAGAACCGGTCCAAGGCGGCGGTGAAGTTCCTGCTGTACAACCTCTTCGGCGGTCTGATCATGCTCGCCGCGGTGATCGGCCTGTATGTGGTGACCGCGCAGAGCGACGCGTTCGGGGCGGGCACCTTCGACTTCCGCGCGATCGTCGCCGCGGTGTCCAGCGGTCAGTTCGTGATGAGCCCGGCGGTGATGAACCTGTTGTTCGGCGGGTTCATGTTCGCCTTCGCGGTCAAGGCGCCGCTGTGGCCGTTTCACCGCTGGCTGCCCGACGCCGCGGTGGAAGCCACCCCGGCCAGTGCGGTGCTGATGATGGCCGTGATGGACAAGGTCGGCACGTTCGGCATGTTGCGCTACTGCCTGCAGTTGTTCCCGGACGCCTCAATGTATTTCCGGCCGCTGATCATCACGCTGGCCGTGATCGGAATCGTCTACGGCGCGATCGTGGCGATCGGGCAGGTCGACGTGATGCGACTGATCGCCTACACGTCGATCTCGCATTTCGGCTTCATCATCCTCGGCATTTTCGTGATGACCACCCAGGGCCAATCCGGATCGACGCTGTACATGGTCAACCACGGCATCTCCACCGCCGCGCTGTTCCTGATCGCCGGATTCCTGGTGTCGCGCAGGGGCACTCGCCTGATCGCGGCCTATGGCGGGGTGCAGAAGGTGGCACCGATCCTGGCGGGCACCTTCCTGGTCGCCGGCCTCGCGACGTTGTCCCTGCCGGGCCTTGCGCCGTTCATCAGTGAATTCCTGGTGTTGATCGGAACATTCACGCGTTACCCGGCGTTCGCGGTGTTCGCGTCACTGGCGCTGGTGTTGTCCGCGATCTACATCCTGTGGATGTATCAGCGGATGATGACCGGCCCGGTCAAGGAGGACAACCACGGCCTGCGCGATCTGGTGCCACGCGAACTCGTCGTCGTCGCACCACTCATCGCACTGTTGCTGTTGCTCGGGGTGTATCCCAAACCCGCACTCGACGTGATCGATCCCGCCGTCAGCCACACGCTGACCACCGTCAACCAGCCTGACCCGGCGCCGCGGATGGCAGAAGGGCCGGTCCGATGAACGTCCCCACCCCCACCGTCGAATACGGCTTGCTGTCACCCATGCTGATCGTGCTCGGGGCGGCCGTGCTCGGAGTTCTGGTCGAGGCGTTCCTGCCCCGCCACCGGCGCTACGCCGCCCAGTTGGTGCTCAGCCTCGGCGGGCTGGCCGCCGCCTTCATCGCGGTCGTCGGACTCGCTCGCGATCTACGCGGCAGCACCGGACGTTCGGCCGTGATGGGTGCCATCGCGGTCGACGCCCCAACCCTGTTCCTTCAGGCCACCATCCTGCTGGTCGGTGTGCTCGGCATCCTGCTCATCGCCGAACGGCGCAAACCCGCATCCGCAGACGACGAGATCAGCCCCGGCCTTGATGCGTTCACCCCGCAAGCGTCGGCGGTGGCGGGCAGCGTCGTGGAGAAACTGGCCACCAAGGCGGGCGTCATCCAGACCGAGGTCTTCCCGCTGACCATGTTCGCCATCGGCGGCATGCTGTTGTTCCCCGCCTCCGACGATCTGCTGACCATGTTCATCTCGCTCGAGGTGCTCTCGCTGCCGCTCTATCTGCTCTGCGGGCTGGCCCGCAGGCGGCGACTGCTTTCGCAGGAAGCGTCGGTCAAATACTTTCTGCTGGGCGCATTTTCGTCGGCGTTCTTCCTGTATGGCGCCGCGATGTTGTACGGCTACGCCGGCACACTGAACCTCGGCGGCATCGCCGACGCGGTGACGGCGGGCACGGGCAAAACGTCGCTGGCGCTGCTCGGCACCGGGTTGCTGCTCGTCGGTGTGCTGTTCAAGGTCGGCGCCGTGCCGTTCCATTCGTGGATTCCCGACGTGTACCAGGGCGCACCGACCCCGATCACCGCGTTCATGGCGGCGGCGACGAAGATCGCGGCGTTCGGCGCGATGCTGCGCATCTTCTACATCGCGGTGCCCGGTCTGCACCAGGACTGGCGACCGGTGATGTGGGCGATCGCCATTCTCACCATGGTGGTCGGCACCGTGACGGCGGTGACGCAGAACGACGTCAAGCGCATGCTGGCGTATTCGGCTGTGGCACATACCGGTTTCATCCTGACCGGTGTCATCGCCCAGAACGAGGCAGGCGTGTCGTCGACGCTGTTCTACCTGTTCGCCTACGGGTTCAGCACCGTCGGCGCGTTCGCGGTGGTCGGTTTGGTGCGCACCCCCGACGGCGACGAGGACACCGCGTTGGCGCGGTGGGCGGGCCTCGGCCGCCGGTATCCCGTTGTCGGCATTGTGTTTTCGCTGTTCCTACTGGCGTTCGCCGGCATCCCTCTGACGAGCGGGTTCGTCAGCAAGTTCGCGGTTTTCAAGGCCGCAGGCGAGGGCGGTGCAATTCCACTCGTCGTGATCGGCGTCATCGCCAGCGCCGTGGCCGCGTACTTCTATGTTCGGGTCATCGTGTTGATGTTCTTCACCGATCCGCCCGACGACGCGCCAATAGTGGTGGTGCCCAGCGTGTTGAGCACGGCGGTCGTCACCGTCACCGCGGCTGTCACCTTCGCCCTCGGCGCCCTGCCTCAGCCGCTGCTGGACCTGGCCAATACCGCCAACCAGTTCCTGCCGTAACCCTCTCTCCTGCGGAGAAGATTCCGCCAAAACGTCGCTCTCGGCGGAAGGGGAGCCATGACCGAACCGCTTGTCCTGACGGCTGACCACGGCGCGGTCAGGCTGCTGACGCTCAACCGACCCGGCGCCAGAAACGCGCTGAGCCGCGATCTGATCAAGGCCACGTACACCGCGCTGACCGACGCCGATGCCGACGACTCGGTGCGCGCCGTGGTGCTGACGGGGTCGGATCCGGCGTTCTGCGCAGGCGTCGACCTCAAGGAGGCGCAGCGCGACGGACTGAAGTACTTCGAGGAGTTCCGATCACAGAGCTGCATCGCCGCGGTGGCCAACATGCGCACGCCGATCATCGGAGCGATCAACGGGGCAACGTTCACCGGCGGGCTCGAGATGGCACTGGGCTGCGATTTCCTGGTGGCGTCCGAGCGGGCGGTGTTCGCCGATACGCATGCCCGCGTCGGCATCCTGCCCGGGGGTGGGATGACCGCACGGCTGCCCCAGGTCGTCGGGGTGGCGATGGCGCGGCGACTGTCGATGACAGGTGAGGTGGTCGACGCTGCTCGCGCTGAGCGCATCGGGCTGGTGACCGAGGTGGTGCCGCACGGGCAGCTGCTCGAGCGGGCCCTGGAGTTGGCGACCCAGATCGCCGAGGTGCCGACACCAACCAAGTTGGGGCTCAAGGAGATCTACACGACCGGAGTGGCCGCGGTGGTCGACCCCGCTCTCGCCGCCGAAGCGGCGATCGCGTTCGCGCAGCACCGTGATTTCGACGGCCTCGGTGATACGTTCCGCGCCGTGACTGAGCGCAACAAGCGCCAGATCGACAGCTAGCGCCTCAACGCGGCCACCGACTGCGCCGCGATGTCGCTTTCGACCATCAAAGCCACCAGTTCGACGAACGACATGCGCGGTTTCCAGCCCAACACCGACCGCGCCTTGGCTGCATCTCCGATCAGCACGTTGACGTCGGCGGGTCGAAGTTGCGCCGCGTCGACCCTGACATGGCGCGACCAATCGTCGACACCGATTACCGCGAACGCGACGTCGAGAAACTCAGCGACAGAATGGGCTTCGCCCGTAGCCAACACATAGTCGTCGGGCTTGTCCTGCTGCAGCATCAGGTGCATGGCCTCGACATAGTCTCCCGCGAAGCCCCAATCACGTTGTGCCTGCAAATTTCCCAGCGAGATGGTGTCCTGTAGCCCCAGCGAGATTCGCGCCACTGCCTGGCTGATCCGTCGAGTCACGAACTCCGTTCCGCGACGAGGTGATTCATGGTTGAACAACATCGCCGAGCTGGCGTGCATGCCGTAGGACTCGCGGTAGTTCACGGTCATGTAGTGCCCGTACGCCTTCGCCGCGCCGTACGGTGACCGGGGATAGAACGGACTCGATTCCCGCAGCGGGGTCTCTTGGGCGTTGCCGAACATCTCGGCGCTCGACGCCTGGTAATAACGCACGTCGTGGCCCGACACCTGCTGGTAGAGCCGCACCGCCTCGAGCATGTTGAGCACACCGCCGCCGGTGACGTCGAACGTCAGCCGCGGGTTTTGCCACGAGTACGCCACGAAGGTCACGGCTGCGAGGTTGTACACCTCGTCCGGCTGCGCGACGTGCATGGCCGACACCAGGCTGGACATGTCGAGCAGATCACCGTGCAGGATGTGGACTTCCGGAAATTCGGCGCGAAGACCCGGTTCTTTCGGATTGTTCTGGCCGCGGACCAGGCCGTACACCTGGTAGCCCTTGCTCAACAGCAACTCGGTCAGGTACCCGCCGTCCTGCCCGGTGATACCGGTGATCAGCGCTCTTCTGCCGGAGGCAGCGTTCCCTTGGTACCGTCCACCCACCCTGCATGCCCCCTCGCCCCATACTTTGATGCAGATTGTCCGTCATACTACGCACATGAAGTTCGCTAGTGTGTGGCTTTGCAAATGCTGTGTGAATGTTCACAAAGTGCTGTGCGTCTGAACGTAGATTCTCGACGTGCGAATTCGACCGATCGATGCCGGTTTCGATCCGTGCAAAGCGAACGAATATTCCAGGCAGCGAAAATTATGCCGATTAGCTGTGGGCTACGACTTCAGCCCCGGAGCAACCTGAACTCGACGGTCCGCCTGCCGTCGAACTCGGGACGCGGCGTTGTCGTCATGTCCACCTGTGCGCGCGCCTGCTCCAGCACCGGCGTCGCGGGATCGAGCACCGACAGGTACACGTCGTGGGCCGCGAGCGACGTGACGGCGCGCTCGAAACAGTCGTCGTCGATCACCTCGGCATGGGTCACCTCTGGGCCAATCTCGAACAGCCACCGAGGCGGGTCGCCCAACGAATCATAAGCCGCCGCAACGGCGTTCGAGAACTCAATGTGGTCGCGCCGGTTCGGCTGCCCCGGCCCCCACTCCGGACCGCCGTAGATCGTCAGCGCCACGTCGGGCCGCAGCATGCCGATCGTGTCGGCGATCTTCGCACGCAATTCCGGCGTATTGCGGATCCGACCGTCGGGAAAGTCCCAGAACTGCACGTCGTCGACGCCGACGATGGCGGCCGACCGGCGCTGCTCCATCTCCCTCAGCGGCCCCGCCTGCTCGGGCGGCATGCCCTCGATGCCCTTTTCGCCCCGGCACGCCAGTGCGTAATGCACTGTCTTGCCCTGCGCCGTCCATTTCGCAATCGCCGCGGCGCAGTCGTACTCGACGTCGTCGGGATGGGGCACGAGCACCAGTGCGGTCCGCCAGTCGGTTGGGAAGGTCTCCAGCATCGTTTTCTAGGCCACTACGCCGTGCACCACGATTGCGGTCGTCTGCGCGACCCATTCCTCACCGAGCGGTTCGTCGGGCATCAGCAGCACACGCAACAGCGTAGCGCCGCCGATCACCTCCACCAGGCGGTCCGGATCGACGTCGGCGTGTACCTCGCCCCGCCGCACGGCGTCGGCCAGTCGGGTTCGCACGGCGACGAAGACGTCGGTGAAGCGGCTCATCACCCGCGCGTTGAGGTCGGCATCGGCGGCCATGTCGGCGATCAACCCGGGCAGCGCGGCGCGCACAAGGGCACTGGTGAACACGTCGCGGGCGGCGGCGATCATGGCGTGGATGTCGGCGGCGATGTCGCCCGGCGGCGTCTCGATCGCAGTCGGCGCGGCCGGAAACGCGGCCTCGTGCACCAATTCGGCCTTACTCGACCAGCGCCGGTACAGCGCGGTCTTGGTGGTCCCGGCGCGCTCGGCCACCGCAGCCATGGTCAGGTTCGAATATCCGATTTCCACAAGCAGATCCGCCGCGGCACGCAGAATGGCAGCGTCGATGCGCGCATCCCGTGGCCGCCCGCGGCTCTTGTCAACCGAAGGCGGGTCTGCTTTCATAACGCTACCCACCGTATCGTAATTATCGGCCGAAGGAAGAACTGTGGCTACTGAACCGGCTGTCGAAGATGTCAGCCGCCTTGAACACTCGAGTCGTGACCTGAGCGCCCTGCCCGAGGTGATGTCGGACTGGTTGGCGACCGTGATGCCTGGCGGTGTCAGGCCTGAGATCACCGTCGAAAGCGGTGTCGACTCCAACGGCATGTCGTCGGAGACGATCATCCTGACCGGCCGCTGGGACGGCAATGAACAGAAGTGGGTGGCGCGGGTGGCGCCGACCGCGCGAGACGTGCCGGTGTTCTCGTCATACCGGATGGACCACCAGTTCGACGTGATCCGGCTTGTCGGCGAGAAGACCGACGTGCCGGTCCCCCGCGTGCGCTGGCTCGAACCGACAGGAGCGGTGTTCGGCACACCGTTCTTCCTGATGGACTACGTCGAGGGTCAGGTGCCGCCGGATGTCATGCCGTACACGTTCGGCAACAACTGGTTCGCCGACTCCCCCGCCGAGCGTCGGCGTGAACTGCAGGACAGCACCGTCGAGGTGATCGCCAAACTCCACTCGATTCCCGAGCCCGAGAAGACATTCGACTTCCTCGACGACGGCAGTGAGCCGAATGCGTTGCGGCGCAATCTCAATTGGCTGCAGTCCTGGTATCAGTTCGCCGTTCCCGACATCGGCCGCTCGGAACTGCTCGAACGTGCGCTGGACTGGTTGGAGACGAACTGGCCCGCCGAGGTCGCCGCCAAGGACCCGGTGCTGGTGTGGGGCGACTCCCGCGTCGGCAACGTGCTCTACCGGGATTTCCGGCCAGTTGCGGTGTTGGACTGGGAGATGGCGGTGCTCGGTCCGCGGGAGATGGACGTCGCGTGGATCATCTTCGCCCACATGGTCTTTCAAGAGCTGGCCGGCTTGGCTGGATTGCCAGGGCTGCCGGATTTCATGCGCGAGGAAGACGTCAAGGCGACGTACGCCGAGTTGGCCGGTGTCGAGTTGGGCGACCTGCACTGGTTCTACGTGTACTCCGGTGTGATCTGGGCGTGTGTGTTCATGCGGACCAGTGCTCGGCGGGTGCGGTTCGGCGAGATCGAGAAACCCGACGACGTGGAATCGTTGTTCTACCACGGCTCGGTGCTCAAGCGGCTGATCGGAGAGGCGTAATGCTCGGCCCCATGGACGAATTCCCGGTGCACCAGGTCCCGCGGCCGATCGCCTGGCCCGGGTCCAGTGACCGCAACTTCTACGACCGCTCGTATTTCAACGCACACGACCGCACCGGCGACATCTTCGTGATCTCGGGCATCGGCTACTACCCGAATCTCGGGGTGAAAGACGCGTTCCTCCTGGTTGCCCGCCGCGGAGGCGGCAGGTTCGGCGGAAGCGGCGACGAGCAGACCGCTGTGCACCTCAGTGGCGCCATCGACCAGGACCGGCTGCGCCAGCACGTCGGCAACTATCGCGTCGAGGTCGTCGAGCCGCTGCACAAGCTTCGCATCGTGCTCGACGAAACCGAAGGCATCGCTGCGGATTTGACGTGGGAGGGACTGTTCGACGTCGTGCAGGAGCAACCCCACATCATGCGGCGCGGCAACCGCGTCACACTCGATGCGCAGCGTTTCGCCCAGGTGGGCGCGTGGAGCGGTCAGCTGGCGATCGACGGCCACGAGATCGCCGTCGACCCCTCCCGCTGGATCGGGACCCGCGACCGGTCCTGGGGTATCCGGCCGATCGGCGAGGCCGAGCCGCCGGGCCGCCCCGATGATCCGCCCTTCGAGGGCATGTGGTGGTTGTACGTGCCGATGGCGTTCGACGACTTCGGCATCGTCGTGATCATGCAGGAGGACCACCTGGGCTTCCGGTCGCTCAACGACTGCACGCGCATCTGGAAGGACGGCCGCGTCGAGCAACTCGGCTGGCCCCGGGTCAAGATCCACTACCGCTCCGGCACCCGCATCCCCACCGGTGCGACCATCGACGCGACCGCATTCGACGGCACCCCAGTACATTTCGACGTCGAGTCCAAGCTGCCGGTGCCGATCCATGTCGGCGGCGGATACGGCGGCGACTCGGACTGGCTGCACGGCATGTGGAAGGGTGAGAACTTCACCGAGCGTCTCACCTACGACATGACCGACCCGGCCATCGTCGGGCGCGCGGGTTTCGGCGTGATCGACCATGTCGGCCGCGCGGTGTGCCGGGATGCCGACGGCGTCGAGCGTGAGGGCTGGGGGCTGTTCGAGCACGGCGCGCTCGGCAGGCACGACCCGTCCGGATTCTCCGACTGGCTGACCGTCGCGCCGTAACTCCCCCTGTGCGCGCCGGTTAGGTGACCCCGACCAACGCCGCCGCGGCGATCGTCTCGACCAGGAAGTAGAACCAATTCGGATAGAACGCCGTCCGGTCGCCCAACGCCGCGGCGGCGAGTCGGCCGAACGCCATGCCCGCCAACGCCGCCGCCACCGTGAGTAGGATGCCTTTCCGCACTTCACCGTCCGCGACGACGGCATACGCCAGCACCGCCGCGATCGCCAGCCCGAAACCGCCGTAGACCGCGCGCACCTCCGACCGCGACGCGGACTCCCCCAGCGTGATCCCGAACGGACGCACCAACGCGACGGGCGCGGCAAGCGCATAGAGGCCCATGCCGACGAAGAACACGGCGATGACGCCGATGACCGCGACCGTCACGGTAACCTCCTGACAAGTTGACGTAGGAGGCCAGCATGACGGCAGACGTCACCCCTGCGCTTCCACAAACCTGCTATCCGTCGGTGTGGCTGTGGCCCGGCCACGCGCTGTACGCCGGTCCGTCCCTCAACCCCTCGCCGCACTCCGGGTCGGTGTGGTGCCTGGCTGTCGGCATCGGCGGCCCGCTGACGGTCGCGACGGCGGACGGCGTCACGCGCGACGTCCGCAGCGCGCTGATCCCGCCGCGGTTGACGCACCAACTCACCTGCCACGGCACCGGTTTGGTGTCCTGCTATCTGGAACCGACATCCGAGCGCGCCGACGCGGGCCGTCATAAGTTCCGCCAGTGGCAACACCTGATCGGCGTCGGTCACGTCGACGAAGAACGCCTGCAGTTCGCCCCGGTCGACGACGACAGTGCTTCGCACTGGCTCGATTTGGCCGCACCGGCGACGCGGCGGCAGATCGATGCGCGCATCGCGCGGGCGGCGGCCAGAATTCGCGCCGAACTCTCGGCGGCGATTCCGATCGCCGACTTGGCCGCCGAGGCCGGGCTCTCGGAGTCACGGTTTCTGCACCTGTTCCGCGACGAGCTCGGCACCAGTGTGCGCCGCTATCGGCTGTGGGTCCGGTTGACGCATGCGGGCGCGGCCATCGCGGCGGGTGACAACCTCACCACGGCGGCGATGAAGGCGGGGTTCGCCAGCCCGTCGCACCTCGCAGACAGGTTCAAGTCGACGTTCGGTTTATCGGCTACCCAACTGCTCGGGACCGGTCTGCAGCTGCGGACCCGATAGCCGCCCGCCCGAACACCATCGACTCCTCGATGCGGTCGAAGCGGTGGTCGATGGCGTCGAGCACATAGTTGTGCCGCACGTGCCACGGCCGGTGCGTACTGGATTTCGGCAGCACGTGGGCGGCCCGTCGGACATAGCCCGCCTGCAGATCCCACAGCGGCTTTTCGGCCAGCGGCTTGCCGCCACGATGCGGATAGGCATGGGTGTAGCCGTGAGAGTCCATGTAGGACAACAGTTTGGCGACCGAACGCGCCGTCATATCCGCCCGCAACGTCCACGAATTGTTCGTGTACCCGATGCACCACGCCATGTTCGGCAGGTCCTCGAGCATGTGCTCCTTGTACACGAAGCGGTCAGCGGGGTCGATCTTCTCCCCGTCGACGCTGACGCTGATGCCACCGAGCGCCTGCAGTCGCAATCCGGTTGCGGTGACGATGACGTCGGCGTCGAGGCGGCGACCGGACCTCAGGACGATTCCCGCTGCATCGATGTGATCGATGTGATCGGTGACGACCTCGACCCGACCGTCGCTGATCGACTTGTACAAATCGGAATTCAAGATCACGCACATGCGCTGATCCCACGGGTTGTACAGCGGCTTGAAATGCGTGTCGACGTCGTAACCCTCTGGCAGGTTGCGGATGGCCCGCTGGCGGATCACCCACTTCATCACGCGCGGCAACTTGCGGGCGAGCAAAAACATCGACCAGAAGAACAACGCGTTGCGCCACCGGATGATCGAATGTGCGACCTTCTCCGGCAACACCTTCTGCATCACCCGGGCCATCGGTTCGATCCTCGGCATCGAGAACAGGTAAGACGGTGACCGCTGCAGCATGGTCACGTGGGCGGCCTTCGCGGCCACCGTGGGAATCATGCTGATCGCGGTGGCGCCGCTGCCGATCACCACGACCCGCTTGCCGGTGTAGTCGAGCGACTCGGGCCAATGCTGGGGATGGGCCACGACGCCACCGAAGTGCTCGATACCGGGCAGGTCCGCACTATGCGGGTGGTCGTAGTTGTAATACCCGGTGCCGAAGAACAGGAAGCGGCAGCGGTACGTCTTCTCGACGCCGTTCTGTTGCGCCCGAACCGTCCAGGTGTCGGTCTGCGAGTCCCAATCAGCCGATTCGACACAGGTGTTGAAAGCAATGTGCTCGTCGATGTGGTGTTTACGCGCCGTATCGTCGAGATACCGCCAGATGTCGGATCCGTCGGCGATGGTCTCCTCACGCCGCCACGGTTCGAACGGGAAGCTCAACGTGAAGATGTCGCTGTCGGACCGCACACCCGGATAGCGGAACAGGTCCCAGGTGCCGCCCAATCGCGGTCGCTGTTCCAGAATCGTGTACGACAGCGCCGGATTCTTCCCGTGGATGCGATACGCGGCGCCGATGCCGGAAATGCCTGCACCGACAATCAACACATCGCAGTAGGTGGGTTCGGTGGAACTCACGGGCTTACCTCCTTCGAGCCCACTAGGCCGACTTGGCCCCCTTGGCCGCCCCGGCGCAGCCGAACACCATCGACTCCTCGATGCGGTCGAAGCGGTGGTCGATGGCGTCGAGTACGTAGTTGTGCCGCACGTTCCACGGTCGGCGGGTACCGGACTTCGGTAGGGCGTGCAACGCGCGCTGCACGTAACCGGCGTTGATGTTCCACGCCGGCTTCTCTGGCATCGGCACGTCGCCGAGATGCGGATACGCATGCGTATAACCGTGAGAATCCATGTAGGACAACAGCTTCGCCACCGAACGTGCCGTGAGGTCGGCGCGCAACGTCCAGGACGCGTTGATGTAGCCGACGCACCACGCCGAGCATGTGCTCCTTGTAGACGAACCGGTCCTGCGGTTTGATCTCGGCGCCGTCGATGCTGATGGCCACCCCGCCCAGCGCCTGCAACTGCAGGCCCGTCGCGGTGACGATCACGTCGGCGTCTATGTGGCGTCCAGAGTTCAGCACGATCCCTGTGCTGTCGATGTGGTCGATGGTGTCGGTGACCACCTCGGCGCGCCCGTCGCCCACCGCCGTGTACAGGTCATTGTCCAGGATCAGACACATGCGTTGATCCCACGGGTCGTAGCGCGGCTTGAAGTGGATGTCGACCGGATAGCCTTGCGGCAGGCTCTTTTTCGCCATCGTCCGGATCAGCCACCTGCTGAACTTCGGCGCCTTGCGCGCGACGACGTAGGTCATGACGGTGAAGAATGTGTTGTACAGCCGGACGACGTGGTTGGCGGCCCGCGTCGGCAACGCCTTCCGGATGGCCTGCACCACGGGGTGGATGCGCGGCATCGACAGCATGTAGGTGGGCGAGCGCTGCAACATGGTGACGTGACCGGCTTTCTCGGTCAGTGACGGGATCATGCTGACCGCGGTGGCGCCGCTTCCAATCACCACGACACGCTTACCCGAATATTCCAGCGACTCCGGCCAGAACTGCGGGTGCACGACCTCCCCCGTGAAGGTCTGGATGCCAGGCAACTCGGGCCGGTAGGGCTCGTCGTAGTCGTAGTAGCCAGTGCCGAAGAACACGAACCGACCGCGGTAGGTTTTCGGCTCGCCGTCCTGTTCGGTCTGCACCGTCCAGGTGTCGGTAGCCGAGTCCCAGTCGGCGGAGACGACCTTGGTGTTGAACCGGATGCGCTCGGTGATGCCGTGCTTGCGGGCGGTCTCGGTCAGGTACTCCCTGATGTCGTGGCCGTCGGCGACGTTCTCCGGCCTGCGCCACGGCTCATAGGGGAAGCTGAGCGTGAAGATGTCGCTGTCGGACCGGATGCCCGGATAGCGGAACAGGTCCCAGGTGCCGCCAATACGGGCACGGCGTTCCAACACCGTGTAGGACAGCCCGGGGTTCTTCTCGTGGATGCGGTAGGCGGCACCGATTCCTGATATCCCAGCGCCGATGATCAGCACGTCTGAGTACTCGGGAGCGCTCAAGAGAACCTCCTTTGGTCCGCCCGAGTACCACCATAGGGGCTTACCTGTCGAGCGCGTCGACGATCGCGGCCAACGATTCCACCGCGATTGGTCCTGGCTGGTAGATGCAAATCCGGTCGGAGACGCCCGCGACACGGTCGCGGATGTGCGCGGCGATTTCGGCGGGGCTGCCGCAGGCGGCGACGGTGTGCAGCACGTCGTCATCGATGAGCTTGGCCATGTCCTCCCAGCGACCCTGTTTGGACAACGTGTTGAGTTCGGGTTGCAGATCGCCCCAACCGTGCGCATCCAGCACCGGCCGGTACGCCGGCGTCGACCCGTAGAAGGCCAGCAACCTGCGGGTGGCGGAGTGGTCGTCCCCGGCGGAGACGATGATCTCCGGGACGACCGCGAAGTCGGCATCGTCGCGCCGCGTGGCGGCCAGGCCCTTGCGGACGGCGGGCATTGTCGCCTCGTGCAGAAACCGCTTCGACCCGAACGGCATCACCAGCAGGCCGTCCGCGATCTCGGCGGTGGCCCGGGTCAACCGCGGGCCGAGCGCACCGACATAGATGGGCGGCGGGCCGTACGGGTTGGCGCCGGGATTGAAGGTCGGCGTCATCAACGTGTGACGGTAGTACTCGCCGCGGAAGTCGAGGCGCTCGCCGGACTGCCATGCCGCGAAGATGGCGCGCAGCGCGCGCACCAGCTCGGTCATCCTGGCGACGGGCCGGTCGAACTCCGCACCGAACCGCTTCTCGATCTGCGTGCGCACCTGCGTGCCGAGCCCGAGCGTGAACCGCCCTTTCGTCAGCAACTGCAAGTCGTTGGCTTGGTGCGCGAGGTGAATCGGGTTGCGGGGAAACGCGATCGCCACGTTGGTCATCAGGTCGAGATCCTCCACCGCCGCAGCGAGGGCGAGCGGGGTGAAGACGTCATGCGGACCCTCGAAGGTGAACACCCCGCTGGCACCGGCCTCACGAAGCGCGTGTGCGCGGGCGATCGCATCGGTTGGTCCGAACAACGCTGTCATCACCTTCACGGCGTGAGAGCCTAGTGGTGTGACCATTCCACCCAAAGCCGACGTCGTCGTGATCGGCGCCGGATTCGCGGGACTATCAGCCGCCCGCGACTTGGCACAGCTCGGGTATGACGTCGTAGTTCTCGAAGGCCGCGATCGGGTCGGGGGGCGCTCGTCGACGGCGACGATCGCGGGTGCGCCGGTCGATCTCGGCGGCACGTTCGTCGGGCCGACGCAGGACGCCGTCATCGCGTTGGCGAAGGAACTGGGCTGTGAGATGGTGCGGACCCACAGCCGCGGCAAGAACCTGATCCGCTGGCGCGGCAAGGTCAGGTCGTACCGCAGCACGACCCCGAAGCTGTCGATCATCGAACTGCTCGACGTGTCCCGGATTCAATGGCGGTTCGAGCGCGTCTCACGGCGGGTGCCGGTGCACGAGCCGTGGACGTCGTCGATCGCCGAGATTGCCGACTCGAAGACGCTCGACGAGTGGCTGCGCTATGTGCACGCGGGCGCCTCGACGCGGGATCTCATGGCGATCATGGCCCGCGCGACATGGGGCTGCGAACCGGAGGAGGTCTCGCTGCTGCACGCGATCCGCTATGTCAAGGCGGCGGGCGGACTTGGCCGCATGCTCGACGTCGAGGGCGGCGCACAGCAGGATCGCTTTCCCGCTGGCACACAACAGATTGCGCTGCGGATGGCCGAACAACTTGGCGACGCCGTTGCGCTCAATGCGGTGGTGCGCAGCATCTCCCGACGCACCGACGGCACGCTGGTCGTCGGTTCCGACCGCGGCGATGTCGCGGCCAAGGCCGTCATCGTGGCGGTGCCGCCGCAGCACAGGGCGGGCATCGCGTTCGACCCGCCACTGCCGCCGGAATACGAAAAGCTCACCGCGCATTGGCCGCAAGGCAACCTGAGCAAGGCGTACGTGGCCTATGAGACGCCGTTTTGGCGGGCCAACGGCTGCTCCGGTGAGGCGCTGTCCGACGAGGGCCCGGTGTTCATCACCTTCGACGTCAGCCCGAGCGACGCCGGACCCGGCATCCTGTTGGGCTTCACCGATGCGCGCACGTTCGATCCGTTGCCTGCCGAGCAGCGGCGCGCGAAGGCGCTGAGTGGGTTCGCCGCCCTGTTCGGTGACGCCGCCAAAAAACCCATCGACTACCTCGACCACTGTTGGGGCACCGAGGAATTCGCACCCGGTGGGCCGACCGCTGCGGTTCCGCCCGGATCGTGGACGACCTACGGACCGTGGCTGCGCAAGCCGATCGACAACATCTTCTGGGCGGGCACCGAGACCGCCGACGAGTGGACGGGCTTCCTCGACGGCGCTGTGCGGTCGGGTAAACGGGCGGCCGACGAGGCGCACCGGGCGTTGACCGGCTAGGCGTTGTCCGGCGACAGGATTCGTCGTGCGGTGACCGCGACCGCGAGGGTGATCAGCTGCTTGGGGTCGTCGAGGTCGACGTCGAGAAGTTTCGCGATCTGGTCAAGCCGGTAGTACAGCGACTGCCGTCGCATGTGCAACCGCTTGGCCGCCTCCGCCTTGTTGCCCCCGCAGGCGGCCAGCACCTCCAACGTGTGGGCCAGCTGACCGCTTTTCGCGGAATCGGTGCGCTCCAGAATGCCGATCTGGTCGTCGACGAAACGCCTTGTGGCGGCGAGGTTTCCGTGCGCGCTCAGCATGCGTTCAAGCGCCAGCGTCTGCACACTGACGACCGGGTGTTTCACGTGCAGGTCCTGGCCAAGGGCCAGCGTCTCCCTCGCCTCCGACATGGCGCGCGGTAGATCCGACGGATCACGCACCGCCCGTCCGACCGCGGCGCACAACCGCGCCTGCCGGGGCAGGGCATCGCGCGCTGCCGAACGCACCACGTGGGCGAGATTCGGTGTCGCATCGTCGATCTGACCGGCCACCAGTGCGCACAGCGTCCCCTCGACCAGTCCGAAGATCCCGTGTCCCGCTTGCCGGATGAGCCCGTCGACGATCTTGGCCGCCGACTCGACCCGACGCGGATCCACGGCGATGCACGCATACTCGTGATCCGCGGTGGCCACGCCCGCCGCCCGCATGCGCGCCTCCAACAGACGGCGCTCGACGGCCTGATTGGTGGCGAGTTGGTCGAGCAGCAGCTGCTGGGCGCGCAGAGCGCCCGCGACGTCTTGTTGCTCGCGGATCAGACACAGACCCAAAACCGTTGGTGCGCGCTCCATCACCGCCTCGATAAAAACCTCGGGTACGCCCTGCGCGCCGACGGTCAGGCGGCCCCACGCGGTGCCCTCGACGAGGACGGGGGCTTCCGAACGCGGGCCGTCGTCCGGCTCGAGACGATCGGCCGTTACGACGATTCGTCCTGCATAGTCGCTGAGCCGCGCCCAAGTTCCCAGTGCGACGCCGATGTGCTCGATCAGCTCGCGCAGCGACGCGCCGCGGGCCAGCTTCTCCGACAACGTCCGAGAAATCTCGTCGGCGTGCCGCAGGCGGGCGACGGAACGGTCGATCAGCTCGCTGTTGACCGCTTCGGCCACCTCGGTGAAGCGCAGAACCGGTTGCAGTTCGACGACCGGCAACCCGACGTCGCGGCCTTCGGCCACCATCTCGGCAGGCACCTCGGCGAACGTCCTGCCGACCTCGAAGAGCAGTCCGGCGACGCCGCTTTCGGCCAGCCGTCGCACATACAGTCGGCGGCCGACCTCGTCGACCCCGACGAGCCCGACCCCGTTGGTCAGCAGCACCTCGTCACCACGCAACAGCGGAGCGATGTCGTACAGGTCCGCGGTGTGCACCCAGCGCACGGAGTGGTCCAGCTGCTCGGCACCGCTGAGCAGCACCGGGCTGGCCGGCTGCAGCACGGGATGGCTGAGAACCTGGCGCAGCATCACAACCGACAGTATGTCCCACATAACCCGGGAAAGTTCTGACAATCCGTCCGTTGATGCACTCCGGGACGGGTCGCATGCTGATTATCCATGAGCACTCTGGTGACCGGCGGCCTCGGCTTTGTCGGGCGTCACCTGGTCAATCAACTACTGGCCGACGGCGACAAGGTCGTCAGCTACAACCGCGACTTCGCCGTCGACCCTCGCGACGGGCTGACCGTCGTGCAGGGCGAGCTGTTCGACATCCCGCGCCTCTCCGACACGCTGCGCAGGCACAGCGTCGATCGCATCATCCACACCGCGGGTCAGAGCCACCCCGGTGTGTCGATCGAGCTGCCGTGGACGACGTTCAAGGCCAACGCAGAGGGCACCCTGGCGGTCTACGAGGCGGCCCGCGCCACCGGTGTGCGCCGCATCGTGAACTTCTCCTCGGAGTGCGCCATCGGCACCGTCGACCCCACGGTCCCCGTCGATGAGACGGTCACGCCGCAACCGACGACGCCGTATGGCGTCACCAAGGTCAGCGGCGAACTGTTCGGCTCCGTGTACAACTCGCTGTACGGCATGGAGATCGTGTCGCTGCGGGTGACCGAGGTCTACGGCCCCGGGTTGTGGATGCCCAGTCTGCTCGGCGACATGATCCGCGCCGGAATCCGTGGCGAGACTTTCGAACTCGAACGGGGTGGCGATCACCCCTTCCAATTCGTCTACGTGGCCGACGTCGCCACCGCCGCCAGTCTGGCCGCCACTGCTGCGGCACCCGCGCTGGCGGTGTACCTCATCTCCGGCGACCGGCACATCACCGTCGCCGAGACGGCGCGCCTGCTCGCCGGGCGCATCCCCGGCAGCCGTTACGAGATCGGTCCCGGCTTCCTCCCCGACTGGGATCGTCTCGGCCGGTTCGATCTCTCCGCAACGACGCGAGACCTGGGCTACCGCCCCGCCTGGTCGTTGGAGCGCGGCTTGGACAGCCAGATCGCTTGGCTGCGTGCACAGGAAGCGGCCGCATGAACGAGATGGCCGGACGCATCGCCCTTGTCACCGGCGCGGCCTCCGGGATCGGATTGGCCACCGCCGAAGCGCTGGCCAAGGAAGGCGCCGACCTCGCATTGCTGTCGCGTCCCGGCGACGACCTCGACGGCGCGCGGGACCGGGTCAAGCAGCACGGCGGGCGCGTGCTCACCGTCGCCGCCGATGTCGCAGACCCGGCCGCGGTGCGCGCAGCAGTCGAACGCGTGGAATCCGAACTGGGTCCCGTCGATGCGGTGCACAACAACGCGGGGATATCGGTGGCGTGCCCGCTCACCGAAACCACCGATGACGTCTTTCGGCGGCTCGTCGACGTCAACCTGGCCGGTTCGTTCTACGTGCTGCGCGAGGCCGCCCGGGTCATGCAGGGCCGCCGCGCAGGCGCGATCGTCAACACCGCATCCGAACTGGCGATCATCGGCCAGACGGGGTACGTCGCGTACACCGCCACCAAGGGCGCGGTCCTGGCGATGACCAGAAGCGCGGCCGCCGAACTGTCGTCATGGCACATCCGGGTCAACGCGGTCTGCCCCGGCACCACCAAGACCCCGATGTTCCTGGCCGAGTTCGACGACGCCGACGATCCGGCCGCCGAGCTCGCCGACAACGCCGCGAGTGTGGCAATGAAGCGCATCGCCGAACCCGCGGAGATCGCCGAAGCGGTGGTCTTTCTGCTGTCGCAGCGCGCGGGCTACATCACCGGCACACATCTGATCGCCGACGGCGGTCGCACCGGATGCGTGCCTGCCGGCTCCATCGGCGTCGCAACGCCCTGAAACCATCCATCACGGAGACCCTCATGTCGGAAACCCGTTCTCGGCTCGAGCAACTCGGCTATTCCCAGCAACTCGAGCGCAGGCTGAACATTCCCGAAGTCGTCGGCCTGGCCATGGCCGACGTCTCCCCCACCATGGCAGTGCTGTTCTTGTCCGCCGGAGTCTTCGTGGTCGGCGGGACGTTCTCCATCGGAGCAGGCCTGCTGCTGTCCGTCGTCGTCGTGTTGATCGCCTTGTGTCTCGGTGAACTTGCCGGGATGTTCCCGATCGCCGGCGGCATGTACTCGCTTGTCCGGCGCGTCCTACCCGGGCCGCTGTCCTGGATCACGATGTTCAACTACCTCATCCAGGGCATCGTGATCCCGGCCAGCATCGCGTTGGGAATACCCGGCTACTTACGAGACCTGTTCCCGTCATTCGGAATTCCCGACACCGCCGCCGCCGTCGTGCTGTTGGCGCTGGCCACCGCCCTCGCCCTGACCAAAGTGGAGGTGGGTGCGTGGGCCACCGCCGCGATGGTGGTCGTCGAATGCGTCGTTCTCGGGATCATCACTGTCGCAGCGCTTCTGCACCCGCATCAGCCGCTGGCCCAGGTCACGTTCCACCCGACCGTGCTGAGCAACGGCGAACTGGTGGCGGTCGGCGCCGCCGTCATGTTGGCCACCCTGGCACCGGCATTCAACGTGATCAACGGCTATGACGCCGCGCTCGGCTTCTCCGAGGAACTCAAAGGCGGCGAACGCAACATCGCCAAGGCGGTGATCATCTCCGCCGTGCTCGCCTGCCTGCTGATCATGATCCCGCTGATCTCCGCCGTCGTCGCCGCACCGGATCTGAAGGAATTCTTCAACGCGCCGGCGCCGGTCATCTACTCGGTGGAGGCATCGCTCGGCGACAAGGCCAGGATCATCATCGACGTCGGGGTGATCATCGCTTTGTTCAACGCGATGTTGTCACTGCTGATGTACTTCGGCCGCGGTGTCTACACCACCGGTCGCGACGGTGTGTGGCCGCCGGCGGTGAACCGAATCCTCGGCTCGATCAACAGGTTCCGTGCGCCAGGAGCCGGTGTCATGCTGCTGGCCATCCCGGCGGCGGTGCTGATCTTCACCTCGGCGCTCAACTTCCTGATCATCTTCGCGGGCACCGTGATCGCCGCCGTGTACTTCTGCATCGGCCTGGCCGCGTTGTGGAGTCGACGCAGCATGCCGAACGAGCCACGGCCGTACAAGATGCCGCTGTGGCCGCTGCCGCCGCTCGTGGTGATCGGGTTCACCGGTATCGCGCTGGCCACCCAGGAGCGGCAATACCTGATCGCCGAGGTGGTGCTCATCTGCCTCGCGCTTTCGGCATGGTTCGGCTCGAAGAAGTGGTCGGCCCCGCAGCCCCCTACCGTCGCGACCGAAACCCAGGTCCGCGGCCTGGATCCGATCCCATGACCGAAAACAGATCACGAGAACCATTGAGCTGAAACAGGAGTTTGCTATGACAGCGCCTCGGGTGTACCGCCATATGACGTGGGAAGAAATCGCCGATGCGGCGCGCGCCGACATCCCGATCGCCATCCCGGTCGGGGCCACCGAGCAGCACGGACGTCACCTGCCTGTGTGCACCGACTGGGTGCTGCCGGAGAACGTCCTGAGCGAAGCCGGTCGCGCCCGGGACCTGGTCGTCGGCCCCTTCATCCCGTTCGGCTACCGAAGCCGGCCGGGAAGCGGTGGCGGGCAACACTTTCCGGGCACCGTCTCGCTGCGAGCAACCACGTTCATGAGCATGCTCGAAGACGTGCTCAGTGAGCTCAAACGCACCGGATTCCGCAACATCATGTTGTACAACTGGCACTACGAGAACGCCGGCTTCGTCTACGAACCGGCTTACCTTGTCTCCGAACAAAACCCGGAGCTCAAGATCGTGGTGGTCGAGGACGTCTTCCCCGAGTTCACCGCGGAACGCCAGCAGCTCATCTGGCCCGGCGAATTTCCCGGGCTGGCGCTCGAACACGCCGCCGTCATCGAGACCTCGCTGTGGATGCACTTCGACCCCTCGGCGGTGCGGCACGACCGGATGGCACCCGACCAACCGCAGCGGGTGGTCAACCATGACGTCGTCCCCATCGACACCCGCATGTCGACGGCGAGCGGATCGTTGTCGTCGCCGGTGGAGGCCACTCCCGAGAAGGGCAGGCTGCTCACCGAATGGCTCGTGGACCGACTCGTCGACGTCCTCGACGAGGAATTCCCCGCGCCGAACCGCGCGGCGGCCGACCGCAACGGTGAGCGCTCGAGAGCCTGATCAGGCGCTGCGCTGTTGCCGCACGGACTCGGCCAACATGCGCAGGTGTTTGTTGACGTCGTCGGGACGCTCGACGATGGCGCAGTGGCCGCCGGGCAACTCGACGAACGATGCCAGGTTGGGGGCCATCCTCGCGATGTGCTGCGACGAAACCATCGGCAGCAGGCGGTCTTTGGTGCTCCCGATGACCAGCGTCGGCACGGTCAGATTGGTCATGCCGATGTGCTCGGGGCCCAGCGCGTCGACCAGCGTGCGGGCCCAGCCGCCACGCCCCGCGGGCGGTGTCGACGTGAACAACTCGTAGATGAAATCGACGACCGAGGGATCGGCGTCGCGACCCACCGCGATGGTCGAGACAAACCGCCTGCTCGGCCGGTCCACCGCGCGCAGAAGCGGTGCGGCCCCGAATGTTTTGAGCAGGGTGCCGGCGGCACGCACCCGCGCCTGCGCCAACGGCGCTGGCACACCCAGCAGCTTCACATTGCGCAGCAGGTCGCCGGTGGTGGTGTTGATCAGGGCGACGGCGTCCGCGCGCTGCGTCACCCGATCGGGGAACCGGTCGGCCCACGCCGTGATCGCGATGCCACCCATGGAGTGGCCGGCGATGACTGCCCGCTCGCCCGGCGACACCGTCGCCGCCAGCACGGCATCCAGGTCGGCGGCCAGGATGTCGAGGCTGTACCGGGTGTGCCGCGGCGGCACCGCGCTCTTACCGTGGCCGCGGTGGTCGAATGCGATGACGCGGTAATCCCGCGATAAGTCTGCGATCTGGTAGGCCCACACGCGCAGGGCACATGTGATGCCGTGCGCGAACACGATCGGATAACCGTCTTCCGGCCCGAAGACTTCGGTGTGCAGACGGATGCCGTCCTCGGACCGAACGGCAACGACGCGGCCTTTGGGCAATGCCTCGGCCGCGGCGAATTTTCTGGCCGGCGAACCGGCCCGCTGGCCACGTCCCATACGTGCTCCCATCGAGTTCGGCAACGCTGCCGTCAATACCAGCCTACCGGTCGGTTGGGCGCACACGGCGCAGGAGTTAAATAGTGCGATGCGTGCGATTCAGATTGCCAGCCTCGACGGACCACAAGCCGCGAAGGTCGTCGAGATCGACGAACCGGGCGCCGGCGACGGCGACGTCCTGATCGATGTTCACGCCGCCGGTGTGGCGTTTCCAGATGCCCTGCAGTCGCGGGGCCTCTATCAATACAAGCCGCAGATGCCGTACACGCCGGGCGCAGAGATCGCCGGGGTGGTGCGCAGTGCGCCCGCCGACGCGCACGTCGCTGCGGGCGATCGAGTCGCCGGGTTGACGATGCTGTGTGGCGCGATGGCGGAAGTGGTTGCGCTGCAAGCGGATCGGGTGTTCAAGCTGCCGGATTCAGTGTCGTTCGAGGCTGGCGCCGGTCTGTTGTTCAACGACCTGACAATGCATCATGCGCTGCGCACGCGCGGCCGTCTCGCCGAAGGTGAGACGGTGCTGGTGCACGGTGCCGCGGGCGGCATCGGGACGTCGACGTTGCGACTGGCGCCGGCGTGGGGTGCGGCGCGCACCATCGCGGTGGTCAGCACCGAGGACAAGATTGCGGTGGCCAAGGCGGCGGGGGCGTCCGATGTCGTGCTGGCCGACGGGTTCAAGGACGCGGTCAAGGAGTTGACTGGCGGGCGGGGCGTGGACATCGTCGTCGATCCTGTCGGCGGTGATCGGTTCACCGACTCCCTGCGTTCCCTCGCTCCCGGTGGCAGGCTGCTGGTCATCGGGTTCACCGGCGGCGACATTCCGACGGTCAAGGTGAACCGACTGCTCCTGAACAACGTCGACGCGGTCGGTGTCGGGTGGGGCGCCTGGAGCCTGACCCATCCCGGCTATCTGCACGAGCAGTGGGCAGAGCTCGAGCCGCTGCTGGCGTCGGGCAGGGTGTCTGCCCCAGAGCCGATCGTCTACCCGCTGGACAGGGCCGCCGACGCGATCGCCTCGCTCGAGGACAGAACCGCGAAAGGCAAGGTCGTCGTCAAGGTGCGGTGAGCGACCGGCCGAGCTGCTCGCCCACCGCGGTCAGCAGTTCGGCGGCCCGCGCCATCGACTGTGCCTGATCCGGTTCCAGGTCGCTGAGCGCGTAGACGCCCGCGAACCCCGCCCCAATCGCCTCGTCGGCCGTCAACGCCGACACGCCCGCTACGGCGAACGTCGGAACCCGGTGCGCGGCGGCGCGCCGGCACACGCCGACTGCGGCCTTGCCGCGCAACGACTGCCGATCGAGTGAGCCCTCGCCAGTGACGACCGCGCGCGCCCCCGACAGCTGCCGATCGAGCTCGATGCGGTCGATAATCACGTCGATGCCGGGCTGCATTTTCGCGCGCAACACGGCCAGCGCGGCGAAGCCGACGCCACCTGCCGCACCGGCGCCAGCGGCGGAGCTGTAAACCGATCCCGTCTCACGCTCCACCACCTCGGCCCAGCGGCGAAGCGAGCGGTCGAGCTCCTCGACCTGTTCTGCGGTGGCGCCCTTCTGCGGGGCGTACACGCTGGCCGCACCCAGCGGACCGCAGAGTGGATTGTCCACGTCACTGGCGAGAGTGAATGTGGCAGAGGCGATCCCGGGATGCAGTCCGGTCAGATCGAGCGTTTCCGCGTCACCGATGCCCTGCCCGGACGGGTCGATCCGCTCGCCGTTGCGATCACGCGCGATGGCGCCGAGTGCGGCGAGCAAGCCTGCTCCGCCGTCGGTGCTGGCGCTGCCCCCGACGCCGATGATGATGTCGCGGCAGCCGTGCTCGAGGGCTTGGGCCACCACCGCACCGAGACCGTAGCTGGAGGCCGTCATCGGAGCCCTTTCCCCGCCTGGAAGTCGTTGCAGGCCACAGATTTCGGCCATCTCCACGACGGCGGTGCCGCCGCTGCGGGCGTATGCCGTTTGCACCACCTGCCCGGTCGGCCCCTTGCCGTAGACGGCAACTCGCTCAAAGCCCGCCGCGAGCACCGTGTCCAGCGTTCCGTCGCCGCCGTCGGCGACCGGGCGAAGCACCGTCACCAGGGCGGGGTCGCTGCGTTTGAGTCCCGCCGAGAGGGCTTCGGCCGCCTCCGCGGCCGTCAACGAGCCCTTGAATTTGTCGGGCGCGATCACGACATGGCCAGTCACTGAACACCCCTCCGTCTCGAACCAGCAAACAATTCCGCGATCCGGAATTGTTATTCCGGAGTTATACCGTCGCACGTTCTAGGCGCCGACGTCAACGCTTTCAGGCCGTTCAGAGGCGTTACCAGCGGTCCGCCCTTGACAATACGACCGGCGGCAGCGTTCACTATTTTGCATTGTGAGTGTTTAATTCCGTATTGCGGAATACGAAAGGAACGCGGAATGACGGCCTATACGGTCAACTGCTCGATCCTGCTGACCGATCTGCCACTGCTGGATCGGCCGCGCGCAGCCCGTAACGCGGGCTTCGAGGCGGTCGAGTTCTGGTGGCCGTTCGACACCCCGACCCCGGCCGACGCCGACGTCGATGCGTTCGTCCGCGCCATCCAGGACGCGGGTGTCCAGTTGACCGGGCTCAACTTCGCCGCCGGTGACATGCCCGCAGGCGACCGCGGCATCCTGTCCAACCCGGCCTTGACGCAGGACTTCCGCGACAACGTCGAGATCGCCGTCGGCATCGCCGAAACCCTCGGCACGCGTGCCTTCAATGCGCTGTACGGCAATCGCATCGACGAGCACTCGCCGGAGACCCAGGATGACGTCGCCGTCGGCAACCTCGGCTACGCCGCCCGTGCGGCAGATCGCATCGGCGCCACGGTGCTGATCGAACCCGTCAGCGGGGCACCGAAGTACCCGCTTCTGACGGCGGCCGACGCCATCGGCGTGATCGACCGGGTGCACGACGAACATGGCGCAGAGAACCTGCGACTGCTCGCCGACTTCTACCACCTTCACGTCAACGGCGACGACATCACCGCCGCAATCACCAAGTACGGCAGCAGGATCGGCCACGTACAGATCGCCGACGCCCCCGGCCGCGGTGAGCCGGGCACCGGCGAGATCCCGATCCGCACCTACCTCGAGCAACTGGCCGCAGAGGGCTACGAGGGATACGTCGGCCTTGAGTACAAGGCGACCAAACCGGACACCTTCGAATGGCTGCCGCGCGAAGACCGCGTCGCGACCCTGGAATCACAAGCAGAAACGAGGATCTAATGAGCACCATCGCTTTCATCGGACTTGGCATCATGGGCAGCCCGATGGCGGCCCACTTGGTCAAGGCGGGCCACACCGTCGTCGGCGTCGACACCACACCGGAACGCACCGCGGCGCTGGTCGAGGCCGGCGGTAGCGCAGCCGAAACCATCGAGCAGGCCGTCAAAGGCGCCGACGTGGTGGCCGTGATGGTGCCCGACTCCCCGCAGGTGCAGGCCGTGCTGCTGGGTGACGACGGCGTTTTCGCGCACGCTCAGCCCGGCACGCTGGTGATCGACTTTTCGTCGATCCGGCCCGACATCACCGCCGAATTCGCCAAGATCGGCATCGAGCGCGGCCTGCGCATCCTCGACGCGCCGGTGTCCGGCGGCGAACCGGGCGCGAAGAACGCCACGCTGTCGATCATGGTCGGCGGCTCCGAGGAGGACTTCGCAGCGGCCAAGCCGATTCTGGACACAGTTGGCAAGACCATCGTGCACGTCGGCACCAACGGGGCGGGCCAGACCGTCAAGGCGGCCAACCAGTTGATCGTCGCGGGCAACATCGAGTTGCTCGCCGAGGCGATCACCTTCTTGAAGGCCTACGACGTCGACATCGAAGCCGCCGTCAAGGTGCTCGGTGGCGGGCTGGCCGGTTCGGCCGTGCTCGACCAGAAGGCGGCGAAGATGCTGGAGCGCAACTTCGACCCCGGCTTCCGGATCGCGTTGCACCACAAAGATATGGGCATCGTGACCGCCGCGGCACGCGAGGCCGGTGTGGTCACCCCGCTGGGCTCCCTGGTCGCGCAGCTGATGGCTTCCGCAATGGCCAACGGCGACGGCGGGCTCGACCATTCCGCGCTGCTGCTGGGTGTCGAGCGGCTCTCCGGCAAGGAGATCTGATGGCGCGGATGCGAACGGTCGACGCCGCGGTCCGGATCCTCGAGATCGAGGGCGCCACACAAGCATTCGGACTCCCCGGCGCGGCGATCAACCCGTTCTACTCGGCGATGCGGGCGCACGGCGGAATCAAGCACGTGCTGGCCCGCCACGTCGAAGCCGCCAGCCACATGGCTGAGGGCTTCACGCGCGCCGCCGCGGGAAACATCGGCGTGTGCATCGGCACGTCGGGTCCTGCGGGCACCGACATGATCACCGGGTTGTATTCCGCGTCGGCGGACTCCATTCCGATCCTCGCGATTACCGGGCAGGCACCGGTGAACAAGCTCCACAAAGAGGATTTCCAGGCCGTCGACATCGCTTCGATCGCCGCACCGGTGACCAAAATGGCGATGACGGTCCTCGAACCTGGCCAAGTGCCAGGTGCATTCGCGCAGGCGTTTCATCTGATGCGGTCGGGACGGCCGGGGCCGGTGCTCATCGATCTGCCGATCGACGTCCAACTGGCGGAGATCGACTTCGACCCCGAGGCGTATGAGCCCTTGCCGGTCTACAAGCCTGCGGCGTCGCGCGCGCAGGCCGAGAAGGCCATCGACATGCTGGTGTCAGCCGAGCGTCCGCTGCTCATCTCGGGTGGCGGCGTCATCAACGCCGACGCGTCGGGTCTGCTGGTCGAACTCGCCGAGATCCTCAATGTGCCCGTGGTGCCGACGCTGATGGGCTGGGGCACCATTCCCGACGACCACCGGTTGGCGGCGGGCATGGTCGGACTCCAGACGTCGCAGCGTTACGGCAACGCGACGATGCTGGCCTCGGACTTCGTGCTGGGCATCGGCAACCGGTGGGCGAACCGGCACACCGGCGGGCTGGAGACCTACCGTCGCGGCAGGCGTTTCGTCCACGTCGACATCGAACCGACACAGATCGGCCGGGTCTTCGCCCCTGACTTCGGGATCGTCTCGGACGCGAAGGCGGCGTTGGAGCAGTTCGTGGCCGTCGCCAAGGACCGACGCGCGGCAGGCACGCTGCCCGACTGGAGCGCGTGGGTCGACGAATGCGGGCAGCGCAAGCGCACTATGCACCGCAAGACTCACTTCGACGATGTGCCGATCAAGCCGCAACGGGTCTACGAGGAGATGAACCGCGCCTTCGGCCGCGACGTCCGCTACGTCACCGCGATCGGACTCTCGCAGATCGCAGGCGGTCAGTTCCTGCAGGTGTTCGGCCCGCGGAACTGGATCAACTGCGGGCAGGCAGGGCCGCTCGGGTGGACGGTGCCCGCCGCGTTGGGTGTCGTCGCCGCGGATCCGACTGCCAGCGTGGTCGGGTTGTCGGGTGACTACGACTTCCAGTTCCTGATCGAGGAGTTGGCGGTCGGCGCGCAGTTCAACCTGCCGTACGTCCATGTGGTGGTCAACAACTCGTACCTGGGCCTGATCCGGCAGGCGCAGCGCGGCTTCGACATGAACTACCACGTGTCCCTGGGCTTCGACAACATCAATGCGCAGGAAAGTGACGACAGCACCGTCCCGAAAGGCTACGGCGTCGACCACCTGCGCGTGGCGGAAGGCCTGGGCTGCAAAGCAATTCAGGTCTCCGAGCCATCCGACATCGGTCCGGCACTGAAACGGGCTCAGCAGTTGGCCCAGGAGCACAAGGTGCCGGTGGTGGTCGAGATCTTCCTCGAGAAGATCACCAACATCGCGATGGGCACCGAAATCGACAACATCACCGAGTTCAACGATCTCGCCGAGACACTGGAGGAGGCGCCGACCGCCGCGGCGCTGCTCCTGGTGGACTAGTACCTTGTTGCGCGAAATGCACGTTTTGTAGAGGCCTTCTCGAAGTTCCGCTACAAAACGTGCATTTCGGCGTTTCTCGGCGCTTCTAGACCGTGGTCTCGCGGTCGAACTCCGAAGCGATATCGCGCGCAACGCGTTTCAGCAGCGGAGCCACCTTGGTCGCCGACTTCAGGGTCAGGCGGGTCGCGGGACCGGAGATGGAGATCGCGGTCAGGGTGGGAGCGTCGGGCACCGGCACCGCGAAACACCGCACGCCGATCTCCTGCTCACCCTCGTCGATGGCGTAGCCGCGCGCCCTGCTCAATTCGATGTCCCGGATCAGCGCCTCCGGGGTGGTATACGAGTTCTCGTTGGAGGCCGGCATCCCGGCCCGCTTGAGCAGCGCCTCCACGCTGTCGTTGGGCAACTGCATGAGCAGCGCCTTGCCCACCCCGGTGCAGTGCAGATGCACGCGGCGGCCCACTTCTGTGAACATCCGCATCGCGTGGGGGGACGGCACCTGCGCGACGTAGACCGCCATGTCGTTGTCCAGCGCGGCCATGTTGGCGCTCTCGCCCGTACGCTCCACGAGTTCGGTGAGGTGCGGGCGCGACCACGCGCCGACGAGTTGAGCGGCGCTTTCCCCCAACCGAATCAGCTTGGGTCCCAGCGCATATCGACGATTCTCCAGCTGTCGCACGTAGCCCATCGCGAGCAGCGTCCTGACCAGGCGGTGGATTGTCGGTTGGGGCAGCTCGGCGCGGGTGGCCAGCTCACCCAGCGCGATGCTGCCGCCGGCGCTTGCCATGATCTCCAGCAGCTCGAAGGCGCGCTCGACCGATTGGACACCGTCCGCCACGGCAAACCTCCAGATCGTCGAATCAGCAGCGCTCCGCTTGATGACTAGCTTATTCCGTATTACGAAACAACCGAAGTACTGGGCGCGCGTGTGCCACACCTCTCAGCGGGCGTGTCCGCTGATTGCATCCTGACGACTGTATGCTGAGGGCACCCTGCCGCAAACCAGAAGGGCAGTCCATGACCCACCCAGTAACCCCCACGGCCACCGGCCTCCTTTCAGGCGGCGCGACGCGGAAACGGGCGCCGGTTGTCGAGCGCCCCGCACCGCTGCGCGAGGCGGTCTTCGAGGCTCTTGTCGAGATGATCATCACTCGCGAGTTGGAGCCCGGACAGCACTTGGTCGAGAAGGATCTGGCTGATGCCCTCGGGGTCAGCAGGCAGCCGGTCCGAGAAGCATTGCAGCGCATGCACACTGAAGGTTGGGTGGACCTGCGCCCCGCGCTCGGCGCATATGTTCACATCCCCACTGAGTCGGAGGCAGATCAGCTTCTTGCCGCACGCAGCCTTCTCGAGGCGGAGTCGGCGAAGCTGGCCGCCGAGCACGCTACGCCCGACCAGATCGAGCACCTCTACGAGCTGCAACGCATCGGCGAGGAAGCGCTCGCCGTCGACGACGAGGAAGTGCTCGTCTCCGCCAACGCGAAGCTGCACACCCACATCGTGACGATGTCGGCCAACAAAGTGCTCGCCGATCTACGGGCATCGGTCGAGCACCGCGTGCGGTGGTACTACCTGCCCATCGCCCAGGTGCGGTCGAAAGCCGCCTGGGAGGAGCACGCCGAGTTGATCGACGCGATCGCCAAGCGCGACGCCGGACGGGCCTGCGCCCTGATGCGGCTGCACACCGAGCGCACCAGGGAGATCTACCAGGAACAGCGACGCCAAGAAGCGGCCAAGGGGAACGACTGATCGTTCGCCCTTGGCCGCCTTTCGACTTCGGTCAGTCGGCCATCGTTGGTGTCAGCGACTTCTCGGCAGCCGATGAGCTCGGCCGCGCCGCAGGTACTCGGTCATGACCCGGCTGACGCAACAAGCATGCCAGTCCGGCCGATACCAAGGCGCTCGCCGCGGCAATCCAATAGGCGCCGGTGTAACCCCACGCGTCAATGACGCTGGCGCCCACGCCGATTCCGACGATCGAGCCCAACAGCTTGGAGCTGTACACCAGACCGTAGTTGCTGGCGTTGTTGTTCTCACCGAAGTAGTCAGGCGTAAGCGAGGCGAACATCGGGTAGAACGCGCCACCGCCGAAGCCGACCAGGAAGGCGAATGCCAGGAACGCGATCTCACTGTGGGCTTTGCCGGCGTACAGCAGACCGACCAGGGACAGTGCCTCGATCAACAGCACCACGAGCAGCGTCTGCTTGCGCCCGAATTTGTCTGACAGCCAACCAGTCACGGTGCGCCCCGTGCCGTTGATAACGGACAACACACCGGCCGACGATGCAGCGATCAGTGGGCCGAAGCCGAGGTCCTTGGCGAAGGGCACCATGTAGCTGATGCCGAAAAGCGAGACACCGGCACTGATTCCGAGTGACAGCCACATCAGCGGCAACATGCCGGTCTTGATGGCCTCCATCGGCGTGTACTGCCGCACTGCAGGCGGATTCTTCTTCAAGCTGTCCGCGCCGGACTTGCTGTTCGCCCACTGCAGCGGGTCGATCTCCGACGGCCACCAGTTCTTCGGCGGGTCGCGGAAGAGCCAGCCGCACACGGCGCAGACGATCAGCATGTAGGCGGCCACCAGGTCGAGCACCCACACGTACGTGTTGGGGTGAAGTGCATAGCTGAAGATGAAGATGAACGGCACCGCGCCGTAGGCGAATCCACCGTTGACGAACCCGGTCTTGCCGCCACGCCGTTCCGGATACCACTTGCCGACGAGGTTGATGCAAGTGGCATAGACGAGGCCCGCGCCGATGCCGCCACATACCGCGAAGCCGAGGTAAGCCAGCACCAGGTTGCCCTGGGTGATGCTGACGAAACCGAGGGCCGAGAGAACCGCGCCGATGAGCATCGCGGCCCGGGCCGAAAGAATGCCCTTCTCGCGCAGCTTTCCGGCGGGGAAGGCGATGGCAGCTTGGAAGAACGCCCAGATCGACAGCAGCCAGAACGTTTCGCCCATGCTCCAGTGATGGGCTTCTCGGATGGCCTTCGCCGCGGCACCGTAGCCGTACTCGTACACGCTGACGGCAATCATGGCGGCCCAGGGCAGCCAGACCATCCACGCACGGGACCTGCCGAGCAGTTCCTGGTCGGTCTCCCCGACGCGGTACACCCGGCCGTTCGCGTCGGTGACCTCGCGATAACTTGCGAAAGTTGACGACATGCTTGATTCTCTTTCTACGAATGGTTGAAGGCTCGCGCATCGAGGGGCGTCGCGTGGCGTTTTCGCGACAGAAGTCTCCAGCGCTTGCTTGGCTTCACTCGGGTGGCAGCCCTGTGAAGCAATTGCGTACCGCCGCAGCGTTTTTCGTGGGCACGCGGTTCTTGACGTCGGCGGCGCAAGCGCCGCCGCCCGGTTTATGGCATGACGGTTTTGTCCTTTCGTCGCAGAGCCAATGACTCAGATGACGCCGGCGTTCCTGAACAGTTCGAGCTGTTCGGGCGTGTAGCCGAGCTCCGTGCAGATCTCGTCGGTGTGCTCACCGAGCAATGGCGAGCGGACGATGTCGACCGGCGAATCCGACAACCGGAGCGGAGAGCCGACGGTCTTGAACGCGCCACGCTGCGGGTGCTCGACCGCGACGATCGCCCCGAGTTCGTTCAGCGTTTCGTCCTCGATCAGTTCCTTGGTGGAAAGCACCGGCCCGCAGGGGATGTTGATCGCGTTGAGCGCCTCGAGCGCCTCCCATTTGCTGTGCCGCTCCGACCAGTCCTCGATCAGCGCGAAGACCTTGTCGAGTTTGGGAAGCCGGTCCTCAGGCCGCGCCCAGTCCGGATGGTCGGACAGGTCGGGCCTGCCGATCAGCTCGGCCAGCGGCGCCCAGCCCTGCGGCTGCACGATCACATAGATGTAGTCGTTGGGTCCGCCGCCCCTGGTCTTGACCGCCCACCCCGGCTGGCCGCCGCCCGAGGCGTTGCCCGATCGGGGCACCTCGTCCCCGAAGCTCTGATTCGGGTACTCGAGAAGCGGCCCGCTGGTCAGCCGCTGTTGGTCTCGCAGCTTGACCCGGCACAGGTTCAGCACCGCCTCCTGCATCGCTACCTCAACGCGCTGCCCCCGACCGGTGTTCGTTCGCTGGTAGAGCGCGGCCAGAATGCCTGACACCAGATGGATTCCGGTGCCGGAGTCGCCGATCTGCGCACCGGTCGCCACAGGCGGGCCGTCCTCGAAACCCGTTGTGGCCATCGAGCCACCCATCGCCTGGGCGATCACCTCGTAGGCCTTGTAATCGAAGTATTTACCGGGACCGAAGCCCTTGATGGACGCGTAGATCAGGCGTGGGTTGATTTCACGCAGTCGTTCCCAGGTGAAGCCGAACCGGTCGACGACGCCGGGGCCGAAGTTCTCCACGAGGATGTCGACTCGAGACACCAGATCGGTGAAGATCTGCTTGCCCTCCGCCGACTTCATGTTCAACGTGATGCTGCGCTTGTTGCAGTTGAGCATCGTGAAGTAAAGGCTGTCCGCGCCGGGGACGTCGCGGAGTTGGCTGCGCGTGACGTCACCGGTGCCGGGCGCTTCTAGCTTGATGACGTCTGCGCCCAGCCAGCCGAGCAGTTGGGTGGCCGACGGGCCCGACTGCACGTGCGTCATGTCGAGCACTCGGACGCCAGAGAGCGCCTTGCCTGTCGGCGGATCCGATTCCACCTCGTCGCTGACCGGAGGGACCTGAACCATATTCGGAGACTTCCTAACTCGAGCCGGTTTGCTTTCTCAGGACGAGAAGCTGAGCCACAAGATTGCATACCGTATGAGGTAGACAACAGTGTGGTGGACGCAACACCGGTTGTCCAGCGATCAATCAGTACTCACAGACTTTCCTGTCAGGAAGCTGAAAACCCGCTTGCATGAAGCAGATCCACAGGAAATTCGACTGCCGCGCTGCACCGCGCCGCGGCACCTCCCCTCGCCTATCCGGGCGAAGATGGCCAGTCGGGGCGCGATTCGTTAAAACACTGTCCCCCAATGGTTTACGCGATATTTGGCGAGAAACGATTGAGCCGGTGACGCGGTCCGGCAGCCGTGGCGAGAGCCCGCTGGCAGCGCCGAATCGGGCGGAGACTACGCGTTTGCTGGGGCCTAGGGAAGTACCACCAGGAAGTTGCCAGAAAACTCGGGGCTTGCGCGCAGATTGTATGAGGTATACCGTACGCCGTGTGATGTCCGTTACTTCCTGACGAGCCGAGTGACTGCCTTCACAACCACTAACGCATGAGTATTCGAATCGCAGCGGGCGAACTGTGCCGGGTCCGGCAAGTGCTCACTGATCAACGTGCGGTTCCACCCCCGCGCGGGCTGTGTCTGCCGCGACGGCCGTAAATCACAAACACCACTAAAAGGGGACTGTCTTGAGAAAGGCACTCGATGGCGTGCGCGTCCTGGATATGACGCATGTCCAGTCCGGCCCATCGTGCACACAGATCCTCGCCTGGTTGGGCGCGGACGTCGTGAAACTCGAAGCACCGGCCGGCGATGTCACGCGCAAGCAGCTGCGGGACGTCCCCGGCGCGGACAGCCTCTACTTCACGATGCTGAACTGCAACAAGCGCAGCATCACGCTGAACATGAAGTCGGCGGAGGGCAAGCGGATCTTCACCGATCTGCTCCCTCGCTTCGACATCCTCGCCGAGAACTTCGGCCCTGGCGCCATCGAGCGGATGGGCTTCGGTTGGGAAGAATTGCAGCGCATCAACCCGCGGCTGATCTTCGCCTCCATCAAGGGCTTTGGCGACGGCCCGTACACCCATTACAAGGCCTACGAGGTGATTGCTCAGGCCATGGGCGGATCCATGAGCACGACGGGGTTCGAAGACGGTCCACCGCTGGCCACCGGTGCGCAGATCGGCGATTCCGGCACCGGCATCCACACGGTGGCCGGCATCCTGGCCGCCCTGTACCAACGTGAGCACTCCGGTCGCGGACAGCGGGTGACGGTCGCGATGCAGCACGCGGTGTTGAACCTGTGCCGCGTCAAGCTGCGCGATCACCAGCGGCTGGAACACGGACCGCTCGGTGAGTACCCCAACGACGACTTCGGCGACTGTGTTCCGCGATCGGGCAACGCCTCTGGCGGTGGCCAGCCCGGGTGGGCCGTGAAGTGCGCACCCGGCGGCCCCAATGACTACATCTACGTCGTCGTCCAGCCCGTCGGCTGGGAACCGATCGCGCATCTGATCGGCAGGCCGGAGCTGGTGACAGATCCGGAGTGGAGCACGCCGCAAGCGCGGCTGAACAAGTTGGACAAGATGTTCCAGCTCATCGAGGAGTGGACGATGGGCCTGGGCAAGTGGCGGGTGCTCGACCTACTGACCGAGCAGAACATCCCCTGCGGCCCAATCCTTTCCACCAAGGAGATCTTCGAGGACGCGTCGCTGGCGGCCAACGAGATGGTGGTCCGGGTCGATCATCCCGAGCGGGGCGAGTTCACCACGGTGGGCTGCCCGATCAAGCTATCCGACTCCCCCGTCGAAATCGTTCGCTCCCCTTTGCTGGGCGAGCACAACTCCGATATTTACGGCGAAGAGCTAGGGCTTGGCGGCCAGCTCACCGCGCTCAAGGCGAAGGGAGTCATCTAGCGATTCCGCCACATGAAAAGCAGACAGTCGGCAGTATACAGAGACGAAGAGGAGATTCGACACGCATGAACGCGTCAGCTCAGCCGACATACCGCGAGGTAGTCGACGATAACGGCAGGGTGTACCGGGTCGGTGAGACCGACCGCGACATCCTGGGACGGTCACGGGCCTGGATGGTGTGGCTCCCGTGGATCGCGATGATGGCCGTCAGCTCGTCCGAGTACGCCTTCACCTCCGCGGAGGACACGCTGTCGGAGGCGCACAACTGGCACGGCGGCCACATCTTCTGGTTGCTCGGCGTCTGGGTGATGTTCCAGGCGGCGGTGGCGTTCCCGGTCGGTCAGATGCGGGAGAGCGGCAAGCTCTCGGCGCGCGCGGCGATGATGCTGGGTGCGGTGGGGGCTCTGCTCGGATACCTGTCGCTGGCCTATGCCCCGCATGTCCTGCTGGCCTACCTGGGCTTCGGTTTGTTCGGTGGCGGCGGCGCCGGCTTCGTCTACGCCACCTGCATCAACATGGTGGGCAAGTGGTATCCGGAACGTAAGGGCGGCAAGACCGGCTTCGTCAACGGCGGATTCGCCTATGGTTCGGTGCCTTTCATCTTCCTGTTCACCAGCTACATGGACCTGGAGAACTACGAGGGCATCCTGCTGGCCGTCGGCCTCTTCCTGGCCGGTGTGGTCGCGCTGTGCGGCTTCTTCTTCATCGACCCACCGAAGAACTGGTGGCCGCCGCACGTTGATCCGCTGAAGGTCAACGACGATCCGAAGATCCGTCGCGCGCTGGCCAAGAACCCGCCGGCGGTCCGGCAGTACACACCGATGGAGGCCATCAAGACCGGCATCTTGCCGCTGATGTGGTTCGTCCTGCTGTGCACCGCGGGCATCAACATCTTCGGTATCGCCATGCAGGTGCCGTTCGGCAAGGAGATGGGCTTCGCAGGCGGCATCGTGGCCCTGGCCATGAGCTTCAAGGCGATAGTTAACGGCACCGGCCGCGGCGTCATCGGCTGGATCTCGGACCGGGTGGGCCGCAGGGACACGCTGATCATCGTGTGCGTGGTGCTGGGCCTGGCCCAGTTCGCCGTGTACTTCTCCGGGTCGATCGGCAGCATGCCGCTGTTCCTGCTCGCGTCCATGGTGTCCGGCTTCGGCGGCGGAGCGATCTTCCCGCTGTTCGCGGCCATGACCGCCGACTACTTCGGTGAGAACAACAACGCCACCAACTACGGCCTGGTCTACAGCTCGAAGCTGGTGTCCGGTCTGGTCGGGTCCGGACTGGGCGCGGTCGTGGTGGACAGTTGGGGTTACGGCGCCGCATTCGGGATCGCGGGTTCGGTCGGCATCGCTTGCGCCTTCCTGTCGATCCTGCTGCGTCAGCCCAAGCTCAAGGAATCCACACCGACGCGGCCCGGCGATCCGACGCAGTCCGAGAAGGTGCTCGCAGTCGACTAGCCGGCTGCTTACACAGAACACCCCGGGTGAGGAGGAGTCCGGATCGGACGTCCGCACCCGGGGTGTTCTGTTGCCGCGGATCAAGTACCCGTTGGGCGAGTCGCGGCGAACGGAGTTTATTGCATACGAAAGCCTGTAATCTGTGCCGGCAGGACCACAACCTGGTTGGAGGAATGCGCGATGTCACTTCCCACTCCGCGAAAGCGCGCCCACACGTTGAGCGACGCCGCTGCACGGCGAGTACAGCGCCCCGCGCCTCTGCGCCAGGCCGTCTACGACGCGATCGTGGATCTGATCGTGCAGGGCACGCTTCAGCGCGGGCAGCATCTGGTGGAGAACGAACTGGCCGAGTACCTCGGTGTCAGCAGGCAACCGGTGCGGGAGGCGCTGCAGCGATTGCAGACGGACGGTTGGATCGATCTGAGGCCCGCTCAGGGCGCATTCGTGCACACGCCCTCCGAGGACGAGGTGGACCAGCTGCTGGGCGTCCGTACGGTCCTCGAAACCTATTCGGCGCGACTGGCCGCCGAGAACGCCACGCCGGAAGACGTCAACCGGCTGTGGGAGTTGCAACAAGACGGCCTGAACGCGCTCGCCGCCAACGATTCGGAGGCCTTGGTCGAGGCGAACGTCAACCTACACGCCGCGATCACCGAGATCGCGGGAAACGTGGTGCTGGCCAAGCACATTGGCCTGGTCGAACGACGATGGCACTGGTATTACCTGCCGATCGCGCAGCCGCGCGGGCAGGCGGCCTGGACCGAGCATGCCGAACTGATCAAGGCGATCGCCGCCGGTGACGCCGACCTGGCCAGCAGCATCATGCAGCGCCACACCGAGCACACTCAGCAGGTGTATCACGATCAGCGGCAGGCCAAATCAGAGGCTGAGTAGCTCCTCGGCCTCGTCCGCGCGGACCCGGTCAGCGCCGGAGTAGATGTTCATCGACGACCCGCGCAGGAACCCGATCAACGTCAGCCCCATCTCTCTGGCCAGATCGACCGCGAGCGAAGACGGCGCGGATACTGCTGCCAGAGCAGGGATTCCGGCCATCACGGCCTTCTGCACCAGTTCGAACGAGGCGCGCCCGCTGACCATCAGCGTGGTGCCGGTCAGAGGCAACCGCCGATCGTCGAATGCCCACCCGATGACCTTGTCCACCGCGTTGTGCCGCCCGACATCCTCCCGCACGCACAGCAGTTCACCCGTCGAGTCGAACAGCGCCGCCGCGTGCAGTCCGCCGGTGCGGTCGAAGACGCGCTGCGCAGACCGCAGCTTGTCCGGCAGCGTGGCGATCGTGTCGGCGTTGAGCCGCAACGGATCATCGGCCACCCGCCACCTGCTGATGGTGCGCACCGCATCGAGGCTGGCCTTGCCGCACAGGCCGCACGAGGAGGTGGTGTAGAAGTTGCGCTCGACGGAGACGTCGGGCAACGGGACGCCGGCGGCGAGCACCACGTCGAGCACGTTGTAGGTGTTGGCCCCGTCCGCGGTGGCACCCGCGCAGTAGCGAATCGCGGCGACGTCCGACTCGGTGGCCACCACGCCCTCGCTGACCAGGAATCCGCGCGCGAGGTCGAAGTCGTTGCCGGGCGTGCGCATCGTCACCGTCAGCGGTCGGCCGGACACCCGTATCTCCAGCGGTTCTTCGGCGGCCAGCGAGTCGGGCCTGGCGCTGGCCACCCCATCGGCGACGCGGACGATGCGATATCTGCTGGTTACCCGCCCCATGACGGCGCTCCATTCTCGGTTTGAACTAACGGTAGACAAGTGATCCACGTCATAGTTATGCTAGTCGCATACTGTATGCAATCGTACTCGAACGTTTCGGAGGCCGACCATGAACGGCAACACTCACGGAGTCGCAGTCGCCGAAGTTCGGGATTTCCACGGCCTTTCCTACCGAGTCGGTGAGCAACCGCAGGACATCATGGGCCGGTCCCGCAAATGGATGTTGTGGCTGCCGTGGGCGGCGATGGCAGCCATCAGCGTGCTGCAGTACGGGTACGGCCTGGCCGCTGTCGAGACAACGGCGAGGAACCTGACCCCGGCGTTCTGGGTGCTGGCCTTGTGGGTGATGTTCCAAGCCGGCGCTGCGGCGCTGACGGCGGCACTGCGCCATCGCTCGGTCGTCGCCCCTTCGCACGCGATGCTCGTCGGCGCGCTGCTGTGCGCCGCTGGCCCGTTCAGCCTGGCCTATACCGGCAGTCTCGCCGGTGCCGTCCTCGGCTACTCGGTGCTGTGCGGCAGCGGTGCGGGAATTGTCTACGCCACATGCGCTTCCACGGTCGCGAAGTGGTATCCCGAGGCTCGAGGATCGCGAATCGGCGTCGTCACAGGCGCCTTCGGCTACGGCGCCGTTCCGTTCATCATCTTGTTCGCGGCAAGCCTTTCGGAGATCAACCACACCGCCATCTTGACCGGCGTCGGCGTCGTCGTCTTGGCGGTGGTGGCCCTGTGCGGCTTGTTCTTTCGGGATCCACCCGCGGGCTGGTGGCCGGCCGATGTCGATCCGCGGCTGTGGGCTGTCGACAAGCGACTCAACCGCAGTCTGCGCAGCAACGCGCCTGCCGCCCGGCAGTTCGCACCGGGCCAGGCGGTGCGCACGACCGCGTTCGTGGTGATGTATCTGATCATGGTGTTCGCCGCCGCGACGTTCCTGCTGGCAGTCGCCTACGTGCCAATCGCCGCCATTTCCAACGGTTTCAGCGCGGTCGTCGCCGCGGCGGCCATCGGCCTGCTCGCCGTCGTCAGTGGCGGCGGGCGCGCGGTGGCCAGCGACGTCTCCGACCGGTTCGGGCGACGTCAGACACTGACCGGGGCATTGCTGCTCGCGGGCTGCGCCCAGTTGGGCCTGGTGTTTTCGGCCGTCGTCCATCAGGCGGCGCCATTCATCATCTTCGCCGGGCTCAGCGGCCTGGCGGGCGGTGCCTGCTACCCGTTGCTGGCGAGCCTGGTGGCGGATTACTTCGGTGAGCACAACGCCGTGCGCAACTTCGGCCTGGTCTACAGCGCCAAGGTGTTCGGTGGACTGATCGGTATCGGGCTGCCAGCCTTCCTGGTGCACTCCCCCGCTCTGCTGAACGTGTTCGTCGCGGCTGGGCTGATCGGACTGTGCGCCGCGGTCACCACGCGTCTGCTTCATCAGCCTGGCCACCTCATCTCGCGGTTGCCGCACTAGTACCGATTCCTCATCACGACAAGGAGATTCATGTCCATCAAGCCTGAAGTAAACGAGTTGCGGCATCTGATCGCCAATCTGCGAGGGTGCGTGACGTCGCTGGTCGCGACGTATCCGCAGTGCCACGCCAACCGTCGCGTCGTGAACGACGTCGAGTGCATCCTCAACGGCATCCACCGACTCGAGATCGACATCGAGGAACTGGAACTGGCAGGCGGACATCCGCAACCCGCTGGATCGTGGCAGATGATCCAGATCCCGGACACGCAGTACGACGTCGACTTCTGGCGAGACGTCGACCACGAGGGTATCGGCGGGCAGACGCAGATAGCCTGAAACGAACGTCGCGGGCCGGGGGGGGGGGGGGGGGGCCCCGCGGGGCGGGTTGGCCCCACCCCCCCCCGGCCCCCCCCCGGGGGGCGGGGGGGGGCCGCGGGCCGGGGGGGGGGGGGGGGGCCGCCACACCGCGCGCGCC
>NZ_LZHZ01000061.1 GCF_001667505.1 Mycobacterium sp. ACS1612
TGTCTTTTTTCTGTCTGGGGGGGGGGGGGGGGGGGGGGGGGGGGGGCGCTGCGACCGGAGGGTGCGCCGTCGACGGTGCACTGGTGCTGGTGGGCATGCCCGGATACTCGGCAGTGCTGGGCGAGCATCCCGTCGTGAGTCCGAGCACCACCACGCCGACGGCGAGGAGCTTTCGTGGCAGACGACCCACACGGGTATGGTCGCACTGCCCTCGGCGGAGTCACAACACTGAACCAAGCCGACATTTCCCCCGTCACCAGATATGATCGACAGCGGGTCGGTACAACAGAAATGGCTAGTGACTCTAGCCCCAGGCGACAAACTTTCTGTGCTCATTGGCTCAGAGTCATAGCCATGGATTCCGCAGGGAGTTGCCATGGGCTACCTGAAAATCATGGGCATGGCCAGCGCGCTGGCCGTTACCGGGCTCGGGCTGACGACGGGTGTGGCAAATGCTGACGCGCCATTCGCTGCTCCGGCAGTCACGACATCGATCCACGGTGGAATCCCGTTGGATAACTGGGGCTATGGGCCTGGCTACGACTGGGGTGGCGCCCCGGGTTACCCCTGGGCCGGTGCGCCCGGATACGGCTATGGGCCAAACGTGGGCTACTACGGACCGTGCGCATGGATACCACCAGTTGTGTCCGTGTGGATACCTCCCGCGGTGTGCGGGGGCTGACGCACTCAGCGCAGCCGATCAGTGATGTCGGTGCCGACCGTCTTGCCGTCAAGGCGGTGATCCGTCAGGTTGCGGCACAGCCCGCACAGGGTCGCTGAGCCACGCCCGGAGGCGGCCGCCCTGTCGATGATCGCCATGACCGTTGCGGTGTGTACGACCACACCCGGCGGACACGTTCCCGGCGGCGGGCCGTCGGCCCAACCCTGACTGACCATTGCCAGGGCGATGCCCGAGAAATAGTCATCCGGTTCCATCCCGCCAGGCACCGCGAAACTCATCTCCACCCGCCCCCGAAACGGGGCCACGCCTTGGTCGTTGCAGGACTCGAAAGCGAAACCGCCGGTGACATCCATCAGGCCGGCCGCCCTGACGATCTCCCTGGCCGGTTCGATCACCTGCGCCATCGCCTCCGCGTCGGACAGCGTCGAACCCTCAAAACTATCCGGTTGTGTTGGAAACATCCAAGAGTCTCCTTCTCATGTTGGTGCCGTTGCCGACTCACTGACGTGCCGCCTCCGGGTCGATGTACGCGGGCGTGCCAGGGATTCGAGTGTCGATGTGCGGCAATCGAATTCGTCCTAGCCCGGGAATAGTCAGCTCACGTGGCGTGGTGAAGTGTGGTTGGCGTCTGCCTCGCGCCACCAAGCCTTCCCGCGAGAGCGCATCACCGTCACCCGTGACGATATGCGTCATGCTGCGCAGCGCCTCCCCACCCACGTCGTAGTAGTGCGAATGGTCGCGCAGGTTCAACGCGTGGGCGCCCGGCACCTCGGCCTTGAAGCGGACCGAGCCGAAGCCGTCGCCGGCCGGGTCGATGCCCAGCCCTGCGTAGCGGCCGAACGGATGACCAAGCCATTCGTTCAGCTTGTTCGGCACGCTGCCCGAGGCCCCGATCCAACTCACCGGATCGGTCGACGCCGCACCGACATACACCTCGCCGCCGTCGAGTTGAAAGTCGGCGGCTCGACGGGCCAGGTCTGTGCCCGGAGTTCCCAACAGTATTGCGTCATTCGCGCGCATACCGCTGCCGGCGAAGGCGTCCGCGACAGTCGTTGCCCCATAAGAGTGCCCGATCACGCTCAGATGCGGTGCAGTTGCACTGTCGCGCGTCGCCCACAGACCGTTGACGTCCTGGGCCAACCGCGCGCCGCCCTCACGTGCCAGCCACGGCGTCCCGATTCGCTGATCGTCGAAACCGTCCGGAGCGTCGTATCCCATCCATGCGATCACCGATGTGTCAACGTCCGGTTGCGCAACCACCGTCCGGTCATACAGATTGATCGCGGCGTTGTGCCCTGCAGACAGCCAGCCACCCGCGACGCTGCTACCCGCTCCCGGCACGACGACCGCGATGTCTTCCGACGTGTCGGGGTTGCCGATCGCGATCGCAGCACGGCCTTGCCCGTTGAACGCCACCGGGTCGTACGCCCACAACATCACCGGCCGCGGATTGCCGGGGTCGGATCCCCTGTCGTGGTCCAGGCCGCTCTTGGCCTGGCCGGCGTTGCGATAACGCACGACATCGTCGTTTGAGAGCCCGTACTGCGGAGGGCTTTTCATGACGGCGTCGACCGGTACGTCGAGGCGGCCCGCGACGTCCGCAACACGGGCCAGGTCGTCGTTCATCACCGCGGTGTTGATCGTGTCACGCACGATTGCCGGAATTCCGTTGAGATTACCCAGGGCCGGCGGATGCTCGGCGATCAGCCGATCGCGCGCCGGCTGGCTCAACGATGCCCACCATGCGCTGACTTCGTCGGCGTTGGCGTCGAACGGGACCGCAGCCGCTGCCGCGGCTGTTCGCGGATCTACCCTGATCGGATCTGGCATGGTGGCGTGTGTTGAAGGTACCGCAATATGTGCCGAACCTTAACGCCCGGCCCGCGTACACAGAAAGGACTGGCGCGCATCAAGATTCGTCGAGTGTCCGCACTTCTGAGAGGGGATGTTACGGCTTGCGTGGGACCGGTCGTGCGATGGTCCATACCCTGGCTTCCGCCCATTCTTCAACCACCGATCCTGTACTACCCGCGGGTGCAAAACCCGCCGTGGTATCCCCACCCGAAGGGCCCGTGGGTCGGCGGATCCCGACATGGGCATCGGGGCGGTGATCAGCAGCGCCTTCCACTCGGGTCATGACCCGCTCACGTCCCCCGGTCGACCGAGTCGAAAACATTCAGCGATTGCTCGAACGGCGCAGAAGTCACCCCTAGCTCGTTGCCGAAGGGATGGTCCAGCCAGAAGACGATGAACAGCAGCAAGCCCAGCAGGACGGCGACCGCGCTCAGCAACCCGAAATGCGCGCGAAGACTGCCAAGCCGCATGAACCCCCCGAGGCCCAGCAGAACGACGCCGCCGAAAAGCAGCCCGGTCCACAGCAGCCCCGGGATCCGCGGCTTGGCGTCGAGGATTCGCTGGTTGCGCTGCGACGCCAAAGTCGTTAGCTGGTCGAGGAACTTCTGACTGATCGGGCTCGACCCAACGCTGGACTTCTCGCCGCCGAGCACTCTGTACATCTCATTGAGCGCATCGCGGGCTGTTTCCGTCCCCGTGCCGGCGCGCATCGCATTCGCCCACTCGGGACCCGCGATGGCATCCGTGTATTTGCGCAGCAGCACCCGCATCTGGGTCTGCTCTTCGGCGGGCATGCCGACTGTCTGGCGGTACATCGTGATCAAAGTGGACGCCTCGTTGGAGACATTGGTCTCCGCAGACGAGAACTGCTCCCAGGCGACCACGATCACGAATCCAAGCAGTGCGCCGTAGACGAGGCCGACGCAGGTCAAGAACGGCGACAGCGCCCCGTTGTGCCCTTCACTGACCGGTTCAGAAAGGGTGCGATCCGCCAGCCACATGCTGGCGGCCGCGACGGCTACCGCCGCGACAAGGGACAGCACCAGAAGAAGCCACAACCCCGCTAAACCGTAGTCGCCCATCGCGTGTCCTCCGCACCTTCTGCGCCATGCCTGCGCGTGGATACCCGCCAGCCTGCCCAACTAGGCTTCTCGGCCGCTCGACTTCGGTGGATGCGCCTGCTTGCCGATCTGATGGTGGTAGGGAGAACGAGTGGATCTCCCGAGTTGGGTCGTCGGCCTCACGCTCACCGTGCTGACCATCGCGATACACACCACCGCGGTGGTGTTCATGGCGCTCGGCCTGGAGACGAGGATTCGCGCCAGAGTCGACGAACGACCTGCTCTGCGGCGCGCCATTCCGACCGTGATCATGCACATCGCAACCATCGCACTCATGCTGACCGCTTTGCACGGATTGGAGGGCGTGTTGTGGGCCTTGGCGTATTGGTGGCTCGGCGCGCTCGATTCATTCGGACAAGCATCCGTCTACGCCCTATCCACCATGACCACCTTCGAACTACCGGGACTGACATTGCCGCCCCGGTTCCGGATGATCAGTGCACTGGAGGCGGTGAACGGCGTGCTGTTGTTCGGCATCAGCACCGCGTTCCTCTTCGCCGTAATACAGGTCCACTGGCAGCCGCTCTCCCGCCGCCACGGCCACCCGGCCGCCGGTCGCGATTAGACCAGCTGCATCCGAAACACCGGATTCTGCAACAATTTTAGCTGTTAGCTCTTGCTCAATCGGCAATCGGACTTGGCCGTGAGCGTGGATGCCTTCTGCGTGCCCAGCCGAAATTCGACGCCGTCGGGCCCGGCGAGGTAGATGTCGTGATCGCCGGGATTGTCCTTGAACGTCCCGAATTGCGTCGCGCCCTGTTGCGCGGCACCGTCTTTGACGATCTGCAGCGCCTGCGGCCAGACATTGTCCGGAATCGGCCCGCTGAACACCGCCATGACGTAAGCCTGCTTTCCCTTCGTCTGTGCATAGTCGCCGCCACAACCCACCCACGTGGTCTGCTCGATGTGCCACGTCGTGCCCGGCGTCAGCGCCGCGATGTCCGCGGCCATCTTCTGCACCGCCGCTTGGTATTCCGTCTGCGCGGATTCCAGAGACGGCTTGGCTTGCAGCTTCTGTTCGAGCTGGGTCGGGTCAGCTGGTTTCACACTGGTCTCCCCCGTACTGGTCGACGAGCCGCACGCGGTCATGCACAGCGCTCCAATGAGCAGGCCCGCAGCCAACTTTCGTCGTGTCATCGGCGGGGCACCCCCGGTATCAATGGGGGCTGCGGCGCTGGGATCGGCGCCGGCGGCGGCGGCGCCATCGCCACGTTGTCGGGCAGGCCCGCCATCACCGCGGCCAGGTTGTAACCGGACATCCGCAACTGGTTGTCGCTTCCGAGCCGGGCGTAGTCCGAATGGGTCTGGACGCCCTCACGCAACACCCCGCCGGGGTCCAACCGGGCCTGCGCCGACAACTGCGGGAACATCCCGTCGTAGGGGTTGACGCCCCACCCGTGCAGCGGGGCCAACTCCGCGACGGCGGTTGCGATCGGATCATCCACACCGCGCATCACATAAGCATGCCCTGCGCCGAGCCCCAATTGGTCGGGACTGGTCAGCTCGAGGCCCGGTGACCCGTAGAACACCACGTCGTTGACCGGGTGCAGCCCTTGGGCATTGAGTTCCTGCAACGCCAACGACGACGTCAGCGACCCGTACGAATGTCCGAACAGCGTGATGTGTCCGGTCGGATTGTTGGCGCGTACCTGTTCCAGGTACGACGACAAGCTGTCAGCACCTGCGCGCGCCTGCCCGTCACCGATGGTCGCCAACGCGTCCCGCGGACTCAGCGTGTTCAGCGGGTTGGGCGGCGGGTCGTAGCCCATCCACGCGATGGTCGCCGCCGATCCGGGCATCCCGGCATTGCGCATCTGGCGTTCCGCCTCGAGTCGGAGGTTCTGCGCCTCGCTGACCATGCCCGGCAGGGTCTCCTGGGTATTCGAGCCGAGGCCGGGCACCGTGACCGAGACGTTGCGCGCGGTGTCGGGGTTCCCGACCGCGACCGCCGCCAGCACGTGCTTGCCGGTGGCGGTGCGCGGGTCGAATACGGTCAAGTACGTCTCGGGGGCTTTCCCGAGCGCGTCGTGCACCGCGTTCAGATCACCCAGATAGCTTTTGGTACTGGACAATTGATCTTTGAGCTCGTTGAGCCGGTCGTACGTCGCGGTGCTGTGGTCGCCGGTGGTGTAGGCCTGCCGGGCCAGCTCGTCGATCTGGTGTTGCAACTGGTCGACCCGCGCCTGGGTGCTGGCGCGTTCCCGCTCCAGCCGCGCTTCGTTGGCGTCGCTGGCGACCTGGGTGGGCGTCAACCCCCCGACCCCGACCGGCAGACCGGTCTGCGGGATCGGTGTCTTGCCGGTGGCCATGTTGATGGCCTGCGCCAGCTCGTCGTCTATGGCGGCGGCTTCGGCCAGTAGCGCGGCCAGCTGGGGTTGCAGCTCGGCTTCGGCAAGCGCCACGTCCGTCGCCGTCAGGCTCGAACCGGCCGCGGGGACAAAGGAATTGGATGCCGCGTCGAGTTCCATGCCCAGCTGGTGGGCGCGGTCGCGGAGGTTGGCCAACTTGCCCTTGAGGGCCTCGATGTCGTCGGCCGCCCGGTCGGCCGCCCGGGCCACCGCCAGGGCTTCGTTGCCGTGTGCGTCGAGGTCTTTACGGGTCTGTCCGATCGCATCTTTGGCGGCCGCCGACGCATCGCCGCCCCAGGTGCCGAACGCCGGGAGTTGCGCGATGCCGTTGGCGGCTTCCCTGGCGGCTTCGGCCCGACTGCGGGTGGCGTTGAAGACCTCGCGGACGTCCCCGGGGTTCCAGCGGTCGATATCGGCGACGGACAGCGTCACCGCTACAGCCCGAGATCGAGGTCGCTCGCCGTTTCGGTGTCGGTCTGTTGATAGGCGGCCGCGCCGGTGCGCAGGCCGTTCGAATGGTCGACCATGCGGCCGAAGATGGCCGTGGTGTCGGCCTGCCACTTGGCCACGGCGCCCGTCAACGCCGCCGCGGACCCGGCGGGCAAACCAGGTTGGGCCGATTCCATCCGGCCGTCCGCTTCGAATTGGCGGACCTTCATGGTGTCCGCATGGACGTCGACAGAGGCAGCGGACATGCGCAAGTCCTCGGGAGTAACCCTGACTTGGTCAGGCACGACCTCTCCTCATGTGCCGAGCAAATTGCGCCAGCAGCCAGCATAACCCCGCTGCGAGGGTGACAATGACACCAATTCGAGGCGAGGGGGCCCGATGGCCGACGTGGACTATTGCGTGGTGGGAGCCGGGTTCGCGGGGTTGACCGCCGCGCTGCGGCTGAAACAGGCGGGGCACTCGGTGGCGCTCCTGGAGGCCCGCGACCGGGTGGGCGGTCGCACGTTCACCGAAACGCGCGACGACGGCGTGTGGATCGACCGCGGCGGCGCCTGGATCGGCCCGGGCCAGGACGCCATCTATCGCTTGATGACCGAGTTCGGGGTGCCGAGCTACAAGCAGTACGTCGAGGGCGACGCGATGATGTTCGTCGACGGCAAGAAGTACCGATACCAGGGGACCATCCCGTTCTCGATGAACCCGTGGGCGGTGGCGAACATCGGCGCGGTGTTCCTGGAACTGACGCAGATGTGCAAGACGATCCCGGTCGAAGCTCCGTGGGCAGCGCCCAAGGCACGCAAATGGGATCAACTCAGCTGGGGCGCCTGGTTGGACAGGCACTCGTTGTCCAAGGCCGCGCACCAGTTGCTCGACTATTCCATCGCCGGGCTGTACACGTCGGCCGCCTCGGAGATCTCATTGCTGTTCGTGCTCTACCAGATGGCCTCGGCGGGCGGCCCGCGGTTCGTGCTGGGTGTCAAGGATGCCGCCGAGGACGCCAGACCGGTCGGGGGCATAGGCGCCATCCACCGGGCGGTCGCGGCCGAACTCGGCGACGCGATACATCTGTCGCAGCCGGTGCGCAGCATCAGTCAGGACGACGACGGGGTGAGTGTCCGGTCAGACGACATGTTGATCCGCGCGCTGCGCGCCGTCGTGGCGGTGCCGATCGCGATCGCAAGCCAAATCATCTACGAGCCAATGCTTTCGATGGACCGCTCGCTGCTGCACCAACGGATGCCGTCGGGGGCGGTGTACAAGATCGCACTGATCTATGACGAGCCGTTCTGGCGAGCCGACGGCCTGTCGGGTCAGTCGTTCGCACCGGGATCGATGGCCAACCTGACCATCGATTCCTGCACCGACACGGCGACACCCGGCGTGCTTACCGTCATCACGGAGGGACCCGTCGCGCGCCGAATGACCAAGCTGCCCGACGGCGAACGCAGGCAGGCGGTGCTGGCCGCGGTCGCCGAGCGGTTCGGCGACAAGGCGCGGATGCCGGTCGAGTACGTCGAACACAACTGGAGTGTTGAGCGCTACTCCGGCGGCGGCATGATCAGCCACACCCCGCCGGGCGTGCTCACCGAGTTCGGCCCCGCGTTACGCGAACCGTGCGGCCGCATCCATTGGGCAGGCACCGAAACATCGGCTGCCATGTACGGGTTCATCGACGGAGCGGTGCGCTCCGGCGAGCGGGCGGCCGCCGAGGTGATGGCGCGCGAAGCGATGACGGTGGCCTGACCGGCACCGGCGATCGCAGCGCCACCCAGCGCTTCAGCAAACGTAGGGAAACACCCGATTCCTGTCGGTGCAGATCCGAATAGCTTGGATTGCGGTGGGCCAGCCCTGTGGATTCCACCAGGTTAGGTCGCCTTCAGGATCAGAAGAAACCTTCTCTTGGACTCAGTGACCTTGTCGCCGGATGGGGAGATATTTCGATGCCTGGCAACCTGCCTGTCGCCGCCAGGGTGATTGCCTCGGCGACAGGCTCCGCCCTCCGCAGCGCTCTCGACCGGAACCCGAACGTAGTCACGGTTCACACCCAGTCGCGCATCAGTCTGACGTTGAACGCCAGCTGGTACTTCCTCGAGGACGAGGCAGATCACCGGCCGTCGATCAACAGCGGGTTCGTCCAAGGACCGCTCGGCGAATAGCGCACGTCAACAGCAGAAAGAAACCTCATGGTTTACCCGCAGTATCCTGACAACCAACCCGAGATCGTCCCGTGGCCTTCGGACTATGACGACCCAGATATCAACCGCGGCAAGCGAAGTCCGGTGCTGGCCGCTTCGGTTGCCGGCGTGGTCGCCGTGCTTGTGTTGGCGGTCGGAGTGGTGCTCGGCCTGCAGCTGAGCAGGCCGGATCCCTTGCCGCCGGTTCTTCCGAGCGCGGCGCCCTCGCCCAATGCGAGCGGGCCCAGCGCCGCGACGACGGTGCGGGAGCCCGCCAGCCGACAGGCTGAACGCAACCGTGCCCGGGAAGCCGAACGCCTGGACCGGTCGACCTACACACCGTTGACCGCGCGGGAATTCGCCATGATGGCCAAGAACCCAGACTCGTGGGCGGGCCGCAAGATCGTCGTGTACGGAGTGATCACGCAATTCGACGCGGCGACCGGGGCGACGGCGTTCCGCGCGGACACTGGTCCTTCGCCGACGACAGATCCGTACGACTACGACCAGAACACCCTTATTACTGCGCATGATGCGCGCATGGTCGCGAACTTCGTCGAAGACGACGTCGTGACGATGTTCGCGGAAGTCCAGGGTGCGGTTACCTATGACACCCAGATCGGCGGAAAGACCACGGTGCCATCGCTTTTGGCCAATATCGTCGAGACGACAAAGATCAGTTCGCCGCCGCGGACCTTGACTCCGACCCCGGTGACGCTTCCCGCCAGCGACATCGTTGGAGCGCAACTGCGCGCCGTCGCGGCAGGCGACCAGCCAGCGGTCGTCAACGCCGTCGCGGACCGCTGGGTGCCGCAGTTGAGTTCGAAACGGGTCGGCATGGTCGCAGAAGGCGCCACGTGGACAAACGAAATGATCTTGGCCGATCATCAACAGCTCCGAGCACGCTATCCCGACGTCCGACTGCTGTGGTCAGGCAGTTGGTCGACGTTCTCCGAATCGGACTTCTGGGTGACCATCGTCGGCGCCGGGTTTCCGACCGCCGATCAAGCCTTGGCGTGGTGCACTAGCAACGGCTTGGATCGCGATCACTGCTACGCCAAGTTGATCAGCACCACCCATGCAGTCGAAGGCAGTACGGCGTACAACAAGTAGTCCGTGGACAACCTCAGGCGGCGGGGTTGAAGTCCGAGACGTCGGCGGCCACCTCGATCGTGTCCGCTACCGTCGGCGCGCACGGCGCACACAGCCCGCTACCCCATGTCGGATATCCGCATGCCGGACAGATCGCCAATGCGCTGTCCTCAGCCGGAATATTGATCGCCACCGTCGTCCCTTTCGCCCGCTGGAAGTTATATATCCCCGCCCGGCGGAATCAAACCTGACGTGCCGATCCGGTCCGCTGTCGAGGCGGCCGACCTACGCTTTTATTCATGGGCGGTGATGTTCACCACCGGCTGGCACGCCTCCTCGGTGATCTAGCCGTCGACATGCAGGCGCAGAGTGGGACTGCGGACACGTTGCACACGATCGTCGACGCCGCCGCGCATATCGTGCCCGGCGCGCGGTGGGCGGGCATCTCGAGGATTCACGCACGCCGGGTCTTCGCCGAGGTTCCCACCGACCCGATCGTCGCCAAACTGGATGACCTGCAGTCCGAACTCGGTGATGGACCGTGCCTGACGGCGCTGCGGGAACACCAAACCGTCCACATCGCCGACATGACGACGGACCTCAGGTGGCCTCAATTCGCACAGCAGGCAACGGAGTTGGGCGTCCGCAGCCTGCTGTCATTCCAACTCTTCGTCCGCTCGGAGACCCTCGGCGCGCTGAATCTGTATGCAGGCGAGCCCGACGTCTTCTCCGACGATTCGGTGGACGTCGGCACGATCCTCGCCCAGCACGCGGCCGTCGCCATGATCGGTGCCACCGCGGAGACGAACTTCCAAGCCGCATTGGCCAGCCGCGACGTCATCGGACAGGCCAAGGGCTTGCTGATGCACCGCGACCACCTGACCGGGCTACAAGCGTTCAACCTGCTGGCCAAAGCGTCCAAGGAAACCAACATCAAGCTTGTCGACGTGGCGCGCTGGCTCGTCGAGGAGCATGAGGACGAAATGACGGGGCATTAAAGGGTCCGGCCCGGCAGACTTCTACCGAGCCGGACCTTGCGCGGGTTGGTCTGGCTCACCTCGACCGCGACCGTCCTTGTGGTAGACCGCGGGACCGTCGACCGCAACCGAACCAAACCGCTTGAGTGACAACACTTTGGCCGTGCCCGCCAAAACCGGTCCGCGAATTGTCCGCAGTCGGCGCACCACCATCGGCCCCAGCACCGGAATCCCGACGAAGACCGCGACCCAGCAAAGCCTACGGGGTGGCCGAGTCCGCAGCCCGCTCTGCCGGTAGCGCGCCCGACGCCGGGCCAGGCGCCACCGAGCCGACCATGTGGGGCACCGGCCCCGGCACCGTGGGTCCCGTCATGTGCGGGATCGGTCCTGGGGCCTCCGCGCCGTCCAGATGCGGCACCGCCGTCGGGCTCTGCGCGCCTGACATCTGCGGCACGGGCGCTGCGGGAGTGAAAGATTCGTCGGTTTCGTGGTTCACCCGGACCGGCACTTCGACGGCGGTCGACGGTGCCGGCGTCTCGCTTATCGGGGCGGCCGCCTCGACGGCGGCGGCCGGTTCGGCGGGCGCGGGCGGTTCGGGTGCTGGTGCGGGCAGTGCTACGCCGCGCCGCCCATCGACCACAACGCCGTCTTTCGCACTGCGCACCAACGTCGCCCACCCGCCGCCGTCTTTCGGCGCCCCGATGCGGCACGCCACCTTGCGGCTGCCCGCCGCCCATCCGGCCGCATCGATCGGCTGATAGCGCACCGACAGTCCGGTGTCCGCCAGCGGCACCGGCGCCAGGTACGCCGACGTCGCCGCACCACAGACCTCACGCACCACCGCGTCCTGAGCAGCGGTCGACGGCGCCGACTGACCGAAATGGGTGGAAAGGTCAACGGTCCGAGTGACTTCCAACGCATGGGGCAGACCGCACTCCACCGCGACGTCGGTCGTCTTGCCGTCCCGGATCCCAAGACAGGTGCCCGTCGGCCAGACGCGGGACTGGTCCTGGTCGACGACGCGGCCCTTGAACGACACCGATGCGACACCGTTGCTCGGCAACTGCAAGCCGCACATCGACTGGCCGGACACCGACGCCGCTCCGACGACGAAGCGCCCATTCGGTTCGTAGCGTGACCCGAGGCTGCGCTCGACCGCTTGCATGCAGGCCTGCTGGCCGTCAGGTGACGCCGCACCGACCACCTCGAATAGGTGCTCGTCGGAACAGTCGACCCGAGCGGCGCGCTCCGGCTCGCCGGGCGGCCAGGTGAGGCAGTCCCCGCCCGCTGCTGCGGTCGGTCCGTCGGCTGCCGAGCGGTCGGTCATATGCACGATGACGGCGACCGACGCCGCCACGACACCCACAGCCACGGCGATGAGCAGCAACTTCAGCGTCCACAGCGGAATGTCGCGTCGCGACTCGTCGACGGGTTCCTGCGCCGCGCGCACCGGTACCAGGTCGGTGGACACGTCGTCGGGCCAGCGCTGCCTCACAGACATCCACCGATGGGAACACACCAAATGTCCCCATGCGCGGTAAAGCAAAGATCCGTTATCGAACATTTAGCCCGTTTGGCCTGGAAACATGGCCCATTTGACGGCTCCGTCAGCAACCTGCTTGCTGATTGCTGACCGATTGCAGAATTACATCGATGTATAGCGACACGGTCACGGATGTATACCTATCAGCGCACCGATGATCACTTCGACACCAGTGATCACTACTGTCACAGCAGTCGACTCCTGACGTCAAAGCGACGTCATGCCCCCTGCGAAAGGTGTGTCATGTCGCCGCGTCCGCGAATCGCCTCGATCTCGGTGGCGTCCGCGATCGTGCTCTGTATCGCGATCGGGGTCGCCTCACCGACGAACGCGGAGCCTTGCACAGATGCCGCAGCAGCGGGGCAGCCTCAGGTCGAGGCGCCGGCCCAACCACTGCCCACCAACGGCGGCCCGCCACGAGGCCACCGGCCCGCGTACGCCAACACCGCCGCGCCACTGCCCAAGATCGGGCCCATCACCTCGGCGGTGATGAACCTGATGGGTCAGCGCTCCGCGCGCGTGCAGCAACAGGCGGCCGTCGCCCCGCCGCCCCCGCCTCCCGCCGCGGCCACCGAACCAGCGCCACCCATTGCGGCGCAACCTGTTCCGGAGGCAGCTCCCGCACCAGCACCCGCTGGGCCACCGTCACCGCCGGGAACGTCGCTCGTCGGCTGGGTGACTGGGCCGGAGAGCCCGAACAACACGCTGTCCCGGTTCGCCGTCTCCGGTACCGACCTGGGCATCATGTGGGACAACGGTTCTCACCAAGTTCTGATGGCGTTCGGCGACACGTCCGGCTACTGCAGCGTCCCCGGCCACCAGTGGCGGTACAACGTGCTGATGCGCAGCCAGGACGGCGGGTTGTCCAACACGGTCAATGTGGCGAACTCACCGATGTGGGCGCGCGGCATCTCGAAGCAGATCATCAACAGCACCAAATGGGCGCCCGACGAGACGGGCATCATCCCGACCGCAGGCATCTCGGTCGGCGGCAACCAGTACATCAACTACATGTCCATCAAGAGTTGGGATGCCAACGGCGCGTGGACAACCAACTACTCGGCGATCGCGGTGTCACCGGACAACGGTGAACGGTGGGGTGTTTACCCCGGGTCCGTCCGCACGCCGAGGCCGGACGCGATTCCCGGCGCCCGGCACGTCGCGGGGAATGAGAACTTCCAGCAGGGCGCGTTCCTCAAGCCGGGTCCCGGCGACCCCTACATCTATTCGTTCGGCACGCCCGCAGGCCGCGGCGGATCGGCATACGTCGCACGTGTCGCGCCGAGCGCGATCGCGGACGTGACCAAGTACGAGTACTGGAACTCCGACCAGAACGCCTGGGTGCCAGGCAATCCGGCGGCAGCGACGCCGGTGGTTCCCGGGCCGGTGGGCGAGATGTCGGCCCAATTCAACACCTACCTCAAGCAGTACCTGATGATGTATTGCAATGGCATGAACGACGTGGTCTTCAGGACGGCCTCCGCACCGCAGGGACCCTGGGGTCCCGAGCAGATGATCGTGCCGTCGATGCAGTTTCCCGGCGGCATCTATGCGCCGTTCCTGCATCCCTGGTCGACCGGCAGGGAACTGTATTTCAACCTGTCGGAGTGGACCGCCTACAACGTCATGCTGATGAAAACGGTTCTGCCGTAACGGGCTAGAAGCCGACGGCCTGGCCGTCGCGCCTCGGGTCGCTAGCCGCGACATAGCCGCCGTCGAGTCGCCAGATCGCCTGGCAGCTTCCGAACTGGTTGTAGTCGTCGACGGTAACGAGTTCGTGTCCGCGCTCGCGAAGTCCGTCCAACGTGGCGGGCGGGAATCCGCCCTCGACGCTGACCTGTTGTCCGCCGATCCACCGGAAGCGTGGGCCGTCACAGGCCGCCTGCGGGTTCTGCCCGTAGTCGGCGATGCGCACCATCACCTGGACGTGGCCCTGCGGTTGCATGGTGCCGCCCATCACGCCGAAGCTCATCACGGGTGCACCTGCCTTCGTCACGAAACCGGGAATGATGGTGTGGTATGGGCGTTTTGCCGGCCCGACCTGGTTCGGGTGTCCCGGCTCGGCGACGAAACCCGTGCCGCGGTTCTGCAGCGAGATGCCGGTGCCCGGCACCACCACACCCGATCCGAACCCCATGTAGTTGGACTGGATCATCGACACCATCATGCCGCCAGCGTCCGCAGCGGTCAGGTACACCGTTCCGCCGCGGGGTTGGCCCGCCACAACGGGTTTCGCTTGGTGTCGGTCGATCAGATCGGCCCGCTGCTTAAGGTAGCCCTTGTCGAGCAACTGCTGTGCGGTGACCGCCATGTGGTCGCCGTCGGACACGTAGGCGAGCGCGTCGGCGAAGGCCAGCTTCACCGCCTCGATCTGCAGGTGCACACTTTCGGCCGAATCGACCGGCAGCGAAGGGATGTCGAAGTGCTGCAGGATGCCGAGCGCGATCAACGCCACGATGCCCTGGCCGTTGGGCGGAATCTCGTGCACCGTGTAACCGCGGTAGTCGCCGGTGATGGTGCCGACCCAGTCGGCGCGGTGTCCCGCCAGATCGGCCACGCGCAGCGCGCCGCCGTTGGCCGTCGAATGCGCCTCCATCGCCTCGGCCAGTTCGCCGCGGTAGAAGGCGTCACCATTGGTGTCAGCGATCTTCTCCAGAGTGGCGGCGTGCTCCGGCAACTTGAACAGTTCTCCGGGTCGCGGCGCCCGCCCGTCGGGCATGAACGCGTCGGCAAAGCCCGGCTGTCCCGCGAACAGCGGCACCTGCTCGGCCCACTGCCCGGCGACCGTCGGCGATACCAGAAAACCATTGCGGCCGTAGTCAATCGCGGGCTCGAACAACCGGGCGAACGGCAGCTTGCCGAACTTCGCGTGCAGCTCGGCCCACGCCGACACCGCACCGGGCACCGTCACCGAGTTCCACCCCATTACGGGCACGGCGCTCTCGGTGAAGTACTCCGGTGTCCACGCCGCCGGTGACCGGCCCGACGCGTTCAATCCGTGCAGTTGCCGTCCGTCCCAAACGATGGCGAACGCATCGGATCCGATGCCGTTGGACACAGGCTCCACCAAGGTTAGTGTGATCGCGGTCGCAATGATCGCGTCGACCGCATTGCCGCCACCCGCCATCATCGCCAGACCGGCCTGCCCGGCCAACGGTTGTGAGGTCGCGACGATGTTGCGTGCCAACAGTGGCTTACGCGGCCAGGCGTACGGCAGCTGCCACGAGAATGGAGTGGTCATCAATTCCTGACGCTATCAAGCGGAAAAGGCCGGACGCGGTCACGTCCGGCCCCATCGCGATGCTGGTTCCTAGTGGTGGAAGATCAGTGCGCCTTCGGCACCACCGAAAGGCTGCTGCTGTTGGGCAGCTTCGTGGGCGGCGACACCTGGAGTTGCGGTGATCTCGGTGTTGCCATTGTTCTGGTGCACGGTTGCATCCGCGGAGGCGAGGGGCGCCAGTCCGATTGCCGCGGCAAAGGTAGCGATGGCCAGCGGTGCGACGTAACTCAGTTTCATTTCTTCTCCTTTGGGCTGACACGTCTATATTGCGCCACTGTTAAATCGATGTCGTCACGGTGAACGTCCAAAGCGGTATTCCAGCTAGCCGGTATCGCGATCGGCATTTCAGGCACAATCGCTGGCCGATTCATCAAGGGCTGTGCGCCATTTCACTAATTGTCGGCTGAATTGTGGGCTACGCCACTCGAGCCGACGTGGGCGTTCGACGGACAACTGCCGACGTGGGGCAGGCCGCTGAACCATTCATCCAGAGTTAAGCGCCAATTCACGAATTGCCCGGCTCCTGGCGACAAAGTCGGCGATAGCGACCGTGTCGCTCAATAGTGGGCTACGCCACTTTCTCCAAATGCTTATCCCCAGGCGCGAATTCATCCACAGGATGTTGGTATTCGCGGGGCGAATCGTGCCTCGTGTCTCAGCTTGTGGCGATGATGGGCTCATGTCTTCGATTGCATCTTCTGACGACGCTGTGGTGCCCCGCAGCGCTCGTCTTGAGGTGCTATTCGAGGAGTTGGCGGAGCTTGCGGGTCAGCGTAATGCCATTGATGGGCGCATGTGCATATCGCGGCGCAGATCGAGCGGGACATGTTGTGGGGTGCGACCGGAGCACGGTCGGTGTCGGCGTTGATGGCCTGGCGACCGGGCTTGTCGACGACCACGGCGCACACCATCACCACGGTCGCCGACCGGCTGGAGGAGTTTCCTCGGTGTGCGGCGGCGATGCGGGAGGGCCGGTTGTCGCTGGATCAGGTCGGGGTGATCGCCGCGCGCGCTGCCGACGGATCCGACGCGCACTACGCCGAACTGGCTGCCGTCGCGACGATCAGCCAACTCCGCAAGGCGGTCACACTCGAACCGCGGCCCGAGGCTGAGCCGAAGCCGGCGCCGGAGGCGTCGTTCGGCAAGACCTCCGACGAGACGTGCACGAAATACCGGATCACCCTGCCCTCTGCTCAGGCGGCCACCTTCGATGCGGCGTTGGCGTCACACCGCGATGCGCTGTTCAACGGATGGAAACAGGATCACGGTGCCAGCACCGCCGAAGCGCGCCCGCCACTGCTCAATGCCCCGCAAGCGTTCATGCGGTTGGTCGAGTCCGGTTGGGATGTTGAAGCGGTACGGCGCCCGCAGGGGCAGCGCACCACCGTGGTGGTGCACGTCGATATCGAGCAGCGCATCGCGAACCTGCATCTCGGGCCGCTGCTCTCCGATGCCGATCGTCAATACCTGACGTGTGATGCCACGTGTGAGGCGTGGTTTGAGCGGTGCGGGCAGGTGATCGGCGCCGGACGCGCCACCCGGACCATCAACCGGCGGTTGCGGCGGGCGTTGGAGCACCGCTACCCCACCTGCGCGGTGCCCGGGTGTGGGGCGACGCGGGGGTTGCATGCCCATCACATCATCCATTGGGAAAACGGCGGGCTGACCGAGCTGGACAACCTAGTGCTCGTCGTGTGTCCATCCCACCACCGACTGCACCACAAAGGCGGCATCACCATCAGAGGCCCCGCCGACAAACTCGTCGTCACCGACAGCGACGGAAACCGACTCGACTCGGGCTCACTCGCGCGAACACCGACCACACCCCCACCCGACGTGCCGCCCTGCACCGGCCCAATCGGCGAACGCGCCGACTGGTGATGATACGACCCCTACGAACCCCAACCACCCCCCAGCGACAACTAAATCGCGTGTCAAGCGCTTAGACCCAAAAGCATAGGCAGACAACGCTTTTAGCGACACTGCCGCCCAGAGGTGCGCAATTCGAACAATGATCAGCCGGTGCGCCCGCCGCAGCGACAATGTCGCTCAGAGCCGGGCAGACCGGTCGCCACGCGCCGGCCGCCCGGCCGCCAGCCGTTCCCGCTGCGGAACCACGACATACTTCGGGTCGCGCGTCGACTCCACGCCCGCCTCGAACACCCCGAACCGCTGTAATGCGCTGCCTGCCAACAGCGCCAGGCCCGACGCCACCGTCACCGCGCGGTGCCGGCTCACCGCCGCTCCGAGCGCTCCCCCGACGGTCAGATACTCCGACCACTGCCGCAATCGGTGTGCCTTCCCGGTCGTGTACGCCTCCGCCGACAGCCCTAGCCGCTTCTCCATCAGCCGTGACGCCGCGACCTCCAAGCCCGCTCCCGCGATCGCCATCCGCCGCGCCGGGCCTGACTCGCCGTGCGGCGCGACCACCATCCCCCAACCGCCTCCGCTTGCCGCCGCCGAACCGGTGAACACGAACGGCAGATACGGATGCGCCTCACGCCACGCCGGAACCGCGGTCTGCGACAACAACACTGCCGTATACGACGCCACACCCGGCCCCGTCGCCGCGGCCCACACACCGGCTGGCCTGGCCAGCCACCACACCAACCGGCCCAGCCACGTACGCCGCAGTCGGCCCGGCATCAACTCCGCGACACCAGCCAACCCGGCCCCGGGTCCGTACGCCGTCAGGATCCAGGTGCCCATGCTCATCGGCGAACTCGGCTTCGCCACCCGCAACATGTGATGGAACCGCTCAGGACGACCCAGATCCGCGACCAGGAAGTACAAGCTCGCCACGATGCTGATCAACGCGCCCACCCGCGAACCGCGCCGCAGCCCCGGCCTGCCTGTCACGTCGGCCCCCGCTGCCAGCAGCGCCGAACCCGCCGATAACCCGCCGCAGAACAAATACGCCGCGATCATCCAATTCCACACGGGCGGTTTGAGAATCGGCCGCCCATAGTACGAGCGGAACTCCGCCCGCGGCACCGCCAGCTGTTCCTTCATCGAGTCCTCACAAACGCCGAAACCGCCAACCCGACCAACGCCGACGCCGCCATTCCGGCGTACTTCCACATCGCGGCGGCGTCCCGCGTCGGCACCACCGGGTCCGGCGGCAGCCCGTACACCTCCGGCTCGTCCAACAACAGGAAGAACGCGCCGTCGCCGCCGACGCCGTCGTTGGGGTCGTGTCCGTACAGCCGTGCCGAAGTCTCTCCGCGGGAATGCAATTCCTCCACCCGCAACGCGGCCCGCTCGCGCAGTTCGTCGAGCGGTCCGAACTGGATCGACTCCGTCGGACACGCCTTCGCGCATGCCGGCTCCAGCCCGTCGTGCAACCGGTCGTAACACAGCGTGCACTTCCACGCCCGGCCGTCACCTTCGCGCCGTTCGATCACTCCGTACGGGCAGCCCGATACGCAATAGCCGCAGCCGTTGCAGATGTCTTGCTGTACAACGACAGTGCCGAACTCAGTGCGGAACAACGCGCCCGTCGGACACACATCCAGGCAGCCCGCGTGCGTGCAGTGCTTGCACACATCGCTGCTCATCAGCCAGCGGAAGTCGGTGCGCGTCTCGGCGCCGGACACATCGCCTGGCCGCCCGAAGCCCGGCATGCCCAGATCGACTTGCGAGGGCTGTTCGATGAACGCCACATGCCGCCACGAGTTCGCGCCGAGCATCCCGGTGTTGTCGAACGACATACCCAGCAGGTCGAACCCGTCGTCGGGCACCTCGTTCCACTCCTTACACGCCACTTCACACGCCTTGCACCCGATGCACACCGACGTGTCGGTGAAGAACCCGACCCGCTCCGGGTGCTCCGAATACCCCGCATTGCCAGCCGGGTCAGCGAGCGGTCCGTAAAAGCTGTTGTCGCTCATGGGTTTTCCTCGGTGTGCTCGGTGGACAGCCCGGTGGTGTCCAGATCCGTGCCCGTCTCGATCGTGATCCCGGCCCGCTCCCGATACATCGCGATGTACTGCAGCAGCGCGGGCCCACGCGGACGCCGCCCCGGCTGGATGTCACACGTCGCGACCTTGCTCTCCTGGATGAACACGTTGGGGTCGACGACGACGCCCAGCAGGTCGTTGACCACGTCACCGTCGATCAGCCCGACGTTGCCCCAGTGGTAGGGCATCCAAATCTGATGTACGACATGGTCTTCGACGCGCAGCGGCCGCATCCGGTCGGTCACGAACACGCGCGCGTCCACCGCGGTACGGCTGGTGATCACGTGCGCCCAATCCATGTGCGACAGGCCACGTTCGGCGGCCAACTCCGGTGACACCTCGACGAACAACGCAGGCTGCAGCTCGGACAGGTACGGCAGCTGCCTGCTCATCCCGCCCGCCGTGTGGTGCTCGGTCAGCCGCGCGGCGGTGAACACGTACGGGAACACCTCGCCATGCGGTTCCGGCGGTGACGGGTTGGACGGGTTGTCCGCGCGCCCGTACACCTTGCGCGCCGGGTTGCCCTGTTGCTTGTAAAGCGCGTTGCGCACCGGTGATTCGTGCGGCTCGTAATGCGTTGGCAGCGGGCCGTCGAGCACGCCGTTGGGCGCAAACAGCCACGCCTTGCCGTCGGCCTGCATGATGAACGCGTCGTCGCCGCGCAACGCCGCCACCCCGACCGCGTCGTCATCAGGCCGGTAGTCCGGCGGCTTGGTCTTCTCGAAGTCGGGGACGTCGTCGCCGACCCACTCCCCCTTGGCCCCTTTGTTTTCGTCCCACCAGATCAGCTTCTTGCGCTCGCTCCACGGCCTGCCCTGCGGATCGGCCGACGCCCGGTTGTACAGCACGCGCCGGTTCATCGGCCAGACCCAGCCCCATTCGGCGTCGTCGTTGGGTTTGCGCCGCGCCGACTGGTTGACGTCATCCTTGTAGACCCCGCTGTAGATCCAGCATCCGCACATCGTGGAGCCGTCGGCCTTCAGCGACATGTAGTCGTCGACAGCCCGCCCGGTCGTCAGGTCGACACCGCTGATGCGCCGCAGCACGTCCTCACCCGACGGTTCGTCGCCCTCCATCTGGTAGTCCCAGGAGAGGTTCAGCAGCGGGCGGTCCCGTTCGTCGGTCGAGTCGGCCAGCTTCTCGCGCAGGATGCGGCCGAGGTGATAGAAGAACCACAACTCCGAGCGGGCGTCGCGCGGCGGTTCGACGGCCTTCTCGCGCCACTGCAGCTTGCGCTGCGTTTGGGTGAACGTGCCCGCCTTCTCGACATGCGACGCCGCCGGGAAGAGGAACACCTCGGTGCGGCAGGTCTCCGGCGACATCTCGCCGGTCTCGACCTCCGGGCCGTCCTTCCAGAACGTCGCACTCTCGATTTCGACGAGGTCGCGCACGACGAGCCAGTCGAGGTTGGCCATCCCCATTCTCTGCAGTCGGCCGTGCGCCGACCCGACGGCGGGGTTCTGGCCGAGCAGGAAGTAGCCGAACACCTTGCCGTCGACCATGTCCATAACGGTCCGATAGGTGCCGTGGTCGCCGTTGATCCGCGGAAGGTAATCGAAGCAGTAGTCGTTCTCGGCGGTGGCGTGCTCCCCCCAGTACTCCTTGAGCAGCGAGACCATGTAGGTATCTGCGTTGTGCCAGAAGCCCTTCTGGTTGCTGCCGATGATGTCGTCGAGGTAGTCCGACAGCGTCTCCTGGCCCGCATGTGGCATCGCCAGGTAGCCGGGCAGCAGGTTGAACAGCGTCGGCACGTCGGTCGAGCCCTGGATGCTGGCGTGGCCGCGCAGCGCGAACACGCCGCCGCCCGGTCTGCCGATATTGCCGAGCAGCAACTGGATGATCGACCCGGCGCGGATGAACTGCGCGCCCAGCGAGTGCTGTGTCCAGCCGACGCTGTACACCAGGGCAGCGGTCCGCTCCCGCCCGGAGTTCGCCACCCACGCCTTCGCGATCTCCAGGAACTCGTCGGCAGGCACACCGCACACCCGCTCGACCATCTCCGGTGTGTATCTGGCGAAGTGGCGCTTGAGGATCTGATAGACACAGCGCGGGTGCTGCAGCGTCGGATCCGACGGAATGCGTTGCGCGGCACCTTCTATCGGGGCACCGCCAGAACCGTGTTGATCCGGTGCGGCGTGCTCCTTGGCAGCCGATCCGCCGTATTCCGCGTCGGTCTGTTCGTACTGCCACGTAGCCGGGTCGTAGGCGGCCGACTCGTCGTCGTAACCGGAGAACAACCCCTCGAGGTCTTCGGAGTCGCGATATTGCTCGTCGACGAGGAACGACGCGTTCGTGTAGGCGGTGACGTACTCCCGGAAGTCCAGCTCGTTGGACAGGATGTAGTTGATCACCCCGCCGAGGAATGCAATGTCGCTGCCCGCGCGCAGAGTCACATGGCGGTCAGCGACCGCACTGGTGCGCGTGAACCTCGGGTCGATGTGCACCACCCGCGCGCCGTGCGCCTTGGCCTCCATCACCCACTGGAAACCGACCGGATGGGCCTCGGCCATGTTCGAGCCCATGATGACGATGAAGTCGGCGTTCGCGAGGTCTTGCTGATAGTCCGTCGCCCCGCCTCGACCGAAGGAGGCTCCCAGACCGGGAACCGTGGCGCTGTGTCAAATACGGGCTTGGTTCTCGATCTGTAGCGCGCCCAGCGCAGTGAAGAGCTTCTTGATCAGATAGTTCTCTTCGTTGTCCAGCGTCGCTCCGCCGAGGCTGGCGATGCCCATGGTCCGGCGCAGCGTGTTGCGGTCCTTGTCGAACTGTTGCCAACCCTTCTCACGGGCGTCGAGCACCCGGTCGGCGACCATGTCCATCGCCCGGTCGAGGTCGATCTCCTGCCATTCGGTGGCATACGGCGCGCGGTAGCGCACCTTGGTCAGCCGCTGTGGGCCGGTGACGAGCTGCTTACTGGCAGAACCCTTGGGACACAGCCGGCCTCGCGAGATCGGGCTGTCGGGGTTGCCCTCGATCTGTACGACCTTGTCGTCCTTGACATACACCTTCTGCGCACAGCCAACGGCGCAGAATGGGCAGACCGAATGCGCGACGTGATCGGCTTCGGCGGTGCGCGGCGTCAACGCCAGCGAGCGCGTGGATTGGGCGGCTTTGCCGCGACCCAACCGGTCGTCGCCGGTGAGCTGCCGGAACACCGGCCACGACTCGAACAAGCCCCTGAGGTCCATGACGTCCTTCCTTGCCCGCCTACCCCACGATCAAACCATCGTTCGTGTGCTGTTGTCGTTTCGCCTCGTGATCCGCTTCGCGTCGAGCAGTTCCAGCAACGGCACCGCGACTCGCCGGGTGGTTCCCAGCGCGCGCTTCGCCTCGGCGACGGTGAACGGCTGGGGCAGCGACCGCACAATGTCGGCGGCGCGGTCCAGCGCGTCGGGTCCGAGCACCACACCGTCCGCGATCCGGGTGAGCCGCCCGACCCGGACCGCCGCCGCCAACTCCTGCGGGCCCAGCTTCATCTCCTCCAGTTCATCGGAGTCGGGCGCCCGGAACGGTTCGGCCCCCAACCACTCCTCCAGAGTGCGCAGCGCCTTGTCGATGCGCGGCGGCAGACCGGATCCCGGTGTGCGGACGCGGCCTTCGACCACTTCGAGTCCGGTGCCGTCGAGCAGGTGAGCCACGAGTTCGGTCGACGGGAGGCCGGTCTGCTGCTTGACCGTCTCCAGCGGCATGCCCGCCGCCACGTCGTGCTCGGCCACCCATCGTTTCACCGCCGTCGTCGCCTGCTGACGTCGCTCGGCCCACCACTGCGGGTCCACGATCCAATCGCCGACCGGCTGCCCGGACGCTTCAAAACCCATGGCGCGCAACTCGTCTGCGCGGGCGCACACCGGGGGCCTGGCGCGGCCGGTGGCCAACTCGACCGCGCGCTCCCGTGCAGCGCCGCGGCGGCGCAACGCGGGCGGCCGCACGTCGAGCACCTCGATGCCCGCGACGATACGATGCTCGCCGGGGTCACGCAGCAGCCCGCTATCGCCGACACGCAGTGGCAAAGCATGCGCCAGTCGCAGCCGCGCCGCCGCCTCCCCGAGCGGCCGCACGAACACCGGCACCGCCGCCGACCCAATGTGCAGCATTAGTTTCCGGTGCAATTCGCACGCTTCGCGCAACGCGACGTCCAGTTCGGCGGTGTCCACCCAGGCGCCCGGCGTCCGCAACGTGTCGCCGCGGCCGATGAGTTGACGGTCCACCCCGCGCAGATTGACCGCGACCCGCGCCACCGCGCCCACCTCGGTTTCGTCGCGGCCCAGCGACTGCACTCCCCGCACCGTGACGTGCCGTCCCGCGTGCTCCAGTTCGTCGCCGACGCGGATGGTGCCCGCGGCGAGTGTCCCGGTCACCACGGTGCCGGCCCCGCGCACGGTGAAGGAGCGGTCGACCCACAGCCGCACATCTGCGGCACGGTCAGGCAGCGGCAACCCATCAACCAACGAAAGTAGTTGTGCCCGAACCTGATCCATGTCGGTGCCGAGCGTCACAGGCGCGCCGGGCAGCCGCTCACGCACCTGCGTGACGGCGCGCGCCGGATCCGCCAGGTCGGCCTTGCTGATCACCACCAGCACATGCTCGACGCCCAACGCCCGCACCGCGGCGAGGTGTTCCTCCGACTGCGGCATCCACCCCTCGGTCGCCGCGACGACGAACATCACGGCGGGTACCGGGCCGACACCGGCCAGCATGTTAGCGACGAAGCGCTCGTGGCCGGGCACGTCGACGAATGCGATCTGCTTGCCGCCCAACGACGTCCACGCGAAACCGAGGTCGATGGTCAGCCCGCGGCGCTGTTCTTCTGCGAGCCGATCGGGCCACATGCCGGTGAGCCGCTGCACCAGTGTCGACTTCCCGTGGTCGACGTGACCCGCGGTCGCTACGACATACACGCCCGCACCGCCTGGACCAACCGGTCGTCGTCCAAGGGGTCGACCGTACGCAGATCCAGCACGCACCGGCCGGCCTCCAGACGCCCGACCACGGCCGGGCTGCCGAGGCGCAGCGGCGCGGCATAGGACTCCGGCAGACTGACCGCGGCACTGGGCAACTCGACATTCGGGGCGCCGCCACCGCCGACCGCCCCGACGCAGTCGACGGCCCTCGCGCCGGGAAGTTGGCCGGCCAGGCGTTGCGCCCGGGCGCGCAACTCGGCCAGGTCGGCGTCGAGCGCCTGCGCCACCGGCGGCGGCGGGCCGACGAGCGTCGCCTCCAGCGCCGCAAGCGTGAGCTTGTCCACACGCAGCGCCCGGGCCGCCGGATGCCGTCGCAACCGCTCGATCAACTCCGCCGTACCGAACAGCAGCCCGGCCTGCGGGCCGCCGAGCAGTTTGTCGCCACTGGCGGTGACGAGGTCGGCGCCGTCGCGCAGCACGGTGGTGGCGTCGGGCTCGTCGGGCAGCAGCGGGTGCGGAGTGAGCAGACCCGAGCCGATGTCAACGACCAGCAGAACGTCCAGCGCGGCGAGTTCGGCGATGCCGACAGCCGAGGTGAAGCCGCTGACGTGGTAGTTCGACGGGTGCACCTTGAGCACGAAGCCGGTGTCGGGGCCGATGGCGTCGGCGTAGTCGCGCAAGTGGGTGCGGTTGGTGGTCCCGACCTCGCGGATCCGCGACCCCGTCGACACCATCAGCTCAGGCAATCGGAAGCCGTCGCCGATCTCGATCAGCTCACCGCGGCTGACGACGATTTCCTTACCGGGGGCCAACGTCATCGCGGTGAGCAGCAGCGCCGCGGCGTTGTTGTTGACGACGTGCACGCCGCCGGCGGTCGGCACCGCCCGGGCCAGGGCAGCCAGCGCACCGCGGCCCCGGCGGGCCCGGCGCCCGGTTTCCAGGTCGAATTCGACGTCGGTGGCGCCGCTTGCGGTCACCACTGCATCGACCGCCGCTTGCGACAGGGGCGCACGGCCGAGATTGGTGTGTACCACGACACCCGTCGCATTGATCACCGGTCGCAGGCTCGCCGCGGCCGCCGGCAACGCCGCGACCGCCTGGTCGGCCACCTGCTCCGGTTCGATCTCACCGGCGCGCGCCCGCTGTTGCGCTTTGACGACAATGCTTTTGACCAATGTTCGGCCGAGCGTCCGTTCCGCCTCGACGAGCCGAGGATCGGCGAGCAGCACATCGGTGCGGGGCACACGCCGACGGCGGTCGTCCATCACACCGTTCTACTCGTCGCGGGACGCGGGGTATACCGATGGGGTGCTGACTTCGGTGGGCCACGGCGCGCTCGACAGAAACGCGCTGGTCAAGCTGCTACGCGGGGCCGGCGTCGAGGCGCTGGTCGATATCCGCCGCTACCCGAACAGCAGACACAACCCTGACGTGGAAACCTCCGCGATCGCCGCGTGGGCCGCCGACGCAGGCCTGGCGTACCGGTGGGAACCCCGACTGGGTGGACGCCGGACGCTGCCCGCGGGCACGCCGCCCGAGGACACCTGGTGGAAAGTCCGCCAGTTCGCGGCCTACGCGGCATACACCAGGACCACCCCGTTCGCCGAGGCGTTCGCCCAGTTGGCGGAGCAGGCCCAGCGACAGCACACCGCGATGATGTGCAGTGAGGCGGTGTGGTGGCGCTGTCACCGGCGCATCGTCGCCGACGTGGCAGTGCTCCGCCGTTCACTGCAGGTACGCCACTTGATGCACGACGGCCGACTCGTCGCCCACCCGCCCTCCGAAGGCGCCCGAATGGGCGCGAACGGCGACATCGTCTGGGTGGCGTGATGGCGGAGGCGGACGGGAATCGAACCCGCCAGCGACAGGACCTGCCGCTCAGCGATTTTGAAGACCGCGCCGGTCACCAGACCGAATACGCCTCCCGGGCCATCGGTGACATCATTGCAGGCAGCACACTGGAGGCATGACATACCGGTTGACCCAGTACGCACACGGCGGCGGTTGCGCCTGCAAAATCCCGCCGGGAGAGCTCGAAGACGTGGTCCGCGGGTTGACGACGGCGGGGCCACGGGAGCCGTTCGGCGAACTGCTGGTCGGTCTGGACGACGGTGACGACGCGGCTGCTGTGCGCATCGACGGTGACCGCGCGCTGATCGCGACGACGGACTTCTTCACCCCCGTCGTGGACGACGCCTACGACTGGGGACGCATCGCCGCGACCAACGCGCTGTCCGATGTGTATGCGATGGGCGGACGCCCCGTGGTGGCGGTCAACCTGCTGGGCTGGCCACGCGACGTGCTGCCGTTCGAGTTGGCCGCCGAGGCGCTGCGCGGGGGACTGGACGTGTGCAACGCGGCAGGTTGCCACCTGGCCGGTGGGCACAGCGTCGACGATCCCGAACCGAAGTACGGGCTGGCGGTCACCGGGATCGCGGACCCGAACCGGCTGCTGCGCAACGACTCCGGTAAGGTGGGGACGCCGTTGTCGTTGACGAAGCCGCTAGGCATCGGGGTGCTCAACAGCAGGCACAAGGCGACCGGTGAGGTATGTCCTGAAGCCATCGAGGTGATGACGACGCTGAACGCCGCGGCATCGCAGGCGGCACTGGACGCGGGCGCCGAATGCGCTACCGACATAACGGGTTTCGGCCTGCTAGGGCATCTGCACAAGCTGGCCCGCGCCAGCGGTGTGACGGCGGTGATCGACTCGACCGCGGTCCCCTACATCGACGGTGCCCGAGAAGCGCTGAAGGAGGGCTACGTCAGCGGCGGAACCCGGCGCAACCTGGAATGGGTGCGCCCGCATGTGGACCTGTCGGATATCGGTGAGGATGAGGCGCTCCTATTGGCCGACGCGCAGACCTCCGGTGGATTGTTGGTCGCCGGTGAGATTTCCGGCGCGCCGGTGATTGGTGAACTTGTCCCCCGAGGGGAACACACGATCGTGGTGCGCTGAGGCTATCCGCCTCCACCGCCGACACCTCCGGCGCCGCCCGTGCCTCCACCGGCGGGGCCCTCGCCGGGGTTGCCGCTGTTGTCCTGGTTCGGCGCACCCGAACCGGGCGCCCTGACCGAGGGCGCAACGCTCTCGTTCGGCCCACGGGTACCGGAGGCGGGTTGTTGCGGCGTCTGAGCCGGAGCCCCACCGCCACCGGGCGACGTGGCGGGCGCCTGGCCACCCGTCGTCGGCGCGGGTGTGGGCGTTGGCGTTGGCGACTGCGTCGTCGTCGTGCTCGTCGGCGTCGGCGGCGCCTTGTTCGAGTCGTCGCTGCTGCAGGCGGCGACGGTGACGGCCATGACGCCGGTCGCCGCGAAGATCGTCAAACGTTTACACATTGCGGTGCAGTTCCCGAACGATTGGAGAACAAACGTTTTGGGGCAGATCCGACGGGTAGTCGCAAGCGAACCTCACGGGCCTGGTGGACACCGCGAAGGAGTAGGTCAGTTCTTCAAGAAGAAGGACGAGGGGTGTGTCCGGGTTGCGTTGCGGCCCTGAGAGCCGGATAGGCAAGACGTTCACGGTCCGGCGCTAGCGGAATGGTCGCCAGGCCAACGACGAACGCGGTCAAGTGCCCGACTTCCGTGAACGTCGGTCTGAGCGCCACATTGCCGGTCAGGGCGGCGACCGTAGTCGCCTGACAACGTAGCCGCCAGGGCGTCCGCAGGTACCCGGACAGCGCACCCGCCACCCCGAAAACGAAGTAGCTCACCCCAACGTCGCGGGCGGCGACCAACCGCCGCGGCGCCCTGCCGAGTCGGATCATCAGCCGCAGATAGCCCTGGCCCGCGTAGGTGCCGACGGTGTGCGCTGTCAGACCGACGAAAAGCCAACGCCACCAACGTAACCGGTGCTCGGCAGGCGCGACGATGCCAACGAACACCGGCAGGTACGGCCACCACTTGCGGTCGTCGAGCCAGAACATGCTCGTCGCCAGCACCCGCAGGGGTTCGGTCCGCAGCCGGTGCAGGTTGGTGGAATGCTCGCGCTGCAGCCGACGCGATCCCCTGCGACCGGCCGACCTCTGCACGCGGGTGGTGATGAACAGCACGACGAGCCACGCCAGCGTCAGCGGAGTCTTCATCGTGCGTCCTATTCTGCCGGCGAACGGTGCAATCGTACGCAGCGGTCCGGCACCAATCCCCCTGGTTGACCGCCCGCTGCAGTGGGTATCACCGGTTCACTTTGGTACGGCGGGCATCGAGGTGAAGTGATGGTGCGCTGGCTGGATCGCCTACAGCAGCACAGTCGCGCGGTCGGCTTCACCATCGCCGTGCTCTACAAGTATCTCGACGATCAGGGCGGCTACCTCGCCGCGCTGATCACCTACTACGCCTTCGTGTCGTTGTTCCCCCTCCTGCTGCTGTCGACCACCACATTGGGCGTCATCCTCGTCGGCCACCCGGAGTTGCAGCACCAGCTGCTCAGCTCCGCGCTGAGCCAGTTCCCCGTCATCGGCGACCAATTACAGGAACCGCACGCGCTCAGCGGAGGCGTCGGCGCCGTTGTCGTCGGCATCGCGGGTGCGCTGTACGGAGGGCTGGGGGTGGGGCAGGCCATCCAGAACGCGATGGACTCGGTGTGGGCGGTGCCGCGCCACAAGCGGCCCGATCCGATCCGGTCGCGGCTGCGGAGTCTACTGATGTTGGTGGTGCTCGGCTCGGCGGCGATTGCCGCAACCGCGATTTCGTCGATCGGCCATGCGACCGACTCCTTCGGCATAGTCAGTTCAGCGGGACTCGTCGTCGCCGCGGTGGTCATCAACGCCGCAATTTGTATGGTGCTGTTCAAGGTCACCACCGCCCGCCGTCTCGGCTGGACACAAGTACTGCCCGGCGCGCTGGCCGCCGCGGTGATCTGGCAGCTGCTGCAATGGTTCGGCGCGGGCTACGTCTCGCACACGGTGAAGACCGCGAGTGCGACCAACGGCGTATTCGCGTTGGTGCTGGGCATGCTCGCGTTCCTGTTCCTGGTGTCGGTGACATTGGTGCTGTGCGCCGAAGTCAACGTGGTGCGGGTGGACCGGTTGCATCCCCGCGCCTTGCTGACACAATTCACGGACAACGTCGAGTTGACGCGCGCCGATCGCAAGACCTACGCGCGACGCGCAAAAGCGGAGCGGGCCAAGGAATCTCAGCATGTGCGGGTCACCTTCGACTAGTTGTCGGCGGCGACACGCTCCTCCTCCAAACGATCCTTACTCCGCAGCAGGCGCAGCAACGTCACGAGGACCAAGCCGCCGACCACGTTTCCGACCACCGTGTAGCCGAACCAGGCCAGCCAATCGAGATAACCGAACGGCGCGTCCTGCGTGATGAGTGCGCCGAAGATCAGCAGCGAGTCGAGCACCGAATGAAACAACTGCAGACCCGCCAGCAGGAAGGCCGCGGCGACGGCCGCCGCGATCTTGCCGATCACCGCGTCGGTGCCATGCTGCATGCGGGTCATCAACGTGATGACCATCCCGCCGAGCACCGCCAGCGCGAGGTTCTGCATGGTCATCGGCGCCGTCGCGAAATGGGCCGCCGACTCCACGACCTGCTCGTGCAACTGCGGGAACGCGAGCATGATCAGCCACATCAGCACCCATCCGCCAGCGAGATTCGCGGCGAGGGTGCCTGCCCACAGCTTGAGCATCTGCCAGATGCTGGCGCGCTTGGCGACCACAGTGGTGACGGGCACCAGGAAGCCTTCGGTGAACAACTCGCTGCGGCCCAGCATCAGCGCCAGGAATCCGATCGAGAACGCCAGCCCGGCGAGCAGCGGGTCATGGGTGGCCCGCAGGACCGACACGTATGCCAACACCCCCATCGCGACCTCGGTGCCGCCGAAGAACCCTGTCACCAACACCTCTCGCCACGTGCGATGCAGGCGTTGCGTGCCTTCGTCGATCATGCGGCCGAACGCTTCTTCCAACGCGTCCTCGATGGGGCTGTCCGACGTGCCGAGATGGCGCTGATTTGTGTCACTCACAACGAATTCCTGACGGTCGACGACGGTGGTCGCTGGTGTACCCGTAGGTGCGACGGTCAAGCGTCGGACGATCACCTGCTAGGCTGGTGTCAACGTCGGCCGCTCGAATACGGCCGACACGTCGTGAAACGCTTCTTCTCACCCGCGCCCACTAGCGCGATTCGTAACGCGGCGATCGATGTTGCCCACCGGTAATCTCGCCACCCTGTGCTGACTGAAAGACACCGAAAAATTAGTACTCCCAACACTTTTGCCGATCTCGGCGTGTCCGAACCACTGATCGATGTGCTCGCTGCGCGTGCCATCACCAGTCCGTTTCCCATTCAGATCCAGACCCTGCCCGACACCCTCGCCGGCCGCGATGTGCTGGGCCGGGGTAAGACGGGCAGCGGCAAGACGCTTGCCTTCTCCATTCCGTTGGTGAGCAGGCTGGCCGGCACCAGGCGACGTGCGTCACAGCCGTCGGGCCTGGTGCTTGCTCCGACCCGCGAATTGGCCAGCCAGATCACCGCGACCCTCGAACCGCTGGCCGCCGCCTACCGGATGCGGGTGACGACCATCTTCGGCGGCGTTCCGCAGGGCAAGCAGGTGGCGGCGCTGAAATCCGGCGTCGACATCGTGGTGGCCTGCCCCGGCCGCCTCGAGGACCTGATGAAGCAACGCCTGATCAGCCTCGACGCGATCGCGATCACCGTCATCGACGAGGCCGACCACATGGCGGACCTCGGGTTCCTGCCCGGCGTGACCCGCATCCTGGCCGCGACCCCGAGCGGTGGGCAGCGGTTGCTGTTCTCCGCCACCCTGGACAACGGCGTCGACAAACTCGTCAAGCGTTTCCTGCGCAACGAGGTGCTGCACTCTGTCGACACTGCCGAGTCACCGGTGCCCGCGATGACACACCACGTGTTCCACGTCGCCGGCGTGCAGGCCAAGAAGGAACTGGTGCACCGGCTGGCGTCCGGCAGCGAACGCCGAATCCTGTTCATGCGCACCAAACATCAGGCGCGCAAGCTCGCCAAACAACTCACCGAATCCGGGGTGCCCGCAGTTGACTTGCACGGCAACCTTTCTCAGCCCGCGCGCGACCGCAACCTCGCCGCGTTCTCCGCAGGCGACGTACGTGTGCTGGTTGCCACCGACATCGCCGCGCGAGGCGTGCACGTCGACGGGATCGAGTTGGTGGTTCACATCGATCCGCCCGCCGAGCACAAGGCGTATCTGCACCGGTCCGGCAGGACTGCGCGGGCCGGCAATTCGGGCGATGTCGTCACAGTCGTGTTGCCCGAGCAACGCCGCGAAACGCAGGCCCTGTTGCGCCGGGCAGGCATTCGCGTCACACCGCAGGAAGTGACGGCCGAATCGGCCGCCGTGGATGCGGTGGCAGGCGAACGCGCCCCTTATCGGGCGCCGGCACCCAAGGCGGCGGCGCCCACGCCCAATCCCACGCGCCCGCGCCGATCAGGGTCACGACGCCGCCGTAATCCCGGCGCAAGAACTTCACAACGCAGCGCCGTCTGACCGGCCCTGCTACCGTGATGCGCGGATGTTTTTGGTACATCCGCATTGAAATGAGAGAAGTAAGTAAATGGCACAGGGAACTGTGAAGTGGTTCAACGGCGACAAGGGCTTCGGCTTCATCACGCCTGACGACGGCGCGAAGGATGTCTTCGTGCACTTTTCCGAGATCCAGGGCAGCGGCTTCCGCACCCTCGAGGAAAACCAGCGCGTCCAATTCGAGGTCGAGCAGGGAGCCAAGGGCCCCCAGGCGGTACGCGTCTCCACCGTGTGAGCGACCCAGACTTCACAATGGGCTGGTACGGATCAACTCCGTGCCAGCCCATTGGCGTTTCTAGGCGTCCTGCGGAGGAAGGGCACCGGCGCGCATACGCGTTGTCCACGAAGCACTTTCGAGTTGCGCCGCGCGCATCACGCATTCGGCGATCTCGAACAGATCGGTGCCGCGTTCGGCGCTCGAGAACGACCTCGCGGCCGCGCGCCGCATCACCATGATGCCCAGCGGTTGCGACGTCATATGCGGCACCACAAGGAGATTCGCGCAGCCGAGGCGACCCTCGACGACCATCAGGCGCTGACGTCCCGGATGGCCGACGCGCGCCGCCTTGGGTCCGGACACACTTTCGTAGAGTTCCCGCGGCCCCTGCATGGCCGACCAGTTGATGCAGATGTCAACGATTTCGCCGAGCGGTTTGTGCAATGCGCTGATGAGTTGAGGGAGTTCGTCGGCGAGTGAGGACGTATAGGGCCACCACGCTCCATCGATGGCATGCCCCAGTTGTTGGGCGAGCGCCAGCCTGACGGGACGGGCCAACCGCCGCGTCCCGGTCAAGCCGTTCATGACGACGGCGGCGTATCAGCAGTCGAGTCAGGGCGGTCCGAGAAGACGGGAGCCTGCACCGGGTCGGCAGACGACTCCTTGTTCGAAACCGCTTCGGGCACATAGGGATGCGAAAACAAACCGGACGATTCCATACTGGTCCTTAACCATGTCGGTTCGGCCGAGATCGTGCGTCGGGCGAACGGCGGCCTACCACCAATCTACACCCCGGCGATTTGTCAGCGAACCGCCCCGTTGATCACCGGCGAGGTGATCATCCCCTTCTCGACACCCCACATCGTGGCGATCGTGCGGTACTCCCCCGTTTCGATCACATGCTCCAGCGCCCGCTTCAGCGGTTCCGCGAGCCCCGATTCCTTGGCCACCGGCCATCCGTACGGGGCGGTGTCGAAGATCTCGCCCGCGGGCTCCAGCACGCCGCCCGACGTCTTGACGGCGAAACCCGTCGCCGGTGAATCCGCCGACATCGCATCGACTTCCCCGCCGATCAGCGCGGCGTTCAAGTCGTCCTGGCTGACGTAGACGACCTTCTCGATGGCCGCATTGCCCGCTTCGGTGCACGCCTGGCTCTTCGCCGGAATCTCTTCAGTCTCTTGGATCGTCGCGTACTGCACGCCGACGCGAAGCCCGCACGCATTGTCCGGATCCACGCCTGCGCCGACCTTTTGCGCCCACAGCGTGCCTGCCTGGAAGTAGGTGACGAAGTCCGCTGAGCCTTCACGTTCCTTGGTGTCGGTGAACGACGACATCCCGACATTGAAGTCGCCGGCGCGGATCGAGGGAATGATCGCCTCGAAACCCGTCTCGCGGTAGTCGGGTTTGAGCCCCAGCGTCTTGGCGACCGCGTTCATCAGGTCCACGTCGAAGCCGACGATCTGACCCGACGAGTCCTTGAATTCATTTGGCGCATAGGGGACGTTGACGCCGATCACCAGACGGCCGGTCGACTTGATCGCCTCGGGCACCGTCGCCGCGAGCTCGGGCACCGCGCCGGTCACCGGTGCCGGGGTCGCCGAACTCTCGGCAACGCCGGCCGGCCGCGCGTCACCGCCGCGCGAACCGGTCCATTGCCGCACCCCGAACGTGCCGAGCGCGGCGACCAACACCACCGCGGCGGCGATCACCAACGCGCGTCGCGACATGCCCCCCGCCGACCGCTGTTTGGAATGCCTGCCCGAGCGTCCGGACGACCGCACCGGCGTCTCCAACGCCCGCCGGGCCGCGGCCGCCAACTCGCCCGCGGTCTGATAGCGCTTCACCGGCTTCTTGGCCATGCCCTTGGCGATCACGTCGTCGAACGCCGACAACTTCGGATCGAGCTCAGAAGGCTTCGGCGGCGGTGCCACCATGTGTCCCTTGATCTGCTGCTCGTAGCTCTCCGCGGGATACGGTCGCTGCCCGGTGATGCACTCGTAGAGCACACACGTCAACGCGTAGATGTCGGCGCGCGGATCGATCTGAGCGCCCTCGAACCGCTCCGGCGCCATGTAGGCCAGCGTGCCGAGCGTGTTGCCCGCTGTCGTCAGGCCTTTCTCCCCGGCGGTGCGGGCCAGCCCGAAGTCGATCAGGTACACGAAGTCGCGGTCGGTGATCAGGATGTTCGACGGTTTGACGTCGCGGTGGATCAGGCCGGCACTGTGCGCGGCGTCCAACGCCGTGGCCACCTGCTCGACGACGTTGACCGCGAAGGCCGCTCCGAGCGGTTTGCCCTCGGAGTCCTCGAGCATGGTGCCGAGGTTGCGGCCCTCGATCAGCCGCATGTCCAGATAGAGCCTGCCGTCGATCTCGCCGTAGCCGTGAATCGGCACCACGTGCGGGTCGCTCAGACCGGCGGCAGCCTGCGATTCGCGGCGAAACCGCTGCTGGAACGTGGCGTCCTCGGCCAGATGATGGGGAAGTACCTTGAGCGCGACGATCCGGTCGGTCTTGGTGTCATAGGCCCGGTAGACCTCTCCCATACCGCCCCGGCCGATCAGCTTTTGCAGCTGATAGTGCCCGAATGGTGTCGCATCCACCGCTTACTCCTAGGCAGCGGCTGTCCCCGCTGTGCCGTTTGAAGCTACATCACGTTTGCCGGAAAGTCGTGGCGCTCGTCATATACAGGCCAATTCGAAGTTAGTCAACGCTAAGCTGGCTGTGTCCACGTCTCACAGCGGCGGCGCGGTATGGGTTTGAGTTTCCCAGACTGGTCTATCCACACCCTGGTGCGCGACTGACCGAGGAGGGTGTGTCATGCAGTGGTTGACAGTGTCCTGGTGGCGGTGGCGGTTAGCCCAGGCGCGAGGCCGTAACCCGCTTGTTCGCTCTTCTGACCGCGTCGAGGTCGCTGTGCTGGCCGTCGCCGTCGTGGCTTTGCTGGCCGTCATTCCATTCGCGGGTGCGGTCGGCACCGCGGTTCACGACGAACACGCCAAGATGTACGCCGAGCAGAACCTTGACCGGCATCGGGTCGCCGCCACCGCGACGGCCGACAGCAAGCCGAACCCTCGGGGCACCGCGGCGCGCGTGGAAGCCCGCTGGCAAGCGGGTGACATCGAGACCGCCGGGTTGGTCACTTACCGCGCACCGGTGAAAGACGGTTCGCAGGTTGACATCTGGGTCGACAAGGACGGCCGGCAGGTCAGCCCGCCCGCGCAGTCGTGGCAAGCAGGCGCCGACGCCGTGGTCGCCGCGGTCGGACTCTGGTTGTGCGCTGCTGGCATCGCAGCCCTGGTGGTCGCGCTGGTCCGCGGCGGCTTGAGGCATGCGCGGTACAACGCCTGGAACCGCGAGATCGTCGATTTGGTCCGGGAGGACGGCCGAACCGGTCGCCGGTGAATCGCGCCCCACACGCGCCGCGGTAGTCCTACCGTGGGCTCATGCCAGAACAGTCACCAGCGGTTACGTCATCGCATCCGCCTGAGCGGCTTCTCCGCGCGGTCAACCCCGCGCTGAAGTTCTTGCTGCGCACCCCGCTTGCCGGCGCCGCCCGCAAGCAGTTGATGGTGCTGAGCTTCACGGGCCGCAAGTCGGGCAATCGGTACTCGATTCCGGTGAGCGCGCACCGAATCGACAGCACGCTCTATGCGCTTGCCGGCGCGACGTGGACGAAGAACTTCCGCAACGGGGCGCCGGCCGAAGTGCTGCTCGACGGCACGACGAAGGTCATGCACGGTGAGCTCATCGAAGACCCCGGGGCCGTCGCGGAATTGGCGCACAAGGTCGCCGAGAACTACGGCGTCAAGCGCGCGCAGCGGATGATGGGGCTGCAGTTCCGGGACGGTCGGATCCCCACGGTCGACGAGTTCAGGGAAGCGGCCAAACGGGAGCCGCTGGTGGCGGTGAAGCTGACGCCTGCCTGATGTCCGAGACCCCTGAGATCAATGTGCTCGGTGAACCGCTTCAGCCGTGCGGGACCGAGCCGATGACCGGTTTCTACCGCGACGGCTGCTGCTCGACGGGTCCGGAGGACATCGGCAGGCACACGATCTGTGCCGTGGTGACCGCGGAGTTCCTGGAACATCAGCGGTCGATCGGCAACGATCTGTCGACACCTCGGCACGAGTACCGCTTTCCCGGCCTGACGCCGGGCGACCGCTGGTGCGTCACCGCGGCCAATTGGTTCCGCGCCTATCAGGACGGATGCGCCGCTCCGGTGGTGCTGGCCAGCACCCATGAGCGCACGCTGGACGTGGTGCCGTTGGATGCGCTTCGGGAGCATGCCGTCGATGTGCCCGACGATCTCGGCGGGCTCTGACGCGATCGACCAGGCCCGCTACTGGGATTCGCGGGCGTACGCCGCGGTGAGCACACGTGGGCCGGATTCGGTGATCGCGATGGTGTGCTCGCAGTGCGCGGTGTTCGACCCGTCCGCCGAGCGCAGCGTCCACCCGTCGGGATCCATCACCAGCCGGTTGCTGCCGCGCGCCCACCACGGCTCGAGCGCCAGAGTCATCCCCGGCTGCAGCAGCAGCCCACGCCCGCGCCTCCCGAGGTTGGGCACGTGCGGATCCTCGTGCATGGTGCGGCCAAGGCCATGCCCGCCGAATTCGGTGTTGACCCGATAACCGGCATCGGCAGCGACCTCACCGATGGCCGCCGAGATGTCGCCGAGTCGACCGCCCGGCACCGCCGCCGCCACCGCCGCGTCCAACGCTCTGCGCGTCGAGGAGACCAGCGCCTTGTCCTCCGCGTCGGCCGCCTCGCCGACGATCACGGTCACCGCGGCATCGGCCACCCAACCGTCAATCGACACCGCGAAGTCAAGGCTCAACACGTCGCCGTCGCGCAACACGTAATCGCGCGGAAGCCCATGCAGCACAGCATCATTGACCGACAGGCAGATGACGTTCTTGAACGGGCCACGCCCGAACGACGGCGCGTAATCCCAGTAGCACGACGTCGCACCGCGCGCGGCGATCAGCTCGCGGGCGTGATGCTCGAGCTGCATCAGGTTCACCCCGGGCTCAGCCTCCGACGACAGCATCGCCAGCGTCTCCGCGACGAATGCCCCGGTGACTGCCATCTTGTCGATCTCGGCCGCCGTCTTCAGTTCGATCATGTGCCACATCCATCCAGCATCGGTATTTTTATACCGCTATGCTAACCGGCATGGTGCGCGTACCGCTGAGCCCCGAGCAGGTGCGAGCCGGCCAACGCCTCGGCGCGCTGATGAGGACGGCCAGGGCCGGACGCGACCCGGAGACCATCGCGCGCAACGCGGGCATCTCCCCCGAGACGCTGCGCAAGATCGAGGTCGGACGGCTGCCGAGCCCGAGCTTCGGCACCGTGATCGGCCTGTGCAACGCCCTCGGCCTGCCGCTGCAGGAGGCCGCCGACGCCTGGCACGGCACCGACGGCCAACCGATGGCCATCTAGCCGACTGCGGCGAGCAACCGCTCCAACGTCGCGAGGTGCGACTCATAGTCACCTTCGATCTTCGCCAGCAGGGTGCTGATGCCCGCTTCTCGATACAATTTCAGTCGCTGCTCGATCTGCTCTTGTGTGCCAACCAGATTCGTCAGCCGGCCGAGGTCGAGCGGTACCGCCCGACGCGCCTCGTCGCGGTCTCCGCTCTGCCACAGCTGGGCGACCCTGGCGACCTCGTCGCCGTAACCCAACCGCGTGAACGCGTCGTTGTAGAAGTTGCGGCCCTTGGCGCCCATCGCCCCGATCGTGAACGCATAACCGTCCGCATGCCTGCGCGCCGCGGCCGAAGCGGCGGCTTCGTCGTCGTGGAACTCGACCGCGACCGGCGCCACCAGATCGAGATCCGCCAACCTCCGTCCCGCCTTCCGCGCGCCCTCGCGCAGCGGAGAAAAGAACACCTCCGCGGCTTCCGGGATGAACGCGTTGCCCAGCCACCCGTCGGCCATCTCGCCGGTCAGGCGCAGGTTGCGCGGGCCCATCGCCGCCACGAACACCGGCACGTGCCTGGGCCGGACCTGCGGCCTCAGCGCCGCCCCGCTGCTGTCCGGCAGCGGTAGCGGGTAGATCTCGCCGGGATGCTCGAGTCGGTCCCCGCGGCTGACGATCCTGACGATCTCGATGGTTTCCCTGGTGGTCTCCACCGGCTTGTGGAACCGCACGCCATGCCAACCCTCCATCACCCGCGGTCCCGACGTGCCGACGCCCAGCAGGAACCTGCCGTCCGACAACTCCTGCAGGCTCAGCGCCGACGTCGCCAGCATCGCGGGGCTTCGCGAACCCAGTTGCACCACAAAGGTTCCCAGTTTGATCGTCGACGTCTTGGCGGCGACGTACGCCAGCCCGGTCAAGGCGTCATAGCCCCACACCTCGGGCGTCCACAACGAGTCGACGCCGAGCCGCTCCGCCTCGACCGCGAACTCCATTGCGCCCGGCAACCGGGGTTCGATGATTGCGCCGACCTTCACCCGGGTGCCTCGCTTTCCGACCGTGGCATGCTGCAACGGTGCGTTACCGTGATCAGCCCACCATAGAAGTGACGCAGCGCGTGCGGTGCGATCCGGCGACGGCCTGGAGCTACGTCACCGACATCACGCTGTCCGAGCGGTGCTCCAACGAACTGCAGTCCACCGAATGGGTCGACGGCCCCCATCGCGTCGAAGTCGGCGCCCGCTTCCGCGGCCGCAGCACCCACGACGCGTTCGGCGAGTGGGAAACGGTCTGCGAGGTCGTCGAGGTAGACGACCAGCGCCGGTGGGTGTGGAACGTCGTCGGCCCCGAGGGAGTCAGCGCCACATGGGGTTTCGAGGTGGAGCCCACCAGCGACGGTGCGCTGATCCGGCAGTGGGGCCGGATGGGTCCCGGACCGTCGGGGTTGACGCCCGGCATCGCCGCGCAGCCGGACAAGGAGGCCAGGATCATCTCCCGGCGGCTATCCGAATGGCAGGAGAACATGGCGGCCAATCTCGAGTGGATCCGGTGCCAAGTCGAGGGCGAGACGGGTCAGTAGCCGCCCGGTGACCGACCTCTTGGAGCAGTGGCGGCTGCGCAGCGACGGGGAACCGACCAGCAGGCCCGGTTCGGTGGTGTTGCCCGTGACGACGTCCGACGGCGTGCCCGCCGTCCTCAAGATCGGCGGCGGCTCCGAGCACGAGCACCTGGTGTTGCGGCGATGGGGCGGCGCCGGCGCGGTGCGGCTACTGTCCGCAGATCCGCGACAGCACGCCGTGCTGCTGGAGCGGCTGCATCCGGACAGCCTGGAAACCTTGCCCGACATCGAGGCGTGCGAGGTGGTGGCCGGCCTCTACCGTCGGCTCCACGTCGCCGCCCTGCCCCAACTGCCCACCATCACGTCATCTCTCGAGCAGTGGCTCGGCGAATTCGAGGCCTTGCCGCGCAGCGCGCCGATCCCGCACCGCCTCGTCGAGCAGGCGGTTTCGCTGAGCCGCGAGCTGGTCGGCCAGCCGGCCGACACCGTCGTCCACGGCAACCTTCACTACGCGAACGTCCTTGCCGCCGATCGGGAACCGTGGCTGGCGATCGCGCCGCGGCCCGCGAACGGCGATCCACACTACGAGCTCGCGCCGATGCTCTCCCACCGGTGGGACGAGCTCGCTGGCGGCGTCCGCGACGGCCTGCGACGACGCTTCTACACGCTGGTCGACGCGGCAGGCTTCGACGAGGACAAAGCCCGCGCCTGGGTGCTCGTCCGAGTCGTACACCAGGCCGTGCGCGAACTCTCCGACGCCGCCGCGCTGACGAAGTATGTTGCGCTGGCAAAAGCCGTCCAGGATTAGAGAGTATTTGCTCCGCAACCTCAATTCAGGACTCACTTCGGTTGAGTGCCAACGATCTTGAACGACAGGCGTAATCTCGGCTCAAGTGTCCAAGCAGCTGACACTGAAACCAACCGCCCGTTTCGACCGCCGGACAGGATGCACAGTGGCAGAAACCAGCCGTGAAACCCAGGTCAAACCGGTCTCACCCGCACAGTCCAAGTGGCTGTCCAAGTCAGCGGCGCAGACCCGCGGCTCGGACAAGAAGGAAGTCCAGTTCCACTACGACATTTCGAACGACTTCTTCAAATTGTGGCAGGACCCCACGCAGACGTATAGCTGCGCATACTTCGAGCGCGACGACATGACGCTCGAGCAGGCGCAAATGGCCAAGGTCGACCTTTCTCTCGGCAAGCTCGGTTTGCAGCCCGGGATGACGCTTCTCGACATCGGCTGCGGTTGGGGGTCGACCATCGCCCGCGCCGTGGAGAAATACGACGTCAACGTCATCGGTCTGACGCTGTCGGAGAACCAGAAGCGCCACATCGAGGACTACTGGTTCGCCAACCTCAAGAGCGACCGCAAGATGGAAGTCCGGCTACAGCCGTGGGAGGAGTTCGAGGGCCAGGTCGATCGGATCGTGTCGATCGGCGCCTTCGAGCACTTCGGCTTCAACAAGTACGACGACTACTTCAAGAACACGTTCAGTTGGCTGCCCGACGACGGAGTGATGCTGCTGCACACGATCATCATTCCGAGCGACGAGGAGATCAAAGCCAAGAAATTGCCGCTGACGATGTCCAACGTTCGCTTCATCAAGTTCATCATGGACGAGATCTACCCGGGGGGCCGGCTGCCGCTGGCGTCGATGGTGAAGGAGCACGCGGCGGCGGCCGGCTACACCGTGACACGTGAGCAACACCTTCAGCCGCACTATGTTCGGACGCTCGACACCTGGGCGGCTAATCTCGAATCGAAGAAGGACGAGGCCATCGCGATCACGTCCGAACAGATCTACGAACGCTTCATGAAGTACCTGACCGGCTGCGCCGATCTCTTCCGCAACGGCTACACCGATGTTTGCCAGTTCACATGCGAGAAGGGTTGATTGGGCCGATGAACGAACCCTGAGGTAGAACAAAGGGGGGGTCGGTCCGTCAGCGATCGCACAGCGATCTGTCCGGAGGAGGTCGATAACAGTGGCCAATAGCAACGCGAGTTCGACACCGTTGCGTCCGCACTTCGAGGAAATACAAGCCCACTACGACCTTTCCGACGATTTCTTCGGGACCTTCCAGGACCCCTCGCGGACGTACAGTTGCGCCTACTTCGAGCGCGACGACATGTCGCTCGAAGACGCGCAGATGGCCAAGATCGATCTCGCACTGGACAAACTCGACCTGCAGCCGGGGATGACGCTGCTGGATGTCGGATGCGGCTGGGGCTCGGTGCTCAAACGCGCCGTCGAGAAGTACGACGTCAACGTGATCGGCCTGACGCTGAGCAAGAACCAATGCGTGTACTGCCAGCACCTGCTGCAGGAGATGGAATCGGAGCGCTCGCGCAACGTGTCCCTGCAGGGCTGGGAGGAGTTCAGCGGCTCTGTCGACCGCATCGTCAGCATCGAGGCGTTCGAGGCCTTCCCGAAGGACCGCTACGCCGCCTTCTTCGAAACCTGCTTCCGCAGTCTGCCGTCCGGCGGCCGGATGGTCCTGCAGACGATCCTGGGGCATCCGCTGAAGCGCTGGCCCGACATGGGCATTCCGATCACCATGTCGGACTTGAAGTTCATGCGCTTCATCGCCAAGGAGATCTTCCCCGGCGGCGCCATCCCGTGCGACGAAGACATCGCCGAATACTCAGGCGCCGCCGGGCTTTCGCTGGAGCACACGCAGTACCTGAACGAGCATTACGTGCGGACCCTCGACACATGGGCGGCCAATCTGGAGGCCGCGCACGACGAGGCCGTGGCCGCCACGTCCGAAGAGGTTTATCAGCGCTACATGCGCTACCTGACCGGATGCTCGGACTTCTTCAACCGCGGTATCAGCGAGTTGGGACAGTTCACGCTCGTCAAGCCCTGAGCATGCTCACGCGGCACCGAAGACCAGCGCGACGTTGTTGCCGCCCATCCCGAATGAATTGGCCACCGCGTAGCGGTAATCGGCGCGCCGCGCGTCGCCGGTGACGACGTCGAGGTCGATCTCGGGATCGAGTTGCTTCACATTGCGCGTCGGCGGCACGACGCCGTCGCGCAGCGCCTGCACCGTCAGCACGGCCTCCACCGCCCCTGCCGCGCCGAGTGAGTGACCGAGCGCGGCCTTGGGGGCGTAGACCGCGGGCTTGTGGTCGCCGAACGCCCGGCTGATCGCGCGCGCCTCGGCCAGGTCACCGAGCGCCGTTCCGGTGGCGTGCGCTTTGACGTGGTCGATGTCGGACGGCGTCAACCCGGCCAGTTCGATGGCGCGGGTGATGGCCGCGGCGGCCTGTTCGCCGGTCGGGTCCGGCTCGACGTTGTCGTAGCCGTCCGACGTCATGGCCGCACCCATCACCCGAGCCAGGATCGGCGCGTTGCGGGCCTTCGCGTGCTCCTCCGTCTCGATCAGCATTAGCGCGCCGCCCTCGCCGAGCACCATGCCGTCGCGGTCCTTGTCGAACGGCCGGCAGGCCCCTTCCGGATCGTCGTTGTTGGTGGACAACAGCCCCATCTGCCAGAACGACGCGACCGGGACCGCCTCGATATGCGTTTCCACGCCACCACAAATCGCGACGTCAGCCTCACCGAGCACAATCTGCCGCCACGCCTCCGCGACTGCCGCGGCGCCCGACGTGTCCGCCATCACCGGCGAGATGATGCCCGCCTTGGCCTCGCGATCGAGTCCGACGGCGGCGGCGGGCGCGTTGGGCATGTACATCTGCACCGCCAGCGGCGACACCGCGCGCAGCCCTTTTTCCTTCCACATGTCGTACTGCTCCGCGATCTCCTGCGTGCTGCCCAGTGCCAGGCCGATGGAGATCATCAACCGCCGGGTATCGACGTCGGGAGTTCCTGCGAGCTCCCACAGCCGCCTGCCCAAGACCAGCGACATCTTCTGCATGTACGCGAGCCGTCGCAGTTCGACACGGCTCAGGTGCTCGTCGAAGTTCTCCTGCAGCGAACCGCCGATGCGCACCGGCGATTCGAACTCGGGCACGAACGGCTTGTCCAGTTCGCGAATGCCGCTGTGCCCTTCGAGCAATAACTGCCACGTCTTTTCTGCGTCCGACGCAAGCGATGTGGTCGACGTTATCGCGGTGACGACAACGTCGGCGAACCCATCGCCGGTACTCAACGGTGCCATGCCTGCTGGATTCCTTCGCTTGCCGACCGTCTTCGGGTGCTCCACACCAGATTAAAGTCTTCGGCGGGAGCCGACAGTCCTTCACCTCAGCTGTTCGTCGGGTGACCTTGCCGTCAGGTTTGCTCGATACCCCGCGTCGCGCCAGGCGAAACCGCGCGTCGCGCGGTGGTCGAGCCATTAATGCATGCGTTGCATTATTCGGGCCTATATCGGTTTTGGACAAGCATTGATATGCCTCCTACCGTTGCTGATATGACTGCAACGATGTCCGACACCTCGCGCCTGACTGGTCAGATGCTGATCGCCGGTTCAACTGTGCGCGGCGCCGGCACGCCGATCCGCGGGTTCAACCCGAGCACCGGCCAGGACCTCGAGCCCGCCTACGCGTACGGCGATGAGTCCCATGTCGACGCCGCTTGTGCGGCCGCCGCTGCGGCCTTCGCGGCCTACCGTTCGACATCGTCGGAGCAGCGCGCGGGGTTCCTCGAGGCGATCGCGGCGAATATCGAGGCCATCCGCGACGACGTCATCGCCCGCGCCGTCGCTGAATCCGGACTCGCCGAAGCCCGGATCACCGGCGAGGTCGGCCGTACCACCGGTCAGCTGCGGCTGTTCGCCGACGTGCTGCGTGAAGGCAGCTGGAACGAGGCCCGCATCGACCCCGCGCTTCCGGACCGGAAGCCATTGCCCCGCCCTGATGTTCGGCAACGCTCCATCGCCATCGGACCGGTGGCCGTATTCGGCGCCAGCAATTTCCCGTTGGCGTTCTCGGTTGCAGGAGGCGACACTGCGTCGGCGTTGGCCGCAGGCTGCCCCGTCGTCGTCAAGGCGCACGACGCCCACCCGGGCACCTCGGAGTTGATCGGCCGCGCGATCACCGAAGCCGTCACCGACAGCGGACTGCCCGCAGGCACGTTCTCGTTGCTGTACGGTTCCGGACCCGGGCTGGGTATCGCGCTCGTGACCGACCCGCGCATCAAGGCCGTCGGCTTCACCGGTTCCCGTACCGCTGGAATGGCTCTCGTCGCCGCGGCCGCGGGCCGTCCCGAACCCATCCCGGTGTACGCCGAGATGAGCTCCATCAACCCGGTGTTCCTGCTCGACGGCGCGCTGGCGACCCATGGCGCGGACCTCGGCCGGGCATTCGTCGCGTCCCTGACCATGGGCTCCGGCCAGTTCTGCACCAACCCCGGCCTGGTGATCGCTGTCAACGGCCCCGGCCTCGACACGTTCCTTGGTGCGGCCCGCGACGCGGTGGCGCAAGCGCCCGCGACGCCGATGCTCACGCCGGGCATCGCGTCGAACTACGCCGCCGGTGTCGATGCGCTCAGCGGCGCGGCCGATCTCGTCGTGCGCGGCGGCGCCGACGATAACCAAACCACCTGCCGCGCTGCCCTGTTCGCGACCGATGCGAAAAGCTTCCTGTCGACCGAGGCCCTGCAGGCCGAGGTCTTCGGCTCGTCCAGCTTGATCGTGCGCTGCGCCGACGCGGCCGAGATGCGCACCGTCGCGGAGAACATCGAGGGCCAGCTGACTGCCACCGTGCACGCCGACGAATCCGACTACGACGAGGCTCGTCAGCTGGTCCCTCTGCTCGAGCTCAAAGCAGGCCGAATCCTGTTCGACGGCTGGCCCACCGGTGTCGAGGTCGGCCACGCCATGGTGCACGGTGGCCCATACCCTGCGACGTCGGACTCGCGCACCACGTCCGTCGGGTCGCGCGCGATCGAGCGCTTCCTGCGCCCGGTCGCATACCAGAACGCGCCGAAGGCGCTGCTGCCGAGCGCAATTGCCGACGGCAACCCCGACCACCTGTGGCGGCGCATCGACGGCCGACTCACACAAGACTGACCCGTGACACCGATCAACGAGACCGGCGAGGTCGATCTCGACCTGCTGGCGCGACATGTCGGCAGCGGCGTCGACGCCGGCCCCGGCGGTGTGTTCATCGCGTGCGGCACAGGCGAATTCCGTGCTCTTGAAGCCGAGGAGTTCGGCCGCGTGGTCCGGACCGCTGTCGATCCGCAGTTCGAGACGCTCAGCTCACGCTGGTAGCGATATCGCCGAACGTGGGTTACCCGCACGCTTCGGGTGCCTGAGACGTGCGTTGAGCCCACACTCGGCGGTCGACGGAGCCTAGACTGATGCAGAATGGGCACGCGATTGGCGTGCAGTGATGCGAGGAGTGCATCGGTGTTTTCGCTTGCCCGGCTGTCCTGTTTCGTCGCCGTCGCTGAGGAGCTGCACTTCGGGCGGGCCGCCGAGCGACTCCGCATGACGCAGCCGCCACTGAGCAGGCAGATCCAGCAGCTGGAGAACGAGCTCGGAGTGCAACTCATCGATCGCACGACGCGGACCGTAACGCTGACACCGGCGGGGCTGGCGTTTTTGCCCGATGCCCGGCGCATCCTGCAGCTCGCGGAGGGCGCAGCGCAGACGGTGAAGCGGATCCCCGAAGGGGACCTGGGCACCGTCGTCGTCGGGTTCACCGCGGCGACGGCTCATGTCGTGCTGCCCCGCCTGCTCGGCGCGGCGCGGGAGAAGCTGCCCGACGTGAAATTGGATCTACGGGAGATGGTGACGGCGGTACAGCTCGAGGGGCTGATGGCCGGCGAGCTGGACCTGGGGATGGCGCGGCCGCCGGTGAAGCGACCGGGCCTGGTGTCGCGGCCGCTGCTGCACGAACAGTTGATCGCGGCGCTGCCGGAGGCGCATCCGATGGCGTCGCTGGGCCGGCAGTTGACGCTCAACGATCTCGACGGCCAGGACGTCATCATGTACTCGCCGGTGCAGGCGCGGTATTTCAATGAGTTGCTCATCAGCACGTTCACGATCGCTGGGGCGACCCCGCGCTATGTGCAGTACGTGACGCAGGTGCACACGATGCTGGTGTTGGTGCGCTCGGGCATCGGTATCGCGCTGGTGCCCGCGTCGGCGGCGACGCCGCATCCCGACGGGGTGGTATTCCGCTCCATCGGCGCGTTCCGGGAGCGGCCCGTCGAATTGGACGCGGTGTGGCGGGGGGACAGTCCGAATCCCGCGCTGCTGCGGCTGTTGAGAGATGTTCTGCCGCAGCGGGAATGGACGACGGACGACCTGGTCGAGGACGTGGTTGGCTAGCCGTCCGCGATTCGGGTGAAGGGCCGGGCCTCCTCGAGTTCGAGCGCCAACTCCAGCAGAAGCGCTTCGCGTCCGAGGTCGGCGGAGAGCATCATACCGATCGGCATTCCGTTCGCGGTTTCGGCGAGCGGCAGCGAGATAGCGGGTTCGCCGGTGATGTTGGCCAGCGGTGCGAACGCGTTCCAGCTGATCCCTCGGTCGATGATATGGGCGGCGTCGGCGGTCGGGCCGGGGCAGCCGAGGCGCGGCGTCGCGTCGGCCGTCGTCGGGCTCAGCACCACGTCATAGCCCTCGAAGAACCGTGCGGTGCGCCGCCGGACGGCGCGCAAACGCAGTATCGCGGCAGGGAGGCGGTGCAGGTTGTGACGGGCGTAGTGGTCCAGGCCGCGCGTCAGGTTGGTCAACCGGTTGCGATCGAACGTGTCGCCGAACGCGCGCTGGATGCCCTTCACCTGCCACCGGGCGAGCAGGGCCCAATACAGCACGAAGTCGTCGGTCACAGTGGAAGGAATCGGAAGCTTTTCGACGTGGTCGACGCGGTGGCCGAGCTGTTCGAGCAGGCTGGCGGTTTTCATCGTCAGCTCACGTACTTCGGGGCTGCACTCGCGCTTGTCCGAACGGGTGACGACGCCGATCCGCAACCGTTGCCTGCCTGGATGCTTCACGTCGCCGATCGGCGGCAGTGTTGGATGGCGCCAGTCGCGTTCAATCTCGCGGTAGAAGGCCGCGGTGTCACGCACCGACCGGGTCAGCACGCCGTTGACGAGCAGATGAACCGGAATGCGTGCCCTGTCGTCCAGCGGCAGTCTGCCCCGCGACGGCTTCAAGCCCACCAGGCCGGTGCAGGAGGCCGGCAGCCGGACCGAGCCACCGCCGTCGTTACCGTGCGCGATCGGCACCGCACCGGCGGCGACGAGTGCGGCCGAGCCCGATGAGGAACCGCCTGCGGTGTATTCGGTGTGCCACGGGTTGCGGACCGCGCCCAGTCGAGGATGTTCGGCGGTTCCGGCCAGCCCGAGTTCCGGCATCTGGGTTTTGCCCAGCGATATCAGCCCGGAGGCCAGGTAGAGCCGGGTGCACTTGCTGTCGGCCGCGGGCCGGTGCGGCACCCAGGCATCCGAGCCCGACTTCGTCGGCAGCCCCGCCACACCGACACAGTCCTTGATGAAAGTCGGTACACCGGCGAAGAATCCGCCATCCCGACCTCGCTCCGATACCTTGGCGCGTGCCTGGTCGAACGCCTGACACGCCAAGCCGCCCAGCGCCGGATTGACCGACTCGGTGCGCGCGATGGCGGCGTCCACTACCTCGGACCCGGTCACCCGCCCGGCTTTGACAGCCTCGGCCAGAGCGACCGCGTCGAGTTCGCCGAGAGCGTCGTCGGTGAAAGCGTGTACGTGCGTCATGGTTCGCCCCCCGTTGCGCAAGCCTCGCTGATTGTATGCCCTCGAACGTTGCTGGGATCGTTTATTTCGCCGTTCAGTGGGTTCTTTGGACTTTGCTTGAAATGACAACTAACGCCGGTTTCGAGCCGACGCCATGAGAGTTGTTCTCTCTCAACGAAAATGAACGATCGGGGATCCCGTCGAGGCGGTGCGGTCTTCACTCGTTGCGCACGTCCACGCCGTGCTAGCGTGAATTCATGCTGTCGAGGATGAAAGTGGTTGTAGCCGCTGCCAGTATCGCGCTGCCGCTCGGCCTCGGAACCGGGATCGCCTCGGCGCAACCCGACGTGACCTCGGTTGTGAACACGACATGCACCTACGATCAAGTCATCGCGGCGCTCAACGCCAACTCACCGGGCGATGCCGCTCAGTTCACGAGCAGCCCCGTCGCGGTGGGGTGGTTGCATTCATTTCTCGGCGCACCTCGTGATCAACGCCAGCAGATGATTCAGCAAGTGCAGAGTATCCCGGCCGCGGGGCCATACACTGGGCTTGTTCTGCAGGTAGCCAATTCCTGCAACAAGTACTGAGGTTGCTGGACAGGGTGTTCAGGGTCACCCCGACGTGGCCGCAGGTATCGGAGCCGGCGTGACCAGCGTGCCGGTCCGCAAGAAGCTGTCGAGGTTGCGCAGCGTCAATTTCTCCATCGCCGCACGGGTTTCCACCGTTCCGCTCGCCACGTGCGGCAGCACCACGACGTTGTCCATCGTCAGCAACACCTCCGGCAGTTTGGGCTCATCGATGAACACGTCGAGTCCCAGCGCATCGATCACCTCGCGGCTCACCAACCCCGTAGTGCCGGAGCCCCCGGCCGCCGCGACGATCAGCACATCGACGGCTGCCGCCAGCTCCACCGGCGACCCCACATAGGTGTAGACGAACCCTCGACTGCGTGCCGATTGTGATACCAGATCACACATCCAAATGCGCTGAGCCGCTTCGCAATTGCGCTGCCGATCCGACCCAGGCCGATGACGCCCACTCTTTTGTTGCTCACTTGATGCGTCAGCGGGTAGTTCCCGTCCACCGACCACCGACCCGCCCGCACATAACGGTCCCTGGGCGGCACGCGTATCGGGTTCGTCGGGTTCGGGCACATCGGACGGTGTGCGTGGAACCTGTTCCGCGCCTTCGGTTCTGCAGGTCAGCGGTGACGGGCTCGGGTCGGGTGCCTGACTGCGGCTTGGCGTGGGCCGCCGACGTGAGAAGACCACGGGCATGATCGGTGCTGCGCAGTTGAACGCGCTGCGCAGCTGCCGAATGTATTGATGACGCCGCATTCGTCAGGCGTCACGCGACACGTCCATGGGCCGGGCCGACGACGTGGCGGCGATGGCCGAACGCACTACTGGGCGAGGGCCTAACCGTTGCCCGACGAGTACTCCAACGCCGGCTCGTTGGAATCCACATGACCGTTGCTGCGGATGGTCAGGTGATCGGGTCGCACCTCGTAGCTCGCCCCGTCCTCTGGATTGACGACATCGAAGCCGCCGCCGTTGGGCACGGCGTTGGCCAGCCGGACGTTCGCGCCGTCGCGCAGTCGTTCGCCGTGGTAGTAGTAGCTGCCCGACGGTGTCTGGCAGATCACGGCCAGTGACTGCGCGGTCCTGATCGCCGCGGTAGGCGTGCTGCCCGCGTCGCACCGGGCGGCGTGTCCGACGAAGCCCTGCGCGTCGCTGCCCGAAACGCCGGGCAGCGGTGTCCCGCTGGTGGTGGGAGTCGTCGACGTCGTGGTGGTGGGCGGGGTGGTCGTCGTGGTGGACGGCGACACCGTCTCGGTCTGTGTGGTGGTCGAAGGCGGCGGCACCGCCATGGTCGTCGTCGGTGGTGGCGCCGCGGTCTGCCTGTCGCCGTCGAACAGCTGCATCGCCAGCACCACTGCGACACCGAACAACAGGATGGTCGCCACCACCAACGCCACCTGACCGGCTCGGAACCGCGACGTGCGGGCCACCGGTTCGGGCGCCGGAAGCGCGGGCGGCGGGTACGGCGTGTATCCCGTCCCAGCTGGATTGGCGTACATCGCCGAGAACTGCATGGTCGATGGCGGCGCGCCGGGCGCAGCCGCAGGCACGGGCGCCGGCGCGGGCGGCACCGGGCCGCCGGACAGCGCGGCCGTCGCGGCCTTGGCCATCTCCCCCGCCGACGAGAACCGGTCGCCGGGCTTCTTGGCCATGCCCTTGGCGATCACGTCGTCGAACGCGCGCGGGATCCCCCGGCGCATGATGCTCGGCCTCGGCGGCGGCGAGAACATGTGCGCGGTCATCAGCTGCCGCAGGTCGCCGGTCTCGAACGGAGGACGTCCGGTCAACATCTCGTAGAGCAGGCAGGTCAGCGAGTACACGTCCGCCGACGGCCCGACCTGCCCGCCGCTGAACCGCTCCGCGGACATGTACGCGCACGAGCCGATGATCAGCCCCGTCATCGTCATGCTCGCATCGCCGCCGCCGTGCGCGATCCCGAAGTCCACCAGGTAGGCGAAGTCGTCGGGCGTGAGTAGCACGTTTTCCGGCTTGATGTCGCGATGGACCAGGCCGTCGGCGTGTGCCGCATCCAGGGCGGCGGCCACCTGCGAGATGATCCGAGTCGCCCGCCCTGGCTCGATCGGCCCGTTCGCCCGCAGTTCGTCCTTCAGGCTGCCACCCTCGACCAGCCGCATGTCGATGTACAGCACGCCGTCGATGTCGCCGAAGTCGTGCACGGGGATGACGTGCGGCTCCTGCAGTCGCGCGGCCACGCGGGACTCCCGCCGGAATCGCTCCTGATAGTTCGGGTCCGCGGCCATCTCGGCGCGCAGCACCTTCACCGCCACCGTGCGCTCCTTCACCGTGTCGTAGGCGCGGTACACCTCGCCCATCCCGCCGACTCCGATCAGGGCGTTGAGCTCGTAGGGCCCGAAACGGGTGCCCAGGCGCGAGCCACCGTGTGCGGAGGTCATGCTCATCCTTTCGGTCCTAACCATTTCGAACCCCGACGCGCAGTGTTACACCCGTGTTCCCACATTGGATGCACGCATAACGTTGCCGAAATCAAAGCGCAGCAAAGCAACTGGCTTCGGCGCCACGTGGACACCACACTACGGACACCTGACCGGTGCCGCATGTCCCGCCACATTGAACGCTTGCCGACCGTCTTTCGTGTTAAGGGCGAGAAGACTGAGCGGAGGAGACGCCCTGCTGCGCCGGATCGCCGTAGTGGCCATCACCGCACCGCGACGGGTGATCACGTGTGCGGTGCTGCTGACCGTCGCGCTCGGCATTTTCGGCGTGCCGGTTGCTAAGAGCCTGTCCGCCAGCGGATTCCAGGATCCGACGTCGGAGTCGACGCGCGCGACGCGCATCCTGACCGACCAATTCCATCAGGGCGACGTGCAATTGCTGATCGTCGTCTCCACACCCGAGGGTATGGACAGCGCACCAGCTCACGCGGCAGCCAACCGCATCGTCGACCAACTCCGAAGTTCGCCACACGTCGCGCAGGTGACGTCTCCGTGGACCGCGCCGCCGTCGGCCGCCGCCGACCTGGTCAGCCGCGACCGCACCTCGGGTTTGATCGTCGCAGGCATCATCGGCAACGAAAATGACCAGCAGCGTTACGCCAAGGAACTGTCCGACCAGGTGGCGGCCGACCACTCCGCCCTCCCCGGCGTCACCGTCCGGACAGGTGGGACCGCGATGGTGAACGTGCAGATCACCGAACAGTCGCAGCGTGACCTACTGGTGATGGAGTCGCTGGCGATACCGCTCAGCTTCCTGGTGCTGGTCTGGGCGTTCGGCGGGCTGGTCGGGGCCGCGCTGCCCGTGGCGGTGGGGGTGATGTCGATCCTCGGCGCGCTCGCCGTGCTGCGCCTGATCGCGTTTGCCACCGACGTGTCGATCTTCGCGCTCAACCTCACCACCGCGATGGGGCTGGCGTTGGCGATCGACTACACGCTGCTGATGATCAGCCGGTTCCGCGACGAAATGGCTGAGGGCGCCAGTCGCGACGACGCCGTGCTGCGCACGATGGTGTCGGCGGGCCGCACCGTCGCGTTCTCCGCGACGATCGTCGCGCTGTCGATGGCTGTCATGGTGCTCTTCCCGATGCACTTCCTGAAGTCGTTCGCCTACGCGGGGGTGGCGACCGTGACGTTCGCGGCGCTGGCGGCGATCGTCGTCACACCCGCCGCGCTGGTGCTGCTGGGCGATCGCATGCGCGGTCGCGTCAAGACCCGACCCGTGCCCGTCGAGCAGAGGTTCTGGTACCGGTCGGCGAGTTGCGTTATGCACAAGGCGATTCCGCTCGGCTTGGCGGGGGTGGCGCTGCTGCTGTTCCTAGGCGCACCGTTTTTCAACGTTCGGTGGGGATTCCCCGACGACCGCGTGCTGCCGAAGTCGGCGTCGTCGCATCAAGTCGGTGACCAGGTACGCCAGGACTTCCTACACAACTCCGACGCCGCGGTGACCGTCGTCGTCGGCGACATGACCGGCGTCGGCCCCACCGAGATCGGCCGGTACGCCGCCGAGTTGTCCCGCGTGCCTGACGTATCCGCTGTATCGGCGCCGACCGGGACGTTCATCGACGGTAAGTGGGTCGGCCCGCCATCGTCGCCCACCGGGCTGAACGCCAACAGCGCCTTTTTGACCGTCGACAGTTCGGCTCCGCTGTTCTCCGACGCGTCGGAGACCCAGCTCGACCGGTTGCACGCCGTGCCGGGGCCCGCGGGCAAAGCCGTTGACATGACCGGCCTGGCGCAGACCAACCGCGACAGCGTCGACGCCATCACGTCACGGCTGCCCCTGGTGCTCGGGCTCATCGCCGTCATCATGCTCGTGCTGCTGTTCCTGCTGACCGGCAGCGTCGTGATGCCGTTGAAAGCGTTGATCCTCAACGTACTTTCGCTGACCGCGGCGTTCGGCGCGATGGTTTGGATATTCCAGGAGGGCCATTTCGGCGCGCTCGGCACCACGCCCACCGGAACGCTGGTGGCCAACATTCCGGTGCTGCTGTTCTGCATCGCGTTCGGGTTGTCGATGGACTACGAGGTGTTCCTGGTCTCCCGAATTCGCGAATTCTGGCTGGCGTCGGGGCAGACCCGCGCCGACAACGACGAGAGCGTGGCGCGCGGCATCGCCCACACCGGTCGGATCATCACCGCTGCCGCACTGATCATGTCGATCTCGTTCGCGGCGTTGATCGCCGCCGAGGTCGCGGTGATGAAGTTGTTCGGCCTCGGTTTGACGCTGGCGATACTGGTCGATGCGACCCTGGTGCGGATGGTGCTGGTGCCGGCGTTCATGCACGTTATGGGGCAATGGAATTGGTGGGCGCCCCGCTGGCTGGTCGCGGTGCATCGGCGGCTCGGATTCAGCGAGGGTGACACACCTGCACAGCAACAGCACAGAGATGCAATCGAACCCACCGGACCCGGGCCCCGTGTCTAGGTAGTGAGTGTTATCGCGGCCGTAAACGGCATCGTCCCCCCGAATCGGTACCGCCAGGACGAGATCACCGACACGTTCATCGCTGACCCTGCCTTCGCCGGACATGAGCGGATCATCCGCAGCCTGCACAAGAGCGCGAAGGTCGACGCCAGGCATCTCGTCCTTCCGCTCGAACGGTATGCGACGTTGAGTGACTTCGGCGAGACCAACGACCTGTTCATCGAGCAGGCCGTCGAGTTGGGGTGCGCGGCCCTTTCCGGCGCGCTGGAAGACGCCGGATTGCGGCCCACCGATGTCGACCTGATCATGACGACCACGGTCACCGGCATCGCGGTGCCGTCGTTGGACGCCCGCATCGCCGAACGCCTCGGACTGCGATCCGACGTCCGCCGGGTGCCGATCTTCGGCCTCGGTTGCGTGGCGGGCGCGGCGGGTGTCGCACGTCTGCACGACTATCTGCGCGGCGCGCCAGACGAAGTCGCGGTGCTGGTGTCGGTCGAATTGTGTTCGTTGATGTACGCGGCGGCCGAACCGACGATGGCCACACTGGTCGGCAGCGCACTGTTCGCCGACGGTGCGGCAGCGGTGGTCGCAGTAGGGGATCGGCGCGGCCTGCACGACGGGGTCGCAGGGCCCGATGTGGTTGCCACGCGCAGCCGGATGTACCCCGACTCGCTGGGGATAATGGGTTGGCACGTCGACGCTTCCGGCTTCCAGCTGGTGTTGTCGCCCGATCTGCCCGATCTGATCGAACGCCATTTCGCCGACGATGTCACCGGCTTCTTGGCAGAACACGATCTCACCGTCGACGACGTCGGCTCGTGGGTGTCACATCCCGGCGGCCCAAGGGTTCTCGAGTCGATCACCACCGCGCTGGACCTCGACGACGACGCGCTCGAACTGTCGTGGCGGTCGCTCAGCGAGATCGGCAATCTGTCGTCGGCGTCGGTGCTGCACATCCTGCGCGACGCGCGTGCGAAGCCACCGGCGCCGGGCACGCCCGGTCTGTTGATGGCGATGGGACCGGGGTTCTGCGCTGAACTCGTGTTGTTGCGCTGGCACTGAGCATGGTGTGGTATTCGCTGCTGATCGCCGCGGTGGCGGCCGAACGGATCGTCGAACTGGTTGTCGCCCAACGTAATCTGGCGTGGAGTCGGGCGCGCGGCGGTCTCGAGTTCGGCGCGCGGCACTATCCGGTGATGGTGGCACTGCACACCGCATTGCTGGTCGGGTGTCTGGTGGAGGCGGCGCACCGCCCTTGGGCGCCTGCGCTGGGCTGGCCGATGCTGGTGGTGGTGCTCGCCGCTCAGGGGCTGCGCTGGTGGTGCATCAGGACACTGGGGCACCAGTGGAACACCCGGGTCGTCGTCATTCCCGACGGGTCGCGGGTGACCGGCGGCCCGTACCGGTTTATCTCACACCCCAATTACGTCGCGGTCGTCGCCGAAGGGATCGCGTTGCCATTGGTGCACACGGCGTGGGTGACGGCGGTGATGTTCACGGCGCTCAACGCGTTGCTGCTGCGCACCCGCATCGGCGTCGAGAACGCCGCACTGGAGACTCTGCGGTGATCGACCTGTTGGTCGCGGGCGGCGGTCCGGCAGGGCTGGCCACCGCGATCCTCGGCGCCCGCGCTGGGCTCGAGGTCGTCGTGGTCGAGCGCCGCGTCGGGCCCGTCGACAAGGCGTGCGGTGAGGGGTTGATGCCGCACGCCGTCGCGCTGTTGGGTGACCTCGGTGTGGATCCGCCCGGCGCACCGTTTCACGGCATCACCTACATCGACGGCGGACACCGCGTCACCGGCCGATTCCGTGCGGGCGCCGGTCGCGGGGTGCGTCGCACCGCGTTGCACGGTGCGTTGCTCGAGGCGGCGACGGCGGCCGGGGTGCCCATCGTGCACGGCGAGATCGGGCCGGTCAGCCAGACCGCTACCTCAGTGCGCTGCAGCGGCTTCGAGTCGCGGTATCTGGCCGCCGCCGACGGTTTGCACTCCCCGATCCGCAGTGCGTTGGGGTTGGCGCAGCCGTCGCGCGGACGGCGGCGCTGGGGTATCCGCCGTCATCATGTGATGGCGCCGTGGAGCGACTGCGTCGAGGTGTACTGGTCGCACGATGCGGAGGCGTATGTCACGCCCGTGGCCGCCGACTGCGTCGGGGTCGCGGTGCTCACGTCGCGCAGAGGGGGTTTCGACGCGCATCTGTCGGCGTTTCCCGATCTGCGGCAGCGGGTGCGGCAACGAGCGCACGGCCCTGACCGCGCGGCGGGCCCGCTGCGGCAGCGGGTGCGCAGCAGGACGGCAGGCCGGGTGATGCTGGTGGGTGACGCCGCGGGGTATGTCGACGCGTTGACCGGTGAGGGCCTCGGCATCGCGTTCGGCGCGGCGGCGCTCGTGGTGGAATGCGTTGTGGCGCAACAGCCGCAGCAGTACGACCGACGTTGGCGCCGGATGTCGCGGCGCTACCGGTTGTTGACGGCGGCGGCGCTGGAGGCCAGCGGGTCGCCGTTACGGTCGCGGGTTGTGCCTGCCGCAGAACGCTTTCCGGGGGCGTTCGCTGGTGTGGTCAACCTGTTGGCTGAGTAGCGGCAACATGCGCGGGCCGCAGAGCCTGAACCCGGATGCGGGCACCGTTGCGCGGGATCATGATCACATGCTTGACCTTCTGCGACTCCGCGGCCGCCGTCGTCGTCGCCAGCTCGACCCGGCGCAGCACCTCGCGCAGCACCACGCGCATCTCGACCATCGCGAACGTCGCACCCAGGCAGCGACGGTTGCCGCCACCGAACGGGAACCAGGTCGTCGGGCTCAGCGTCGCACCGATCATCCGGTCGGGATCGAACCGATCCGCGTCCGGGTACACCTCGGAGTCGCTGTGCACCAATCCGATTCCCGGAACCACCATCACGCCGGCGGGTAAGCGGTAGCCCGCCAATTCCACCGGTTTCTTGAGAACCCTGCCCACGTCGTAGACGACCGGACGGATCCGCAGCGTCTCCTTGGCCACCGCGTCGAGGTACTCGTCGTCGCCGGAATCGGCCGCACGGACCGCCTTTTCGAGGGCGCCCGGGTGGCGGGTGAGCCGTTCCAATGCCCACGACAGTGCGGTCGCGGTGGTGTCGTGGCCCGCGACGAGCAGCGTCATCAACTGGTCACGCAGCTCGCGGTCGCTGAGCGTGCGGCCGTCTTCGTCGGTGGCGCGCACCAGCATCGCCAACACATCGGTGCGCTCCTCGAGATGCGGGTCGGCGCGACGGTCGGCGATCTCCGCATAGAGCAACCGGTCGGCCTCTTGGATGCGTTCCCACAGTGTGCGCCACGGCCGCCGGGTTTGCAGTTGCGGGCGCGCGATCGCCAGCGACGCCCACTGCCCGACGTTGAGCAGCTTGGGCATCACCGCCCGCAGCGCAGCCAGACGTGAGGCATCGCTGGCGCCGATCACGGTCCGCAGGATCACCTCGAGCGTGATCTCCGACATCTTCGGCGCCACCGGGAAGGGTTGAGACACCGGCCATTCCGCGATGTTGGCCGCGGCGATCTGCGCCATTTGCGCGGCCTGCCTGGCCACCGCATCCCGGTGAAACGGCGGCAACATCAGGCGACGCCGGTCGCGGTGCACGTCGTCGTCGATCACCAACACCGAGGTGTCGCCGAGCAGGCCGCTGAGCATCGCGTTGGCCTCACCGGCGTGAAATACGCTCGGGTCGCCCGCGAACACTTTCTTGATCACGGCCGGATCGGCCACGTACACCATCGGTGGCACGGTCAGTGCGCGAATGGTGAACACCTTGCCGTAGCGACGGCCGCATGCGTTGACGAACCGAGGCCAGTACCGCAGGAACACGACTGTCTGAAGCCACTTGGGTAGCCGGGGACCCGGCGGCAACGCTGCCGCTATTTGACTCATGCCTAACAGGCTACGCCCGAGGCTGGCCGATGTGAACCCTTCGCCATGGTTCGCGCCGAGACTGCACACAGGGTCGTAATCGGCTCCAGACAACGACCGTGAGTGCAATTTCGGGCACTCGCAATCCAGTCCTTAACGCCGCGTTCATGTTTCGTTTGATTCTCGACAGGCCGTCGTCGCCACGGTGTGTCAACATTGCGCAGTGCGGGCGCGCTCAATCGCAGTTCTCATCGGCATCGCGGCGGCATCCTTGACGCCGCCGCACGCATCCGCGCAGCCCTGCCCGGACGTCGAGGTCGTCTTCGCCCGCGGCACCACCGAAGACCCAGGTGTCGGGCCGACAGGACAGGCTTTCGTGGACGCGCTGCGGCCCCGCCTTGGCGCCAGGACGATGACCGTCTATCCGGTCGACTACCCCGCCACCATCGACTTCCCCACCGCCATCGACGGGGTCAGGGACGCCAGCGCACACATCGAGGCGACGGCGGCGAACTGCCCCAACACCAAGATCGTGCTCGGTGGGTTTTCCCAAGGTGCGGCCGTTTCGGGTTTCGTCACCGCGAACGTGATACCGGACGGTGCGCCCGACGGCGTGCCGAACCCGATGCCGCCCGACGTCGCCAACCACGTGGCCGCGGTCGCGCTGTTCGGAAAACCGAACGCCCGCTTCATGCGAGCGATCCACGAACCGCAGATCGAGGTCGGCCCGGCGTACGCGGCCAAGACCATCGACTTGTGCGTCCCCGATGACTTTGTCTGCTCGAACGGGCAGGACTTCAACGCGCACACGCAGTATGTCGAGAGCGGAATGGTCGATCAGGCAGCGACTTTCACCGCCGATCATGTGTTGGCGGCGCTGGCGCCGCCGCCTTCCGCGCCAGCACCCGCTCCCCCGCCGCCTGCCGATCCGGCCGCGCCGGCCCCGCCGTCGTACAACCCTCTTCGACCGCTTCCCCCGGGGACAGTGATGCGCTGCGACACCACCTGTCACATCATCGGCCCCACCTGACGGATAATTTCAGCAGCCATCGACGGAGGTGCTGCATGACTGAGAACCGCGTCGGCCCGGGTCACGACTACGAGTACGACGAAGCACACGACGCGACGGCGCAACCGGAGGCCGCAGCGCCGGTACGTCATCGAGTCGACGCCCCCCAGCCGAGCCCGGATCCTGGTGGGGATTACGGCTACGACGAGGCCCACGATTTCGGCGGCTGACTCGCCGCCCTGCTCACCTGCAGCAGTTAGGGTCCAGGACGCTGCACAACGCACCGAGGGCATCGCGGTGCGGCCGGTGGTACACGTTCATGCCGCGCCGATCCGACTCCACGAGTCCAGCGCGCCGGAGGTGGCCCACGTGGTGGCTCACGGTGGACTCCGTCAACCCCAACGCCTTCGAAAGGTCGCCGCTGTTCTCTTCACCCGATGCCGAGCTGAACAGGTAGGACATGATCTTCACCCGCGCGGGGTCAGCAAGGGCTTTGAGCCGAAGCGCCACCTGCAGCGCGTCTTCATCGGTCATCGGGCCTGCGGCGACGGGCGCACAGCAGACCGGCGCAGACATATCGATCATCGGCAGAGTCTTCGGCATGCATCAATACTGCCAGGGATCTTGACATACATCAAAAAGGTGGGAAGCTGGGCCTAGCGCGCTACTTCGATATATGTCTCACAGGTAGGAAGGAGCTCACTATGTCCCGAGTTCAACTGGCACTCAATGTCGACGACCTCGACGAGGCGATCGCGTTTTACTCCACGTTGTTCAACGCCTCGCCGGCCAAGGTGAAGGAGGGCTACGCCAACTTCGCCGTGGCCGACCCGCCTCTGAAGCTGGTCCTGATCGAGAACCGGGGTCAGGGCGGCACCATCAATCATCTCGGCGTCGAAGTCGAATCCAGCGACGCCGTCCACGGCGAGATCGCCCGGCTTTCCGACGCCGGACTGTTCACCGACGAAGAGATCGGCACGACCTGTTGCTTCGCGTTGCAGGACAAGGTGTGGGTCACCGGCCCGGCAGGTGAGAAGTGGGAGGTCTACACGGTGCTCGCGGACTCCGACACCTTCGGCAGCAGTCCCAAGCATGTCGACGAGGACGAAGGCGGCAGCGTCTGCTGCGGTGGTCAGGCCGAGCCGTCGCAAGCCAGTGCATCCTGCTGCTGACTCCAAGTGCCGTCGGGATCGTCGGACTGACTGCCCGCGGTCACGGGGGGTGATTCCTGAAGCGTTGCAGAAGCTTTCGCGAGTGGTGGGCGCTGGCAGTCTGGTGGGTAGCGGGTAGGTGGACATGGAGAACTCGACCGCGACGGTATTCGGGTTGGCGGTGCTGATTTTGATGTTCGGCCCCGTCTCCGGCGCGCACTTCAACCCCGTCGTGACTGCAGCCGACTGGCTGCTTGGCCGCCGGTCCGGCAGTGGTATCGCCGGAAGCGATGCGATCGCCTACACCGTGGTTCAAACAGTCGGGGCATTCGTCGGGGCGTGGCTGGCCAACATCATGTTCGACCGTCAGGTGTTCGAATGGTCCGCCAAGGACCGCATCACAAACGGTCACCTGGTCGGCGAGATCGTCGCGCCAGCCGGATTGATCGCCTTGATCTTCGCCCTCGCCCGTACCGGCCGAGCAGCCGTCGCGGCGGCAGCGGTGGGCGCCTACATCGGAGCCGCCTATTGGTTCACCAGTTCGACGTCTTTCGCCAATCCAGCAGTAACCGTCGGCCGCATGTTCTCCGACACCTTCGCGGGCATCGCTCCAGGCTCGGCGCCAGGGTTCATCGTCGCCCAAATCGTCGGTGGTCTCATCGGTCTGGCGTTGATCGTTGCGCTGTACCCGGATTCCGCGCGGGTGGCCGACGACGTCGTCGTGCCGCACCATTCCCCCGATCTCAAGGTCGACCCTGGGAGTTCATCTTGACCGACGGCAGACCCTCGGTGCTGTTCTTGTGCACCCATAACGCCGGCCGCTCGCAAATGGCCCTCGGTTTCTTCACCCATCTAGCCGGAGAGGACGCCGTCGCCTGGTCCGGAGGCTCCGAACCCGGCAACGAGATCAACCCGTCAGCGATCGCCGCGATGGCCGAGGTAGGTATCGACATCACTGGCGAATTCCCCAAGCAGTTAACCGACGAAGTCGTGCAGGCCGCCGATGTCGTCGTCACCATGGGCTGCGGCGACGCATGCCCCTACTTTCCTGGAAAGCGTTACGAGAACTGGGATTTGCCCGACCCCGCCGGTCAACCCGTCGACGCGGTCCGGCCTATCCGCGACGACATCGAAGAGCGTGTCCGCCGCCTTCTCGCCGAACTCGGGGTCACCGCGCGCCGGTAGCGAGCGACGTCACATCTTGGTCAGCGTCAGTTGTTGCCGATGGTGGTCGTAGTGCTGTCCGGGATACCGGTAGATGTCCGCGAGTGTCATGTAGTCGCGGAAATACGGATCCCAGCGAGTCGGGTAATGCATACCGCGAGAAAATGAATCGTCGTTTTCGGTAGCGAGCGACCGCTGCAGCCTGGTGATCTCCCTGTCCATTTTCTCGCCCATCCGGCGGCGATTGTAGACAAGGGCTGCTGCGCAGGTTCCGTAGTAATTGATCATGTGAAACGGTCGCGCGGCCGCGTCGAGAACATGCGCGAACCGGCGGCTGGCGCCGTCAGGTAACCGTCCGAGTATGCGAAAAAGGAAGATCAGCCGTCGCACCACCATGTAGCCGAACACCATGTGGAACAGCAACTGCTCGTTGGTCCACCGCGTGCGCTGGGTGGACTTGTTCCAGTCCTGCTCGTCGGCAGCGTGCAACAAGTGCCGAAAATCGGTCCGGGCACGTTGCAGGTCGGCGGCCAGTGCGGCCCGGTCGGCGGTTGAGTGCGACATCCGATTCGCCTCCATGCAGCTCGATGCGACTCTTGTCGATGATGCGCCCGCGGCGCCTGTAATCTGCGACACTCAGGCGATGACGCGAGGCTGTCTTACCGCCGGCCTGTGCGCTGGGTCGCTCATGGTCGCCGGGTTCCTGTCGCCACCGGCCAGTGCCGACACCGCGTCCTGGAATGGCGAGTACACGATCACGTTCATTGTCGGCCCGAAGTCCGGGACCAGCGTCGCAGCCGGCCAGCCTGAGGGGCAGTACAGCGACACCTATGGGTTCAGCTCGACCTGCACGGGCGGCAAGTGCGTGGCGACGATCGTCAGCGGCCCGCCGCCGCGGAACAAGACGGTTCCAGAACCGATCCAATTCACCTGGGACGGAACGTCGTGGACGCAGACCACCGATTTCCAGTGGGACTGCATGATGCCTGACACCACCATCGAATGGAATCCGGCCCGTTCGACCGTGCGCTATACGCCGCAGCCGGATGGAACACTGGCAGGCACCATGCACACCGACATCCTCAGCGGCGCCTGCCAGGGCACCGTCGAGATGAACATGACGGCTGAGCGCGCCTAGCCTCGTTCCTATCCCGACGGATAGAAAAGCCTTCCCACCGCGTGGCGGAATCTGGCTTGCCGGCGATTACGGATCCGCGGCTCGCGCATGACGATTGACGCATGCTCACCACCAGCTTCACCAAGTTCGCGACCGTGACGAACAGCCAGCAGGTCCTCGAGCCGACCACGCCTCCGCAACGGGTGCCGTTGGCCGTGCTGAGCACCGATGCCCAAATCCAGTTAGCCCCATGACAAGTCTTGCGTGAAGGAGTTCGACGATGTTTGAGTTTGCGCCTGCCACATCCGATATCGACGCCGTCGACTGGCGCGAACTGGCCGACCGGGTATTTCCGGCCGATGCGCTGCGTACGACCCGCCAGCGGACCATCCAGTGGCAGTCCTCGACGTCGGCCGCTGACTCGAGGGCCTGACGGCCAAAAGTTCCGATCGCACGTTCGCAAGCTCGTTGCGCACCTACAGTCGAAATTCGGAGTCGCGGGGAGGAGCGCCGGCTTGAGCCGATGGTTGGTCAACACTCTGCCCTCATGGCTTCTGCTGCTGGGGATCATCGTCGTCATCACCGGCGTAGCGATGCTGATACAGCGCTTCGTTCGTCGTCGCTGCCCACACCTGAGAGGAGAGGAGCACAACGACGTCACGAGGTTTGCGTTCGGCGTCATCGGGTTCGTCTTCGCGTTCTTCATCGGATTCGTGGTGTCGGCGATGTGGGGGCAGATCAACGACGCTGACGGCCGAGCCCGCGCCGAGGGAACCGCCGGCGTGCAACTCGCCAGGGACGCCGTGGTGTTCGACGACGCCGACAGAAACCGGATTCGGACAAGCTTGTTGGAATACGAGCACGCGGCTGTGACCGAATGGAGCGAGGTTGCCAACGGACGCTCCTATCCACAGGCCGACGAAGCGCTGTCCCGTTTGAACGCGGCATATGATCAGGTCCAGGCGATGACCGACGCCCAGAAAGCGCGTCTTTCCGCGTCATACTCCAATCTCGACGCACTCAGTAAGGCACGCGCTGAGCGAGTATTGCAGGCGCGCACAGACATTGGTCCGCCATGGTCGTTGTGGGCGGTCATCTTCCTGACCAGCGGACTGCTGCTCGGCGGCGCGATCATCTATGGCGTGAAGAAACCGGCCACCCACTACACCATGGTCGCCATCCTCGGTGTTCTCGTCGGGGCGCAACTGTTCCTCGTGCTTGAGTTGTCACACCCCTTCATCGGTGAAATCGCGACATCGCCCGAACCGCTGCGCGAAGTGATTCACGTGCTGACGACAGCGCCGGCGTGAGCACCATGCGTCCCGACACCGCGACGTCGGCGCATTGGCCTGAACACCGAATTCATGGCACTTGCCAACCACCGCAGGGTAATTGGCGCTGAGCTCAGCGCATCGACTCGGACGCGGGCGCCGTAGCCCTACCCGTGGGTGCCCGGGTTGCCGTCGGTGCTTCCGGTGGATCCCGATCCGGTACCGCCCGCGCCGCCCGCACCGTCAGCTGCACCGGGGCCGTCGGTGCCGCCGTCGCCACCGTCGCCGCCCGTGCCGGTGCCGTTGGTCGCGGTGCCGTTGCCACCCTTGCCACCGCTGCCGGCATGGTATCCGTTGGCCCAACTGGTGGAACCGCCGTGGCCGCCGTCGCCACCCAGCGCGGTGCCGGTCTCGGCGGTCGCATGGCCACCGTCACCCCCGTCACCGCCGTTCTGCATCAAGCCGCTGCCGCCGCCCGAACCGCCTGCGCCGCCGACGGCGTCACCAGAGTCGACGGCGGCACTGCCACCGGATCCGCCATCGCCGCCTTGACCGTCGATGCCGCCCAGTCCGCCGTTGCCGCCCGCTCCACCCGTCGCGGTGCCGGAGACCGCTGACGCGCCGCCCCCGTCGCCGCCGTCGCCTGCGGTGCCGTTGAAAATGTCGCTGCCGCCGTGCCCGCCCGCGCCGCCGACAGCCGTACCTGTGTCGGTGGTTGCGGTTCCGCCGTTACCTCCGTCGCCGCTGGCGCCTTCGATGCCGAGACCACCGCCGTTCCCGCCGGTACCGCCGTAAGCGTCGCCGTCGCCGGTGGTGGAGGCGTCGCCGCCCGCGCCGCCGGTACCGCCCCAGCCGAACAGCAACCCGGTGTTGCCGCCGTCGCCCCCGTCTCCACCGATGGCTGTGCCCTCGCCGGTGACGGCGTCACCGCCCGCGCCGCCGATACCGCCGGTGCCGATCCACTTACTGCTGCCGCCGTCCCCACCGGCACCGCCCTGAGCGGTGCCCGTCGAAGTGGTGGCTTTGCCTCCTGCGCCGCCGGCGCCGGCGTTGCCGAAGATCAGGCCGGAATTGCCGCCGTTGCCGCCACTTCCACCTGTGACGTCGCCGGTGTCGGACGAGATGCTGGCCCCGACTCCGCCGGTGCCGCCGCTTCCCCACAGCCCGGCGTCGCCGCCGTCCCCACCCCTGCCGCCGTTGACACCCGCGATCCCGGCGCCGCCGTTGCCGCCGTTGCCGAACAGCAGTCCGCCGCGCCCGCCGTTCTGGCCCGGTCCCCCGTCGGCGCCGTTGCCGATCAGGAGGCCACCGTTTTCACCGGGCTCGTCGCCGTTGCCAATGAAGATCCCGACGAATTGGACCGCCTGATAGGTCATTACACCGATCGCCTCGAACGCCGGGTTCCGGAACGATCCGAATACTGTTCCGGGCGAGGCGATCCCGGACATCGCAGCCCGTGAGTTGTCGCCTACCGACGAACCGACGGTGCGCGCGGGGAAGGTCGACGGAGAGAACGCCAGGTTCACCGAGCGTGGGCTGAGGACGGCGCCGGAGCCGAGCAACTGCCGCTCGACAGAGGCTTCGAGAGTGACCGGACCAGGCCCGGCGAGACCGGTGACCGGAGCGAGAGCAGGTTGGCGCGCCGCGAACAACGCGTTCGGTGTGGGCACGTCGACGACCGCGACGGCCAGCACCGAGGGCCGCATGGTCGATGGTGATGACGCCACGTCGGGGACATCGTGCGGGACACCTGCCGCTGCGGCGATTGCTCCGCCGGTGGCGGCGGCCGCGGCGACAAATGTCATCCCCGACGGCCGTCGGCAGCGCGCTTTTCTGTGTTGCGTAGCCATCGAAGCCTCCCCACATCGGTAAGTAGCCCGCCCCGACTTCGTGCTACGAGCTGTTATCTACCCAGGCGTCAATAAGAAATAACATAGTCGCCGGATTTTTTTGCCAGCCTTCTCGTTATTTTCGCGATGTGGATAGGTGCAGCGGGTCGGCAATTGGAAAGGATTGTGCGCCAGACGAGTTCGCGCTGTGGCGGTCGTCAAGAGCCGACGGCGCATCGATTGAATAGCCGGACTAAATTGCTGACGTTGGCGTTTGCGCCGCACAACCGAACATGACGTAATCGAGACGCGAGAGCATTGTTAGCCGGGACGCACCGACGGTGGCATAACGGACCGCTGACGATGGTCAACGAACGCATCGCGGTCAGGGTAGCCGCGGCCAGAAATAAAGCCGCTGATGAGCGGTGGGCCGGTTACACCTTTGGTCACTAGCAGCTGAGCGACACATACGCCGTCTCGTTCGTCACGGTCGTGGCGATATTGGGCCCAGGCGTGCCGAGCTCGTTTCCAGGCACACCGGAGTCGGTACGTGAGTATGTCTGGCCGGGGCGTACTGCGGTTACCGTGCACTGATCGACTGGGCCAGTACCGGTTCGGCTGACGATGACGTTGTAACCCTCGGACTGAAGTTTGCCGATGGTCTGATCGGCTGTGCCGACGCCGCTGGGGGCGGCGCCGGCTGCGGCGGCGGCGCTCAGGCCGAGCGCAGCGGTCGCGACGATAGTTCCAACTGTGGCGGCGATATTCTTCATCTCAATCTCCCTCTGTACGTATCTATTTCGCTGCCCTTCCGGTCGGCGCCGACTAACTCGCCTGTGCCACAACACCGAATAGGCCCGACGAATTGTTTGTCGGGCCTGAATGATGTTGCTGCATCGGGCTGTCGGCCAGCGTCCGCTCAGTGGCGGGTTTCGACCAGAGCTGTGTTAATTCAACAGGAGGACCGCCGCGCTTGTGCTGTCGGAACTCGACAAAGCCAGGCGGCGTCATTGTGGGCTGCGGGCAAGCCCCAGACCAGCAGCCCGCGCGACCATGGAAACAGTCAACCGCTGCTGCCATCAAACGGGTACTCCCCCACCAGAGTCGACCGCTGCAGCCAATGCGACGAGGACAGCGTGCCGCTGTCGTCGTAGCGGATCGTCAGGACCATGCCTGCCCCGGCGATGCCGTTGTCAGCCAGCCCGTCATCAACGCTCGCCTGCGCGAGCACCTCTTCGATATGGCGGATGCGTGCTCGCCTCGCCCGGTAGCCGGAACGGCTTTCGGCGATGTCGATGTAGTCGTCGGGCACTTCGACGCTCGGCCACCTACGAAGGGTCGCCAATTCATTGGTCAGCCGGATGCGAGTCTCACGTGTCATCGAGACATACTCGGCCCTGGTCATTTTCATGATATTCACTTCTCGCTTGACGATGGTGTCGTCAGGAACGCGAAGGCAGACGCCCGCCGTTGACGACTGGGTTGCCCGCTGAGGCGGGCGTGTGGCGCAGCAGCGTCGATCGCGGTACCCCAACGGTGTTGCGCATCAAGCCCGATCAACGGCTGGTGGTCGCACCCAGGTCTTGCGATGGGACTCTGCTTGCTTGACTCCACGGTCCTCGCGCGGGCCGCGGCGGCGGTTGCGCCGTCAGGACAATCACGCGGCGACCGATTGTCGCACCGCGACAATTCGGCCCGCAGGCCACACAGACAGGCTGTCGATCACCACACGCCGATGCACAGCACCCGGACGGTGCGAATACCAAAATAGTTGGGCGAAATCGGGGAATCCTGGGCAGTGGACGCGCGGGTGTTGCCGTCCGGACCGTGAGCGATTGGAGAAGAACGTGGCCGCTGCGGCGAACCCGGCCGCCGTCATCCTCGACGGCCTATCCGAGATCCGGGCGTGGCAAGAAGATCTTTATCGCGACATCCATCAGCACCTCGAACTGTCCCATCACGAGCAGCGCACCGCCCACATCGTCGGCGAGAAGCTACGCCAGTGCGGTTACCAGGTGCACGACGGCGTTGGCGGCACCGGTGTCATCGGCATCATGCGCAACGACGCCGGACCGACCGTGCTGTTGCGCGCCGATATGGACGGGCTGCCCGTCGAGGAGGCGACCGGGCTTCCCTATGCCAGCACGGTTCGCGCCACCGACGCCGCCGGTTACGACGTGCCGGTCATGCACGCGTGCGGCCACGATATCCACGTCGCCTGCCTGCTGGGTGCCGCCGCGTTGCTTGCCCAAGCAACCCAACTGTGGAGCGGCACCGTCATCGCGCTGTTTCAGCCCGCCGAAGAGGCCGGTGACGGGGCGCGCGGGATGGTCAACGATGGACTGCGCGATGTTGTTGGGCCCGTCGACGTCGCCCTGGCACAACATGTGCTTCCTGCACCGGCCGGTGTGGTCGGCACTCACCGCGGACCCGTGCTTTCGGCCGCAGACAGCATGCGCGTCACGCTCTACGGCCGCGGCGCGCACGGGTCGATGCCGCAGGCCGCCGTCGACCCGGTGGTACTCGCGGCCATGATCGTGATCAGGCTGCAAACCATCGTCGCTCGGGAGGTGGCGGCCACCGATACCGTCGTCTTGACGATCGGAAGTATCCGCGCCGGGAGCAAAAGCAATGTGATCGGCGATCACGCTGTGCTGGAGCTCAATGTGCGGACCTATGACGAATCGGTGCGGTCGGCGGTGCTCGATGCGATTCGGCGCATCGTCGTCGCCGAGTGCCACGCGTCGAACTCCCCGCGCGAACCCGAATTTGAGCTCTACGACTCGTTTCCCCTCACTGTCAATGACGATGCGGTCACCGATCGGGTGAGCGAGGCGTTCGCCGCCCACTTCGGGGACCGCCTCCAAGCGATGCCGGCGCAGTCGGCCAGTGAAGACTTCAGCGACATCCCCGACGCCCTCGACGCGCCCTACACCTACTGGGGTATCGGCGGAATCGACGAGCGGCAGTACCGCAGCGCGGCCGATGCTGGCCGGCTCAGCCAGGACGTGCCCGTCAACCACTCCCCGGGTTTCGCCCCGGTCATTCAACCCACCCTCGACACCGGGACTCAAGCCCTGGTGGTCGCGGCGCTGGGCTGGCTAGCCCGCTGACTTCAGCGGCGATCCCCAGGGCCAGCCGCCGGCGGCGGGTCTGGATCAGTCGAACCGGGGTCGGCGTCGATGCCCGGCGGTCCCGGGGCGTTGAGCCGGAAATGCACGCCGAGCATTCGGATGACGAAGCAGAGCGCCGCGGCGGCCAGGGCCGTCGCCAGGCCGTGAATGTTCATGTGGATCGCCCCGACGGTGACCGCGGCAGCGGCCAGTGCGGGGATCGCATACAGTTCGCTGCGCAGCACCGTTGGGATCTGCCCGATCAGGACGTCGCGGATCGTGCCGCCGCCGACCGCGGTGACGACGCCAAGCAGCAGCGTGGGCCCGATTCCCAGGCCGAAGTCAGCAGCCTTGCTCGTCCCGATGACCGCGAACACGCTCAGACCCATCGCATCAAAGACCGTGATCGATGTCTCCAGGCGATTCAGCAGCTTGCTGAGCGCAAATGCCACCAGTCCGCCCCCGACGGCCAGCGCGAAGTAGCGCCAGTCACGAAACGTCGCAGGGGGGATGTCGCCGATGACGAGGTCACGGATAACGCCGCCGCCCAACGCGGTCATCATGCCCAGCGTCACCACCCCGACCACGTCGAGGCGCGCCGCGCGCACCGCGGTCAGCGCACCGTTGAGTGCGAAGACAAAGGTGCCCGTCAGGTCCAAGGCAAGCAGCAACGGAGGTTGCGGATTCACTGGGGCATCAACCCTGTGCCATCTCGTATGCGCGGAAAGCCTCACGCTAGATGGCAACGCTTTGGCCCGTGACCGATACGCTGGAATTTGATTTAGGCCTAGGGAGCGGCTCGTGGTCACGTTAGACCGCCTGGTCAATGTGCTGGGTAGCTATGGCGTGCGGTTGCGGTTCTGCGCGATCCCGCGGTCCACCGAATTGCGCAGCGTCGTGGTGCATGAACTCACCGAGGATCGCGCGGTCGTCGGTGACGTGTTGCTGGGCATCGGTGCGCAATCGGTGAAACAGGCGGTGCGATGGGCGGCGGCAGCCCGTGCGGTCGTCGTACTCATCCGGGGCGACGACGATGACACGGCATTCGCCGGTGCGGCCGAGGGTGTCGCGGTGATGATGGTCGACCCCGCGATGTCATGGAGCGAGTTAGCCGCAGTCATCTTCGGGCTGGTCCTAGAAGGCCGCGAAACCGAATCCGGCCGCGGCCCAACGGATTTGTTCGCATTGGCGGACAGTCTGGCTGAGTCCGCCGGCGGGGCAGTCATCATCGAGGACCGGCTCTCACGGGTGCTGGCCTACTCGCGGCGCCAGCAAAACGCGGATCCGGCGCGGGTGGCGACCATCATTGAGCGCCAGGCGCCCGAGCAGTTGCGGGCCTTCTTCGGCTCGCGTGGTGTGTACGCGCATTTGGCGTCTTCCGACGAGCCAATGTTTGTCAGCCAAGACTCCGATCACGGGATGACCGGGCGCATGGTGGTCGCAGTGCGGTCGGGACGCGAACTCATGGGATCGGTGTGGGTGGAGTGTACGGCGCCGCTGAACGGGGCCGCGCTCACCGCGTTGGCCGACGGTGCCCGCACCGTGGCCCTGCACCTGCTGCGCTCTCGCGCCAGCGCGGACTTGGAGCGTCAGGTCGAATCCGAACTGGTGATCCGGTTACTGGAGGGCACCGCCGATGCGGCCACCGCGGCCAGCCGCCTGGGCCTTGCGCACAAACCCATGCGGGTGATCGCGGTGCAGGCGTGCCTTGGCGCCGAACGAGACGCCGCGCTGTTGTTGGCGTTCGAGCGCGCCACCACCGGGTTCGGCTGGTCTCGGCCCGGGCGGAGCGCCCTGGCCGGCAACACCGTCTACACCCTGCTTCCTGGCGAGGATGCCGACACGGCGCGACGCTGGGTGATCGGTCTGCAGGCGGCATTGCCTGAGCGGATGGCCATATTGGCCGGCATCAGCGGGCCCGCCGAGGCGGCTGACCTCGTCGCGGCCCGCCACGAAGCCGACGAGTGTCTAGCGCTACACGAGATGCGGCCGACCGGCGCCACGGCTCCGGCCTACGACGAGTCGTGGGACGACATCCTGCTACAACGGCTACGCAGCGCGGCGCGCTCGGGCCGCTCCCCCGACCGCGGACCAGTGGCCGAGCTGCGCCGCCACGACCACGAGCACGCCACCGAGTACGTGCCCACGCTGCGGGCCTGGCTGGAGGCCCAGGGCGACCCGACCGAAGCCGGCGATCGTCTGGGAGTGCACGAGAACACCGTGCGCTACCGGCTCCGCAAGATGGCCGAGATCACCCCTCTGCAGCTCGACGACGCCAAAAAGCGGCTGGCCATGATGATTGAACTCGCAGCCACCGACACCGACTGAGGCATGCGCTGTCGAAACACGACAAAGCATCGCGGCGACGTTGTCTGACTGGGGCAAACCCGCGGCAGCCATCCACACCACCATGGGGATAACCGATGGTCGGGCTTTGGAGGTGGGCGATGGTGGCCAGCACTTCATTGCGCGCGACCGCGGTCGCTCACACCGATAGCAATCGGGACGCCACCTGGCGATGCCGACTGGTCGCACGGGCATGTCGATGAAATCCCACGGTCCCCACGACCAACGCGGAATGGCCCATCGCCGTACCGACAACGCGGCGATGGACGCCTTCACTGTGCGCCTGCCCCGGTGGCCGCTTCTGCTGCGGCTGGCCGGCCGGGATCCACTGGTCCGCACCGTCGATCGGATCGAGGCATTGGCCTTCGTGCTGGCCGTCACGGTGTCGCTGGTTGCCGCGCCGATCGCGGCCGCGGTGGGGACCGCGGTCTATGACTCGAGCCGACAGATCTACGCCGAGCAGGCCCACACGCGCCACCCCGTGACCGCGACGGTCACCGACGTCCCCACCTCCCAAGTCTCGCGAAACGGTACCACCACCGTGTCGGCCCGATGGACTGCCGCCGGCGCCGAACACACCGGCACGGTCAAGGCGCAATCGGCAGCCAAAGCTGGTGACATCATTGAGATCTGGGCCGACAACACGGGCGAGCAGGTCCCCGCCCCAGCCCCGACCAGCCGCGCAGCCACCGAAGCAGCGATAGGCGCGGTCGTGATCTGGATATGCGCGGCCGCTATCGCAGCGACCCTGTTCACCGCCACCCGAGGAGTGTGTGACCGTATCCGCTTCGCACGATGGCAACACGGCCTCGACAACCTGGTCGACAACGGTGACGGCCATCAACGTCCAGGTCGCACGTCAGGACGGTGACCCCGCACATGGCGCCCAATGACACTCCCCAGTGGGGCCAACCTGCCCGTCACATTGCTCAGGGCGGTGCCTTACGGAGCGCATGCGCCGAAATCGGCGTGAGCGAGTCGTCAAACATCGCTCTGCGCTGTGGGATTCATGCAACGAAAGGAACTGACATGGCCACCACGACACGGGTCTGGATCTCACCGCAGGCCCACGAGCGGCTCCACCGCGAACTGGACACCCTGCGTTTTCTCTTCTCCGCCGGCATCGCCGATGAGGATGCCGACGAAAACGCCACCGCAGTGCGACGCGCGTGGGAGAAGCGGATTCAACAGATACATGACCTCCTGATCAACGCTGTCGTGGGCGAAGATCCGCCCGACGACGGGGTCGCCGAACCGGGCATGGTCGTCACCATCCGCCGCGACGCCACCGGTGACACCGAAACATTCCTGCTGGGCGTACAGGGCGCCGAATTCGCCGACATGGCCGTCTATTCCATCGAATCCCCGTTGGGAGCCGCCATCGCAGGAGCACGCGCCGGGGACCGGCGCACCTATGAATTACCGAATGGCATCCCCCTGGCCGTCACACTGCTCAAAGCAATGCCCTACGGCCTTCACATCGCCGATCTGACCCAGCCCACACCGCGATGACATCGCACAGCGTGAAAAGACAAGTCCACAAGTAGTTATGAGGAAGTCCGTGTCTCCAACAGCTCCCACCCTCGCAACACTCAACAACCAACTCAACAAGGCCCACCGCCGAATCCGCGAACTCGAAACCCGCGAAGCTGAGCTAGTCGCCCACAACACAACCCTAGGTGCCGTCATCGAAGAACTCACCGAGGACCGTTCACGTCTACGCCTCGGTCACACGCCTCAAATCGCCGAAACCCGTGGCGAATCCAGCGTCGGCCCGCCGCGTTCGCAACTGGAATCAACCGCGCCAAAACTAGGCGGTTTCCACAATTTCGACCCGGATCCGATCGGGACCATATTCGGCGGTAACCAGCCGGTCCCTCGCTGTTCTAACGCAACAAAGACCAGCTCCGCGGTTGTAGGAGTGCGGCAAGCAAATCTCTCGTATTCGTACCACCCTGGAATATGACCATCACCTATACCGACGAGGCGGCCGAAAAGGTCCTGCGAGTGCACGACGGCTAAGCCGCGCGCTCGACAACCCTGACATCCGAACAAAACTCGTCGTGACACAGCGCACAACACGGAAGGCAGCACATGTTAACGATCACCGAGCACATCCGCGACGCATCGACGCGCCGGTCCTCCATCGGAAACCTGCGGATGCGGCTGAAACCCGCACACAAGTCGTGCGGCTTCGTCCAGGGTGCCTGGTGGCCCCGATCAACCGAACTCAGCAGCGAACTGCCCTCGCTACTGGGAGCACTCTCGCTACGGGTCGGCTCCATCGACAGTGTGCTTTACCACGAAGACGACTGGTCCTCAGCACCGCCGAGCATGAAGCATCAGGGCGATCAAGTAATTGTGAGCGGCCACCAAGAGTGGCCGAACGTCGTCTCGCTGTTCGGTCCGCGGTTCGGAAAGCTCGACCTACTGGTCGTCCCCCCATACACCGAGCCCACGCACGCCTACAACGTGGTGACAAAAGCGGCCAGCGTCAACGACGCGTCCACACCCGACCAACTACTCGGAATCACGCGCCGCGCCGATGATCGACTGCTGTCCCCCGTCTCCCTTGAGCGATGGGAAGCCGACGGAGGAGCACTGCCACCTGCATCGCGATCACAACCTCAGATGCAGAACGCCTGAACACCAGACTCACGCCCTCATTGCCGCTGCGGGGGCGAAGCCAATTTTGCGGTACGCCGGTCATGGACCATGACTGATCCCTCGGCGCGAAACCTGCGAGCTCTCGACAACGGTTGTGCGACAAAAACACTCGTTGTCTACCAGTATCCCCGACGACCACCGAAAGCATGACATGTCAGTGACTCGTACGAGACTCCCCAACACACGCCCGATCGGCATGACAACAACATCCACCGTTGCCGATATGTCGGCTGCACACCGATTCATCGGAACGGGTATGCGCGGCGTCGACACTCGCCACGTCGTCGCTATCGCTATCCAACGTTGGGAAGCTGAGGGAGGAGCGCTGGGCGACATATCCCACGCTTAGCATCACCGACACGTCCGCCCGGCAACTCAGCCGCGGCCTTTGGCTCACAGCCGCCACCGCTTCCGCGCAGTCCAACCCGCACCCGAAGGGACCAATTGGCGCAGATCACCGCACCGGTCTGCACCATCGCCGGCTCCGAGGACATTGCCACACCCCCAGAGTTGTTGCACCAGATCGCCGTCGGCGTGCAGTGTGCGCGAGGTTATCCTCGACGGCGTTGCTCACCTGGCGCCTGCCGAAAAGCCCAGAGAGGTCGCGGAAATCATGGTCAGCCACATCTGCCGGTACGCGAACACTTCGAGTAGCCAGCCTCTCAGCTGACGAGACTTCTGCGGCTGTGCCGAGCTTCAGCGGTGAGAAGGGTGACGTCGAGGCGTTGCGCTAGTTCCGCGCGGCTGATGCCGTAGGTGTCGCGGACGGTCACGCCGTCGGCGTTGATGTCGAACACTGCCAGATCGGTATAGACCCGGGACACGCATCCCAGGCCCGTTAATGGGTACGTGCACGTCGGAACCAGTTTGGCGGAGCCATCTTTGGCGAACAGTGTCATCATGACGAACACTTGTTTGGCGCCGATGGCCAGGTCCATGGCACCGCCAACGGCGGGAATCGCGTTGGGAGCGCCGGTGTGCCAGTTGGCCAGATCGCCTTTGGCTGACACCTGAAAGGCACCGAGCACACAGACATCGAGGTGGCCGCCGCGCATCATCGCAAATGAATCGGCGTGGTGGAAGTATGCGGCGCCGGGAAGCTCGGTGACCGGGATCTTGCCCGCATTGGTCAGGTCGGAGTCGATCTGGTCGCCGACCGCAGCGGGTCCCATGTGCAGCATCCCGTTTTCGGTGTGCAGCACGATCCCGGCACCGGCAGGCAGGTGGTCGGCCACGGTGGTGGGCTGGCCGATCCCGAGGTTGACATAGGAGCCGGCCGGTATGTCACGGGCGACCAGGGCGGCCATCTGCTCTTTGGTCAGTGCGCTCATACCGCCACCACCTTGTCGACGTAGATGCTGGGAGTGATCACCGCTTCGGGATCGAGCGCGCCGGTCTCAACCACTTCGCGCACCTGAACGATCGTGGTGGTCGCTGCCGTCGCCATCACGGGCCCGAAGTTGCGGGCGGTCTTGCGGTACACAAGGTTGCCCATCCGGTCGGACTGGTAGGCACCTATCAGGGCGACGTCACCGGCGAGGGGATACTCCAAAATGTAAGTGCGGCCGTCGATTACCCGTTCCTCTTTGCCCTCGGCCAGCGGGGTTCCGACGGCGGTGGGGCAGTAAAACGCTCCGATGCCGGCACCGGCGGCGCGCATCCGCTCGGCGAGGGTGCCCTGCGGCACGACCTCGAGTTGGATGTCGCCGGCGCGGTAGAGGCCGTCGAATATCCAGGAATCGGATTGCCGGGGGAATGAGCAGATGACCTTGCGAACGCGCCTGGCGGCCAGCAGGGCGGCCAAACCGGTGTCGCCATTGCCGGCGTTGTTCGATACCACGGTGAGATCCGTTGCGCCGTGGTCGATCAGCGCATCGATGAGCGCGACGGGCATGCCCGCCATCCCGAAACCGCCGATAAGGACGGTGCTTCCGTCATTGATGTCAGCCACAGCGTCCGCGGTGGTGTCACAGATGGTCGCCATCACTGCACCGCCTCGAACACCGCGGCCAGCCCCTGTCCCCCACCGATGCACATGGTTTCCAGGACCGTGCGCGCGCCCCGTCGCCGCGCTTCGTAGGCCGCGGTGGCCAGGATTCGGGCACCGGTCGCACCGATCGGGTGCCCCAACGAGATCCCGGAACCGTTGGGATTCACGCGGTCATCAAGCGGGTCGACCTTCCATTCGGCCAGCACCGCCAGCACTTGCGCGGCGAAGGCCTCGTTGAGTTCGATCAGGTCGATATCGTCGAGCGTCAGGCCGACGCGCTGTAACGCTGCCGTGCTGGCCTTCACCGGGCCGATGCCCATGACTTCAGGCGCGCAGCCCGTCACAGCCCACGAGCGCAGCTTTAGAAGAGCGGTCAGGCCGAGCCGGGTGGCGTCGGCGGCGGTGGTGACCACACAGAGTGCAGCGCCGTCGTTTTGACCAGAGGCGTTGCCGGCGGTGACCGTCGACTCGCTATCCACCTTGCGGAGGATCGGGCGTAACGCGGCGAGCGTCTCGACGCTGATATCCGCGCGAGGGTGCTCATCGCGGTCAACGACGACATCGCCGTGACGGCTTGGGACGGCGACGGGCACCAGTTCGTCGGCGAAGTGTCCGGCTTCATGGGCAGCGACCGCCCGCTGGTGTGAGCGCACCGATAGCTCGTCCTGCTCGACGCGTCCAATCCCGTAATCGCGACGCAGGTTCTCCGCCGTCTCGATCATGCCGCCGGCGATGGGATGCGAACTGCCACCGGCGGTTTCGCGGGCACGATCGAGCCGGTCCATCAGTGCGATACCGCCTTGCCGGACACCGGTCCGCAGGCCGAGGGCGTAGTGCTCGACATTGGACATCGATTCCGCCCCGCCGGCGATCACCACACCCGCAGCTCCGGTGGCCACCTGCCCGGCGGCGTAGAGCACGGCCTGTAGGCCGGATCCGCACCGTCGATCGATCTGCAGGCCGGGGACCTCGGTGCCCAAGCCGGCGTCCAACGCGGCGATGCGGCCGATGGCCGGGGCCTCACCGTTGGCATAGCCGTTGCCCAGAACGACGTCATCGACGTCACCTTCGTCAAGCCCGGTACGGTCGATCAGCGCGCGCAAAGCGGCGGTGGCCAAATCGGTAGCGGTCAGCGCCGCCAGAGCCCCGCCCATCCGGCCGACCGGAGTTCGGACGGGATTACAGATCACGACATCCATGCCTCGACGGTAGGTCTGAGCGCAGATATTCTGAAATACTTAAATCAGGGTCTTTGATAGGTAGAACGTTTTAATGGAGTTGCGACATCTGCGGTACTTCCGGGCGGTCGCCGAAGAACTGCATTTCGGACGCGCAGCCCAGCGCCTGCTCATCGCCCAACCGCCGCTGTCGCAACAGATTCGCCAGCTCGAGCGCGAGTTGGGCGTGGAATTGCTGATCCGCTCGACCCGCCACGTCGAGTTGACCCCGGCGGGCCAGGCATTCCTGGCCCGGGCCAGCGCGATCCTGGATGCGGTGGACGACGCCGCCGATCTGGTTCGCCGCGTCGCTGATGGCACCACCGGTCGGCTCACCATCGGGTGCGTCGGCTCGGCCACCTACTCGGTGCTGCCGCGGCTCGTCCGCGCGCTCAGTGAATTGCTACCCGATGTCGATGTCAGGGTCCGTGGGGAGATGCTCGCCCCGGCGCAACTGGCGGCGTTGGCGGCGGGAGAGATCGACCTCGCCCTACTGCGCCCGCCCGTTGTCGACCCCGGGCTGTCCACCGAGATCATCCGCCGGGACTCGCTGTTGGTCGCGCTGCCGGAAGGGCATCGGTTGAGCAAGCGAAAGGGACTGACAATAGGCGATCTCCGTGAGGAAGATCTCGTAGCGTATGCCGGCGGAGGTCGCTCCTTCATGACATCGTTGCTGGCGACGCTGTGCGCCGACGCCGGCTTCACTCCCCGGGTGCGCCATGAAGTGGAGGAGACCTCGACACTGGTCACCCTGGTGGCCGCCGGACTCGGGGCTGCGATCGTGCCCGCACCGACATCGGCTCTGGACATTGCTGGTGTGGTCTACCGTCCGCTGCAGCCGAAGAGTCTCGGCGTCGAACTGGTGGCCGCCTGGCCGGCCTCAGCCCACGATCAACTGGTCTGCCGGGTGATCGAGATTCTCCGACGGGTGGCTTCGTGATCCGACGGTCGATAAGGTCCAACGAATACGTGTGGCATGAGTCCCTAGTAGATTCCTGTTATGCAGACCATGCCCGCACGGCCGCGCGCGTTCACGACGGTCGGTCTGCCCGATCAGCAGCGGGTGGAACTGTGGGAGAGCCACAACGCCACCGCCCTGATCGGCCTCCGTTGTCGGAATTTGCGCGCGGAAGTGCTTGAGGCGACTGAGATTAACCTTCAGTTGGACCGGATGCACTTGGCGCGGGTACGCGGCACTTCACACGTGGTGGAACGCGACGAGACGCTGGTCCGGGCACGCCCGACGGAGTCGGTGGCGTTGTTTTTCAGCTTGGTGGGTGAGGCGTTCTTCTACCACGAGGATGGGGTCTGGTCGCTGCGACCGGGGCAGTTGTTGATGTGCGACGCTGACCGGCCCTTTATGCGGGGCTTCTCTCAGGGTCTCGAGGAGCTGGTGTTGAAGATCCCGCGCGAGCTTTTCGCCGCAGTCACCGACATCCACCAGCTTGCGCGGCCCATCGTCCGTGACTTCGGCAGCGATGAGCAGCCGGTCGCACATGCCTTGGCGCGATGTGTGGGCGCTGCCGTAGACGCTCACGAGCCGCAACCGGTTGCTGAGGACGCCCTACTCGATCTGGTCGCCGCGCTGTGCGCGCCTGGCCGTCACGATCTGCATCCGGCGCATTTGAAGGCTGTGGAGACCTATCTCAACCTGCATTATCGCGATCCGGCACTATCCGCGCGGCGGGTCGCCGCCGCCGTTGGCATCAGCACTCGGCATCTCTCGCGTCTGCTCGCCGAGGCGGGAACCACGCTGCCCGAGCATGTGCTGAATCGCCGGTTGGAAGCGGCCCGAGCGCTGCTTCAGACGCCCGAGGCCACGTCGATGACGGTCGCCGAGGTTGCTCACCGGTGCGGCTTCGTGTCATCCGCCCACTTCTCCAACGCCTTCACGACCCGCTTCGGTGAACGCGCCAGCGACGTACGACGGCGTGCCGTGGCCACCCGGTCGTTACCGCCTGCCTGACGAACCACCCGCACGGTGGCTGGCACGCAAGTTCGTGCAACGGCCATCTGTTCGGATTCACGCCGAGTCGAGCCCAAGCTGTCGACGGGTCGTTGTGTCCGTGCCCACACTCGATCCCATGTGCCGGAGCCCAACCCGGCCGGGAAGGGTGACTCCAATGCCGGAGTTCGACGACGGTCAGGCCGCCACGACGCTGCCCAGCTCCACACTTGTGGAGACCGACGTGTTGATCGTCGGATCCGGGCCTGCCGGGGCCTCGGCGGCGCTGCTTCTCTCATCACTCGGTATCCGCAACACGATGATCACCAAGTACCGGTGGACGGCGAACACACCACGCGCTCACATCACCAACCAGCGGGCAATGGAGATCTTCCGTGACTTGGGTATCGAGAAGCAGGTGCTGGCCGACGCCACGCCGCACAACCTGGTGGGTGACACGGTGTTCTGCACATCCATCGCAGGCGAGGAGATCGGCCGCATCCACACCTGGGGAACCAGTCCCGAGCGGGAAGCCGACTACCAGTTGGCATCTCCATGCTTGACGGTCGATATTCCGCAGACCTACCTCGAGCCGATCCTGGTGCGCAACGCCACCGTCCGGGGCACGGAGACCCGGTTCTCCACGGAGTACCTGGGGCACACCCAGGACGCCGACGGCGTCGACGTTGACGTGCTCGACCGGCTCACCGGGCTGCGCTACACCATCCGCGCCAAGTACCTCATCGGCGCCGACGGTGCCCGCTCCAAAGTGGCCGACGACATCGGCCTGCCCTTCGAAGGCGCGATGGACATCGCCGGTTCGATGAACATCACCTTCAAGGCCGACATCAGCGAACACTGCAACCACCGTCCATCAGTCCTGTACTGGGTGATCCAGCCGGGGTCGAACGTGGGCGGAATCGGCGCCGGGCTGGTGCGCATGGTTCGGCCCTGGAACGAGTGGTTAGTGGTGTGGGGCTACGACATCAACGACGAGCCACCGGTGGTCGACGATGCGGCCGCCACTGCGATCGTGCGCAACCTGCTGGGAATGCCCGAACTCGACGTCGAGATCACCGGTTCTTCGCTGTGGGGCAACAACGAGATGTACGCGACACACCTGCAATCGGGTCGGGTGTTCTGCGTCGGCGACGCCGTTCATCGACATCCGCCGAGCAACGGCCTTGGGTCCAACACTTCGATCCAGGACTCCTACAACCTCGTCTGGAAGCTGGCGGCGGTACTACGGGGTCAGGCGAATCCGTCTCTGCTGCAAACTTATTCGGCCGAGCGAGTTCCGGTGGCGGAGCGGATCGTCACGCGCGCCAACAAGTCGAGTCGCGAGTTCGTCCACCTGTTCCACGCGCTGGGTGTCACCGCCGCGGAGACCGAAGAAGAGATGTTGCGCGAGATCGAGGAACGAAAAGAGAACACACCGGCGGGCGCGGCCAAGCGTGCGGCCTTGGTGAAGGCGATGGAGCTGAAGCATTACGAGTTCAATGCTCATGGCGTAGAGCTCGGGCAGTTCTATGAGTCCTCGGCGATCGTGGCCGATAGCACGGCGCGCCCGCTGCCCACGCGTGATCCGGACCTCTACTACGAGGCTTCCACGGTCCCCGGGTCCCATCTTCCGCACGCATGGGTCGGTGATAACCGTCGCAGGCTGGCGATGATGGATCTTGCTCCCTACTCCAGCTTCACCCTGATCACCGGTATCGCCGGGGAAGCCTGGGAAACTGCGGCAGCATCAGTGGCACACGAGCTCGGCGTGCCACTGAAATGCGTGGTGATCGGGCCTGGACGCGCTGTCACGGACCTCTACTACGACTGGGCGAAGCGGCGCGAGGTCGAGGAGAGCGGAGCGCTGCTGGTGCGGCCGGACAAGTACATCGCCTGGCGAAGCCACAGCCTGCCCGAGGATCCCGAGGGAAGCCTTCGCGATGCGCTGGCCGCTGTCCTTGGGCGCGAGCCGGCATGACGATGCGCTTCGTGCACGAGACATTGGCGCAGCGCGTGCACTTCGCCCCCGGCGCCGCCGCCGACGCAGTCGCCGACGAGGTCGACCGTCTCGGCGTCCGCCGGGTGATGGTGATCGCCGGGCCGGCCGAGGCGGAGCTCGCCCACGCGGTGACCGCGAGATTGCCCGTGAGCCTGGTCCACGACGAGGTGGCCATGCACGTCCCGGTGCCGGTGGCCGAGCGCGCCCGTGCGGCTGCCAGCGAACATTCCGTCGATGTCGTGATAAGCGTGGGCGGCGGATCGACCACCGGCTTGGCAAAGGCGATCGCGCTGACGTCAGGATTGCCGGTGATCGCCGTCCCGACGACCTACGCCGGGTCCGAGGCGACCGACGTCTGGGGTCTCACCGATGATGGTCACAAGATCACCGGCAGTGATGCGCGGGTTCTTCCGCGTGCTGTGGTGTACGACGCCTGCCTGACGCTGACTCTGCCGGTCGACCTCAGCGTGGCATCCGGACTCAACGGCTTGGCGCACTGCGTGGACGCGCTCTGGGCGCCACGGGCCGACCCGATCAACGCCGCGCTGGCCACCGAAGGCATCCAGACCTTGGCCAGAGGTCTGCGCCTGGTCGTCGACGACCCCACCGGACTCGGTGGCCGGGAGCAGGCTCTCTGCGGTGCCTACCTCGCCGCGGTCGCTTTCGCGTCGGCGGGCTCGGGGCTGCACCACAAGGTCTGCCACGTGCTGGGCGGACGATACAACCTGCCCCACGCCGCGACCCATGCGATCGTGCTGCCGCACGTGGTCGCCCTCAACGCACCCGCCGCGCCGCAGGCGGCTGAGCGGATCGCGGACGCACTAGGCTCGGCGACCGCGCTGGGCGGGCTACAGGAACTTCGGGCCCGTCTCGGCGCGCCTCAGGCGCTGCGCGATCACGGTTTTCGAGAGGAACAGATCGGCGACGCGGTCGAGGCGATTCTGCCCGTCGTGCCGGACAGCAATCCCGCAGTCGTCACAGCCGACAACCTTCGGCGGTTGCTGCACAACGCCTGGAAAGGAGCAGATCCCCAATGACCACCTCCGACTTGTCAGACACCGCATACGACCAGACCGTCTCAGCCGAGCAACGGGCCCGGGAGGAAGAGCTGCTGCAACGTGTCGTCGATTCCTTCGCCGGTACCGCCGACCTGCGCTTGAAGCAGCTTCTAGAGGCCCTCGTGCGGCACTTGCACGCGTTCGTCCGTGAGGTCCGACTCAGCGAGGACGAGTGGAAGCAGGGCATTGACTTCCTCACCGAGGTCGGTCACATCACCGATGAGCGCAGGCAGGAGTTCATCCTGCTCTCCGACACCCTCGGCGTGTCCATGCAGACCATCGCGATCAACAACGAGGCCTACGCTGATGCCACCGAAGCCACCGTGTTCGGACCGTTTTTCGTCGACGGTGCGCCCGAGATCGAACTCGGAGGCGACATCGCCGCCGGTGCCACAGGACAGCCATGCTGGGTCGAGGGCACAGTCCGCGACACCTCCGGAAGGCCCGTTCCCGGCGCTCGAATCGACGTCTGGGAGGCCGACGAAGACGGCTTCTACGACGTGCAGTACAGCGACAGCCGCACAGCTGGACGAGGCCACATGTTCAGTGACCAGGACGGCAACTACTGCTGCTGGGCCATCACTCCCACGCCGTACCCCATCCCGCATGACGGACCGGTGGGCAGGATGCTGACCGCCGCCGGCCGCTCACCGATGCGGGCTTCGCACCTGCACTTCATGGTCAGCGCACCCACCCTGCGCACGCTGGTCACTCACATCTTCGTCAGGGGCGACGAACTGCTGGACCGCGACAGCGTGTTCGGTGTCAAAGACTCGCTGATCAAAGACTTCATCGAACAGCCGCCGGGAACACCGACTCCGGACGGCCGGGACCTGGGAGACCGGTCGTGGTCACGGACCCGCTTCGACATCGTCCTCGCCCCGGCCGCCGATCCCGAGCCGAGTCACTTTAACTCCGTGGCGGCGTCGAACGGATGAAAACGCTACTGAGGCAGACGAAATGATGAGCACCGTAGGTGAGGAATGTGAGATGACTGAACTCTTGACAGCACGACCAGAGCCCCGCCATGAATGAGCGGGAGGTCATCGTCGTCGCGCCGGTCCAACAGGTCTTGCGACAGCGCTCGGCCTGGCGAAGCAGGGCATACGGGTGACCGTTGTCGACCGTGACGACGAAATCGGTACGGCGCCAAGGGCGCTGATCCGTCTTTTTCCCACGCTCGACGGCTTCGAGGCCTGGGCATCCGGGAGGACGTCGAAAAGCGCGGCCTGCTCGCGCCCGAGCTCAACTTCGTCGTCTGGGAGACGATAAAGGCGATCCCGGTCAACCACGATGCAGTCAAGGACATCGTTCGTTTTCTCTACGCGGTCAGCCTCGGTCAGGACGAGATCACCGAAGTACTCCTCGAGCACCTGCCGGCGTGAGCCCAGCGCCGAGGTGATGCTCGGCAGCCCGCTCGTGGCATCGAGCAAACAGAGGATTCCGTCACGGCTGTATTCACGACCGGACGCGGGGAGCGGCGGATCACCGCCGATTGGTCGGTCGGCGCCGACGGCGCGGACTCCGCGGTCAGGAAGCTCTGCGGGTCGGGCTTCGACGGAATGACGTGGCCCGACTGTTTCGTCGCCACGAACGTGAGCCGGTCCGTTCGAGACGATCGGCTTCGCCGACGCGAACTTGGTCATGGACACCGTGTACGGCGCGATCCTGCTGCGGATCGGCAACACCGGCACGTGGCGTTTCACCTACCGGGAGTCCGGCGATCTCCCGATCGAGACGTACGCGCAGCGGATCCCCGAACAGCTGCACGACTGGAGCGTCCTGGGATGAGATAGGTTCTGCGGTAGGGGATTTGATGCCCCGCCGAGTCGCCGGACGTTCGCGAAGCACGGCTATACCGCTCGGGCGCCCTCTTCCGATCAAGCACAGACGCCTGCGGGTTGGCCACCGCGACAACCACATAGGCCCCACGCCCACCCTGCCGATAGCACCAAAGACTGTGCCTGGAGCGTCGGAGGGCGGAATTGCACTGGTGTAATAACTCTGCACATCTGGAGATCTCATGACTCCGTCACGTTCTCGAGGCGACTATGACTGGTTCAATCTCGCCTGACGGCAATCTGCCCGCTGCGCGTCGGCTTCTCACCGTCCTGGAGGCCGCCGACGCGCTGAAAATCTCACGCTCGTCGGTGTATCGACTGTTCGACACCGGTCAGCTTGCCTGGGTTCAGATCGGCTCCTCACGACGCGTGGCGTCAAAGGAGATCGAGCGGTTCATCACCGCGCACACCACCGCGAAAGGTGGCCTGACCAGGGTGGCAGGTGCAGTGTCTGATTTCAGGACATAGTTGGCAGCTGTCTCGAGACATAGTTGACACCTCGTTAAGCCGGGAGGTCGGCCATGTCGAAGGCGCAGCTCGTCATCACCGCGGTCATACGGGAAGGTCGCAGCAAAAGCGAAGTCGCCCGCGACTACGACATCTCCCGGTACTGGGTGCAGCAACTGGTCAAACGCTACGAGACCGAAGGCGTGGCGGCATTCGAACCACACTCACGCCGCCCCCACCACAATCCCCACACCGTCAGCGCCGCGGTGGAAGACAAGATCGTGCGACTACGCAAAACGTTGGACAAAGCCGGCTACGACGCCGGCGCGGCCACCATCGCCGAACACCTCGCCCGCGACCACACCATCACCAACGTCCCTGCGGTGTCCACCATCTGGCGGATCCTGTCTCGTCGCGGCTTCGTGATCCCCCAGCCCCACAAACGGCCCCGCTCCTCGTGGAAACGCTTCTGCGCCGAACTACCCAACCAATGCTGGCAAGCCGACGTCACCCACTGGCGGCTGGCCGATCACCGCGAAGTAGAAATCCTCGACATCATCGATGACCACTCCCGCATCGCCATCGCCAGCCACGTCCGACCCGTCACCACCGGCCCCGACGTCGTGGACACCTTCCTGTCCGCCATCACCACCTGGGGCACACCAGCGAGCCTGCTCACCGACAACGGCGCCATCTTCACCGCCAAACAACGCGGCAACGGGCGCACCGCCCTGGAAATCACCCTGGGCCAACTCGGCATCAAATACAGCCGCTCACGTCCCTATCACCCCCAGACCTGCGGCAAGGTCGAACGCTTCCACCAAACACTCAAGAAACACCTACGCGCCCAACCAGCCGCCACAACCATCACCGAACTGCAACAACAAATCGACGCATTCCTGGCCTACTACAACACCATTCGGCCGCACCGCGCACTACACCGCCGCACACCACAACAGGCCTTCAGCGACCGGCCCAAAGCCCTGCCCACCGGCTACCAAATCCCGCCGCACTACCGCCTGCGACACGACAGAATCGACGCCGCCGGCGTCATCACCATCCGATACAACAGCCGCCTGCACCACATCGGCTTGTCCAAGCACCTGCGTGGCACCAAAGTCACTGTGCTCATCGACGACCTCGACATCCGCGTCCTCGACCACGCCACCGGCACCCTGATCCGCAAACCCACACTCGACCCCACCCGCGACTACCAGCCCCGCGGCGTCAAAAGTGGAAACAGCCCCGAAAACAGACTCCAGATGTAAATGATGTCTCGGGACATCTGTCAACGATGTCCCGAGACATCACAGCGTGGCAGGTGCAGGATTCGAACCTGCGTAGGCGTTAGCCGACGGATTTACAGTCCGCTCCCATTGGCCGCTCGGGCAACCTGCCTGGGTGCTGCACCGCCCCAGCTGATCCGCTCCTCGCGTCCGCGGGTGACCCGGTTTGGTGCGACTAGCAGGGTACAACGAGGATGGGCCTAAGACGAAAACGCACCGTAGAGCCCAGGAAGGACGGATCCATGGCGGATTCATCGTTCGACGTCGTGAGCAAGGTCGACCGCCAGGAAGTCGACAATGCGCTGAACCAGGCCGCCAAGGAGCTGGCCACCCGTTTCGACTTCCGCGGCACCGACACGACCATCGCCTGGAAGGGCGAGGAGGTCATCGAGATCGTCAGCTCGACCGAGGAACGCGTCAAGGCGGCCGTCGACGTCTTCAAGGAGAAGCTCATCCGCCGCGACATCTCGATGAAGGCGTTCGACGCGGGCGAGCCGCAGGCCTCGGGCAAGACCTACAAAGTCAGCGGCACCATCAAGCAGGGCATCAGCAGCGAGAACGCCAAGAAGATCACCAAGCTGATCCGCGACGAGGGCCCCAAGGGCGTCAAGGCGCAGATCCAGGGCGACGAGATCCGTGTCAGCTCGAAGAAGCGTGACGACCTACAGGCCGTCATCGCGATGCTCAAGGGTGCCGACCTCGACGTCGCGCTGCAGTTCGTCAACTACCGGTGAAACGGCAGCCCTCAGCCCTACGCTGAGCGGCATGGCTGCGCAACGCGAACCAAAAGTCGTCGTCCTCGGGGGAGGGTCCTGGGGCACCACCGTGGCGTCCATCTGCGCCAGGCGCGGCCCGACGCTGCAGTGGGTGCGCTCGCAGGAGACCGCCGATGACATCAACGACAACCACCGCAACGCGAAGTACCTCGGCGACGAGACGCAACTCCCCGAAAGCCTCAGGGCCACCACCGACTTCGCCGAGGCCGCGCAGTGCGCCGACGTCATCGTCATGGGCGTGCCGTCGCACGGCTTCCGCGCCGTGCTCACCGAACTCGCCAAGGAACTGCGGCCGTGGGTGCCGGTGGTGTCGCTGGTGAAGGGTCTCGAGCAGGGCACCAACTATCGGATGAGCCAGATCGTCGACGAGGTGCTGCCCGGCCATCCGGCAGGCATCCTCGCCGGACCGAACATCGCCCGCGAGGTGGCCGACGGCTACGCCGCCGCCGCGGTTCTCGCGATGCCCGACCAGCATCTGGCGGCCAGGCTGGCGGAGTTGTTCCGCACCAAGCGATTCGCACGTACACCACCGACGACGTGACCGGCGTCGAGATGGCTGGCGCGTTGAAGAACGTCTACGCGATCGCCGTCGGCATGGGTTACTCGCTCGGCATCGGCGAGAACACCAGGGCCATGGTCATCACCCGCGCGGTGCGGGAGATGTCGAAGCTCGGTGAGGCGGTCGGCGGCCACCGCGACACGTTCGCCGGTCTGGCAGGCACTGGTGACCTGATTGTCACGTGCACCAGCCAACGCAGCCGCAACCGCCACGTCGGCGAGCAACTGGGCGCGGGCAAGCCGATCGACGAGATCATCGCGTCGATGAATCAAGTCGCCGAGGGCGTCAAAGCCTCAAGCGTCATCATGGAATTCGCCGACAAGTACGGCATCAACATGCCGATCGCTCGCGAGGTCGACGGTGTCATCAACCACGGCTCCACCGTCGAGCAGGCCTACCGCGGACTGGTCGCCGAGAAGCCGGGCCACGAGGTGCACGGCTCGGGCTTCTGAGCGTCCACCGGAAATCGTTGGCCTTTATCGGTCGTCAAGTCCATACTGGTTCACCGTGTCTGGAAAGGAGGAGCGGTCTTCGTCGCTGGCGTCTGTGCTCGCCGGTGAGCCCCACGACGTGCGGCGCGCGCTCGAGGTGCTCGGTCGGATTCTCACCGACAACGTAAGCACGCGAACGACCTTCGACGGTTTCCTGCACTCCTCGCTCGGCCGGTTCGACTCCGATGTAATCTGCGAAGCCCGCTCGCTGTCGTCGGTCGGCCACATCACAGCTGGTTTGGCGCTCGCGGCGCTGATCGACAAGTTCGATCCGCCCATCGGTCCCGGCGACGACCACGAACCTCCTACATGGGCTTCGGTCGAGATCGGCGAGAAAAAGGTCGCACCTCCCGCCACGCTCGCCGTCTTCTTCGACGCAGGCCAACTCGCACCGGTGCCCGTCGTCGTCCGGATCGTTTCGAACGATTTCGGTGAGTACCGCCGCATCCAGGTTTACGCCGCGCCCGCCGACCGCGAGCACGCTACCCGGGTCCTCGACGCCATCATGGAAGACGCCAGCGGCCGGATGAGTCTCTTCCGTGGCCGTGCCCTGACTGCATCCGTCGAGCAAGGCCTTGTCCTCGAGCCCGTTGACCTGCCGGACATCAGCCGCGCCAGTGTTGTTCTGCCCGAAGAGGTCTGGGCCGAAATCGATCTCAACGTGGCCGCCGTGACCGTCCACCGAGATCTGATGGAGCGACTGGGCCTCGGCGTCCGTCGCGGCATCCTGCTCGCCGGACCCCCAGGCGTCGGCAAGTCCCTGGTCTCCCGAGTGCTCGCTCGCGAACTGCTCGGCCAATTCACCGTCGTGATGGTCGACGCTCGTGCAGGCCATTCGGCGTTGTCCGATATCTACCGGGAGGCCCGCAATTTCGGACCGACCCTCGTCATCATCGAGGACATCGATCTCATCGTGGGCAATCGCAAAAGCCGGGGCGTGAACTCCGTGCTGTCCGAATTCCTGGCGGTCATGGATGCCGATCCGATGGCGTCCTTGCTGACCGTTGCGTCCACCAACGACGTCAAAACCCTTGATGCGGCCGCGGTCCGATCGGCTCGCTTCGATTCCATCATCGAAATCGGATACCCCACCCGCGAAGCGGCAGCCCGAATCCTGTCAACTTACTTGCACGGTGTCCCGGGGGCTGAGGACGTCGAATTGGAGGCCGTGGCCGCCCATTTCGGCCGCGACATCAGCGGAGCCGACATCCGCGAGATCGTGCGCCGCACCGTGCTGGCAGCTTCCGGTCATGTTTCCACCACGGACTTGATCACGACCGTCAAGTCCGGCCGGTTCAAGCCGCACATGCCCGGCGGCAATTACCTGTGAGGTCTAGCTCGACTTCTTGTGGCTGTTCTTGCCGCCCTTTTTCGACGCGTTGGGCGTGTTGGCGATCTTGGCGGCCCGCTCCTTGCTCATGCCCTTCTTGCGCAGACCCTCGTACTGCTTGTCGTTCTTGACGCTGGACCCATGATCCTTGGCCATCGTGCCTCCTCATACTCGTCAACAACGAGTACCCCGTCGGAGGCACGGCCACTCAGTTGGCGAACGGGCCCCGGTTGTCCGGCCGATACAGCAACGGGTTCTCGGAGTTGATGATGAAGCTGCCCGCCGGACTCAGCACGAAACCCGATTGGCTGCGGCTGTCGACACAGGTCGTGGTCGCCCCGTCGTTGCCGCAGCTGACCGTCTGATAGCTGATCCGCGAACCCGGCGGCAGTGGTTTGGCCGCTGCTGCCGCCTCGAAGACGTTGCGCGGCGCGATCGAGAAGCCCGCGGGGCCGCCGTAGCCCGCGCTGACCAGGTTGGCGCCCTCCGGCGCGGCGGGGATCGGGCCGCTGCAGCCGTAGCCGTTGCCCTTCTGCAGCGCGCAGATCACCCCTTCCGGCGTGGAGAAGGCGAACCAGTTGCCGTCCATCATCGCGTAATCGGACAGCTTGACCGGCGCCAACGCGTTGACGTTCGGCGGCGGAGGCGGCTGCGGCGGTGGGTCGGGCGGCGGTTCAGCCGTCGCGAAACCCGGCGCGCCGACGACGGCCGCCGCGCCAAGGACGCCCAGGAAAACTCTGCTCAGCACGGTCCACACCCTAAATCGCCCGCTTCTGGCTCGCACCATACTGAGCACATCGACCCTCGATCCCACCGCGTTACCGCACGACAATGTTGGGATCGGTAGCTCAGCGGGGTCTCTGTACTGGACGAATGAACCGAATCTCGCTCCCGGCCGCGGTGCTGGCCGCCGGCGCCGCACTGGTGTTCGGCGCAGGCGCCGCTCACGCCGACACGTTCTCCGCCCAGCCGCACAGTTGGTGCCCCGGCGAAGCATTGCCGTTCAACAACATCAAGTGGGACATGAAGATGTGCCACACCTGGTACACGGTGCCGTTCGGCCAGGGCAACGTGCGGATGGTCGATCTGCATGGCAATCCGCTGGACAGCTTCATCTCGGCGGACATCCCCGCACCGGTGTTCGAGGCTCCGCCTCCGCCACCTCCGCTGCCGCCGGGTACGCCGTTCTGCAGCCCGCGCGGCGCGCTGATCATCATCCCGCCGATCTGCGACGAAATCGGGGTGCAACTGTCCTGACCTCGGGCGGGCACTCGAGTAGTGCACTACTCGTGTGTCGACACTGCCGTCAGGCCTACCTTGGGCGCGTCATCAGCCACAGGGGGAGGAACGGCAATGGCATCAACAGTTCAGCGCGTCGGTGGTCGGATTGTGCTCACCGAGTCTGGCGTCGGCATTCCGAATCTGGTCGTGACGGCCTTTGACATCGCGCGGCGCGACGGCGCGACCGCCCCGCTCGATACCACTGGCGGCGCGCGCTTGGGCGCCGTCATCACCGGGCAAGACGGCGGTTTCGAGATCGTCTACCCGTGCGAGTTGTCCGCGAGCCGAGACATCGTCGTCGTCGTCCGTGCGCCGGACGGTGAGCGTGACGGCACCCAGCTATATGCCACTCCTGAACCCCGGCGGAAGGCAGGCGTCGTCGAGGAGTTTCTGATCACCCTGACGTCTGCCGCACTCGAGGCCGCCGGCGTCACACCACCGGCCGGTTCGGACGACACCACCCTCGAACAACCCTCCTTCGCGTTGCACGGCGCCAAAGAGGCACTCGCCCGAACGTCGGTGCTCAAGGACGAGCTACGCCAACTCGCGAAGGATGAAGTCGACAAGGAACGCGAACGCGCCCGCACGATCGAGGACAGGTTCCAACCGCGGCTTCTCGATCAGCTCACCGGACACGCGAGCACGAAACCCGGTTATCTACCCCCCAATTCCACGGAGGACGACACCCACACCGCCAGCTGGGACGCGCTGGCCCGCTCTGCAAACCGGTCCAAGCCGCCGACGGTCGGCTACATCCAACTGCGGCGCGACGACGTCCCGTCCGAATTCCCTACGGCCTCAGGTACGCCCACCGACGTGGCGGCTTCTGTCGTCGAACGCGAGCTGTTCGGCGCGGCGCAGGAAGCATTCCGGACCGCCGACCGCACCCGCGAGGACCCCCTGGCGCTTGCCGAAGATCAAGCGGCGCAGCCGCCGTCGCTGACCGATGCCCTCGCCGAGGCGGCCCCCGAGCCGGACCCCACTGCGCCCTCATCCGGGCACCCCCCGGTCGCCACCGAGGACGACTTGCCCGCCTACATTCACCGTCTGGTCGACTCCATGGCTGCGCCCGATGCCCCGCCGACCGAAACCCGAACCGACCAAGCCGGCGTGCAGAGCGGCACCGACGCGTTCTCCTTACGCGGCGGGCCCGCCGACGTGCCCGCGATCTATGACTTCCACCATCTGCAGATCGCGTTCGACCACGTCTGGACACATGCTGTCGACGAAGAGGTCATCGAGATCTCGTCTCGGCTGGCCCGTGCGGTCAGCGACGCCGGCGGCGATCCGGTGGCAGCCGTCGACAACGGCGCCAAGCCGTTGCAGGCGCTGCGGGCCGAACTCGGCCACGTCATGCGCGCCGAAACCCCGACCGTCCCGACCGCGCTCGCCCGTCGTCCGGTCGACCCGCAGATGAATCCGAACCACCCGACGCTGGATCCCGGTGACCCCGGCTACCCGCCGGTCCCGCCAACACCTCCGCCGCCGACGCCGCCACACTGGCCGCCGATCGGCCCCGTCGTGGTCGGCGGTGTCAAGGACGCCCAAATCGACGGTCTCCCAAAGCAACCGCATGAACTGCTCGATCAGCTCGAGGCCCTGCTGCACGAGCAGTACAGCTTCGAGGTGTTCGCCCCGGGCAGCGTCAACTACGGCCTCAACGTCACGTACCGGCAGCGGTGGGAGCCGCTGACCTATCAGGTCGGCGACCTTGTCAGCACGATCACGCTCACCCCCAGGGAGACCCGCAAGATCAACGTCAAACGGGTTGAACGCAAGGAACGCATGGTCCGCGAGATGGAGGACAGCCTCGAGGTTCGCAAAGACGAATCGAAGGACCAGGGCCGTGACGAAGCCGAGATCGTGCGCAAAGCCCAAGGCAAGACGAGCTTCTCGCTTACCGCGGAGGGCAGTTACGACATCGGCATCGCCGACGGCGACAGCAAGACATCCTTCACCAAGGACGCCGCTGACGACTCGGCCGATACCAAGAAGTCGATGCGCGAGGCGGTACTTCAGGCCGCCCGCGAATACAAGAACAACCACAAGCTGGAGATCGAGACCAAGGAGTCGTCGGAGTTCGAGTCGACGGAGGCGACCGAGATCACCAACCCCAACGACGAACTCACCGTGACCTACTTGTTCTACGAATTGCAGCGGCGCTTCCGGATTTGCGAACAGTTGCACCGGTTGACGCCGGTGGTACTGGTCGGCATGGAGGTGCCCAACCCGAGTCGCCGTTCGATCGACCGCACCCTGATCACGCACAGTTGGATCATCAACCGCGTCCTGCTCGACGATCGCTATCGAGACGCCCTGCGCTACCTGACGACAACCATTGTCGGAGACGAACTCGCGCTGCGTGAACGGCAGAGCGTCGTGAACCGGCTGCGGGCCAGCGTCGAGACGATCGAGCGCAGTCACGCGCAGCTGCTGACCGAGGTCAAGCAGCGAAACAACGAGCTCGAACGGATGATGAATCTGCGAGCCGACAAAATTGACGAAGAGGCGCAGGAAGGTTGGTGGGGTTCGCTCTCCGACTGGGTGACCGGCGAGGGCGAAGGCGATGACCTCGAGGCCGTTCGCGTTCGCGAAGAGAACGCACGCGCGTACTACGAGAAGGCTGTTCGCGCCGAACAGGAGCTGCGGGAGTCACTGCGCAGCGAAGCCGCGGCGCTGCACAAAGCGACCGCGGATTACGCTCAGGCGCTGGCCGAGCACTCCAACCGGCTTCTTCAAGTCGCGGCGCTGCGGGTGCATTTCAAAGCCAATGTGCTGTATTACATGCAGGCCATTTGGAGTCACACGTTCCGCGATCAGCTCTACTTCTCGGTGCACAAGCTCAGGGCGCCGACGCTTCGCGCGTCGTCGGTCCAGTACACCGTCGAACGTCTTGAGACGCCGCCGGCACACATCGTCCCCAAGCCGGATCACGTTGTCTTCAAGGTCACTTCGGAGAAGGTGTTCAGCACTCCGGCGGATCCCGTTGATCCCGTAGACCCGGCCGAGGACCGAACGCTGGCAGAAATCGCCGATCTGGACAGCCCGCTCGGATTCAAGGGCAACTACATGATCTTCCCGCTCAAGCGTTCCAACGCGCTGACAGACTTCATGATGACGCCGTACGTCGACACTGAACTCGGTGTGCACGACCCTGACGAACTGGGCGCATGGACCCCCGAGGATTTCGTCAAGCACGTCAAAGCGCTCCGAAACACCTTGTCGGAGGCCGACTTCGACCAGTTGTTGCCGATCCTGGAGGAGCAATACCGTCGCATCCTCAGCGCGCCCCGCAGGCCCGGCGAGGAGATCGTGGTGCCCAGCCGGTCGCTGTACATCGACGCACTGCCCGGCAAGCATCCCAACCTCGAGGACTTCAAGCTACGGCACCGCGCCGTCGACGTCTCCAAGGCCCGCGCCGAGGTCCGCAAGCTGGAGTTGGAAAACCTGCGCTACGCCGGACGCCTGCTGGTCGCCGAGCGCGGCGATCCCGATATCGACAAGCAGATCCTCATCGACGGCAACGGCTCGGTGGTCGTGCCGCCCGAGGCGTAGCGGCATGGCACCGCCGACGGCCAAACAGCGCGGCACCGACAAGCGGGGCACTGCGCGCGTGCCGCAGGCGCGAGTGCAGCAGACCCTGAGACGGTCGATGACGCTGGACTTCGACACCTGGGTGTTCGCGCACGAGATCGCCAAGGTGGTGTTCCGCAGCGGTGAACTGCCGCCCCGCTACACGCTCGAACCACAACGAGGCGGGAACCCGGCGATGCGTTGGCTGCTGAAGTGGGAGGAAGGCGCGTTCGACCTGACACTGCTGTCCTCGTACGGCGAGCGGTTGTGGTACCGCGTGCTCCAGGGCGGCGACGAGTTCGCCGAGGACCAGTGGGCGCGTGAGGCGGCCGAGGAAAGAGCGCGAGAAGCCAACCGCGCGCACAACAACATGTATGTGCCCGCTCTCGGCATGACCGGTGGCCAGGCGCTCACCGCACTCAAGCCCGGGCTCTACGTCGCGGCCTTCCCCTACGGCATCGTGCCCGTGCCTCCAGTACCTCCGAGTAAGGAATGGCAGGGCTGGCCGGACGTCGGATGGATCAAGTGGTACGCGGTGCGAGGCGGCTGGTTTGCGTGGCGAGGTGTCGACCGCCTGGAACTGTACGTGTTGGGCAACGACAACCCGCAGTTTTGGAAGGAGGTCGTCTATTACGTTCTGCACGAGGGTGATTCGCTGAACAAGGCCGCGGACAAATTCTGCAAGCGGTGGGACGAGATCAATCGCACGATGCTCGCCGCGTTCGCCATCGCGCTGACCAGCGCGCCGTCGCTCGGTCGGCGCGCGGATCTCACCGAGGCCGCGTTCACCCCGACGATCTCGAACACCGAACGCGGTCTGGTGCGGCAGACCGAAAAGGAGCTCGGCGGCAGCGTGCTGAAGAAGATCGACCCGGTCGAAGCGGTGCACGTCGGTCTGACCGCGGCCACCAAGCCGTGGGAGGGGCTGAAGGGCCTGCTGGCGCCGGGGGACGAGGAGCTGGAAGCCGAGATGGCTGCGCTCACCGACGCTTCACTGACGGACCTGCGCAGGCGCATCGACGCCGAAGCCGGCAAGAACTACGGCCGTGATTTGCGCACCGGTGAGATGGGCGAGGCCAGTTTCAAGTTGACGCTCAAACTGAGGGGATACTCGGTTGTCGAGCTGCAAAATCCCAGCGGTCACGGAGTCGACCTCGTCGCGATCAAGGTCAAGGGCGACGTCGCGTGGATCTACTTTTTCGAGGTCAAAAGTTCCGAAAAGGACTACCCCGGCAAGTTTTCCGACGCACAGCGCGACCCGCACGGGTTCGTCAAGAGTCGGCTTCAGCGGGTGATCGACCGCGAGGGCCACTACAAGAAGGTCCCGGATTCGGTGGTCGAGATCGCCAAGCAAATCAAGGCGGCGATCGACGACGGTCACCCGGTCGGCGCGGTCAAGGTGAGCGTGCATTGGGCCAAGAAGCTGTCGTACAAAACCTCGGTCGCCATCTGGCGTCCGATGCCCAAGGCCACCGCGCGGGCCCGCAAGAAGTAGCGGGTCAGTACAGGCCGGGGCCGCGGCCTGCCATCGCTTCCAGCCTGCGGATGCGGTCCTCGATCGGCGGGTGCGTCGCGAACAGCTTGCCGATGCGCTCGCCGGACCGGAACGGGTTGGCGATCATCAGGTGCGCCTGGTCGGCCAACTGCGGTTCCGGCGGCAGCGGTGCCTGCTGCACGCCCGCGCTGATCTTGCGCAACGCGGACGCCAGCGCCAGCGGGTCGCCGGTCAACTCGGCGCCCGACTGGTCCGCCTGGTACTCCCGCGACCGGGACACCGCCAGCCGGATCACCGTCGCGGCGATCGGGCCGAGCAGCGAAACAAGCAGAATCGCAAGGGGGTTGGTGCCGCCTTCGCGGTTACCGCCGAACATGCTCGCGAAGAACGCGAGGTTGGCCAGCGCCGTGATCACCGCGGCCATCGCGCCTGCGACGCACGAGATCAGGATGTCGCGGTTGTAGACGTGCGACAGCTCGTGGCCCAGCACGGCGCGCAGTTCTCGCTCGTTGAGGATCTGCAGGATGCCGGTGGTGCAGCACACCGCGGCGTTGCGCGGATTGCGGCCGGTGGCGAACGCGTTCGGTGCGGAGGTGTCGCTGATGTAAAGCCGCGGCATCGGCTGGCGCGCCGTGGTGGCCAGCTCGCGCACGATCTTGTACATCACCGGCGCCTGCATCTCGTTGACCGGGACGGCGTGCATCGCACGAAGCGCCAGCTTGTCACTGTTGAAGTAGACGTAGACGTTCATGCCGACGGCGAACAACACGGCCAGGAACATGATGTTGCGGCCGAACAGCGCCCCAACGAACACGATCAGCGCCGAGAACCCCGCCAGCAGCAAAAAGGTCTTCGCGGTGTTGGCGTGCGGATGCCAGGTCATTTGCGCTTCCTCCTACGAACTAACCGCTGATCTAACGCCCGGCCCAGCTGTGCGAGTTCCTGGGTCAGCCGTGCCGGTTCACCGTGTAGTCCACCAGAGTTGCCAGCGCCTGACGACCAGGCCCGTCCGGCAGGAAGGCCAACTCCTCGCGCGCCTGGGCGGCGTACCGCGCCACGGTGGCCTTGGCCTGAGCCATCCCCGATGACCGGCGCAGCAGCTGCAGCGCCTCAGCCAGGTCCTCGTCGTTTTCGACCGGTCCCTTCAGCAATTGCCGCAGCCGGTCAGCGTCCGGCCCGGTGTCACGCAACGCGTACAGCACCGGCAGAGTGTGCACGCCCTCGCGCAGATCGGTGCCCGGCACCTTGCCCGATTCGTCGGGGTCGCTGTCGATGTCGATGATGTCGTCGGAGATCTGGAAGGCCGTGCCGACGATGCCGCCGAGCCTGCTGAGCCGTTCGATCTGCTCCTCGTCGGCGCCAGAGAACGTCGCACCGAACCGGCCGGAGGCCGCGATCAGGCAGGCGGTCTTCTCGTACACCACCTTCAGGTAATGCTCGACCTCGTCGACGCCGTCCGCCGCGCCCCTGGTCTCGCGCATCTGACCGGTGACCAGCTGCGCGAACGTATCGGCGATGACCCGTACGGCTTCCGGGCCCAACCTGCTGACCAGCCGCGAGGCGGTCGCGAACAGGTAGTCACCCGCCAGGATCGCGATGTTGTTGCTCCATCGGGCGTTGGCGCTCGGGGCGCCGCGGCGCACCTGAGCCTCGTCCATCACGTCGTCGTGGTACAGCGTCGCCAGGTGCACCAGCTCGATGACCGCGCCTGCGACGGTGACCTGCCACGCGTCGGGTTCCGGCCCCAGCCGGGCCGAGAGCACGGTGAACAGCGGACGGAACCGCTTGCCGCCTGCCTGGAACAGGTGCTGAACGGCCTCGGACATCAGCTCATCGGCTTTACCCAGCTCAGTGGCCATCAGGTCCTCGATACGGGCCACTCCGTCGCGCACGTCATTCGCGAACACGGGGTCTCCGAAATCAACCCCCGCCACCACACTCGCTGGTGTCCTCACCCTGCCAACATACTGGGAGGCGTGGATTTACCGGCGGGCAGTGGGAGCGGTGGGCCCACGCGCGCAGCGCAGGGGACGACCGGGGAATCGGTGAAGGCCGACGTGGTGGTCGTCGGGGCCGGTCCGGCGGGTTCGGCGGCCGCCGCGTGGGCCTGTCGCGCCGGTCGTGACGTGCTCGTCATCGACTCGGCGCAGTTCCCCCGCGACAAGGCGTGCGGCGACGGGCTGACCCCGCGCGCGGTGCTGGAACTGCAGCGGCTGGGCCTCGGGCCATGGCTGGAAGGCCGCGTGCAACACCGCGGGCTGCGGCTGATCGGATTCGGCGGCGACGTCGAAGTCGAGTGGCCGGGTCCGTCGTTCCCCGCAGTCAGCAGCGCGGTCCCCCGCGCTGAACTCGACGACCGCATCCGGATGGTGGCCGCCGACGACGGCGCCAAAATGCTGCTCGGATCGAAAGCCGTTGACGTAAGACATGATTCGAGTGGACGGGTGTCGTCGCTGGTGTTGGATTCCGGCGCCGAGATCGGTTGCGCGTCGGTGATCGTCGCCGACGGCGCGCGTTCGCCTTTGGGCCGGGTGCTTGGCAGGCAATGGCATCAGCAGACCGTCTACGGCGTGGCGATCCGCGGCTACCTCGGCACGCCGCGCAGCGACGAGCCGTGGATCACGTCGCATCTGGAGCTGCGCTCACCGGAGGGCCGCGTGCTGCCCGGCTACGGCTGGATCTTCCCGCTGGGCAACGGCGAAGTGAACATCGGCGTCGGTGCCCTGGCGACGTCGAAACGCCCCGCCGACGCCGCGCTGCGACCGCTGATGTCGTATTACGCGTCGCTGCGCCGCGAGGAATGGGGCTTCACCGATGAGCCGCGCGCGCCGCTGTCGGCGCTGTTGCCGATGGGTGGCGCGGTGTCCGGGGTGGCCGGGCCCAACTGGATGTTGATCGGCGACGCCGCGGCGTGCGTCAACCCGCTCAACGGTGAAGGCATCGACTACGGGCTGGAGACCGGCAGGCTGGCGGCCGAGATGCTGGACACCGCCGACCTGTCGTCGGCATGGCCCGCGGTGCTCACGGCGCACTACGCGCGCGCGTTCTCGGCCGCGCGGCGGCTTGGGTTGCTGCTGACGATTCCGCGGTTCCTGCCGTCGACGGGACCGCTGGCGATGCGTTCGACGATGTTGATGAACATCGCGGTGCGGGTGATGGGCAACCTGGTCACCGACGAAGACGTCGACTGGATTGCGCGGGTGTGGCGATCGGCGGGGCTGGCGTCGCGGCGAATCGACCGACGGCCGCCCTTCAGCTGACCGCTAGAGTGCCACGCTGTGTTGATTCTGACCCGCCAGCCGGTGGCCGACGCTGCGGCGCGGTTGTTCGCCGCCGTCGTCAACCCCACCCCCAAGCCGGGAGTTCTGTTCAAGGAGATCGCCGGTTCGACGACCGAGACCCGCATCGAGACGCGCCGCGGGCCTGTCGCGGCGACCATCTATCACCCGCGGCCGCAGACTGGCAGGCCCGCGGTGTATGTCAACGTGCACGGCGGCGGTTTCGTGGTTGGTCATCGCGAACAAGACGATCCGTGGTGCCGCTACCTCGCCGCCAGCGCCAATGTTGTTGTGGTCAATACCGATTACGTGTTGGCCCCGCACAAGCGGTTCCCGGCACCGGTGGAACAGGTCTACGACGTACTGCGTTGGGCGTCTGAGCAAGAACGTGACTGGGACGGCCGACGGCTGTGCGTCGGAGGACAAAGCGCAGGGGGCAACCTGTCGGCGGCGGTTTCGCGGATGGCCCTCGAGGAGGGCGGCCCACCGATCGCGCTGCAGATGTTGCATTACGCGCCACTGGATTTGGTGACGCAGGCCGCTGACAAGCCGTCTCCGCTCGGCAACAAAGCGGTCCTGCAGCCATGGATGAGCGCAGTGTTCGACACCGCCTACATCCCCGACCGCGCACAACGCCGCCACCGGCTGGCCTCCCCCGCGTGGGGACCGAACGCCGATGACATCGCCGGTATCGCACCGGCAGTGGTCGTCACGGCAGAGTTCGACCGGCTCCGCGGCGAAGCCAAACGGTACGCGGACAAACTGGACGCGGCCGGCTCGCTGGTGGAATACATCGAGGTGAGCGGCGTGGATCACGGCTACAACATCATGAGCGACGCGACCGAGGTCACTCGCCAGATGTACGACGTGATCGCCGGTCACGTCAAACGGGCGACCAGCTGAAAGGCACGACGCGCAATGATCACTCGACGCGACTTCGCGCGAGCCGCCGGCCTTGCCGTCGCAGCGACCTCAGTGGCCAGTTCGGCACTTGCGGGGGCATCGCCGACGCACACCTCGTTCGGTTCGCTCAACCAAATTGATGCCGGGCTGCTCAATGTCGGGTACGCGGAGGACGGACCAGCGGACGGCCCTCCCGTGATCCTGCTGCACGGTTGGCCGTATGACATCCACAGCTACGTCGACGTCGCGCCGATTCTGGCCGCACGTGGATATCGCGTGCTGATCCCGTACCTGCGCGGTTACGGAAGCACACGGTTCCTCTCGTCTGACGCCGTGCGCAACGGGCAGCAGGCCGCGCTGGCGCACGACGTCGTCGCCTTCATGGATGCATTGAACATCGACCGTGCGGTGCTCGGCGGATTCGACTGGGGCGCACGCAATGCCGCCATAGTCGCCGCGGTCTGGCCGGAACGAGTCAAGGCACTCGTTTCGGTGAGCGGTTATCTGATCGTGAATCTCGTTGCCAATCAACAGCCTTTATCACCGCAAGCGGAGCACGGCTGGTGGTATCAGTATTATTTCGCAACCGATCGCGGCGTTCTGGGTTACCGGCAGAACACCTACGACTTCAACAAACTGATCTGGCGCGAAGCCTCGCCGACATGGCAGTTCGACGACGCCACCTACGACCGCAGCGCCGCGGCGTTCGTGAACCCAGATCACATCGACATCGTCATCCACAACTACCGCTGGCGCTTGGGCTTGGCACCCGGGGAACCGCGGTACGACGAACTCGACGCGAAACTGGCCGCAAGCCCGCCGATCACCGTGCCCACCATCACGATCGGCAGCGACTTCGACGGCCCAAACAAAGACGGCGCCGCCTACCGCAAGATGTTCACCGGTCCGTACGCGCACCGAATTCTCGACGGCATCGGGCACAACGTCCCGCAGGAAGCGCCGCAGGCGTTCGCCGACGCCGTTGTCGCGGCCGACAGGATGTAGTCAGTCGCTCGAGGAGGACGAACTGCCGGAGTCGCTCGACGAGGAGCCGGAATCGCTGGACGAGGACTCGGTCGCCGACGAGTAATCGCTGGATGTCGAATAGTCCGACGACGAGGAGCCGGAGTCAGTCGGCGCGAACGACAGGGCGGTCGACGAGAACGGGTCGTACGTGCTCGCCGAACCCTCGCTGATGTGGACGCTGCCGCCCTGCAGGCGCTGCGCCACCTTCACCGCGAGCCGGACATCGGCGGGCGCCTTGTTCGGGTCGCTGGCCTTGGTCAGCGCGATCGCGATCAGCACGTCGGCCGCGGTGATGAACAGCCCGGCCCAGTAGGCCCACTTCGTCGTCGGATCGGGTTGCGTGGCAAAGAAGATGATCAAGAAGATCGGCCCGACGATGCCGAAGACGAACATCATCAGCTGAATCTTGACGTAGCGCCAGAACGTTGCCACGTGCCGGAGCATATCGCGCAGGATGAGCGCTATGCCGGAGGTTTATCGCGCACCAATGCGGTCGCGCAGCGACGAGGTCGATAGCCGGGCGGCGGTCGAGCGTGCCCGCAGGCTCGGAGTGTGCGGGTTCAGCAGGCGGGTGAGGGATCGCGGCGAGCAGGAGCGGCTTGGCCGTCGGGTCGAGCGGTTCATGGCGATCTCGGACGGCTCGTTCGTCTGGACGCGCGACGGCGATGGCCGCTACTGGCTGGGCCGGATCGACGGACCGTACTTCTACGACGACGAGAACACCGCGGCGGCCGTCGACCTTGTGCACGTCCGCCCGTGCCGGTGGCTGTCAGCTCAGTGACTTCGCGAATCCGCTGACGTCACGCATGCTGGCTTCGAACACCTCGGGCATGGCGGCAGGAAACATCAAGTCACCGCCGTGACAGGTGCCCAGCACCATGCGCCCTACGGTGGGGACCCCCGCTCCCAGCAGGCGGCGGTAGTAGGCCAACCCTTCATCGCGCAGTGGGTCCAGTTCGTTGACCGAGATGACGTGCGGCGGTAGCCCGCTCAACTCCTCGTCGCTGGCCGCCAGCGCCCAACAGGTGGCGTCTGCGGCATGCGCATTCGTCGGGTCGTAGAGCGATGCCAGTACCGCAAGCTGTTGCAGGCTGATGAAATACCCGTCGTTTTCCTTCATCGACGGCAGATCGTCGCAGTCTTCCGACCAGCGATTCGAGATGTAGGGGCATTGCGCGTAGAACCCGGCGATCTCGTTCACCCAGCCTTCGCGTTTCGCCTTGTGCGCGACGGTAAGCGTCAAGTTGCCCCCGCCGGACTCGCCCGACACGATCAGATGACTGACGCTCAACTCAGCGCGATTCGCCGATACCCACCTGGTGGCGGCCGCGCAGTCGTTGAGCCCCGCCGGGAACGGATGCGGACCGAACGTGCCGCCGGAGTTGCGGAACTCGACACCCACCACGACCACGCCTGTGCTGGCGAGGTATTCCCGCAACATCATGTAGGCGACGTCGGCGGCCCGACTGATCGCCATGCCGCCGCCGTGCAGGTGCACCACAGCCGGCAGCGTGCCGGACGCACCGTCGGGGCGACTGATGTACAGCGTCACCTCGTTCCCATCGCCGGGGATCGTGGTGGTCGTGGTCGTCACCCCATGCACTGCGGGTGCTTCCTGTGCCAGCGACGCGAAGACGGCAGCCATGCCCTGCTCGCCGAGCTTGCTGAACTCGAGCCGCTCCTCGAGCGGCGAATCGGCGGTCACCGGTAATGGTGGCAACCGATTGTCGAGACCAAATTGCGCGAGCGCCTTGACCATTCGCGGGTCGGAGCGGGGATCGGTGCCGAGGGTGCTGTCAGGATCTGCGAGACGACCGTAAGCCACGACTCGACGCTACCTTCGGAACTCGCGCGGCGCGAAGTCACTCAGCGCAGCGGCCTCAGGCGTCTTCGATCGCCTCGCCGATCTCCTGCGCGACCCGGCTGTGATGTTGTTCGGTCAATGCATGTCCGGCCGCAATCGCCAGGGCGATAGGCCAGTCGAGAATCTCGACGGCGGCCAGCACGCCCAAGGCGCCGTAGTACGCGAGGTGCTCCGGACGCGGTATCCGCATTCGGCCCACCACGGGCAGGTTCACGCTGAAGGCCTCAGCCTCGGTGATCCGTTTGACTGCGTCACGGTGGCTCGCGCCGTGTGATTTTTCGGCCATTCGTTGCCCTCCCGTCATGGCGTGTTCGACGTTTGTATGCCTGGCTTCCTCACCGTGGCAGGCGTGGCAGGTCTATCCGTGTTCATCGGGCCCGACCCGTTGACCGATGTCGTCGCCGGAGTGCTGGCGGTGCCGTTGCGTGAGGTGTACGCGGTGCTCTGGCGCGCCGGCCTGGTCGACATCGACGACTGATTTCCAGCCTCGCGCAGCCAACATCCGCGGCGCGACTGCGGCCACTGAGGTCGCGACAGTCGCTGCGCCCAAGGCTTGCGCCCAGCCGAGAGGACCCAACGGTGTACTGCCGAGCAGTTGACTGACCACCGGTGTGCTGATCAGCCCGCCGAGTGCCATCAGTGACCCGACGGCGGTGCTCACCACAAGCGGATCGCGCGAATCGATCAACGTCTGCCCCAGCTGAGCCGAAACCAGGGCCACCAACGCCACCGTCGACGCGCGCCGTTGAGTTCCCGTGACGCTCGCCAACGCCCACGCCGCCGTCGCGGCGCCGGCCGTCGTCGCGCCGCGCACGGCAACGGTGCGCCACAACTCCGCTTCGTCGAGGCCGCGGTGTCCGTTCGCCGGCTCACCGGTAGGCTCGCTGACCGCGAGTGCCGCCGCCGGAAGCGCGTCGGTGAGCATGTTGACCAGCAGCAGCTGCCTGGTGTTCAGCGGCGAGCGGCCCGTCAGCGCCGTGCCGAGGAGAGCAAAGCCCACCTCACCTGCATTGCCGCCAAGCAAAATCGCCACCGCCGCCTGGACTCGGCGCCACAATCGGTTGCCCTCGTCGAGCGCATCCATGAGCGACCCGATCCTGCCCTCCAGCAACATCACGTCGGCGGCCGTGCGGGCCGGGTCGCTGCCGTGCGAAGCCACGCCGATTCCGACAGTCGCCGCGCGTATCGCTGCGGCGTCGTTGGCCCCGTCACCGACCATCGCACAGACTCGGCCAGTTCGCTCGAGCGTCTCCACGATCTGCACTTTGTGTTCCGGTGACATCCTGGCGAACACGACGCGGTCCTGCACCGCGCGCTCCTGCTCACGCCGCGCCAGTGCTTCCCACTCGGCGCCACTCATCACTTGGTCTGCGGTGACCGCCATGCCAAGTTCGTCCGCGATCGCAGTGGCAGTAACCGGATGGTCGCCTGTTATCAGACGCACGGCGACACCGGCGCCCGTCAGACGCGTGAGCACCTCAGCGGCGTCGGGCCGCGGCGTGTCCGAAAGACCAAGGAAACCGACGAATTGCAATTGCCGCGTGCACAGTTCGGCGAAGGCATCGGGATCCGCTGCAGCGGAACGTACTTCGGGTTCGGTCAGTTGACGCCGCGCCACCGCCAACACGCGCAGTCCCTTCTCGGCCAGTTTCGCCACCAACCGTTGCACCGGCTTCTCCGAGCCGGAGCACGCGGGCAGCACGACCTCAGGCGCACCCTTGATCGACAACTCGCGACCGCGGATGGATGCCGAGAACGGTCGGCCAGACCTGAACGGCAGATGCACATCTGCCGTGACGGACGAGTCATCAACCGCCTCAGCGGCTTTCGCGACAGCACTGTCGGTAGCATGTTCGTGCCGATCGCCGTTGGCCGGCGGCGTGGCGCGGCCCGCATGTGCGAGTACGTCGTCATCGCTCATGCCCTCGGCTGCCTCGATCCGGGTGACCCGCAGTCGGTTTTCACTGAGAGTGCCCGTCTTGTCGAAGCAGACCACGTCGACACGGCCCAGCGCCTCGACCGACCGCGGGCTACGCACCAGCGCACCGGATCGCGTCAGTCGACGCGCCGACGCCTGCTGGGCGAGGGTGGCAACCAGGGGCAGGCCTTCCGGAACGGCGGCGACGCTGACAGCGACGCCGCTGCTGACCGCCCGCCGCAACCCGGTGCGGCGGAGCAGGCCGAGCATCGTGACGAGTCCACCACCGGCAATGCTGACCGGCCACGCCCGATCAGTGAGGTCACGCAGTTGCGCCTGAAGACCGACTGAGGAACCACCTGCGCCAGGGGCCTGCATCGCACGCCTGGCTTGGGTCTGGCCGCCGACAGCGGTGACGATGCCGACAGCGGTGCCTGCCACAACTGTGGTGGTTGCGTGCAGCATGCACGCGCGCTCAGCCACCGGGACGGCCGGCGTGGCGTCGACTTGCTTTGGTACAGGGAGGGATTCGCCGGTGAGAGACGACTCGTCGACCTCGACGTCCGTGGCGCGAACCAGCCTGGCATCCGCGGGAACCACCTCACCCGGCCGCACCTCGATCAGATCGCCCGGCCGCAAGCGTGCGGTGTCGACAGTGGCATAGCCTTGGTTCTCGAGCACGCAGCGGGCGGGCGGATCCTGCACAGCCAGCAGTCGGCGCAGCAGGCGTTCGGCACGAAGCTTCTGGGTGGCTGCCAGCGCCGCGTTTCCGGTCAGAACTGAGCCGACAAGCACGGCGTCCGATGGGGAGCCGAGCACGGCGCTGGCCGCCGAACCTATGGCGAGCACGGGCGTCAGCGGATCGGACAGCTCGTCACGCATCGCATCGACGAAGTCGCTGACGTTGCGGCGCAGAGGAGTAGCCACTGATCGGGCCGCCGACAGCCGCGACTTGGCCTGTCGTTCAGCACATTTCGGCGGCGGCGGTAACAGCCGGCGGACCTGTTCGACCGAAAGCGCATGCCACTCACGCGTGGTGTCCGCGACCGGCGGTGCCGCGTTCAACACACCGCGGGCGAGCCGGTATCCTGTCCAGGCACCCGCGCCCGCTCCGGCAGTGACAGGCCCAGGACCTCGGCCGCGAACGCCGGGGATCATCAATAGAGCGCCGAGAAGTGATGCGCCAGTGGCTATTTCGACGCCGCGCTCGCTCACGCGACGTGCCGCGGGAAGTGCTCGCATGATTCGCCAGACGCCATCCACATCGTCGACGAGCAGATCGGCGTGCCAGACCGCGGGCCCGCTTCCGATGCAGATACCCACGTCGGCGTCGGCGACCGCCTGAGAAGCATCGCGCGTCACAGCCATGACCGTGCGTCCGTCTTCCTGTAAGCGGGTGACCAGTTGTGCGAGGGCCTGGTCGACCGACCCGTGGTAGGGATAGAGGTCGTCGAAACCCGACCGCAGCTCATCGAGCGAGTCGAGGTCGAGTGACACCACATCGGCTCCACCGCTTCGTGCTTCGCGCAACACGGCCGACGCCAGCGGATGATTCGTGTAGCGGACCAGGGCTTCACCCGCGGGCCGATGACCGTTGGCGCCCGGAATCCTGTGCCAGCCCGCCGCGATCGCACCGCGGTCAATCTCCTTGTCCGCCCACTGCCAGATCGCCGTGCGTTCGGGACCGGTGGCATTGCGGATGCGCCCGACCCGCAGCTGGTCGGTGCACAAGGCGCGGGGGTCGATGACGACGGTGTCGATCCGATCCAGTCTGCGAAACGCCGCGGCCGCCAATGGCAGCACGCCGTGGTGATCCGCCAGCCCACGACCGATCGTTGCGGCGAACGCCTCCCGGCTGGTGCGAGCCGCCTTCGGCGCGGCGACGAGTGCGGCGGTGGCGGCAGCATCAAGACTGCCCGTTGCGAATCCGACCGTCGCGGCACCGATGCCCTGCACGACGCCGCAGCGATCGCCGTGTCGCTCGACCGGCCCCGGCGGCATTGGCCGCGGCCGCTGCGACGGCCGAACCCCATCACTGCAGTCCGCCCGATTGGCCAGCCCCGGCTCCCGCCGCCGCCAGGCCTGGGCCGCCGACTGCGCCTCTGCGGCCCGGATGATGTGCAGGGCGAGGTCGACCGCGAGGGAGGCCGGCGCCTGAGTAAACGTGTACATGGCACTCGTTGCGAAGGCGAGCGCGGTGTCGGCCCCGTCGGCTCCGAGTCGGTCTTCCACCAACCGCCGAAGCCGCGGCTGATAGTCGACGAGCGTGACCGTTGCCGCCAGCGCCGCAGGCAGGCGTGGCCACAGCAACGCCCGACCGGCGAGCGTTACCGACAGGCCGACCGCGCTGGTCGCGGCCGCGGTGACAGCTGCCGCGAGCGCCATCGTGTCACCGGGCAATTCGACGGCCAGCGGCGAGACCGGTGACGCGCCCGGGTCACCCTCTTGGTCGGCTTCCTTTTCCGCGACATCGACCACGCCGCACAGATCCGAGAGCGTCGGGGCGTCCTCATCCAGCTGCACCACCACCCGTGACAGCGGTTGGTTGAGCTTGACCCACCGCACTCCCGGGCGCGCCCGCAGCTTCGCCGCGACGAGCTGACCGACTCGATCGTTGCGGCCCGCGTCGGTGAGCCCGCGTACTTCGATCCAGCAGCGGCCGTCTCCCTCCCAACAGCGGCGCGAGCGCGCGCCGCCCGCCAATTCCGACACGACATCGGTGATCGCAGTCATCACCTGACCGACCCCTCCGGCGGTGACGGCGGACGCGGTTCTCACGCCGGTGTCGAGCACGCGAAAAGGCAGCGATGCGGAGGACCGCATCAGTTTGACGAAATCCACGGCGATCAGCGCTTGGCGGCAGAACGGCGAGTCCCCGCCGCGGACTTTCGTGACGTCGACTTGGCCGAGGTCGCGGTCTTGCGGGCGGCAGCACGCTTTGTCGCGGGCTTCACCTTCGCCGATTCCGCGTCGGGTACGGCCATGAGAGTCGGTGGCGCCTGGCCACCGGACCGTTGGTTGAGTTGGTGCACAACAAGTGCCGTGCCGCCGATACCCACCAGCACGGGCCACTCGACCAACCCCGCCGTGCCGATCGCGGCGAGGGTGAGGGCCGCCGCGGGCGTCGAATGGCTACCGCTCGTGATTCCGTTCTTGGCGCCGGCGAAGGTGCCCTGCACGCCGCCGATCACGCCGTTGACGGCCGCGCCACCGACAGCGCCCGCGGCCGCCGTCGTGGCTTCCGCGGCCCGGGTGATGACGCCTACCGCGCCGTTGATGATGTTCATTGTTCACTGCTCCGTGCTAACGCCTTGGATATCTCCAATCCACGGCGAGTACCCGCGCATACGGGCGTTCAACCTGCGGACTACCTGTGATCCGAAGCGATGCGGAGCACGTCGGGGTACACCCGCGTTCTCAGCTCAATTCGCTTGTGCCACAGGAAATGTAACGCTGCACGGTGTCGCTAGGACTTGACGGCGGCGTGCAGCGCGACGATGCCGCCGGTCAGGTTGCGCCACCGCACCGCCGACCAGCCTGCGTCGGCGATGCGGCGCGCCAGTTCCGCCTGATCGGGCCAGGCCCGAATCGATTCGGCGAGATAGACATAGGCATCGGGATTCGACGACACCGCGTGGGCGATGCGCGGTAACGCCTGCATCAAATACTCCTTGTACGCGGTGGCGAACGCGCGGTTCGTCGGCGTCGAGAACTCGCACACCACCAGTCGGCCGCCGGGGCGCGTCACGCGGGCCATTTCGCGCAGCCCTGCCGAGTGGTCGACGACGTTGCGCAGCCCGAAGCTGATGGTCACCGCGTCGAACACGCCGTCGGCGAACGGCAACCGGGTCGCGTCCGCCCCGACCTTGGGCACGTCGCGCTCTGCACCGGCCACCAACATGCCGACCGAGAAGTCCGCGGCCACACACCACGCGCCGGAAGCCGCCAGTTCGACCGTGGACACCGCCGTCCCCGCCGCCAAATCGAGCACCTTGTCGCCAGGCCCAATGCGTAGCGCCGAGCGGGTGGCCCGTCGCCAGAACCGGTCCTGCCCAAGTGACAGCACGGTGTTGGTCAGGTCGTAGCGGCGCGCCACGGCGTCGAACATCGACGCCACCTCATGCGGGTCCTTGTCCAGCGTCGCGCGGCTCACGCAGCCACCGTAGCTGTGAACATCCTTGATCGGGGAATGGCGCAGGCCGCAATGGGCATTACCACCACCATGAGCAACAAGGTTTGGTTCATCACCGGGACATCACGCGGGTTCGGCAGGGAGTGGGCGATCGCAGCGCTCGAGCGGGGCGACAAGGTCGCCGCCACGGCGCGCGACACCGCGACGCTGGCCGACCTGGTCGAGAAGTACGGCGACGCGCTCCTGCCGCTGCAACTCGACGTCACCGACCGCGACGCCGACTTCGCCGCGGTCAAACAGGCCCACGACCACTTCGGACGGCTGGACATCGTCGTCAACAACGCCGGCTACGGCCACTTCGGCTTCATCGAGGAGCTGACCGAGGACGAGGCGCGGGCGCAGATCGAGACCAACGTGTTCGGCGCGCTGTGGGTGACGCAGGCCGCGCTGCCGTACCTGCGGGCGCAGCGCAGCGGCCACATCCTGCAGGTGTCGTCCATCGGCGGCATCACCGCCTTCCAGAACGTCGGCATCTACCACGCGTCGAAGTGGGCGCTGGAGGGCTTCTCGCAGTCGCTGGCGCAGGAGGTCGCGCCGTTCGGAATCCACGTGACGCTGATCGAGCCCGGCGGGTTCGCGACGGACTGGGCGGGGTCGTCGGCCAAGCGCTCCGCGCCGCTGCCCGATTACAAAGAGGTGCACGAGGCCGCCGAACGGGCGCGCAGCCAGCGGGTGTCCAAACCGGGCGATCCGCAGGCATCGGCCCGCGCGGTGCTCAAGATCGTCGACGCCGCCGAGCCGCCGCTGCGGGTGTTCTTCGGCGCCCTGCCGCTGTCACTGGCGAAGGCCGACTACAAGAACCGGCTCAAAACATGGGAAGAGTGGCAACCCGTCGCTGTCGAAGCGCAGGGCTGAAACTAGGCGGCGTCGGCGCGGCACATGCCGATGACGTCCTCGTAGTGGTCGAGCAACTCGTCGCAGATCGCAGGCCACGTGCGGCCGAGCACGCTGCGGCGAGCGGCCGGCGAATAGCGTTGGCGTTCCACGATCAAATGGTCGACAGAGTCGGCCAGCCTGGCTTCGAACTCGTCGACGTTCAGCAGCAATCCGGTGCGGTACGGGGCAACCAGGTCGCGCGGCCCGCCCGCGTTCGGGGCGACGACGGGCAGACCCGACGCCATCGCCTCCTGGACTGCTTGGCAGAACGTCTCGTGTTCGCCGGGGTGGACGAACACATCCATGCTGGCGTACGCCGTCGCGAGCTCGGTCCCGTATAGTGCACCGGTGAAAACCGCTGACGGAAGCGTCTTTTCGAGCTTGCCGCGGTCGACGCCGTCGCCGACGACCACGAGTTGAAGGTCGTCGCGTCCGGCCAGCACCGCCAGTCGTTCGACGTGCTTCTCCGGTGCGAGCCGCCCCACGAAACCGACGATCGGCCTGCCCTGTGGCGACCAGCTACGCCGCAGCGCGTCGTCGCGCATCGACGGAGCGAAGCCGGTGACGTCGACCCCGCGGGCCCACTTGTGCACCCGCGGAATGCGGTGTGCCGTCAGGTCTTCCATCGCGGCGGTCGAGGGCGCCAGAGTTCGGTCGGCGCGGCTGTGCAGATGCCGCGTCCACGCCCAGGCGGCGCGGGCCGTGCACCCGATGCCGTAGCTCTGCGCGAAACCCGCTATGTCGGTTTGGAATACGGCGACCGTCGGCACGCCAAGGAAGCGCGCCGCGTGCAGTCCACCGTAGCCGAGCAGTGCAGGCGACGCCAGATGCACCACGTCGGGGTCGAAACCGCGTAGCACGTTCACCAGCCGCGGTCTCGGCACGCCGAGGGGCAGCGAGGTGATCTTCGGAAACATCCGCGACGGCACTCGGTGCACACGGATGCCGTCGTACACCTTGTCGGCAGCGGGTTCACCGCGCGGGTTGTCCGGGGCGATGATCAGGGCCTCGTGCCCTGTGCGGCGCAGATGCTCGATCACGCGGAGCACCGAGTTCGAAACGCCGTTGACATTCGGAAGGAACGATTCTGCGACGATTGCGACGCGCACGCCACGACTGTCGCATCGACGGCTGTCGCAAAGGTTGCCTGGGGGCATACGACACGCAAAAACCTCGTGCCGATGTTCGCACCGTCCGCGGTCGCCGATTCGAGTATCGTGCGCACAAAGAAGGGCGGTTGACATGCGGATATCCCGGGCCTTGGCGCTCATCGCGGCGGCGTTGACGATCACCGCTGTCGGCTGCACCAAACAAGTCACGGGTACCGCGGCCCCCGATCCGGACAAGCCGCCGCTGTCGGTCAGCAAGGACGGCTTCGGGGTCGTCGCCGGATTCGCCAACGCGCCCAAGAAGATCGAGATCTACACCGAACCGCAGTGCAACCACTGCGCGGATCTGCAGCACGATTTCGGCGACGAACTCGCCTACTACATCGCCGTCGGCGAACTCGAGGTGACCTACCGGCCGATGATCTTCATGGACGACAAGACCGACGGCTACTCGGGTCAGGTCAGCAACGCGCTGTTTTTGGCCGCCGAGAAGGCCGGCTCACCCGCGGTGACGGCGACCGGCACCGAGTTCCAGCGCTTCGTCGAAAACGTCTGGGCCAACCAGCGTCCCGGCGGCAAGCCGCCCACTGGGGACGAACTCGCCGGGTACGCCAAGAAGGCGGCCATGCCCGACGCCGTCGCGCAGAACATCAAGGGCGGCGGGTCGGCGGTCAACATCAAGGACATGGACAACGCCAACTTCGAGTTCCTCTACGAGATCGACTCGACGGAGATGGGCACCCCCACCGTCTACGACCTCGACAAGGGCGAGAAGCTCGACATCTACGACAACGACTGGCTGAACAAGCTCATTCAATCCTGAACCGCGGCAGGCGTTCTGGTCACTCGCTTCTCGACCAGCGTGACGCCGGCCAGTAGGACACCCGCTATCAGCCAGCCGACCACTGCGATCGAGCCTGCCGGGATGATGGCCAGCGACGCGTTACGGTCTTGCACCCGAACCAGATCGGGATTGTTGGTGTCGTACTCCACGTAGATCCGCATCCCGTTCTCCAGCTCCGACGGGTACAGCACCCCCAGTTCTGGACGGTAGGTGACGCGGTCCGGGGTGACGAACTCGATGGTGGACCGCCGCGGTCCGGCGTTGAGCACATTGGCTTCGGCCACACCCATGTGGCGCTCGATCTGCCGGTCGTTGCGCCACGCGCCCAGCACCAACAGCACCGACTGCAGCGTCACCAGACATGCGACGACGATGATCCCGATCCGGATCCGACGAAACACACGTTGGGACAGAGTTTCGCCGGGATCTTTGGTCAGCCGGGGAATCAACCAGCGCCGCAACGTATTCAGCTGCCTCACAGGGCAGCCTTTATCGATGCATGCAACGCGCGCAGCGACGACCGGTCGGCCTTCACCTCCAGCACGCGCATCCCCTCGAACGGCTCACCGAGCGCGCCGCTCAACTGGGCGACCTCGATCTGTCTGCTCTCGACGTGGTAGGCCCGGCACAGCGCGCCGACGTCGACGTCGTGCGGGGTGCCGAAGATCCGCGACGACACGTCGGAGAACCGCGGGTCGCCCTGCTCGAGCAGTTCGAAGATGCCGCCGCCGTTGTCGTTGGACACCACGATCGTCAGGTTGCGCGGTGTCGGCTCCGTCGGCCCGATCAGCAGCCCGGAACTGTCGTGCACGAACGTCAGATCACCGATCAACGCGATGGTCCGGCCCGGATTTCTCCCGCCCGCCTCCCGCTCGTGCGCCAACGCCGCGCCGATCGCAGTCGACACCGTGCCGTCGATACCCGCGACGCCGCGGTTGGACTGCACCTTGATGCCCCGCGCGTCGAGCCCGACCAGTGCGGCGTCGCGCACCGGGTTGGAGGCGCCCAGCACCAGTTGGTCGCCTGGCCGCACCGCGTCGGCGACGGCGGCGGCGACATGCAGTCCGGTGGTCAGCGGGTGCGCTGCGAGTTGGCTGCGCACCGCCTCGACCGCGTGCCGGTTGACCTCGGCACAGCGGTGCAGCCAGGCCGGGTTCGGCTCGCCGGTGGTCACCGCCCGCGTGCCGGTGGCCTGCGAGTTACCCGAGACGTCCGGCCAGCGCGGCCCGGTGGTCAGCGCGTACACCGGCACCGAGGGGTCCGCCAGCAGCGCCGACACCGGCCGGTGCAGCGTCGGGCGGCCCAGCATGATCACCTGCTGCGGGTGGATCAGCCGCAACGCGAACGGGTGCAGCGGATTCTGAGCAGGCGGGGCGGTCGGTTCGGCGACGGTCGGCAGCTTGGCGAGATTGGGATGCGCGCCCGCGCCGTGCCCGGCGATCACGACGGTGTCCGGGGTCAGGTCGATGTCGAGCGGCTGGTCGAACGTCACTGGCGGCGTGTAGGTCCACGGCCTGCCGTCGGGCCTGCCCTCGGGCGCGTAGCGCTCGGCGGGGTCGTCGGCGTCGGGCACCAGCGGCTCGCGCAGCGGGATGTCGAATTGCACCGGGCCGGCGTTGGCGGTGCGAGATCCCGTGGCGGCCACCAGGACTCGACATGTTGCCGAGCGCCATTGCGCGTTCAGCGCGTCCATCTTGTCAGGAGCGTCCTCGGAGAGGCCGAGGCTGATGTTAGCGCGCACCTGGGTGCCGAAGTAGCCCATCTGCTCGAAGGTCTGGTTGGCGCCGGTGCCGAGCAGTTCGTAGGGCCGGTTGGCACTCAGCACGATCAGCGGGACACGGGCGTAGTTGGCCTCCACGACCGCGGGCCCGAGGTTGGCGACCGCGGTGCCCGACGTCATCGCCACGCACACCGGGGCGCGTTCGGCGACGGCGAGCCCGATCGCCAGATAGCCGGCGGTGCGCTCGTCGATGCGGACATGCAACCTTATGCGGCCTGCCCGGTCGGCGTCGTGCAGCGCGAAGGCCAGCGGCGCGTTCCGCGAACCCGGGCACAGCACCACGTCCCGGACGCCGCCGCGAATCATTTCGTCGACGACCACGCGGGCCTGCGCAGTCGATGGGTTCACCACTACAGACTATCGGCGATGAATTTCAGGGCCGCGGCATTGACGACCTGCGGCCGTTCGATGAAGCCGAGGTGGCCGGTGTGCGGAATCTCCAGGTAACGGCCGTTGGGGATGGCGTCGGCGACCTCTTTGCCGAGATGCGCGGGCAGCACCACGTCGTCAGCGAAGCCGATGACGAGCACCGGCGCCTTGATGCTCCGGTACGCGGCGAGCCGGTTGCCCTCTGGCGCGATCGACACCTGGGTCGTCACCCCCGGCGTCGGTTTGGTCGGCCACATGGTGAACATGTCGATCCAGTCACGCACGGCGGCGTCGTCGTTCAGCGTCTTGGGGGAAAAGCTCTCCAGCAGACGCACTTTCGCGTCGTAGGACGGCGGCAGCTGAACCCCGGAGCGCACCAGGTCCAGCTCGGCGCCGCGGAAGAAGTCGCGGGTGCGGTCGTGGCGGCCGCGGGTGGCCATCAGTACCGCCGAGCGGACCAGCTCCGGGCGGGCGACCATCAATTCCTGCGCGATGTAGGCGCCCATCGACACCGCCACGATGCGCACCGGCGCGAGGTCGAGCTTCTCGATCAGCGCGGCGGTGTCGCCGACCATGGTCTCGGTGGTGAAACCCTCGGCGTTCTCCGTCGCGCCGATACCGCGGTTGTCGAAAGTGACGCAGCGATAACCCGCCCGCACGAACTCCGGCACCTGATGCAGGTGCCAGGTGCGTCCCGCGCCGCCGCGCCCCGCGATGAACAGCACGGGGTCGCCTCTGCCGCGGTCGTCGTAGGCCAGATTCACCCCGCCGACGCTACTCAACGCGCGGCGAGCCCTTCGATCGCGGCCCAGTACCGCTGGCGTTGCGCGGGTGACAGCGGCGGTCACACCTTGACACGGCTGCGGCGCTGGCCGCGCGCCCGCTGGATCGCGGCGTCCCACAGCAGCCGGGCCGGCTGGCTCAATTGGTGCTGCTTGGCGGTCTCCTTGGTCAATTGCGCGGTGGCCGACGCCTTGGTGGCCGCCGACGCCTTCGACATGTGACCGGAGTCGAACGGGGGCTGCGGGTCGTATTCGATGGTGAGCTGGATGGCCTTGGCTTTGGCCTCACCGACGATCTGCCCGGCCAGCCACAGCCCGAGGTCGATGCCCGCCGACACCCCGGCGGCGGTCGCGATCTTGCCCTCGTGCACGATCCGCTGGTCGCCGACGGCCTCGACACCGAACGGCTTCAGCATGGGCAGCGCCATCCAGTGCGAGGTCGCGCGGTGTCCCCGCAGCAGCCCGGCGGCGGCCAGGATGACCGAGCCCGAGCACACCGACGTGGTCCAGGTGGTCGTCTGGTGCACCTGCCGCACCCAGTCGAGCAGCTTCTCGTCGCGGGCATGTTCGAACGTCGTCATGCCGCCAGGCACCAGCAGGATGTCCGGCGACGGCGTCTCGTCGAACGAGTGCGTGGCGCCGATCAGCAGCGCGCCCGAGTCGGCGGCGATCGGCCCCGGTTCGTGCCACACGAAACGCACCTCCGCATCGGGCAGGCTGCGCAGCACCTCGTAGGGGCCGATGAAGTCCAGCGCGGTGAAGCCGGGATACACCACGATTGCGATCTGCGTCATTGCCATCTCCTTTGACTAGCCGGTTTCGATTCCGGTTTTCGCGTGCGCGAACGTCTTGCGGTATTGGTCCGGCGAAATGCCGAGGCGGCGAATGAAACTGCGGCGCAGAGTCTCCGCTGAGCCGAATCCGCAGCGAGCGGCGATCACCGTGACGGTGTCGTCTGTCTCCTCGAGTTGGCGGCGGGCGGCTTCGGTGCGGATCCGTTCGACGTAGGTGCCCGGCGCCTCGCCGACCTCCTCAGTGAACAGCCGGGTGAAGTGCCGGGGGCTCATCGCTGCGCGCCGGGCCAACTCCGGAATGCTGTGCGCACCACCGGGTTCGGACTCGATGGCCTCCTGGACCTCGCGGATCGGCGCGCGCCTGGCGCGGGGCATCCACACCGGCGCCGCGAACTGCGTCTGCCCACCGGGCCTACGCAGGTACAGCACCAGCCAGCGGGCCACGGTCTGCGCGACGTCGGTGCCGTAGTCGTCTTCCACCAGCGACAGCGCCAGATCGATACCCGCGGTGACTCCAGCGGCGGTCCACACCTTCTCGGAGCTGCGGACGAAGATCGGTTCGGGATCGACAGTCACAGCGGGGAATTCGCGTGACATGCGGTCGGCGAACGCCCAGTGCGTGGTGGCGGTACACCCGTCGATCAGGCCTGCCTGCGCGCACAGGAACGCGCCGGTGCACACGCTGACGACCCGACGGGTGTTCTCGGCGGCGATCTGTATCCAGCCGACGGTGTCCGCGTCGCGGCGCGCGTCGTCGACGCCGATGCCGCCGGGCAGGACCAGGGTGTCGATGGGTGCGCGCGGGTCCGGCAGCGGTTGGGTCACCAGCGCGAGTCCGGTGAGCGTGCTGGCCGGTTCGCCGCCGCGGGACACCACGTTGACGGCGTAGCCCTCATCCGCGCGTCCCTGGCTCGCCAGGTAGATGGTGGCGCCGGTGAACACCTCGAACGGGCCGACCAGGTCGAGAGCCTGGACGCCCGGATAGCCGAGGACTACCACCGATCGCACGTCTCCCAGTGTTGGCGACGGTCGCGGTGGCGTCTAGGCCATGGTCCCCACGGATTAGGACAGGCGCCACTCAGAGCCTCTTCAGCCGTCGCAGGATTCGCAGGAAGGGCACGACAGACCCGATCCCGTTGCGCAAACTCTGTTGCAGGAAGCTGGTGTTGATTCCGACGAAGTACCGCACGCCGCAATCGCGCCATGCCGCTGCTTGTTCGACGACTTCGTCGGGTGTTCCGGTCAGCATCATGGACCGCAGGAACGCCGGTGTGACGCCCTTGATGTGCGACAGCACGGTCTCTTCCTCCAGCGTCTGCGGCAACAGGTCCTGGCCTCCGCCGAACCCGACGCCGAGCGGATGCTGGGCACCGTGCTGGGCGTAGAACTCGTCGGAGGCGCTCAACGCCACGGTCTTGAGCACGTCCGATTCGAGTGCCTCATCGATGTCGTCGCGGTTTCGTCCCGTCAGGATCGGCATCAGGATCGCAGGCACGATGGCCATTGGATCGCGGCCTGCGTCGGATGCGGCCGTCCTGACCGCCTGAAGGCGCTGCGCGTATTCCGTCGGGCTGTGTGGGAACGCGGGGAAATAGCCGTCGGCGTAGCGCCCAACCGCGCGCAACATGCGCGGACCGTGCGCACCGATCCAGATCTGCGGCCATTCACCCTTGTACGGCGGCAGGTCGAAGACGGCGTCGCGCAGCGGAAAGAACGGCGAATCCCGGTTGACCAGTTCACCTTTCGAGTCCCACAACGCCCGGATGGTCGCCATCGCCTCCTCGAACCGGCCGACCGGCTTGGACCAGTCGACGCCATACGGCTCGTTGCCTTCGCGTTCGCCCGGCCCGATGCCGAGGATGAATCGTCCGCGGTTGAGCAGGTTCACCGTCGCGGCGGCCTGCGCCGTCACCGCCGGATTGCGACGGCCCGCGTCGGTGACGCCGATACCCAACGGGAGTCGAGCGATCCGATTGCGCGCGGCGATGTTTCCGAGCATCGTCCACGGTTCCATCGACGCGTCGACCGACGGTTGAATCCGCGCGGCGCCGCAGTACTTCGGCTGCCACAACGCTCGAGGAAAAATGGAGTTGAGATGGTCAGGCACCCAGAATGAGTCGACGCCTATCGCCGCGGCGCTGAGATAGTTGACGCGGGTGAACGTGTCGGCGGCCGGGCGGCCCGCGACGATCAAGTCCAGCAAGCCAACGCGTAAACCGGTCATGCCTGGAGTCTTCGGCCAGCGGGCCCGACCGGATAGCGTAGGCGCTTACTCGAATTTCACGCGGTAGCAGTCCGTGATGCGGTCGATCCACCACTGCCTGCGGTCCGCCGAGGCCTTCAGGGCGTCCAGTCGGCCGGGCTCGGGTGTCACCCTTTTGACCGACAGATACCCGTCGACGGGTGCCTCGGGTGCGATGACGTCTTCGACGAACAGCCCCCCGGTGCCCAACCCGCACGCATGCTTCAGGTCGGGTAATGCCGCGGCGGCCAACAAACCTTGACTGATGCCGACGGCCGAATCCAGCGCGCTGGACACCACGACAGGGATGTCGATCTGCGCGGCGATCTGGAGCAATTTGCGCACCCCGCCCAGCGGCGCCACCTTCAACACCGCGACGTCGGCCGCGTCCGCGCGTATCACGTGCAGCGGGTCGTCGGCCTTGCGGATGCTCTCGTCGGCGGCGATCGGCACATCGACACGACGCCTGACGTCGGCGAGTTCGGGCACGGTCCGGCAGGGCTGCTCGATGTACTCCAGCGGCCCGTCGGCGGTCAGCGCTGCCGCGGCCGTGACGGCTTCATCCACGGTCCACCCGCCGTTGGCGTCGACGCGCACGATCGGCACCAGCGCTCGAACGGCGTTGACCCGCACCACGTCATCGGCCAGCGACTGGCCCGGTTCGGCCACCTTCACCTTCGCGGTACCTGCACCGGGAAAGCGGGCCAGCACCGCGGGCACCTGTTCGGCGACGACGGCGGGCACGGTGGCGTTCACCGGGATACGGTCACGCCGGATGTCGGGCGGTTGCCCGTATGCGGCCTCGACGGCCGCGGCCAGCCAGTGCGCGGCCTCGGGCGGCTGGTACTCCAGGAACGGTCCGAACTCCCCCCAGCCTGCCGGCCCGTCGAGCAGCGCGACCTCGCGAACCATGATGCCGCGGAACCGAACTCGCATCGGCAGCGCGACGACGTGCAGGCGGTCCAGCAGGTCGTCCAGCGGCGGGGTCATGGATCCGAGGCTAGACCGTCGCGCGGTCGCGGCCCTCCCAGTACGGCTTGCGCAGATCCTTCTTGAGGATCTTGCCGGTCGGATTGCGGGGCAGCTCGTCCTTGATGTCGACGGTCTTCGGGCATTTGTAGGCGGCCAGATGCTCGCGGCAGTACGCGATCAGCTCCTGCTCGGACGCCTCACCTTCAAGCTGGACAACGGCTTTCACCACTTCGCCCCACTTCTCGTCAGGTATCCCGATCACCGCGACGTCGACCACCGCGGGGTGTTCGGCGAGGACCCGCTCCACCTCGATCGAGTAGATGTTCTCCCCGCCAGAGATGATCATGTCCTTGAGTCGGTCCTCGACGAAGATGAAGCCGCCGTCGTCGACGCGGCCGATGTCGCCGCTGCGGAACCAGCCGTCCTCGGTGATCGCCTCGGCCGTGGCCTCCGGCTTGTTGTGGTAACCCTTCATCAATTGCGGTGTGCGGAACCATAATTCGCCCTGCTCACCCTCGGGGACGTCTTGCAGCGTGTCCGGGTCGACCACTCGCACCTCGGCATTGGGCACCAACGTGCCCGCGCTCGAGAGGCGTTCCTCCTTACCGGGATCGCGGTGCGCCTCCGGCAGCAGATGGCTGATCACACCGCACACTTCGGTCAACCCGTAGGCCTGGATGAAGTCGGTGTTCGGCCATGCTTTCAAAGCCGCCCGCAGCAGGGGCAGCGGCATCGGCGACGCCCCGTAGGCATACGTCTTCAGCGCACCGAACAGCTTCACGGCATCTTCACCGGATTCGAGCACCTTCGCCAGCACGGCGGGCACCAGGAAAGTCCTGTTGGCGCCCTTGAGAATTGCCCCCGCCAGTGTCATGCCGTCGACGTCGCGCGTCATCACGCTCGGGAAGCCGTCGTGAATGCCGAACTGCACATACGACGACCCGCCGACGTGGAACAGCGGCATCGACACCATGTTCTTGTCGCCCTCGTCGAACTCGAAGCCCTCGTGCGCGTTGACCGTGTGCGCGATGATGTTCGCCTGCGTCAGCTCGGCACCCTTGGGTCGGCCCGTGGTGCCCGACGAGTACATGATGATGCAGACGTCGTCGGGTTCCACGTCGACGCTGCGGCCGACGGGCGTCGCGCCAGCCAGCAGCGCCTCGTACTCGTCACCGTCGCCGCCCTCGGGGGTCACGGTGATGAGGTGCTCGACGTTGGTGAGCGCGTCGCGGATCTTGTCGACGCCCGGCTTGAGTTCCTCGCCGACGATCAGCAGCTTGGCACCGGAGTCGTTGAGCACATAATCCAGTTCGTCGGCGGCCAGTCGAAAATTGATGATGGCGTTGGCCGCTCCCAGCGACGCCGCGGCGATGGTCAACTCGACGCAGGCCGGGTGGTTCTTGTCCAGGAACGCCACCACGTCGCCGCGCTTGACGCCGCGGTCGGCCAGCGCGCCGGCGAGCCTGCGGACCCGGTCGTTCCACTCCGACCATGTCCAGGTGCGGTCCAGGTACGTGAACGCTTCTTCGTCGGCTTTGGCTTGCGCCCAGTGAGCGGTGCGTTCGTCGAGGAAGCGCGGGACCGGCAGGTCGGACAGGTCAGACATGGCCCCGAGCGTAGTCAGCGAGGCTGAGATGTCAGCGGCCTTTCGGACAAACCGGGGTTTACATGTCGCCCGACAGTTTCTATGTTGGTCAACATAGAGAGAGGCGGCGACCATGCGCTGGGCGACGTATCGAACTGAGACAACTGACCGCATCGGCGTGGTCTTCGAAGACGCGATCCACGCGCTGCCGCCGGGTACGCAACTGGTCGACCTCGTCGCACTCGGCGCCGACGGTCTGCGTGAGGCCGGTGAACGCGCGCTGCGTGGCCCGTCCGAGGTGGTGGGCCTGCGGGAGGTCACGCTGCGCCCGCCGATCCCGCGGCCCCCTGCCATCCGCGATTGCCTGTGCTTTCTGGACCACATGCGCAATTGCCAGGAGGCGATGGGCGGCGGTCGGACGCTGAAGGACACCTGGTACCGCATCCCGGCGTTCTATTTCGCCAACCCGTCGGCCGTCTTCGGACCCTACGACGAGGTGCCGAGCGCACCCGGAAGTGCCTGGCAGGACTTCGAATTGGAGATCGCGGCGGTGATCGGCGGGCCCGGCGGCGCCGACCTGTCGGTGCGGCAAGCCGCAGAGGCGATCATCGGATACAGCATCTTCAACGACTGGTCGGCGCGCGATCTGCAACTGCTGGAAGGTCAATTGGGCATCGGGCAGGCCAAGGGCAAAGACACCGGAATCACCCTCGGGCCCTATCTGGTCACCCCCGATGAGCTCGATCCGTATCTGCGCGACGGCACCCTCAGCCTCGGCGTCACTGCGCTGGTGAATGGCGAGGTGATCGGTTCGGGATCCACCGGTGCGATGGACTGGAGTTTCGCCGAGGTGATCTCGTACGCCTCCCGCGGTGTGACGCTTCATCCCGGTGAGGTGTTCGGATCGGGCACCGTACCCACGTGCACGCTCGTGGAACACCTCAAAATGGCCGAGTTGCAGAACTTCAGGAGCTGGCTGCGCGACGGCGACGAGGTGACGCTGCGGGTCGAGGGACTGGGCGAGACGCGAAATGTCGTGCGCCACCGCCCCGCACCCGATCCGCTGCCGCCGCGGCCCAGCCCCGACCGGCCGGTCACGACCTCTCGCCGCAACCCCGCGCCCACCCGCAGGCCCTACACGCGCGGCCTGCATGAGGTTGGCGACGGCGTGTGGGCCTGGCTGCTGCCCGACGGCGGATATGGTTGGAGCAACGCCGGTTTGGTGGTCGGCGACGGTGCCTCAATGCTCGTCGACACGCTGTTCGATCTGAAGCTGACCCGCGAGATGCTGACGGCGATGCGGCGATGCACCGACGGCGCGCCGATCACCGACATGGTGATCACGCATTCCAACGGCGACCACACCCACGGCAATCAACTGCTGGATCCGTCGGTCCGCATCATCGCGGCCGCGTGCACCGCCGAGGAGATCACGCACGATGTGCCGCCGGAGATGCTCGCCATGACGCAGGTCGCCGACCTCGGACCGATCGCGACGCCGTGGGCGCGAGAGCGGTTCGGCCCGTTCGACTTCAGCGGGATCCGGCTGCGCAATGCCGACACGACCTTCGACGACAAGATGGTCGTCGACGTCGGCGGTCGGCAGGTGACGCTGCTGAACCTGGGGCCCGCGCACACCGGCGCCGACACCGTGGTGCACGTGCCCGACGCAGGCGTGCTGTTCGCAGGCGATCTGCTGTTCATCGGGGGCACCCCGATCGTGTGGGCGGGCCCGATCGCGAACTGGATTGCCGCGTGCGACACCATGCTGGCGCTTGACGCGCCGACCGTCGTTCCCGGGCACGGACCGATCACCGACGCCAACGGAATCCGTTCTGTGCGTGGCTATCTCGAACACGTCAGCGAGCAGGCGGACGCGGCGCACCGCGACGGTCTTTCGTTTCAGGAGGCCGCGCTCGCGATCGACCTCGGACCGTACGCCGACTGGCTGGACGCCGAACGCGTCGTCGTCAACGTCTACCAACGCTACCGGGAACTCGGCGCCGACATGCCGGAGGTTCCCGTCACCTCCCTGTTGGCTCTGCAGGCCGAGTGGCACGCCAAGCGAGCGAATGTCAGCCCGCCGGTGAACGTTTGACGCGACGCTTGCTCCCATCGCCGATGATCGCCTTCAGCGCGTCGAGGGTTTTGTCGAGGTCGACGTCGTCGGGCGCGACCCGCCACTGCTGATGGACACCGATGATCGCGCCCGCAACCACCGTGACGAATTCCTCGCGGCGGACGCCCGCCGGCATCGCAAGGCCGTCCGTCCAGCCCGTCACCCATTTGCGCATGGCCCGGTGAAACTCCTCGTAGAACCCGTGGACCGGCGAATCCGGTTCGACCGCTTCGGCGATCAGGGTGATGAGCAGTCGGGTGGTGGGTTGGCGGAGGAATTCGCGGACATGAGCGATGCCGTCGTCCACCCCGACAGGACGGGGCGCGTCGCTGAGCGTTCCGCCGGTGACATCGTCGACGACCGCCTTCAGCAGCCCGTCCTTGTTGCCGAAATGCCACGGAATCGACCCGCGGCTGATGCCTGCACGTTCGGCGATGTCGACGAAAGTCGTTCTGCGGAAGCCTTGTTCGGCGAACAGCTCAGCGGCGGCATCGATCAGCAGACGCCGGCTCTCGGCGCTGGTCTGCGCGCGTCTGCTGACAGCCACTGGCACAGTCTATGTTCCCCGACATAGACGAGGCAGCAGGTCAGCCGTAAACCTGCTTGCCCGCCAAATAGGTCGCCCGCACCTCCAGGTCGGCGATGTCCTCGGGCAGCACCGCACGTGGATCGGCCGACAGCACCACCATGTCGGCGTACTTGCCGACCTCCAGCGAGCCGATCACGTCGTCGGCGAACAACTGCCATGCCGCATCGAGGGTCTGCGCACGGATGGCCTGCTCGACGGTGATCCGCTGTTCGGGTCCGATCACGCGCCCGCTCGGCGCGATGCGGGTGGCCGCGACGCTGATGTTGCGCAGCGGCTCCTCCGGGGTGACCGGCGGATCGTTGTGCAGCGAGATCCGCATCCCGGTGGCGAGAGCGGAACCGCATGGCATCCAACGGCTTCCGTGGTCGGCGCCGAACAGGCCGTCGACGATCAGGTCGCCCCAGTAGTGGATCTGGTCGACGAAGATGCTGCACGTCACGCCGAGGTCGTGCGCCCGTTGCAGTTGTTCGTCGCGGATCGCGCCGACGTGCTCGAGGCGCAACCGGTGGTCGTCGCGGGGCCAGCGTTTGAGCGTGTCCTCGTAGACGTCGAGGATCGTGTCGACGCCTGCGTCGCCCTGCACATGGCACGCCATCGGCCAGCCTTTGGGGAAGTACGTGTGCACGATCTCGGTCAACTGCTCGCCGGTGTAGTTGGCGTGCCCGCAGGATCCCGGCGGGACGCCGATGGCGCGGGTGGCGTCGCTGTCCAGATACGGGAAGGACAGGTCGATGTTGCCGATCCACGGTGAGCCGTCGACCCAGATCTTGATGCCGACCTGCCGGACCAGATCGTCGCCGTTGTCGGGCGTCATATCCGTCGTCATCTCGGCGTTGGATATCTCGTAGACCCGCAGGCGCACGGTGAGGGCGTCGTGCATCTGCTCCAGCACCGGCCGGAACGGGGGTGCGAACGCCATTTCGGAGCACGTGGTCAGGCCGGCGCGGTTGAGTCGCGCCAGTTCGGCGTGCAGCATCGCCGGGTAGTCGCTCGGCTGGATCGCACCGGTCAGCAGGCTGAACACCGCGCCGGTTTCTTCGGCGGTGCCGTCCAGGTCGCCGTTGGCGTCGCGGCCGTAGCGCGAACCCTTCGGGTCGGGGGTGTCGCGGGTCAGGCCGGCGTGTTTGGCGGCGACGCTGTTGAAGAACGCCTTGTGCCCGGAATTGTGGACGATCACCAGCGGCGAGTTCGGCGCGACGTCGTCGAGCCAGGCCAGCGTCGGCTCCGGTAGACCCGGTTGTAGCAGCGGATCCCACCCGTTGAGGTAGGCGCCGGCCTCGCCGCGCTTGTCGACCTCGGCGCGGATCGCGGCGACGATGTCGTCGGCCTTCGTCATCGTGACCGGCCGGATGTCGACCATCCGGTCGGACAGCACGATCGCCTCCATCATCGGGTGCCCGTGGGCTTCAACGAGTCCAGGCATCAGGCAGCCGTCGCCCAGGTCGAGCGTCTGCGTTTCCGGGCCGATCCAGCTGTCGATGTCGGCGCTGGAGCCGACCGCGACGATGCGGCCGTCGGCCACCGCGAGCGCCTCCGCGGTGGGTTGGCGCTCGTCGACGGTGAGCACGGTTCCGCGAAAGGCCAGGTCAGCTGTGGGCATGCGGACATCCTCGCAGTGCGCGAAAAAATACTTGAGGAATTTCGGCCGCCGTGTCGATTCTGGTCGGTGCCCGTTCGACGTCAGTGCGAGGGGCACGATAGACGCGCCCCTTCCCGACTAGAAGGAGACAACCAATGTCGCGCTACATGCTGATCATGCGGTCCACCCCCGAGGCCGAGCAGGCCATGGCCGAGCAGAACATCGACTTCGACCAGATCATCGAGGCGATGGGCCGCTACAACGAGGAGCTCATCAAGGCCGGTGTGATGCTGGCCGGTGAGGGCCTGACCGGACCTGAGGAGGGTTTCGTCGTCGACTTCGACGCCGACCCGCCGGTGGTCACTGATGGCCCGTACACCGAGGCCAAGGAATTGTTCAACGGGTTCTGGATCATCGACGTGTCGTCGAAGGAAGAGGCCAAGCAATGGGCGCGCAAGTGCCCGCTCGGTCCAGGCGTCAAGCTCGAGGTGCGGCGAGTGTCCGAAGCCGAGGAGTTCGCTCCGGACAACCCGTGGATTCAAAAGGAGATCCAGTGGCGCGCGGACCTGGCGCAAAAGATCGCCGATCAGGCGGCCAAGGCCGCGGGCCGCTGAGGTTGGCTTGCGCCGAAACGGCATTCCAGCACGGAAAGTTCGAGTAACAGCGTGCTGGAATGCCGTTTCGGCGGTTGGGTGGCTACCTGGCGCGGATCCGGATCGGTCCGCGCCAGTCCGCGTCGGGGTCGAGCACCTCGCCCTGCTGGGTGATCTCGACCTCGCCGGACCTGGCCAGTGCCCTGGCGGCGTCGCGGGCCTGCTCCATCAGGTCGCGCCAGTCGTCGCCGCCGACGGCGCGCGCCGCGTCGGACGGGCAGATGGTCTTCGCCGGCCCTCGCGCTCTGGCGAGGTCGACGATCGCGGCCCGCAGGCGCTGCTCGGTCACGCTTTCAAGGAAGCCCCACCGGGCGGCGCTTGAAACCATTTCTGTAACACGTTCTAATCTGAAGGCATGAGCCACGCTGATGTCTCCTCGCGCGAGCGCTCGTCGGACGACTTGCTGCGCTATCCCATCCACTCGGGCCACCTCACCGTCGGGGCGCTGAAGCGCAACAGGGACAAGCCGGTGCTGTTCCTCGGTGATACCACGCTCACCGGCGGTCAGCTGGCCGAACGCATCAGCCAGTACATTCAGGCCTTCGAGGCGCTTGGCGCGGGTTCGGGTGTCGCGACCGGGCTGCTGTCGCTGAACCGGCCCGAGGTGCTGATGATCCTCGGCGCCGGCCAGACCCAGGGCTACCGCCGCACCGCACTACACCCTCTCGGGTCGCTGGATGACCACGCCTATGTGCTCAACGACGCCGGAGTCAGCTCGCTGATCATCGACCCGAATCCGATGTTCGTCGAGCGGGCCAAGGGCCTACTGGAGAAGGTGCCCGGGCTCAAGCAGGTGCTGACCATCGGCCGGGTGCCGCCCGAGCTGTCCGACGTCGCGGTGGACCTGACCGCCGAGGCCGCGAAGTACACGCCCAAACCTCTGGTGGCCGCCGACCTTCCGCCGGACCACATCGGCGGGATGGCCTACACCGGCGGGACGACCGGCAAGCCCAAGGGCGTGATCGGCACGGTGCAGTCGATCACCACGATGACGACGATCCAGCTCGCCGAATGGGAATGGCCCGAACGACCGAAGTTTTTGATGTGCACGCCGCTGTCGCACGCAGGCGCGGCGTTCTTCGTGCCGACGATCATCAAAGGCGGTCAGCTGGTGGTGCTCACCAAGTTCGATCCGGCCGAAGTGCTGAAAACCATTGAGGAGCAGCGGATCACGGCGACCATGCTGGTGCCGTCGATGATCTACGCGCTGATGGACCATCCGGATTCGCACACCCGCGACCTGTCGTCGTTGGAGACCGTGTACTACGGCGCCTCGGCGATGAACCCGGTGCGGCTGGCCGAGGCCATCCGGCGGTTCGGCCCGATCTTCGCTCAGTATTACGGGCAATCAGAGGCGCCGATGGTGATCACCTATCTGCCCAAGGGCGACCACGACGAGAAGCGGTTGACGTCCTGCGGGCGGCCGACGGTGTTCGCCCGCACCGCGTTGCTGGATGGTGACGGAAACCCGGTGCCGCAGGGCGAAGTCGGCGAGATCTGTGTGTCCGGTCCGCTGGTGTCGGGCGGTTACTGGAACAAGCCGGAGGCGACGGCGGAGACTTTCCGCGACGGCTGGATGCACACCGGCGACCTGGCCCGCGAGGACGAGGACGGCTTCTGGTACATCGTCGACCGGACCAAGGACATGATCGTCACCGGCGGGTTCAACGTGTTCCCCCGTGAGGTGGAAGACGTTGTCGCAGAGCATCCTTCGGTCGCGCAGGTGTGTGTGATCGGCACACCCGACGAGAAGTGGGGCGAGGCCGTGACCGCGGTGGTCGTGCTGCGGCCCGACGCAGACCGCTCCGATGAGGCCGTCGCGCGGATGACCGCCGAGATCCAGGCCGCGGTGAAGGAGCGCAAGGGCTCGGTGCAGTCGCCGAAGCAGGTGATCGTCGTCGACTCGGTGCCGGTGACCGCGCTGGGCAAGCCCGACAAGAAGGCTGTGCGCGCGCAGTTCTGGGCTGGCGCCGACCGCGCCGTCGGCTGAGTTTCTTTCGGCGAGCGACCGCTTTTGTACGCACAGACGCGGCGTGTCGGCGTGCAGACACGGTCACTCGCGGGAGAGGGCTAATCCAGCAGCGCGTCGATCTCGGCGCGCAACCGTTCGATGCGTTCGGCCTCGGGCGGGATGCCGCGACTCTCCTCGGCTGCGCGTTGCCAACCGAGCCGCCACATCCGCGCGACGGCACGGTCGCCCATTCCCGCGTAGGGGTTGAGAAGCGTCTGCCCGAACGCCTTTCGCCCTTCGCGGTAGGCGATGACCAGCCGGTGTGCCATAGCACTACTGTCCGCCCCCGGTGGTTGCCGGCGCCCGTTTTGCCTCGGCGTGTCATGCACCCATTTGATAACAGAGCATCTGCTCTGTTATCTTCGGGCTCATGCCCCGGCCGCAGGTGTACGACCGCGACGCGATGCTCGACGCGGCCGAGGACCTCGCCGTCGAGGGCGGCCTCACCGCCGTCACCATCCGCGCGGTGTCGGAACGGGCGGGCATCTCCAACGGGGCCATCTATCACGCCTTCGGTTCCCGCGGCGGGCTTGTCGGCCGCGCTTGGGTGCGTGCCGCCCGCCGCTTCCTGACCCTGCAGAAGCAGGCCGTCGACGCCGAGGCCGACCCCGTGCGCGCCGTCATCGCCGCCGCCGACGCGCCCGCCGTGTTCAGCGAGCAGTACCCGGCGTCGGCGCGGCTGTGGCTGGCCATCACGCGCGACGAGGTGATGGGCGACGCGCCTCCAGACGTGCAGACCGAACTCCGTGCGCTGCAGGGCGACCTGCGCGACATGCTGATCCGGCTTTCCGTCGCGATGTGGGATCGCAAGGACGCCGCGTCCGTCGCGGTGATCGAGGACTGCGTCGTGGGCCTGCCGACCGGTCTGATGCTGCGCAGGCCCATGCCACCGACCACCGCCACCCGCCACCGACTCGCGGCCGCCGTGGAGGCGATTTTGTCCCTCAAGGAGGAAAAGGATGCCCGCACATCTCGAAATCACCGATGACATCGCCGTTTTGAATCTCGGCGACGACGAGAACCGGTTCTCGCCGGAATGGCTGGACACCGTCAACGGCTTCCTCGACCGCGTCGACGCAGGCGAGGCCAAGGCGCTCGTCACCACCGGCGACGGCAAGTTCTACTCCAACGGCTTGGACTTGGATTGGCTTGGCGCTCACAGTGATCGAGGCGACTGGTACGTCGGCGAGGTCCAGCGGTTGCTCGCCCGCGTGCTGGTCGCACCCGTCCCCACGGTGGCCGCGGTCAACGGCCACGCCTTCGGCGCCGGTTCGATGCTGGCCATGGCGCACGACTTTCGCGTGATGCGCGTCGACCGCGGCTTCTTCTGCTTCCCCGAGGTGGACATCCGCATTCCGTTCACACCGGGCATGGCCGCGCTCATCCAGGCCAAGCTGACACCCGCGGCGGCGGTCGATGCGATGACGACCGGTCGTCGGTACGGCGGCACCGATGCCGAGGCGATCGGCTTGGTGACCGCGACCGCGTCCGAGGACAAGGTGGTCTCGACGGCCGTCGACCTGGTTGCGCCGCTGAAGGGCAAGGACCCCGGCACCCTGCAGGCGATCAAGTCGACGATGTTCGCGAACGCCACCGCCGCACTGCGCGGCTGACCCGGTCGGCACAATGGGGCACGTGCCGGATCTACACCAGACCGTCGACGCGGTGTGGCGGATGGAGGCCGCCAAGATCGTCGCGACCCTGACGCGGGTGGTAGGCGACGTCGGTCTCGCCGAGGATCTGGCGCAGGAGGCCCTGGTCGACGCTCTGCAGCAGTGGCCGTCGTCGGGGGTGCCACGCAACGCGGGCGCCTGGTTGACCACCGTCGCCAAGCGCAAAGCGATCGACCTCTGGCGCCGCCAGGAGAACCTCGACACCAAATACGCGGTGCTGGCCCGCGACCTGGAGACCGAGGTCTGCCAGGGGTGGGATCCCGACCGCATCGACGACGACGTGCTGCGGCTGATCTTCATCTCGTCGCATCCGGTGCTGTCCCGCGAGGGCCAGATCGCGTTGACGCTGCGGGTCGTCGGCGGCCTGAGCACCGACGAGATCGCCCGCGCATTCCTGACCTCGACGACGACGGTGGCCGCGCGCATCACCCGCGCCAAGAAGACGCTGACCGCGGCGAAGGTGCCGTTCGAGGTGCCGGACCGGTCGGAGTACCCGCGACGGCTGTCGGCGGTGTTGGCCGTGATCTACCTGATTTACAACGAGGGTTATTCGGCGTCGTTCGGACAGCGGTGGATCCGCGACGAGTTGTGCAACGAGGCGCTGCGCCTCGGCAGGGTGCTGGCCGCACTGGTCCCTGACGAAGCCGAAGTACACGGCCTGGTGTCGCTGATGGAGTTCCAGTCGTCGCGGTTCGCCGCCCGCACCGACGCTGACGGCAAGCCGATCTTGCTGGAGGACCAGAACCGCGCCCGGTGGGACCGCGCGCAGATCCAGCGTGGGGTGGCCGCATTGGAGCGCGCGGCTGATACGTTGCAGCGCAAGGGAACCGGGTGGGGTCCGTATGCACTGCAGGCTGCGCTTGCCGAATGTCATGCCGTCGCGCCGACGGCGGCGGACACCGATTGGGCGCGCATAGTGCTGCTCTACGACGGGCTGCGTCAGGTGGCGCCGTCGCCGGTGGTCGAACTCAACCGCGCGGTGGCGGTGGCGATGGCCTCGAATCCTGCGGACGCTTTGCAGATCGTCGACGGCATCGAGGGGCTGGACGGCTCGTACCTGCTCCCCAGCGTGCGCGGGGAGTTGCTGTCGCGGCTGGGCCGAAACGCCGAGGCCGCCGACGAGTTCGCCCGCGCGGCCACGCTGACTGACAACGAGCGGGAACGAGAAGTATTGCAAGACAAGGCGGCTCGGGTCCGTGGTTAGTATGGGCCGGGTGGACGCCGTACTGTTCGACTACTCCGGCACCCTGTTTCGGCTCGAAGAGGACGACAGCTGGTTCGCGGGCATCGAGGTCGACGAGCGCCAGATCGACGGTCATGTACAGGCCGAGTTGATGCGCAGGCTGACCGCACCCACCGGCCAGCACGTCGACATGCCGCCCGACGCATACCACGCGTGGGTCAACCGCGACCTCGCACCACACCTGCACCGCGAGGCCTACTTGCACGTGCTGCGCGAATCCGGACTCGCCGATCACCACGCCGAGGCGCTCTACGGCCTGGTGATCGACCCGATGAACTGGACGCCGTACCCCGACACCGCCGACGTGCTCGCCGGCCTGCACCGGCAGGGCATCAAGACCGCCGTCGTGTCGAACATCGCGTTCGACGTTCGACCGGCGTTCGCGGCGCTGGGCGTCACCGACTTCGTCGACGAATTCGTGCTCTCCTTCGAGGTGGGCGCCGTCAAACCGGACGCCGCGATCTTCCAAACCGCGCTGGCCCGCCTCGGTGTCGACGCCGAACGCGCGGTGATGGTCGGCGACAGCGACGAGGCCGACGGCGGCGCCCGCGCGATCGGCTGCCGGTTCAGTCTCGTCGACCCGCTGCCGACGGCTCAACGGACCGACGGTCTGCGCACGGCCGTCGCCGACCACGGTGTGACGGTATGACCGGGATATCGCCGGTGATATCGAATTTCAGATGGCACGCATGGTCGGGAAAAGGGCTGTCCGGGCCATGAGGCGCTTCGCGAACTCGATGTCGCCGGTGATATCACGGTCATATCAGGTGATGAGGCGTGCCTGCCCGTGGTTCGCATCGACCTCGCTTGAGTAGCGTTAGCGGCATGTCCAAGAGCGCATTGCCGTGGTGGCTGAAGTACGTAAACAAGGTGATGATCGGCATCCAGCGACTCGGTGTGAGCTTCGGGCCCGTCGTGTTGACGGTCCCTGGCCGTAAGACCGGTATACCGCGGTCGACGCCGGTCACTCCGATGATGGTCGACGGCAAGCGCTACGTGGTGGCTGGTCTGCCCGACTCGGATTGGGCCGCCAACGCGCGGGCCGCGGGCACGGCCACGCTGCACGCGGGCAGGCGGGCGGAAACCATCCAGATGGTTGAGATGTCAGCCGACGAGGCACGGCCGCTGCTGCGGGCGTTTCCGATCGAAGTGCCCTCCGGCGTCGGTTTCATCAAGAACGCCGGCCTGGTCACCGGTCCGAATCCCGACGAGTTCGAAGCTTTGGCCGGTCGACTGGCCGTGTTCCGGCTGGATCCCGTGTCCGCATGAGCGACAACCCATTTGACCCGTCCCTGTGGCGGGCCGTCGACGGCTTCGACCTGACCGACATCACCTATCACCGGCATGTGGTCGACGGCAAGCCGCAGCCGACGGTGCGGGTTGCCTTCGACCGGCCGGACGTGCGCAACGCGTTCCGCCCGCACACCGTCGACGAACTGTATCGAGTGCTCGACCACGCCAGGATGTCGTCGGACGTCGGCGTGATCCTGCTGACCGGCAACGGCCCGTCACCCAGGGACGGCGGCTGGGCGTTCTGCTCCGGCGGCGATCAGCGCATCCGGGGCCGCAGCGGCTATCAGTACGCCTCCGGCGAGACCGCGGAGACGGTCGACCCGGCCCGCGCGGGCCGACTGCACATCCTCGAGGTGCAGCGGCTGATCCGCTTCATGCCGAAGGTGGTCATCTGCCTGGTCAACGGATGGGCGGCCGGCGGCGGGCACAGCCTGCACGTGACGTGCGACCTGACGTTGGCCAGCCGCGAGCATGCCCGGTTCAAGCAGACCGACGCCGACGTCGGCAGCTTCGACGGCGGTTACGGCAGCGCGTATCTGGCCAAGCAGGTCGGTCAGAAGTTCGCCCGCGAGATCTTCTTCCTCGGCAGGCCCTACGACGCCGAGCAGATGCACGCGATGGGCGCGGTCAACGAGGTCGTCGACCACGCTGACCTGGAATCTATTGGCCTGCAATGGGCTTCGGCCATCAACGGCAAGTCGCCGCAGGCGATCCGGATGCTCAAGTATGCGTTCAACCTGACCGACGACGGGCTGGTCGGTCAGCAGCTGTTCGCCGGTGAGGCAACGCGATTGGCCTACATGACCGACGAGGCCGTCGAGGGCCGCGACGCGTTCCTGGAGAAGCGCGAGCCGGATTGGACGCCGTTCCCCCGCTACTTCTAGGGGCTATTCGTGGGCAAATCACTCGGCTTCGGCGGCGCGGCGGATCTCCCTGTTCGTCTTCAGCACACTGAGCACCGTCGTGACGGCCAGCGTCGCGACGATGAACAGCAGCGACGTCACCGTGCCGATCTCAGGCAGGTGGAACGAGCCGAACTCGTCGAGATGCGAACCGTGCAGCGCCTCGATCACGAGCTTCACGCCGATGAACCCGAGGATGACGGCCAGCCCCTTGCTCAGGTACACGACCTTCTCCAGCAGCCCCTCGATCAGGAAGTACAGCTGCCGCAACCCCATCAGGGCCAGCGCGTTGGCCGTGAAGATGATGTATGCGTCGCTGGTCAACCCGAAGATCGCCGGAATCGAGTCGAGCGCGAACACGACGTTGGCCATACCGATCGCCGCGATCACGATGACCAGCGGGGTGAACATGCGGCGTTTGCCCTCGCGTGTGAGTAACCGCCTGCCGTCGTAGTCCTCGCTGATCGGCAAGATCCGGTGCAGGAACTTCAGCGCGGCGTTGTTGTGGAAGTCCGGTTCCTCATCGGGATCCTCCAACGCCAACTGGATCGCGGTGTACAACAGGAAACCGCCGAGGATGTAGAACACCCAACTCGCTGCGGCGATCGCCGCCGCGCCGGCAAAGATGAACACCGCGCGGAACACCAGCGACAGCACGATCCCGATGTAGAGCACCTTGTCCTGCGCCAGCGCAGGCACGCCGAAGCGGGCCATGATGATCATGAAGACAAACAGGTTGTCGACGCTGAGGCTGTACTCGGTGATGTAGCCCGCGACGAACTGCTGGCCCGCGGGGCCCGGTAAGAAGATGAACAGCCCTGCGGCGAACACCGCGGCCAATCCGACGTAGACGAGCACCCAGCGGACGGCATCGGCGGTGGTGACCGTGCGCTGTCTGCGGGCGATCACGGTCAGATCGAGCACGATGATCGCGAGCAACGCCACCACGGTGACGATCCAAACCAGCGGCGAGACAACAGAAACCACAGTCGACCTCCGGACGGCATGAAGCAACAGTCCGGAGGTCTCTTCCGTCCGCGGCCTTGGCCGGGACCGACACCGCCGGGTCGGCCATGGGCCTTCCGTGATGACGACGGTGCCGCGCGAGGAATACTCCCCTCCACGAACGAGCAGAACTATAGTCCGCTACGCAGAATCTTGTCGAATTCGACGCAGGCATGGCCGGATGCTCACCGACAGCGACTCGACCTACACTCGGCGCCGATGTTCACTGCGCACCGCCACCGCCTGCTCGCCGGGGTCGTCGCGCTGCTCGCCGTCCTGCTGGCCGCCTGCGGCACTACCCCGCCCGACCGCCGCGCCGACGTCGCGTCGTTCACCGACCGGTTACGCGAGATGCCCGGCGTCGTCCATGCCAGCTTCGACTTCGCCGACAGCAGACCGCAGGGCCTGATCTACTTCACCGTTTACCTCGACGTCGCCGAGAATGTCACCGGCGAGCAACTCAAGATGATCACCGCCAGGTATCTTCGGCAGCTTCGCACCGGCAAGTACGCCGGCTACCGCGCGGAATTGGACGTGCGGCACGGTTGGAACCGTTTCGCCGTCGACAACGGGCGGCTGCCCATCGTCAACACCGACCAGATCGTGCAGCAGGCGAACGAATGGGTGGCGCTGCGGCGTGAATTCCCCGGTGCCACAGTGACTTTCCGGGCAACCATCGAGCATCCGGGCGGTCAGATGCCGATCCAGGAGTTCGGCCACTCCAACCACGCCACCATCACCCTCAACGGGGGTGCCGACTACACCGGCGTCGCCGCCACCGCGCGGGCCCTTGCCGAGCGGTTTGCGCCTCTGGCCGGAATCGACTGGACGCTCAACGCGGGTAAGGACCATCCCGCACAGATCGTGACGTCACGACGGCTGCCCACGCCCGCCGAACTCGACGTGTGGAACCGCCTCAACGCCGACCAGACCATCCCCCACTTCGTCCGGCTGCAGATCAACCGGCCCAACGCCCCGCCGGTCTGGATCTCCGAGGAGACGACACGCTCACGCGACGTCGCAGTGGCCCTGCAATTGGCGCAGCGCCATCTGCCCATCGCCGCGACGCTGCCTGCACCCGTCCTGTACACAGCCAGCGACGAGCCCTCCGGCCGCATCGGCGACCTCGGAATAGCCCGCGGACCGGTTTCGGTGACCATCGGCGGCTGCACCAGGCACGACCCGCTGGTGTACAAGCCGATCCCACCGGAACAGGCGCTGATCAACCGATACGAGACCTGCTCGCGCTGAGTGCGCGCGGGCCGACGAAATAGCCCACCTAAACTCGGGGTCCGTGAGCAAGAGTCCGCTGCGCCGGTTGTCCGAGAGTTTGCTGCTGAACAGCATGCGACCAGCGTTGACCGAGCAGGCACTGCGCCGTCGACGTAACCCGATCGACCTGACCGGTAAGCGCGTGCTGCTGACGGGCGCGTCGTCGGGCATCGGCGAGGCGGCGGCGGAGAAGTTCGCCCGGCGGGGCGCGCGGGTGGTCGTGGTGGCGCGCAGGCAGGACTTGCTCGACGCGCTCGTCGACCGCATCACCGAAGCGGGCGGCGAGGCGAAGGCGCATGCCGTGGACCTGTCCGACCTCGACGCCGTTGACGAACTGGTCGCCAAGGTCGAACAGGACCTCGGCGGGGTGGACATCTTGGTCAACAATGCCGGTCGGTCGATCCGCCGGCCGCTGGCCGAGTCGCTGGACCGCTGGCACGACGTCGAGCGGACGATGACGCTGAACTACTACTCGCCGCTGCGACTGATCCGCGGCATCGCGCCCGGCATGATCACCCGCGCCGACGGGCACATCATCAACGTGTCGACATGGGGTGTGCTCAGCGAGTCGTCGCCGCTGTTCTCGGTGTACAACGCCTCCAAGGCCGCGCTGTCGGCGGTCAGTCGCGTCATCGAAACCGAATGGGCCGACAAGGGGGTGCATTCCACGACGCTGTACTACCCGCTGGTGAAGACGGCGATGATCGCGCCGACCCGCGCGTACGACGGCCTGCCCGGACTGAGCTCCGCGGAGGCCGCGGACTGGATGATCACCGCCGCCCGCACCCGTCCGGTGCGCATCGCTCCTCGGATGGCCGTCACCGCACACGCCGTGAACAGCTTCGCCCCCAACGCTGTTGACGCGATCATGAAGCGGCAGCGAGTACAGCCGACCGACTGACGATGCCGCCACCGACAGTCACCACGATCGCCGACATCGTTCGTGTGCACGCGCGCATGCGGCCCGATGCGGTCGCGCTGGTGGTGGGTGATCACTGCCTCACCTTCGCCGAACTCGACGCCCGCAGTAATCGAGCAGCGCAAGCCTTTTCGGCTGCCGGTGTCGGCGTCGGGGACCGGGTGGCGTTCATCGAGAAGAACGGCGCCGAGTTCTTCGACGTGATGTTCGGGCTTGCCAAACTCGGCGCCATCGGTGTGCCGGTGAACTGGCGCTTGGCCCCACCCGAGATGCTGCACATCGTCGACGATGCGCAGGCGAAGGCCGTGGTCGTCGGCGCGGAGTTCTTCGGCCACGTCGAGGTTATCGAGGACCGTCTGGCGGCCAGCATCATCGCGATCGGTGAGCATCCGCGCTGGCCCGACTTCGAGCGGTGGATCGCCGATCGCCCCGCCGAAGACCCCGGCGTCACAACGGAATCCGGCGATGTGGCGTTTCTGATGTACACCTCGGGCACCACCGGCCCGGCCAAGGGCGTGATGCTGAGCAACGCCAACTACTTCAGCAAGGCCACCGGCATCGCAGAGCGGTGGCGGTTCGACGCCGACAGTGTCAGCCTCGCGGTGATGCCGATGTTCCACATGGCAGGTTCGGGATGGGTTCTGGTCGGCCTCGCCGAGGGCTGCCCGACGGTGGTGCTGCGCGACGTCGATCCGCCCGCGATCCTCGATGCCGTTGCGCGCCACCGCATCACCAACATGCTGTTGGTGCCCGCGGTGATCCAGATGCTTCTAGCCACCCACGACGACGCCGACTTCTCCAGCGTGCGGGCGATCGTCTACGGCGCATCGCCCATCACCGACGACGTGCTGGTGAAGGGGCTGCAACGGTTCGGCTGCGCGCTCCTGCAGGTCTACGGGTTGACCGAAACAACCGGCTCCATAACGCAACTCGACGATCACGACCCCGTGCACCGGCCGGACCTGTTGCGGTCGTGCGGCAAGCCCTATCCGTGGGTGGACGTCAGAATCGTCGACAAGACAGGCGTCGACGTGCCCTGCGGCACCGTCGGCGAGTTGTGGACCCGGTCGGCGCAGAACATGCTCGGCTACTGGAACAACCCCGATGCGACGGCCGCCGCGCTCACCTCCGACGGCTGGCTGAAGACCGGCGACGCCGGTTACGTCGACGACGACGGCTACCTCTTCCTGCGCGACCGGGTGAAGGACATGATCGTGTCCGGCGGTGAGAACGTCTCGCCCGCCGAAGTCGAGAACGTGCTGATGACCCATCCGGCCGTGGCCGACGTGGCGGTCATCGGTGTCCCCGACCCACGATGGGGCGAGGCGGTCAAGGCCGTGGTCGTGCCCGCCGCGGGCGTCGCGGTGAGCGCGGCCGACCTCATCGGCTACGCCCGCGCCCGACTCGCAGGATTCAAGCTGCCCAAATCGGTCGACTTCGTCGAGACGCTGCCGCGCACGGCGAGCGGCAAACTGCTCAAGCGCACGCTGCGGGAACCGTATTGGGCGGGTGTCGGGCGCCGGATCGGCTGAGTCGACGTGATAGACAGGCCCCATGGAGATCCTGGCCAGCCGGATGCTCATTCGGCCGGCCGACTACGAGATGTCGCTGCAGTTCTACCGCGACCGACTCGGTCTGGCGATCGCCCGCGACTACGGTGCGGGCACGGTGTTCTACGCCGGCCAGTCGCTGATCGAACTCGCGGGCCACGGCTCACCGAGTGCGGGCGGCACGATGTGGCTTCAGGTCCGCGACGTCTACGCCACCGAACAGGAACTCATCGGCCGCGGCGTCGAGATCGCCCGCGAGGCCCGACAGGAACCGTGGGGGCTGCACGAACTGCACGTGCTCGACCCCGACGGGGTGCGGCTGATCTTCGTGCAGGTGCCCGAGGATCACCCGCTGCGACGCGACACCCGACGCTGAACTCAGCCGGCGGGCGCGGCCAGCGGCCACCCGACCGACGCCAACCGCGCCGCGACCTGGTGGATCTCCTCCGGGTTGGGTTCCTTCTCGATCACCGCATGCACCGCGTCGCGGATCTCGCCCTCGGTGACGGTGTCGGAGTCGTTGGCCTTCAGGATGGCCTGTGCGGCCTTGACGACTTGTTCTTCGGTCAACGACCGCTTCAGCAGCGCCAGCAGCGGGAAGTAGTCCTTCTGCGGAACGCCTTCGGGGTAGCCGTCGTGAAGCCACCCGAGCACGTTGTCCATGACACTGCGGTTCTGGGTCATCAGCTCCAACTCACTTGCTCAGCATGGGAAACGGGTCGATACCGAAGTGGTGGATGATCGTCGTCCTCGTGATCCACAGGATCGCGATGACCACCACGGCACCGACGAGCGTGAACAACGCCAGCCCGAGATATTTCAACGCCCGGTTGGGCGCGCTGACGGTGCCGTCCGGATGTTCTCCGCCTGTGCCCGCCGAGAAGGCGACCATGCCCGCCGCGAACACCGCGGGCAATCCGGCGCCGAGGATGAGCCCCACGATGAGGACCTTGGTGATGGCTTCCAGATAGGACATCGACTCAGACCCCGGCCTTGCGCTTGATTTCCTTCGACGGCTCCCGCACTTCGGCGGGCACGACGGAATTCGTCGTGTCGTCCCAGTCGGCGTTGACGTTGCGGCTGTCGACCTTCTGCTGCTGGGCCCGCCACCACATGTAACCGGACAGCGCGACCAGGATGACGAAGATCAGCCCATCGCCTGCCAGGTCCGATCCGGTGACCGATTCGACTCCGCTGGACAGCCAATAGGCAAGTGCCCCAACCAAAGCCGCGGCGGGCAGGGTGATCAGCCACGCGACGACCATCCGACCCGCGACCGCCCAACGGACCTCGGCGCCGGGCTTGCCGACACCGGCGCCCAGGATCGAGCCCGTCGCGACGTGGGTGGTGGACAGCGCCATCCCGGCGGCGCTGGAACTCAGGATGATGGCCGCCGACGAGGCTTCCGCGGCCAGGCCCTGCGGTGACTCGATCTCAACGAGACCCTTTCCGAGCGTGCGGATCACCCGCCAGCCACCGATGTAGGTGCCGAGGCCGATGGCCAGAGCGCAGCTGAAGATGATCCAGAACGGCAGGCCGTCCTTTTTCACGTCGCCGGTCAAATGGCCGGTGGTGATCAGGGCGAGCGCGATGACGCCCATGGTCTTCTGGGCGTCGTTGGTGCCGTGCGACAGGGCAACCAGTGACGCGGTGGCGATCTGGCCCCAGCGGAAACCTTGTTCACGGCGCTTGGCCATGACGTTGCGAGTGATGCGATAGACCAGCCAGGTGCCTGCGGCGGCGACGACGCAGGCGATCACCGGCGCGGCGACCGCGGGAATGAGCACCTTGGATGTGATGCCGCCCCAGTTCACACCCGCGGTGCCGAGTGCTGCGAGGCCTGCGCCGATCAGACCACCGAACAGCGCGTGCGACGAACTCGACGGGATGCCGAACAACCAAGTCAGCAGGTTCCACAGGATGCCGCCGATGAGGCCGGCGAAGATGATCGTCAGACCCATCGACGGTGTGATCGTCGGAACCAGGTGGCCGGTCTTGCTGTCCTGGACCTTGAGCACCGAAGTGGTCACCGTCACAGCGACCTCGACCGAGAGGAAGGCGCCGACGAGGTTGAGGACGCCCGCCAGCAGCACGGCGGTCTTCGGCTTGAGAGCGCCCGTGGCAATCGACGTCGCCATGGCGTTGCCCGTGTCGTGGAACCCATTGGTGAAGTCGAACGCCAGTGCTGTTGCTATCAGCAGCAGCAAGATGATCGTCTCTGCGCTCATGGCGCTAATTCTGCGGTGCGAGGCTGGCATTTGCCTAACGACCCGCCGCCCAGCGCGCGCGGTTTGACCAGTGACTTTGCCACGCTCGCACAGGTGTTCACCAAGTGTTCACCAGCTAGCCCGGACCGTTGGCGTGTGGTGCTGCCAGGTCCGAGCACTACCATCGATCCGGCATGGGATTCCAGGCCGTCGCGGCCGTGGTGGGGAGGTGACGCTGTGACCAGGTTTCTCGCCAGGATTGTGGCGTGGATCACCGCCGGCTATCCCGAAGGGGTCCCTGGCCCGGACCGGGTCCCGCTGTTCGCGCTCCTCAAGCGGCGGTTGACCGACGAGGAGGTGAAGACGGTCGCTGCAGAACTGACGACTCGCGGCGAATTCGATCCCGTCGACATCGGCGTGCTGATCGCCCAGATCACCGACGGGCTACCTGCACCCGAGGATGTCGAGCGGGTGCGAAATCGGTTGGCCGCCAAGGGCTGGCCGCTGGACGAACCGCGCGACGACGAGGAGTCCGGATAGCCGAGCTACGCCCCGTCGCCGTCCCGTCAGGCCAGTCAGCGCTGTCACTGCTGCCTGTGGTGGCCGACGCGCTCGCCTGTCGGGTCTGTGTGCTGCCGGTGCCGGCCGACGACGAACGTCAAACATCGTTGCTGACATCGTCTTTGCGGGCTGGTGAGCCGATCGACGACGACGTCGCGGTGGTGGTGTCGACGTCCGGCACAACGGGGAGGCCCAAGGGGGCGATGCTCACCGCGGCCGCGTTGACAGCCAGTGCCGATGCGACCCATCGGCGGTTGGGCGGGCCGGGGACGTGGTTACTGGCGCTGCCCGCCTACCACATCGCGGGCCTGCAGGTCTTGATACGCAGTGTGGTAGCGGGTACGACGCCGGTCGCGGTGCGCGCGGGGTTCGACGTCGCCCAATTGGTTTCTGCGGTGGCCGCATTGGGCGCTGGCCGCCGCTATGCGTCGTTGGTGGCGGCGCAGTTGGACAAGGCGCTGCGGGATCCCGACGCTGCCGCGGCGCTCGCGTCGCTGGACGCGGTTCTGATCGGCGGTGGACCGATGCCTGCTGGAGTGGCCGAAAGAGCCTCGGCGGCAGGCATTTCGGTGGTGCGGACGTACGGGATGAGTGAAACCGCGGGCGGATGCGTGTACGACGGCGTGGCCCTCGACGGGGTGCGGGTGCGCATCGACGACGGGCGGGTGGTGCTCGGCGGGGCGACGCTTGCCAAGGGCTATCGCAACCCGGTGCAGCCGGATCCGTTCGCAGAGCCAGGCTGGTTTCGCACCGATGACATTGGCGTCGTTGACGATTCGGGCGTGTTGCGGGTTCTTGGCCGGGTGGATGACGCGATCAGCACCGGTGGGTTGACGGTGCTGCCGCAGTTGGTGGAGGCCGCACTGGCGACGCATCCCGCTGTCGCGGAGGCGGCGGTGTTCGGGGTGCCCGACGACCGGTTGGGCCAACGGGTGGCGGCCGCGATCGTCGTTGTACCCGATGCCGACGCACCGACACTGGCGGACCTGCGCGTACACGTCGCGTCCACGCTGTCCGCCACGGCGGCGCCGCGAGACGTGCACGTCGTCGACGAGTTGCCCCGCCGCGGTATCGGGAAGGTGGACCGACGGGGGCTCGCCGGGCGATTCACCCCAGGGGGATGATGGGCTGATGCGCCGAGAAGTGACCACCGCCGACCAGTTGCGCGCGATCGTCGGTGAGCCCGACAAATACGTCGCCAACAAGGTGAAGGACCGGCTCTCGCCGGTACACCGCCAGTGGCTGGCGCACTCCCCGCTCGGCTTCGTCGCGACCACCGATGCGCAGGGCCGCGTCGACGTTTCGCCGAAGGGCGATCCACTGGGTTTCGTGCACGTCATCGATGACAACACGATCGCGATACCCGAGCGGCCGGGGAACAAGCGCGTCGACGGCTACCTCAACGTGCTGCAGCAGCCACACGTCGGCACCTTGTTCGTGATCCCCGGTCGCGGGGACACGTTGCGTATCAACGGCTCCGCGCGCATCCTCTCCGATGCCGACTACTTCGATGTGATGGCCGTCAAGGGGAAACGACCGATCCTTGCCCTCGAGATCGGTGTCGAGGAGGTGTTCTTCCACTGCGCCAAGGCTTTTCTGCGCTCTGACGTGTGGGACCCGTCGACGTGGAATCCGACCGCGGTGCCCAGCGTCGCGCAACTGGCCAAGGCCATCCGCTACGACTGGAGCCTGGAAGAACTCGAGGCGCGCTACAGCGAGGACGCCGTCCGCAAGGTGCTGTACTAGATCTGGTTGATGCCGCCGTCGACGGGGATGTCGGCGCCGGTGGTGAAACTGCTCAGATCTGAGGCGAGGAACACCACCGCGTTCGCGACTTCCTCCGGGGCGCCGAACCGGGCCATCGGGACGCCGCTGATCTGGTAGTCCTCGAACTGCTTGACCGCGTCGGGGCCGGGAAACAGTATCTCCGCGAGCGTGTTGATGCCGGGTGTCTCGGTGGCGCCCGGGCTGACGACGTTCACACGAATCTTGCGGTCCCGCAACTCACTTGCCCAAGTCCGCGCCAACGATCGCAATGCCGCCTTGATCGCTGCGTATACCCCGATACCGTCACTACCCTTGGCGTGGGTGTTCGACGAGTTCAAGATGATCGAACCGCCCTCGTTGAGCAGTGGCAACGCCTTCTGCACCGTGAAGACCACGCCCTTGCCTTTGAGAAGTGCCATTGTCCTGCCCTTTCCTAATTCTGGACTATACAGTCAAGAACTAGGACACGACGGGGGCGGGATCTGTTCCGCTACGCCGACAGCAGCGAGATCATCTGCTCGGCGGCGGCCTTGAGCGCCGCGGGCTTGGCCCCGCCCTTGTGCAGCGCCTCCTGGCCGCGCATGAACGCCAGCACGGTGGTGGCCAGCGCCTGGGGGTCCTGCTTCTTGTCGATGGCGCCGTCGCGCTGGGCCTCTTCAATGCATCGGGCAAGCTCGGCCGCCCATGTCGCATAAGCACTTTCGATCGCATGTTCCACGACGCCGTCGGTGGCGCTCAGTTCGGCGGCGCTCTTGGCCATCATGCAGCCGCGCCGCATTTTGTCAGCGTTGATGTCCTTGACCTGCCCGCGAATGTGCCGCACCAGTCGGTCGTAGGCGCTGTACCTGGGATCTCGCAGTGCGTCGCGAACGCGGTCCATCGCGGTGCCGATGTAGTCGTCGAGAGTCCTCATGAACAGCGCGTGCTTGTCGCCGAACGCCCCGTACAGCGACCCCTTGCCGAGACCGGTGGCCGAGGTCAGGTCGTCGACCGACGTCGCGGCGTACCCCCGCGACCAGAACTCGTCGCGTGCGGCGGCGATCACTTCACCTTCGTCGAACTTGCGAGGTCGAGGCATTCCCTCAGTGTACGCGCGTTATGGACCGGTTAGTACGAATCAGCCCTTGACCAGCACCGCGCGCGTGTAGAGCAGATGAAAACCCCTGCGCGCAACGTTCTGTTGCGACTTCGACCCTGGTGCGGTGGTGACGACGGCGATGTCGCAGCCGGCGCGCGCGGCGTCGGCCAGTCGCGCGGCCAGCAGCGCGGTCTGCACGCCGCGTCGGCGGTGCGCGGGTGACGTCGCGGCACCGGTCAACTGCGCGATGCCCTCGGATATCCGCATGCTTGCACCGCCGGCCACCACGCCGTCGCGCCGCGCGAGATACGGTTTGGCGCCTGCTTGTTCGGTGTCGCCGATCACATTCTCGATGGTCTCGCGGGGGAAGTCCTCGTGCGCGGGCACGCCCTCTTCATCGGGGTGGGCGAAGCCGTCGATCACGACCTCGAGCCACGCCGCACGGTCGTCGCTCGGCCGGACCTCGACACCAGGCGGCGTGACGGTCTCCATGTCGCCGTCCAGCGACCGGCCCAACACGTTCTCGAACGACACCAGTTGATAGCCGCGGGCGGTCAGGGCCGCGCCGATCGCGGGGTCGGCGAGGTTGGTCAGTTCGACCCGGGTCGCGGCGCCACGCGCGGCGAACTCGTGCTCGATCGCCTCGAGCGCATCGCCGTCCGGCGCTCCGCCGAAACCGAGGCCGACGACCTTGTTCAGCGGCGAGCCCTCCCCGGCGTAGCACGCCGCACCGCCCGCGATCGGAACCACGAACACCGCCGCACCCACCCGTTGCCCGGCGAACTCGGTCGCGGTGGTGATCATCTGCGTCTCAACACGTTCAATACGTTCGGCCAGGGCTGTGCTGCCGAAGAGCGGCGTCGCGTCAGTAGTCATCGAATGGTCAGATTAGTTGCAGGTTGCGCCGAATAGGCTGGCCTTCGTGCGGATCGGTCGCAAGGAGACGGTGGCAGTCGCCGTCGGCGCGCTCCTGGTGGTCGCGGCGTTCGTCGTCCCACATCTGCATCTGGGCATCGTCACGCCGCTGATCCGCGCCTCGCCCGCCCGGTTCTACAGCTTCGCCGACACCGCACCGATCTTCGGGTGGTGGAACGCGCACATCGGGTGGGGCACCGGCCCTGCGATCGTGATCGGCGTCGCCGCAGTGCTGTGGGGTCAGGCCGTCGCAGCGCGTCTGCCGTGGCGTGCTGTGCCGTGGGCCGCATGGGCCACCTCGTGCGCGTGGGCGTTCTCGCTGGCGATGATCGACGGTTGGTACCGCGGCTTCGCGCATCGCCTCGCCGCGCAGCACGAGTACCTGCGCCAGGTGCCCACCATCACCGACATCCCGAACGCGGTGCGCACCTTCGCGAGCAGAATCCCTGACTTTCAAGCGAATTCGTGGATCACTCACGTGTCGGGGCATCCGCCTGGCGCATTGTTGACATTCGTCTGGCTCGACCGCATCGGGCTGGGCGGTGGCGCGTGGGCGGGACTGCTGTGCCTGCTCGTCGGCTCGAGTGCCGCGGCCGCGATCGTCGTCGCGCTGCGCAGTTTGGCGAACGAACCGACGGCCAGGTCGGCGGCACCGTTCGTCGCGGTCGCGCCGACAGCCATCTGGATCGCGGTGTCGGCGGACGGCTACTTCGCGGGGGTGGCGGCCTGGGGTGTCGCTCTGCTGGCGTTGGCGGTTCGGCGCACGGTGCGATGGCCCGTGCTGGCCGCCGTGGGTTCGGGACTGTTGCTCGGCTGGGGCATCTTCCTCAACTACGGCCTCGGCTTGATGGCGTTGCCAGCGGTGGCCGTGCTGATCGCAGCGGCGAATTGGCGGTCGGCCGTCGCGGCCCTGGTGCCCGCGGTGCTTGCCGCTCTGGCGGTCGTCGGGGTGTTCGCGCTGGCGGGATTCTGGTGGTTCGACGGTTACACGCTGGTGCAGCATCGTTATTGGCAGGGCATCGCGAACGACCGGCCATTCCAATACTGGTCGTGGGCGAACCTGGCGTCGGTGGTGTGTGCGATCGGCCTCGGCAGCGTCGCCGGCATCGGCAGGGTGTTCGACATCGCGGCGATCAAGCGCCGCTCGGGGTTGCACCTGGTGGTGCTCGGCGCGCTGTTGTCGATCGTGTGCGCGGACCTGTCGATGCTGAGTAAGGCTGAGACCGAACGTATTTGGCTGCCGTTCATGGTTTGGCTCACCGCGGCGGGCTCCTTGCTGCCGTCGCGGTCACAGCGTTGGTGGCTGGCCCTCAATGTCATCGGCGCGTTGCTGCTCAACCACTTCATCCTGACGAACTGGTAGTCAACGGCGCAGCGCGGTTTCGCGGTTCAGGTACGACAGCTTCTCGGGATTGCGCACGATGTAGAGCCCCGAGACGAGGCCGTCGTCGATGCGCACCGCGACCACGTTGTCGATCTGGCCGTCGATCCGGATGATCAGCGCGGGCCCGCCGTTGATCTGCACCGGTTCGACGGACACCTCGCCGACGATCCTCGGCAGGCCCATACCCAGAAGGCGCGCCACCCGGTGCGCGCCCCGGATCGGCCGCTGCACCGCCTGTTTGACCCCGCCGCCGTCGCTCAACATCACCACGTCGGGAGCGAGGATGTCGACCAGACCCTGCAGATCGCCGGTTTCGATCGCTCGCTGGAACGCGGCGAGCGCATCCCGGGTTTCGACGGAGCTGACGACACCGCGCGGCCTGCGCGCGGCGACGTGTGACCGCGCGCGGTGGGCGATCTGGCGGACCGCGGCCGGAGTCTTGTCGACGGCGTCGGCGATCTCGTCGTAATCCAACTCGAACACCTCGCGCAGCAGGAACACCGCGCGTTCGGTCGGCGTCAACGTCTCCATCACCAACAACATCGCCATCGACACGCTGTCGGCCAATTCGACGTCCTCGGCGACATCGGGCGTGGTTAGCAGTGGCTCTGGTAGCCAGGGCCCGACGTAGGCCTCCTTGCGGCGGCCCAGCGTCCGCAACCGGCCCAGCGCCTGACGAGTGGCGATGCGGACCAGGTACGCGCGCTGATCGCGGACCGAGTCGAGGTCCACATCCACCCATCGCAGCCAGGTCTCCTGCAGCACGTCTTCGGCGTCGGCGGCCGAACCCAGCAACTCGTAAGCGGCGGTGAAGAGCAGGTTGCGATGCGCCAGGAACGCCTGGGTTGCGATGTCGGACATGTCCACAAGACACCGGCCGGCACCGATTTGTGACATCGGCTGAGGATGTCACAAACGACGGGCCGTCGGCATCTGATGTGCACCACGACAGAGGAGGAAGCAATGGACGCCCGAATCGATCTGATGAACAACGAGGTGGCCACCAAGTTCGCCAAGCGGTTCGTCAACGCCAGCCTGGTGCTCGACCAGTCGACGCTGCCGAAGGCCACCCAGGAGTTGGTCAGCCTGCGGGCGAGTCAGATCAACGGCTGCGCCGTCTGCGTCGACATGCACACCAAGGAGGCGTCGGCGGCCGGTGAAGATGCGGTGCGGCTGAACTTGGTTGCGGCGTGGCGTGAGGCGATCGTGTTCACCGATGCCGAACGCGCGGCGCTGGCGTTGGCCGAGGAGGGCACCCGGCTCGCCGATGCTCATGAGGGGGTGTCCGACGCGACCTGGGCGCAGGTGCGTGAGCACTACGACGACGATCAGATTGCGGCGCTGGTCTGCCTGGTCGCGCTGATCAATGCGGCCAACCGGCTGAACGTGATCGTGCGGAATCCGGCAGGCGACTACCAGCCCGGGATGTTCGCTGGTATGACCAGTTGAGTGCCGCTCGGAGTCGAGTGGCCTGTTATGGCACGCATTTTCGCCTCAGGTGGCCACTCGACCGGGTCCCGCCGCCAGGCTGGCCACCACGCGGCGGCCGATCGGGTGGATGCCCGCGACCGTGAGACCCACGTCGTCGGCGAGTCGCGTTGCGCAGTCGATACCTACCGACGCCCACTGAAACCACGGGCCGATCGCACGCGCCGACTCGAGCCGAACCCATCCGGTGTGAATCCCCTCGACGGCTGAATCGAATTCGGCAAGACAGCGTCCGCCCTGGCGCAGCAGTTCGCCCGCCCGCCGCAGGATCCGCCACGGGTCACCGCCAAGGCCGACATTGCCGTCGGCCAGCAGCACGGTGTGCCACCGCCCGGCACCTGGCAACGGGTCGAACACGTCGCGGCGCAGGGCTGGCGCACCGCTGCGGCGCGCCAGGGTGACCGCGGTGGCTGACTGGTCCACCCCGAGCGCGGGCACTCCCCGCTGCACCAGATTGGCAACCAAACGCCCTGGGCCGCAACCCAAGTCGATCGTCGGGCCGCTGCACATCCCGACCAGCGTTCGGTCGAAATGCGCATCGGCGTTCCGGCCGCCAAGCCACCTGCGCACCGGCAGCCGATCGAGGCGGCCGTCGTCGTGTCGAAGCCAGCAGCGCTCGCCGTCGAGGGCGCGGTCGTAGAGGTTACCGAGCATGGCTGACCCCCGCGGTCGCGCGTGCGAACCGACTGTCCGGCGCGCATCGGGTGCGGACGGCCTCGATGTCGTCGACGGTGTCGACATCGGCCAGCGTCGGAAGGATCTTCACATCCGCGACCGTGTCGGAGAGCGCGGCCAGCGTTACCGCGCCGGTGTCCGATCGCGACATCGGAATCGTGCGCAGGCAATCGGCGGCACCGGCATCGGTGACGCCGAGAATCCACCAACCGCCGTCGCGCGCCAGGCCGAGCACCGCGTCGGCGGCCAGCAGTTCACGCGCGCACTCGGCCAGCAGTTCACCGGTCACCTGCGGGGTGTCCATGCCGATTTGCAGCACGGGCAGGCCGTTGGTCGCGGCCGCGGCATCGGCGTGCCCGTTGGCCAACCTGGCCGCGAAGTCCGCACCGCGCTGCGGCACCACCGTGAAATCGGCGAGGCGCGAACGGATTTCGGCTCCTGCGCTGGCGCTGTCGAGGTCGCCGGTCAGCGCCGCCACCCGCGCGGCGACCGGCGCCGCGACCACTGCGTCCAGCGTATCCAGCAATGCCGCCGCGGCGATGTCCGCCGCTGCGCGGTCTCCCACGGTGGCCGCCAACCTGGTCTTGGCCTGGCCCGGCACGGGCGCCTTGGCCACCACAAGCACGACGACCGGGATCACGAGATCACGCGCCAGAAGTCAAGTGCAGCAATGAAACTCCCGCGTATCGAACCGCTGACCTTTGACTTGCCTCCGGTGCGCGGGCCGTATGCGACGTCGCGTTCCACCACCCGCCAACCGGCTTGCGCCGCGCGGACCAGCAGTTCCAGCGGATAGCCGGACCTGCGATCGGTGACCCCCAGCGCCAGCAGCGCGTCGCGGCGGACCACCCGCATCGGCGCGATGTCGTGAACGGCGAGCCCATAGCGGCTACGCAGCCGCCAGCACACCGCCGCTGTGCCGAGGCGCGCATGCCATGGCCAGCGCAACCCGGCGACGGCGCGGCGGCGACCGATGGCCAGATCGGCGCCGCGGTCGAGTTCGTCCACCAGGGCCGGCAACTGGCGAGCGTCGAGGGAGCCGTCGGCGTCGATGACCGCCACGATCGGCGTCGTGGCTGCCACCACCCCCGCGTGCACCGCAGACCCGTAGCCGGGCCGCTGCTCGGCGACCACCTCGGCGCCGTGCCTGCGCGCGACGTCCGCGGTGCCGTCGGTGCTGTTGTTGTCGACCACCAGCGGCCGGTAGCCATCGGGCATGGCGGCAAGGACCCCCGGTAGCGACGACGCCTCGTTGAGACAGGGCAGCACCACCGTGACGTCCGGCATGGTTTCCGACGTTAGGCCGTCCACGACGCAAGCTGCAACGAATGAACAGTGACGGAACAATGACATAGGCGCAGGTAGCGGCACCGCCGGATTAAGGTCTAAACCATGACGCGCGTACTGATCGCCGACGACGACATTGTCGTGCGTGATGTCGTGCGCCGGTACCTGGAGCGCGACGGCCTGGACGTCTCGATCGCACACGACGGCGCCGAGGCGATGCGGCTACTCGGCTCCCAGCACATCGACGTCGCGGTGCTCGACGTGATGATGCCGGGACCGGACGGGCTCACGCTGTGCCGCAGCCTGCGGCAGCGCGGCAGCTACGCCATGCCGGTGATCCTGCTGACCGCGCTCGGCGAGGAGGACGACCGGATCGCAGGCCTCGAGGCCGGGGCCGACGATTACGTCACCAAGCCGTTCAGCCCGCGGGAGTTGGCGCTGCGCGTCCGCTCGGTGCTGCGGCGGGCCGCCTCACCGGTCAACACGTTGCCCACGGACGTCACCGTCGGCGAGATGACCGTCTCGACCGCCGCACGGTCGGTGACCATCGCCGGAGAGCCCGTCAGCTTGACCAACCGCGAGTTCGATCTGCTGACGTTCTTCCTCACCCATACCGACACCGTGTTCTCGCGCGAGGAGTTGTTGAAGGAAGTGTGGCGCTGGGACTTCGGCGACCTGTCGACGGTCACCGTGCACGTCAAGCGGCTACGGTCCAAACTCGGCAGACACCATCGGGTGCAGACCGTGTGGGGCCGCGGATACCTGTGGGATGGCAACAGTGCCGAATGACTTGTGGGAGATCGCCGCGTGGGCGCTGGCATGCTCGGTGCCCGTGGTGCTCGCCGGAGCGATCATCATCCGGTTGGCGCGGTCGTGGTCGCTGGCCGTCAGCATGGTGGCACTGGTGCTGATCCCGGTGTTGGCGACGTTCAGCGGCGTGCTGGGCGCCAGCGGGTTCATGATCACCGAGACGTTCGAGCGCACCGCCGTCGTGCTGGTGATCGTGTCGGTGGTGACCCTGCCTGCCGCGGTGATGCTGGCGCGTTATCAGGCACGAAGGACGGTGTGGGAGCAGGAGATTCGCGATTCCGAACGCGCTGCTGAGCATTCACGTCGTCGGTTGGTCGCATTCGTCAGCCACGACCTGCGCACGCCGCTGGCGGGCATCAGGGCCGTGTCGGAGGCCATCGCCGACGGCGTGGTGCCCGATTCTGAGGTTCGAGTGCACGCGAAAACGATTGAGCAGGAATCGATTCGGCTGTCCGAAATGGTCGACGACCTGTTCGAGATGTCCAAGATCAATGCGGGTGCGGTGGAACCGGTGCTCGACAAGGTGGCGCTCGACGAGGTTGTCGACGATGTGCTTGCCGCACACCGGATTGCCGCTGAGCGGGCCGGGGTGTTGTTGAAGGCGGAGTTGCCAAACAAGCCAGTGCAGGTCCTTGGCAGCGACCGGGCGCTGGTGCGGGTGCTGTCCAATCTGGTTGCGAACGCGATCGCCCATACGCCGTCCGGCGGCAAGGTGTTGCTGGCGCTGGGCTCCGACGAGCACGGCGCATGGGCCCGCGTCGACGACACCGGGGTCGGCATCGACGAGGCCGACCTGCCGCGGGTGTTCGACGTCGCGTACCGCGGCTCCAATGACCGGGTGCCGCGGGCCGATTCGTCATTGCCGAGCGGATCGGGGTTGGGGCTTGCCATCGCGGCCGGGTTGGTGCAGGCGCATCGCGGCACGTTGTCGGCGCACAACCTCGGCACGGGCGCGCGCTTCGAGGTGCGGTTGCCGCTGGCCGACTAAGGGCCTAGCGTTTCGGCGCTGTAGCGGCGGGTAACACTGCCGCCATGAAATCGGGTGCAAGAACGAGTTTGGCGCTGTTCGGCGGCGCGGCGGCGATGGTGCTGGCGGTCGGCTGCGGCGGTGGTGACAACGGCGGCGAGACCACCACGTCGACGACGACGACCACCACGTCAGACACCTCAACGACTACTCCCGCCCCGGCGACGACCACGGGGACCGCGGTTCCGGGCGCCCCCACCGGGGGCGGCGGTCCAGAAGGTGGTGGCGGCACCATTCCGGGTGGACCCACCGGCGGCGGCGGTCCCGAGGGCGGCGGTGGCGGCATTCCGGGCGGGCCCACCGGTGGCGGTGGCCCCGCGGGCGGCGGCGGCTCGATTCCCGGCGGCCCGACCGGCGGCGGCGGCCCCGGTGGTGGAGGCGGTTGCGTGCCGGGTGTGGGCTGCGTCAGCGTGCCGTAACGGCCTCAGTCCGGCAGCGAGTTGCTCAGCCGCTCCGTCGCCGCCAGGTAGTCCTCGATGAACTCGCGCACCACTTCGCGCGCGGGTTTCACCTTGTTCATCAGCCCCACTCCCTGGCCGACGAAGTAGGTGGCCAACGCTTGGGCACCTTGGTGGCCTTGTGACGCCAGCATGTCGACGCGGCGGATGACGGGCTCGCTCAACATCGACTGCAGCGGCAGCGGCAGCGGCTTCTGCCCGCCTTCGTTGGGCAGCCACGCGTCGGTCCACTCCGACTTCAGTTGCCGCGCAGGCTTTCCGGTCCGACCGGCAGACCGCACGGTGTCCCGCGACGTGGCGGCCAGCATCTTCTGCACGGTGTGCGGCGCGGTCTCCGCCTCCTCCGTGGTCAGCCACACCGACCCGGTCCACGCGCCGTCGGCGCCCATCGCGACGGTGGCGGCCATCTGCCTGCCGGTCACGATGCCGCCCGCGGCCAGCACCGGCACCGCGCCGTCGATCGCTTCGATCACTTCCGGGATGAGCACCAGCGTCGTCACCTCGCCGCAGTGGCCGCCGGCTTCGGTGCCCTGGGCGACGATCAGGTCGACGCCGGCCTGCACCTGTTTGGCCGCATGCTCCTTGGCGCCGACCAGTGCGGCCACCGGAACGCCGCGCTCCTTGCCTGCCTCGATCATGTAGTCGGGCGGCACCCCGAGCGCATTGGCGATCAGCTTGATGGGGTGTCCGAAGGCGACATCGAGCAGGTCGGCACCGGTGTCCCCCGACAGGAACGACGGACCGGTCCGCGGTGCCTCCTCGGGTTCGATGCCGTGCGCCGCGAGCAGGTCGGCGATGAAGCCGCGGTACTCGTCGGGAATCCGCGACGCCAGTTCACCGGGTTTGAGCTTCTCGCCCTTGCCCTCGAACTTGGCGGGCACGATCAGATCGACGCCGTACGGTTTGCCGCCGACGTGCTCGTCGATCCACGACAACTCTTTGTCCAGCCAGTCGGGCGTGAACGCGGTCGCCCCGAGGACGCCGAACCCGCCCGCGTTGGTGACCGCGGCCACCACGTCTCTGCAATGACTGAACGCGAACAGGGGGAAATCGATACCGAACTGCTCGCAGATCGCTGGCTTCATCCCACCAGTTGTACTAGGTGAACCTCTACGCCCGAAGGGGTGCATACGCGAACTCCCGCAGCCCGTCGCGTGGGTCGACGGCCGCCCGGAATCCGAGCACGTCGGCGGCGCGGGTCGGATCCGCCACGATATGGCGCACGTCGCCGCTGCGGTACTGACCGGTGACGACCGGCAGCACATCGCCGCGAGCCTCCGACAGTTCGGTGGCCATCTCGAGGATCGAGATCGGCCGACCCGAGCAGACGTTGAACGCCGAGAACCCGCCCAGTTCGCTGTCGACCGCCGCCACGTTGGCAGCGGCGACGTCGTCGACGTGGACGAAGTCGCGCATCTGGCCGCCGTCTTCAAAAACCCTTGGCACATCGCCCGCTTCGAGTTGGCTGCGAAAGATCGCCGCCACCCCCGAGTACGGCGTATCCCTTGGCATGCCGGGGCCGTAGACGTTGTGATAGCGCAGCGCCACTACGGAGCCACCCGTGGACTCGGCCCACGCCAGCGCGTAATGCTCCTGCGCGGTTTTGCTGGCCGCATAGAGACTGCGCGGTCGCAACGGTGCATCTTCGTCCACCAACCGCCAGCCCACCTGCTCCCTGCAGATCGGACAGCGGTGTTCGAAGATCCCCGCCTCGAGGTCGGCCCTGGTACGCGGTGGGGGGTCGACGAGTCCGTGTTCGACACATTCGAACCGGCCCTGCCCGTACACCACCATGGACGACGCCAGCACCAGCCGCTGACAGCCTGCGGCGAACATCTCGGCGAGCAGCACCGCGGTGCCGAAGTCGTTGTGGCTGCCGTAGGACGGCGCGTCGGCGGCATCCACCCCGGCGCCGACCACCGCGGCCTGATGACACACCACCTCGACGCCATCGAGCAGTGGCGCCAGTGCCGCGGCGTCGCGTACGTCGACACGCTGAACACTTTGTGGCAGTTCGGCTTTCGCGCCATGCGCGGCGGACAGCATCGCGTCGACCGCCACCACGTCGTGGCCTTGCTCGGTCAGCGCCGCGGCCACCCGCGCCCCGATGAACCCGGCCGCGCCGGTCAGCAGCACCCTCACGGCAGCTCGAAGGGCAGTTCGACACCCTCGTGCGGCAGGCAATGGGTACAGGTGCGTTCGGTCGTCACACTCTCGATGGCCTCGAGCACCAACTTCTTGAACGGCACCAAGTTGCGTTCGAACTCGGCGAACACGTCAACCGCCCGTACCGCCGTCCCGGCATCGATGCCCGCGTCCAGGTCGGTGACCAAAGCAATGGCGGCATAACACATTTCGAGTTCCCTGGCGAGCACCGCCTCGGGATATCCGGTCATGTTGACCAGCGTGAAGCCCTGCCGCGCGAACCACTGGCTCTCGGCGCGGGTCGAGAACCTGGGCCCCTGGATCACCACCATCGTGCCGCCGTCGACCACGCCGGGCAGATCGGCCGCCGCCGCCCGCAGTGTCGGGCAGTACGGATCGGCGAACGCCACGTGGATGCCGCCGGAGTCGAAGTACGTATCGGTGCGGCCCGTGGTGCGGTCCACCAGTTGATCGGGCACCACCATGGCGCCGGGGCCCAACTCGGCGGTGAGGCTGCCGACCGAGCACGGCCCGAAGATGCGGCGCACGCCCAACGCCCTAAGCGCCCACATGTTGGCGCGGTACGGCACAGTGTGCGGCGAGAACTCGTGCTTGACGCCGTGCCGCGGCAGGAACGCGACTTCGTGCTGGCCGACCGTGCCCACCGTGATCGGGGCACTCGGCGGACCGTACGGCGTATCCAGATTGATGCTGCGCGCGTCGGGACCGAAGAACGTATAGAAACCGCTGCCGCCGATGACACCTAACACCGGACCATTGTGGGTCATGCGACGATGGCGCCGCGTTTTCAGGTACCTGTGCGCGCGGTGGGCCGGCCGTCGGACGCTGAAGCTGGCTGCGCCTCGTCGCGCCCTCGGCAACAAGCCCGTTCGCTGTTGGATAGGCACAGTGGCGCGTTGAGCGGGTCATCCCGCCGGCGGGAAGGCCGCAACCGCCGCACGGATGCGACGCCGCGGTCCAGCTGTGTGACAGGCGGGTTGCCAGTTCTGCCCTTAATCCGCGAACCGTCTGCGTCATTATTTACGTCGGCTTAAGGTGAATTAGCCAGCGCTGATCGGGGGGTCACTGTGGACGGCTTGGTCAAGGGGACTTCATTCAGCCACTATCTCCTGCAGGAATTGCTTGGCCGTGGCGGAATGGGCGAGGTCTGGCGGGCGCATGACACCGTCGCCGACCGCATCGTGGCTGTGAAGGTGCTGCCCCCACAATGGGCACAAGACGAGGTGTTCCGGCAGCGCTTTCGCCGCGAGGCTCAAGCTGCCGCTCGCCTCCACGAACCGCATGTGGTTCCGATCCACAGCTTCGGGGAAATTGACGGCCGGCTGTATGTCGAGATGAGGCTCATCGAGGGCCGGGATCTGCACGCCTTGCTGGCCGAGGGTCCGCTGATCCCGCCCCGTGCGGTTGCGATCATTGAGCAGGTGGCCCACGCATTAGATGCGGTCCACCAGAGTGGCCTAATACACCGCGATGTCAAGCCTTCCAACATCTTGATCACCCGGTATGACTTCGCATATCTCATCGACTTCGGCATCGCTCGGGCCGCCCAGGAAACCGGGTTGACCAGTTCGGGGCACTTCGTCGGAACGATGCATTACATGGCGCCCGAGCGGTTCCGCGATGGCGATGCTGACGGACGGGTTGATGTCTACGCGTTGGCCTGCGTGTTGCAGGAATGCTTGACTGCCAAGCGGCCGTTCGCAGGCGACGGTGTGGAGCAACAGGTCATGGCGCATCTCGCGACGCCGCCCCCACAGCCGTCAACAACTAACCCGGGCGTGCCTACGGAGTTCGACGCGGTGATCGCTAAGGGCATGGCGAAGGATCCCGCCGAGCGTTATCAAACGCCGCTGGAGTTGGCTGAGGCCGCCCGGGCGGTGCTGTCGAGTGCCAATGCGGCTGCTTCGTGCGAAGAGCCTGCGCCAACGCGTCCTGCGACGCTTGTCGGTAGCGAGACAGGCTCAGAGGGCCACGCGCCATTGCCGGAAGAGGCGTCTCTTTCGGTGGACACAACAAGGTTGGCACCGGGGAAGGACCCTGTGCGGCCCAGTTCGGAACCCGTAAGCGCTGGAGCCTCGATCGACGACTTGCTAGATCGGGCGGTGGCGGCGATCAATAGCGATGATCGAGTGGTCGCTACGGCGCTAGCCGATCAGGTGTTGGCGGTCGACGACGGGAATGCAGACGCCGAAGATTTGCTGTCTGTTCCAACCGATGGTGGTCAAATTCGGCGGTTGACGATCCTGTCGACTGATCTGGCGGACTCGACCGCCCTGTCGATGCGCGTCGATGCCGAGACCTACCGAGTGTTGGTCGCCCGATATCACGATCTTGTGCTGCAGGTTGCCGACCGCTTTGGGGGCCACGTCAACTCCGCGAAGGGGGATGGACTGCTAGTCGTGTTCGGCTATCCCAACGCTCACGAAGACGACGTCCGTCGGGCAGTGGAGACAGGCCTGGAGATCATGCGTGAGGTGTCCCGGCTCAGCGAACAGGCCAGCCGCCGGTTCAAATCCCAGATTGACATTCGGATTGGCGTACACCGTGGGCTGGTGTACCTGGACAAGGCTCACGACGACGTCTACGGGTTGGCGGCAAATCTGGCCACGAGGATGTCCGCTTTGGCCCCCCCAGGTGTCGTCCTCGTTTCCGATTCGGTGGAGCGGCTGATCCGGCGCGCCTTCGAGGTGGAACCCTTCGACGCCGTGCCCCTTCAAACGGTCGATGGGGCGGTGCGCCCTTACCGGGTGGTGTGTGAGCGGATCGAGCCCCCTGGGGCGTCGTTGGGGCCGCTGATTGCACGCGACCGAGAACTGGCGCGGCTGCACAAGAGTTGGAGTCGGGCGCAGGCGGGCACGTTGACCACACCCGGGCTGGTGTTCCGCGGTGAGGCGGGGATCGGAAAGAGCCGACTCGCGGCCGCGGCCACCGCACTGGTGAAGGGCGGCGGTGGAAAGGTCCTGGAGCTGGCGGGCTCCCCGCTACACCCCGACGCGGGGCTGCATCCCGTCAGGTCACTCTTCGAGTTCCGCTGTGGTATCAACCGGCACACCGAGCCGGCCCAGCGGCTGCGGCTGCTGCATGCCGAACTCACTGCCCAGCGCGTCGATTCCGCAGCAGTGCCATTGCTGGCGCCGGTGTTGGGCATCGCTCCCGAGCATGGTTACAGACCGATGCCGGCCGAGGGCCGCAAGCTGCAGGAACTGATCGCCCAGGCGGTACAGCGCTATCTCCTGGCGTGCTTCGGAGGCGAATCGGGATTGATCCTCGCCGAGGATGTGCACTGGTTCGATTCCTCCAGCCTCGAACTGCTCGACGCGCTGCTCCACGGTACTGAAGGACGGCTGCTGGTGGTCATAACCGGGCGCTCGGGGACGTGGCTGTCCGACGGCTGGCCGGTCAAGGTGTTCGATCTGGCGCCGTTGAGCGATGAACACTCCGATGAACTCGTTCGGGCGCTGGACCCCACAGTGACTCCCGAAGAGTGCGCGTCGGTGCGGGAGCGCTGCGACGGAGTGCCTTTCTACATCGAACAGGTCGTCAGCGGACTGCGTGTACCGGCGGACGCCCAACGGCCGCCAGTGCCCGACCCGCTCTATGAGCCACTGTTCGCGCGGCTGCTCGCGACCCCCGATGCCGGGCCAGTGGTCCAGGCCGCCGCCGTCATCGGACGCCACGTCGACCGAGGTCTACTACAGGCGGCGTCGGCGTTGAGCGCCGACGAGGTCGACGTCGTCGTCGACGAACTCGAGGACGCTCGAGTTCTCGAGCCCCAGGGGACGGACGCATGGCGGTTCCGCCACGAACTGCTGCGTGAGGTCGCCGCCGAACTGGCACCCCCCAGCGTGCGGCGCGAGCTGCATGCCAGAGTCGCCGACGCGCTGGTCGAGGGCGCCGTAGGTGACCCCGACTGGCGACTGGTGGCTACCCACTATGAGCAGGCCGAACGCCACGCCGACGCCGCCTCCGCCTACCAGCGGGCCTCCACCAGTGCCCGACGTCGCGGCGCACTTGATGAGGCGCGCAACTACCTCACGCGTGCCATCACGCAACTCGGAAGCGCTCCGGCCGGCCGTGACCGCGACCGCCGCGAGATCGCCCCCCGTCTGGAGCGTGGGTTCCTCGCTGCTGCCGCCGAGGGATACCAAAGCCCCGCCGTGGTCGAGGAATTCGAGCGCTGCCTGCAACTTGCCGGTACTGACCTGCGCGACGACCAGCTGTTCGCGACGTTGCTTGCGCTGTGCAGCTATTACATTCCGCGCGCCGACTTGTCGCGGGCGGCGCAACTGCTAGGAGTCCTGCAAGCCAGCGCCGCCGAGGAGCGGCAGTGGTTCGCCCCTGCGATTGAATGCGGATTGGGGATGGTGGCTTTCCACCGCGGTGAATTTGCAGTTGCGCGGGGGAACTTCGAGAAAGCGGTCGCGGGCGTAGCCGAAGACGACGAACACCGCATGGAAGCATTGTGGTTCATTCCCGAAGACCCGGTTGTGGTGGGGCATGAACACTTGGCTTTGATCCATACACTCCACGGTGATCTTGCACTCGCCGAGGCGGACTTGACCAACGCCTATAGGCACGCCGAGCAACTCGGTTTCCCGCAAGGCCCGTACAACCATGCCACGGTGACCGACTTTGAGATCGAAATGCGATGTTGGCAAGGACAGTTCGAAACCGCCCGACAGCTTATCGCGGACCTGCTGGAACGAGCTGAGCGGTATGGATTCGATTTCTGGCAGATGTATGGCGCCACCGAACAGTGCCTGATCGATTCGTATGAGCTGATGGCCACTGAGCAGGCGGACGAAGCCGCCTTGTCGGCTCAGATCGACGCCACCGCAGGGTGTATCGACTTCTGGCGCTCCGTCGGGTTTTATGCCTACGGAACGCGCCACGACGGCATTCTCGGGCAACTCATGATCACCGCGGGCCAGCGGGACCAGGCTCGCGTCCGCGTCGACGCTGCACTGCAAATTGCTGAGGGCACCGGAATGCATGTCTACGACGCTGAGTTGCTTCGGGTGCGGGCCCGCACGTACCCCGACCCTGAATTGCGGGCCACGGATTTGGCGGCCGCGATGGCACTGGCCCGCCGTCAGGACGCGCCGCTGTTCGAATTGCGGGCAGCACTGGACGATTTCGATCTACGTGGGGCGGCTGCGCGGGCATTGCTCATCGCGGCGACCGAACACATGGCCGGCGACAGCGCCCTGCCTGAATTGGCCCGCGCCAGAACCGCGTTGAGCCCGTCCTGACATCGGTGACGTGGAGGACTCCAAGCGTATGGCGGAGAAGGGTATCGGGTTCGGTGTCCTCGGGCAGTTGCAGGTGACCGTCGACAACAAGTCGTTGTCGTTGGGGACGCCGAAGCAGCGAGCCGTGCTGGCCATGTTGGTGATCAACCGTAATCGGCCAGTGGGCATCGAGTCGTTGATCACCGCGGCCTGGGATGAGTGGCTTCCGCCGGGGGCGCGTGCGACTGTGCACACATACGTCTCCAACCTGCGCCGAGTCCTAACCGGTGGGGGGGTCGATTCGCGCACGGTGTTGGCGAATGCGCCGCCGGGATATCGGCTAAGCGTCGCCGACGCGGACTGTGACATCGGCCGATTCATCCTCGAGAAGAACGCCGGAGTGCGGGCCGCGGCAGCCCGCCAATTCGAGCAGGCGAGCCAGCACCTGTCGGCCGCGCTGGCCGAGTGGCGCGGTCCGGTGCTCGAGGATCTGCGCGAGTTCACTTTTGTCGACGCGTTCGCGACCGCGCTTGTGGAGGACAAGGTGCTGGCGCACACTGCCCGCGCTGAGGCCGAAATCGCCTGCGGCCGGGGCCATGCGGTGATAAGTGAGCTCGAAGCGCTGACGGTCGAACATCCCTATCGCGAACCGCTGTGGGCACAGCTGATCACTGCCTACTATCTCGATAATCGACAAGCCGACGCACTAGATGCCTACCGACATTTGAGAACAACGCTCGCTGACGACCTCGGCATTGAACCCAGCCCGGCGGTGCGTGCCCTCCACGAGCAGGTCCTGCGCCAGGAACGGCTCGACGTCAAAAAGGCTGCCGAGAAAACCGCCGCCCGAGCCGCGACCACCCTCGGTAAGCGAACCGCCTCTGCCGTGGAGTCCTCCTTGGCCCTTCTTCGGGACGACTCCGGGCGTCGCTATCCGCTGAAGGGTGCGGCTACCCGGATCGGGCGTCTACCGAACAGTGACATCGTTCTGGCTGACGCGAAGGTAAGCCGGAACCACGCGGTCATCGTTGACACCGGAACCAGCTTTGTCATCACCGATCTGGGCTCGGCCAACGGGGTTCAGGTGGAGCGCCGCAAGATCCGCGGCAACGCCACCCTCAGCGATGGCGACCATATCCGCATCGGCGACCGCGAGTTTACTTTTGAGATGCAGCCGGCCGAGCCGCAGGATCCTCTGTGATATCCGCCCAGGATAGGAATGCACGGCACTTCGTGCTGGTGGAAGTTTGCTCCGGCAAGCAGATGTGAAGCCCGTCTTCTGGCATTCAAGACGGACCCCGGATCTGATCCAACATTGATGCACACCGGAACTGCACCACTCAACATTGTCTAAACACACCCTCGGGGACGTGCCACGCCACGCGCGGCACGTCCCCGTTCCCGATGGTCACGTCCATCTAGTCGCGCCAGCCGACGCAGCGGACACGTGTGAGTACGTAACCGTCGTGCCAGACTCTTATCCGGATGCATCGGATATGAGTACCGCCGTTGGTGAGATCGCGGATCTTGGCGTCCGGCGCCTGACTCAGGTTTTGCTTCTGGACCACGGACTGCTTGACCGGCCCGTTGATGACCTGATCAGCTGCGTTCGCGCCCGGGCTGAGCACCAACAGAGCCGCAGCTGGTGACAGCATGGCTCCGACGATGATCCGGCGGGCGGTGACTTTGGTCATTAACCGTGTTGCGTACGTTGACATTTCGGATGTTCCCTTCAGTGATGGTGTTGGTTTGCCTTCTGGCGAAACCAGCATCCGATGCCAGCCTCAGTAGATCCTCAACGCCGAATTGTTGCCGTCCGCCTCACCGCCAATCGACTGCTCAGACCGCGCCCGTCACCGCAACACTGCGCTAGGTGTCACCCCGACGGCACCTCGGGAAAAGTGATCGACAAATTCGCCAGCATCTGCGCGCGGCGTCCGTCGTTCGGCCACTTCGGTAGCCTGTTGTCGCAGCGCGTCGAGCACTCGAACACATTGGGCCCCAACCGATTCAGCGGATGATTGCTCGCAGACGGGTGCAGCAGGGTGCGCGCCCACCGAGCTAACACTTCAGGGCGACCGACAGCCCCAATCGTGCGTCATGCGACGATGACGCTCGTGGCCAGTTTTGCGCAATGGGTCGAGGGTGCCCGCCCGCGGACGTTGCCCAATGCGATCGCGCCGGTGATCGCAGGCACTGGTGGCGCTGCTTGGCTACATGCCGCGTGCTGGTGGAAGGCGTTGCTGGCACTGCTCGTCGCGGTCGCGATGATCATCGGCGTCAACTACGCCAACGACTACTCCGACGGCATCCGCGGCACCGACGACGTCCGGGCGGGCCCGCTGCGACTGGTCGGCTCGAAACTGGCCGCGCCGCGTGCGGTGCTGACGGCCGCGGTGGTGAGCCTCGGCGTCGCGGCGGTGGCCGGTCTGGTGCTGGCGTGGTCGTCCGCGCCGTGGCTGATCGCCGTCGGTGCGGTGTGCATCGCCGGGGCCTGGCTGTACACCGGCGGGTCCAAGCCGTACGGGTACCTCGGTCTCGGCGAGGTCGCGGTGTTCGTGTTCTTCGGCCTGGTCGCGGTGCTGGGCACGCAGTTCACGCAGGCGCTGCGGGTGGACTGGGTCGGGTTGGCGTTGGCGGTGGCGATGGGATCGCTGTCGTCGGCGGTGCTGGTGGCCAACAACCTGCGCGACATCCCGACCGACACGGAGTCCGGCAAGATCACGCTCGCGGTGCGCCTCGGCGACGCCCGCACCCGGGTGCTGTACCACGCGCTGCTGCTCGTCGCGTTCGCGCTGACGCTGGTGCTGATGCTGGCGACCCCGTGGTGCGCGGTGGGGTTGATCGCGGCGCCGCTCGCGTTACGGGCGTCCGGTCCGGTCCGGAGAGGTCTCGGCGGTAAGGATCTGATCCCGGTGTTGCGCGACACCGGCCTGACGATGCTGCTGTGGGCCGTGGCGGTGGCGCTGGCCTTGGGCTTCGGCTGACCGCCTGACGACGGTGTGCGAATACCCTGGCCCGGGTACTCAACGCACTTCGTTCCCCCCGAGAGGCATCCATGACCGCAGCGCGCGTGCAGTCCGACGTGGCCGAGGCCCAGCGCGTCGTCGGCGCGATCGCCGACGCGTTCTCGGCGAAGGTGGTCGGTCAGGAGCACCTGCGTGAGTCACTGCTGATCGGACTGCTCACAGGCGGGCACATCCTGGTCGAGAGCGTTCCCGGGCTGGCCAAGACGACGGCGGCCCGGGTGATCGCCGAAGCCATTCACGGCGGATTCCAGCGCATCCAGTGCACACCGGACCTGCTGCCCAGCGACATCATCGGCACGCAGGTGTACGAAGCCGAAACGCATTCCTTCGTCACGCAGTTGGGTCCGGTGCACAGCAACATCGTGCTGCTCGACGAGATCAACCGGTCGAGCGCCAAAACGCAGAGCGCGATGCTGGAGGCGATGGAGGAACGCCAGACCACCATCGCAGGCCAGGTGTACCCGATCCCGGAACCCTTTCTGGTGATCGCCACCCAGAACCCCGTCGACCAGGAAGGCACCTATCCGCTTTCCGAGGCGCAGACCGACCGGTTCATGCTCAAAGACGTCCTGAGCTACCCCTCCTCGGAGCAAGAAGTCGAGGTGATGGCACGGATGGACGCGGGTGTGTACGACCGCAACCGTCGCACCCGCGCTGTGGTCGGCCTCGACGACATTCGCCGCCTGCAACACGCGGTCCGCAACGTCCACATGGACCGCGCCTTGATGCTGTACGCCAGCAGGCTGGTCAACGTGACCCGCACACCCGAGCAGTATCTGCCGAAAAACCTTGGCCGCGTTATCGAATACGGTGCCAGCCCGCGTGCCACCATCGCGCTGTGCCAGTCCGCGCGTGCGCTCGCGGTGCTCTCCGGTCGCGCGCACGTCATCCCCGACGACATCGCCAGACTCGCCCACCGCGTGCTGCGGCACCGGCTGATTCTCGGCTTCGAGGCGGTGAGCGCCAACATCACGCCGGATGTGGTCATCGATGCCGTGCTGCAAGCGGTGCGGGTGCCCTAGAGATCGCCGTGGGCAAGCATCTGAACAGGGCCAAGGCGCATTTCGGCACGGACACCCGTGGCATGTTGGAAGGCGGCCGCTACGCCCTGTTGCACACGCGCAGCATGGAGTTCGACGAGTTGCGGCCGTACGTCCCCGGCGACGACGTCCGCGACATCGACTGGAAGGCGTCGGCCAGGTCCGGCGCGGTGTTGATAAAGCGCTTCGTCTCCGAGAAGCACCACAAGATCCTGCTTGTCGCCGACGCGGGCCGCAACATGTCGGCGTCGGCGCCCAGCGGAGAGACGAAACGCGATGTCGCCACCAACATCCTGGGCGCAATCGGGTTGATCACCGTCGGCCGTGCCGACCAGATCGGGCTGGTGTACGGCGACGGTCGCGGCTGCGTCAACATCCCGGCGCGCCGGGGTGAGACACACATCGAGAGCATGCTGCACCGATTTCAGACCCACACCCGCGAACAGCAGGGACCCAGCGACATCGCGTGCCAACTCGACTATGTCACAACGCATTACCGGCACCCATTGCTGCTGGTCGTGGTGTCCGACGAGCCCGACGTCGACGACCGCCTCTCCGACACTGTCGCTCGCCTGCGTGCCCGCCACGACGTGTTGTGGGCGATGGTGGCGGATATGCCCGCGGTGACGGGCACCGACGACGACCACAGTGGCTACGACGTGGCCACCGGGCAATTCGTGATGAGCGGTGCCGCGCTGGGTCCCAGGATCATCGCCGCGTATCGCCGCGCCGAAAAGGAAAGAGCCCGACAGCTCACTCAATTCATGACCGCGAACGCCATACCGCACACCATCATCGCCGGCAGCAGGGATATCCGGCACCGCCTCGTCGAGATGACGGAGGTGTTCGCCCGTGCCGGATGACCTGCTGCGGTTCGTCAGCGGCACACCGCCGTATTCGCTGTGGTGGCTGTCGTTGGCGTTGACGCTGATCGCGGTGGTGATCGCCTGGTACGCAGTGGTATTCGTCTCGACGCTGCCGTCGCGACAGCTGCGTCGGATACCGGTGATCCGGTCGTGGCACGGCTACGTGTTGCGCAGGCGGTTCTCCCGCAGCATCCGTCGAGCGGTCGCCCAGCACCGCTCCGGCGTCCTCACCGCAGCGGAGGCAGGCGCACGTATCGGCGGCGCGCTGCGCAGCTTCCTGCATCAGGCCACCGGGACACCGGTCCAGTACATGCATGTCGACGCGATCATGGCCAGCGAACTGGCCGCGGCCGGTCCGGTGATCGCCGCACTCAACGACGTCCGGTTCAACGCCGAGTCACGCGAGGACATGGCCGATCTCGCAGGCACGGCCGAGGAGTTGATACGGACGTGGAGCTGAGTTGGTGGCCGGTCGCTGTCGTCGGATTCGGCTGCCTGGCAGGGGCCGTCGCCCTGGCCGTGTTGTCGGCGAAAGAGGATGCCCGCAGGACACTGCGGCCGCTGGCCAACGCCTCGCGGTTGACCCGCCTACCGGACTACGCCCGGCTCGCGCGCATGCGGATGCTCGCCATGGTCGTCACCGTGACGCTGTTGTCGACGGTGTTCTGCGCCGCTATGCTGGCCAGCGCGCGGCCCACCGGATGGTTGTGGACGTCGGAAGGCGATGTGCCGCAGGACATCATGCTGTGCGTCGGGGAGCCGCTGGCTAACACGGCCACCTCCGAGTTCCTCAGCTATTACGCGGCCAAGGTGAAAACGTTCGGCACCCAGCGCATCGGGCTGACCTCACCGACGCGCCGCGTTGTGCCGTTGACCCGCGACTACCAGTACGCCGCAGGCCAATTCGGGAACTTCGCCACAGCGGGTCGAGCCAACGCCGCGGCGTTCGCCCCGACCGTGTCCTACGTCGACTACGCACCCAGCATCGACGATGTCCTCGCGTTGTGCATGACCGGGTTCCCGTCGTTCGACGCCAGGAGCACCCACGGCCGTTCGGTGATCTATCTGGGCCCCAGTTCCATTCGAGCGCCCGACGAGAGTCGGCCCGCATTGTTCGTCGACCAGCGTGTCACCGAGATGGCGGCGAAAGCGGGTGTCCAGATCAACGTCGTCACCACCTCGCCACGCGGCCGAGAGGCCGGACTGCGGTCCATCACCGAAGCCACGAAGGGACAGTTCTTCTACTACGACCCCGCGGAATCCACGCTGCCCGCTGACTTGGACCGCATCGGTCAGCGGCCACCCGCGGCCGGCCTTCCCGGCGGCGCGACGGCGCTCGGGTGGCGATCGGATGCGCCCGACCTTCCGCTCGCCGTCGCCGTCATCGCATCCGCGCTGCTGTGCGTCTCGCTGGCGGTGTTGCGGCGATGAGGTTCGACCCGGTTCTGCCGCCGGCGCTGCTTGGCGCAATCGCGTTCGCGCTCATTGCACTCCGGTTGATCACGATGTACCAGTTGCACACCTCGGCGGGGGCGCGATGGGGCACCGTGTGGCGCTGGTGCGGACTGACGCTGGCGGTCATGCTGGTGATGATCGCCGCGATGCGGCCAAGTCTCGCGACAGACGGCCAGCAGACTGCGGCGTCAGCGCCAGGCGGTGAAAACGTCAACGTGTTCCTGGTGGTGGACCGATCGCCGGAAGCCGGCGTCACCGACTATGGGGACGCGTCACGCATGGACGGCATTCGCGCCGACATCAACGGATTGCTCGCCCGCTACCCCCACGCCCGGTTCGCGGTGATCGTGTTCTCGTCGCGGGCCTCGCTGAATTGGCCGCTCTCCGAGGATGTGTGGAGCCTGCAGCCGGTGATCGCACGACTGGCGCCATACAACGAACCGGACGGAGAGTCGACCGCCGATGCCGGCGCCGCCGCCAACGTGTTGCGCTATCAACTCATTGCCGCTGGGCAACAGTACCGCGATTCGGCCAACCTGGTGTTCTACTTCGGATCGGGCGTGAGCGGATCCAGTGTGCCGCAAGGCGAATTCCAGCCGGTGGCAGGCACGGTCGACGGTGGAGCGGTGCTGGGCTACGGCGGCCCGCCGACATTCGACCAGGCTCGTCTACAGCTCGTTGCCGAACAGCTCGGGGTCCCCTACGTGCACCGGCAAGCCGGTGAGCCGCTCCCCCAGACCACTGTTACGTCGAATCCTGCTGGAACACAGTCGAATACGGTGCTCGTGGCGGCTGCGCCCACGGAGCTGTACTGGGTGTTCACGCTGCCGGCGTCGGTGCTGCTGCTGTTCGAGCTGTTCTTGACCGTTCGCGAACTTCGCAGGACACGGACGACGGCATGGTGAAGCATGTGCCCACCCGGCTGCGGTTGCGCCGCCGCCTACTGCTGTTCTCGGCGCCGGTGGTCGTTGCCACGCTGCTGACCGCCGCGAAGCTGATCTCGGCGGTGATAGCGGGGCATGCGGCTGCCATACATTTCGCCGATGGCCAAGTGCCTGCGCTGCGCACGGACGTGTCGACGATGCGGATCGTCAACGTCGTCGAACCGGCGAAGGCGTCGTTCGCTGCGGGAACGCTGGCGGTGCTCGAGGGCCGCCTCGACGAGGCCGACGCCCGGTTCTCCGAGGCGCTGGCCGGAGCCGACCCGGGCCTGGCGTGTGAGGGACGGGTGAACCTCGAACTGGTCCGGGAGCGCCAGGGGGACCTGGCCGCCTGGGAGGGGCGTCCGGACGCCGCGCGCGGCTTCTACACCGGTGCGCTCGGCGTCATCGGCGCTGCGCCGGGCCGATGCTTCGCGGGCAACGCCGATCCGGACCCCGAGCGCCGAGCGATCCGCGACGACGCGGCGAACCGACTGAACACGAAGATCGCGAACCTCGGCACTGCGCCGCTCGCACCGCCCCCGCCACCTGCGTCGCCGCCACCCGCGCCGCCTGCAGGTGCGACGACGTCACCGCAGCCCGACGAGCCGACCGGACCGCTGCGGCTGAACCCGGGCGCAGGGGACCCGATCGAGAAGTTGCGTCAACTGCTGCAGGACGCGGCGGGTTAGCCGGTCGACGTGCCCGTCCAGTACTCGACGAACCGGTCGTCGGCGACGCGCAGGATGTCGTTTCCGGTGAACCGGGCAGGGCCCTGTGCCGTCGCCCCGGTGCCGATCCAGCGCGCGGCGACCAGATCACGCTCGACGAACGGCTCGACCTCGATGACGAACTGCAACTCGGTGAACATCGCGTGCGTCTCGTCGACGACTGCCTGCAGTTCGTCGGGACCGCGGACCACGCGGTCGGGCCAGTGCCCGACGAAGTCGTCGGTGACCAGCTCAGCCGCGACCGGCTTGCCCGCCCACAATTCGTTGATCCACCTTTGGTACAGCGACTTTGCGGTAGTCATGGTCGTCGTCTACCCGGCGGCAACGCCGATTATGCGACGGCGAGGTGACGATGATCGTCGCGCCGAGGATACGAAGCTCCAGAAACATCAGCGGGCCGCCGAACCGATGGCGAGAAACGCGATTGCCGTGCACGCTCCGGCGATCACCTGGCTGACCAGATAGACGCTGGAAAACAACGCCGCGAAGTCCACCGACCACGCAATGACCGTCGCTCCGACGGTCAAGTGCCACAGGCTGTTCGACGCTGGCCGCGATTGCACGCAACCGAAGATCACGTAGGCGAGGACGAAAGTGAACAACAGTTCCGCGCCGTACGCCAGCACCAGCACCCGCCCGCTCAACATCATCCCCACTGCCGACTGCCCCACTCCGACAGTCCGCCGAGTGGCGATTGCCGCGCCCAATCCGGCGGCGAGCTGAGTGGTCCAGCGTGCGGCCGCCTCACCGATCGGAACTCGGCCCCGCAGCGTCGCCGCCAGCGTGATGGCCGGATTGAGATGCGCGCCGACGCGGTAGGCGCCCGCGTAGATCACCACCATCACGACCGCGCCCAGACCCAGCGCCGCAACGGATGGGCCGCTGCACAGAGCCACACCGACCGTCAGGACCAGCCCGAATGTGCCGACCGCCTCAACGAGGTACCTTTCGAGCGTGCGAGGATTTTCGAGTGCGCTCGTCGTGTGGGGCTCGTCCAGCCAGTGCGAGGCGGCGGTCATGGGGTACAACTCTCCCGGCCGGGTGCCTCGAAGTCGTCAACGCTGACCGCAATTCGGCATTCGCGCTAGCGCGAGAGCGCCGTACCCGCTAGCCGCAATCTTGCTGCTCGAACGGTGAGTTTGTGCAAGATTGGTGGGTTCGTCCTGTTGTATCCCGGAGCCGGAAGGATCATCATGTCTGCCGTGCAGGTCGTCGTCGCCGACGATGACGTGCTGTTGCGCGAGGGACTGGCCAGCCTGCTCGAACGTTCGGGTTTCGAGGTCGTGGGGCAGGCCGCCGATGCGACGGAGTTGCTTGCCCTGGTTCGCGACCGCAAACCGCAACTCGTCATCGTCGACATCCGGATGCCACCGACGCACACCACCGAGGGCCTCGACGCGGCCAAGGTGATCCGCGCGGAACTGCCCGACACCGGCATCATGGTGCTGTCCGCGCACGTGGAGGTCGAGCATGCGACCGAACTGCTGGCCAGCGGGCACGCCATCGGCTACCTGCTGAAAACCCGGGTCACCGATGTGGCTGATTTCGTCGACACCCTGGAACGCGTGTCCAAGGGCGCCTCGGTGGTCGATCCCGCCCTGGTACAGGAGTTGGTATCGGCGCGCCGCCGCGACGACCCGCTGGCCGTGCTGAGCTCGCGCGAACAAGAGGTGCTGATGTTGATGGCCGAAGGCCGGTCGAATGCCGGCATCGCCAGGCGGCTCTGGGTCACCGAGGGCACCGTCGAAAAGCATGTCCGCAGCATCCTGACAAAGCTCAATCTGCCGGAGACCGGTGACGACCACCGCCGCGTCCGCGCGGTGATCACCTACCTCGAGGCTCGCTGACCTCCAGCAAGTTGCGGATGGCGTCGGGGGACAACGAGAACTTCTGCAAGAACCCCACTGCCGGGCTGTCGTGGATCATCTCTTCGAGGTCCGACTCGGCGTACGTCGAAACCAGAATGACCGCCAGCCTGCTCGCCGCCGCGCTCACGCGGTCGAGTAACTCTGCGAGTTCGAAGCCGTCTTCGCCGCCGAGGTCAACATCGACCAGCGCCACGTCGGGATGCATGTCCTCGTAAAATCGAAGCGCCTCAGCGCTATTCGATGCTTTTCCGACAACGTCGATTCCCGCGCGCTCCAGCATGGCGCTCGCGGCATCGCGAAAGTCGGCGCTGTCGTCAACGATCAGACAACGCATATCGCAACCCACGGCAATACACTGCTTCAGCCTCGCAGAAGTCAACCGTCATTACATTCCGGCTAGCCGGAATGCCTGCCATTGAAACCAACAGGAACTCGAACGTAGCGCCCATAGCGCGGGACCGCTTGGCACCGGCAATAATCCGGGGGGCATCCCGTGTTGGAGAAACCAGATGAATCAGCAGTGCATTTCCCCACCGTCGCGTGCGCCTGAACCTGGACGTTCGCTGTACGCGCGACTGCTGGCGCTTGTCGTGCGGCCGACTGCCCCTCCACTGTGGCTGGGCATATCGGTGGCCGCCGCGTTCATCACCGCGGAAACACTGCTGGTGAAGCAGCTGCATCGCATCGCGCCGGAAAACGCATTCGGCGCAGTGTTCCTGTTGGGAGTGCTGGTGATATCGGCCGGGTGGGGTTTCCGCCTGGCGGTGGCCACCTCGCTGGCCAGTGCAGTGGTCTACGTCTACTTCCACATGGAGACGATGGGGACGTTGATCCCCAGGCACCCGCAGGATGTGGTGTCGATCCTGATCTTTCTTCCCGTCGCGCTGCTGGCCAACGCCCTTGCCGGACAGGCCCGAGTGCGCGCCGCCGAGTCGGAGCAGCGCCGCCGTGAAGCCGACCTGGCCGCCGACCTGGGCAGGCTCATGCTGCGTGCGGGCGATCTGGGGCCCGCGCTGGACGCCGCGGGCAAGCGGATGGCACAGATGCTCGGGCTGCCGTTCGTCAAGCTGAATACCGAACGCGCGGAAGCCACCGAGCACACAGCGGTGTACTCGCTGTGCGACGGGCGCACCGAACTCGGCACGTTGTCGGTCCCCGCGAACCTGCCGGAGACGGCACAACATCGGGTGCAACGGATGGTTCCTTCGCTGGAGGCGATGCTCGCCGCCGCCCGCGACCGCGAAGCCATCAATGCCGAACTCGAAGCCAGCCGTACGGAACTCGAACGGTTCTTCGACCTGACCTCTGACCTGTTCTTCATCGGCGACGCCAAACGAGTCCGCAGGCTCAACCCGGCGGCGGAACGCATATTCGGTTCTCCGCGCACCGAGTTGCTGTCGCGCCGCTACACCGAGTTCGTCCATCCCGACGATCGCGACCGCACCACGTCGTTTGTGGAGACGCTGGCCGGCAGTGGCGGCCGGGCGCAATTCGAGAACCGCTGTCTGCGCGCCGACGGTGCGGTGCGCTGGCTCGAGTGGAGCATCGTGGCTGTGAACGGGCTGCTGTACGGCGCCGCGCGCGATGTCACCGACCGCCGCCGCGAGCAGGACCGGTTGCGCGAGGCGCAGCGCATGGTCGAGGCCAGCCACGCCAAGGTCAGTGCGCTCGCGGAGCAACAAGCGGCGCTTCGGCGCGTCGCGACACTGGTGGCGCGCGGAGTCGACCCGGCCCAGGTGTATCCCGCAGCCGTCACCGAGTTGTCCCGCGGCCTCGGTATCGACAATGTGTTGCTGCTGCGCTACGAATCCGGCGAAGCGCTGGTACTGCTGGCCGCCCGCGACGACAGTGGTCTGACGAAACTGTCTATCGGCGAACGTCTTCCGCTCGACGGTGACAGCACGGCGGCGAAGATCCTCGCGACCGGACAGCCGGCCCGAGTCGACTCGTTCCAGTCCGCCGTCGGCCCCACCGCCGAACGGATGCGTCACCTCGGCATCCACGCGTCGGTGGGTGCGCCGATCATCATCAACGGCACGATCTGGGGTGCGCTGGTGATCGGAACGGCGCAAACCGAGCCGCTGCCCCCCGAAACCGAAGCGCGCATAGGGGATTTCGCGGATCTGGTGGCGACCGCCATCTCCAACGCCGAGACCCGCGCGGAGCTCACCGCGTCCCGCGCGCGCATCGTCACCGCCGGCGACCAGGCCAGGCGTCGCTTTGAACGCGACCTCCACGACGGCGCCCAGCAGCGACTCGTGTCGCTGGGCCTCGAACTGCGCGCGGTCGAGGCCGCGGTGCCTGCCGAGCAGCAGGAGCTGCGCGACCGGCTGTCCCGTCTCGTCGACGGGCTGGTCGGAGTGTCGACCGACTTGCAGGAGATCTCCAGGGGCATCCATCCCGCGATCCTTTCCAAAGGCGGACTCGGACCCGCGATCAAAACGCTTGCCCGACGCTCCGCGGTGCCCGTCGAACTGAACGTCACTGTCGATCGCCGGTTACCGGAATCGGTTGAAGTGGCAGCCTATTACGTCGTCGCGGAGGCACTGACCAACGCCGCGAAACACGCGCGGGCATCCGAAGTCAAGGTGATCGCCACCGCCGGTGATTTCGATTTGCATCTGAAGATCAGCGACGACGGGGTCGGTGGTGCGACGGCCGGGGCGGGCTCCGGGCTGATCGGCCTCAAGGATCGAGTCGAGGCGCTGGCCGGCCGGCTGGCCATCTCCAGCCCCGTCGGCGGTGGGACGACCCTGGAGGTGACCATTCCGCTCCAGTGCGAATGACGTTCGCGCACTGCGTCAGCGACGGCCGTCGTGATGGAAGATCAGTACGTCCCCCAGGAACGGGTACGCGGGTCCATAGTCGACCGGTGGCGGGGTGGCGATGACTTGTGCGTTCCCACCGGATTGGCAGACACTTGCCAACCCGGTCGACGTGCATGATGGGGCCGCTCCGGCAAGCGGTGCGACCGCGATTGCCACAGCACCCGCGCCTGCCACCAACGCCAGCGGAACGAACCTTCGAATCGTCATGATCACCGCTACTCCTTTGTCAGCATCTGCCTGTCATCCAGGATCGCCTCGGTAGGAGCGAATGTCGTCGCTGCTGTCACCCATCCGCGCCTAGCAGTTATCCCCCATTTCCCAGGGGCACTTCCCAGGCGCCAACAGACGCAAATTACGCCGTTTCCACGGCGTGTCGGGACCTTCCCGTTTGCTCGCGCTAAGCGCGCAACGCGTCGAGCAACCGGTCCAGGTCGCTTTCGGTGTTGTACAGATGAAAACCGACGCGCACCGCGCCTGCGCGGACCGAGGCGCGGATGCCTGCGGCGGCCAGCTTGTCGGCCGCATCGGCGATGGGTATCGACACGATCGCCGAATCATGTTGTGGCAGTCCGAGTTCAGCCTGCGCACGGCGGGCCAGCCCGACCGCGTGCGACTCGACGGCCGCGTTGTCCAACGCCGCCAGCCACGGCAACGTCAGCCCGGCCCCGAGCACGCTGAACCACGTCGGCGAAACGTCGAAGCGCCTGCCGTCGTCGGCCAGTCGCAGCGGCAGGCCGTATATCGACTGCCAGGGATCCTCACCCGCATACCAGTTCGCCGCGTGCGGCGTGACGAACCGGCTGACCCTGTGGCTCAGCGACATCCACGCGGTTCCCCTCGGCGCGAGCAACCACTTGTAGACCGCCGCGACGGTGACGTCGGCCCAGCCGAGGTCGACTTTCTTCCACCCGAGGGCCTGCGTGATGTCGATGACGGTCAGTGTGTCCGTGTCCGCCAGAGTGTTTCGCAGCGCGTCGACGTCGAGTACGGCGCCGTTGGCGGACTGCACCAGGCTGGCCGTCACGACGTCGAAGTCGGCGGCGGAGGCGATCAGGTCCGCGGGCGCCAACTCGGTGAGCGTGACACCGCGGTTTGCCTGCGCGGCGAACGGGAAGGTGGTGCTGGTGAATTCGCCCGCCAATGTGGCTACCCGACTGCCGTCGGGAATCGCTGCCGCCACCAACCCGAGTGCCGCGGACACGTTGCCCGCCATCACCACGGAGTCGACGGGAACACCCGCCAGCGCCGCATAGCCCGCACGCCCGTCACGGACGTAGCCGTCGAACGATGGCACATCCATGATTCCCGCTTGCCATTCGGCGATGCAGGCCTGCAGCGCGTCGACCACGAACTGCGGTGGCAGCCCGTAGGTGGGTGAGTTGAGAAATCCATCCGCCCCGGCGAATTCGGCGCCGAACGCTTCGCGCGCCGTCATCCGGCGGAGGGCTCGTCGGTGTCTTCACCGCGCAGCCTGGCCTGCAACTGCTCCTTGTCTTTGCGGCGGCGTTCGTCGAAGACCGCGATGCTCGCGGTAGCGCGGCGCCGCAGCGGGGCGAACAACCAGATGCCGAGCGGCAGCGCGATCACCAAACCGAACAGCAACGCCACCACGAGCGGAAAATCGCGCACGCCGAGCAGATGTCCGGCACCGAAGATCACCGCCGTCAGAATCGCGACGAGTAGCAGGCGGGCTGCGACGTAGGCCAGCACGTCGAGCACCAATCGGGATCGAGGTGGTCGATCAGACACGGCCCGAGCCTACCCACGGCGCGTATATTCAGTTAAAGGAGGTTTTTGGTGGCGTATTTGCTCCTTGTTCTCGTGTTGGGCGGTTTGGTCTACGCCGGTTGGCGGCTGACCCGCATGACTGCGGCTCGGCCGAAGACGCGTGTGATCGGCCCGGACGACGATCCCGATTTTCTGCGGCGGCTCGGTCACGGGGACAACAATCCTCGACCGGAGCGGCCCTAGTCAGACGTGCTTCAGGTCGTCGCGCTCGGGAAGCCGTCCGCGACGACCGCCGCCAATTCCAGCAGTGCCTCCCTCGTCTCCGGCTTGAGCCGGTCGAGGCTGATCTCGGCGCCCTCCTCGAGATGCGGGTCGAAGGGCACCTGTTTGACGGCGCGGCACCGCCGCGAGAAATGATCGACTACCTTCTTCAGATCGACCTTTCCTGACCTGGGTCGCACCGCGTTGATGACCGCGATCGAGTTGCGCACCATGTCCTGATGTCCGTGCGCGTCCAGCCAGTCCAGGGTGGCCGATGCGCTGCGGGCTCCGTCGACCGAACCGCTGCTGACCACCACGAGCACGTCGGCCTTATCCAGCACCGCCGACATCGCCGAGTGCAACATGCCGGTGCCGCAGTCGGTGAGCACCACGCTGTAGAACCGCTCCAGCACCTCCAGGGTGGCCGCATAGTCGTCGGAACTGAACGCCTCCGACACCGCGGGATCGCTCTCCGACGCGAGCACCTCCAGCCGGCTGGGCCCCTGCGAGGTGTAGGCGCGGACGTCGCTGTAGGCCTCGATGCCCTCGGCGTCGCGCAGCAGGTGCCGCACGGTGTTCGGGGTTTCCAGCGGCACCTTCTGGCTGAGCGTGCCGCGGTCGGGATTGGCGTCGACCGCGACGACGCGGTCACCGCGGATGGAGGCGAAGGTGGCTCCGAGCGTCGCGGTGATCGTGGTCTTGCCGACGCCGCCCTTCAGTGACAGCAACGCGATCCGGTAGCAGCCGCGCAGCGGCCGCTGCACCTGGGCGACGAGGCCGTTGCGGCGGGTGACCTTGGGGCTCTCGCCGACGTTGAGCAGTTTGAACGTCCCGAAGTACAGCCACTTGCGCCACCCCTCCGACGGCGCCCGCTTGGGCTGCCCCAGCAGCGCGACGGTGGACAGATCGAGGTATGGCGTCGGTTGGTCCGGCGGCGAGGCCGGCGGACCAGACGCGTGCCCCAGCGGCAAGCCGTTCGGCGGTGTCGGGGCGGTCCACTCGGCCGGAACAGACTGCGCCGGATCGCTGAACCGCTGCTGCGACCGAAACCCGCCCGACTGGTCAGACAACGCGTACCCCTCTCGTTATCAGCCGACTCCAGCGTACGAATGCAGCCCGACGGTGACCAGGTTGATGAAGAACAGGTTGAACACCATCGCGACGAATCCGACGACGTTGATCCATGCGGCCTTCCTGTCGCGCCAGCCCGCGGTCGACCGTGCGTGCAGATACGCCGCGTACACCACCCACGCGATGAACGACACCGTCTCCTTGGGGTCCCAGCCCCAGTACCGGCCCCAGGCCTCCTCGGCCCAGATCGCGCCGAAGATGACGCCGAACCCGAACACCGGAAACGCGAAAATGGTTGTTCGATAAGCGATCCGGTCGAGCGTCTGCGCGTCGGGCAGCCGTTGCACGAACGCGTTGTCGGGCAGGTACATCTTCAGCAGGAACAAGATGCTGGCCACCCCCGCCACCAAGAACACCCCAGAGCCGAGGCTGACCACCGACACGTGGATCGGCAACCAGTACGACTGCAGTGCCGGCATCACCGGGGCGGCGTTGGTATAGAGCCAGCGACCCGACACGGTCAGCAGGATCAGCACCGGCACCAACACGAACACCCACAGGGCGCGGTACTGCGGCCTGCGCAGCACGATGGCGCCCGCGACCAGTCCCGAGAAACAGGTCAGGTTGATGAACTCGTACATGTTGCCCCAGGGCACCCGCGCCGTGGCCAGACCGCGCAGCACGATGCACACTGCCAACAACCCGATGCCGACGTAGACCAACGCCAGCCCGGCCTTGCCGGTGCGTTCGTCGAGCGGGCGTTTCGGCTCCGCGGCGACGACCCCAGGGGTGGCGCTGTCGGCGCCCACCTTGGCGCCCGGGCCGAATGTCGCCGCCGTTGCGGCCCCGACCAACTCGCGGGCTTCGACCTTGCGGCCTCGGCTGTAGGCCAGCTCGACAGCGAGCAACAGCAGCGCGGTCACCAGCACCACCACCGACGAGGTGAAGGCCCAGTCGGAATACCGGGCCAGGTCTATGTCGATGTGTTCGGTATTCATGTGACCTTCTCCGCTTCCCGCTGGACGTCGACGTCCAACAGACGTTGCGTCAACCGCTCGAACTCGTCACCCCACCCCGAGTTGTCGGTGCGCGCCAAGCCGCCCAGCTCGACGCTTACCGTACCTGCACCCGCGGGCGTCAGCCGAACCCAGACCCGGCGACGCCGCACCACCAGCGACACCAGCAGGCCGGCCATCATCGTCAGCGCGAACACCAGTACCCAGATCTGGGCCGGGTCGTGCGACACCTGCACGTTGATGAACGGCACGGCGCCGTCGAACCGGACGACGGTGCCAGGCCCGGGGCCAGGGTCGAGCCGGACCTCTTGTCCCACCTTGAGGTTCACCCTGGCCTTCTTGGTCAGCCGGTTCTGCTCGATGAGCTTCGGATCGAGTGAGAACAACGACTGCGGCTTGCCGGTGTCCAGGCCGGTGTCGCCTTTATAGATGTCGATGGCGACGGCCGGGTCGTTCATCGCGGGGAAGCTCGACGACAGCAGCGTGCCGTCGAGTTGCTCGGTCGGCGCGAACAGACCCTGGATGGCGATCTGGTTCTTGCGCCGCTGGTCGGGGCCGGGGTAGCTGCCGGCTGGCGGGTCGAACCGCATCGCGCCGGAGGACAGCAGGGTGATCTGGTCCTCGGGCCGGAACTGCAGCGTCTGCGTGCGGGTCTGCCCGCCGGGGAACGTGACGGTGAACGTCGGGGCGTAGCCGTGGCCCTGCAGGTACACCCGGTCGCCGCCGACGCGCAGCGGCTCGTTGACCTTCAGGTGGTACGGCCGCCAGGTGTTGCTGTCGAGGTCGGCGCCGGCCTGGTAGTCGATGTCGGCGGCGAAGCCGACGGCCTGCCCGCTGGGCAGATAATGCGCCTGGAAGTCGTTGACCCGCAAGCAGATCGGGTACAGCGAGGTGCCGTCGACGGTGTTGCCCGCCCGGAACGAGTCGAACGCCGCGGGTGACGCCGAACAGAAGCCTGGCCCCTTGTCGGCGACGACGATCACGTTGCCCTCGTAGCCGAACAGCTTGCCGGCGGCCACCGCGACCAGCAGACCCAGCAGCGAGAAGTGGAAGACGATGTTGCCGAACTCGCGGAGGTAACCTTTTTCCGCAGAAATCTCGGTGATTCCGCCCTCTTGCGTGCGGACGACGCGGCGCCACCCCTTCAGTTCGCCGTTGACGTGGTCGGTCAACTGCTGCGGGTCCGCGTTGATCTCGGCGGCATGGTGTTTGGGCAGTCGACTCAGGTTGCGGGGCACCGCGACCGGCGTGGCCCGCAGGCTGCGGGCGTGCTCGATCAGTCGCGGGGTCAGGCAACCGACCAACGAGACGAACAGCAGCACATAAATCGAGGTGAACCAGAAACTGGAGAACACCTCGAAGGCCTGCACCCGGTCCAGCCAGGGGCCGATGGTCGGATGCTCGGCGAGGTACTGCTCGACCTTGGATTCGTTGAGGCTGCGCTGCGGCAGCAGTGCGCCGGGGATGGCGCCCAGCGCCAGCAGGAACAGCAACACCAGCGCGGTGCCCATCGACGTCAGGGTCCGCCAGGTGTTCCGTATCAGCGCGAGCAGCTTCGTCATATCGGCAACGTCACATCGCTGACAAACACGTCGCGCACCCAGGACACGAAGTCATTCCACAGCCCCGTCACCAGCGCGGTGCCGACCAGAATCAGCAGAACCCCGCCGAAGATCTGAATCGCGCGAGTGTGCTTCCGTAGCCAGCCCAGGCCCTGTACTGCGCGGGCCGAACCGAAAGCCAACAGCACGAACGGGATCCCCAGCCCGAGGCAGTAGGCGATCACCAACGCCACGCCGCGGGCCACGCTGGCGCCGTCGGTGGCCGAGGCCACCGCGATCACACCCGTCAGCGTCGGCCCGAGGCACGGCGTCCAGCCCAGCCCGAACACCGCGCCCAGCAGCGGGGCCCCGCCGAGCGTCGAGACCTGGCGCGGAGTGAATCGGGCCTCGCGCTGCAGCACCGGGATGAATCCGACGAACACCAGACCCATCACGATCGTGATTACGCCGCCGAGGCGTTGCAGCAGAAGCTGATTGGTGATCAGCGTCGTCGTCATCCCCAGCACCGCGACCGTCCCGAGCAGAAAGACCGCGGTGAAGCCCGCCACGAACAGCAGCGCCGCGCCCGTGACACGGAGTCGGGCGGTGCGCACGGCGACGTCGCCCGGCCTTTCCTCGACGCCGACGACGGCGGCCAGATAGGACAGGTAGCCCGGCACCAACGGCACCACGCACGGTGAGGCGAACGACACGAAGCCTGCCGCGATGCTGACACCGACGGCGAGCAGCACCGGTCCAGCAGCGGCGATCTCGGTGAACCCGGTCATGCGCCGGCCTTTTGGTGCTCCGGTGTTGAGTCCTTTTCCCCAGCAAGCCTTTCCACCAAAGGCTGCAGGTCCTCGGCGAGCAGTTCGCGGAGGAACACCGCGGCGACGCGGTGCTGGCGGTCCAGCACGACGGTCGACGGAATCACCGTGGTGGGATATTTACCGCCGAACGCGATCATGCTGCGCATCGGCGGGTCGTAGATCGACGGGAAGGTGACCTTGCGGTCGAGGATGAAGTCCTGTGCGGCGTCGCGGTTGTTGTCGCGCACGTCGATGCCGAGGAACGCCACCCCCTTGGCGCGGGTGGCGTCGTACACCTTCTGCAGTTGGGTGATCTCGGTGCGGCAGGGTCCACACCACTGACCCCACACGTTGACGACGACGACCTTGCCCGCGAAGTCGTCGAGCGACACGGTCTTGGCGGGGTCCATCAACTCGGGGCCCGTCAACGCGCCTGGGCGGCCGCGGTTTTCGGGCGGGTCGTAGACGATGTCGGTTTTGCCGCCTGGCGCCACGAATTCGAAGGTGCCGCCCTGCGCGACGGCGTCGTCACCGGTGGAACAGCCAGCGAGCGCGACCACCGCCGCGCTTGCCAGGGCCACCAGCCACTTCACTGCCCTGCCAGCTCCGAGTATCCCCAGCCGACGTAGGCGTCGCCGTGGAAGTAGAAGGAGGTGACCGAGGCCAGATTGCACATCCGGCGGGTCGGGAAGTGGTGCAGCGGGTGACCGGTCATCGCCCTGCGAAGGGTCTCCACCGGAAGCTGGTGACTGACGCAGACCGCCTCGTGACCGGCTGCCTTGGCCCTGGCCCTGTGCAGCGCCGCCGTCATGCGGGCCGCGATGTCGGCGTATGGCTCACCCCAGGACGGGCTGCGCGGGTTGCGCAGGTACCACCAGTTGCGCGGATCGCGCAGGGCGCCGTCGCCGGGCGAGACCCGTTGGCCCTGAAAGATGTTCGTCGACTCGATCAGTTGGTCGTCGGTGTCGATCGACAGGCCGCGGGCGACCGCTATCGGCTCCGCGGTCTCCTGCGCGCGCTCCAGCGGCGAGGCGACGACATAGACGATGTCACGCAGAGCCAGCCAGTCCGCGACAGCCTGCGCCTGCGCACGCCCGCGTTCGGAGAGGTGGTAGTTCGGCAGCCTGCCGTACAGGATCTTCTCCGGGTTGTGCACCTCGCCGTGCCGCATCACGTGCACGATTGTTTTCTCGGTCATGTCGGCTTCTTCGCTTCGGCCGCCGCGCGCGCGGCACCGGGCAGGGCGTCGGCGATGCGCTCGAACGCCTCGTCGTCGAGAGCCGCTGAGACGAACCAGGTTTCGAATGCGCTCGGCGGCGGATAGACACCGGCATCGAGCAGCGCGTGGAAGAACGCCGGGAACCGCCACGTCTCGGTGGCGCGGGCGGACGCAAAGTCGTGGACGGGTTCGTCGGTGAAGAACACGCTGAGCATGTTGCCCGCATGCTGAACCTGATGCGCCACACCGGCTTCGGTGAGCGCCGTCTTCATCAGCGCCATCAACCGGTCGGCGTTGGCATCCAGTGCGGCGTACGCGGCATCGTCGGCGGCGCGCAGTGTGGCAAGGCCGGCCGCCATCGCGACGGGGTTACCCGACAAGGTGCCCGCCTGATACACCGGGCCGAGCGGCGCGAGTCGTTCCATCACCTCGGCGCGGCCGCCGAACGCGGCGGCGGGCAGGCCACCGCTCATCACCTTGCCGAAAGTGAACAGGTCCGCGTCGACGGGATCGAGTCCGTACCAACCGGATCCGCTGACCCGAAAGCCGGTCATCACCTCATCGGAGATGAGCAGCGCGCCGTGAGAGGCGGTGATGCGGCGCAGGGCGGCGTTGAAACCGTCCAGAGGTGGGACGGTGCCCATGTTGCCGGGGCTGGCTTCGGTGATGACGCAGGCGATCTCGTCGCCGAACTGCCCGAAGACCTCTTCGACGGCCGCAACATTGTTGTAGGGCAACACGATTGTGTCTGCGGTGGCGGCGCCCGTCACCCCCGGCGAGGACGGCAGACCGAGAGTGGCCACCCCCGATCCGGCGTCGGCGAGCAGCGCATCACTGTGGCCGTGGTAGCAGCCGGAGAACTTGACGATCTTGGCGCGGCCGGTGAACCCGCGGGCCAACCGGATGGCGCTCATGGTGGCCTCGGTTCCGGAGTTGACCATGCGCAGCCGTTCGACCGGCGCAACGCGGCCGATGATCTCGGTCGCGAGTTCGGTCTCCGACGGTGTCGGCGCGCCGAAGGACAGACCGTAGGCGGCGACCCGCTGCACGGCCTCGACGACCGCGGGGTGCGCGTGGCCGAGGATCATCGGTCCCCACGAGCAGACCAGGTCGACGTAGCGGTTGTCGTCGGCGTCGGTCAGCCAGTAGCCCGCCGCGCAGGTGATGAAGCGCGGGGTGCCTCCGACCGAGGAAAACGCCCTGACCGGCGAGTTCACCCCGCCGGGGATCACGGCGCACGCGTCGCTGAACAGCTTCGCGGACAGGTCGGTGCGGTGCATGACCTCTAGTGTTCCAGCCCCGCGGATGAGGTCAACTACAGGGTGTAGTGGTCGGCGTTCGAGCTGGACGTGCCGGCCACGGACATCGGTAACGGCGCGGCGTGCGGCAAACTCATCGCCAATTGCGTAGCCCAACGGGATCACAGCAGGTGGGAGCGGCGGAACAGGCCTACACTGACTGCCAGCGCTAGCAGCGGCGAGAGATCTGGGCGACACAACTTGGACGGCACAATCTGGAGGCTTTGCGCCCGCCTACGTCAAGTTGGTGGGCGGTCATTCGCGTGAGCGCTGTGGGTACCTCGGGGACGGTGCGCATACCGCCGATTCGTGGGCGGCACGATGAGCTCGAGATAGTTGGTGGGCTGGTTTCTGCAGTGGCTTCCGGTCACGGGGGTGTGCTGGTTGTTGAGGGGCCCCCGGGTATCGGCAAGAGCCGGTTGCTCACCGAGGTGTTGAGGTTGGCCGAGAAGGCTGGGGTCCGGGCGCTGTTTGGTGAGGCGTTTGAGTACCAGCAGTCGGTGCCGTTTTTCTCGTTGTTCATGGCGACGCTGCATGCGGATCCTCCCGTGGGTGAGGCTGAGGCCTTGCGCAGGTTGGGTGGTTCGGCGGATCTGCGGTATTGGGTGGTGCACGATCTGGCCGAGGCGATTCGGGTGGCGGCCGCGCAGACTCCGCTGGTGATCGTGTTGGAGGACATTCACTGGGCCGATAACGCCACGTTGTTGGCCTTGCGGTCGCTGGCCACGGCGCGGCGGGATGTGGCGGTGTTGTGGGTGTTGACCGCGCGTACCGGGGACGGTGGACCCGCCGTGCAGGACACGTTGTCGGTGTTGCAGCGGGCCAATGCCACGTTTGTGCGGTTGGGGGCGATCGCGGCGGACGCGGTCGCCGACATGGTCGAAGATGCAGTACGCGCGAAACCCGATGTGTCGCTGTTGAATTTGGCCTCCAAGGCGCACGGTAATCCGTTTCTGGTCCGTGAGCTGGTGGGCGGGCTGGGCGAGGAGGACCGGCTGAACGTTGCCGGTGGGCGTGCGGTGGTGACGGGAACGGGGTTGCCGCGGCGGTTGGGTGCCACGATGCATCAGCGGCTGGACCTGCTTAGTCCGCAGGCCTCACAGGTGGTGCGGGTGGCCGCGGTGCTGCCGGATCGGTTTTCGGCGGGATTGTTGGCCGCGATGCTGGACCGTCAGCCGGTGTCATTGCTGTCGGCGTTGCAGGAGGCGGTGCGTGCCGATCTGCTCATCGAAGACGGTGAGCAGTTGCGGTTTAGGCATGATTTGTTGCGGGAGGCCACCCGGCAGTCGTTGCCGCAGTCGCTGCTTCGGGCGATGGAGCGCCAATCAGCATCCATCATGTTGGACATGGGTGCGACGCCGGCCGAGGTGGCCACCCAGTTGGCGCGCAGCGCGGAGCCGGGAGACCGGGAGGCCATCGATGCGCTGCGTCAGGCCGCGAAATCGGTGGGCCACAGCGATGCGAGCGCGGCCGCGGACTTGAGCAAGCGGGCGTTGGAGTTATTGCCCGTCGACGATGCCGAGAACGGGTCGTTGGTCGCCGAAACGGTGGCGTGGCTCAACCGGGCCAGCCGCTACGACGAGGCCGAAGAATTGGCCGTCGTGGCGCTCTCGGAGGCGGCCTCGCCCGACGTCCAGGCCGAGATCCGACTCCGGCTTCCGACGCTCACCAGGCACAGCACGCAGAGGCGGGTGGAGGAGAACCGCCGGGCGCTGCGGTTGAGCGGGATCAGCGAGGTCATCCGGACACGGCATCTGGCGTGGCTGGCCTACAACCTTGTGTTGCAGGACAAAAGCGGGCAATGGCGCACCGCAGCCGACGAAGCCACCGCCGCCGCGGCAGCCACCGGTGATCTCGAGGCGACGATCGTGGCCGAGGTCACTCACGCGTTGCTCGATTCTGGTGAGGGCTACCCGGCGCGGGCACTAGGCCGCCTCGAGCAGCTTCGCTCACTCGCGTACACGAATGAAACGGCGTTGGCACATGCCTATGCCGAGGGGTACCACGCAAATCTGCTGGCGGTGGTCGGGCGATTGGACGACGCGACCGCTAGGGTCGCCGACGGCATGGGGCGGGCCCGCCGGGAAGGCAACTCGTTAGCCCTGGCTACCTGGGTCGTCTACAGCGGGTGGGTCCACCTCGCCGCTGGTCGGCTCTCGGCCGCTCGCGACGCGGCCGAGTCCCTTGCGCCCCCACAGCCGACAGGCGCGACCGAGCACGATGTACATCGATTGCTGATCCTCGCCGAGGTAGCGGCGCACACCGATGACCGGAACTTGTTGCAGCAGGCGGCCAATGATGCGCGTGTTGCCTACGGCACAGGTTCGCCTGGGCAACGTCGTGCTTCGGCATATGTGCTGGCGCGGGCGGCGTGGTATCGCGACGACGTTCATGAAGCGGCGCGCTGGCTTGGCGACATCAGCTTGCTGGGGACACCCCTTTTCCCCCACGCGTTGGTTCGGCTGATCTTGGGTGCGCGGGTGGCTTCGGCGGCCGGGGATGCCGGTTTGCGGGCGCGAGTCTTGCAGGCCAGCGAGGTGCTGGAGCGTGAACGGCCTGCAGTGCCGTTGTTGGCGACGGTGGCCGGATATGCCCGCGGGATACTGGAACGCGATGCGCGCGCGCTGGTGGATGCTGCTGGGTTGCTTGAATCGTCGCAACGGCCGCTTCTTTATGGTGGCGCCGCCGAGGATGCCGGGGCCGAACTCGCGCGCATCGCCCGCACTGACGAGGCGGTCGATCAGCTCAACGCCGCATTCGACACCTACAGCCGGTATGAAGCGATCGCCGATGCCCGCAGGGTTGGCCGCTTGCTGCGCGGGTTGGGTGTGGCACGGCGCATCGTCACCCGCGCGCGGGAAAAAACCGGCTGGGAGAGCCTCACTGAGTCGGAGTTCAAGGTCATCAACCTCATCGCCGAGGGCGCAACCAATCGCTCCGTCGCACACGAACTCCACCTATCGCCTCACACCGTGAAGACCCACGTACACAATGCGTTTGCCAAGCTCGGCATCACCTCTCGGGCTCAATTGACCCAACTCGTGCGCCGCTCAGATTGACCACAACCGCCGTGGCGTTCGGCATCACTTGCTATGCGTTGGTGTCCGACAGCCATGAGCATGCAGAGTGGGTGGGGCCGGTGATGCCTGCAGCTCTGCCTTGGTGGCACACCGACCCCGCCGCGCAGTACCGAGATCCTCTGTTCGACGAGTGACATGAAGATCCCGAATCGGCGTAGACGGCAGCGCACTACTCACCCGGGTGAACGCAGAGGTGGGCGATGACACCTCACCCAGTCTTACCGCATTCTCAGTACATCCAGAGCCCCGCGGGGTTGCAGGCCAGTTTGCGAGGCCACCGCAGTTGCGTCGCCGTCGTCGAGACGAGTTACCACAACGAAGATGAGGAGAATTTGATGAAGGCAGTACGCCAGCACGCTGACGGGTTGCGGCTTGAAGAGATTGCCCAACCTGAACCGGGTCCCGACGAGGTGCTCATTCGAGTCCACGCCGCGGCGATCACCAGGGATGAGTTGACCTGGTCGACGGATCGGCTGCCTGCGACTCCCTCCTATGAGCTGTGTGGCGTCGTCGAGTCGACAGGACAGGAGGTCATCGCGCTGACGCCGTTCGATCGCGATGGTGTCGCCGCCGAGTTCGCGGTCGTGTCGAAATCCTTACTTGCGCCGAAGCCGTCCGCACTGACTTATGAGCAGGCGGCCGCGCTACCGATGCCAGGGACGACCGCGTGGCAGGCGCTAGTCGTCCACGGCAAGATTCAACGCGGCGAGCGATTACTGATCACTGGCAGGCGCGGCGGAGTCGGACACATAGCCGCCCAACTCGGACCTCACCTAGGGGCGGATCTGGTCGAGGACGGCGAGGATTGTGACCTCCTCTTCGACACCACAGGCGGAGAGGAGCTGGCGCGTAACGCTGGCGGCGCGGCGCGCGTCGTCACGGTCGCAGCTGAGGCGCCCGGCGCCCAGTATTTCGTCGTAGAGCCAAACGGTGCGCAGCTCAGTGCGCTGCCAGAACTGCAGCCGCAGATCGACAGCGTTTTTCCGTTGGACCAGTTCGAAGCTGCTTTCGCCCGCACCGCCGAGCACGGCAAGAAGGGGAAGGTGGTGCTTCGCGTCTCATAGATATACGGGTATATGCCTGCCAGCCGAACCCGCTGGTATCAAGGCAGTTGACGAGCGTCAGGCCGATTCGACGCAATGTAGCGTTCGTCCAGCCGTAACGAACGCCGTCACAATCATCTAGGGGACACAATAATGCAGCCTGCGGGGACCATCCGCATGTATCGTCATGCCCCGAGTTTCTCCGGTGACATGCAGCGATGCGGGAGGGCGATGTTCGCGGCGCGGCGATCGACATCGGCCAGGACGACCGTGTCGGTGCTTGGTGAGATCGACGCAGTGAATTCACGCGTGATGGCGCGCTACGTCGAGGCCCACACCGGTGTCTCCCGTCAACTATTACTGGACCTGCGCGCGGTCGACTTCTTCGGCGGCCACGGCTTCACTGCGCTGTATTACATCAGCGTGCACTGCGCGCGCAGCGACGTCGACTGGGTCATCATCGGCGCGCCGCCGGTGCGGCGACTACTCGACATCTGCGATGCCGATGGCGAACTCCCCCTCGTCGATGACCTTGTCTCGGCGCTGGTACGGCTGGACCGCTGCGCGCAGTGCCGTCGGCACGTGGTACCGGTCGGATAGTCCGTCGTGTAGCACTTCACAACGTTCAGGCGGCACAGGTGGTGACGGCACCGGCGACAAGGGACCGGCTCAGCGCCGCGGCTTCACACGTGCCGGGATGGGCCCGTCGGCGACGGTGGTGAACGGTACGTCACACGTGAAATCGCTGTCCATAGAACGGACTTCGAGTGCGCGGACGATGGTGGCCAAGGCCAGCGTGGTTTCCAGCCGGGCGAAGTGCTCACCGATGCATGGCCGGCCGCCGCCGAGGAACGGAAGGAACTCCCAGCGGTTGCGCGCCCTGACGTTTTCCGGGCTGAACCGGTCCGGGTCGAACACCATGGGGTTGGGCCAGATCGCCGGATCATGGTGCAGCCCATAGATTCCCACCGCGATCAAACTGCCCGCCTGCACGCGATAGCCGTCGACCGCGATGTCACGGGTCGCCAACCGGGCGACGCCTGCGGCGGGTGGGCACAACCGCAGCGACTCGTGCAGCACCTGCACGGTGTAGCTGAGCCGCGGCACGTCGTCGGGCGTCAGTTGACGATCACCGATCGCGGCGGCCTCTGCGGCCACGCGATCCTGGATGTCGGGGTGGTGGCCGAGCACCCACAGCGAATAGGTCAGCGCGGTCGCGGTGGTGTCGTGTCCTGCCAGCATGAAGATCAGCAGATCGTTGGAGATGTCGGCGTCCGAAAGTGGTTGCCCGGTCTCAGGATCGGACGCGGCGATCAATGCCTGCACCAGCGGGGCGTCGCGCGTCGGATCCGCCCGGCAGGCATGCACCATCTCGTCGGTGATCGTGCGCATGGCCTGAACCGCGGCGCGGGCCTTGCGCCGTGCCGGGGTCGGCAGCCATCGCGGCGCACGAACCGGGCGCAGCGCCCGGTCGGCGGTGTACGAGGACGCCACGTGCATACAGCGGGCGATGGTGTCCGCCCGTTCGTTCAAGTCGATGCCGAGGACCGAGCGACCCAACGACTGCATCGCCACCGTGCGGCATTCGGTGTCGAGATCGACGTCACCGCCGTCCGGCCAGCGTTCGACGAATTGCTGTGCCGCAGAGGACATGTGGCCGCCGAAGTTCCGGACGTTGTGTTTGGTGAACACGGGTTGCAGCGCCCGCTTACGCGGGCGCCACTGCTCGTTGGGCAGCACGAAGAGACTGTCCCCCGCCATGCTCTGCACTTCTTCATGGATGACGCAGCGCTCGGAGGACGCGTCGCTGCGACCGAGCACGTCGCGTATCGCGTTGGGCGACATCACCGCCACGATGGGCGGGAACAGCTTCGCGGGCCCGAATTGAATTCTGCTGAGCGGGCCGCCCGCGTCGCGGATGACCTCCTGACCGGTGTCCAGCCTGCGGACCAACTGCACCAGTTGCCGAAGCGGCAGTGGGTTCTTCGGCACCAACGGCAGCGCGCTGACGTCGATGGTCTCGGTGGTCGTCGGGTTCACGTCGCCGTCCAGGTGAGCGTCTCTCCTTCTCCGGTGATCATCGCAGTGCCGGGCATCACCCGCAGCCGATAGGGGCTCAACCGCAGTGCAGCAAATTGCTCCGAGGTCGGGCCGTCGGCCCACATGGGGACAATACGAGGGTCATAGCCTACGGGCGCAGGCGCGTCGGCGAACCTCTTCCAGACCGCGGATCGGGTCTCGTCGTCGTGATACCACTCCACCAGGCAGTCGGCGCTACAGGTGTCGTGGTTCGTGGTCCAGTAGCTGACCGCCATTTCCGGGTGGACGGCGAGATGCGCCTTCTTCACCGGACTGGGCACCGTGGCGATCCAACCGAACAGATCGATGCCGTCCCATTCCCAGATCGGATGAAGGATACGGGTACGCGGACGGCAGTTCTCGTCGACGGTGGCGATTGAAGCCCACACGATCGAGTGAGCCATCTCGACGAAAGCCGGGGCGATTACCTCAAGCGGTGCCACGCTTTTGAAGCTTAGGCATTACCGCCAGAGGCCGCGCCCGAAGAGTCACGACTCCTGAATCTTGCGGAATTCCTCGGTTTTGCGATATTCCACGTTGCCCTCTTCGGCGGTGGTTTCGATGTGGCCCTTGTCCTTGTCATCGACCCACTCGGTGACGGCGGTTCCGGAAACCGTGCCGCCGCTGCCGGGCAGTACCGTGGTCTGGAGGTGGTCGTCGTCGTACGCCTGCGCTATCTTCTTGGCCTCTTCTTCGTGCTCGTCGGTGACCTCGGGCTTCTCGGTCATCTTCGGTTCTTCGGAGTTCTCGGTTGACTCAGCCTGTCGGCGCTGCTCGCGGACGTCGGGCTGGCCAGTCTGCTGCTGTTGCTCGGCTTCGCCGGTGCTTTGCTGTTGTTCGGTACCCATGCGGTATGGCTGCCCGAAGGTGTGACCTATCAAACACAGCGCAGCTAACCAGCAGGCACGGCCCGCAACGCAGTGGGAAGGCTGGGCAGGAAGTGCTGTCTGGCGAATGCGCGGATGTCGTCGGCGGTGTCCAAGGGTTGGGTGCTGGGCAGCAGTAGCACCATCGCGGCGTAGCGCAGGATGGTGTCTGCCAATTCGGTGACGGCCTGCTCGCCGATCAGCTCGGCGAACCCTGCAGGGAAAATGACCCGCAATGCCTCCGCCATCCGATCGATGGCGGCGGCGTAGTGCTGATCCGCCAGCTCGAGCACCAAGCCGGGCTCGTCGGTGATCATCCTGTCGAGCACCCGGTGCCGACGAAACTTCAGGATCGACAGCGTAAACGCCTCGACGTAGTAGTTCGCTTGCGGCCCAGCAGTTTTCAGCTCGATGGCGATGTCGGCGAACAGCCGGAGGTTCTCCCGTTCGATGACGGCCGCGACCAGGTCGTCCTTGTTCGCGAACCGCCGGTAGATGGTGGTGCGGCTGACCTTGGCCCGGCGGGCGACGTCGTCGAGGGCCACCCGACGGAAGCCGTGCTGTTCGAACTCGACGACTGCGGCGTCGAGGATGGCCTCCAGGGTGGGATCAGCCCCTCGCATAGCCCTTTAACGCATAACCGTTGTAGCGCACCCGCATTGGCAGATGGTCCCACACCCAGTTCACCGGTCGCGACCGCCACAACGCGGCGAACCGCTGATAGCGGCGCTCCTGGCGGTCACTCCACGGCAGGCCGAGAAGCTCGCGGGCCCGCGGCGGCAGCCCCCCGGTGGTCAGGAACGCCGCCACCGGATTGAACACCGGCGCGATCACCCGCCACAACGCAGGTGACACGGCTTTGGGGCACGGGAAGCCCTTCGTCACGTAGCCGACGCCGTACTTCGCGGTCGGGTGGGCGACGACGATCTCGTCCATCATCCGGTCCCAATACCGTTCGAACTCGGCGTAGTTCGCGGGCATCGGCCGGTCGCTGACGCCGTAGCGGCGATACCACGTCTTGGACTCCAGGTAGATCTGTTCCTTCTCGGCCCGCGTCAACCGCTTGACGAACGTGTCGGCGAAGTACAGCACCTGCTCGACGAAGGTGGCGTGCGCCCAGAAGTAGGTGTCCGGATCGAGCGCGTGGTAGCGGCCCGCCGGTCCGTCGGGGCCCGGCATCTGGCCCTTGACGTGGTGGTGGAAGTCGCGGACCTGAGTGCCCGCGTTCTCGTGGTCGGACCCGTAGACGGTGTTGAAGATCGGCGGGATGGTGCGCTTGAGTCGCTCCGCGGTGTCGGCGAAGAACGACGAGTGGTCCAGCACGCCCTGGCCGAGTTGGGCGAGCATGTTCTGCAGCACCGCGGGCCGCGGGCCGATGAGGTACATCCGGTTGTCGCCGAAATACCGCCACACCAGCGACTCGGGCCCCAACGGCAGCGCGTCGGTGGCGGTGGACTGCTCGGCAAGCTCGGTCATGTGCAACAGTGTTACAGATTTCGAACTTTGTACCAACCCGGCGTGAAACCGCCCGGGTAGCGGCCTGCGAAACGTCGATCTCGACGGATCAGCCGCGCCGCATCCGGGCGATGCCCAGCACGGCCAGCACGCCGGCGATCGTCGCCAGCAGCAGCGACAGCACCAGCAGCGGCGCGCTGTAGACCACCGACGTGGTCTGCGGCTCGCCGTCCAGCACAGGCGCGACCACCACCGTCGAACTGGCGGCCAACCAACTCAGCACAGCGCCGACCGCGCAAACCACCGCCGCGACCAACTCGACCCGGGCCCTCACGACGCCTGCTCCGGGGGAATGCGCTCCTCGACCAGATGGGTCAGCGCGGACCGCAGCAGCTGATGCTTGCGCGCCCACGCCTGGGCGGTGCGATCGTTGGTCAGCCGCAGGCCGATGCCGGTGCGACCGCGCGGGACGCCGGTCAGCTCGCCGAGCGCCCGCGCGGACATCCACCTCGGCTCGTCGGGCCCGGTCGGCTCCGGGTAGATCCGCACGATGTCGTCGATGCGCAGCAGTTCAGTGCCCTGCCGCAGATGATCGGGCGTCAACTCGACCGAGGTGTGGATGCGCGCGGCCTTGACCTGGATCGCCAGAAATCCGCTGACGAGCACGAAGAACACGCCGGGAACCAGCAGCTGGATGCCGTAACCGGCGGACAACTGGATCAGCGCCATCGCGACGCCGGCGGCGGGCCCGGCCGCGGTCCACCACCAGCTGGCGCCCTGTTCGTAGAACAGCACGTCCGACGACGTGCCGACGTTGCTCACGGCGACTCCTGTCCCTGCACCGCCGCGGGCCGGGTGATCAGCACGGCACCGGCGACCAGCGGGAAGACCGCCAGCAGCGTGATGCCGTTGGCGAGCCGGGCCAGCGCCGCCAGCGCGATCAGCGCGACGACGGTCAGCGCCAGCGCCAGCGCGGCCCGCCGGAACCGGGTATCGCCGCCGCGGACGCGGCCGGTCAGAAACGCCAACGCCCCGCCGGCAATCGCAAACAGCACACCGGCGCCGCGAAAGACCACCGGAACATTGAGTGAAGCCGCGATCAAACCGCCGAGCATGAGCAGAAACGACGCGCCCACCCAGCACCAGAATGCGGCGGTGACGACGCGCGGTCGCGACTGTGGGGCTGTCATGACGCGGCCAAGCCTAGCCGCTCACCGGGTGAAGAAGGCGTGCGCGTCCTTGCGGTGCAGCAGGAACGCGCCGCCGACGATCAACACCGAGCCCACGATTACGGTGACCGCGTACGTGATCGCCGCCGCCGTGGGTCGGTCGACACTGAACAGATTGGTGGCGGCGTACACCACCGATGCGATGCCGCCACCGGTCAACAAGGTGCGTGTCCACCGGTAACCGTGCCGCATCAAGATCAGGAATGTCACCACGATCGCCGCGACCACGACGACGAACAGCAACGAGACCGCGTACACGATCGCCGGGGGATGGTCTCTCGGGTTGGTGAAGAGGTCGACGATGTAGCCGGTCACCATCAGCGGAAGGGCGGCCACCCACAGCCAGAATCCGGTGTCGACGTCAACGGGCCTGCCCGGCGCGGTCGTCGGTTGCTGCTGATTCGTCACGCCAGCCAACCGGCGACGTCGGCCGCCCAGTACGTGAGCACGATGTCCGCACCGGCGCGCCGAATGCCGGTCAGCGTCTCCAACGCCACGGTCTGCAGATCGATCCACCCGTTGGCGGCGGCGGCGGCGATCATCGAATACTCGCCGGACACCTGATAGGCCGCGACCGGAACCGGCGAGATGTCGGCGGCCGCACTGACCACGTCGAGATAGCTCATCGCCGGTTTCACCATCACGATGTCGGCGCCCTCGTCGATGTCCAACTCGATCTCGTGGCGGGCCTCGCGGGCGTTGCCCGCACCCTGCTGGTACGTGCGCCGGTCCCCGCGCAGGCTTGAGGCGACGGCCTCGCGGAACGGGCCGTAGAACCCGGAGGCGAACTTCGCGGCGTAGGCCATGATCACCGTGTCGGTGTGGCCGGCCGCGTCGAGGCCGTCGCGGATCGCGGCGACCTGGCCGTCCATCATGCCGCTCGGCCCGACCACCTGGGCACCCGAATCTGCTTGTGCGACAGCCAATTCCACATAGCGTGCGTTGGTGGCGTCGTTGTCGACGCGGCCCGCGTCGTCGAGCACCCCGCAGTGGCCGTGGTCGGTGAACTCGTCGAGGCAGGTGTCGGCCATCAACACGGTGTCCTCGCCGAGGTCCTTGGCCAGATCGCGCAGTGCGACGTTGAGGATGCCGTCTTCAGAAATGCCGACCGAACCGGTGGCGTCCTTGTCCTCGTCGCGAGGGACACCGAACAGCATCAATCCGCCGACGCCGGCAGCCACCGCATCGGCGGCGGCGCGGCGCAGCGAGTCGCGGGTGTGCTGCACCACGCCTGGCATCGACGCAATGTCACGAGGCTCGTCGATGCCGTCGGCGACGAACATCGGCAGCACCAAATGCCTTGGCTCGACCGAGGTTTCCGCTACCAAGCGACGCAGCGCAGGAGTAGACCGCAGTCTCCGTGGACGGTGACTTGGAAAAGGCATGGGAACCCTTTTGCCTTATCTCCTGCGGCTCTTCTTGCGCGGCGGCGGCAGCGCACCTTCGGCACGCAGTCGGGCGGCGTGCTCGGCGAGCGCGTCGACCAACGGCCCCACCGCGGCAACCTCGGGTTGCACGTCGACGCGCAGACCGAACTCCGCAGCCGTTTCAGCGGTTTTCGGGCCGATACAGGCGACGATCGTCCGCGCGTGCGGCTTACCCGCGATACCGACCAGGTTGCGCACCGTCGAGCTGGAGGTGAAGCAGACCGCGTCGAAGCCGCCGGTCTTGATCATCTCGCGGGTCGCCGCCGGCGGCGGCGCCGCGCGCACCGTGCGGTACGCGGTGACGTCCTCGATCTCCCAGCCGCGCTCGCGCAGCCCCTCGGCCAGCGTCTCGGTCGCGATGTCGGCCCGCGGCAGCAGCACCCGGTTGACCGGATCGAAAACGTCGTCATAGGGCGGGAATTCATCGAGCAGACCCAACGAGGACTGCTCACCGGAAGGCACCAGTTCCGGGTTGATGCCGAAGGCCCGCACCCGATCGGCGGTGGCCTGTCCAACGCAGGCGATCTTCACACCTGAGAAGGCGCGGGCGTCGAGACCGAACTCGTTGAACTTCTCCCACACCGCACGCACCGCGTTGGTGGAGGTGAACACCACCCACTGGAAGCGGCCGTCGACCAGACCCTTGACCGCCCGCTCCATCTGCGCCGGGCTGCGCGGCGGTTCGACCGCGATGGTGGGCACCTCGACCGGCAATGCGCCGTGGCTGACCAGCTTTTCGCTCATCTCGCCCGCCTGGTCCTTGGTGCGCGGCACCAGCACGGTCCAGCCGTACAGGGCGCGGCTCTCCCACCAGTTGAGCTTCGCGCGGTTGGCGACCGTCTTGCCGATGGTCACCACCAGCGGCCCGGCCAACGGGCCTGAAGGCTCGCTGCCCGCCGGCTTCTCCAGCACGGCCTTGTCCAGCAGGCCGCCGAGCGTCGTCTCCACCGAACGCTGTTGGCACGTCGTGCCATTCGCGGTCACCACGGTCGGCGTGGTGTCGACCAGCCCGTGCTCGATCAGGATGCGCGCCGCGTCGGGAAGGTGAGATGCGGTGGCATGCAAGATGAGTGGGCCTGGCGCGGCGGCCAGCGCCGCCCAGTCGACGTCACCGCGGACGTCGGCGACGGTGTGCGAGGAGCCAAGCGGCAGCCCCGCGTACGTCGGCACCGCGGTGGTGTCAGGCAGGCCCGGCACGATCTCGAAATCAAGGTGCGTCTTGGCCAGCGCGGTCACCTCGGTGATCACGGCGTCCACCGACAGCGGATCTCCTGCGACCAACCGGACCACGTCGACACCCGTGCGGGCCTCGGTGGCCAACGTCTTGGCAACCTCGGCGGGATCGCCGAGTGCGGGCCGGATGTCGGGCCCGCCTGGGCCCCCACGCCAGTAGGGGAGGATGGCGGTCGTCGCCTCGGAATCGGTGTCGGTGTCGGTCGGCTCCGCCTCGGCCGGTTGGGGTCCCGACGGCGGCGGCAGTTCGCAGCCCGCGATGGCGAGCACCGACTCCGGCACGTCGGGGTCGGTGAACACCAATGCGGCGTTGGCGAGCACCGTTCGCGCCCGCGTCGTCAGCAGACCGGGATCACCCGGCCCTGAGCCGACGAATGTGATGCGGCCGGGCTTTGTCTTTCGCCCTCGGCCCGAGTGCCCAGTCATTTCCCTCTCCCAGCCTCGGCCAACAGATCGCGTGCGCCCAACTCGAACAACTCCGCGGCCACCGAGAGGCCCAGCTCCCGTGCCCGATCGGGTGTCCCGATACCGGACGCACGGATCACGTCGGATCCGTCCAGCGTCGCCACACAGCCGCGCAGCGACAGCTCTTCGAAGACACGGCCGTCCTCATCGATGGATTCGACGACCTCGGCGATCGCCCCCACCGGTGCGGAACAACCCGCCTCCAGTTCGGCCAGCAAGGTTCGCTCTGCGGTAACCGCCGCGCGGGTGTCGGCGTCGTCCAACTCCGCCAACAGTTCCGCCAGGCCGGTGTCACCGGCACGGCACTCGACTGCCAACGCCCCCTGCGCCGGCGCCGGCAACATCTGTACCGGCTCCAACGTCTCGGTGACAGCGTCGAGGCGACCGATACGGGCCAGGCCCGCCCGAGCCACGACGACGGCGTCGAGATCACCACTGCTTACCCTGTTCAACCTGGTATCAAGGTTGCCTCTTAGGGGGCGGATTTCCAAACCGAGACCCAGTGCTCTAAGCTGTGCGGCCCGTCGCGGGCTCGAGGTGCCGATCACCGAGCCCACCGGCAACTCTCCGAGCACCAAACCGTCGCGGGCCACCAGGGCGTCCCTGGCGTCTTCGCGCCGGGGTATCGCGGCGATGTTGAACCGAGGATCGGGTGTCGTCGGCAAATCCTTGTAGGAGTGCACGGCCATGTCGACCCTGCGTTCGTCGATGGCCTCGCGCAACGCCGCGGTGAACACCCCGATACCGATGTTGGCAATCGGGCCCATCGACCGGTCGCCCTCGGTGGACACGATGACGAGTTCGGCGGGGTGGCCCCTGGCGACAAGGGCGTCTTTGATGACACCGGCCTGCGTCTTCGCCAGCAGGCTGCCGCGGGTGCCGATCCGGATGATTTCTGTCAAGCGCTACTCGGTCTTGTCGAGATCGTTTGTCATCAACGGCAATTCGCTCGCTGCGACCGCGTCGACAGCCTGCTGGTCGAGCTCGAACAGCTCGCGCAGCGCCTCGGCGTAGCTGTCACCGCCCGGCGCGCTGGCCAACTGTTTGACCCGCACCGTCGGCGCGTGCAGCAGCTTGTCCACGACGCGGCGCACGGTCTTGGCGACCTCGTCGCGGTGCGCGGCGTCGAGCCCTGGCAGCCGGTTGTCCAGCCGCAGCAACTCGGCCTCGACGACGTCGGCGGCCCGCTGCCGCAGCGCGGTCACGGTCGGTGTGACCTCTGCCATCCGCTGGCCCGCCAGGTAGCTGGCAACCTCGGCCGCCACAATGGCGCGCGCCGCCTCGGCGTCGGAGGCCGCGGCGCGCGCCGACGGGTCGCGCTGGATGCGGTCCATGTCGACGACGAATACGTCGGGCAGCCCGGCGACGGCGGGGTCGACGTTGCGTGGCATGCCCAGGTCGCAGATCACCAGTTGCTTCGGCTCGTGACCGTGCGCCAGGCCGCGGTGCACGTCGGCCAGCGATACCACCGGCCGGACCGCCCCGGTGCAGCAGACGACGACATCGGCGTCGGTGAGCACCGGGGTCAGGTGATCGAACGGGAACGCGTCCGCGGCGACACCGAGTTGGCGGATCTTCTCGCCCAACCGCTTGGCGCGCGGCAGTGTCCTGTTCACCACGTGGATCCGCTCGACGCCGGCGCGGACCAGGTGCTTGGCCGCCAGCGCACCCATCGATCCGGCGCCGACGACCACGGCCGACCGGCCCGCCAGGGTGTCCAGTCTGGCTTCGGCCATGCCGAGCGCCACTGAGACGACTGAGGCTCCCGCGGCGTCGATGCCGGTCTCGGAGTGCACCCGCTTGCCGACGGACAGTGCGCGTTGGGACAGCTCGTGCAGCGTGCGGCCGACGGTGTGGTTTGCCTCGGCCGCGGAATACGCGCGGCGCACCTGCCCCAGCACCTGCGCCTCGCCGATCACCGCCGAATCCAGACCGCTGGCCACCGCGAACAGATGCTCGACGGCCGCTTCGGCGTACCGCACGTAGGCGTACTTGGTGAGGTCGTTCAGGCTCATCCCGGAATGCTCGGAAAGCACCGAGCCGATCACCGAAAGCCCGCCGTGAAACGCCTCGACGACCGCGTACACCTCCACGCGGTTGCACGTGGACAACACCATGGCCTCGGTGACGAGTGAGGACTGCAGCACCTGCTGGACGATCTTGACCTGATCGGCTTCGTCGGTGCTCAATTGCTCGAGTACCGACACCGGCGCGCTGCGGTGCGAAACCCCGAAAAGCAGCACGCTCACGGCTCGATCACCACGTCATCCAAGGTAATCGTTGACCAGCTGGGCTACCAAATTTGCTCGATTAGTCAGGGAGCTCCCAGATCCGCCCGCAGCCGGGGTTCGTCGACCTCCCAATAACTGTGCTCGGCACCGTCCAGCAGCACGACGGGCAGCCGGTCGCCGTACTCGGCACGCAGCGAGGAATCCCCGGCGGAGGCCGCCGCGTCGACGTCGGTTAAGCGCAATTCGAAGCCCAACTCGTCGGCCAGTTGCCGCAGTTGCGCCGCGGCCGCCGCACAGATCGAGCAGCCCTGTCGTGTGAGCAATTCCACGCGTCGGTTCACCCCCGCAGTATGGCCAGTGCGTGACCTAATGTTGATTCGTGTCCGACACCGGGGGTTTCGACGCCGTTGAACAGGCGGTCGCTGGCGAGGCCAGCGCGGAAGCCGCCGTCACCGATCTGGCCGCGGAGCCCGCCGACACGCCACCTCCCCCGCCGCCGGACCTGACGGCCGCCGCGTTCTTCGACGTCGACAACACGCTGGTGCACGGCTCGTCGCTGGTGCACTTCGCCCGCGGCCTGGCCGCCCGCAAATACTTCACCTACGGCGATATCGGCCGATTCATCTACGCGCAGGCCAAGTTTCAGCTTCTCGGCCGGGAAAACAGCGACGACGTGGCCGCAGGCAAGACCAAGGCGCTGGCATTCATCGAGGGCCGCTCGACCGAGGAACTGGCGGCACTCGGCGAGGAGATCTACGACGAGATCATCGCCGACAAGATCTGGCCGGGCACCCGTGCGCTGGCGCAGATGCACCTCGACGCCGGGCAACAGGTGTGGCTCGTCACCGCGACGCCGTACGAGTTGGCGGCCACGATCGCCAAGCGGCTCGGGTTCACCGGCGCGCTGGGCACCGTCGCCGAGTCGATCGACGGCGTGTTCACCGGCCGCCTGGTCGGCGACATCCTGCACGGCACGGGTAAGGCGCATGCGGTGCGGTCGCTGGCCATTCGCGAGGGATTGAATCTCAAACGCTGCACGGCGTACTCCGACAGCTTCAACGACGTGCCGATGCTGTCGCTGGTCGGCACGGCCGTCGCGATCAACCCCGACGCCGATCTGCGCGTCCTGGCCCGCGAGCGGGGGTGGGAGATCCGCGACTTCCGCACCGCCCGCAAGGCCGCCAGGATCGGGGTGCCGTCGGCGCTGGCTCTTGGCGCGCTCGGCGGCGCGCTGGCGGCCGTGGTGTCACGCAGGCAAGAGGGCAGCTAAAGAATTGATAGGCTCGCGCCGCTGACAATCGACGGAAGACGCGCAGGATGGCAATCGCCGAAAACATCATCGGAACCCACTACCGGTACCCCGACTACTTCGAGGTGGACCGGGAGAAGATCCGCGAGTTCGCGAAGGCCGTCAAGAACGACCACCCGGCCCACTTCACCGAGGACGCCGCCAAAGAGAGCGGCTTCGACACGCTGATCGCGCCGCTGACGTTCCTGGCGGTGGCGGGCCGCAAGGTGCAGTTGGAGATCTTCAACCAGTTCGACGTGCCGATCAACATGGAGCGGGTGCTGCACCGCGACCAGAAGATCGTCTTCCATCGCCCGATCGTGGCCGGCGACAAGCTCTTCTTCGACTCCTATCTGGATTCGGTCACCGAATCGCACGGCGCGGTGGTCACCGAGATCCGCGGCGAGGTCACCGACGCGACGGGCAAGCCGGTGCTGACCAGCGTCGTCACCGTGATGGGTGAGGCCGCGTCAGATTCCGAAGCCGACGAGGTGAGCGCACAGATCGCGGCCGCGCGCGACGCCGCGATCGCGAAAATGATTGCTGGGCAAAGCTCGAAGGGTAGTTGAGCCAGCCCGGTAGACCTAGCCGAGGAATGTGTTGCGGCGATTCGCCAGCAGCTGGTACAGCGTCTGCTGGATGGTCTCGCGGACCTGATCGGTCAGCTCGAACGTCACCATCGGATCTTCGGCGGCCGATTCGTCGTAGTCGGCGGTCTCGATCGGCTCACCGAACTGGATGTGCCACTTCGACGGCAGCGGGACCATGCCGACCGGTCCCGCCAGCGGGAACAGCGGCGTGATCGGGAAGTACGGCAACCCGAACAGCCGGGCCAACAGCTTCATGTCGGCGATCATCGGGTAGATCTCCTCCGAGCCGACGATCGAGCACGGCACGATGGGCGCCTTGGTCCGCAGCGCCGCACCGACAAACCCGCCGCGGCCGAAGCGCTGCAGCTTGTAACGGTCCTTGAAGTGCTTGCCCAGACCCTTGTAGCCCTCCGGGAACACGGCGGTCAGCTCACCGGCGGCCAGCAGTCGGTGCGCGTCAGCGGTGCAGGCCATGGTGTGGCCGGCCTTGCGCGCGGCCTGACCGATCATCGGCATGTCGAACACCATGTCGGCGGCGAGCAGGCGCAGATCCCGGTGGGTCGGATGCTTGTCGTGCACCGCCACCGCGGTCATCAGCCCGTCGAACGGCAATACGCCCGCATGGTTGGCGACCACGAGTGCCGCACCCGTTCGCGGGAGGTTCTCGATGCCGCTGACTTCGACGCGGAACCACGAGTTGAAGAGCACACGCAGCAAAGGCAGAAAGATAGCGTCGTTGAGGTGGCGGTCGAACCCGAACTCGTCGACGGTGTAGTCGCCGAGCATCCGCTTGCGTATGAAGTCCGCGACGGTGGCGATCCGCTTGGCGAGTTCGGTGGGCCTTTCCTCGACCGTGGGAGCGGCGCCGAGGGGGCCGCGGCGCTGGTCGATCTCGCGGACGACGGCGGCGATCTGCTCGGCGGAAGCACGACCGCCGGAGTCCGTCAGCAGCGAGGGATGTCGGCGCGAGCTTGCGGCGCGGGCAGCAGAAGCGCGCCGTTGGGTCTGCGTTCGACCCGAATTAGAGTGCAGCGGAATGACTTTGGCTTTTGGCTCGCCCGCCACGTTGTACCTTCTCCCCACCCGAACTGAAATATTTGTTTGTTAACGTCCCCAACGCTGCGCCGCCGACACGGCGCGACTCTCCATTGAGCGTACCCATCGCGGGTCGATGATCGGAGTCAATCCCCGCCCCCGGACGTAATCGTCAAAGGCCTCCGCGGTTGTCCACTTTGGGCTGTAGCCTAGCTCGTTACGCATTCGCGTGGTGTCCATGACCCGGCCGTAGCTCAAGTAGTCGAGTTGTTCGCGATCCAGTTCAGTGTAGCGAGTTGCGCGCCGCAGCGAATCCACCGCCCACAACGCCGAGCGCGGGACCGGCAGCGGAACGCGGCCCGCCCGCCGGATGGCCTGACTCATCATGATGATGCCCGACGCGCCGATGTTGAAGGTGCCCGCCTTGCCTGCCATCGTCGCGCGCTCCAGGGCACCGAGCGCATCCTGTTCGTGCAGCAGCTGCAGCCGCGCGTCATGGCCGATCACCGTGGGTACCACGGGGGCCGCCAGATACCGCGACAACGCGGTGTCCATGGCGGGACCGATCATGTTGGCCAGCCGAAGGATGCTGACCGCGATGTCAGGCCGACGGCGGCCCAGCCCGCGGGCGTAACCCTCGATGTCGATGCTGTCCCTGGCGAACCCCTCACCGGGCGGCCTGCGACGGCTGCTGCTCTCGGTGAACAGCACGGGGTCGCGCGAACTGGAGCCGTACACCTCCGAGGTCGACTTGAGCACGACCCGACGCACGGACGGCGCCTTCTGACAGGCCGCGAACAACTGGATCGCGCCCATCACGTTGAGTTCCTTCAGCGTCGCGCGGCCGCCGGAGCGTGGCGCGTAGGAGGCCGCCGCGGCGTGCACCACGGTGTCGACGTCGCCGTTGCGGATGACCTTGGCGATGAACGGGTTCCGGATGTCGGCGCGGACGAATTCCGCACGCCCCATCCGGCGCAGCAGATCCTTGCTCGGCGCGATCGCGTCAACCGCGATGACGTGGTTGATCAACGGGTTCTGCGCGAGCCGGGCCGTCAGGTACGCGCCGAGAAACCGGCACGCACCGGTAACCAAGACAATCTTCGGATACCCAACGGTGTCCCCGTTCGTTCCGCCCCCAGAATCCATTCGGTCAGCCTAGCGGCCGAGCGGAAAAGCTACTTGCCGAGTTTTCTGCGCTGCACCCGGGTGCGACGAAGCAGCTTGCGGTGCTTCTTCTTCGACATGCGCTTACGCCGCTTCTTGATGACTGAACCCATGAACCCAGATGTCTCCGTACCTATGCTTCGAAAGCCTCTTGACCCGCACACCTTACCGAAGAGGCACAGGTAAACGAAAACAGCCGCCGCGCGCTAACCCGCGTCGAAGTACGAGCTCTCCAACATGTCGTGGACAGCCTTGGCGTGCACCCGGAACGAGCGTCCGACGCGGACGGCGGGCAACTCGCCGTTGTGCACCAACCGGTACACGGTCATCTTGCTGACCCGCATCAGGCTCGCCACCTCGGCGACGGTGAGAAATTGAGCTCGTGGCGGCTGCCCGTCAGCGGCACTGCTTTGGCCGGCGTCCCGCGCCGCCTTCCCGCTAGCGGAATCCCGCGCCGATGGCCCGTTCATAGACGTCATCGCAACCCAATCCATCAGGCACGGGCAGTTCCAGCGGCTTCCCCACCGCTGGCACCGACCCGTGCTTACCACTGGGAGAATAGCGTGGCGGATGGGGTTACTGCGACGGGTGTGGGCTAATCGGTGGGAAATTGATTAATTACTCAGATGTAATTCCGAGCTGCTCAGAGCGCCTTTTTGCGGCATCGACAGCGTCGGCGACCGCCGCCCGCAAACCGCCCCGCTCGAGTTCGCGCAGCCCAGCGGCGGTCGTGCCGCCGGGTGAGGTGATCGTGGCCCGCAATTGCGCGGCGGTGGTGTCGAGGGCGGAACCCAGAGAGGATCCACCGGCATCGCCTGCGGGCTGAGCCCGGTCCAACCGCTCCAGCAACATCGCGGCCGAGCCTGCCATGGTTTGCACGACCAGATCGGTGGACACCGCCCGGGTCAACCCCGCGGCGACCCCCGCGTCGACGAGCGCCTCGACCATCAGGAAGAAGTACGCGGGCCCGGAACCCGACACCGCGGTCACCGCGTCGAGTTGGGACTCCGGCACGGTGAGCACCCCGCCGACCGCGTCGAAGATCGCCGACACCTCCTTGAGCTGCTCGGCGGTGGCGAACCGACCCCGCGCCAGCGCGCTCACCCCGCCGCCCACGATGACGGGTGCGTTGGGCATCACCCGAATCACCGGCGATCCGGCGGGCAGTTTGTTCTCGTAGAACTCGGTGGTCACACCGGCCACCACCGACACGAAAACCTGTTCGACGGCGTCACTTTCGGCTTGGGCGGCGGCCTCGGCGATCTCCGCCACCACGGCGCCGGCATCGCTGGGTTTGACGGCGACGATCACATACGCGGCGGTGTCGACAGCGTCGGCGACGGTGGTCACCAACACCGAATAGGTGTCCGACAGATACTTCACGCGGTCAGGGCTCTTCTCGGCGACCACCAGGTCCTTGACCTGCCGCCCGGCGCGCAACAGCCCGGACAGCAGCGCCTCGCCGATACTTCCACCGCCGATGATCGCGATTCTGGCCATGGCGGCAAGCATTGCAGACGGCCGACCGCTACTGCGGGGCAGGCACCATCGCCAATTGGCGGGTCTGCACGACGATGTGGCCCTCGCAGTCCACGACGATGTGATCCTCATCGAACCAGTCCTGGCCAATTTGCACCGTCGTGCCGGCTGCATCAACGGGATCACCGGGTTGACCGACAACAGCGGCGGCACATGGTGTTCCGGGTCGCCGAGCGTGACCGCCGCCCGCACCGCCGTACGATCGCCCTGGTTCAGCCCCACAAAAAATTGCCGGACACCGCGATCGGCCCCATGTTCGGTGCGGGCCGCGTTGGCGCACAGCGCCAGCATCGCGCCGCCGTGCACCTTCGGGCCGATGGTCCAATGCTCGTTGAGCTCACCGTGATACACGCCGTCGCCGACCGGGGTCAGCGCCATGGCGTCGGCGACCCGGTTGATCCCGACATGTGAGTCCTCAAATGCGTCAGCGCAGCAGGTGCTTCCGGGCGAAGTCCAGCGACTCCTTCAGCAGCGCTTCACGTTCGCTGGCGGTCCGCGCGCCCGATGTGGTCACCTCCAGGATCACATGCCCGGCAAAGTCACTGGCGGCCAGCATCTCGCAGATCTCGACGGTCGGCTGCGTACCGCGGCCAGGCACCAGGTGCTCGTCGGTGGACGCACCGCTGCCGTCGCACAGATGCAGATGGGTGAGGCCGTCACCCATCCGGCGGGCCATGTCGATGGCGTCGGTGCCCGCGGTCGCGGTGTGCGACAAATCCAGCGTGTAGTGCGCGTGGTTGCCGTCCAGCGGGTCGTAGGACGGGGCGAACGCCGAGATGCCGGGCCCAGGCTTGCCGCCGCGCTTGCGCATCCGCTCGATCGAGGTCTGGCCCGCGCCGAAGAACCGGTCAGCCCGGAACGGGAACATGTTCTCCACCGCGACCATCACGTCGCTAGATGCCTCGAGTTCGGCGACCTGATCGGAGAATCCCTCGGCGTAGCGGCGCTGCCACCGGAACGGCGGATGCACCACCACGGTCTGCGCGCCGAGTTGTTCGGCCGCCCGCACACTGCGCTCCAGCTTCGGGATCGGGTTGGCGCCCCACACCCGCTGCGAGATCAGCAGGCACGGCGCATGCACCGACAGCACCGGGACGTCGTAACGCCTGGACATCTCCTCGACCGCATCGATGTCCTGGCTGACCGCCTCGGCCCACACCATCAACTCGACACCGTCGTAGCCGAGCCGGGCCGCGTATTCGAAGGCGGCCTCGGTCCGCAGCGGGTAGACCGAGGCAGTCGACAGACCAACCTTGATGGCGGGGCGCACAGTGTTTATCGGCCTTGGGCGGCGCCGTCAGCCCGACTGCAACAGCGCCAACGGTCCCAGCGTGACCAGGGCTCCCACCGCCACCGCGATCAATGTGCTTCCGATGTCCTCGGTCTTGCGAACCACGCGCACGCCGACCACCAGACCCAGGATCACCAACACCGACAGCACCAGGGCCACGATGTTGTTCCACTTCCACAGCTGATCGAATGCGATGAACAGGCCCGCACCGAAGGCGACCGCGATGATGCACTGGCCGACGATCCACGTCGCGCGCAGGAATCCCGACATGCCGCCCGAGGGCGCCGCCGCGACCTCCACGTCCTCGTCGTCTTCCCGGTCGAGTTCGTCGAGCCGCGGGCGTGAACCGCCCCTGGCCAGGTCGTCGGCCACGGTCTGGCCGCCGAACAGCGGGCCCGCCGACGACCGCAGATATGAGGGCAGCTCCTCGGCGTCCCTGTCGTCGTCATCGGTGAACGAGGCCTCGGTGTCCTCGTCCTCGAGCTCCGGTTCGTCGAGAGGGTCGACCGGCGAGTCGAACAGGTCGTCGTCGACCGGATCGGGGCTCATCTCCTCCGCGCCCCGGCCGACCGACCCGAAGCGCCGCGGCTCGGGGACGTACTTGGGCCTGCGCGGCGAGGGTGCGAAGAAGTCCACCGGTTCGTCTTCGACGTCGCGCTGCTCGATGTGGGCCGCGTAGTCGGCGACCGCGTCCGCGTAGTCGGCGTCGACGTCGTCCTCGTGGGCCAGGTCGGCTTCGTCGGTCTCTTCGGACTCGGTGTCGACGTAACTGTCGACACCGTTGGTCGAGGCAGGCCGGTCGTCTACGGCGGGAATGATCCGGGTGGTTTCGTTTTCTTCGGCGCGCGTATCGGAAACGATGGGGATCTCGCCGGTCAGCTCGGCGACCGTGACAGCGTCGGTGTCGCCACGGCGTTTGCGACGCCTGCCGCCGACGGGTGGGGCGCCGATTGTGCCGTTGCGCGCCAGCAACTCCGCGACCGAGATCGGTCGCGTATTGCTGTGGTCTTCAGGTCCTGTCATCGTGTGTTGCCTCTGGGGCTAGCTACTGTCTCATGTCGGCGCCGTCGCGCCTCCGGCCATCGTTCAGCGTTCCCGCACGGACGTCTCCACCAACGCTGTTCCATCGGCTTCGCTGTCGAGTTTCCGCAGAATCAGCCCTTCTCGCAATGCCCATGGGCAGATGTCGACGCTTTCGACTTCGAGAGCGTTCATGCTCGCCTCAGCTACCAAGGCGCCGGCCACGATCTGTGCCGCACGCTCGGCGCTCACTCCTTCCAACTCCGCACGGTCAGCCGCGGTCATCCTAGAGATGAAAGCTATGAGCTGTCTGAGGCCGGTCGCGGTCAGCGTCCGTTTCACCCGCGGACCCGCCCCCGAGGGCGCCGCACCGGTCAGCCGGGCCAGCGAACGGAACGTCTTCGACGTCGCCACCGCCAGATCGGGGGTGCCTGCCTTGAGCACCTCGGCGGCGGATTCGGCGACCTCGGTGGCCAGCCAGTCGCGCAGCATGGCGACGCGGCGGCGGCCAGGCGGATCGTCGGGCAACCATTCGCGTGTCAACCTGCCCGCGCCGAGCGGCAGCGACAGCGCGACTTCTGGCTCTTCGTCCACGCCGTTGGAGAGTTCGAGTGAACCGCCGCCGATGTCGATGTTGATGATGCGGCCCGCGCTCCACCCGTACCAGCGGCGCACCGCGAGGAACGTCAGCCGCGATTCGTCTCGTCCGCTGAGCACCTGCAGCGCAACCCCGGTCTCGGCGAGCACCCTGGCGAGCACGTCTTCGGAGTTCTTCGCGTCGCGGACAGCGGAGGTGGCGAACGCCATCAATTCAGCGCACCCGGAGCTGGTGGCGATCTTGGCGAACTCGTCGATGGTGCTGATGAGTTTGTCGGCGCCCTTGCGGGTCAGCTTGCCCGAGCCGTCGATCGCTTCGGCGAGCCGCAGCGACGCCTTGGTGGAACTCATCGGTGTCGGGTGCCCGCCGCGACGCGCGTCCACCACCAACAGATGGACGGTATTGCTGCCGACATCCAGCACGCCTAATCGCACGTCCCCAACTTAATGGGTTTACCGTTGACTTTTGTGAGCGCATCGCATCCCGGTGAGGTGGAACTGGACTTCGCCCGTGAGTGGGTTGAGTTTTACGACCCCGACAACCCCGAACACCTGATCGCCGCCGACATGACGTGGCTGCTGTCGCGGTGGACATGCGTGTTCGGCACGCCCGCGTGCAAGGGCACCGTCGAGGGCAGACCCGACGACGGCTGCTGTTCGCACGGTGCGTTCCTGTCCGACGAGGACGACCGCGCCCGGCTCGACGATGCCGTCAAGCAGCTCACCGACGAGGACTGGCAGTTCCGCGAGAAGGGGCTCGGTAAGAAGGGCTACCTGGAGTGGGACGAGTACGACGACAAGCCCAATCTTCGGACGCGAAAGTACAAGGGCGCCTGCATCTTTCTGAATCGTCCCGGCTTTCCAGGGGGCATCGGCTGCGCGCTGCACAGCAAGGCGCTCAAGATGGGCGTCGAGCCGCTGACCATGAAGCCGGACGTGTGCTGGCAGCTGCCCATTCGCCGCACTCAGGAGTGGGTGGAGCTACCCGACGGCACCGAGATCCTCAAGACGTGGATCAGCGAGTACGACCGACGTGGCTGGGGTGAGGGCGGCGCCGACCTGCACTGGTACTGCACCGGCGACCCGAACGCGCATGTCGGAACGAAGGCGGTGTGGGAGTCCTACGCACCGGAACTGACCGAACTGCTCGGCGAGAAGGCGTACGCCGAACTCGCTGCAATGTGCAAGCGGCGCAGCGCATTAGGGCTAATCGCGGTGCACCCCGCGACCCGCGCCGCCCAATGAGTCTTTTCCTGTTCCGGCTCAACCCGCCACGTGCGGACTTCGCACAGACGTTGACGGCCGACGAGCAGGCGGCGATGGCCGCACACAAGGAGTACTGGGAGCGGTTGATGGCCGACGGCAAGGTCCTTGTCTACGGGCCCGTCGCCGATCCCGAAGGGGTATGGGGCATGGGCGTGCTGCGCGCCGCCGACCGCGCCGAAGTGCTGGCGATCGGCGAACGTGATCCCTCAGTTGTGGCCGGCGTCAACACTTTCGAGGTGTTCGAAATCCTCGGTGGCCGGACTCCGTAGGCGATCGCCGGGCAGACGCCACAACCACACCACGGTTCCCAGCAGCACCGCGGCGAACACGAAAACGTAAGCGTCTGCCAGAATTTCGGTCCACGCCCCGCCCGGGTGCAACGACAGAATGCCCGCCTGCGGGGTGTCCCCCGCCACGGACACGATCCAGCCACCGAGTACGGCGCACAGCAACCACATCGCCACCGCCGCCGCGCGACTGCCGACGACGTACGCGCGGTAGCCGAGGTGAACGATCAACGGCGCGAACCACACCCAGTGGTGGCTCCAGCTGAACGGTGACGCCGCCGCGGAGGTGAGCCCGACGAGCGCCAGCGCCAGCACCTCCTGACCGCGCCTGAACGCCAACGCGGCGAGGCCGATGCCGACCGCCGCGACCGCCAGTGTGCTGACGGTGGCGACGGTCGGCGAAGCGTGCATTCGAAGTACCAGGCCGCTGACGCTGGTGTTGGCAAGCGGGTCGTGCGAGATGCGGTTGACGTCGTCGAATCGGCCGTGCAGCCAGTACGTCACGGAATCGGTTGGTGCGACTGCGAATCCAAGCGCCACCGTGGCGGCGAAGGTTGCGGTCGACACCACGGCCGCGCGTATCCGCCGTGTCACCAGCAGGTAGACGATGAACAACGCGGGCGTCAGTTTGAGGCCTGCGGCCAAACCGATTCCGACGCCCGCCCACTTGCCGCGCCGCGCAGCCAACAGGTCGGCGACCACGAGCACCAGCAGGACGAGGTTGATCTGCCCCAGCTCGGCGGTGAGCCGCAGCGGCTCCAGCCACCCGATGAGCCCGATCAGCAGCGCGGCGAGCCCGAACATCGCCTCACCGGCGCGCATGCCCATCGACCTCAGCATGCGGACGACGACGTACGTCAGCGCGACGACCATGGCGAGCAGCCAGAGCAGCCGCACGTCGGAGTCCTTGACCAGGCTCAGCGGCGCCGCGCAGATCGCGGCGAAGGGCGGATAGATGAACAGCAATTCGCCGGGCTTACCGGTCAGACCGGTCGAGTAGAGGTCGAGGCCCTGCACCAGGCGTTCACCGGCGAACCGGTAGACCATCAGGTCGACCTGCATGCGCAGCGTCGGCCACTGCGTGTAGACGGTGACGTAAGTCACCAAGGCTGCCACCGCGACAAGTGGCCCGCCCCGGGTCACCCAGGGGGCGGGGGTCCTGTTGCGTACGTGATTTCGTGGTTGCAAGGGGTCGAGGGTAGACGTAATGGTTGTGAGGGACCCACAGGGTCTACCCAGCGAAGCGCGAACTCACCCCTCGAGTTTGTAGCCCAGGCCACGCACCGTCACCAGGTGCACCGGGTTCGCGGGGTCGGCCTCGATCTTGGACCGCAGTCGCTTGACGTGCACGTCGAGGGTCTTGGTGTCCCCCACGTAGTCGGCGCCCCACACCCTGTCGATCAACTGGCCGCGGGTGAGCACCCGGCCGCTGTTGCGCATCAGATACTCGAGCAAATCGAACTCTTTGAGCGGCAACGTGATTCCCTCGCCGTTGACCGAGACCACGTGCCGCTCGACATCCATCCGCACTGGCCCGGCCTCGAGAATGCCGTCGCCGACGCTGGATTCGTCGTTGTCGCTGCCGCGGCGCAGCACCGCGCGAATGCGTGCGATCAACTCGCGCGCCGAGTACGGCTTGGTGACGTAGTCGTCGGCGCCGAGTTCCAGCCCGACCACCTTGTCGATCTCGCTGTCACGAGCCGTCACCATGATTACGGGAACACTTGAGCGGGAACGCAATTGCTTGCACACGTCGGTGCCGCTCATGCCAGGCAGCATCAGGTCCAACAGGACGATGTCAGCACCCGCACGCTCGAATTCGGCCAGGGCTGACGGGCCGTCGCCCACCACGGTGGCCTCGAACCCCTCCTTGCGGAGGAGGAAGGCCAGGGGATCGGCCAAGGACTCCTCGTCCTCCACGATCAACACGCTGGTCATTGTTCTGGTCAGTCCTCTCGCTCATCTTCTGTGTCCAGAGCATCATCGCCCTGGGGATAGGCCGGGATCGACAAAGTGAATGTCGATCCCGTCCCCGGCTGACTCCACAGCCGGATGGATCCGTTGTGATTGGCGGCGACATGTTTGACGATCGCCAGGCCCAGTCCGGTCCCGCCGGTAGCGCGGGACCTGGCCTTGTCCACGCGGAAGAACCGCTCGAACACCCGCTCCTGGTCTTCGCGGGCGATGCCGATACCGCGGTCGGTGACGGCGATCTCGACGTTGGGCCCGCGCGCGCGTCGACTGACGGACACCGACGAACCGTTGGGCGAGTAGGCAATTGCGTTGGACACCAGGTTGGCGATCGCGGTGACAAGCAGTTGCTCGTCGCCATACACCCGGTAGCCGGTCGGGGCGTCGGTGGTGATGGCGATGTCGGCGTTGTCGGCGGCCACCTTGTAGCGCGAGAGTGCCTCGGCGACAACGCGATCGACGTCGACGGCCTCGAGATCGGGTAACCGCTCGCCGCCCTGCAGTCGCGACAGGTCGATCAGCTCCCCCACCATGTTCGCCAGCCGGTTCGATTCGGTGAGCATCTTCTCGGCGAATCGGCGCACAGTCTCGGGGTCGTCGGCCGACGCCAGCAGCGCCTCGGCGAGCACGCCCATCGCCCCGACCGGCGTCTTGAGTTCGTGGCTGACATTCGCGACGAAATCCCTGCGGGTCGCCTCCATGCGGGCATGCTCGGATTGATCGTCGACGTAGACGACCGCGAACCGGCGATCCTGGTCGGTCAGCAGCTGGACGTGCCCGCGGACCGACAGCCCGGACCTGCCGGGGTTGGGGGTCTTGGGCGGTGACAGGTCGACGTCGCCGGACTCGCCGGACCTCAGTGTGCGCTCGGCGGCCTGCCAGGCCTGCTCGTCGAGCCGCCGGTCCTTGACCAGCCCCAACAACTCGGCCCGGTGATTGGTGTAGACGACGTCACGGTAGCTGTCGACCACTGCGATGCCCATCGGCGAACCCGACACGATGTGCTCGAGCATTTGAGAGACGGTGATACCGGACTGCTCGGCCTGCTTCCGGCGGCGTCGGTCGAGGATGCGGGGAGCCAATCCCGCTCCGAAGCCGACACCGATCAGCAGTGCGAGCAGCGCCACGGCCCCCACGAGTAGGAGCGCCGATACCACACTCACGCGAAAATCGTACGCATCCGGTGAACGTCATCCCAGCAGCGTGCGGCCAAATCGGGACATGTCACACCGCGAATCGCAGGAGTTCGGTAGCCGTTCACCCGGAGTTTGCCGTGCGGCGGGCTTACTTGGCGCCCTGCGCGGCGACCGCGGCCGCACCGGCCGCCGCGGCCTCGGGGTCCAGGTACTCCCCGCCGATGACCGTGGGTTTGAGCTCGCCGTCGAGGTCGTAACGGAGCGGAATCCCAGTCGGGATGTTCAGCCCGACGACCTCCTCGTCGGACATGCCGTCGAGGTATTTCACCAGCGCCCGCAGCGAATTGCCGTGCGCGGCGATCAGCACGGTCTTACCCGCCCGCAGGTCGGGCACGATCGTGCTCTCGTAGTACGGCACGAACCGCTCGACGACGTCCTTCAGACATTCGGTCAGCGGCCCGCCGTTGATGTCGGCGTAGCGGGCGTCGGTGTCCTGGCTGTACGTGCTGCCCGGTTCGATCGGCGGCGGCGGGGTGTCATAGCTGCGTCGCCACGCCATGAACTGCTCTTCGCCGTACTTTTCCTTGGTCTCGGCCTTGTTCAGGCCCTGCAGCGCGCCGTAGTGGCGTTCGTTGAGTCGCCAGTCGCGGTGCACCGGGATCCAGTGCCGGTCGGCAGCGTCCAGCGCCAGGTTGGCGGTGGTGATGGCCCGCCGCAGCAGCGAGGTGTACAGCACGTCGGGTTGGCGGTTCAACGCCTTGATCAACTCGCCGGCGCGGACGGCCTCGGCCCTGCCCTTGTCGGTGAGGTCGACGTCGACCCACCCGGTGAACAGGTTCTTCTCGTTCCAGTCACTTTCGCCGTGGCGGAGCAGGATCAAGGTTGCCGAGGAATCTGAAGCCATGGGGGAAGACTATCCCGGCATCGGCGTCGGCCTCTGCCCATGCTGGGATCGGTTCGGGGGTGGGGGTCAGTCCTCGTCGATGAGGTGCTCGAACGCCCGCAGATTCTTCAGCGACTCCCCGCGCTTCACCCGCCACTCCCACTCTTTCTGGATCGACGAGCGAAAACCCAACTCCAGCAACGTGTTGAAGTCCGAGTCGACGGCCTCGAGCACCTGCCCGAACACCCGGTCGATCTCGTCGGGAGTCACCGAGGCCAGCGATATCCGGCCGACCAGATAGATGTCGCCGACGTTGTCCAGCGTGTAAGCCACGCCGTAGAGCCTGCGGTTGCGCTTGAGCAGGAAGCGGTAGACGCCCTCGTGGTTCTCGTCGGGCTTGCGGCAGACGAACGCTTCCACCCGCACCGAGTGCTCACCGATGGACAGGATGGTGTTGGTCTTCAGCCGACGCTCACCCGGCAACTCGACGATGATGCCCGGCAGGCCACCGTGTGCCCCCTCGTGGCGGGTGCAGACCAGGCCGTGTTCCTTACAGGTGTCCTCGATGACCTTCGCGACGTCGGTCGTCACGCCCTGACCCCGCGCCGCATCGAGAACCGCCTGCCGTTACGCCGCGCTGTCACATCTGGCAACCGGTGCTTGGCGCGATAGTCGGCGATGGCGTGGCCATAACTGGCCAGCAGCGCATCGACGGTGTGCGCCCAGGAGAACGTCGCGGCATGCTCGACGGCTGCGCGACTCATGGTGTGCGGGCCGCGCTTGAACACCGCGTCCAGCGCCTGCGCCCAGTCGTCGACGTCGTGCCCGTCGACGAGCGCGCCGGTGACACCGTCGCGCACCGCCACCGGCAACCCGCCGACCGCGGCGGCCACCACCGGCGTACCGCAGGCCTGGGCCTCGACGGCGACCAGCCCGAAGGACTCCGAGTAGCTCGGCACGCCGACGATGTCGGCGGCGCGAAACACCTCGACGAGTTGCTCGCGGGACTGCGGCGGCAGGAACGTCACGCGCTCAGCGATACCCAGTTCGTCGGCCAGTCGAACCAGCCCGTCGGGGGCCGCCAACCCGCTGCCAGACGGTCCGCCCGCCACCAGGACCCGCACGCCGGGCAGCTTGGCGGCCGCGCGCAGCAGCACATCGGGCGCCTTGAGCGGCTGGATGCGGCCGACGAACGCGAGCACCTGCTCGCCTGGGTCGAGTCCGAGCGCTTTGCGCGCGGCCAGCTTGTCGCCCGGTGTGAACATCTCCAGGTCGACGCCCGGATGCACCACGTCGATGCGGGCCGGGTCGGCGTTGTGCAGCGAAACCAATTGCTGCGCTTCGTGTCCGGTGTTGACGATCAGCCGGTCCGCCTCGTCGACCACCTGCTGCTCGCCGACGGCGCGCAGCGGCGGCTCGGGTGAGTCGCCGTCGGCGAGCGCGGCGTTCTTCACCGCGGCCAGCGTGTGCGCGGTGTGCACCAGCGGCACCGCCCAGCGGTCGCGGGCCAGCCAGCCGACCTGCCCCGACAGCCAGTAGTGCGAATGCACGATGTCGTAGTAGCCCGGCTCGTGGGTGGCCTCCGCGCGCAATACACTCGCGGTGAACGCGCACAGCTGCGTGGGCAGGTCGTACTTGTCCAAACCTTCGAACGGCCCGGCCACCACGTTGCGCACCAGCACACCGGGCGCCACCCGCACTACCGGCTGATCGGCCGATGAGGTCGCCCTGGTGAAGATCTCCACCTCGACGCCGCGGCGCGCCATCTGCAGCGCGCTCTGCAGCACGTAGACGTTCATGCCGCCGGCATCACCGGTGCCCGGCTGGGCCAGCGGGGAGGTGTGCACCGAGAGCACGGCGACGCGGTGTGGCAGATCCGGAGCTAGGCGCACACACACATGTCTACACCTGCATTCGACGCACGCCTCGAGCGCGGGCCATAGTCCCGCGAAATGCACGTTTTGTCCGGTCCTACTCGCCCTTTGTCGACAAAAAGTGCATTTCGGCGCGCATCCGAACGCCAGAGCTACGCGGTGAAATCAGGCGGACCGGCGGCTCTGCGCGCGGCGCATGGCGCCGATCGGGTCGGCGTACAGCCCGCCCAGCGACACCACGCCCGCGCCCGCTTCCTGCACCCGATTGCCGAATGCGGTGATCCGGATATCGCGGGCAGGCAGCACGGACCGCTCGGCGTAGGCCGCCTCGACCAGGCTCATGCCCTCGGGGTACTCGGTGAACGCCTGGCCGCCGACCACTAGGTCGTCGGGGTTGAGCATGTCGCGCAACAGCGCCACGGCCTCGCCGAGCACGCGGGCCCGCTCAGCCAGCAACGCGCGCGCCTGCTCGTTGCCCTGCCGGGCGGCCTTCGTCACGGCGGTCACCGTCGACGACGGTCCCTCGGCGGGGACGATGCGTGCCTTGCGAGCCGCGACGAGCACCGCTTCGTCGCTCACCGTCGACTCCAATTGCCCTGTGCCGCCAAGTAGTTCGGAGTGCGCGGGCAGACCGGCGATGGTGCCGGGGCCGCTGGTCGGCGAGTGCACCCGACCGCCGATCGACAGCGCATAGCCGACCGTCTCGCGGGCGTAGACGTAGAGACTGGTTGTCGATGGCGTGGGCTGGCGGCGCACCCCGAGCAACAACTCGGCACCGGCCATCGCGTCGACGTGGGATGCGACTGACACGGGCAGGCCTAGCGTCTCGGCCAGCACGGGGCCGACCGGGGCCTCGGTCCAGCCGAGCCGCGGGTGGTCGAGATATCCGGTGGCGCCGTCGACGACGCCGCCCGCGGCGACACCCACCCACAGCGGGCGCCTGCGGTGCCAGCGGCTCAGATAGCGGCGCGCACTGGTCGCCAGCGACGCCAACGCCGCGGTTTGCGTACCGCGCGGGGTCGGTGTCTCCACCGCGTCCAGCGTGCGGCCGAACAGATCGGTGGCCACGATGCTGGTGGTCCGCGCGCCGATGTGGATGCCGAGCGTCAGGAACGGCTCGTGGTTGACCTCGACGGGCACGCGGGGCCTGCCGATCGCCCCGGAGACCGCGAGATCCGCCCGCTCGCGCAGCACACCGGCGTCCAACAGCGCCGTCACTTGGCGGTTCACCGTCGCGATCGACAGCTGGGTGACCTGGGCGATGACGTCGCGGGCGATCGGCCCGCGCAGGCGCGCTGCGCTGAACACCGAGGCGGCCGCGGCGTCCGCGACCTTCAACGAGGGTGCGATCACATGCGGCCGCGCCAATAGCGCCCGCTTGGTGTGGGCGACGGAAACGGCGGCGGTCGGCTGACGGAGGGTGGTGGCGGAAGTACGCACGAATCTGTCCTTTGTCGAAGTCGGCTGGTGGGTGCGGGCCACACCTGGCGACTCAGCGGGACAGAAAGAAGTCCGGGATCAGTCAGGCGCGGCGAGAAGCGCGACAACAACAACAACAGCGCCGTGCGGCGACTGCGGTCTGACTGTTCATGGACACACGCTGAACTTAGCACGCCAACTAAAGTTGAGCAGATGACGACACCAACAGCTGACGGACGGGTCGCGGTGGTCACCGGCGCCAGCTCCGGCATCGGCGAAGCGACCGCGAAAACGCTTGCAGCACAAGGCTTTCACGTCGTCTGCGTGGCCCGACGGGAAGGGCCGATCAAGGCTCTCGCGGACGAGATCGGCGGCACCGCAATTGTGGCGGACGTCACGTCCGATGCCGACGTATCCGCGCTGGCTGCAGCGCTGGACCGGGTCGACGTGCTGGTCAACAACGCAGGCGGCGCCCGCGGACTGGACCCGGTGGCCGAGGCCGAGCTGGACAACTGGCGGTGGATGTGGGAGGCCAACGTGCTGGGCACGCTGCGGGTCACCCGCGCGCTGCTGCCCAAGCTGATCGACTCCGGCGACGGCCTGATCGTCACGGTCACCTCGATCGCAGCGGTCGAGATCTACGACGGCGGCGCCGGCTACACCTCGGCCAAGCACGCCCAAGGCGTGCTGCACCGCACGCTGCGCAGCGAGCTACTCGGAAAACCGGTGCGGCTCACCGAAGTTGCACCAGGAATGGTGAAGACCGACTTCTCGCTGCGCCGATTCGGCGGCGACGAGGAACGCGCCGCCAAGGTCTACGAGGGCGTCACGCCACTGGTGGCCGAGGACATCGCCGACGTGATCGGGTTCGTGGCGTCACGCCCGTCGCATGTCGACCTGGATCTCATCGTGATCAGGCCGCGCGATCAGGTCAGCGGGGCCAGCGGGTCACGCTTCAACCGCAGGTTGAAGGACTAGCACCTAACCGCCAGGCTGGCCGTTGACCGGTTGAGGCGCGTCCGTCGGCGTCGCGGGCGCGGTGCTGGGAATCTGCGACGGCGAGGCCTGCGGCGACAGCGCCGACATCGCCACCCACTGGTCCCACGGCACCGCCCAGTCCCACAGGTCGCCGTCGGCGTACGACAGCTCGATCGACGTGCCGGTGACCTCGACGGGATCGCCGTAGATCGCACTCTGGAAGTACTGCTCGGCGTCAGACGTCGACAGGTTGATGCACCCGTTGGTGACGTTGCTGTTGCCCTGCGCACCGGAACTGGCCGGGTTGGCGTGGATGAACTCGCCGTTGTTGGAGATCCGCACCGCCCAGCGCTCGTGGGCGTTGGAGTAGCCGGCGGCCGGGTTGGACATGTAGAAGTCTTCGTACTTCTCGGTGACGACGTGGACGCCGCTGCGGGTGATGTTGCGCGGCAGATCGCCCTCGCCGTAACTGCACGGGAAGTCCATGATCACCGCGCCGGAGCCGTCGAGCACCTGGATGCGGTGCGACGACGCTTCGGCCTTGACCACCTGGCGGCGGCCGATCTGGACGTTCAGGGTGATGTCCTGCGCGCCGTAGGCGTCGTCACCGAAGTCGACGCCGTAGAGCCTGGCGTCGACGCTGACCTTGGTGCCTGGCGGGTAGTAGTCCTTGGTGCGGTAGTGCACCCGCGAACCGCCCACCTCGTCGGGCAGCCACGCCCAACTGCCCTCCACGGGCGGATCGGTGGTGACCTTCAGCGCCTTTTCGACCGACGCCTTGTCGCTGATGGATGCGTCGAACTGGATGATGATCGGGGCGGCAACCCCGACCGTCTGGCCATCGGCGAGCTGGAATTGGCCGTTGACCTGTTTGGTCGGGTTGATCGTCGTGAAGTTGCCCTGCACCGGGACGGCCTTGCCGTCGTGGCCGACGACCGAGCCGGCCCAGGTGTAGGAGGCGCCGTAGCCGAGCGGTTCGGTGACGGTGAAGCTGGTGCGGTCGCGGTTGAGCGCCCCGGCCACCACCTTGCCGTCGGCGTTGGTCAGCGCGACCTTCTGAAACCATCCGTCCTTGACGTCGACGCGCACCGGTCCGACCGGTTTGACGTCGGTGGCCGCATTGTCGGGCTGATAGCTGATGGACGGCGCGGGCAGCTGGGCAGGACCTTCTGCGGTACCTTTGCTGATTTTGCTGCCGCAGGCAGCCAACGCGCCCGGCGCGACGACTCCGACCGCGAGGGCGGTCAGGATGCGCCGCCTGTTCAGCTGGGGCACGGAATCGGCTGGGCTCACGTGGATCCAGGGTACCTAGAGAACCGCCCCGATCAGAATTGGCTCAGGTGTGAGTTCGATCCCGAAAGCCTCCCGAACACCATCGCGTACCGTCCTGGCCAGCGCGATCACGTCGGCGGTGGTGGCGTTGCCACGGTTGGTGATCGCCAGCGCATGTTTGGTCGACAGCCGGGCGGCGCCGGCGTCTCCGGGGTAGCCCTTACCGAATCCGGCGCGTTCCACCAGCCAGCCCGCGGCGAGCTTGACGCCGTCTGGGGCGGGGTAGTTCGGCACCGGCGGGTCGACGCTGTTCTCGAGGCGCTCGAACTCCGCGGGCGCGACGACAGGGTTGGTGAAGAACGACCCGACGCTCCAGGTGTCGTGGTCGGCCTCGTCGAGCACCATGCCCTTACCGGCACGCAGCGCGAGCACCGCCTCACGGACGCGGGTCGGGTCGGCGCGCGACCCGGGTTCGGCGTCCAGTGCGGTGGCCAGTTCGCCGTAGCGCAGCGGCGCGCTGTGGCCGTCGGCGTTCAGCGCGAACTCCACCTCGAGCACAACCGCATCCTGTGAATGCTTGAGAATGCTTGTCCGGTAACCGAATTCGAGAACCTCGGGAGATACCCAGCGATCCTCGCCGGTGCGGCGGTCGAGCAGTCGGACGCGGCGGATGGTGTCGGCGACCTCGGCGCCGTACGCGCCGACGTTCTGCACCGGCGTCGCGCCCGCCGATCCGGGGATGCCGGACAGGCACTCCAGCCCGCCCAGCCCGTGCGCCAGCGCGGTGACCACCACGTCGTCCCAGACGGCGCCGGCCTCGACGCGAACGAGGTTGCCGTCGACGGTGATCTCGGTATTCGCCAGCAGCACGACGGTCAGGTCGGTCAGGTCGTCGGCGAGCACCACGTTCGATCCGCCTGCCAGCACCAGCACGTCATCGAGGCTGCGCAGGGTCGCGACGATCTGCTCGGTGCTCGTACACGTGATCAACCGACGCGCAACGGGTCCGATGCGCAGCGTGGTCAGCGGCGCCAGAGGCACGTCCTCGGCGACAGCCGCACCCCCCAACTCCAGACCGGTCACGGGCGGTAACGGTAGCCTGACCAGCTATGCCGCGTTCATTCGACATGGCTACCGAATACGGGGGATCCGTCGAACAAGTCCACCAGGCATTCAGCGATGAACAGTATTGGCTTGCGCGACTGGCCGATTCCGGTGCCGACGACTATTCGCTGGACACCCTGACAGTCGACGACAGGGGCATCGACATCGTCACCACCCAGCGGCTGCGGTCCGACCGGCTGCCCGCGGTGGTCACCCAGTTCCATCGCGGCGACCTGGCGCTGATCCGCGAGGAGAAGTGGTCGCCGATCCGCGATGCGCGGTCGACCGCGACCATCGCGCTGACCGTCATCGGGGCACCCGCGACGCTGCACGGCGACGCGGTACTGGTCCCGGTGGACTCGCGCCCGGGTTCGCGGCTGGATTTCCACGCCACTGTCCAGGTCAACGTGCCGCTCGTCGGCGGCAAGATCGAGAACTTCATCGGCAGCCAACTGGTCGACCTGCTCATCGCAGAACAGCGGTTCACCACGGTGTGGATCACCGAAAATGCGTGACCCTTCGGTGAAAATGGACACGTACCGCTGGCAAGGGGCGTTCACCGCTGACTGGATCTCCGAACCCCACTAGACCGGTAGGTGCCATCACGCGCGGCACCACGGGTCACAACCGGTTGCGCCGCAGCGACCGGTGGCTGGTGCATTCCCGACGGGTGCGCGCGGCCTTGCAGGCGGCGGCCGACCCGCTGGTGATCGACCTCGGCTACGGCGCGCTACCGGTGACGACGCTGGAGTTGGCCGCGCGGCTGCGCGTGGTACGCGCCGACGTGCGTGTGGTCGGGTTGGAGATCCACCCGGAGCGGGTGGTAGCCGCGGCCAGCGCTGCGGAAAAGGGCACCGTCGAATTCGGGCTCGGCGGCTTCGAATTGGCTGGTCGCACACCGGTTCTGGTGCGGGCGTTCAATGTGTTGCGGCAGTACCCGGTGGAGGCGGTGGCCGAAGCGTGGGCGACCATGCAGGCACGCCTGGCACCCGGCGGGCTGATCGTCGACGGCACCTGCGACGAGTTGGGCCGCCGCTGCTGTTGGGTGCTGCTCGACGCATCGCGACCGCTGAGCCTGACGCTGGCGTGCGATCCGTTCGCGATCGAGCGGCCCTCGGATCTGGCCGAGCGGCTGCCCAAGGTGCTGATCCACCGCAACGTCGACGACCAGCCGATCCACTCGCTGCTCGCGGCTGCCGACCGGGCGTGGGCCAGCGTGGCGGGCCACGGCGTGTTCGGGCCGCGGGTGCGCTGGCGGGCGATGCTGGAACTGCTGCGCAGCGAGGGCTTCCCCGTCGAGCCACCCCGACGGCGGATGCGCGACGGCGTTCTCACCGTGCCGTGGCCCCTCGTCGCGCCACTAGGCTGAACACATGCGAATCGCCCTCGCGCAGATCCAGAGCAGTACCGAACCGTCGGCCAACCTCGGCCTGGTCGAGGAGTACACCCGGCGAGCCGCCGAGCAGGGCGCCCGCCTGGTGCTGTTCCCCGAGGCGACGATGTGCCGGTTCGGGGTGCCGCTCGCGCCGATCGCCGAACCGCTGGACGGGCCGTGGGCCACTGGCGTGCGGGCGATCGCCGAACAGACCGGGGTCGTGGTGGTGGCGGGCATGTTCACGCCGTCCGGGGACGGCCGGGTGACCAACACGCTGATCGCGACGGGCCCCGGCGTCGAGGCGCACTACGACAAGATCCATCTGTACGACGCGTTCGGTTTCGCCGAATCCGACACCGTCGCGCCAGGCCACGAGCCCGTAATGATCACTGTCGACGGCGTGCACGTCGGGCTCACCCTGTGCTACGACGTCCGCTTCCCCGAGCTGTACGTCGAATTGGCCGGGCGCGGAGCACAACTCATCACCGTGCACGCCGCGTGGGGCACCGGCCGCGGCAAGCTGGAGCAGTGGACGCTGCTGGCGCGGGCCCGCGCGATCGACACGACGGGCATCGTCGCCGCGGTCGACCAGGCCTACCCGGGCGACGAACTGGCCAAGGTCGGACCGGTTGGCGTCGGCGGCAGCGTGGTGGCGTCGGCGATCGGCGAGGTGCTTGCGTCGGCCGGTGCGGATCCGCAGCTTTTGGTGACCGATCTCGACCTCGACGCCGCGCAGAAGGCCCGCGAGACGATCGCGGTATTGCGCAACCGCGCGGAGTTCACCCGTCTCGCTAAGGCAGAATCGCTCAGGTGACTGATCCCTGGGCTCGCCCGGCCAACCAGGTCCCGCCCGTCCCACCGCCGCCTCAGCCGCAGTATCCGCAAGGCGCACCCGGTCAGCCGGTACCGCCGCAGCAGGGGCCGTCGCTGCTGAGCAGGATCGGGAAGCTGTTTCGCGACCCGCTGTCGATCGTCCTGGTGGTCGTCATCGTGCTGGCGCTGACCGCGGCCGGTCTGCTGGCGGGTGAGCTGTATGCCCGCAGCCGGGCCGATGACATCATCGCCCGCGCAGCGCAGTGCGTCGTGCAGGACAGCGCGTCGGTGTCGTTCGGTGCGCTGCCGCCGTTCTTGTGGCAGCACATGACCGGCCACTACACGAACATCCACTTCGAGACCGCGGGCAACCAGATCCGTCAGGCCAAGGGCATGAAGGTCGCGGTGGCGATCGACGACGTGCGACTCGAGGACAGCGGCAACTCCAGCGGGACGATCGGATCGTTGGTCGCGAACATCACCTGGTCGTCGCAGGGCATCAAGGACACCATCCAGAACGCCATCCCGCTCGTCGGCGCGTTCGTGACGGGGGTTTCGACGAATCCGTCGGCAGGCACCATCGAGTTGCAGGGCGCGTTGGGCAGCATCACGGCGAAGCCGGCGATCGCGGACAACGGAATCTCGCTACAGGTCACGGAATTGACCGGCCTGGGCTTCACGCTGCCGCGCGAGACGGTGCAGCCTGCGCTCGACGCGTTCACCGATCAGCTGACCAAGAACTATCCGCTCGGCATCAAGGCCGATTCGGTGCAGGTGACCGATAGCGGTGTGGTGAGCCAGTTCTCGACGCAGAACGCGTCGATCCCGAAGGGACAACAGGACCCCTGCTTCGCGGGGCTGTAGTTAACTTCAGTGCGAGCGAATCTCTCGGGGGCTATGCCAGCCCGTCGAGCACCGCGCGCGTGCCCGACAACCCGAGTCGGGTGGCTCCCGCGTCGAGCATCGCAACCGCTACCTCCGCGGTACGGATCCCTCCGCTGGCCTTGACACCCAACCGGCCCCCCACCGTCTTGGCCATCAGTTCGACCGCACGCACCGAAGCACCGCCGCTGGGATGAAACCCGGTGGAGGTCTTCACGAAATGGCCGCCGGCGTCCTCCGCGATCCGGCACACGTCGACGAGTCGCTGCTCGCCTGCCAACGCGATCAGCGCAGCCGACTCCACGATCACCTTGAGCACGGTGTCGGGAGTGATGGCGTCGGAAACCGTTGCGACGTCATGCTTTACCGCGTCGTAGTCGCCTTCGAGCGCTGCCCCGATGTCGATCACCATGTCGATCTCACTAGCGCCCGCCGACACCGCCAGCCGGGCCTCTTCGGCCTTGATCGCCGAAGCATGTTTGCCTGACGGGAATCCCACCACCGACGCGACCGTCCCGAACGACTTGGCCGTCGACACCATGGTCGGCGACACGCACACCGCGAACACGTCGAGTTCGGCCGCTTCCTGCAGCAGCGCATCGACGTCGGCCTTCGTCGCTTCGGGCTTGAGCAGCGTGTGGTCGACCATCGCGGCCACCTGGCGGCGACTGTAACTTCCCACTAGAAGGGTTCTTCGGTGCCGCCGGGGTTGCAGCCTGCCGCGGTCATCTGCTCCTCGGAGACCTCGTTTCGCCACGGTTCGAGATTCCAGCTGGTCTTGCCGGGCTCGAAGAGTTCGGCGTAATGCCAGTGGCACAGGAATTGCTCCTTCATGCCCGGCATGTCGGCGTCCGGCGACGCGGTCAGCACTTCGGTCCACGCCTCGGCGGCTTGCGCGTCGGTGTTGGGATCCAGCGACACCTTCCGTGCGGCCGGTGTCGGGTACACCCGCAGGCTGGACAGATCGCCCCATTTGGCCCACTGCACGTGGTCGACGTAGGGCGGGGCGGGCAAGGGGTCAGCGGACGCGACGGGCGCCAGCAGCAGGGGCGACATCGTGGCCGCTGCGACGGCGGCGAGGACGAGGCGCACGCCGCTAGCGGGACTTGCCCTGGATTTCCAGGATCTTGGGCCGGACGTCGACCAGGTAAACCCCCGCAGCGACCGCCGCAATGGCCACCCCGGTGATGCCGAGGACCAAGGCCAGCAGCACGCCCACCCCGAGAATCACCAGCCACACCGGCTTCGTCAGCTTGTCGGCGGCGGTGTAGGCGTCTGGCCGCTGCAGTGCGGCGTGGACGAACGCGTAAACGGTCGTCACCAACACCGCAATCTGCAAAACAGCGAGGACGTAACCCACTAGGCCTTGAAGCTCCACATAGCCAGCCTAAGCGGGTTACGTCCCCTGCGTCGACTTCTCGTCTACGACGAGGTGTCGACTTCTCGTCTACGACGAGGTCTGAACTTACTTCTGGGTGACCTTCTTGGCTGCGGCCTTCTTGGCAGGAGCCTTCTTGGCGGGCGCCTTCTTGGCCGGCGCCGCCTTCTTGGCAGGAGCAGCCTTCTGCGCCTTCTTCGGCAACTCGACGCCGACCAGCTTGGCGGCGCGCTCACCGACGGCGCGGGTCTGCGACGCGACGTTGCCCAGCGCCTCCTGGGTCAGCTCGACGGCCTGGTCCGAGTAGCGCTCGACGCGCTCGCGGCCCTCTTCCAGCGCCGGGGTGTTGCGAATCCGCTCGAGGGCGGCCTCACCGCGCTCGACGAGGCTGTTGTACCGGGTCTGGGCGGCTTCCGCGTAACTCTCGGCGACCTTGCGGAGCTCATCGGAGGTCAGCCGCTCACGCAGCTCGCCGAACTGGCCGGGCAGATCCTCCTGCAGCTTGGTCAGGCGAGCACGGCTCTCGTCGACGCGGGCCTGGGTGTCGGTGCGGGCCTCGCCGGCACGCTCACGCAGGGTGGCGACGATCTCGTTGACCCGCTCCAGGGCGAGGTCGGCGGCGCCGACCGCGGCGAGCAGCGGAGCCTTCAGGTCGTCGACAGTGGGCTGATTCTTGGCAGTCTTCTTCGCCATAGTTGTTTCCTCTCAGTGACTTTCGTAATTCTGCTGAATTTCCAGGATCGGTCGGTCTGCGGTCGCTTCAGTCGTCGGCTCCTCACTGACGGCTTCGTTCTGTTGGCCCTCGTTTTGTTGAAGGAATGACGTGTAGACATCGAGCAGCACCTGCTTCTGCCGCTCGGTGATCGCCGTGTCGGTGATGATGGCGTCGCGGACCTCGCTCCCCTCGCTGGGCTCGAGGATCCCGGCCCGCACATAGAGCACTTCCGCGGACACCCGTAGCGCCTTGGCAATCTGTTGCAGCACGTCTGCCGAGGGTTTCCGCAAGCCCCGCTCGATCTGACTGAGATAGGGATTGCTGACGCCAGCCTTCTCGGCCAGCTGCCGCACCGATACCTGCGCTGCTTCGCGCTGCGTTCGAATGAAGGTGCCGATGTCTTGAGCCGCATTCTGAGCTGCGGTGGACACGACGGCGGCAAGATTCTCATCCTGCGGCATAGCGCTTAGCCCCCTCGGTGTGCGCGGGTATCCCGTTGGGTTGACAACATTGCGACGGAATCAACCGTACGACGGGGTGCTAACTTTTGCAAGCAGTAGTTAGCGCAGGTCAGAACAGTAGCTGGGCTACCGAGTAGATGATCAGGCCGGCCAGCGACCCCACCACGGTGCCGTTGATCCGGATGAATTGCAGGTCACGGCCGACATGTAGCTCGATGCGTCTGCTGGCCTCGTCGGCGTCCCACCGCTCGATGGTCTCCGTGATGATCGCTGTGATCTCCACCCCGTATTCGGAGACCAGGTGTTGGGCCGCCCGCACGATCCAGTTGTCGACCTTGTCGCGCAGATCAGAGTCGTCGCGCAGCGATTCGCCGATGTGCACCACCGTGTCAGCGATGCGTGTCCTCAGCGCCGACGACGGGTCGTCTACCGATTCCAGAATGATTCGCTTGGCCGCGCTCCACGCCGTCTCAGCGGCCCTGGCGACCTCGTCCCGCGCCATGATCTGATCCTTGACGTTCTCCGCGCGCTGGATCGTCGCTTCGTCGTGCTGCAGGTCGTCGGCGAACTCGAACAGGAACCGGGTGGCTGAGCGCCGCAGTTCGTGATCGGGATTGCGCCGGACCTTGTCGGTGAAGTCCATCAGTTCGCGGTGGATGCGGTCACCGACGAGGTGGTCGACCCAGCGCGGCGACCACGTCGGCGAATCACGCTCGACGACCCGTTCGATGATGTCGCCCGCGTTCAACGACCACTGGAACGCGCGGTCAGCAAGCAGTTGCAGCAACGCTTCCTGGCGTCGCTCGGCGAGCAGCGTGGCCAGCACCCGACCGATGGGCGGTCCCCATTGTGGTTCGGCGATGCGTTTGATGATCATCCGGTCCAGCACGTGCTGCACGTCCTCGTCGCGCAGCATCTCGACCAAAACCCTTAGCACCGTAGATGTTTCGGCGGCCACCCGGTTGGCGTGCGACGGCTCTGAGAGCCACTTGCCCAGCCGTCCCGCCACTTCGGCGTCGCGCAGCTTGGTCTCCACCACTTCCGCCGACAGGAAGTTCTCCCGCACAAAGGTTCCGAGGCCCTCGCCGAGTTGGTCCTTCTTGCGTTTGATGATCGCGGTGTGCGGAATAGGGATGCCGAGCGGGTGCTTGAACAACGCAGTGACCGCGAACCAGTCTGCGAGCGCACCGACCATGCCGGCCTCGGCGGCGGCTCGGAGATATCCCACCCACGGCGCGGCGCCGTTCGACTGCGCCCACGTACAGAGCAGGAAGATCACCGTCGCGCCGAGCAGGAAACTCAGCGCGACGAGCTTCATCCGCCGCAGCCCGCGGCGGCGTTCCGCGTCGGCGATGGTGTCGGCACCGGCCAACGACTCAGCGAAGCTGCGGGTCGTGCCCGGGACCGGTCGATGTGCCACTCCTCCATAGTCCACTATGTCGCCGCTGGGCGTTCGTCCCGTACAGCCCGGTTACACATAAACGCCGTATTATCGAGTCGAACTAGGGAACGGATCACGGCAACAGTGGCACAGCAGACTCCGGCTCGGACCGTCAAAACGGATGGCCGTAAACGACGCTGGCATCAGCACAAGGTCGAGCGTCGCAATGAGTTGGTCGACGGCACCCTCGAGGCGATCCGCCGGCGGGGCAGCAACGTCAGCATGGACGAGATCGCCTCCGAGATCGGGGTGTCGAAAACGGTGCTCTACCGCTATTTCGTCGACAAGAACGACCTGACGACCGCGGTGATGATGCGGTTCGCCCAGACCACTCTGATCCCGAACATGGCCGCGGCGCTGTCGTCGAATCTCGACGGTTATGACTTGACTCGCGAGATCATTCGCGTCTACGTCGAGACGGTGGCCGCCGAACCCGAGCCATATCAGTTCGTCATGGCGAACAACTCGGCCTCCAAGAGCAAGGCCATCGCCACCTCGGAGCAGATCATCGCGCGGATGCTGGCGGTGATGCTGCGGCGCAGGATGATGGAGGCGGGGATGGACACCGGCGGTGTCACACCGTGGGCGTATCACACGGTCGGCGGCGTTCAATTGGCCACGCACTCGTGGATGAACGACCGCCGGATCTCGGCCGACGAGCTGATCGACTACCTGACGATGCTGTCGTGGAACGCGCTGCGCGGCATCGTCGAGGTGGGCGGTTCGTTGCAGAAGTTCCGCGAACAGGACCATCCGTCACCGGTTTTACCGCCACAATTACTGGCTCATGAGTAAATCCGCCGATAAGGCCAAGGGCAAGCCTGCGGCTTTTCCCCCTCACTGGACGCACGAACCGCACGACTATCTGGTCTACCGAGAAGGCGAAAAGGTCGCCGACATCGACACCAGCGCAACGCCTGGCTTCAAGGGCAAGAAGGGCGATGCCGCCGAGCTGCAGCCCGAGCGCAATGAGCGCTTCGCGGAACTGCAGGAGATGCTCTATGCCCGCAGCAAGAGCGGTGAAGACCACCGCTCGATACTGCTCGTCCTGCAGGGAATGGACACCGCGGGCAAGGGTGGCATCGTCAAACATGTTGTGGGAGCGGCGAATCCGCAAGGCCTGCGCTACCACGCTTTTGGCGCCCCTTCCGAGGAAGAGCTCAAGCATCACTATCTGTGGCGGATCCGCCGCGCGCTGCCACCGCCCGGCCACATCGGCGTGTTCGACCGCTCTCATTACGAAGACGTGTTGATCGTCCGCGTGCGCAACCTGGTTGCGCCGGAGGTGTGGGATAACCGCTACGAGGAGATCAACAGATTCGAGCGCAGACTCGTCGCCGACGGCACCACGATCATCAAGGTCGCGATGTTCGTCTCGCTTGACGAACAGAAACGACGGCTTGCCGCCCGACTCGACAGGCCGGACAAGTACTGGAAGTACAACCCGGGCGACGTCGACGAGCGACTGCTCTGGCCGGCGTATCAAGAGGCGTATCAAGCGATGCTGGAGCGGACCTCGACCGACGTCGCGCCGTGGCACGTGGTGCCGTCGGACCACAAGTGGTACAGCCGCCTTGCCATCCTCGAGTTGTTGATCGAGGCGCTGGAGAGACTCCACTTGTCATGGCCGCCAGCGGATTTCGACGTCGAAGCGGAGAAGAAGCGACTAGCGCTGGCGTAGCTCCCCCGAATGTGAACTCAATGCGAAGAATCGTGTGTTCACACTCGCACCGGCTCAGTACTTGTAGAAGCCCTGACCGGACTTCTTGCCGAGCTGACCGGCCTCCACCATCCGCAGCAGCAGCGGCGGCGGGGCGTAGTGCGCATCCTTCAGCTCGTCGAACATCGAGTCGGCGATCAGCTTCATGGTGTCCAGACCGATCAGATCCGACAGCCGCAGCGGGCCCATCGGATGTGACAGCCCGGCGACGACGGCCTTGTCGATGTCCTCGACAGTGGCGACGCCAGCCTCGACCATCCGGATAGCCGACAACAGATACGGCACCAGCAGCGCGTTGACCACGAAGCCGGACCGGTCGCTGCAGCGCACCACCTGCTTGCCCAGCACGTCGCCGGCGAACTTCTCCGTCCGCTCGATCGCCGAGTCGGAGGTGACGAGCGTGCTGACCAGTTCGACCAGCGGCAGCACCGGCACCGGATTGAAAAAGTGCAGTCCAAGCACGCGGCTCGGATTCTTCGTCGCCGCAGCGATTTTCATGATCGGGATGCTGGACGTGTTCGATGCCAGCACCGCGTCGGGATCGGTGATGATCTCGTCGAGCTCGGCGAACACCTTCGCCTTGACCGTCTCGTCCTCGATGATCGCCTCGATCACCAGTTGACGGTCCGCCAGATCGGCGAGGTTCGTGGTGAACGTCAGCCGCGCCAGCGCTGCATCGCGATCGTCTTCGGACAGCTTGCCTTTGGCCGCTGCGCGCTCGAGCGAACCCGTGATCCGCTTGCGGCCGGCCTCGACCAGTTCCTCGGATGGCTCATAGACGACGACGTCGGCGCCCGCCTTGGCACACACCTCGGCGATACCGCCGCCCATCTGTCCGGCGCCGACCACGCCTACGCGTTCAATGCTCACAAGCTCTCCTAGAGCAACAGGCCCCGCCCAAATTGATGGACGGGGCCTGAGGCTATCAACTCAGTGGCTCCGGTCTTCGGTTCCACTTCCTCAACGCGGGCTACGCCCGCTTGCTCGTCAGTGACTCCGGTCTTCGGTTCCACTTCCTCAACGCGGGCTACGCCCGCTTGATCGTCAGTGACTCCGGTCTTCGGTTCCACTTCCTCAACGCGGGCTACGCCCGCTTGATCGTCAGTGGAACTGGCCCTCTTCGGTCGAACCCGCCAGCGCGGTGGTCGACGAGGTCGGGTCCACCGTGGTGGCGATCCGGTCGAAGTAGCCTGCGCCCACCTCGCGCTGGTGCTTGGTCGCGGTGTAACCACGCTCCTCGGCGTCGAATTCGCGCTCCTGCAGCTCGACGTAGGCGGTCATCTGGTTGCGTGCGTAGCCGTAGGCCAGGTCGAACATCGAGTAGTTCAGCGCGTGGAAGCCGGCCAGCGTGATGAACTGGAACTTGAAGCCCATCGCGCCCAGCTCCTTCTGGAACTTCGCGATCGTCGCGTCGTCCAGGTGCTTGCGCCAGTTGAACGACGGCGAGCAGTTGTAGGCCAGCATCTGGTCGGGGAACTCGGCCTTGACGCCCTCGGCGAACTTCGCCGCCAGCTCCAGGTCCGGCGTGCCCGTCTCCATCCAGATCAGGTCGGAATACGGCGCGTAGGCCTTGGCGCGGGCGATGCACGGCTCGAGGCCGTTGCGCACCCGGTAGAAGCCCTCGGCGGTGCGCTCACCGGTGATGAACGGCTGATCGCGCTCGTCCACGTCGGAGGTGATCAGCGTCGCGGCCTCGGCGTCGGTGCGGGCGATGACCAGGGTCGGCACGTCGGCGACGTCGGCAGCGAGCCGGGCCGAGGTCAGCGTACGGATGTGCTGCTGGGTCGGGATCAGCACCTTGCCGCCCAGGTGGCCGCACTTCTTCTCCGAGGCCAGCTGGTCCTCCCAGTGCGAACCGGCGACACCGGCCGCGATCATCGCCTTCTGCAGCTCGTAGACGTTCAGCGCGCCACCGAAGCCCGCCTCACCGTCGGCGACGATCGGGGCAAGCCAGTTCTCGACGGACGTGTCGCCCTCGACCTTGGCGATCTGGTCCGCGCGCATCAGCGCGTTGTTGATGCGGCGCACCACCTGCGGCACCGAGTTGGCCGGGTAGAGGCTCTGGTCCGGGTAAGTGTGGCCGGACAGGTTCGCGTCACCAGCGACCTGCCAACCCGACAGGTAGATGGCCTTCAGGCCGGCGCGGACCTGCTGGACCGCCATGTTGCCGGTCAGCGCGCCGAGCGAGTTGACGAACTCCATCTCGTGCAGCTGCTTCCACAGCACCTCCGCGCCGCGGCGAGCCAGGGTGGCCTCCTCGACCACCGAGCCCTGCAGAGCCACCACATCTTCGGCGGAATACGTGCGTTCGATGCCCTTCCACCGCGGATTGGTGTCCCAGTCCTTCTGGATCTCTTCGGCAGACCTCGGCTGGCCAACGGTCGACATTGGTACTCCTTTACGTTGCAAGTCGCTGGAGCTGTTCCCAACCAGATGGTTTGTTAACCCTCCAGCACCTTCACTGTTGCGCTAAGTCGAGGATGCACTACGGCATAACCGCAGGTCCACCCGTTTCATTTGTAAACTTTCGCCAACAGCCGGCATTAACTTGCAAAGTTTGCGAAGGCGGCAATGCGCTGTACCGGTTCAGTAGCTACTCGCCGGTAGGCAGTTTTCGCTGGTCAGTACGCTCGTACTGTTAAAGCTCGCCGTCCGCTAGGGCGAAGATCGCCGCGACCGCTTTTGTCTCGTCGCCGACGGCATATGTGAGCGTTCTAACAGTGCGGTCGGACAACTCGGCTCCGAATTGCTCGGTCGAGCCCGGCGGATGCACGTGCGAGATGATCTCGAGCTTGTCGCCGAGCGCCACCGCCGCGTCGTGCTCGATGGTCACCCGGATCGGCTTGTGCAGAAGCTCCGGCGTATTGAAGAGGTAGTCCTCGATCACGCTCCAGTACACGGAGTTGTTCATGTGGTCGAAGATGTCGATGTCGCTGACCCGCACGGGGAATTCGCGGATCTGTGCGGCGTCCTCGCGGCTGCCCGCCTTCAGATACGACTTCCAGCGCAGTCGGTCGACGTTGGTGGTGCGCTGCAGGCCCTCGATGAAGTCGTCGGAGATCCGCGCGGGCCCCTGCGTCTCGCGGTTTATGTTGATCCAGAACGCCTCTGACTCCATCAGGCCGCCCTTGCGGCCGTCGATCCGGACCCGCATCTCGCACCACCGGTTGGACGTGCCCGAGCACCACCGCCGCATCCGCAGCATGTCCTGGAATTCGACGGGCTTGATCAGGTCGATCATCGTGCGGCGCACGATCCACAGCGGGTGGGTCTCCTCGAAGCCCATCTCGCGGAGCTGATCGGAGCCGATGTCCTGGATGTGCCGGGTGGCGGCGTCGAACCGCAGTCTGCCTTCCCGGTCGATGTCGGCCACCCTCAGCGGCCACTGGCGGTCGAAGACGTCAGGGTGCGGATCGGGTACCGGCATCATCGCCTTCGCCAGACCGGTGCTGCCCGCAATTCCCGCCATCAGTGGTTCTCCCTGTCGCTGCAATCGGCCCGATCCTGCCACAGCCGGCAATCTGCCAACAATGCGAAGCTGCCCTTCGCAACGTTGTTAGGCTGGCTGACATGGCGAAAACATTCGTCGGCTCGAGGGTCAGGCAACTTCGCAGCGAGCGTGGGTTCAGCCAGGCGGCACTGGCGCAGATGTTGGCGATCTCGCCCAGTTACCTCAATCAGATCGAACACGACGTTCGACCGCTGACGGTGGCCGTGCTATTGCGCATCACCGAGGTGTTCGGTGTCGACGCGACGTTCTTCGCGTCTCAGGACGACACCCGCCTCGTCGCCGAGCTTCGCGAGGTGCTGATGGACCGCGACCTCGGCGACGGGGCCCGCCGCCGCGCCGCCGCCGCCGACATGGTCGGTGCGCATCCGGCGTTGGCGCGCGCGATGGTGAATT
>NZ_LZHZ01000062.1 GCF_001667505.1 Mycobacterium sp. ACS1612
TGCAACAGCGCCAACGAAAACTCCGGATCCTCCGTCGCAAACAACCGACCGGCGAAACCCGGAAACGACGGAAAACAAATCGACCCCAAAATCCCGCCGGCGTTCATATCCTTGACCCGCTCATCGACCTGCCAACAACCCGGCCGAATCTCATCGAGACCCTGCGGCTCTAACCCGTACTCCTCCTTCGGCCGCCCGGCGACCGCATTGAGCGCCACATTCGGAATCACCACATCGCGGAACTGCCAGGTATCTGACCCATCCGGGTTGTGCACCAACCGCGGCGCCTCATCCAAATACTTCCTCGACAAATGATTCTTGAACATATCCGGCGGCTCGACCACATGGTCATCCACGCTGATCAGGATCATGTCGTCTTTATTCATAAACTCGACTCCTCGCTCACTTGGCATCAACGTACGGCCGCGAGGCGTGACGATGTCGCGATTCGAATCATCTGTAGCGTCAATTTCGTTGCGGCGCCGAGACTTGCGATTCACGCGGGATGGCGAGCCCAGTACGACGTCACGAGCTAGGCTTTGGTTTCGTGGCCTGGGGGGGACTCGAGCGGCTGCACGCGGAGATACGAGCGCGCGCAGCGTTGGCCGACGGCGGGACGGCGGCCGTCGGCGCTCGGCCCGACCATCGGTTGCGCTGGTTCGGGCTGCGCTTCGCCAGCCACGAGACCGAGCGCCAGTACCGCAAGTGGCGTATCGCGACGGCGACACCGTTCGCACGCGTCGGCTACATCGGGTCGATCCCGAGCTGGTGCCTGTTGCTCGTCGCCGTCATCGTTCTCGACGCCGGCGCTGTGGGCAAGGCGGTCCCGCCGATCGTCGGCTGGGTCGTACTGCTCATCGTGCTCACCGCGTTGACGCTCCCAGAGGCGTTGCGTCCGTCGGTGATGCCGCTCGCGGCGCTCGCCAACTGTCTGGCCGGATTCCTGATCGTCTGGCTGTTGTCCGACGTACTGGTGACCTCGGAGGGGACGGCGTGGCGGGTCGCCGCCATGACCGGCGGCATGCTGATCGTGATGTTCTTCGGCTTCGCGATCTTTCGGGTGCCCCCGATACTCGCGGTGGCCGGGGTGACGCCGTACGTCGCGTTCGCCTCCTATCGCCTTCATGACAGTTACGACGCCGGCCAGCTCAGCGCCGTCGAGGCGGGCGGACTAGGCGCGATCCAGTGGATCGCCTACCTGGGCTGCCTACTGGTCTGCATCGTCATCGAGATCGTGTCGCGTCGTTCGTCCTGCAAAGACCAGATCATCGGGGCGCAGCAGCGCGACCTGCAGCGTAGCGCCGAGACGATCCGGCGTTACGTACCAGCCGCGGTCGCCAAGTACATCGTCGCCGGCGACACCGCGGGCATCGGGGAGCCCTCGCGGCGACGGGTCACAGTCCTGTTCATCGACCTCGTCGGCTTCACGATGTTGGCCGACCGGGTCGAGGCGGAGGTGCTGACGCTCATCGTCAACGACTACATGTCGGCGATGAGCGAGATCGTCGACGACTTCGGCGGAACCGTCAGTGAATTCGGCGGCGACGGGTTCATGGCGATGTTCGGCGCGCCCGACGAGATGGACCCGGAGGAGCAGGCCGTCCGCGCCGTCCGTGCCGCCCAGGCGATGCAGGCCCGACTGCCGTCCTTGGAGGAGACCTGGCAGAAACTCGGTGCGACAGAACCGCTGAAAATGCGCGCCGGCATCAACAGCGGCGTGCTGAGCGTGGGCAGCTTCGGCTCGAACGGCCGAATGATCTACACGGCCATCGGACTGCAGGCCAATATTGCGGCGCGACTCCAAACCAAGTGCGAGCCCGGTGGGATCCTGCTCAGCGATGCGACCTGGCACCTGGTCAAGGACAGGATCTGTTGTGAGCCGCAGGGAGAGGTCGAGTGCAAGGGCGTGCACTACCCCGTGCGGGTGCACGTGCCGATTGCCGAATGAGCCGCGGCTAGCAGCAGCGCGGGTTGGGGTTGGACTCGGTCGCGTCGTGCCGCATCCGCCAATACTCCCGCTCCGACATCACCGGTTCGCCGGGATGCGTACGCCTGCGATGCTCGACGTAGCGCCGGTAATGGTTGTCACCCATCAAGGTTGCCGAGTACCAACTCAATTTGCCGAAGTACCAACCGATCTGGCGTGCGACTTCGGTAGCGCGTCCCATTGCTTCTGCACCTCCCGTTCCGGCGTGGTGGGGATGAGGCCCGATGGCGCGAAGATCCGCGACGGCACCGGTTCGTCCTCGGTCAACGGTCGGGCCGTTCCGCGAAGTGATTTGAGTACCACGACGACTCCAGCAACGAACACGATGACGACGACGGAGGCGAACACGATCGACAATGTCCCCTGAATGAACGTGTTGCGGACGATCTTGTCGACGTCTGTCGGCGTCTTGGCGCTCAGGCACAGCTTGCCCGCCGCCTGCGCCGCTTCGCAGATGCTGTGTTGCTTCCAGTAGCCGACCTTCGGGTCGGCGGAGAAAATCTTCTGCCACGATGCGGTCAAGGTGACGACGAGATCCCAGAACAACGGAAGTGCCGGTATCCACGCCCATTTCACGAGCCCGCGCTTGACGACCACGACGGTGACTACCGTCAGCGCGATTGCGGCCAGCAGTTGATTGGCGATGCCGAACAACGGGAACAGCGTGTTGATGCCGCCGAGCGGATCGGTGACGCCCATCAGCAGGATGCCGCCCCACGCGGCGACAACGATCACGCTGCAAATCCACGCGCCTACACGCCAACTCGGGTTCTGCAGCTTCTTCATCGGCCCGCCGAGATTGCCGAGACCGTCGGAGAGCATGAACCGCGCGACGCGTGTGCCCGCGTCGACGGTGGTGAGGATGAACAGGGCCTCGAACATGATCGCGAAGTGGTACCAGAACGCTTTGAGCGCTTGGCCACCGAACACCTGGTGCAAAACCTCTGACATGCCGAACGCGAGCGTCGGCGCACCGCCGGTGCGCGACACGATGCTGTTTTCGCCGACGGCCTCTGCCGCCTGGGTGATTTCGCCAGCGGTGATCGGATTGCCGGACAGGCCAAGGCCGTTGACGTAGTCAGCCGCCGTCTGCGCGGTGGTGCCGGTCTGCGCCGCGGGAGCATTCATCACGAAGTACAGATGTTGGTTGATGATAGCTGCGGTGATCAACGCCATGATCGCGACGAAAGACTCGGTCAGCATGCCACCGTAGCCGATCAACCTCATCTGGCTTTCCTTCTCCAGAAGCTTCGGCGTGGTGCCCGAGGAGATGAGTGCGTGGAAGCCGGACAGCGCCCCGCAAGCGATCGTGATGAACAGGAACGGGAACAGCGAACCGGCGAATACCGGGCCGGTGCCCTTCGTGGCGAACTGCGAGATCGCAGGCGCCTCCATGATCGGACGGGCCAACAGGATGCCAATTGCCAGCAGCGCGATGGTGCCGACCTTCATGAACGTCGACAAGTAGTCGCGAGGCGCCAGCAGCAACCACACGGGCAGCACCGACGCGCAGAACCCGTAGATGATGATGCACCACGACAAGGTCACCTTCGACAGCGTGAACCAGTCTGCACCCCAGGAGGTTTCGGCGACCCAGCCACCCGCGACGACTGCCAGCAGCAACAGCGCGACGCCGATCAGCGACACCTCGGAAACCCGACCTGGACGCAGGAACCGCAAGTAGATGCCCATGAAGATCGCGATGGGAATCGTCATCGCGATGGAGAAGACGCCCCACGGGCTTTCGGCGAGCGCGCCGACGACCACCAGCGCCAGCACCCCGAGCAGGATCACCATGATCACCAGCACGCCGATGATGGCCGCGGCGCCGCCGATGGCGCCGAGTTCGTCGCGCGCCATCTGGCCAAGGGAGCGGCCGCGTCGACGCACCGAAATCGACAACACCAGATAGTCCTGCACGCAACCGGCAAGCACTGCGCCGATGATGATCCAGATGGTGCCGGGCAGGTAGCCCATCTGCATCGCGAGTACAGGGCCGACAAGCGGTCCCGCGCCTGCGATCGCAGCAAAATGATGGCCGTAGAGCACCCGCCGGTCGGTCGGCATGTAGTCGGTGCCGTTTTCGAAAAGCTCAGCGGGGGTGGCGGTGTCGTCGCGCGGACGCACGATCTTCATTTCGATCAGCCGCGCATAGAAGCGGAAGCCGATCACGTAGGTGCAGATCGCGGCGATGACGAACCAAACCGCGTTCACGGTCTCGCCGCGGAAGAACGCGATGATCGCCCACGCGATCGCGCCGAGCAGCGCGATGACCCCGAAGATGATCTTGTGTTTGGTGGCGATCGGGGACCGGTCGATGATTGCTACCGGCGGCAGATCCTTTTCGGTGCGGATATAGGTGACGTCGCCGTCTTGCTCCTCGATGCGGTCCGATGGTGCGGCGGTGGGTGTTGCCACGGTCTCTCCCTGAAACATCGCTGTTCTACCCGGTTCAGTGATCCTTTCACCGCACGAAACGGTGTTGGGCCGATTCCCAGGTTTCACTTCGGTTATGACCCCCGTTCATACAGGGCGCGCACAGTCTCGACGGTGTCGGCCTCCGCCGGGCTCTTGTCGTCCCGATAGCGCAGAACGCGGGCGAATCGCAAAGCCATCCCACCCGGATAGCGCGACGAGCCCTGGACGCCGTCGAACGCGATCTCGACGACTTGCTCGGGTCGCACCTTGACGACGTAGCCGTCCGTTGGCCCGTCGGCCAACTCCGTGAAACGGGCGGTCTGCCACTCGAGCATCGCGTCGGTCATGCCCTTGAAAGTCTTTCCCAGCATGACGAATCCGCCCGTCGCGGGGTCGCGCGCGCCGAGATGAATGTTGGAAAGTTTGCCTGTGCGGCGGCCGGAACCCCACTCGACTGCGAGGACGACCAGATCGAGAGTGTGCACCGGCTTGACCTTGAGCCAGCCCGCGCCGCGCCGGCCCGCTTCATAGGGCGCGGTCAGCGACTTGGCCATCACCCCTTCGTGACCCGCGTCGAGGGTGACGTCGAGAAACCGTTGCGCGGCCTCGGCGTCGTCGGTGATCAACCGGTCCACCCGGTGGGCGGACGGCACGATGGCATCCAACGCGGCGATCCGGTCTGCGGCGGGCAGGTCCAGCAGATCCTCACCGTCGAGGTGCAGCAGGTCGAAGACGAACACCGACAACGGTTGTGTGTCTCTGGCCGCCGCGATGTCCACCGAGCGGCCGAACCGTGACGCGGTCACCTGGAATCGGTGCGGCCGGCCGTCAGGCCGCAGCGCGATGGCTTCGGCGTCGGCGATCAGGTCGGTGACGGGCAGTGCCAACGCCGCTTCGACGACCTCCGGTAGCCGTTCGGTGACGTCGTCGAGGCTGCGGGTGTAGATCGACACGGTGTTGCCTGCGCGATGGACCTGGACACGTGCACCGTCCAGCTTGGCCTCGAAAATGCCTGTGCCACCGAGGCGTTCGAGTGCTTCGCGAACACCGGTGGCGGTCTGGGCGAGCATCGGGCCGACGGGTTGACCGACTTTGAGGGTGAATTGGTCGAGCGCGGTTTCGTCGCCGGTGAGCGCGGCGGCGGCGACCGTGGGCAGGTCGCCGCCCAGCATGGCGGCTCGGCGTACGACGGGTGCGGCGATGCCGGCGGCCTTGGCCACCGCGTCGGCCATCACGCCGACCAGCGCGCCCTGGCGCAGTTCGCCGCCGAGCAGCCTGCGCAGGAAGGTCTGCTCGGATTCGGTGGCCGCGGCGAACAGTCCGGTGACCAGTTCGGCGCGACGCGCCTGCGAACCCTTGCCCGCGACCTGGCCGATCTCGCTGAACGCCGCGTCAACCTGCAGCACGGTCAGCGTGGGCCGGTCGGCCGCAGGCGGAAGCGAGCGCAACGCCGCCCAGCCGATCCCGATCTGGCGTTGCGGCAGCTCGCCGGACAGCCAGGACACAATGACCGCGACCTGCTTGGCGTCGTGCTCGGCGCCCGCCACGCGCAGCAGGTCGGCGATGCGGGCCATTTTGGCCAGCCGCGCGGAGGTCGCGCCGACTTCGGCCGACGCGGCGACAACGTCACTCAGCTGCACGGCCCCAGCCTGGCACGCCAACCTCGGCGCGAGCGACCGCGTTTGCACATGATTTTCCGGCGTGTCGACGTGCAGACGCGGTCGCTCGCGGTAGTCACCGCACCGCGAACTGCACCGAGTGCCACCCGCTGGCGCCGTCGGGAACCGGGTCGGCGATGTCGGGCGTCTGCACCGCGCCGGTGTTGTCGGTGGCGCGCACGGTGATGGTGTGCAGACCGGACTCGGTGGCCTGCCAGTTGAAGCTCCACAGCCGCCAGGTGTCGTTGGAGTACGAGGCGCCGAGGTCGGCGGGCTGCCAGGCGCCCTGCTTGTTCGGCCCGTCGATGCGGACCTCCACCGCGCGCACGCCGCGGTGCTGCGCCCACGCGATGCCGCCGAACGTCACGGGACCCTTGGCGACATCCTGCCCGCTGCGTGGCACATCGATCCGGGACTCCGTCTTGATCGGCCCCTTCGCCGACCACCCGTGCTGTGTCCAGAACGCCTCGGCCTTGTCGAACCGCGTCAGCTCCAAGTCGACCACCCACTTGGTCGCCGACACATAGCCGTACAGGCCGGGCACCACGAGCCGGGCCGGATAGCCGTGCTCGGTGGGCAGCGGCTGACCGTTCATCGCGACCGCCAGCAGTGCGTCACGCGTGTCGGTGAGCGCCTCGACCGGTGTGCCTGCGGTGAACCCGTCGACCGACGTCGACAGCACCATGTCGGCGTCCGGATGCACACCGGCCTCGGCCAGCAGGTCGCGCACCCGATATCCCGTCCACGCGGCGTTCGAAATGAGGTCGCCGCCAACGGGGTTCGACACACATGTCAGGGTTACCAGCTTCTCGACGACGTCGAACCGGTCGAGGTCCTCGAAGTGGAAGGTGATCTCGCGGTCCACCATGCCGTGAATCTTCAGTTGCCACTCGGAGCGAGCCAGCTGCGGCACCGTGAGCGCGGTGTCGATCCGGTAGAAATCCGCGTTGCTGGTGACAAACGACGGCAGCGCAACACCTTTGGGCTGCACTGTCGGCGGCACGGGCGGGGCGGCCACGTCGATGCGCGGCAGTGCGAACGAGTTGCGGTCACCGGACACCGACGACAGCATCCGCGTCAACACGACGCCTGCGACACCGCTGAGTGCACCGGCGCCCAGAAATCCCATCGTCACCAACGACAAGCGGCGACCGCGGTCGGGGGCGTCAGAGTCGCGGGAGTCGCGGGACTCCGATGCGTCGGTGAACCGTCCGGAGACGAGCAGGCGCAGCACCGCGACACCGCACACCGTGCCGATCACGGTGGGCACAATGTCTGCCGGCGTCGCGCCCGCGCGCGAAAGCACCGCCGCGCATCCGAGGATCCCGGCGATGACGATGGCGATGCTGCCCACCGGGACGCGCCGCGTCTCCCAACGTGCGGTCACCGCCGCGATGAGCGCGATGACGCCGAGGATCAGGACCGACAGGAAGAGTTTGTCGGCGGTGCCGAAGGTCTGAATCGTCCACTCTTTGACCGGACCCGGCGTCAGGTCGATGATCGCCGACCCGACCGAGGTGCGGGCGTCGGCCTGCGGGCCGACCGCCACCGCGATCAATTGGGTGACACCGAGCGCGACGGCAGCGGCCGCGATGCCGGCCATCATCCGCTTGTCGGCCGCAGGTTCGGACATAGCCAAAACCTACCTGCGCGGCGCGGCGGCAGACCTTACGAAGTCGTGACGGCGACGGTGCGCCCGAAAGCCTTACCGACTGCGCGATGAGCTAAGTTGCTTTACGGTTCGACCACCTTTTGGAAAGGCAGCTGAATGGAGATCGAGGGCAAGAAGGCCGTCATCGTCGGTGGGGCGTCCGGCTTCGGAAAGGCGACGGCCGAATTGTTGGCCAAGCGCGGCGCCAGCGTGGCGGTGCTGGATCGGCCGCAGTCGAAGGGCAGGGACGTCGCCGACTCCATCGGCGGTTCGTTCTTCGAGGTGGACGTCACCGACTTCGACGGTACGGAGACCGTGCTGCAGCAGGCGGTGGACGCACTCGGCGCCCTCCACATCATCGTGACCACCGCCGGTGGCGGTATCGGCGAGCGCACCGTCACGAAGGACGGACCGCACAGCCTGGAGTCCTTCCGCAGGACCGTCGACCTCAACCTGATCGGCACCTTCAACATCAGCCGGCTGGCGGCGTGGCAGATGAGCAAGCAGGACCTCGTCGACGACGAGCAGGAGGAGCGCGGCGTCATCATCAACACGGCGTCGATCGCCGCGTTCGAGGGCCAGATCGGGCAGGTCGCCTACACCGCGTCCAAGGCCGCGATCGCGGGCATGTGCCTGACCATGGCGCGCGATCTCGGCAGCCTCGGCATCCGGGCGCTCGCGATTGCGCCGAGCCTGTTCGCCACCGGACTGACCGAAGGGATCCCCGACGATTTCGCAACGGCGCTCACCAAGGACGCCGCGTTCCCCAAGCGGCTCGGCAAGCCGGAGGAGTACGCCAAGCTGGTCGCCGCGATCGTCGAGAACCCGATGCTCAACGGCCAGTGCCTCCGACTGGACGCGGGCCAACGTTTCGCTCCTAAGTAGGACAACCGCGCTACGCTGCCCAGGTGGCGACTGTTGCCGATCACATCATCTCAGCACTGTCGATCAGCGGCGTTCGCCGCGTATACGGGCTGCCGGGGGACAGCCTCAACGGGTTCACCGACGCGATCCGGCGATCCGGTGAAATCAGTTGGGAGCACGTACGTCACGAGGAGACGGCCGCATTCGCCGCCGCCGCCGACGCGGCGCTGAGCGGCGCGCTCGCAGTCTGCGCGGGCAGCTGCGGGCCCGGCAACCTGCATTTGATCAACGGGTTGTTCGACGCCCAGCGCAGCCGGGTTCCGGTGCTGGCCATCGCGGCTCACATCCCGCGCACCGAGATCGGCTCGGAGTACTTCCAGGAGACCCATCCGCAGGAGCTGTTCCGCGACTGCAGCGTCTACCGGGAACTCGTCAGCACCCCGGAGATGGCGCCGCGCGTTCTCGAGATGGCGATGCGCGCCGCGGTCGAGGAACGCGGTGTCGCCGTCGTCGTCATCCCCGGTGAGATCTTCCTGCAGCGCGCCGAGACGTCGGGATTCCTGACGCGGCCGGTCACGCCGACCAGGTCGGTGGTGCGTCCCGATGACGCGTCGCTGCGCCGAGCCGCCGACATCCTCAACGCCGCGGAGGCCGTCACGATCCTCGGCGGGGCGGGGGGCGGCGGGGGCGGCCGCCGGGTGGGGGGGGGGGGGGGGGGGGGGCGGGGGCCCGGCGGGGGGGGGGGGGGGGGGGGGGGGGGGGGGGGGGGGGGGGGGGGGGGGGGGGGGGGGGGGGGGGGGGGGGGGG
>NZ_LZHZ01000063.1 GCF_001667505.1 Mycobacterium sp. ACS1612
CGGGAGAACATCCGCTCGACCCGGTGGCAGGTCGGTGCGGCCCGGCGGCAGCTCCGAGCGGGCCGGGGCAGGCGTGAGCGGGCGACTGGGTGAGCCGCTACGCCGCGCGACGGGCTGGCCGCCTGCGGTCTGCGGAACGGGTGGCAGCACGCGCAGCAGGTCATTGAATTGCCGGACGGTGCGCAGACCCTCGTCCCACTGGGCGCGGGTGCTGGTCACCGGCATCGACACCAGCGTCCAGTTCTGCTCGTTCCACATGATCTCGGCGCAGTCGGGCGCGGTGTGCGCGAACGTCACCATGCGCCGGTCACAGGCGCGCCTGGCGGCGTCGAGGTTGGTGGAGTACACCATCCGCGGGCCGATCGCGCCGAGCAACCAGATGTCGTTCTCGCGCGGTTCCTTGATGCCTTTGAGCCGCAGATCGACGACGACGTTGGTGCCGACCTTGCGGTGCAGCGCGATGACCGTCGCAACGTCTTCCAGATCGAAGATGAACACGGCCTCGCCGCGGATCTGGCCGAGCACCACGTTCTTGGCGGCGATGTCGCCGACGGTCGACATCACGCCGCGCTTCCAGCGCTTGATGATGTCCGCCGATTCGTGCTCGTAGTCGAAGCCGTGCGACTTCGCCCAGGACTTCCGGCGGCGGCCCAGGCCGCGTCGACGGTCGATGTCGACGTACAGCAGCACCGCCGCACCCACGAAACAGAGCGCGGACAGCGTGAACCAAAGCGGGACCATCGCCGCCTAGCCTACTTGCCGGGGCCGCCTAATCCCGAACTCAACGAGATCACAACCGTGCATCTAGCCGCAAAACGGTATTCCACCACGGAAAGTCCGACGAGTAGACGCGTGCTGGAATACCGTTTCGGCGGGAGGGTCAGCCCAAAACCAGCGACTCGCCGTCCGGGCTGACGTTGACCGGCACGACGTCGCCGTCGTGCACCTCACCTGCCAGCAGCATCTTGGCCAACTGGTCGCCAATGGCTTGCTGGATCAGCCTGCGCAGCGGCCGGGCACCGTACATCGGGTCGAATCCGCGCTGGGCCAGCCACTGCTTGGCGGGCAGCGACACCTCGAGGGTGAGCCTGCGCTGCGCCAACCGCTTCTGCAGCTGGGCCAGCTGGATGTCGACGATGGCGACCAGCTCACCGGGTTCGAGACCGTCGAAGATGATCACGTCGTCGAGTCGGTTGATGAACTCGGGCTTGAATGCCGAGCGCACCGCGGCCATCACCTGCTCCTCCGTCCCGCCCGCGCCCAGGTTGGACGTCAGGATCAGGATGGTGTTGCGGAAGTCGACCGTGCGGCCCTGACCGTCGGTCAACCGACCCTCGTCGAGCACAGCCAGCAGCACGTCGAACACGTCGGGATGGGCCTTTTCGATCTCGTCGAACAGGATCACCGTGTACGGCCGCCGCCGCACCGCCTCGGTCAGCTGCCCGCCCTGGTCGTAGCCGATGTAGCCGGGAGGCGCACCGACCAGACGCGCGACGGAGTGCTTCTCGCCGTACTCGCTCATGTCGATGCGAACCATGGCGCGTTCGTCGTCAAATAGGAACTCCGCCAACGCTTTTGCGAGCTCGGTCTTACCGACACCGGTCGGGCCGAGGAACATGAACGAGCCGGTCGGCCGGTTCGGGTCCGCGACACCGGCACGGGACCGGCGCACCGCGTCGGAGACTGCCCGCACGGCCTTGCTCTGCCCGACGACGCGCTTGCCGAGCTCCTCTTCCATCCGCAGCAGCTTGGCGGTCTCGCCTTCGAGCATGCGGCCAGCCGGGATGCCGGTCCACGCCGACACCACGTCGGCGATGTCGTCGGGCCCGACCTCCTCCTTGAGCATCACGTTCTCGCGAGCCTCGGCCTGCGGAATGGCGGCGTCCAACTTCTTCTCCACCTCGGGGATGCGCCCGTAGCGCAACTCCGAAGCCTTGGCCAGATCACCGTCGCGCTCGGCCCGGTCGGCCTCGCCACGCAGCGTCTCCAACTGCTCTTTCAGCTCGCGGACGACGTCGATAACGTTCTTCTCGTTCTGCCAGCGGGTGGTCAGCTCGGCCAACTTCTCCTTCTGATCGGCCAGTTCGGCGCGCAGCTTCTCCAGCCGTTCCTTGGAGGCCTCGTCTTCTTCTTTGGCCAGCGCCATCTCCTCGATCTCGAGTCGACGCACCAACCGCTCGACCTCGTCGATCTCGACGGGCCGTGAGTCGATCTCCATGCGCAGCCGCGACGCGGCCTCGTCGACCAGGTCGATGGCCTTGTCCGGCAGGAACCGGGCGGTGATGTAACGGTCGGACAGCGTGGCCGCCGCGACCAGTGCCGAGTCGGTGATGCGCACGCCGTGGTGCACCTCGTAGCGGTCCTTGAGGCCACGCAGGATGCCGACGGTGTCCTCCACCGACGGCTCGCCCACGAACACCTGCTGGAAGCGGCGTTCCAGCGCGGCGTCCTTCTCGATGTACTTGCGGTACTCGTCGAGCGTCGTCGCGCCGACCAGGCGCAATTCACCACGAGCCAGCATCGGTTTGATCATGTTGCCCGCGTCCATCGAGCCCTCGCCGGTCGCGCCCGCACCCACGATGGTGTGCAACTCGTCGATGAACGTGATGATCTGACCGGCCGAGTTCTTGATGTCGTCGAGCACGGCCTTGAGTCGTTCCTCGAACTCGCCGCGGTACTTCGACCCCGCGACCATCGAGCCGAGGTCCAAGGAGATGACGGTCTTGTCGCGCAGGCTCTCCGGCACGTCGCCTGCCACGATGCGCTGGGCTAAACCCTCGACGATCGCGGTCTTGCCGACACCGGGCTCACCGATGAGCACCGGGTTGTTCTTGGTGCGACGGCTCAGCACCTGCACGACACGACGAATCTCGTTGTCGCGCCCGATGACCGGGTCCAACTTGCCCTCGCGGGCACGCGCGGTCAGGTCGGTTGAGTACTTCTCCAGCGCCTGATAGCTGCCCTCGGGGTCGGGGCTGGTGACGCGGGCACTGCCGCGCACCTTGACGAACGCCTCGCGCAGCGCCTGCGGTGAGGCGCCGTGGTTGGTGAGCAGCTTGGCGACGTCGGAGTCGCCGGTGGCGAGCCCGACCATCAGGTGCTCGGTCGAGACGTACTCGTCGTCCATCTCGGTGGCGAGGTTCTGCGCGGTCGTGATCGCGGCCAGCGACTGCGGGCTCAGCTGCGGCTGCGATGCGGCGCCGCTGGCGCTGGGCAGCCGGTCGAGGAGCCGTTGCGTCTCGGCGCGGATGGTCGCCGGTTCGACGCCGACGGCCTCCAACAGCGGCGCGGCGATGCCATCGTTCTGGGTGAGCAGCGCCATCAACAGGTGGGCGGGCGTGATCTGCGGATTGCCTGCGGCCGTGGCGGCCTGCAGGGACGCGGTCAACGCAGCCTGGGTCTTGGTCGTCGGATTGAACGAATCCACGACGGTCCTCCGATCGTTCGAAAAGGGCCTGATAAATGCTTGTCCGCTTGTTCAACGTCGTCAAGGTTGAGTCTGTTCCGCTCAAGTCTAGCTTTTTTCCGCTCGGCGGGTCGCGCAGGGGTTCGCAAGGCCCGTCGGCCCCGCTTGACGCATGCGCGCACTGCTCGCCGGCCTGACGATCGTGGCGGTGGTGGGCGTGTCGACCGCAGGTCCGGTCGCGGCGGCCACCGACGAGGCGGACTTCCAAACAGGTTGGTACGCAAGCAGGAAATCCGACGGGCCCTCGCCAACGTCCAATTCCGGGCCGCCAACCAGCCGCACACCAAGACGTTGGACGTCGAGTTCCTCCGCGACGGCTCAGACTGGAAAGCCTGCCGCTACGACGCCGGTCGATCCCTATAGTTCGACGAGTGCTGACCGAACTCATCCCGCTGGCTTTGGTCATCGCGCTGTCGCCGCTGTCCATCATCCCGGCGGTGCTGGTGTTGCACACGTCGCAGCCCCGACCGACCGGCGTGGCGTTTCTGGCCGGTTGGCTGATCGGCCTTACGGCGCTGACGATCGTCTTCCTCGAACTGTCGAACCTCGTCGTCGACCTCAGCAAGCCGCCGACATGGGCATCCTGGGTCCGCATCGTCGTCGGCGCGGCGCTGATCGTGTTCGGCATCTACCGCTGGCTCACCCGCAAGCGGGCAGCGCACACCCCGGCCTGGATGCAGAAGCTGGGCACGCTCTCGCCCGCACGCGCCGGCCTGGCCGCCATGGCACTGGCCGTGGTGAACCCCAAGGTGCTGTTCATGTGTGTCGCAGCGGGTTTGGCGATCGGCACCGGCGGCCTCGGCAGCGCCCACGCGTGGGTCGCCGTAATGTGGTTCGTCGCGGTCGCGGGTTCGACGGTGGCGCTGCCGATCCTCGCCTACGCCGTGTCGGGCGATCGCCTCGACGAACCCCTACAGCGGCTCAAGGACTGGATGGAGCAGCAGCACGCGACGCTGGTCGCCGCGATTCTGGTGGTGGTTGGTGTTCTGGTGCTGTACAAGGGGATTCACGGTTTACAGCTCGGGCAGGCGTAGCTCCGCCGGGTCAGCCGTCAGGTATCTGGTCACGGTCGGCGCGATCAACACAACCACGTCGTCGGCGGGCAACGTCGCCAGCGGCGGCACCTCCATGACATAGCGCAGCAGCGCCGTTCCCACCAGTTGGCTCGCGGCCAGCATCGCCCGCAACCGCGCCTGCTCGCCGCCTCCGAGCACCTCCGAGACCGCTGTCAGCACGTAGTTCTGCATGAAACCGCGGAACGCGTCATGCGCGTCGGTGTTCGACGTGGCCGATTGCAGCATCGCCCGCATGCTGTCGGCGGTCTCGGGCGACTCCCAGATCCGCAGATACGTGCGCACCATCCTGGTGCCGATGTCCAAATCGTCGTCGGGCCCGCCGGTGAGCGCGGCCACCAAGACGTCCGGGTCGATGATCAAACGCAGGGATTGACGGAACAACTCCTCTTTCGACCCGAACAGATAAAGCACCATCGACGGGTCGACATGCGCGTCCTTGGCGATCGCGCGCAGCGTCGTCTTCTCGTATCCCTCCGCCGCGAACCGCTGTTTGGCCGCCGCCAGCACCGCGTCGCGGGACACCGGTTCGCCTTGGCGACGGCCACGACGCTTCGGCGTCTTGGCAGGTGGCGGCACATCTCGACACTAGCATTTCAATGACTGTTGAAATCTGGGTCGCCCGGCGCTACGCTCGCACACAGCAATTAATTCAACAATGGATGAAAAGGACTGAGCGATGACAGAGACTTCGCTGGGCACGCCGGTACGGCACGCCCAACACGCGTCACCCGTCCATGAACCGCCCGCGACGATCCGCGCCACCGGCGTCGTCGTCGTACTCGCCGTCGTGATCGCGATCCTCGCGATCGCGTTCGCGCTGCCTGCTGTGCGGTCCAAGCCGAACCACATCCCTATCGGCGCGGCCGGGCCGACGGCGGCAAGCGGACAGATCGCCGACATGCTCGAGCAGCACACGCCCGGCGCGTTCGCCGTCACCTACTACCCCGGCGAGGACGCGTTGCGCGACGCGATCCGCAACCGAGATATCTACGGCGGCATCGCATTCGGGCCTGATAAGCCGTCCCTGCTGATCGCGACGGGCGGTAGCCCGATGGTCGCGCAGATGCTGACCCAGATCGGCGCAGGTATCGCGCAGCAGTCGGGCATGCCGTTGCACACTGAGGACCTCGCGCCGCCGACCACGTCGGACCCCCGTGGAGCGGGCCTGGCCGCCTCGGCGCTGCCGATCACGTTGGCGGGGCTGCTGCCCGCCATCGCCCTGGTGCTGGTTCTGCGGCGCGAGATCTGGTCCCGCTTCGTCGCCGCGGTCGCGTTCGCCGGCGTTGCAGGCGTCGGCATCGCCGCCCTGCTGCGCTACGTGTTCGGGTCCATCGAGGACAACATGTGGCTGGTGGCGGCCGGGTTGACGCTGGGCCTGCTGGCCGCGGGCCTGGCGATGCTGGGGCTGGGGTCGCTGTTCGGCCGGGTGGGATTGGCGATCGGCGCGCTGCTGGGGATGCTGCTGGGCAATCCGCTGTCAGGGCTGGCCAGCGCGCCCGAGATGCTGCCTGCCGGCTGGGGCGCCCTTGGCCAGTGGCTGCCGCAGGGGGCGACGGCGACGTTGCTGCGGTCGACCGCCTTCTTCGACGGTGCAGGCGCGGCGACCGCGATCGCGGTGTTGACCGGCTGGGCCGTTGCCGGTACCGCGCTGATCGCGCTCGCCGCCGTTCGCCAGCGCAGGGCAGTCCCCGCCTAAACTCGGGCGGCGTGGGACTGGACGACCGCGGTGCACTGCGCACACTGCGCGACGCGGTCGACCCCACGTTGGGGTCCGACGGGCTGATCCGCCGGTTCTACACCCGTTGGTTCGCCATCGACACTTCGGCACGGGATCTGTTCCCGCCGGACATGGCGGCGCAGCGCAACGCATTCGCCCAGGCGGTCACGTGGTTGTTCTCCGAGATGATCGCCCAGCGCGCCGAGGAACCGATCGCGTTCCTCGCGCAGCTGGGCCGCGATCACCGCAAATACGGTGTGCTGCAACGGCATTACGACAGCATGCAGGATGCGCTGCTGACCACGCTGCGCAGTCACCTGATCGAGAGTTGGGACGACCGGCTGGCCGCGGCCACTCATGACGCCGTCGCGTTGATCATCGGGGTGATGCGCGGGGCCGCCGACGCCGAGAAGGGTCCCCCATTCCGCGACGGCACGGTGATCGAGCACCTGCGGCTCACCCGCGACGTCTCGGTGATCCGGTTGCAACTCGATCAGCCGCTGTACTACCACCCGGGCCAGTACGTGACGGTGCAGGTGCCGCAATGGCCGCATCGGTGGCGGTTCCTGAGCCCCGCGATCCCCGCCGACCGCGGCGGGGCCATCGAGTTCCACGTCCGCTCGGTGACCGGCGGCATGGTCAGCCCCGCGATCATCGGCGAGACGAAACCCGGTGACAGGTGGCGGCTGTCGAATCCGCACGGCGGCATGCACGTCGACCGGACCGCAGGCGACGTGCTGATGGTCGCGGGCAGCACGGGTCTCGCGCCGCTGCGCACCCTGATCATGGACCTCACCCGGTACGGCGAAAACCCGCGCGTGCATTTGTTCTTCGGCGCCCGCTACCCCAGTGAGCTCTATGACCTTCGCACGCTGTGGCAGATCGCGTCGACCAACCCGTGGTTGTCGGTGACGCCGGTGTCGGAGTTCAACACCGATCCGCCGTGGGCCGCTGACTACCCCGACGTGCAACCGCCGCGCGGGTTGCATGTCCGGCAGACGGGCCTGCTCCCCGACGTGGTGACGCGCTACGGCGGGTGGGGTGATCGGCAGATCCTGATCTGCGGCGGCCCGCAGATGGTGGAGGCCACCAAGGCAGCGCTGATCGCCAAGGGCGCACCGGCAGAGCGGATCCAACACGATCCGCTTGCCAGCTGAGCGTGGCAGGATCGTTCACCATGGCCGAGTTCGAAAGCGTCGTGCTGAAGGACCCCTCATCGTCGGTGACCGCCACCTTCGTCCCGGTCGCGGGCATGGTGGGCACCTCGCTCGCCGACGGCGGCGACGAGTTCCTCGGTCAGCGCCGCGGGCTCGACGCCTATGTGAACGCGGGCAAGACCATGGGCATCCCGATCCTGTACCCGTGGGCAAACCGGTTGAGCGCCAGCAAGTATGGGATCAACGGCGCCGTTGTCACGCTGACGCCGGGGACCGGCGGGGTACGCACCGACGAACACGGTGTGCCGATCCACGGTGTGCTCGCCGCCTACCCCGGGTGGCTGGTCACCGCGCGCACGGAGAACACGCTGACGGCAGTCCTCGACTTCGGCGGCAAGCCACGGCTGCTGGCGTCGTTCCCCTTCCCCCACCTGCTCACCCAGCACGTGACACTGCAGGATCGCACGCTGGCCATCGAGACGACGGTGATGCCGACGACGTCGGCATCGGTGCCGTTGTGCTTCGGCTATCACCCGTATTTCACGATTCCGGGTGTGCCGCGCGAAGAGTGGCGGCTGACCACGCCGTCGATGCGCCGTCTGCCGGTGGACAACTGGGGCATCCCCACCGGTGAGCACGAGGACTGGAACGGCGCCACCGAGCCGCTGAAGACCGTCACCTACGACGACGGCTTCGACAACGTTCCGGAAGGGGCGGTGTTCGCACTGTCCGGCGGCGACCGCCGCGTCGAGGTCAAGTTCGACAAGGGCTATCCGGCGGCTCAGCTGTTCGCGCCCAAGACCGACGACATCGTCGCGATCGAACCGATGGCGGCGCCAACGGATTCACTGCGCCGCGGCACGTACCGCTATGCGGTGCCCGGTAAGCCGGAAACCGCCCGATTCTCGATCACCGTCACCTAGCGTTTCGCGCGCGGCTGCCACACCACGACCGCTGTGCTCTTGGGTACGACGGCAACCTCGCGGCGTTGGCGAGCGCGCAATTCCTCTAGCTCCTGGGCCATTTCACGGACCCGGGCCTGCAGGGCTTCCACCTGATTGGTCAGCTCGATGATGCGCTTGATCCCTGCCAGGTTGACGCCCTCATCCTGGGACAGCCGCTGCACCTCGCGCAGCAGGTCGACGTCATGCTGCGAGTAGCGGCGGCCGCCCCCCGAGCTGCGCTGCGGGCTGACCAGGCCGAGCCGGTCATACGTGCGCAGTGTCTGCGCATGCATGCCTGCCAGCTCGGCGGCCACTGAAATCAGGAAGGTGCGTGCCTCATCGTTGCGCTTCGCTGACATCACGCACCCGCCCATCCCGCTCGCGGATCGAACCCGCTGGCCCGCTCCGCCTTCGCGTAGGTCTCGAGCGCTTCAGCCGCTTCGCCCTCCAGGTTCGGCGGCACCGCGACTTTGACCGTCACCAGCAGATCGCCGTGACCGCCAGAGCGTTTCGGGACACCGCGGCCGCGCACCCGCAGGATGCGGCCGTCCGATGTGCCCTTGGGCACCCGCACCCCGACCTTGCCTTCCAGGGTGGGTACGGAAAGCGTTGTCCCCAGAGCCAACTCGTGGAACGCGACAGGTACGGTGACGGTGAGGTCGTCGCCGTCACGGCCGAACACCTTGTCGGGCTTGACATGTACGGTCACGTACAGGTCACCTGACGGCGCCCCACGCAGGCCCGCTTCGCCCTGCCCGGCCAGCCGGATCCGCTGGCCGTCCTCGACGCCCGGTGGGATCCGCACGTTGATGGTCCGGGTCCTGGTGGTGACGCCGGTGCCCTTACATTCGTCGCAGGGGTGCTCGATGATCGATCCGCTGCCGCGGCATTCGGTGCAGGGTTCAGAGAACCCGAACGCACCCTGGTTGCGGCTGACCACCCCTGAGCCGTTGCAGTTCGGGCACACCTTCGGGCTGGTACCCGGACGTGCCCCGCTGCCATGGCAATTCGTGCACGGCGCCGGGCTGGTCAGCCGAAGCGGCATCGCCACACCCTTGGTGGCTTCCATGAACGACAGCTCGGTCTCGGTCTCCAGGTCGTTGCCCCGGCGCGGCCTGCTCGGCCGTGGTTGCGCGCCACGGCCGAACAGTCCACCGAACAGATCGCCGATGTTCGCGCCGCCGGTCTGCCCGGCGGCGTCGAACAAGTCGTTCAGGTTGAACTCGACCCCGTCGCCGCCGAACCCGCCGAAGTTGCCGCCTCCACTGAAGCGGCCCCGGCCGAATCCGCCGCCTGCGAACAGCCGTCGGGTTTCGTCGTATTCCTTGCGCTTAGCCGGATCCGACAGCACGCTGTGCGCCTCGGACACCGCCTTGAATCTCTCGGCGGCGCTGGGGTCGGAGTTGGTGTCGGGATGGAGATCGCGGGCCAACTTCCGGTAGGCCCGCTTGATCTCGTCGGCGTTGGCGTCAGAGGAGACGCCGAGCTCCTTGTAGAAGTCCTTCTCGACCCATTCGCGTTGGGCCATGCCGCGTCACCTCCTTACCTGTACTAGTCGTTCTCTGATTGTGGGGTCTCGGCAGCCGGCTCGCCGCCCGTATCGGGCGTGTCCGCTGCCTCTTCGGCCTCCGGCACGGTGTCGACCACGCCGACGAGGGCATGGCGCACCACCTGTTCACCGACCTTGTAGCCGCGTCGCATCACGGTTCCGACGATGGGATGCGTCCCCTCGCCCTCGTGCTGCACGGCTTCGTGCAACGCAGGGTCGAACGGGTCGCCTTCGTCGCCGAAGCCCGTAAGGCCAAGCCCCTCAAGTGCGGTCGCCAGCTTGTCGGCGACCGACTTCAGCGGTCCGGACTCCAGGTCACCGTGGCTGCGGGCGCGGTCGAGGTCGTCGAGCACCGGAAGCAGTTGGGTGACAACGGCGGCCTTGGTCCGCTCGGCAGCCATCTGCTGGTCGCGCAGCGCGCGCTTGCGGTAGTTGTCGTACTCCGCCTTGACACGCTGCAGGGTGGACTTCAGTTCGGTGACTTCCTCGGACGTCGATCCCGTTGATTCGGCTTCCGAAGCCGGCCCACCGGGGGCCGGCCCGGTCGCGGGTTCACGGAGTTCGCCAGTCTCGGGATCGATACGCCGTTTGTCGGTGACAGTCACCGGCTCGTACGAATCGTGTTGGCTCACTTGTTCTCCCGGTCATCGTCGACAACCTCGGCGTCCACGACATCGTCCTGCGACGGTCCGGCCGCGCCTGCGTCGGATCCACCGCCGGCCGCCTGCTCGGCCTGGGTGGCCTCGTAGATGGCCTGACCCAGCGCCTGGCTCTCGACGCCCAGCTTCTCCATCGCGGACTTGATGGCGCCGATGTCGGTGCCTTCCAGAGCCGTCTTCGCTTCTGCGATGGCCGCGTCGACCTTGCTCAAGGTGTCCTCGGGGACCTTGGAACCGCCCTCAGCTTCGCGCTGGTCCTTGACGAACTTCTCCGTCTGGTACACCAGCGATTCGGCCTGGTTGCGGACGTCGGCCTCCTCGCGACGCTTGCGGTCCTCCTCGGCGTGCGCCTCGGCATCCTTGATCATCCGGTCGATCTCCTCCTTGGACAGGCCGGAGCCCTCCTGGATGCGGATCGTGTTCTCCTTGCCGGTGCCCTTGTCCTTGGCGGTGACGTGCACGATGCCGTTGGCGTCGATGTCGAAGGTGACCTCGATCTGCGGCACGCCGCGCGGGGCCGGCGGGATACCGGTCAGCTCGAAGCTGCCGAGCAGCTTGTTGTGCGCCGCGATCTCGCGCTCACCCTGATAGACCTGGATCTGCACAGACGGCTGATTGTCGTCGGCCGTGGTGAAGGTCTCCGATCGCTTGGTCGGGATCGTGGTGTTGCGCTCGATCAGCTTGGTCATCACGCCACCCTTGGTCTCGATGCCCAGGGACAGCGGCGTGACGTCAAGCAGTAGAACGTCTTTCACCTCACCCTTGAGCACGCCAGCCTGCAACGCGGCGCCCACTGCGACAACCTCGTCGGGGTTGACGCCCTTGTTGGGCTCCTTGCCGCCGGTGAGCTCCTTGACCAGGTCGGTCACCGCGGGCATCCGGGTGGAACCGCCGACCAGCACGACGTGGTCGATGTCGGACACCGAGATGCCGGTGTCGGCGATCACCGACTGGAACGGCTTGCGGGTGCGGTCCAGCAGATCCTGTGTGATGCGCTGGAATTCGGCGCGAGTCAGCTGCTCGTCGAGGAACAGCGGGTTCTTGTCCGCATCGACGGTGATGTAGGGCAGGTTGATCGAGGTGCTCTGCGAGCTCGACAGCTCGATCTTGGCCTTCTCCGCGGCCTCACGCAGCCGCTGCATGGCCATCTTGTCCTTGGTCAGGTCGATGCCGCTGGTGCCCTTGAACTTGTCGACGAGCCAGTCGACGATGCGCTGGTCCCAGTCGTCACCACCGAGGTGGTTGTCACCGGAGGTGGCGCGGACCTCGACGACACCCTCGCCGATCTCGAGCAGCGAGACGTCGAACGTGCCGCCACCGAGGTCGAAGACCAGGATGGTCTGTTCCTTCTCGCCCTTGTCGAGCCCGTAGGCCAGCGCGGCCGCGGTCGGCTCGTTGACGATGCGCAGCACGTTGAGTCCGGCGATCTGGCCGGCTTCCTTGGTGGCCTGACGCTGGGCGTCGTTGAAGTAGGCGGGCACCGTGATCACGGCGTCGGTGATGTCCTCACCCAGGTAGCTCTCGGCGTCGCGCTTGAGCTTCATCAAGACGCGCGCGCTGATCTCCTGCGCGGTGTACTTCTTGCCGTCGATCTCGATGGACCAATCGCTGCCCATCTCACGCTTGACCGAACGAATGGTGCGGTCGACGTTGGTCACCGCCTGGTTCTTGGCAGGCTGTCCCACCAGCACCTCGCCGTTGCGCGCGAACGCGACAACCGACGGTGTGGTGCGGGAGCCCTCTGAGTTTGCGATCACCACCGGGTCGCCACCTTCGAGCACGGCGACGACGGAGTTGGTGGTCCCGAGGTCGATTCCGACCGCACGAGCCATGGTTTTGCCTCCTGAATAGTCCTGCTAGTGGTCACGGGTGCGTGGCACCCATTCAGTTTGAGTGCGTGGCACCCATTCAGTTTGAGTGCGTGGCACCCATTCAGTCTGAGTGCACCGCACTCAAGCCTTCACCGGCCGACCCTATCGTGTCAAGCCAGACTTGAGTCTAAGCGACTCAACTGTCGAAGTGGTCAACGGGAGGCCGCCCCGATTTGTTCCCGGGGGGTTTAAGGCGCCCCTCAGCGGACCGCCGAGTTCCGGCCGAGTGGATTAATTGCGACGGCGTCGTCGCTTTATCGGAAAACCGAGAAATGAAGGGGAACAGTGAAAATCACAGCGATCGTAGCGACAGCGGCGGCAACCGTGGCGATGGGAATGGCCGGTGCGGCCACCGCGCCGACCGTGTCGGCGGCTGCCTATCCGATCACCGGCAAGCTGGGCAGTGAGTTGACGATGACCGACACCGTCGGGCAGGTCGAGCTCAGCTGGAAGGTCAGCGACCTCAAACCCAGCTCCGACGTGATGCCGGGCTACCCCGTCGCCGGCAAGCTCTGGGAAGCCACGGCCACCGTTAGGGCCATCCGGGGCAGCGTCACACCCGCCATTTCGCAGTTCAACGCCGTTGCCCCCAACCAGGACGCCTATCGGGTGTTGTGGCAGGTCGCCAGCCCGGTCAACATCAGCGGAGCCACCATCCCCGAGGGCGCCGAAGCGACGGGCAAGATTCATTTCGACGTCACGGGAGCACCTCCCACCACTGTCACGATGAACAACGGCATGGAAGACCTGATGATCTGGGGGCCATAGGTCTGCCAGACCCTGATTGCGACCGGATCCCACCAGTGCGAAGGCTGGTGGGATCTGCTCGTTGAGCTGCCGGATGATGATCGCCACGACAGGTGATCACGGTTCCCAGTCATGACGCAGCTGTCAATATCGTCACATCGCCCAAGTGCGCGCGGGAAAGTCATACGCTTCGCTAATCGTGCAGTCAGCGGGGACCGCGAAAGCGAAGACGGCCGTGATGCCGGCAGGCAACGTTTGCCGGTCGTGCGGAGTCGTGCCGCACGAGGGCGCGCGATTCTGCGAGGCGTGTGGGTCCCCGCTCGCGCCGTCGACCGATGCGGCCGAGTACAAGCAGGTGACGGTGCTGTTCGCCGACGTGGTGCGCTCGATGGACATCGCGGCTGCCCTTGATATCGAGCGGTTGCGCGAGATCATGAGTGAATTGGTGACTCGCAGCGCCGCCGTAGTGCAGCGGTATGGCGGCACTGTCGACAAGTTCACCGGCGACGGGATCATGGCCTTGTTCGGCGCGCCAATAGCGCTGGAGGATCACGCCGCGCGAGCGTGTCTCGCGGCCTTGGAAGTCCAGCACGAAGCCGCTCGCCTGGCCACCGACGTCGAGCGCCGCGACGGCATGACATTACGGGTGCGGGTCGGGTTGAATTCCGGTCGGGTCATCGCAGGTGAGATCGGTTCGGGCGCACTGGGTTACACCGCGGTCGGTGAGCAAGTCGGGCTGGCACAACGGATGGAATCAGTCGCAGCGCCTGGTGGCGTGATGCTCAGCGAGTCCACTTTTCGGCTGGTTGAACATGTCGCTGTCGTGGCTGAACCGGAACTGGTGCGTATCAAAGGTGCTGACGCGCCCGTCCCCGCGCATCGGCTGGTGGCGATCGGCCACCGGGACGGCCTGCTCGGGCGCGCCGAGGCCGGCCTGGTGGGTCGACGCTCGGAGATGGCAACCATCGATGCCCTCGTCGACGGCGCGATTGATGGCCACGGTGCTGTCGTGAATGTGGTGGGACCGCCGGGCATTGGTAAGAGCCGTATCGCGAGGGAGGCTGCGGCGCTGGCCGCCGCTCGCGGGGTCGAAGTGGTGTGGACCTTCTGCGAGTCCCACGCTCGTGACGTCTCGTTCCACGCGGTGAGGCGACTCCTGCGCGCACACACCGGTGTTGCTGACCTCGACCACGAAGCCGCCCGCTCCCGGGTCCGCGCACAAGTCCCCGACGCCGATCCGGAGGATCTGCTGCTGCTGGATGACTTGCTCGGGATCGCTGACCCCGAGGTGCCGCTGCCGCAGATCGACCGGGATGCCCGGCGGCGCCGATTGACCGCGCTGCTCAACACCGCGACACTCGCGCGCACCGAACCACGGCTTTACATCATCGAGGATGCGCACTGGATTGACGCGGTCAGCGAGTCGATGCTGGGTGATTTCCTCACCGTTATCCCGCAAACCAAACTCATGGTGCTGATCACCTCCCGCTCCGAATACCAGGGAACCCTGACCACCAGGGCGCACGATCCACACACGATAATGCTTGCACCGTTGGATGATTCGGAGACCACAGCGCTTCTGAATGACTTACTCGGTTCGGATCCCTCGGTCGGTGGGCTGGTGGCGAGGATCAGCGATAGGGCCGCGGGGAATCCGTTCTTCGCCGAGGAGATGGTGCGCGAGTTGGTTCAGCGCGGGGTGCTGGCAGGCGGGCACGGTGAGTATGTTTGCCGCGCGGATGTCGCCGATTTGAGCGTGCCGCCCACTGTTCAGGCGGCCATCGAGGCACGCATCGACCGGCTGACCACCGCAGCCAAGCGAACTGTGAACGCAGCGTCGGTGATCGGAGCCCGCTTCGATACGGGGCTGCTTGCGGCGCTGGGCATCGATGCGGTGTTCGACGAGCTGCTCCGCGCGGAGCTGATCGATCAGGTTCGGTTCACCCCGAGCCCCGAGTACGCCTTCCGCCACCCGCTCATCCGGGCGGTGGCCTACGAATCGCAGCTGAAATCCGATCGCGCCCAATGGCACCGGCGCCTGGCCACCGCGATTCAGGTGCGTGCCCCGGGCTCGGTGGACCATAACGCGACGCTGATCGCCGAACACCTCGAAGCGGCGGGCGAGCTGCGCACCGCGTATGAGTGGCATATGCGCGCCGGCGCGTGGTTGATCGACCGCGATTTCGCGGCTGCGCGGGTCAGTTGGGAGCGGGGCCGCCGCATCGCCGACTCACTGCCTCCCGATGACTCCGACCAGCTGTCGATGCGTATTGCCCCCCGCTCAATGCTGTGTGCCACCGGCGGATTGACCCGCGCAGTCCAAGAGAGCCAGCGCCGCTTCGCGGAGCTGCGAGAGCTATGCAACGCGGCAGGGGACAAGCTCTCATTGGCGATCGGAATGACCGGGCCGGAAGCCGAGCTCCTCTACGCGGGGTGTTCGCGTGAGGGTTCGCGGCTGGCATCTGAACAGATGGCGCTGCTCGAGTCAATCGGTGACCCCGCCCCGACGGTGGGATTGTCGTTCGGACCGTTCTGCGTGTGGTTCGACGCCGGTCAATTCGGCGAGATCTCACGGTGGTCACAGACCGTGATCGACCTGGCGGCGGGCGATCCCGTCATGGGCGCCGGGTTCGGGGTGGGATCACCGTTGGCGGTCGCGTTGGTCTATCGCGGCGTGGCTCGGTGGTGGTTCGGGTATTCGGGTTGGCGACAGGACCTGGATGACGCCGTCGCGATGGCCCGACGCAGCACCCAGGCAACCTTCGCCGGTGTCGTCACCTGGGCCTACGCCGACGCGATTCACTATGGGGTGCTTCGGGCCGATGACTCCGCAGTGCGCGCGAGCGAGGAGGCGGTGCAGGCCGCCGAGGAATCCGGCAACGATGTCTCACTGAGCTTGGCTTACTACGCACTGGGTGTCACACTGCTGAGCCGGGACGCCACGGCCGACCGTGTCCGCGGACTGGCGGTTATGGCGCGGGCCCGCGACACGTTTCTGCGCATACATGGCCTCTTCTTTCTCCCGATTCTCGATTTGTTTATTGCCCGGGAGCGGGCCAGGCGCGGCGATACCGATGCCGCCATACCGGTGATGCGCAAAGCCGTCGACGACCTGCACGGAAAAGGACGGCTCGGGTACGGGGCTTGGGGCGCCGGCGTTCTTGTGGAGACGCTGTTGGAGCGGTGCACTGAGGAGGACTTGGCCGAAGCCGAAGACGCGATCGACCGGTTGGCCAACCTGTGGTCCGATGATTCGGCGGTTCGTGAGATCACGCTGTTACGGCTGCGCACGCTGCTAGCTGGGGCCCGCGGTGACGGCGTTGCCTACCGGGATTTGCTGAATCGCTACGGAGCGATGGCGGAATCGCTTGACTACGAAGGCCACATCGCAATGGCCCAGGCTATGAAGTGAGGAATCTACGCTTCGGCGGTTGGCTTTTGAAAACTGGCCAAGCGGCACGGGTTCAGATCTCCGTGCGAACCACTCACGCAGCTATGCCTAGCTGCTGATAGATGTCCGGGAGAACGGCAATCGTCTCGGGCAAAATCACGTTGACCGCCCAGATGTGTAGTTCACCGTTGCGCAGGATGAAGGTGAAGTTTGCACCCGGCGTCGCCAAGGCAATGTCTTGGAGGACAAGGCCATCAGGCGCAAGGACTTCCCGGCTACCGAAGTAGAGTGCGGTCGGAGGAAGCCCAGCCAATGACCCGAAAAGGGGACTGACCAGCGGATCGGTGAGATCGAGGTCCCCGGCCCAAAGTTGCGCGTTCGCGCGCACATTCGAGAAGAAGAGACCGGAAAACACTGGGTCGTCGACAAACTGAATCGCCGGGTTATTGAATGTGAGATCGAGCGCCGGTGATATCAACACCATGTGCGACGGCACTGAGTCACCGCGACGCACCAACTCCTGCACCGCGGCAAGCCCTATGGTGCCGCCGAGAGAGTCGCCGTACACACTGACGTTCTCGGCCCCGCGTTGATCTATCTGCGACGAGATCAGGTCCGCCATGGCAGGCACCACCGTGGCGGCGGTGCCGCCCTGTGGCACCACGGGGTAGATCGGCACGATCACAGTGGCGCCGGTGTTGCGCGCCATGGCCGCGTAGTTGAACCAATGAAAGACCGTCGGCGGCCAAACGAACGCGCTCCCGGGAATGGCCACGACAACCTTTTCCGACGTTGACCAGGGCGACTGCAACGTCCACACCGGTATGCCGTCGAACTCGCTACGCTGCACGTTCAGCCCCAGCGTGGTAAACCACAGCGGCCTGTCACTCGATAACAGATGTCCTAATGGGGTCGTGAGATCCACACCCAAGAAATCCCCGACCGCACCCACGGCCCGATAAAACGCGGTGAAGACCTGAGACACAAATGATGGTTCACCGGTGAATGTGGCAGGCGCTGCGGTGGCGTTGAGGTGCGTGAATAAGGTCAGGTCCGACACGCCCGCAAGTGGGGCAGTTTTGTCAACGATTGCCGGATTTGCCGACTGGTCATCGAGCGCCGTGGTGCCGGTGACGAGCCCATTGGTGATTTGACCGGCCAGCGGGTTGACGGTCGGCGATTCGCTGGAGACGGTGCCCTCGAACTCGCGGCGCACAAACGCGAGCAGTGTCAACATCATTGGCGGCTCGACGGGCACGACGGGAGCGCCGGCGGCGATCGGGTTCAAGACCGCGTTGACCAAACTCGCCACCGTGCTCGAGGCAACACCGGCCGGCCGCACAGCCGCGGTCGGCATGGCAGCCACCGCGCTGTGTTCGGCATCCGTCCAGGATTGTGCTGCGGCGTATGTGCTTAGCGCCCCGTGCGCTTCTGAAACCGGCTTGGCGCTGAGCTGCGAGCCGGTGCGACTGGCGACCTTCGTGGCGTCAATCTTGCTGGGGCGTACCGCCTGTGGGGCGAACGCCGCCATCGGGGCCGCCGGGCGGATGTCAAGCCCGGATGCCTTGTCCGACATGGCCGACCAAAAGTGGGGCTGCCGTGAGGTGACATCTGTCCCGCCGGCTTTCGTGCTGTTGACAGGTTGGTTCACGGCGGGTCCGTCGGCCGTGGACGTATCGAGTGCGGCAGGGGTGCTTGCCGTCGGTGTGGCCGCCTCGGAAGAAGAGGGCGATTCGCGGTTGTCGGATCTCGCGGTTTCGGCATGCTCGGATGCCACCTTCACACCTGGGACGGCCGAACGCGTCGCACCGCGAGACGACGATGTTGACGCCGCTGGGCTGATTGCGTTTCCTGCAGGCGCCTCGGTCGATCCCGACGCCATCGACGGCGCGGAAGCCGACGGGCCCGACACCGCCTTGGTCCCTGCGGTCGCGGCGCCGCGCGACGTCGAGCCGGAGTCCTCCGACGAACTCGAAGACAATGACGAACGGGATGAAGAACTCGCGCCGGAATCCGTCGGTTTGGCCAACGCCACTGCGGGAGTGCTGACGACCGCGACCCCTATTCCCAGCGCAACCGCCAAACCACCGACGCGACCGATGTGCTTTGCGGTACCCATCGTCGTTGCTCCACCTATGTCTGGCGGAACGATGGTCACCCGTCGGACGTCGTGTGTTCCGCGAGGAAGATCTTGCTCGCGCGCGGTGCGACGGAGCTCAGTAGTGCACCACTGCAGCTCCCGCCGATCTCCGTGCTGGATTACTGAGTCCCCGGTCTGGGTCTTCTGTAGTGCCACATGCCCTGCGGCACGGTCTAGCGTCCCCTGCGGAGCAGACGATCAGCAGCGCCCGACCCGTCACTCAAACGTGGGTGCCCTCAGCCGCATCGATGGCCCGAATACCAGCTGCCCTGAACTGCTAATGCTGCAATGGCATAGAACGCGGCAACCACAACGTCTCGGAAAAGACCACTTACGAGAGTCTCAAGACTTCGTCTCGGAGATGGCAGCGATATGACGGACATCACCGACCAGCGGTGAAACGATACTGTCGTGGGCGGCACGGGGGACGGTAGCGGGGCCGACAGCGACATGGTGGAAGCCGACGACGCCATCGAGCGGTTAGCCGCCTCGCCCGCCGACGAGCGCTTGACGCTGCTCGACATCTGGGTGTTGCGTGGGCGCGCACTGCTGGCGAGGGCACGTGGTGACGAGGCCGGTTATCTCGACTATCACGATCGCTACTGCGCCATGGCCGAGGCGATGCCATGACGGCGGCTGCTCCCTCGGGGGTTGTGACGTTTCTGTTCACCGATATTGAGGGTTCGACCCGTCGGTGGGAAGCGGACGCGGATGCGATGCGGGCGGCCCTTATCGCGCATGACGAGGTGCTGCGCAGCGCGATTGAGGCACACGAAGGCTTCTTGTTCAGCCACACCGGCGACGGTGTGGCTGCCGCGTTCGCCTCACCGAGATCTGCTGTCGAAGCAGCCATCGCTGCCCAGCGGGCACTGGAGTTGCCGGTGCGGATGGGGTTGGCGACCGGCGAGGCAGAGCTGCGCGGCGGGGACTACTTCGGCACGGTGCTCAACCGGGCGGCGCGGGTGATGGCCGCTGGGCACGGCGGTCAGATTCTCGTGGCTGACTCGACGGCGGGTCTGCTCGGCGGCGTGGATCTCGTGGACCTCGGGCCACGGCGCCTGCGCGATGTATCGGTCCCGATCACGGTGTTTCAGCTGCAAGCACCCGGTTTGCCTACCGACTTTCCGCCGTTGCGCGGAGTCGATTCGAATCCGGGAAACTTGCGGCCGCAGACTACGAGCTTCATCGGGCGTGAGTCGGAGGTCGCCGAGCTGCAAGCGGCGGTGAAGGCTCATCGGTTGGTGACGTTGACCGGGGTGGGTGGGGTTGGTAAGACCCGCCTGGCTTTGGAGGTCGCGGCGCGGCTTGTCGATGAATTCCCCGATGGTGGTTGGTTTTTGGAATTGGCGGCGGTGACCGATCCGGCGGCAGTACCCGACGCGGTGGCGGCGGTGCTGGGCATTACTCAACAACCGGGCAAGAGCGTAAGTGAGTCGGTGGCCGCCGCGCTGGAGGGCAGGGTCCGGCTGTTGGTGTTCGACAACTGCGAGCATGTTCTCGACGCCGCCGCCGAGCTGATCGAGGCCATCCTGGCACACTCGGCGACGGTGACGGTTTTGGCCACCAGCCGCGAAGGACTAAGTGTCGCCGACGAGCAACTGTGGCCGGTGCCCTCGCTGGATGTCGAGGCAGGCGTCGACTCGGCAGCGGTGAATCTGTTCGCCGAACGGGCCGGGAGTGTTGTGCCGCGCTTCTCGATGAGCCAGCCCGACGAGGCGGAAGCGGTGATCGAGATCTGCCGCCGCCTCGACGGGATCCCATTAGCCATCGAGTTGGCGGCCTCGCGGATGGCGTCGATGACCGCCAGCGAGGTGCGTGATCGTCTGGATCAGCGGTTGCGGCTGCTGGTCGGCTCCCGGCGCGGCCTGGCACGCCACCAAACACTGCGCCACGCAGTGGCGTGGTCCTACCACCTTCTCGACGACGCGGAAAAGGCGCTGCTGGAGCGGTGTTCGGTGTTCGCCGGGGGATTCGACCTGCACAGCGCCTGCGCCCTAGCGCGGTTCCCAGACGCCCCAGACGACTTCGCCACCCTGGATCTGCTCGATGCGCTGGTGCGAAAGTCGCTGCTGGTCGCGGACACATCTTCGCGGCGGACCCGGTTTGGGATGCTGGAGACGATCCGCCAGTTCGCCGAGGAACAACTCGTCGCCCGCGGCGAAGCATCCGAGATTCGGGCCGCGCACTCCAGGTACTTCGCCGGTCGCGAAGCCGACGTCCTGGCCCTGTGGGACAGCCCCCGCCAGCGGGAGGCCTATGACTGGTTCACCGTCGAGCTGCCCAATCTGCGCGCGGCGTTTCGGTGGGCTGCCGACCATGGAGATCTAGATGTGGCCGTCGCCATCGCCACCTGTGCGGGGTGGCTAGGCGTCGGGGTCCAAACCTATGAGCCGATAGCTTGGGCTGAAGAGCTGATCGGGCCCGCACGCGCGGTCGACCACCCGCGGCTGGCGTTCCTGTACGCGATTGCGTCGCTGTGCTACGCGACCGGACGGATCGAGGCGGCTGTCGGCTATTGCGACGCCGGTCAGATCGTTGTCAGCAGGAGCCGCGAGGCGCTGCCGCACGGCATCGAAAGCTGGCTTGGAGTTGCATACCTAGTCATCGGGCAGCCCGAGCGGTTGGCCGAGTGGTGCCGCGCCCAGCTCGCACGCCGCCGCGACACCCCCGTCCTCATCCGGTCATGGATGATTGCCGCTCTTTCATTGGCCGGTTGCGGTGGGGAGGCGATGGATTCCGCGGATGGCCTCATCGAGGCTGCGGAGGCAACAGGCAACCCGTCCTTGCTCTCGTTCGCGCTCGTTGCCTACGGTGCAGCCTTCCGTGACGCTGATCCCGTCGCGGCGCTTAACGCCCACCGTCGGGGTCTGGCGATCGCTCAAGACTGCGGCAACCGCGCCGACGCCTCAATCCTGGCGGCCGCTGTGTCCCGCCTCGAGGCCGAATACGGCGACACACTGTCCGCGCTCGATCACCTCACTCTGGCGATCCGCAACTACCACAACGCGGGCGACGCCACCGTGATCCGCGGCCCGCTGGCCGTCCTCGCCGTTCTTTTGGACCGGCTCGGACGCTACGAACCGGCGGCCACCGTCGCCGGGTTCGCGCTCAGTCCACTCACCGCGGCGACGGTCCCCGAGATCACCACCGCCAGCGCCCACCTGCGCGATGTTCTGGGCGACCAGACCTACGAATCGCTCGCCCGCACGGGTGAGACGATGACCACCGCCGTCATGGTTACGTACGCCTACGACCAAATCGACCAGGCGCAAACAGAACTGAAGGCTGTCTCGAAATAGACCACATTCGAGACAACTCGCCCGTAGGTAGCTCGGCCGAGTTTTCTCCACATTCCAAAAGTCGGTCTCGGACCAGACTCGGCGTCGGCGTCCGCACGCAGAATCAGACGCTCGCAATTGGCACTCGTCTGCAACGAACAATCTGACAGCGTAATGAGAATCACCGACCGACACGTTATTGAGAACGCCAGCGTCGCAGCGATCATCTCTCGATCGCGACCGTGCTCCATCCCCGTTCGAGGGTCACATCGACGGCGTCCACGTGGCGTACACCCAGTGATTGGGGTACCGCACCGCGGGCATCCCAACGGTTTCAACGGCGGACTGTTCATCGGCAACGGCGGTGACGGCGGGACCTTCGGCGGCGCAGGCGGTGTGGGCGGAGAAGGCGGCGACGCAGTCACCTACGGCGCCACCGCGACCGCGGGTGCGCCGGCAACGGCGGCGGCAGCGTCAACAAGGACGGGGGCGAGGGCGGCTACGCCTACACGGGTTCGATTGTCACCACCGACCTCACCAGTCTGAAGAGCGTCCAGGTGGGCTCCGCCATCGGTGGGGCAGGCGGCCACGGCGGCGTCGCGGGACCGACATTTCCGAGCGACAGCACCGGCGACGGTCGCGACGGCGGCGACGGCCGTGATGCGCAGGTACACAACACTTCTGACTTCCCGAGCACGGTCACCGGTAGCGCCAAGGACGGCAGCCGCGGTAAGGGCGGTTTCCAGGGCGCAAACGGCACCGGCGGCACCGGTGGCACCGCGAGCGGCGGCGTCTCCAACACCCCGGCAGCGACGGCGCCGACGGCTAGGTGGCCGCCGGAATCATTTGTCCTTATCGTCCTTGTCGGGCGGCAGCGGGCGGTTCGCGACGACCGGGAACTGCCCGGTGAACCCTTCGCGTTCCCGCGCGATCTCCAACACCCGGCCGCGGACCATGAACCAACCGGCGATGAGCGCCGGAATGATGATCACCAGTGTGGCGACGGTCCACGTGCCGATCGGCGGGTCGAGAGCCATCAGCACGACGACGCCGAACAGGAACGCCAACGTGAGATAGCCGGTATACGGCGAGCCCCACAACCGGAACGACGGTCGCTCCAGAATGCCGCGTTTCGACCAACGGAAGAGCTGAATCTGGCAGATCACGATGGTGGCCCACGACGCGATGATGCCCAGCGCGGCGATGTTCAGCACGATCTCGAACGCCTCACCGGGCACGAGAAGGTTGAGGATGACGCCGAACAGCCCGACGACTGCTGTCAGGAAGATGCCGCCGTACGGCACGCCGCGGCTGGACATCCGCGCGGTGAACTTCGGTGCGCTGCCGTTCATCGCCATCGAGCGCAGGATCCGGCCGGTCGAATACAGCCCGGCGTTGAGGCTGGAGAACGCTGCCGTCAGCACCACCACGTTCATCACCGTGCCAGCGCCATCCACTCCGATCTTGGAGAAGAACGTAACGAACGGGCTCTCGTCGGCCTTGTACGTGGTGTACGGAAGAAGCAGCGCCAGCAGGAACAGCGAGCCGACGTAGAACACCGCGATGCGCGCGATCACCGAGTTGATCGCCCGCGGCATGATCTTGTGCGGATGAGCCGTCTCACCGGCCGCGGTTCCGACGAGTTCGACTGCGGCGTAGGCGAACACAACGCCGGACATGACGATCACCAGCGGGAACAGGCCGGTCGGGAACAGTCCGCCGTTGTCGGCGATCACACTGAAACCGGTTGCCTGTCCCTGAATGTGATAGCGACCCGCAAGGAAGATCGTGCCGGCAACCAGGAATGTCAGCAGCGCAAGGACTTTGATGGCCGCCGCCCAGAACTCGAGCTCGCCGAACAGCGTCACCGAGATCAGGTTCAGGCTCACCACGGCCGCCAACGCGATCAGCGCGATCAGCCACTGCGGCACAGCTTCCATCGCCTTCCAGTAGTGCACATAGGTGGCGATGGCCGTCGAGTCCACGATGGAGGTGAACGCCCAGTTCAACCAGTACATCCAGCCTGCGACGAAAGCTGCCTTCTCGCCGAGGAATTCGCGCGCATACGAGACGAAGGATCCCGACGACGGTCGGTGCAGCACGAGTTCACCGAGAGCGCGCAGGATCAGGAACACGAAGACGCCACAGAACGCATAGCTCAGGAACAAACCGGGCCCCGCGTTGTGCAGGCGTCCGCCCGCGCCGAGGAACAGCCCGGTCCCGATGGCGCCGCCGATTGCGATCATCTGGAGCTGCCGGGGTTTGAGTCCCTTGTGGTAGCCCTGGTCCTCCGCCGTCAGCGCGGAGTTGTCGTACACCGACTGCTTGGGTGCGGTGGTCATCAGATCCCTTTCGCTCTCGTCAGTTACCGCGCGATGCGGGATCGATGGGATGTCCCCGGGCGTCCCACTGTTCCGGCGGCCCCGGCGTATCGCTGACGTCGCGGAAGGTCATCACGAAGCCGCACACGGCGACGACGGCCGCGATCGCGTAGCCGATGATCGAGTACCAACCGGCGTGCAGATAGGCAGTGACCGCGACGATGAACATCGCGAGGAACACCAGGGACATCCCGATCAATGGAATCTTTGCAAACAAATCAATGCGTGCCATGAGACCCACCTCGATAGACCGAATGACGGTCATCACAGTGAACACCTTCTCGGGCTTCTGCGCTTGCCGAATGGAAACTCCGTGTCGCGCGAGCATCTGCTCATCGGCCATACGACCGCAGGCGTCGTCGTGCGGAGTGATGATCGAGCCATGGAGACCACCGTCGCCGAGATCGCACCCGACATCTACCGGCTGTCCACCTGGATTCCCGACATCGGCGAGCACGGGTTCACGATGAATCAGTTCCTGCTCACCGGTGACGAACCGTTCCTATTCCATTGCGGACAGCGGCAACTCTTCGGCCTGGTGTCGCAGGCCATCAACCGCGTGATCAATGTCGAGAAGTTGCGCTGGATTTCCTTCGGCCACCTCGAGGCCGACGAATGCGGCGCGATGAACATGTTGCTCGCGGCCGCACCCAACCCCGAAGTCACCCACGGCGCTCTCGCATGCATGCTGTCGTTGATCGACATGTGCGAGAGGCCGCCCGTACAGGCCTCCGACGGGCTACTGGACATAGGCGGCCATCGGTTGCGTTTCATCCCGACCCCCCACGTGCCGCACAACTGGGAGGCTGGGCTGTGGTTCGACGAAACCACGTCGACGTTGCTCGCCGGGGACCTGATGACGCAGGTGGGCAACCCCGTACCGGTGACTGAATCCGACTGCGTGGCACCCGCAATAGCGGCCGAGAACATCTTCCACGCGACCGGGTTGACGACGAACCTGCAACCCACGCTGCATCAACTCGCCGACCTGCATCCGACTACCCTGGCGATCATGCACGGCTCGTCCTACACCGGCGACGGCGCCGCGGCGTTGCGGTCGCTCGCCGACGGCTACGCCGCGATGGGGGGCACTGGATGAGAGCGACCCTGGCCGTCGTTGTCGCGCTCAGCGCAGTGCTGACCGGCTGCCAGACCATCACGCCGGGAACCGCTGTCATCAATCCGAACGAGCCGACCGAGCCCAGCTTTTCGACCAGCAGGCCGCCGAGGCCGACGGCCGCGCCGCCGAGCACGCTCACGCCCACGAGCACCGCTGAGCCACCGGGTGCACAGGTGCTGACACCCGAGAACGGCTACGTGTTCATCGAGACGAAGTCGGGCAGGACACGGTGCCAGCTCAACGAGGACGAGGTCGACTGCGAGGCCCAGTTCACCAATCCGCCGGTGGTCGGCGGAATCCCCGCCACCGGTGTCCGGGTCACCACCGACGGCCAAATCAATTGGGTCGTCGGCAATTTGGGCGATATTCCAGTAGTCACGCTCGACTACAAGACGTATTCGGCTGTCGGTTGGACCGTTGACGCCCGTGAAGACGGCACCCGGTTCACCAACGACCGGACCGGCCATGGGATGAATGTGGCCATCGACGGCGTGCAGGCGTTCTAAGGTCGAGCAATGACCGCAGCCCAGCGCGAACGCGCCGCACTCGTCGAAACCATGCGCGCCGTCGGTCCCGACGCGCCCACCCTTTGCGGCGACTGGACCACCCGCGACCTCGCGGCCCACCTCGTGGTGCGCGAACGCAGACTGGACGCTACCGCCGGGGTGGCCGTACCGTTTCTCGCCGGCTACACCGCCAACGTGCAACGTCAGGTCACCGAGGCCAACGGGTGGGATGGCCTGCTGAAGAAGGTCGCATCGGGCCCACCGCTGTATTCGCCGTTCAAGCTTCTCGATCCGGTCGCCAACCTCGGTGAGATGTTCATCCATCACGAGGACGTTCGGCGCGCCCAAACAGGATGGGAGCCAAGGCGACTCGAGGATACGCTGGCCAAAGCGCTGAGCCGGGGGCTCCCGCTGATGGCCCGGCTGAGCCTTGGCAAAGCCCCCGCCCGCGTCGCGCTGAAGACCCCGGACGGTAAGACCGTCGCCGCCGTCGGACACGGCCAGGACCTGATCGTCACCGGCGAGGTGCCGGAGCTCTTGCTGTTCCTGTCCGGCCGCGACGAGGTGCGGCTGACATTCTCCGACGCGCAGGCCGCCCAGGCGGTGCGCGCCGCGCGCCGCAGCTTGTGAGCTAAACGGTCTGGTGCTTCGACGCCAGGCCCGCCGGGGCCGAGGCGATCGCCCGGTGTATCGCCTCGGCGAGGGCGAGCGCCGATTCCTCTGTCAGCTCGAGCGCCACTCGCGCCGACGGCCCCAACGCCGGGTTGAGCAGGTCGATGTTGACGGTGTGGCCGTAGGAGGCGTGCACCGGATGGTCGACGTAGACGGTGGCCTGGCTGGCGCCGAACCAGCCCGTCGCACCCTTACCGCTGCCGTCGACCTCGATCTTCTCGGTGAGATACGTGCACATCTACCTCAGCCCTTCAGCTGCTTGGCGAAGAAGTCCTCGATCCGGCGCCAGCCGTCCAGCGCGGCTTCCACCCGGTACGCCGGGCGATCCACCGAGAAGAACGAGTGGCCTGCCCCGTCGTAGGAGTGGAACTCGTGCTCCTTGCCCAACCGGGTCAATTCGGCGTCCAGCGTGGCCACCGCGTCGGGCGCTGGGTAGCGGTCGTCGTTGCCGAACAGCCCGAGCAGCGGACAGCTCAGGTTGGGAGCCAGGCCGAGAATCGGTTTCATGTTCGCGGGCATGCCTTCCGGCGGATCTTCGACGACGAACGCGCCGTAGCAGTCCACCGCGCCGTCCAACGGCAGCGAGCAGGCCGCCAGGAACGCGTGCCTGCCGCCTGAGCAGTGGCCGATCACGCCGATCTTGCCGTTGGCGCCGTCCAGGCCCCGCAGATACTCCGCGGCGCCCGCCACATCGCCGACCAGTCGGTCGTCCGGTACCCCGCCCGCCGCACGAACGGTGGCCGCGGCGTCGTCGGGATCTGCTCCCGGCGCCTCCCGCGAGTACAGGTTCGGGCACACCGCGTGATATCCGGCCACCGCCAACCGGCGAACGAACTCCTTGGTCTCCCGGTCGTAGCCGGGCATGTGGTGAATCCACACCACACCGCCGCGCGAGCCCGCCGCGAGCGGCACTGCGCTGTAGGCCTCGATCTCGTCACCGCCGTGTCCGGTGATGGTGACGGTCTCGGCGCGAATTGCGTCCGTGGCCAACGGATCAGACCGAACTGCCGAGTGCCGACCATCCCTCGTCGTAGCTCGGTTCAGTGCCGATCTCGGGCACCAGTTCGGTGTAAGCGACTTTGCCGTCCGCGTCGATGACGACGACCGCGCGGGCGAGCAGGCCTGCCATCGGACCGTCCGCGAGCGCGATCCCGTAGTCCTGGCCGAAGTTGTCACGGAACGCCGACGCCGTCATGACATTCTCGATGCCCTCTGCGCCGCAGAACCGCTTCTGCGCGAAGGGCAGATCGTTTGACACACATAGCACGTTCAGCCCGCTGGCCTGCGCGCGCTCGTTGAATTTGCGAACGCTCATGGCGCACACGGGAGTGTCGACCGATGGAAAGATGTTGAGCAACAACGGCTTACCGCGGAACTGCGCGCTGGTCACCTCGCCGAGATCGGTACCGATGAGCGTGAACTCGGGGGCGGGAGATCCGACGGCGGGCAGCTCGCCGACAGTGTTGATCGGGTTTCCACGAAGCGTTATCTGAGCCATTCGTACAGTGTGCCAGCGCCAACCTGTGCGGGTCATGTCAGGGGTCTTCGGTCGACGGCGGCCCAGCGCGCCTCTACGCTTGCGGTCGTGGATTTCCGCGTCTTCGTCGAACCCCAGCAGGGTGCCACCTACACCGATCAGCTTGCGGTTGCCAGAACTGCCGAGGAGCTGGGCTATTCGGCGTTCTTCCGGTCCGACCACTACGTCGCGATGAGCGGCGACGGGCTGCCAGGCCCGACCGATTCGTGGGTGACGCTGGCGGGCATCGCCAGGGAGACGTCGACGATCCGGCTCGGCACCATGGTCACCTCCGCCACGTTCCGGTTCCCAGGACCGCTGGCGATCTCCGTCGCGCAGGTCGACGAAATGAGCGGTGGCCGCGTGGAATTGGGTCTCGGTGCCGGCTGGTTCGAAGCCGAGCATCAGGCCTACGCGATCCCGTTCCCGTCGCTGGGTGAGCGCTTCGACCGACTGGAAGAGCAACTCGACATCATCACCGGCCTGTGGGCAACGCCCGTCGGCGAGAAGTTCGACTACACCGGAGCGCATTACACGGTGGTGGAGTCCCCGGCGCTGCCCAAGCCCGTGCAGTCGCCGCCACCGATCGTGATCGGCGGCGGTGGACCCAAACGCACACCCGCGCTTGCCGCGAAGTTCGCCACCGAGTTCAACATTCCGTTCGCACCGCTGGACGCGACGAAGGCCCAGTTCGAACGGGTCGCCGCCGCGGTGGCCGATGCGGGCCGACCCGAGGACGCGTTGACGTATTCGGCAGCGTTCGTCGTGTGCGCCGGCCGCGACGAGGCCGAGATCGCGCGGCGCGCCGAGGCCATCGGCCGTGAGGTCGACGAACTCCGCAGCAACTCCCCGCTGGTGGGCACACCCGGCGAGATCGCCGACCAGCTGGGGGCGTTCATCGAGGCCGGCGTGCAGCGGACCTATCTGCAGCTTCTCGACATGTCCGACCTCGACCACCTGGAGTTCTTCGCCAGCCAGGTCGTCACCCAGTTCGGCTGACCCGGCTAACTGCCGCAAGCCAGGGCTACTATCACTGGCCATGGCAGGCGAGGAGCCCGACGACTACGACCAGTCGTCGGAGACGCCCTGGTACAACCGCACGCCCAACGTCATCGGGGCGAGCGTGGCCGGCCTGGCTCTGATCGGCATCCTCATCGCGGCGGTGACCTTCGTGGCGCGCCAGGCCAACGAGCCGGAACAGGCCCCGCTGAACTACGTCGAGCCCACCTTCTCGGCGACCGCGAGCCAGTCGGCGACCCCGACCACCACCGAGACGATCACCAGCACCAGCCCGCCAGTGACCACCGACATCAACGGGCCGTCGTCGACCACCCCGTCGTCGTCGGACACCTCGAGCACCGAATCGCCGACTACCACCCGCACCGCGTGGACCCAGCCGTACACCCCTCCGCCAGGCGAGGATTCCGAACCGTCGACGACGCGGCGCGGCCCACGCACCAATGTGACGCGCACGCTCTATCCGCAACCCTGACCGCCTACTATCAGCCCGTGGCGCGCTACGGATCTCCCGACGACCCGAACAACCCCGACAACCAGCCGACCGCCTACATCAACTACGGCGACTACGGCCCGCCGACCGCCGAACCGGTGCCCTGGTACCGCAAACCCGCTGCGCTGGTCTCCTTCGGCGCCATCGGCGCGGTGCTGATCGCGCTGATCATCTTCGGCCTCGTCAAACTCCTCACCGGCGGCGACGCACCTGAGCCCGCGACCACGCTCACCCCGATCACCCGCACCACCACATCGGTGACCGCACCTACGACCACCACGGCCGCCACCACGACCACAGAGCCGACCACCACCGACGAGCCCGCGACGACCACCACCACCGAGCCCACGACGACGACCACCACAACAACCACGACAACCACGACGACGACCGAACCCAGCGTCAGCACGAGCATCAGCACCAGCACGGTCACTCAGACCGTCACGGTTTCGCCGTCGCCCTAGCGGCCCCTCGCCGCGTATTCGGCGACCAATGCCTCGGCGCTGCGCACCGCCGCGCGGCAGGCCCGTGTGGTGAACGGATCGTTGAGCGGATGGTCGGCGCGGCGGCGCCAGCGCTGGGCGGCCGCGAACGCCGCCCGCGGCCCGTCGTAGGGCGCGTCGGGTTGCAGCCCCAGCCTGCTGGCCGCGTCGGTGCCGGAACCACCGATGATGCGCCGCAGCGACGCCATCTCGTCCTCATTCAAAGTCGTTGGGCGCGAACGCAATGCGCTCAACAGCCGAAGCTCCTCGAACGCATGGGTGTCGGCAAGCAGCGGGTCGATGTCGGCGAGAATGTAGCGCGTCGCGTAGATCGGGTTGGCCTGCACGAACTGTCGCAGCGACAGCAGCGCGGTGTGCGCCTTCAGCAGATCCGAGCGCTGCGCGAACTGCTGGTCGATCACATCGCGAAGCGCGACCAGACCGCTGCGCTCCAACAGTTCGTCGGCGAGCGCCACCGAATCGCTGACGCCGGCGCGCAACACCGCGATGGAGATCCTGATGCCGAACATGCCGAACCGGTCCAGGAGCGCGGCCCTGGTGGCGGCATCAACAGGCAACGAACTGTCCTCCCGCACGAAGCGGTCGACTGAAAGCATCGCCTTGGTGAGTTCGGCGGCATCCACTCCCGCCAACTTCTCCAGCGCGACGAACTCGCTCTGCCGCAGCGTGCGGGCGGTCAACGCCAACAGACCGGACACCGGCACGACGGCCTGGCAGATGCCGGTCTTGTCCATCTCGGCGGTGAACCGCTTGGCCACGTCCTTGGCCGACAGCATCGCGTCGATGCGACCCGCGCCGATCTCGTCGGCGCGTGACGCCACCCCGACCACCCCGAGTGCGCCTGTCGACCCGCCGACCAACTCGCCGATCTGCTTGAGCAGCGCGATATCCGCCGCGTTCAGCGTGCGCAACAGGAACACCACCGCGTCGACGCGCGGAACGCCGTCATCGGGCACCAGCAACCGCAGTGTGCGTTCGGAGACGTCGCGGCTCAGCGAGGACGTGCCCGGGGTGTCGATGATCGTCGCATCGATCAATTCGGCTGCGGGCCATTCGACGTCGAGATCGACGACGTCCTCCGGGTCGAGGCTGGCGAAGTCGAATGTCAGGCCGCCAGCGCGGGCGATCGGCACGTTCGACCGCCTGCCGCCACGATGGTTGGCCGTCACCTTCGGGATCGGGCCGTGCCGGAACCAGGTGACGATGCGGGTGGCCTCGGTGGCGTCGGTAGGCGCGATGTCCTCGCCCACAAGGGCATTCACAAGAGTGGACTTGCCTGCCTTCAGCGTGCCGGCGAGCGCGATGCGGATCGGCTGATTGAGCCGGTAGCCGATGCGTTCCAACTCGTTGTGCACATCAGGCCGATTCCGGTACGCCGGATCGTTGCGGTACGCCTGGATCGTGCCGCCCAGGATCGCCCGCACCTGATCGCTCGTGCTCATCTGGCGCCGTCTCCACTCGGTAATGACCGGAGATCCAGCTTAGAGCGTTACGTGGTCCCCACGGGCTCTCGGGCTGCCTGCCCGGCACCCGGCGCCAGCTTGACGGCATGTTCGGTCACCTGTTTGAGGATGTTGAGCTGGCGTTCCAGTTCGCGGATTCGGCTGTTGCGCTCGTTTTCCTCCAACGCCGCCGACGCGATGGTGGCCTGCAGCGACTCGTTGAGCGAGCGGGTGGTCTGGTTGGCGATGCCGCGGTAGTGGTCGCGTAGTTGGCGCTGGATTCCCTTGAGCCGGTCGCGGGACTCCTTCGTCACGACGAACGACACGTCGTCGACGAACCGCCGCACGTTCAGCTTGGCCTCGTTGCGGGCGCGCAGCATCCGGTTCTCCATGTCTTCGCGATAGGCCTTGCGCCCCAACAGAAGACCAGCGCCCAACGACAGCGGGTTGAACATGCCGAGTCCGGCGAACGACGTGAGCATGCCGAACATCAGCACACCGCCGTACGAGCCGCGCATCCCGGTGACCACCTTGTGCCCGGCCTTGATCGGCTTGGCCTCCAACCTGGCCAGCGACTTCAATTCGCCAAAGCTCGCGCCCATTTCGCTGGCGTCGAGTTGCGGCATCTTGATCGCCTCGAGACCGGCCTCGACGAATGTCCGCGCCACCTCCTGGGCGAGTGCCTCGGCCCGCTGATAAGCCCACACGAAATTGTCGCCGACGGCCGTCGCGATCGCATTCTCCAGTTCAGCGCCGATCTCCGCCCAGTGGTGGGTCGGATCGGTGCTGTCGATGACGTGCTCGGTGTGCTGGCTGATGGCACGGAACCGGGCACGCAGATCGTGGTCGACATCGGCTGTCAGATCGGCGATTCCGTCGTTGAGCACCTGCTGCCACAGCGCGGTCTGCTGCAGGGCGTCCTGCGCCTCCTGTTTGCGCTGCTCCAGATCGGCCTTCAGCCGGTCGCGGGCCTCGGGGTCGTTGAGCGCAGACAGTTCGGAGTCGGCTGCCAGCGTCAAATGCTCAGCGGCGGAACGGATCTCGGCGAGCACCTGGTCGCGTACCCGGTCGTTCTCCCGCGACAGCACCTTCTCGCTGAGGAACTTGACGATGGCCGGGAAATTGGACTCCTCGTTGAGTTCCTTGTCGTTCAGTTGGATCGCGTGACTGCGCAGCAGCGACGACGCCGGAATGATCGGTATCGACAGGCCGGCCCGCTGCAGGTGGGCCTTGTTGGTCTCGACGATCTGGCGCCAGTGTGGGTAGAGATCCGTCTTAGTGGCGACAATCGTTGCGACGGGGCAGATTTCGAAGGCCTGCCGGATGAACGTCATCTCGGGTTCGGTGAATTCCTGGCTGGTGTCGCTGACCATCAGCATCGCGTCGGCGTCGGGCAGCAGCCCCAGCGTGGCCGACAGGTGCGGCTGGCCGAGGCCGCCGACGCCGGGGGTGTCGACGAACACCAGACCGCCCTTGAGCAGCGGGCTGTTCGCGGTCACCGCGACACGCAGCACCTGTCTGCTGCCCGCCGCGGGGTGGCGACGCAGATCCTGTTTGATGTCGGCGATCGGGATCTCGATCTCTTCGGGCTCGCCGTCCTCCTGGCCCGCGACGATCAACTTCGCGGTGGCCTGCTCGGCGAACGACACCATGGTCGCCAACACCGTCGTCTCGTCGTCGCCGACCCGCGACACCGGCACGTTCAGCAGCGAGTTGAGCAGTTGACTCTTGCCCTGCTTGAGCTGCCCGGCGATCACCACCCGGATCTGGGGGTCGCTGATCCGCTCCTTGGCCCGTGCCATCCGCTCGACAAGATCACCGCGTCCCTGGGCCTCGGCGATCTTGCTCGTGTGGTCGATCAGTTCAACGATGACCTTGACCTTGCGGGGGTCATTCGGCTGCGTCATGGGTTCCCTTCCGTACCTACGACGGTAGGCGTGCCAACTGGCGGGGACCTATGGGTGGGTCCCCGCCAGTTGCGCTATTCGGTTGTCGCCTGGTCAGAACAGGTCGACGTCGACGCCCTGGTGGATGTCGGTGGAGTTGTCGACCGTGGTGGTGTCGTGACTGTCGTGCGTCGAGTTGTCGGTGTTGTGGCTGTTCGACGAGTTGTCGTCGTGGCTGGCGTCCACACCGCCGGAGATGTCGCCACCGCCGGTGTCGACGTTGGTGACGTCGCCGCCCCCGGTGTTGGTGGACTGGTCGGTCGGGACGTTGATGACGACCGGGCCACCGGCACCGCCGGTCGCATTGCCGCCGTCGCCGCCACCGCCGGTCAGGATTCCGCCGCCGTGGCCGCCGTCGCCGCCGACCGCACCGCCACCGCTGGTGTCGATGTCGCCGGTCTTGACGACCGGACCGTCGTTGCCCGAGATGACGTCGCCATCACCGCTGTTGTGGATGCTGCCGGAGCTGTCGCTGGTGTTGCCGACGCCGCCAGCCTGGACGGTCGAGCCCTCACCGGCGAGGATGTCGCCGGTGTTGGCGCCGACGTTGCCGTCGCCGACCACATTGCCGTCGCCCTCGACGTTGGTGTTGTCGATGTCACCGGCGGTGCCGGTGTTGATGACGCTGCCGTGGTCGGCGGTGTTCGTCGTCTTGTCACCGAAGGTGATGTCGCCGAAGTCGAGGTCGACGTTGCCGACGCCCTGCTGCTGGTCCTCACCGGCGTGGTTGACCACGTTGGTCTCGGGGCTCAGAAGTCGGGTGTCGTTGTGGCTCAGTGTGTCGTTGTTGCTCAGCGTCTCCGGAGCGAACGTGGGCTCGTAAGCGAAGCCGTGGGTCTCGGCCACCGCCTGCCGCAAGCCATGCACCGGATCGCCGCCGCCGTGCAGCACCGCGGCGGGCGCCACGGTGGCGGCCACCGCGTTCACCTGAGCGGCCGTCACACCCTGCACGCCGGCGTTGGCCATCGCGCGGTCGGGGTCGTTGACGAAGGCCTGGGCCTGAACCGGGTCGCGGAAGAGGTCGAGAATCCAATCGATCACGTTGGTCATTTCTGTGGTCCTTTTCTTGTGTGTTTCGGGGGTCCTGGTCACCGGGCGCTCCGGCGAACTGCTGACAACGTTATGGAGCCGACGACATCTCAGAAACGGGGCCGAATCCCCTCCCCACCGGCATCCCTCCCGGGATGCCGACTTGGGGATCGTTAGGGGATTAGGGGGCCATTAGGGGTCCTAATATTCCTGCACGTCAACGCACAAATGCGCGGTCCGAGCGGACCGCGCATTTCGAGGTGCTGTCGATGGTCAGGAATCGCCTACGAGTCGAAGATGTCGAAACCGGAACCGTCGGCGTCGAGGTGGTGATCGTCGGGGGCCGGGTGGCTCCAGGTGTCCTCGGTCGGCGCGTCAACGGCCGGCGCATCCTCGATGACCGGGCCGTCGAACTGCAGCGACGTGTCGTCGAGGCCTGCCACGTCCGGCACACCGGCATCACCGAGCATGTCGACCCCGGCCTGCACCGCGGCCCCGGGATCGTCGACGACATTGGCGGCCACCGCGTGCACGTCGTCGACGGCCACCGTCGGCACGTGGTCGTCAAAGGCATCGAACGCGGCGGTCGCGGCCCCGCTTGTCCACACATTGCTGGCATGGTCGTCGACCAGCGCATCAGCCCCCGTCGACGGCACCGCCATCGACAGCGACTCGGACACGACGGGAATCAGATTGTTGACGTCCACGCTGGTCACATCGGTCAAATTAGCGCCGGCGATGGCCTGCGCCGGGTCAGCGGCGTAGGCTGCGGCGGCGTCGGGGTCACGCACCAGCGACATCACGAAGTCGAGTAGCGAGTTTGCCATGGAACACCCTCCTTTCCATTGCAGAGATAGCAGGCGGCAGCACAAAGGCCATGACCCGATGCTATCGGCGCGGCAGCCGCCGCAGATCGGTGCGAAGCCCAGCTCTGCCGCGGGGGCATTAGGGGACGCGGCGTTAGGGGTTTACCGCCCATTAGGGGAATCAGCGGCTATGGTTTTGAACGGCCGAACACGAGGAGACCATGAACGACTCACTTGGGTTGTCCATCGGGATGACCAACTTGGTGGCCGCCAGGATCGGCCGCTCGCCGGTCATGCGCCGTTCGGTGCTCACGTTGTTCAACGACCGGGCACCTGAAGTCGGTGTGCCGAGTGAGAACCCGAACCTGAATCAGCCGGGTCTGGTGCTGACCGGGTTCGTCGAGCGAGTCGGTGACCCGGTTCCGCTGGTCGCCGCCGACGGCTCCCCGCACCGCGGGGAACGGGTGTTGGTGGAGGCGCTCGATACGATGGCGCAGACCGTCGGTGGCGGCTCGCCCGTTGCGATCGCGGTACCCGCGCACTGGGGTCCCGGCACCATCGGTGCGCTGCGGGGTGCACTGCGCGCGAAGCCGAGCCTCGCTCCCAACGGGGTGCCGGCCGCGCTCATTCCGGATTCCGTTGCCGCCCTTGCCGCTTTGCAGGCCGCACCGGGTTTGCCGTCGACGGGCGTGGTCGCGCTGGTGGACCTCGGCGGCAGCGGCACCAGCGTCACACTGGCCGACGCGGCCGCGAACTTCGCCCCCATCGGTGAGACCGTCCGCTATCCCGACTTCTCCGGCGACCAGATCGACCAGGCGTTGCTCAACCACGTGCTGGCAGGTATCGCCGACGCAGGCAACGCCGATCCGACCGGCACGCTGGGCCTGGGCTCGCTGGCCCGGTTGCGCGAGGACGCCAGGTTGGCCAAGGAGCGACTGTCCGCCGAGACCGCGACCGTGGTGCCGGTCGAACTGCCCGGGTTCAACTCCGACGTCAGGGTGACCAGGAACGAACTCGAAGGCATCATCGCCGAGCCCCTCGCCGGTCTGCTCAACACCATCGAAGAAACGTTGCAGCGCAACAACATTGCGGTGGCGAACGTATCGGCGGTGGCGACCGTGGGCGGCGGGGCCAACATTCCGCGGGTCACCCAGCAGCTCTCGGAGCGGTTACGTGCTCCCGTCGTCACCACACCACAGTCCGCGGTCAACATCGCGACCGGCGCGGCGCTGGCCGCCGAACGCGGACTGGAAGCCGACGCCCCGACCGGCATGGCGCCCACCGGATTGGCGCCCGCCGCCGATGCGCCGACGGGGATGGCCGCAGCGGGGTGGGCGGCAGGCGCGGCGGGCGTGGCGGCGGCTGACGACGCCGGATCGTCCACGTTCCGCGCGTTGGCGTGGTCGCAGGACGATGCGCCCGCCGGCGAACCGGTGCCCTACTCCGGTGACGACTACACGTTCGACCAGGGCGTCACCGGTGCGCGCCCGCAGATGGAGTTCGCGCACGACGAGGAGGGCTACGGGCCCGAGACCGCCCCGCTGCCTTGGTACAAACGTCCGCCCGTGTTGTTCGGCGCGGCGGCCGCGGCGGTGCTGCTGGCGATCGGCGGGCTGGCGATCACGCTGACCAGCGGCAGCGGCAGCTCCAACCCGGTGACCGAGACGGCGACGCAGGTCGAAACCGGGCCCAAGCCCACCGAACCGGTCACCGAGGGCGCACCCGTGACCGTCACCGTCACCGGCCCCAACGGCGAGCCGAGCACGACGGTCGTGCCGTCGCCGACTCCGACGAGCGAAACCACCAGCCCGCCGACCACCACCACGACGACCACCACGACAACGACGACCACCACAACGACCACGACGACCACCACCCAGCCGACCACCACCACGACCAAGCCTCCGACCACGACCACCCAGCCGCCGACGACCACACAACAGCAGGAGACCACCACCACGGCCGCCGCGTTGTCGCCGGTGACGACCACACCGTGAGCCATGGCCACCAGTCCGGCGCCCGATCCGCTGACCGACATCCCGCCGGCCGCACGCGACGTGGTCTCGGCGTTGACGGCCGCGCCCACTGTGCCGGTCAAGGTGCTGGTCGCCGGCGGCATCGGCACCGGTAAGAGTTCGGTACTCGCAGCGGTCCGGACGGCGTTGCGCACCGCGGAGGTCGCGGTGCTGACCCGGCCGCCGAGAAATGGCGACGAAACGGGGTCGGCGGTCGTCATCGACGATGCGCATCTGCTCGACGACGCACAACTCGGTGTCCTCGCCGACCTGGTCGCCGATTCGCCATCGACAGTTGTCGTCGCCGCCGAACCCCTCGCCCACCGGCAGGCGCTGCGGACGCTGCGCATCGCCATCGAACGGGAGAATCCGGTCGTCTCGCTGGGCGCGTTCAGCCCGGCCGAGGTCAACCGGCTTGCGACCGAAACACTGGGCAGCTCAACGAGTTCCGAGCTCATCCGGTCGCTGATGGTCGCGACCGCGGGGCTGCCGTTCCTGCTGCAGCCAGCCATCGCGGCGGCGGTCTCACCCGACGGCGAGGCCCCCGCGAACGCGATCATGCAGGCCGCGAGGTTCGCGTTGATCGAGCGACTGCGCCACCTCGACGAACCGTTGCTCGACACGCTGCTGGTGTCGTCGCTGAGCCCGGACCTGGGACCTGACGATGTCGCGGCGGTGCTGCGGGTCGGCGCCGAGGAGGCGCAGGATCTCGTCGACCGCGCGCGTGCCAGCGGGCTGATCGAACCGTCGCACAGCCAGGCCTTCATCCAATCGGTGCACCGTTGCATCGCGGGCATCATCGGCGCGGCGCGACACCACGACACCGAGCTGTCGCTGCTGGTGTCCCAGCTCGAATCCTCAACGCTGTCAAGCGATCTTGCGTTACGGATGGCCGAACACGGGCTGCGCGACGAGCGGCTCGCGGACGCGCTGACCGACCTCGCGTCGCGCGCCCATGATCACCCGGCCCGCGCCGCCCGGCTGTACCGGGCCGCCGCAGACGCGGGCGCGACGGCGCTGTCCGCCCGGCTTGCCGATGCGTTGGCGCAGACCGGTGACTGCACCGCCGCGGGCCGACTGGCCGACGAACTGCTCGGCTCCGAGGACATGGCCGAGCGGGCGGCCGCGGTTCGCATCGCCGCCAGCATCGCGATGCACGACGGCAGCGCCACCCAGGCGGCCGACCTGTTCCGTTGGCTTGGACCGTATCCGGACACGTTCATCAGCGCGGCGGGCGCGGTCGTCGCGATCGCCGCGGGTGACGCCGACGCGGCGAGAATTGCGCTGAGCGCCGAGAGCGCAGGCCCGCCGACGTCCACGGCCCGCGCCGCCCGCAGCCTCGCCGAAGGTCTGCTGCTGTCGCTGGACCAACCGTTCCCCACTTCCATTGCCCGCCTCAGCCAGGCGATCACCGCCGAACAACTTCCGACGGGCGTCGCACCGGACACCCCCGCGGCGCTGGTCACGTTGGCCGCGCTGCACGGCGGCGACCCGGTGCGGGCCCGCAGCGTGATCGGCCGGGCCGTCCGCACCGGCGCAGACGAAATCTTCACCATCCACCGGCACCGCCTGCTGCACGGCTGGGTACGCATGCAGGACGGCCAGTTGTCGGCAGCGGCGGCCGACGTCGCGTCGACGGCCGATACCGCGCTGCACCGCCGCGACGCGTTGTGGGCCGCGGCGCTGCAGACCGCGATCGCCAGACGCAGCGGCGACACCGGCGGCGTGCAGAAGCATTGGTATGCCGCGATGGAAGTGCTTGCCGAGTACTCACCCGACCTGTTCTGCCTGTTGCCGCTGGGCGAACTGTGGGTGGCCGCCGCCAGGATGCGGCTGGTCGACCGGCTGCAACACACGATGACCGAGGCGTTCGGGCTGCTCGAGTCGCTCGGGGATCCGGTGCTGTGGTCGGTGCCGTTGCACTGGGCAGGCGTGCACGCGGGCATTTTGGCCAACTCGCCGGAAGCCGTTGCGCCCCATGGTCAGGCGTTGACGGCCGCGGCGCCGCACAGCGCGTTCGCCAAGGCGCTCGCCAAGGCGGGCCGCACCTGGCTGCGCGTGCTGGCCAACCACATCGACGTGGACGAGGTGACCTCGGCTGCGCGTGGGTTGTCGCAGTTCGGCATGACATGGGACGGCACCCGACTGGCCAGCCAGGCCGCGCTGCAGACGCCGGACGGCCGCGTCTCCGGCGCGATGCTGCAACTGGCCCGCGATCTCAAACAGACCGCTGCCGTCGACGAGCCGCCAAGGCTGGAGCCAACGGCGCCCGTCGCGGAGGGTAAACGGCGGCCGACGTCGTCGCGGCTGTCGGACCGTGAACGCGAAGTCGCCGAACTGCTGCTGCTCGGCATGCCGTACCGCGATATCGGCAGCCAACTGTTCATCTCGGCCAAGACCGTCGAACACCACGTGGCGCGGATCCGGCGCAGGCTCGGCGCCGAATCCCGCTCCGAGATGTTGTCGATGCTGCGCGCCATGCTGACGTCTCAGCCCTAGCCCCCAACGCGGCGCAATCCCCTAACCGAGATCCCCTATCCGGCCCGCCCCAGTGACGGGTGCGGCACCGGATTTGCTGTGACGCGGTTCGCCATACCGTCGATCGCATGTTGAATTCGCCAGGCAACCACGGCCGTTCGATCGGCCTGTCGGTCGGCGCGACGAACCTCGCAGGCACCCGCGACGGGCATGCCGCGATCCTGCGTCCCGCCGAATTGACCCTGCACGGTCAACGATTGACCGGGTTCGTCGACCGCGTCGGCGACCCGGTGCCGCTGATCGCACCCGACGGCGCCACGTACCGGTCGGAGGCCCTGCTCGCCGACGCGCTGGCCGCGATGGCCGACGCGATCACCGACGGGCTGCCGGTGTCGGAGGCCGCGGTGACGGTGCCCGCGCACTGGCGTCCGTCGATCACCGACATTCTGCGCAGGAACCTGCGCGGCAAGCTGCCGGTGGTGTCTGACGCGACGGCGGCGCTGACGGCGTTGCGCGACCACCCGGGCCTGCCCACGCACGGCGTCATCGTGCTGTGCGACTTCGGTGGCAGCGGCACCAGCATCACGCTGGCCAATGCGGCACGGGACTTCTCGCTGTTCGGCGAGACGGTCCGGTTCTCCGACTTCTCCGGCGATCTGATCGATCAGGCGCTGCTGGCGCACGTCGTCGGCGGACTCGCCGACGTCGACCCGTCGGGCACCGCGATGGTCGGTTCGCTGGTGCGGTTGCGCGACGAATGCAGGCGGGCCAAGGAGCGACTGTCCGCCGAAACCGCCACGGCGGTGGTCGCTGACCTGCCCGGGCATCGCGCGGACATCCGAGTCACCCGCACCGAACTCGAGGACCTGATGCGGGCGCCACTCACGGATTTCCTTGCGGCACTTGACGATACGCTGGAGCGCTACGGCGTGCCCGCGGCCAGTGTCGCTGCCGTCGCCACGGTCGGCGGCGGAGCGCGGATACCGCTGGTCACCCAGCGGTTGTCCGAACATCTGCGCGCCCCGGTGGTCACCACCCGTTCGCCCGCGTTGACCGCCGCCGAGGGCGCCGCGCTGATCGCGCACCGAAGCCGCGTCGTCGACGAAGCCACCGTGCTGACGCCGACCGCCACCGCGGTGGTTCCCGACGCGCAACCGCTGGCCTGGTCCGAGGGCGACGCCAGCGGGGATGTGCTGCCCTACAGCGACGCGATCCAGCCCCGCCCCGAGGTGTCCTTCCGCCGCGACGAGTGGCGCGACGACGAGCCACCGCGGCGCAGCCCGCTGGTGTTGTTCGGGCTCTCTGCGGTCGCCGCGGCCGTCGCCGCAGCGGTGTTCGGCTTCACGCTCCTCAACGACACCACGACGACACCGGTCGACGCGGCAAGCACGTCGACCTCCACGACCACCCCCCAACCGCCTGCGGCGCCGGCCACTCTCCCAGCTACCCCGGCGCCGCAGGCCCCCCAGATCACCACCGTCGTGGTGCAGCAGCCCGCGCCTCGCTATCAGGCGCCGCGGCGGGCGCAGGCGCAGGCGCCGGTGCCGCACCAATCGCCGGCGGCCCCTCCGCCTCCACCGTCCACATCTGAGACGCCGACGACGGATCCCACTCCGCCGCCGACATCCGACACCCCACCCACGTCGCCCGAGCCGCCGACATCACCTAAGCCTCCGCCGATCGATCCGGGCCCCGGCGACGGTTCGGACACCGGCACCGGCGCGGGCACCGGCACCGGGGCAGGCACCGGGACCGGCGGTACCGAGACCGGCGGTACCGGAACCGGTACGGAGACAAGCGGACCCGGCTCGCAGACGGGTGACACCGGGACCGGCGACGGCGGCACCTCGACCACCCCCAAGGTGTAGTTAGGGCAGCCTTTGTAGCGGCGTTTCCCGGCTGGATGCAACTATGAGCAGGCATCCAGCGAAAGTTACTGGCCAGTAACATGGGATAAGTTACCCTTGGGTAACTTGCGAAACGGGAGGCACGCGGTGGAAACCCAGATGCTGATCAGGCTCGTCGTCGGGCTCGGATTGACGGCACTCGTGCTGGTGTTCGCTGCCAAACGGGTGCTGTGGCTGACGAAGCTGATCCGCTCCGGCGCCCCGACCAGCCCGGAGAACAACCGCAAAGACAACCTGGGCAAGCGCATCACCACCCAGATCGAGGAAGTCTTCGGGCAAACCCGGCTGCTGCGCTGGTCGATCCCCGGTATCGCCCACTTCTTCACGATGTGGGGCTTCTTCATCCTGGCGTCGGTGTACCTGGAGGCCTACGGCCTGCTGTTCGTCGGCAATTTCCACATCCCGCTGATCGGCCGCTGGGACGTCCTTGGCTTCCTGCAGGACTTCTTCGCCGTCGCGGTGCTGCTCGGGATCATCACGTTCGCGATCATCCGCGTGATGCAGGAGCCCAAGCAGCACGGCCGCGAGTCGCGGTTCTACGGCTCGCACACCGGCGGCGCCTGGCTGATCCTGTTCATGATCTTCAACGTCATCTGGACCTACGCCCTGGTCCGCGGCGCCGCGGTGAACAACGAGACCCTGCCGTACGGCAACGGGGCGTTCTTCTCCCAGTTGATGGGCGTGGTACTGAATCCGCTCGGCCACACCGCCAACGAGTGGATCGAGACCATCGCGCTGCTGCTGCACATCGGCGTCATGCTGGTCTTCCTGTTGATCGTGCTGCACTCCAAGCACCTGCACATCGGTCTCGCGCCGATCAACGTCACCTTCAAGCGGATGCCCAACGGCCTCGGACCGCTGCTTCCGGTCGAGTCCAACGGTGTGCCGGTCGACTTCGAGGATCCCGCGGAGGACGCCGTGCTCGGCCGCGGCAAGATCGAGGACTTCACCTGGAAGGGCTACCTCGACTTCACCACGTGTACGGAGTGCGGTCGCTGCCAGTCGCAGTGCCCGGCGTGGAACACCGGCAAGCCGCTGTCGCCCAAGCTCGTGATCATGAACCTGCGCGACCATCTGTTCGCCAAGGCGCCCTACATCCTCGGCGACAAGGAGACGCCGCTGGAGAACACACCCGAGGGCGGTCTCGGCGAGGAACTCGGCGGCGAGAAGCACGACGAGGCACACGCCGTCCCCGAGTCGGGGTTCGAGCGCGTGATGGGCTCCGGCCCTGCGCAGGCCACCCGCCCGCTGGTGGGCACCGCTGAGCAACTCGGCGTCATCGACCCCGACGTGCTGTGGTCGTGCACCACATGCGGCGCGTGCGTCGAGCAGTGCCCGGTGGACATCGAGCACATCGACCACATCGTCGACATGCGTCGCTACCAGGTGATGATGGAGTCGGAGTTCCCGTCCGAACTCGGCGTGCTGTTCAAAAACCTCGAGACCAAGGGCAATCCGTGGGGTCAGAACGCCAAGGACCGCACCAACTGGATCGACGAGGTCGACTTCGACGTGCCGGTGTACGGCAAGGACGTCGAGTCCTTCGAGGGCTACGAGTACCTGTTCTGGGTCGGCTGCGCGGGCGCCTACGAGGACCGCGCGAAGAAGACCACCAAGGCCGTCGCCGAACTGCTCGCGATCGCGGGCGTGAAGTATCTGGTGCTCGGCGAGGGCGAGACATGCAACGGCGACTCGGCCCGCCGCTCGGGCAACGAGTTCCTGTTCCAGCAGTTGGCCGCGCAGAACGTCGAGACGCTCAACGAGATGTTCGAAGGCGTCGAGCGAGTGGACCGCAAGATCGTCGTGACCTGCCCGCACTGCTTCAACACGCTGGGCCGGGAGTATCCGCAGGTCGGCGGCAACTACACCGTCCTGCACCACACCCAGCTGCTGAACCGGCTGATCCGCGACAAGAAGCTGGTGCCGGTCAGCGGCCCCGACGGCGGCCGCGACGTGACCTATCACGACCCGTGCTACCTGGGCAGGCACAACAAGGTGTACGAGGCGCCGCGTGAGCTGATCGGGGCCTCCGGTGCCCAGTTGACCGAGATGCCCCGGCACGCCGACCGCGGCCTGTGCTGCGGCGCGGGCGGCGCGCGGATGTGGATGGAAGAGCACATCGGCAAGCGCGTCAACGCCGAGCGCACCGAGGAGGCCATCGACACCGGCGCGTCGGCGATCGCGACCGGCTGCCCGTTCTGCCGGGTGATGATGACCGACGGTGTCGACGACGTCTCTGCCGCCAGGGACATCGAGAAGGTCGAGGTGCTCGACGTGGCCCAGCTGCTGCTGGGGTCGCTGGACAAGAGCGGCGTCGCGCTGCCCGAAAAGGGCACGGCGGCAAAGGAAGCCGATGAGCGTGCGGCCCGCGAGCCTGAAGCGGCGCCGAAGGTGGAGGCGTCGACCGCGGTCGCCGAGCCCGAGGCCAAGCCGGAGCCCAAGGCTGAGCCGGCAGAGACGAAGCCGGTCACAGGCCTCGGCATCGCAGGCGGTGCCAAGCGCCCCGGCGCGAAGAAGGCCGCAGCACCTGCCGCAGAAGCCGCTCCCGCTGCACCGGCCAAGGGGCTGGGCATCGCGGCCGGCGCGAAGCGTCCAGGCGCGAAGAAGGCCGCCACCGCACCCGAGGCGTCCGCCGCGGAGGCGCCTGCCAAGGCGGAACCCGAGGTCAAGGGCCTCGGCATCGCCGCGGGCGCCAAGCGACCCGGGGCCAAGAAGGCTCAGCCTGCGGCACCGGCCGAAGCTGCGCCTGAGCCCGCCAAACCCGAGCCAGAGGTCAAGGGTCTTGGCATCGCGCCGGGTGCCCGTCGGCCGGGCGCCAAGAAGGCCGCTGCGGCACCGAAACCCGCTGCACCGCAACCGGAATCGATGTCCGACGGTGAATCCAGCGCTGCGCCTGAGCCTTCCACCGAGGGCAACGGCGAGAAGGCGCAGCCGCCCGTGAAGGGCCTGGGTATCGCCAAGGGCGCACGTCCGCCTGGTAAGCGATAACCAGCGTATTTGCTAATTGATTGGACTCCGGTGCGATCATGGATCACGTGACCACCCACCATGTGCCGTGGCAGACCACCGGGCATCATCCGCGGCAGCGCACGTTCACGCAGTCGTCCAAGCTGCAGGACGTGCTGTACGAGATCCGCGGTCCGGTGCACGATCACGCGGCACGACTGGAGGCCGAAGGTCACCGCATCCTCAAGCTGAACATCGGCAACCCCGCGCCGTTCGGATTCGAGGCGCCCGACGTGATCATGCGCGACATCATCGCCGCGCTGCCCTACGCGCAGGGCTATTCGGATTCCAAGGGCATCATGCCTGCCCGCCGAGCGGTGTTCACCCGCTACGAACTCGTGGACGGGTTTCCGAAGTTCGATGTCGACGACGTCTATCTCGGCAACGGCGCGTCCGAACTCATTCAGATGACGCTGCAGGCGCTGTTGGACAACGGCGACCAGGTGCTGATTCCCGCGCCGGACTACCCGCTGTGGACGGCGTGCACGTCACTGGCGGGCGGCACCCCTGTGCACTACATGTGCGACGAGACCCAGGGCTGGATGCCCGACATCGCCGATCTGGAGTCAAAGATCACCGACCGCACCAAGGCGATCGTGGTGATCAACCCGAACAATCCGACCGGTGCGGTGTACAGCCGCGAAACCCTCACGCAGATAGCCGATCTCGCGCGTAAGCATCAGCTGCTGCTGCTGGCCGACGAGATCTACGACAAGATCCTCTACGACGACGCCAAACACATCGCGATGGCGTCGGTGGCACCCGATGTGCTGACGCTGACGTTCAACGGGCTGTCGAAGGCATACCGGGTCGCGGGCTACCGGTCCGGCTGGCTGGTCATCACCGGCCCCAAGGAGCATGCGGCCAGCTTCATCGAGGGCATCAGCCTGTTGGCCAACATGCGGCTGTGCCCGAATGTGCCTGCGCAGCATGCCATTCAGGTTGCACTCGGTGGCCATCAGAGCATCGATGACCTGGTGCTGCCCGGCGGCAGGCTGCGCGAACAGCGTGACGTCGCATGGACCAAGCTCAACGAGATCCCCGGGGTGTCGTGTGTGAAGCCGGAGGGCGCGCTGTATGCGTTCCCGCGACTGGATCCCGAGGTCTACGACATCCAGGATGACGAGCAGCTTGTGCTCGACCTGCTGCTGCAGGAGAAGATGCTGGTCACTCAGGGCACCGGGTTCAATTGGCCGACGCCCGATCATCTGCGCATCGTGACGCTGCCGTGGTCACGCGACCTGGCCAACGCGATCGAGCGACTGGGCAACTTCCTGTCGTCGTACCGCCAGTAGGCGTCAGCTCCCGCGAATGTGGGCTTGACGCACGCCGCAGCCGCGGTAGGCGTGCGGGTAACCCACGTTCGGCGAAGAGGGAGCGCCCAGCCCGCGCGTCTACCCTGTTGCGCGTGACGCACTCGCACGCCCATTCCCACTCCATGAGCGGGCAGGCCCCCTTGGGGCCAACCGCCGCCAAGGTCGTGATCGGGGCGCTGATCGCGATCGGCGTCGCCGTGCTTGCGGGCGCGGTCTGGCTGTGGCCCAGCCACGAGAAGGTCGACATCCCGTTGCCGTTCCAGAACGCCGCGGGCGGTTCGGTCACCACGGAGGCAGGGCATGTGCTGTCCACCAAGGTGGCGTCGTGCGGCAGCCCGTCCAACGGCGCCGTGCTGACCGCCGACCCGGCACCGGGGCCGGAGGGCGGCGGCCCGTGTGTGCAGTCATTGATCAGCATCGACTCCGGCCCCAACAAGGGCGCCAACACGATGCTCGAGTTCAGCCAGGGGCCCGGCCAGCCGCACCTTGCCGCGGGTGACCACGTCCGGATCAGCCGCCAGGTCGATGCGGGCGGCGCGACCAGCTACGCGTTCTACGACTACGAGCGGACGTGGCCGCTGATCGCGTTCGCGGCGGTGTTCGCGGTCGTGATTGTCGCGGTGGCGGGTTGGCGCGGGCTGCGGGCGATGATCGGCATCGTCGTCGCGTTCGTGGTGCTGGTGGTCTTCCTGCTGCCCGCCCTGCGCGACGGCGCGTCGGCGATTCCGGTCGCCCTTGTCGCATCGGCCGCGATCCTGTACGCGGTGATCTATCTGGCTCACGGGGTGAGCCTGCGCACCAGCGCGGCGCTGCTGGGCACCCTGACCGCGTTGTTGCTTGCCGCTCTGTTGTCCTGGGGCGCAATCGAATTGGCACATCTGACCGGCCTGTCCGAGGATCAGAACAACGAGGTGGCCGCGTATATGGGCAACGTGTCGATCACCGGGTTGCTGTTGGCCGGGTTCATCATCGGCTCGCTCGGTGTGCTCAACGACGTCACGGTCACCCAGGCGTCGACTGTGTTCGAGTTGGCCGAGACTGGCGTCAGTCGCAAGGCGATCTTCCTCGGTGCCATGCGGGTGGGCCGCGACCACATCGCCAGCACCGTCTACACACTGGTGCTGGCCTATGCGGGCAGCGCGCTGCCGCTACTGCTGTTGTTCAGTGTGGCCAACCGGTCCCTCGGCGACGTATTGACCAGTGAGAGCGTGGCCATCGAGGTCGCCCGTTCGGCGGTCGGCGGCATCGCGTTGGCGTTGTCCGTGCCGTTGACGACGGCAATCGCCGCGGTACTCGCTACCCCGGAGGCCGCTCCAGCAACTCCAGCAGGTAGGCGCCGTAGCCGGACTTGAGCAGGGTGCGCGCGCGGGCAGCCAGTTGGTCGTCGTCGATGAAGCCGACCCGCCACGCCACCTCTTCGGGCACGCTGATCTTGAGGCCCTGCCTGCGTTCGATGGTGCGAACGTAGTCGCCCGCGTCCAGCAGCGAGTCGAACGTGCCCGTGTCCAGCCATGCGGTGCCGCGGGCCAGCACCTCGACCTTCAGCCTGCCCTGGTTCAGATACGTCTGGTTGACCTCGGTGATCTCGTATTCGCCACGCGCAGAAGGTCTCAGCGAACGCGCGATCTCGATGACATCGTTGTCGTAGAAATACAGCCCTGGCACCGCATAGTTCGACTTCGGGGTGGCCGGCTTCTCCTCGATGGACAGCGCCGTGCCGTCCGCCGAGAACTCGACGACGCCGTAGGCCGTCGGGTTGGCCACCCAGTAGGCGAAAATCGCTCCGCCACTGATGGTTTGGAAGCGACGCAGACTGGTACCCAGACCCGGGCCGTAGAAAATGTTGTCGCCCAACACCAATCCCACCGGACCGTTGCCGATGTGGTCGGCACCGATCACGAACGCCTGCGCCAGGCCGTCGGGTTGGGGCTGCACCGCGTAGCTGATGTTGATCCCGAAATCCGAACCGTCGCCGAGTAATCGCTGGAACGCCTCAGCGTCCCCCGGTGTGGTGATGACCAGGATGTCGCGGATGCCCGCCATCATCAGCGTCGACAGCGGATAGTAGATCATCGGCTTGTCGTACACGGGCATCAACTGTTTCGACGCACCCTTGGTGATCGGATAGAGCCGCGTGCCCGATCCACCGGCAAGGATGATGCCGCGCATCAGCCCGCGAGATCCTTTTCGGTCAGTTCGGTCGCGGCGAGCGCGCTGGCCAGGTCGGGGTGCCGGAAGACCGAGGTGACGTGGTCGTGCACCACACGGAAGGCCACTCCTGCGCCGTCCTGCTCCTCGGCGACCACCACGCCGTCGCGCACATACATCCGGCCCGGGTCGGCGGCCGTCACGGACAACGACTGGGCCCACTGGATCAACGCCTCATGGCCCTGGCCCGCGCCGTTGGCGTCACCGAATTCGATGTCGTCGCTGGACACCTGCGCCAGGGTGTCGTAATCCTGCTCGTTGAGCGCGTCATGCCAGGCGAGGACGGTGGCGATCTCCGATGTGGTCATGTCGAGAAAGTACGCCTTCCTAGAACGGTGTGCGTTCCAGCCAGCCGTCCCACACGGCGGCGTCGCCGAACACCTCGATTCCGCCGTCGTCGGCGGTGCGCCTGCGCACGATGGCCAGCAACAGATCCTTGGCCGTCCCGCGCAGTGCGGCGTCGCCCTTGCCGTGTTCGTGCGACCAGGTGATGCCGTCCTCGGCGTCGCTGGTGATGGTCCACTCCCCGGTGGGGCCCAGCCCGTCGTCGGTCGCGTGCAGGTGCAGGGTCTGCCCGACGGCGAGGGGCAACGCCCGTGGTCTGGCTTCGACGCTGACCCGCTCGATCCATTCGCTGATCGCGTCGGCGGCCACCTCGGGGGGCAGGTCGTAATCGACGCCCAACGCGATGGCGGCGTCGGCGCGGTGCACGGTGGCCTCGTGCAGTCGCCGACGGATCCACCAGCCGCACGGGCGCGGACCAAGAAACGTCCACACCCGGGTCTCTGGTCCGACGCGATCCACCGCGTCGATGATCAGGTCCGCGCTGGCGTTCAACCAGTCGATCGCGCCGTCGAAGTCGTCGGGTGGTTTGCCGTCGCGGACGTCACGCGGATCCAACGGCTCGGATCTGCGATCGGCGATGATCTGTGCGGCCCAACGGTTTCCACGTCCGACGTGGCGGAACAGCTGTTTGATCGTCCAGTCGGGGCAGGTCGGTACGGGCGTCGACTGGTCTGCTCCACGAATGAGCTCGCCGAAGTCACGGGTCTGATCGCGCAGCGCCGCTCGGAAATCCACGCTACGAACCTACAGCGGTGCGCGCCCTTCCAAGTGTGATCGGCAGGGATGCCCATCCCCGCAACACCCGGGTGTCGCGACGGCTGCCGTTGCCCGCAAGTCGCGCATCAGGGAAGCGCTCGAAGAACGTGCGCAGCCCGATCTGGCCTTCCTGGCGGGCCAATGCGGCGCCGAGGCAGAAGTGCCTTCCGCCGGAGAACGACAGATGCTTGCCCGCGTTCTCCCGTTCGACATCGAAGCGGTGCGGATCGGCGAATACCTTCGGATCACGGTTAGCGCCTGCCAGGTAGAGGATGACGCCTTCGCCGACGCGTACCACCGCGCCAGGCAGTTCGGTGTCGACGGCCGCCACCCTGGCCGTCATCTGGACCGGCGACTCCAACCGAAGAATCTCCTCGACCGCTGTGGGCCACAATTCTGGCTGTGCCTTGACCTTGTCCAGTTGTTCGGGCGCATCGAGCAGCATCCGAATTCCGTTGCCCAGCAAGTTCACTGTGGTCTCGAAGCCGGCGGCCAGCACGAGGCCCGCAGTGGCCAGCAACTCGTCGTTGCTCAACCGCGCGCCTTCGGCGCTGTTGGCCGACGCCTGGATCAGCTGGCTCATCAGGTCGTCACCGGGGTTGCGCCGCAACTGGTCCAGATGGTCGGACAGCCAATGGTTGAACCCCTCGATGCCGCGGTACACCTGCCGGTACTGCGGCCAGCTCAGCCCCATGTCGAGGCTCGGCGCCCCCAGCTCACCGAATTCCAGGATGCGCGGCCGCGCCTCGTCGGGCACGCCGAGGATGTCGCCGATCACCGTGACCGGCAACTGCGAGCAGTACCGGTCCACGACATCGATGGAGCCGACGGTGTCCGAACTCTCCGCGAGTTCGTCGAGCAACCGATCCGCGGTGGCCTGCACCCGATCACGCAGCGCCGCAACGGCTCTGGTGGTGAACACCGACGACACCAGTTTGCGGTAGCGGGTGTGGTCCGGCGGTTCGGTCGACAACATCGACGGCGGCTCCACCGGGTGCAACAGCCCCGGATCGGTGTGCCGGATCACCCACTGCAGCGGCTTGGGCAGGGTGGACCCGAATGCGATCACCCGGAAGTCGTCGGAGCGCAGCAGGTCGTTGGCGATCTTGTGGTCGACGGTCATGTACATGAGCCGGCACTTGACTATCGGTCCCATGCCGCGCAGTTCGTCGATGAACGGGACGGGGTTGCGGCGCAACTCCAGATCGGAGATCAACCGGCCCTGCGGGTCGCCGCGACGGGCGAGTCGCCGCGAGGTGGCACGGATCACGCCGTGCATGGCCAGCCAGCGAATGCGGTGCTTGATGACGCCCATGCAACTCCTTCAACCGAATTGTGGTTCGGTTATGTTCTGTGAGCTTACCGAACTACAATTCGGTATGGCAAGGACGCGGATTCCGGCGGCGCAGCGACGGGCCCGCATCCTCGATGCGGCGGTCGAGACCTTCGCCGAGCACGGTTTCGCCGAGGCGAAGATGCAGGACATCGCCGCCCGCGCCGGCGTGGTGCCGTCGGTGCTCTACGACCATTTCGGCTCCAAACGCGAACTGCACATCACGCTGCTCGAGCAGCACGCCGAGCAGATCAGGAACCGCTCGCTGCGACACGTCGAAGGCGCGTCGGCGCAGGAGTTGGTCCGGGCGAGCATCGAAAGCTACTTCGAATCCGTCGAGCAAGACCCGTTCATGTGGCGGTTCCTGCACCGCGATCCGCCCGCCGATCCGGAGGTGGCCGCGGTCTGTCAGGAGATCGCCGACCGCGGCACCGCGGCCATCGCCGAGTTGATCCGGTTCGGGGCCGCAGACGCCAAGTCGGTGAAGGGCATCACCGTCGACGACGCGGCCTGGATCCTGGCCCGCGCCACGCAGTCGGCGTGCGGAGGGGTGGCCACCTGGTGGTACGAGAACCGCGACGTGCCTCGCGAGCGGGTCGTCGAACTCGTCTACATGCTGCTGTGGCAGGGCTTCGACGGCATGCTCAAACAGGCGTCGGCAGGCTGACGCTCCTGCCGAGGCAGTAAATTCGCCAGCCCGCGTTGGTCCACTGCTGCGCGTCGAGGCAATTGCGGCCGTCCACAACGACTTTCGCGCGCACGGTGTCGGCCAACGTGGCGGGGTCGAGTTCGACGAACTCGCGCCACTCGGTGAGCACCAGCACGGCGTCGGCGCGGTCGGCGGCCTCCACCAACGACGTCGAGTAGTTCAGCGTCGGGAACAACCGCTGCGAATTCTCGATCGCCTTGGGGTCGTAGACGTTGACCGTGGCCCCGTTGAGTTGCAACATGCCCGCGACATTGAGCGCGGGCGAGTCACGCACGTCGTCGGACTCCGGCTTGAAGGCGGCGCCGAGCACCGCGATGTTGGCGCCCAGCAGCGACCCGCCGCAGGCCCTGGTCGCCAACTCCACCATCCGGGTGCGCCGGCGCATGTTGATGCTGTCGACCTCGCGCAGAAACGTCAGCGCATGGTTGGCGCCCAGTTCACCGGCGCGGGCCATGAACGCGCGAATGTCTTTGGGCAGGCAGCCGCCACCGAATCCAAGGCCGGCGTTGAGGAATCGACGCCCGATCCGCGGGTCGTAGCCCAACGCGTCGGCGAGCAGGGTGACATCGGCGTCGACGGCTTCGCACACCTCGGAAATCGCGTTGATGAACGAGATCTTCGTCGCGAGAAACGCGTTGGCCGACACCTTGACCAGTTCGGCGGTCTGCAGGTCGGTGACCAGCAGCGGCGTACCGTCGGCTAGCAGCGGCGAGTACAGTTCGCGGATCGCTGCCTCGGCGTGTGTCGAATCGCGTTGCACGCCAAGCACGATGCGGTCGGGATGCAGCGTGTCGTAGACGGCATAGCCCTCGCGCAGGAACTCGGGGTTCCACGCGATCTCGACGTCGACGCCGCTCGGCGTCAAGCTGCGCGCGCGCTCGGAGAGGTCGGCGGCGGTGCCAACGGGCACCGTCGACTTGCCGACGATCACCGCGGATCTGCGCAGCCGCGGCACCAGCGAGTCGATGACGGCGTGCACGTGGCGCAGATCGGCGCCGTATTCGCCCTTCTTCTGCGGTGTTCCGACGCCGAGGAAATGCACGTCGGCGAAGTCCGCCGCCGCGTCGTAATCGGTGGTGAACCGCAGCCGTCCCGCAGCAATGTTGTCGCTCAACACCTTTCGCAGACCGGGCTCGTAGAACGGGATGTCGCCGGAGGACAGCTTGGCGACCTTGCCTGCGTCGATGTCCACACCGATCACGTCGTGGCCGAGTTCGGCCATGCCGGCGGCGTGTGTCGCGCCGAGATAGCCCGTGCCGAATACGGTGCATCGCATACTGCTTCTATATGCAGCCGCGATGAGCTAACCGCTACGTGACACCAAGCGTCAGACCAACGCTGGGTTACAAGTGGTGTTCGACGCCCGTCAGCCGCGGCAGAAGATCAAAAAGCAGCTGGGCCCACGGCCGCCGTGACCGCCGGAGCCGGGGTATCCGCCGCCGGGGTAGTTACCACCACCGGTGCCGGGGTAATTGCCCCCGCCTCCGGAGCCTGGATAGTCGCCTCCGCCGTGACCGGGTGACTGCGGATAGTCCGGCGGATCCTGGGGCTCGTCGTGCTGCCACGGCGGGCTCCACGGCGGTTTGGGCCGTGGGTAGTACGCCGGCGGCGGCAGGTACGGATTGTAGATGGGCGGGTTGTACACCGGCGGCGGGATGTACGGAATCGGCGCGGGCGCCACTGGCGGCGGCGCGGGTGGCGGCGCCTCGGGAGCGGGCGGTGGTGCGGCCGGTGCGGGTGCGGGCGGCGGCGCCTGCGGGGCGGGCGCCTGCTCGACGAACACCTGACGCGGCGCCTGCTTTGGCGCGGGCGCCTCCTGCACGGCGACCGGCACCGGCGGCTTGATGGTCTCGGCCGCGGGCGGGGGCGCAGGCGGCGCGACGGGCTGTTGTGCCTCCTGCACCGGGGCCGGTGCGGCGGGCGGGGCCACCTTGGTGGGCGCGATCGCGTTCGGCCCGGGGTCGGGCCGCTGGTCGACCGTCGGCCGGATACTCACGGCCAGCGAAATGACAAGTGCTACAACGCCGATCACGAAGATCGAGGTCAGCGCGCTGCCGACGAGCAGGAACGGTTTACGTCCCTCATCGGGAGCTACTTCCTCGAGGTCGGTCCGCGCGTCGGCATCGAGGGGAGCCATCTGGGTCTCGGCCGCGGCGAGCGCGGCATAGGCATTGCCAGCGGTGGTGCCGTCGGGGTCTTGCGAGTAGGCAAGGCCGACGGTGGAGGCTTCGAGTGCGGGCGCGTGCGCCGAGGCCAGCGCCGCACCGCGGGCCAACGCGACATCGGCGTCGTCGGGCGCGCTGACGGGCAGGCTGACGAGGTTCTCGAGATGCGCTTTCACGGCGCTGACGTCGACGCCGGAGCCGACGACGAACATGCCTTGCGGAGGCGAGTCCTGCGCGTCGACGGCGGCGGCCATGTCCGCGAGCACGGCCATCGCGTCACCGCTGTGCAGCGAGCGACTCAACACCTTGACGATCGAACCGTCGTCGGTCTGCACCACCGACAGCGTCGCGGTGTCGCGATCGATGAACAGCAGCGCGGTGGTGGCGTATCCGACGGCGCGTCCCACCGCTTGGGCGAGGGCGCCTGCGGCGTGGCCGTCGGAGACCAACATCACGTCGTCGATGCCGCGGGCGGCCAGTGTGTCGCGCAGTGTGGACGCCTCGGCGTGGTCGCTCCACGTGACGCCGATCGACTTGAGATGATGACCGCCCGCGGCGGCGCTCTCCTTGGTGCCGAGGATGGCCTCGACGACTTGTTCTGCCGCGCTGGCAGACGTTGCTGAGCCGTCGACAGCGGCCACGTCGAACGCGTCGTGATCGACGATCGCGCCGTCCGCCTTCTCGCCCTCAACCAGCACCATGCGGACCGTCGTAGGTGTCATCGACACACCTAATACGATGTCCACTGACCCTCCAAAAGTGTTTGCTACGCTATCTAGATTTCCGTTCAGGTCTCATCAAATACGAGCCGACGACCCGATGATTCATCGTCGCAACCAGCCTGGCCGTTACATCCCGCGGCGTTAGCTGAGAAGCGGTCGCCTGCGCCGGTAATAAAACCCTACTCGGGTCAACGACAACGGGCGTCGGGCCGTTCAAATTCCTCGGCGGAACAGTGGTGTCAGCCTTCTTCGGCGGTCTCGGGCCGCGGCCCGGGAATCCCGAAGTCGCCGAAGGTGGTCGGCCGCCGAGAGGGCTGGTATCCGTGCACCGCTTCGGCGTACGCCGTCTCGGCGTGCTGGGTGAAGTCGACGCCGGTGGTCTCGTCCTCGGCGCTGATCCGGAAGCCCATCACCCGGTCGATGATCTTGCCGAGCAGATACGACACGCCGAATGCATAGGCGCCGACGACCACCGCGGCGAGCGCCTGCTTCCCGAGCTGGCCGAGGCCGCCACCGTAGAACAGGCCGTGCGCGCCGCCGGTCATCACTGGCGTGGCCAGCAGTCCGATCAGCAGCACACCGACCACACCGCCGACGAAGTGCACACCCACGACGTCGAGCGAATCGTCGTAGTTGAAGCGAAACTTCGCGCCCACCGCGAACGAGCAGACGATGCCCGCGGCGATGCCAACCACCGCGGCGCCGAGAGTGTTCACCGTGCCGCAGGACGGGGTGATGGCGACCAGGCCGGCGATCACGCCGGAGGCGGCGCCGAATGTGGTGGGCCTGCCGTCGCGGATCTGTTCGACGACGATCCAGCCCAACATGCCGAGGCATCCTGCGACAAGGGTGTTGAGGAAGACCGCGGACGCCATGCCGTTGGCGGCCAGCGCGGACCCTGCGTTGAAGCCGAACCAACCGAACCACAGCAGGCCGCAGCCGAGCAGCACGAAGGGCAGGTTGTGCGGGCGCATGGCGTCCTTCTTGAAGCCGATGCGGGGGCCGAGGACGAGCGCCAGCGCCAACGCCGACATGCCGGAGACGATCTCGACGACCAGACCGCCCGCGTAGTCCAGCGCGCCGAATTCGAACAGCCAGCCGCCGGGGGCCCACACCCAATGCGCGACGACGGCGTACACCGCGACGGTCCACAGCGGGACGAACACCATCCAGGCGGCGAACTTGGCGCGGTCGGCGATGGCGCCGCTGACCAGTGCGGCGGTGACGATCGCGAAGCCTAATTGGAAGGTGGCGAACAGCAATTCGGGCACGTGACCGTGCAGCGTGTCCGGGTTGATGCCGAGCATCCCGATGTGTTTGAGGCCGCCGATGAAGCCGCCCGCGTCGTCGGAGAACGCCAAGCTGTAGCCGACCAGCAACCACGCCACGGTCACCAGCGGGATCGAGATGAAGCTCATCATGATCATGTTGAGCACGCCGGTGGTGCGGACCATGCCGCCGTAGAAGATGGCCAGGCCCGGCGTCATCAGCAGGACGAGTGCGGTGCTGGCGAGCAGCCACGCGGTGGCGGCAGGGTCGATGGCGTCCATTCGGGCTCCTTTGCACGGTTCGCCCGAGGATGTCGGTTCCGCGTTTCAGTGACGCGGCAGATCTGTTACCGGCATGTTTCGTGTTTCGGCGGAGTTACCGAAAGCTCACGGTCAACTGGACTTGATGAAGTTCACATACGACCGCGACGGGGTCGGACCGCGCTGGCCCTGGTACTTCGAGCCGGCCTTGGCGCTGCCGTAGGGATGCTCGGCGGGGCTGGTCAGCCGCAGCAGACACAGCTGGCCGATCTTCATGCCCGGCCACAGCGTGATCGGCAGGTTCGCGACATTCGACAACTCGAGAGTGATGTGGCCGGAAAAGCCGGGGTCGATGAAGCCCGCGGTCGAGTGGGTCAGCAGGCCGAGGCGGCCCAAGGACGACTTGCCTTCGAGCCGGCCCGCGAGGTCGACGGGCAACGTGCAGCGTTCCAGCGTGGAGCCGAGCACGAACTCGCCGGGATGGAGCACGAACGGCTCACCCTCCTTCGGCTCGACCAGCGACGTCAGGTCGTCCTGACGGGTCGACGGGTCGATGTGGGTGTAGCGGGTGTTGTTGAAGACGCGGAACAGGTTGTCCAGTCGGACGTCGACGCTCGACGGCTGAACGAGGCCTTCCTCGAACGGGTCGATGCCCAGCCGTCCCGCGGCGATTTCGGCACGGATGTCACGATCGGAGAGAAGCACCAGGCGAGCGTAGCCGCCCAGATGTTAGCCTTCGTGGTCGAACATGCCGATGTAGTTCAATGGCAGAACATCAGCTTCCCAAGCTGAATACGCGGGTTCGATTCCCGTCATCGGCTCCACATTCACCGCGCCGAACTGTGTTCAAGCTTGTGCGGCTGCTCGTGTGCCAGCGAGCACACCGCGTTCGCTGCCGATGGTGTACTGCGGATGCCGTGACGGCAACCCTGGGGTCACCGCGCGGTAGATCACTCATCGCCTCTGCTTCGACCACCTCAGTCGACGCCTGAGCTCGCGCCGACCGCTGGGAAGGTCTAGTAGTCGGTGGGAACGCGTCCGCGCACGGCGTAGGCGACGGCGACCGCGCGCGACGGGTCTGCGGCCCCGCACAGATCCACCGCAACCACGATGTTGGACTTGGCGGCCAAAGCTTGGACGCAGTCTGCAGACGCCGACGACGGCGCCGAATCAGGCACCGACAAAATCCCTTCCTGCAATCCGCGAATGCCAAGCGTACGGGGCTGATCCTCACCATGCCGGTTCACCACGGCTGACTTGCCCGTGCAGTAACCCCAATGTTCTTGGGTGCGTGCCATGAAATCCGATGCCTCGGCGGGGTTGGTGAATCTCATGGCCCGTTGCCGCAGCCAAACGCGGCCGGAGCCAACGTCATCGATGAATTGCCGTTCCCGCGCTGCCGGGGCAGCGGCGGGATACGGCGGCAGCGCGGCCGGGATCCCCGACGGATCGCTTTCGGAGGCACAGCTTTTCGGCGATGTGGAATTGTGTGCGCCAGGCGCGGCGTCGATGTAGGTATCGGGCCCGGTGGCGTTCAGATCACTCACACCGACAATTGCCTGTGCGGCCTCGGGGTCGAGCAGAATACGTTCGAGGTCAGTCTGGTCGAAAACACGTACCACTTCGGGGCATTGCCAGTACGGGTCGATGCTGGGTCCCTTTGCAACGGGGGTCGAATTCACGACTCCGGTGATGCGGTGCGTCGCATCGGGCACCACCGTGATCGCGTACCCGTGATCCCTCGACCACCTGGCTGGCACCAGCACATAGTGGCCGCCGTGCGCTTCTAGGACACGTAGGCATTGGTAGCGGTAGACCGGTGGTGCCGGCGGTCCCTGCGAGGGCAGCACCGTTGTCTTCACCAGGTTGCTTGGCATGTCGAGTATCTCGGTGGTGTCGAGTTGGACTGCGGTGTAGTCACCGTCGGCGGCCCATAGCTGGTCTGAGGCATACGCGCCGTGGCCCTTGCCTTGTTCGACGGCGTACAGATCGGTGACCCAGAACAGCGCGACCACTAAACCTGTCGCCGCCAAGACGAGCAGTGTCCGCTCGGCGAGCTTGGGCAGCCGGCTCAAGCCGGTGTGGGTCAGAGTCCAATAGCCGGTGGCCAGTAGTGTGATTCCGGCGGCGATCGTCACTGCCATCTGCATCTGGGTCGGGTTGTCGACTATCCAATTGATCAGGTTGTAATCGGACGCCAGCCAGACGACGGCAACGGTCACGCCTACTGCGCCGAGGGTTGCCAGCGACCACGCAATGGTGCGCAACAAGGTGATTCGACGCCCCGATGCCACCCAGTGGCGGACGGCCACCATGAGCACCACCAGCGCTGCGAGCACGATCAACACGCGCAGTGCCGCGAAGAAGAAGAGCCCGATGGTGGTGACTGCGTAGTCGGCCGACGTGTAGCCCAGCGTGGACGGATCGACACCGAAAAACTGCAGTTTGCTTCGGATGAAGAGCAGACCAAAGAAGTAGCAGAGACCAGTGATCAGTGATGTCGGTGCGACGATGAGCGCCGCAAGGCTCAGCCACCGCTCCGCGGACTGGGTCAGCGACTTCGCCCCGTCGCTCACGCCGGCGGCGCCTGCGTGGTGGGCGGAACCGACGTGAGTATCGGCAGACCGTCCGTCGTCGGGGTTGTGATTGTCGTGGTCGGCAAAGTTGTGGTCGTCTCCGGGACAGTAAGTGTTGTCGTCACCGATGTGGTGGTTGTGGTGTACCCATCTGGGTCCTCAGTGATTGTCGGGTTTGAATGGGTTGTGGGCGGTCCTGACTTGGTAGGCGTGTTCGACGGCAAAGTCGCGCTCCCGCTCGTGGGCGGCGGTGGCGTCGTCTCGGTGTGGTCGCCCTGTCCGCCACAGGCCACCGCTAGAAATGCCGATGCAGCAATCGCCGTGAGTCCGGCAATGCGCCCCATCATTCTCGTTCCGAGGTTCATTTCACCTCCTACCAGTGGCTTTACGATGATGGCAAAATCGTTGAGGTCGTGCGTACGTATCCGACTACTCGAATCGCAGAGCCGTGCCAAAATCGGTCACGAACCACTCTCGACCAGTAAACGACCCGTCGATTCTGCGGCGCCCCAGAGCTTCCAGAGCTCCATGTCGACGTAGAGTGCCGGGCTTGTTCAGCACAGCCCATCGCTGCTTGCGAGCCTGTTCCGCATCGAGCAAAGCAAAAGTCTCAAAGGGTCAGGGGGCTCACATGGTGTTTCAGTGTCGTTGCCCTGCAATGACTTTGACATGTCGATCTTCGGCCGGGAACCCCGCAGAGGGCGGGACAGATGCGAGGCTGGATCCCATCTGCTGCCAGTAGACGCGCACAGCATCCACCCAGGTTTCTCATACCCACGGTCGCGATCACGAAAGTTGCTGACATCGCAGGGCAAATGGCGGCAAGATCAGCTGATGACTCGTGTCGCCTTGATCACCGGAGCCAGTCGTGGAATCGGCGCGGCGGCCGCGTCGGTTCTCGCAGAGCGCGGATTCCGGGTCGTCGTAAATTACCGGGCAAGTGCGGAGCAAGCGGACGAGGTGGTCCAGCGGGTGACGGCCGCCGGCGGCGAGGCGGTGGCGATTCGTGCCGACGTCACCGAGGGCGACGAGGTCGCGGCAATGGTCGGGGAAACCGTAGACCGGTGGGGACGGGTCGACGTCGTCGTCCACAACGCCCTGATTCCCTTCGATGTCACGTCGTTCGCGGACCTGACCTGGCAGCAACTCGGCGGCAAGCTCGATCGGGAGATGCACGCGGCATATCTGATCACCAAAGCCGTTGTGCCAGGAATGATCCAGCGCGAGTACGGCCGGCTTGTATATCTCAGCACAGGACTGTCTCGCCGCCCGCGGGCGGGAATGATTGCGCTGGGCACCGCCAAGGCGGCGTTGGATCAATTCGTTCGCTACATCGCGCTCGAACTCGCTCCCCACGGGATCACCGCGAACCTCGTCGCACCTGCCACCGTCGACGAAACGAAGGTGACCGGACAGCTGACGCCCGACAAGGTGCAGCATCTCGGCGCCACCAACCCAATGGGACGTCTGGTCCGCGCTGACGAGGTGGCCAGAACGGTGGCGTTCCTCGCTAGCGAAGACTCTGGCTTCACCACAGGTCACTACCTGCCGGTCAACGGCGGTCTGTCGATGGACTGAGCGTCGCCGCGCCCAATCACGTCGAAGGAAGGATCTGGCGATGCACACCATCGACCTTGCCTATGTCGGACGCGGCATCCACGAGGAACTGATCGCCCACGTCGCCGACCAGGAGGGCTTTTTCGCGGACGAAGGTATTCACGTCGCCATCCATGACGGGACCGGCTGGAGCGAAGAACGGCTGCGTTCGTACGTGACCATCGGACTGGGACGAGCCACGCTATCGCGATTGACCGACCGCACCCCGTGGCGTGTGCACTGCGTCAATACGCACCAACCACTCTTCTGGTTTCTCGGCAACGGCGACACCACGTCGATGGCCGATCTGCGCGGACGTCGGCTCGCTGTGCACGCGGCCCACACGGCACCCGGCTGCTTCGCCCGAATAGTGCTGCGCCGCAATGGTCTTGATCCTGACCGTGATTTGGAGTGTGTGTCCCGGCACCCAGGTGACTATCAGATGGATCTGCGGCGTCTGCGCGACGGGTCCATCGTCGCGGCCTACGTGGGCAGCACCCTCGGGCCGGAACAGGTTGCCGCCGAGGAGGGCTTCAATGTGCTGGCCTGGGTCGGCGACCATTTCCAGATCCCCACGGTCGGCATCGCCGCAGACGCCACCCGATTTCCGGCCGAGGACACAGCGTTGCAGGCACTTGTGCGCGCCAATCGACGAGCCTTGGCGGCAATCGCGAGCCGAACCGATATGGCGGTCGACTACATCGCATCCTTCTTGAACCGGATGACACGCGATGAAGTGCAGGCCTACTACACGCGCTACATCGGTCCGTACTTCACCGCGGACGGTCGGGTCGATCTCGATATCGCCCGGGCGGCGATCGATGTCGTTGCGACAGAACTCGGCGTGCCATCCGCTGATGCTGAAGAGATCTATCAGCCCGCCCTGTGAGCGAGGAGAGGACATGACCGACGCGTTCATCCTGGGAGGCATCCGCACGCCGTTCGGGCGCTACGGCGGTTCCCTTTCGCATCTGCGGGCCGACGATCTGCTTGGCATGACCATGCGCGGTGCCTGCGATCACCTGGGCATCCCGCTCGACCATATCGAGGACATCGTCGCCGGATGCGTCAATCCGGCGCATGAGGGACTGGGCGACATCGCCCGGTGGGCGGCACTGGCGGCGGGCTTCCCCGACAGTGTTCCCGGCGCGACCATCAACCGGTTCTGCGGATCGTCGGTGAGCGCCACGGTCAACATCAGTCACGCGATCATGGTGGGCGATCTGAACATCGGCATCGCTGCGGGCGTGGAGTCGATGTCGCGCTCCGGGTGGGCCTGGATGAAGGGCGACGCACCCTTCGCGCCTCGCGGACCTCTGTTCCTTCTCGACACGATGTGGGCAGGCGCCGGCGGACCGCCGAACCCCACGTTGGTGGCCAGCAACGCCTACATCTCGATGATCGAGACCGCACAGAACGTGGCGGATCGCTACCGCCTGAGCCGCGAGGAGATCGATGCATTCGCTTTGCGGTCGCAACAGCGGGCCGCGGCGGCGCGCGACTCCGGCCGGCTGGCCAAGGAGATCATGCCAGTGACGATCGCGGCGACGAAGAGGAGTGGCGAAAGGCTGTTCGAGCACGACGAATTCATCCGTGACGACACCACAGCCGAACGCCTGGCGGCGCTGCCCGCCCAGTCGGGCACCACGCAGATGACTGCGGGCAATTCGTCGCCGCTCACCGACGGCGCCAGCGCGATCGTGATCGCGTCGGGGAAGAAGGCCGCCGAACTCGGCATCACTCCGATGGCCAGAGTGGTCTCTTCTGCCGTCTACGCCCTCGACCCGCTGATCATGGGACTCGGTCCTGCGTATGCAATGCCGTTGGCGCTCAAGCGCGCTGGGCTGACCCCGGAGCAGATCGACGTGTGGGAAGTGCACGAGGCCTTCAGTGCGCAGACACTGGGGGTGCTGCGCGAACTCTCCAACCAACTCGATGGTTTCGGCATCCCCGACGACAAACTATCCCCGAACGGCGGAGCCGTTGCCACCGGACATCCGTTCGGCGCCTCGGGCACCCGCTACGTGCTGACGCTCGCCACCGAACTGCGTGAGCGCAACGCGCGGTACGGGATCCTCGGAGTATGCATCGGCTCCGGCCAGGGCATCGCGTTGGTCATCGAGAACACCCAGGTCCGCTAGAACAATCCCCGACGGGCGCCGCCGTCCAACGCCAGTGTCGCACCGTGCAGCGCGGCCGCCTCAGGGGCGAGCAGAGCCACGATTGCCCAGGCGACCTCGTCGGCGGTCGCCATCCGTCCCAATGGCGAGTGCGACCGGTATTCGTCGAGCACGTCCGGGACACCGGACCCGGCTCAGATGTCCTTCGGCACTTCACTGAAGCCCGGTTCCCCGCCGTCCACCACTGAGTTGAACCGGACGCGCGTGTGCAGTCGCTCGCTTATCTCCCGGACGGCGCTAGCGGGAAGGGCCGTGACACCGAAATTCTCCCGGATCCGGCGTGGCGTCACCGAGGACGTCAACACAGCGGTGCCGCGCTGAATGCCCCAGGCCAGAAGTATCTGTGCGGGAGTGCTTTTGAAGCGCTTGGCCATGTCCACGATGAGCGGGTCGTCGAGTACGCGCGGCTGCAATGCATGTCCGAGCGGCGCGAATGCCAACAGCACCATGCCTTCGCTGGTGCAGTAGTCGTGCAAATCCCACTGCGGGTGATAGGGGTGCGATTCCACCTCGACGACCGCGGGCTTGATCCGTGCGCTTGCGACGATCCGCTGGGTTCCCTCGACATCGATGTCCGACAGACCGATCGCCCGAGTGAGTCCCTCGTCGACGAGTGCCTCCATCGCCGCCCACGTCTCCTCGAGAGTGACGCCGTCGTCGTACACCACGTTTCCAGACGCGTCCCGCGGATCCTGGTCGTCGCCCGGCGCGAACGCGAAGGGAGTGTGCATCAGGTAGAGGTCGGCGTACTCGAGACCGAGCTTTGTCAAGCTGGCCTGTAGCGCGGGCCTGACACGTTCGGGGCGGTGGTTGTTGTTCCAGAGCTTCGTGGTGATGAACAGGTTGTCGCGGCGGACGGTTCCGTCGGCGAACACCTCCTTCAGAGCGAGTCCGACCTCCTCTTCATTTCGATACCGCTCTGCACAGTCGAGATGTCGAAAGCCCTCTGCCACAGCGGCTTTGGTCGCGTCTCTTGTGGCGCTGCGGTCCGACAGCAGTGTCCCGAAGCCGAGAGCGGGAAGAGACCCACCGCCGTGGTTCAGGGCGAATCTGCGCTGTCGCGGATCCTCGATCGATGTCATGTCTTCAGACTCCTTGTTGTTGTTCTTCGGTCAGGTGGGCAACGGCTTGCGCGGTCGTCCATACCGCGCTGGCGAGGAACCGGTAGTTCACCAGTGCCGCGAGGTACCCGTCGCCCTCGGGGAGACGTGGGCCCGCCGTGGCGTCCTTGACCACGGCTACCTCGAAACCTTGTTCCACGAGCTCGCGCATGTGGCCCTCGACACACAAATTGGCCGCCATCCCGGCCAGGATCACCTGGCTGATATTGCGCTTGCGGAGTTGCAGCACAAGGTCATTCGATTCCGGACCCACGATCTTGTGCGGAGAGGTGATCACCGTTTGCCCGTCGAGAATGTGGTGCTTGTATTCGGCCAGGAAGTCGGCACCGGATCCGGCGAACCCGTCTGTCGTGTACGCACTTTGGCGGGCGAACATGTCGACCGAACTCATGAATTGCTCGAGCGGATCGCCGAATGCCCACTGCCTGTCGGACGGATAAAAGTAGTGCGGCGACACCGCGACGGTGATGCCCGCCGCCTTGGCAGCGTCGAACAATTCGCCGATGTGCGCCACGGTGTCGTTCTCGCGAACGCTGTCGCCGAACACCGGCCAGGAGACACCGTTGGGGCTCAGGAAGTCGATCTGCGGATCGGTGACGACGAGTGCGGCCCGCGCGACGTCGAGTTGGAATCCGGTCGCCGGCAGCGCAGCGTCCTTCGGTTCGGGATGGATCGGGGTAATGGTCACGATTTCGAATATAGATGACCAGTCGTCTATAAATCAACTGAGAGGCGTTCCGTGCCGCTGAGCAGGGCGATCAATGCAGCAAGGCGGGCACGACGACGGTTTCGAACCGGTCGTATGGAGCGCGGTCGCGGGTGACCTTCCCCCGCAAAGCGGCGCCTTCCCACGCCTCGATGAGAAGAGATGCGAGGTCTTCGGCATCGAGATCGGTCCTGATGCCGTCGGCGCCCGCTTGGCCTGCACGCACGCACGCGGCCAACGCGCCATCCCAGCGGGCGAGAATGCGCACGATTTCGTCCCGAATCGCGTCGCTCGACCCGCCGAGTTCCAGCGATAGCTTGCCGACCAGGCAGCCCAGCAGAAAGTCGCCGGCTTCGTGCTCGTCGGCCAGCGCATTGAAGAACCGCGTGATCCGCTCGGAGGCCGATCCATCGGCCTCGAGGATCGGAATCATCAGCCGCGCTTCGATATCGGACCAGTAGTACTCGAGTATCGCTGCCGCGAAGGCCTCCTTGCTGGGGAAATACGCATAGAAGGAACCCTTCGGCACGCCTGCCGCATCGGTGATGTCCTTGACGCCGCTCGCTGCGAAGCCGCGGGCATGGACGAGTGCGAGCCCCGCCTCGAGTAGGCGGCGGCGTACATCGGGATTGGCCGGCCGCGGCATACGTCCAATAATAGCCGACCGGTCGTTTATTGCTTCTTCTTCAGGGCACCAGCACCATCCCGGTTACCGGACACTGCACGAGCCGGTGAGTCTTGATCTGCAGCACCGACCCGCCACTCGAGGATGCTTCGCCATGGTCACGCGTCCACAATGAAAGCCATGGAAGCGACCCGCGTCGACAAATGGTTGTGGGCAGTCCGGCTGACCAAGACCCGGCCCGACCCCCCCCCCGCCTGCCGCGGCGGCCACGTCCGGGTCAACGATCGACCCGCCAAGCCCGCCACCACGGTGTCACCCGGCGACACCGTGCACGCCCGCATCGGCGACCGGACCCGCATCGTCGAAGTGACGCGCGTGATCCACAAGCGGGTCGGCGCCGTCGACGCCGTCACGTGCTACCTCGACCGCTCGCCCGCGCCACCGTCGACGCCGTATGTGCCTGTCGCCGTTCGTGATCGCGGCGCCGGGCGGCCGACCAAACGCGACCGCAGGCTCCTCGACAAGTGGCGGGCCGGCTACCGCCGACCGTAAGCCTTCGCGATGTCCGGCGAGTCGAGCCACCCAGAGTACGTGGGCCGCGACGGCCAGCCTTCCGGCGAATCCTGCCACTCCTCCTGACGCCCGAACGGCAGGATGTCGATCAGCCCGAACGAGTGGCTCAGCTGTTCGGTGCCACGGCCATTCGTATGCCACGTCCGGTAGACCGTGTCGCCGTCACGCAGGAACACATTGACCCCGAAGCCACCGCCTGGCGGCGCGTCGATATCTGCGCCGAACGAACTCCCGGACGACGAGTACCACTCCATCTTGTTGCCGACCTTGTCCCGGTATGCCAGCGCCTCGTCGATCGGCCCGTTGGTGACGATCACGAACCGCGCGTCGTAGTTGTCCAAAAACTCCAGCCGGGTGAACTGCGACGTGAAGCCGGTGCAGCCACCGCACTGCCACTCCGCGCCGTCCTCCCACATGTGGTTGTAAACAATCAGCTGCGAACGGCCCTTGAACACGTCGACCAGCCGAACCGGGCCCTCCTCGCCGATCAGCGTGTACTCACCCATCTCCACCATCGGCAGCCGCCGCCGCTGCGCGGCGATGGCATCCAACTCCCGCGTGGCCGCCTTCTCCCGTCGCCGCAACTCTTCGAGTTCCTTACGCCAGGTCTCCTGGTCTACCACCGGTGGTTTAGCCATGGCACTCTCCTTCCGAACACCGTTGTCCGTATAGACATGATGCGCACGCGAAACTCATCGCCAGGGAAGGATCGACACGGTGGCCGGACTGCTCGAGAACAAGGTTGTCATCGTCGCCGGCCTCGGCGGCATCGGCAACGGCCTGGCGCGCCGCTACGCCGAGGAAGGCGCGCTGCTCGTGATCGGCGACCTCGACGCCGACCTCACCGCGCGGGTGGCCGCCGAGATCGACCCGTCCGGTGCGCGAGTCAAAAGTGTGCCGCTCGACGGCGCCGACGAAGACTCGGTCAAAGCGATCGTCGACCTCGCCGTCAACACGTTCGGCCGCCTCGACGGCATGCACGTCAACTTCACCAACGCCGCCGACGCCTATGAGCCCGGCGGCGTCGTCGAACTGCCGCTCGACGCGTTCGACGAAGTCATGCGCGTCAACACCCGCGGGTTCGTCATCTGCGCCAAGCACGCGATCCCGCCGATGATCGACGCCGGCGCCGGGTCGATCGTGTTCACCGCATCCATCGACGCCTACAACGGCGCGGGCACCCGGGTGTCGTACGCGATGAGCAAGGCCGCCGAGCTCGCGCTGATGCGCCACATCGCGCGCCGCTACGGCCCCAAGGGCATCCGCGCCAATGCCATTGCGCCAGGCCTGATTTGGCACTACAAGTTCGACGAGCAATGGATGCCAGACGGCATCATCGAGCAGACCCGGGCACGTCAGATGATCAAGTCCCGCTTCGGGAAACCCGACGACGTGGCCGCATTGGGTGCGCTGCTGCTCTCCGACGACGGCAGCTTCATCACCGCCCAGACCATCAGCGTCGACGGCGGAGTCACCTTCCGCCCGTGACTACCTCAGTCGCAGCATCAGCGTCCACCGATTCCCGTCACCGTCGCCCCTGCTCGGCCAATTCGTCGAGCAGTGTCACCGCGGACAGGTCGACGGCCGCGGGATGGCCATCGTCACACAGCGTCACGGTGGCTGAATCGGAGTTGAGGAAGGGGCTTACCACGACGACGCCTGAAGTTGCTGTGCGCGTTGAGAACTCATTCATCACTTTCCTCCGCTTCGTGCCCGCGGTAGCGCACCGCTTGGAACACCACACTCAGAATGATCGTGTCGAAGATGACCCAGAACAGATTCACTCCGACTCCCAGCACGGAGACGCACCGAAATACAACTGCACGATCCCGATGATCGACGCGACCACCAACAGCACCATTGCGCCATCTGCCACTTCACCAGCCCCCACGGAATCGAGGCGCTGTCAGCTGGTTAGCGGCCAGCGCGTGGTCAGCGGCTGCGGCGCCCAGCCCGGCCAGTCCGGGGCGCCGACGATGAAGCCTTCCGCCATCTGCGCGACGATCCGCGGGCCGGTGAGAGCGCTGTTGTCGTACACCGTCGCCTGCTCGCAGCGCGAGATCGCCTCGGCGACCAGCGGCCACAGCCGGTGATAGCGCTGCCGGATCTTGTCCTGCGCCACCGGGTGTCCCCCTGCGCGCACCCGGTAGGCCACGCGCGCCACCGCCAGCTCCTCGGGGATCAGCAGCACATGCAGCACCACGGTGTAGCCCGCGGCGTGTGCCGCGTCGATCAACTCGAGCTTCGACGGATGGGAGAACACCGTCTCGGCGATGAACGAGCGGCCCGCTCGAATGAGCGTCTCGCGCGTCTCGGCGGCGATGACCGCCGCTTCATAGGCGTGTGCCGACGGCTCCTTGGGCCAGCGGTCCTTGGCAATCTCGTCGGCGTTGACGAACACGCTGCCCTTGAGCAGCGGCGCCAGGGTGAGCTCGACGAAAGTGGACTTACCGGCGCCGTTGGGCCCGGCGATGAGGTCGAGCCGGTTCACCGGCAGGCGGCGTCGTCTGTCGCCGGCGTCACCGACCGCTCACCACGACCGAGGTGCCGTCGGGGCGGTGTTCGACGAGCTCGCCGGCGTCGTTGAGCGCGACGGTGGTGACGCCGCGTCCAGCCAGGATGCCGCCGTAGTTCGCGCCGGCCAGCTTCTCCTCGATCGCCGCGGAGATCTCCGCGTTGAACACCACGCCCTCCTCGTGGGAAAGCTCAGTCAGCTCCAGCTCACCGGCCAGTGCCGCCTCGACCCGGCGGCGCGCAGCGCTGTGCCGGCTGGACACCGCGCGTCCGACCCGCGCCCAGTGGTCGAGCTGCTGTTTGGCTGAGCGGCTCTGGCGCGCGCCTTCGGCCGCCGCCGCATCCATCAGGTCAGCGGCGAATCGGGTCACCCGGTCAGCGGTTTCCGCCATGACACCCTCCTGCGTGTAGCATTCTGCAACTAAGTGTAGCAGTCTGCTACAGAGGAGGTCATTCGGCATTTCGTCGGTGCGATTACTGCGGAAGGGGCTGTTCGCGACCGGCCTAACGACGCCGGATCACGCCAACACCAGGTCATCGCTGTCGACGAACACCAGGGTGTCATCGCCCAAGCGAACTGCCCAGCGCCGCGCCGCATTCACAATGTGATGAACGCCGATGTCAACGCTGTGACCCGCCGAGTCGCCGAAGTCCTCGACCACCACACCAAGTCGCTCCTGCTCACTGCCTGGATACACCCGCACGGATGCGCCGACGGTGACCTCATCACGTTCGTCGCGCTTGTCGCCCGGCTGATCGTCGGTCATCGACCGATCGTACGAAGCGACGCGGAATCGACGCAGCCGATCGCGGCTGATTGCTCGCAGCAGCTCTACCAGAATTCGACGTTACCGTTGCCCACCGTGTGCCACTTGATAGCGGTAGGGAAGTCCTCACCAGTTCGCACTGGACCGCACGGGACCGACTGGGGCACAACAGGATTCACAACTCGGGGATAGCTACTCGGGACCGGAATCCGTCTCACAATTCAAGTTTTGACATCGGAATGCCTAGCGAACCTTGGCCACTAGCGGTCCGGTTCCGATTGACCCTCACCCACCGCATCGGGTCGGTGTGGCCAATTCGCAGGGACGCGAGCAGTTTTATGGCGGATTGAGTCAGTTTCGCACGTCCCGGCGGTCGCCGCGCAAGGTGAGTTCCGCGGTGATCGGGAAAGTCATTGTCCTATGGCCGATCTGCAGATCGTCAATCATCACCGACCCGTCGGCTTTGGCGTTCCCGGACCGAATCGCAACGACGCGCCCGTCGCGCGCGACCGCCACCACATCGCACAGCTGGGCCGCCATGGCCATCTCGACGGCCAGCGTCATCACCCGCACATGGTCCATTTCGATATCCACACTGTGGTCGTGTCGCGTGGTAACGGTGTGTTTGGCCAGCGAAACAATCTGATCGACCCCAGGTTGCCTGCGCGATTTCTGCAACGCCTCGGTGACCGTGGCGTGCTTTCGCCAAGCAGCGATGACGAGTTCGACGAGCGTCTCGCTGAGGACCATGCGCAGTTTTGTCTCGATCTCCTCGAGCAGGACCCGGCGGGCCACGTCGGTCAGCGTACGCAGCGGCCGTGCCCCGTTGGCGCCGGTTGACTTCGGTTGCCGCATGACATTTTCGAGTCGTAGCCGGGTCTCAGTCGAGGTCGGCAACAGCCATTCGGCGACCGGTGTGTGCGCGGCGGTGGGCGTATCCGTGTGTGTCATGAGCGGTTCTCCTCGATCGTTGAATGCCGCTGGCCGTTTGTCGCCACAACGCTGAAGGCGTGGTCGCGCAGGCGTTCGTCGTCACGATGTATGTCGGCGGTCGGCGCTTGGGCTGGCCGCGTTGTCACTGTGACGTGCTCGCGGAGCCAGTCGGGGCCGCGACGTCGCTTCGTGTGCCAGAACAGACCGGCCCCCAACAGGACCGCCAGGGTGAGAAGGACCCCCACTGTCACCCAGGGAACGGCGTCAACTGCCGATCCACAGGACGCCACACTGGCCGCGGGCTGCACGAACACCGCGACCCTGGGAAGGACAAAGGTCGGCAGCGGGGACGTCGTGGTGGGCGTGGTCTCCGTCGGCGTGGTCTCGGTCGGCGTGGTCTCCGTCGGCGTGGTCTCGGTCGGCGTGGTCTCCGTCGGCGTGGTCTCCGTCGGCGTGGTCTCGGTCGGCGGCGTTTCGGTGGTCAGAGTCGTCGTGGTGGTGGGTGACTCTCGGAACGGGGTCTGGTACGTCCACGTATCGGTGGGATAAACCGTCGGCGCCCATGTCGACGTCGCCGGCGTCGACTCGGTGGACTGCACCACGTGCTCAGCCGGTAGACACTCGTCGCTGGCCGTCGCCGGGTCCGCGTGTGCACGGGCCATGACCGTGGCGCCCACCACCAAGGGCAACGACATCGCCGTCATCCATACCAGCGCGACCGCTACTGCGCGACGTCTGGCGCCAACGCGCACCGCGCTCCCCCGCCGCCGAGGCGCAATAGCCGGAATCGTGCCCAGCACGTCGGTGGTGGTCGGCACATGCTCGTCGACCGAACGTCTGCGGCCTCTGGCGCCGATTTGGTGGCGCCCGTCGCTGTCCGCACCGAGCACCGCAAGGCCGTCAACCGCTGACATCTTCGCCCCCGCCGCTGCAACTCCCCTTCTGAAAGAAGCATCAACCTGCACGGGTGCGCCGGCGCGAGTAGACAGCTACTCGATTTCGGCAAAGACCTGTTCCGCCCTTCCCCCGGGCTTCGCCGTTGAACGCAGCGACTGCCCGGCGTCAAGCTGGCCGACAGCGCGGTCGCCGCGACCCCAACCGCAGGGGTAGAGACGCTGGTCAATGCCGGGCAATGAGCGGCGACGACGGTCACCGACACCGTCAGTGTCGGATGTTTGACCGACAGACACGCCTGCCAGTTCATTTACCCGAAAATCGGCGGTCACCCGTTCTACCGTCGGGCGGGAGGTGATCCGCCATGGTCGAAGACGCGATCAGCATCGGCGGGGTCGATCTGGCCGACCCGGACACGTACGCCGAGGGCATGCCTTACGAAGCGTTCCGCGAACTGCGCCGGCGCGCGCCCGTCGCATTCCATCCGTTTAAGGACGGACCCGGATTTTTCGCCGTGACCGGCTACGACGAGGTGCACGCGGTGTCCCGCGACAGCGCCACGTGGTCGTCGCAGGCGACCGGTGTCTTCTACGACGTTCCGCTGCCAGCAGAGCAATTCCAGTTGGAACTGATGATGCTGACACTGGACCCGCCGCGACACACCAAGCTGCGGTCGCTGGTCAGCAAGGGCTTCACCCGGCGTCAGGTCGCGCGCCTGAACAAACACATGGCGGACATGGCACGCCAGATCGTCGATGACGTCATAGAGCGGGGAGAGTGCGATTTCGTCGACGACGTCGCCGGCGCCCTGCCGTCCTACGTGATCGCAGAGCTGCTCGGGATTCCGCTCGACGACGGTCGCACGCTCTACAGGCTGACCGAGATCATGAACACCGGCGACATCGCAGACGCCACCGTCAAAGACGCTCAGATGCAGATGTTCGCGTACGGCACCGAATTCGCCGCGCGCAAACGCAAGGTCCCCGGCGACGACATCGCAACCTCGCTGCTGCACGCCGAAGTCGACGGCGAGCACCTCACCGATCTCGAGTTCAACATGTTCTTCCTACTGCTCATCAATGCGGGCGGCGACACAACCCGAAACCTGGTCGCCGCAGGCATTCTCGCGTTGATGCAACATCCTGACGAGCGAACCAGACTGGTTGCCGACCCGTCGCTGCTACCGACAGCCATCGAGGAGATGCTGCGCTACACCAGCCCCGTCACCGTTTTCACCCGCACGGCCACCAGGGACACCACACTGCGTGGCGTACCGCTACGTGAAGGCGACCGGGTGGCGCTGTACTACCCATCGGCCAATCGGGACGAGGCGCACTTCGCTGACCCCGACCGGTTCGACGTCGGCCGCACGCCGAACCACCACCTAGCGTTCGGCGGGGGCGGCACGCACTTCTGCCTCGGCGCGAACCTCGCGCGGGTGGAGGCCACCGCGCTCGTGCCCGAAGTGCTGTCGCGGATGACGGATCTGGCACTCGCGGGCCCGGTCGAGCGAGTGCGCTCGACCCTGATGAACGGCGTCCACAAGATGCCGGTGCGGTTCACCCCCGCCGGAGTGTCTCAGCGGTAGTAGGTCTCACCGCCGGTCGGATACCCGCCCCCGGTGGTGGTGACATGCACGTGGTCGAAATGGCCGTAGCCGCCACTCTTGGCACCGCCTGGGGTGTAGTAGACACCGCGCCAGATGGCGTCCTGAATTCCGAAGACCTTGGCGTTCTGCAGTACGTACGTCACGATCTGGTCGCCCAGTGCGATACCCGCGGCACTACTGGGGTCGGGGATCATCACGTCGAGCGCCAACCCGTTGGGATGCCACCGCAGCGCATCCGGCCGGACGCCGCCGATCGATTGGATCTCGGGGAACTCGGCGCTGATGTGGCGTGCGGTGAGAATCGTCCTGACTTGCAGACCCTTCTCGGGTGCGACGCCCGCCGGCAGCGCACGGTCGACCACACGGTACCGCGACGCCGCCGAAACCAATTGCGCGGGCGCGGAACTCGCTCCCGGCGGAACCACCGACGGCAATCCGGGCGGCGCAGCGACGATCTCGAAGCAGCACGGCGCGGGTGGTTCGGGGGCGGGCGCGGGCTTGGGCGCGACCGGTTTGATCTCGCGTTCGGCGGCCAACGGATGTACATCGGCGGTGACGGCGAAGAACATGGCAGCGGGGGCGATGAGCGCAGCCAGCGCAGCAGGTGGCTTGCGCCGCTCCTTGGCTAATGAGTGCCGGCCCACGCAAGCACGATACGAAATACCAGGGGCAAATGTCACGAAGTTGTCACGACGCGGTCACAGAACGGGGTCACGCGGTTCGGATCCCTAGCCGACGCGCGCATCATTCTCGCAGGTCAAAAGCCTGCGCGGGAACAGAAGTACCCGTTATACAGTCCGCCTCGACGTGTGAACAATCACGGAATAGGAGCGGCGCCCCCGCCCTGGGATTCCTGCAATCCGATGCATTCGCCGGTGTTGGCGCCGGTGCACGGAATGCCGTCGACCTCGGGCATGGCCGGGTTGCCAGGCACCGCCGATTCCCCGATCTGGGGCGCGCCCATCACGCAGGCCCCGCTGGTCTCCTCGGTGACGTAACCGGGCGGGCATTCGGCGACCTGCGTCAGCGTCGATGAAACCGGTACGGCGGCAACCGCCGGCGCCGCGGCAACGGCGAGGGCGAATGCGCCGAGAAGGATGGATCGCCGCGACGAAAGCTGCAGAGTCATCGCCGCTCCTTTCTGAAGTCTCCGGTTATTTACGGAGAGGTCATCAACTGTAGGCATCGCCCCTGCGCACCGGGCCGAAATCGCAGGTTGACCTGCCTGCTCCCGAGTAAGCTGCCCGAGCGGGGGTGACCCGCCATGAGCGACGCTGCGGAACTGACCATCGAACTGCGCGACGTGGTCCGTGAATACACGGTCGGGGGTCAACCGGTTCGCGCGCTCGACGGCATCAGCCTGCGCCTGACCGGTGGCCAATTCGTTTCCATCGTCGGGCCCTCGGGTGCGGGCAAGAGCACCCTGCTGCATGTGCTCGGCGCGCTGGATTCCCCTGACTCCGGTTCGATCACGTTCGACGGCGACGAGATCGGCGCGCTGACCGACGAACAGCAGTCGGCGTTCCGGCATCACCGCGTCGGCTTCGTCTTCCAGTTCTTCAACCTGTTGCCGACGCTGTCCGCCTGGGAGAACGTCGCGGTCCCCAAGCTCTTGGACGGCGTTCGCCTCGGCAAGGTCAAACCGGACGCGGTCCGCCTTTTGGAGCGGGTTGGTCTGGGGAACCGGACGACGCACCGGCCATCAGAACTGTCCGGCGGGCAGATGCAGCGGGTCGCGGTGGCCCGCGCCCTGATGATGGATCCACCGCTGATCCTGGCCGACGAGCCGACCGGAAACCTCGACACCACAACAGGCGCTGCGATTTTGGCGCTACTCGCCGAGGTCGCACACGAACAGGGCCGCGGCCGATTGGTCGTGATGGTGACGCACAATCCCGACGCCTCGGCCGCCACCGATCGGGTGATCACATTGCAGGACGGTCGGCTGGGATCTGATGAGATGTCGGCGCTGCCGTGACACTGGGCGCGACGATCACCGCCACCGCGAGCCGGTTGCGGGTGTTCAGTCTGCGCGAGTTCGTCGTGCATCGCCGACGGACCGTCGCCTCGATATCCGTAATGGCAGTCTCTGCAATGTATCTCGTCGCCGTCTTCGGCATCTTCGGGTCGATCACCGGATCAGTCAGCCGGCTGGCCGACGGCGTCGCCGGTATCGCCGCCCTCGAGGTGTCGGGTATCACCGACGCGGGGTTCCCCGATTCGATCACCGCCGAGGTGGCCGCGGTACCCGGCGTCGCCACCGCCGCACCGATGATCCGGATGTCGGCGCAGACGCAATCAGGACCGGTGCTGCTGTTCGGCGCCGATAAGAGCAGCGCCGAACTGGGTGGTGCGCTCAAAGACGCTGTCGCCCAACCGGTCGAGCAGTTGGCGCAGACACCGGACGGTGTGCAGGTCGGGCCCGGCGTAGGCCGCGCCAAGGGCGACAAATTCCAGTTGGGCTCCGGCGAGGTGACCGTCACCGATGTGCTCGAAGGCGAGCAACTCAGCGACCTCAACAGCGGACAGTACGTCCTTGCCCCGCTTGCCCTGGCGCAGAACGTCACCGGCAGAACAGGCCAACTCGACTCGATCCTGATCACCACCCGACCGGGCGCCGACCTCGCGGTGGTTCGAGACGTGGTCACCAAAGCCGTCGACGGGCGTGCGATCGTCGCGCCGCCGAGTATGCGTGCCGCGCGCGCGGGCGACGGCGTCAAGATGATGAACTACATGGCTCTGATGGGCGCGGTGGTCGCCCTCATCGTCGGCGCGTTTCTCATCTACACCACCATGACGATGGCGATCACCCAGCGCCGGCCCGTGCTCTCCATGCTCCGCGCGATCGGCGGTAGGCGCGCCACCATCGTGCGCGACATGCTGGCCGAGGCGGCGGTGCTCGGCGTCAACGGTGGCGCGATCGGGTCGGCCGCCGGAATAGCGCTCGGCCGCATCGCGATTGGTCGATTGCCCCCGGCGTTGACCCAGGGGTTGGAGGCCCGGATCCAGTACTGGCTGCCGGGTTACGCGATTCCGATCGCGCTCGCGACGACGGTGCTCACCAGTGTCGTCGCGGCGGCCACGGCGGCCAGGCAGGTGTACAAGGTGTCGCCGATCGAGGCGCTGGCGCCGGTCGGGGTGTCGGCGGCCGACCGGGTACCGAGGTGGCTGCGCGTCGCGGTCGGCGTCGGCGCCATAGCGGTGTTCGCCGTGGCGATCGTCATCGTCGTCGGCCGAAGCGGCACCATCGCGGTCGCTGCGATGTCCGCGCTGTTCTGCGCCGAGATCGCCCTTGGCTTCGCCGTCGCGGCGCCGATCGTCAAGGCCACCGCCGGCGTCGCCAGAACGTTCGGCTCCGCCGGATCGCTGGCCGCCGCGACCATCGAGCGCTCGACGCGTCGGGTGTGGGCCACCGTCATGACCGTGCTGATCGCGGTGGTCACCACGGTTCTCATCACCGGCACGAACACCGACATGATCCGCTCGGCGCGCGCCATCTTCGCACCCGTGGCCGACGTCGACGTCTGGGTGAGCGCGGACTCGCCTGACAGGTACGCGACCACACCCCTGCCGCAGGGCCTTTCGGATCAAGTGCGCTCGGTGCCGGGAGTCCAACGGGTGGTCGAGGGCGCGTTCGCGTTCGCCGACGTGTCAGGCACCCGCGTCATGCTCGACGGATTCGCCCCCGGCACAGCCGATCCGCTGTATCGGGCGCTCGACGCCCGGACACGCGACGAGGTGCTCGCCGGTCGCGGTGTGGTGCTCACCCAGAACCTCGGCAGGTCACTTCAGGTCAAGGCCGGCGACACGCTGCGGATGCAGTCCCCGCACGGTGTGCAGCAGGTGACGGTGTTGGCGCTGGTGCCCTACTTCTCCACAGTCATCGGCACTGTCGGAATGGAACTCGGCCAAATGCGCGCATGGTTCGACCGTCCGGCCGCCACCACGCTTCAAATTGACGGCGCCCCAAGGGTTCTGCAGGGCGTCCGACGGGTCGTGCCCGCCGAGAACTACGTCTACGACGGTGCGGCGGCGTTGGCCGGGATGGAAGCGCCGATGCGACAGAGCATGTTCATCGCCAACGCGGTGTGGATCATCGTCGCGTTCGTTGCCGCCGTCGCGCTGCTGAACACGCTGACGCTGTCGGTGCTGGAACGACGCCGGGAGATCGGCGTGCTGCGCGCCATGGGATCCAGTCGCAGACTGACTCTCGGCATGGTGCTTGCCGAAGCGGCCGCCATCGGTGTCGTCGGCGGCGTGCTCGGGCTGATGTTCGGGCTGGCCGACCAATGGCTCTACAGCCTCGTCAGCGGCGACATCATGAACTTCACCGTCGAGTTTCGGCCGAGCCCGATGGCGCTCGCCTTCACCCTCGGGGCGATCACCATCAGCCTGCTCGGCTCGGTGCCGCCTGCGCGTCGGGCAGCGCGGCTGAACATCATCGAGGCCGTCAGCGTCGAATGATCAAAAGCCAGCCCGCACAAGCTCGGTGAACAGCGGGGCGAACGGGTCCTCGACCGGGATCGCGAGCGAGAAGGTCGCGAACGGGCCGATGAACGTGTTCACCGTATGCCCGGCCACTCCGATGCTCGCGCGCCCCAATCCCAGGTTGTTCTCCGGGTCGGTGCCCGACGTCAGCACGTCGGTGAACAACGGTGTGCGAAGAACGAACGCGACATAGTTGTCGTCGTCGGGATCGGCGGCCGAGGTCACCGAGAACAGGCCGAAGAAGTCGTGTGTCGAGCTGATGAAACCCGGGTCGGCCGCCGCGGCAGCAGTCTTCGGTTCGGGTGCAGTGGCCGTCGAGCGCACCTGTAGCGCTGACACCTTGGTGACAGGCTGTTTCTTCGGCGCACGCCGGTGCGGTTTGGGGGTGTCGTTCTTCGTCGCCGCCCCGCTCTTCTTGGCCGACGGCTTATGCGCCGACTGCGACGACGCCCCCTTCCCCGAATCTGCCGCCGCGATCGCCGGCGTGCTCACCGCCGCCACCCCGACGCCCAGCGCGATGGCCAGGGCCCACATGCATCCGATCTTCTGTGCGTTTGTCATGGGTCGCTCCCCTTCCCCTGTAGAGGTCACGTAGCACCCCCGCGGGAAGTTCAACCGCGCGCCGACGTCGCGAAACCCAGCAGATGCGGTGTGCACGGCGGCGGCACGGCCGTGCGGCGGATGCGGCGCAGTCCCGCCGTGTCGAAGCCGGCCGCGGCGATGGCATCGACGGTCCGGCGGTTGGGATGACACCCGGACGCCACCACAGACCACGGCCTGGCGATCAGATCCTGGAACCGACCCATCACACCGTCGCCGCGGACGTGCTCGAGCACCACCAACCGTCCCGCGGGCGCGAGCACCCGCCCGATCTCGTCGAGGGCCGCGTCCGCGTCGTCGACCGAGCACAGCACCAGGCCGACGTGAACCGAGTCAAAGCTGTTGTCCGGGAACGGGATCGACTCCGCCACCCCGGCCACCACGTCAACCGTTAGACCGCGGCGGCGCGCGGCAGCCAACGCCATCCGCCGAAACGCCGCCTCCGGTTCCACGGCGGCGATCGACGTCACCGCCTGCGGCACAAACGCCAGATCGGTGCCCGGTCCGATACCGACCAGCAACAGCCGACCGGTCGCATAGCTCATCGCCTCGCGGCGATACCGGTCGTAGAACAGCTTCCCGAACACCGGTGTGCCCAACCGGTAGACATACGGGAACAACGGGTTACGCCGCGTCACGGCATGCCCAAATCCATCCGGAACGGCGGATATTCGTCTCGCATCAACGAGACGTAGACCGCCACCCGGTACCGGTAGCGCACCATCCCCATCAAGAGGTCGAACATGCCCTCGTGAATCGAGCCCTTGACCAATAACCACGCCGCGTTGATCACGCACAGCACCTGGAGGAACGCCTCCATCGCCCAGCACAGCAGGATCTGCGGCAGGCCCAGCAACCACCATTTGACCAGCACCGACCATCTGTCCAGCCGCTCGGGATAGTCGACGTCCAGGTCGCCCGGATAGGCAGGCCGGGCGGCGAGAGTGAACGGCGGGTACTTGTCGGTGGTGTTCATCGGGAATCGGTAGTTCATCACCCGCCAGGACCAGCGCAGCACCCCCACGTTAAAGTCGAAGATTCGGCGCGGATAGCGTCCCGTGCACAAGATCGCCACGCCTGCAACGAAAGTCGAGAACGGATACACCAGATACAGGCCGATCAAGATCGGATAGTGCGGCACCGCAAGCACGCACCACTTGACCAACCAGAGCCAGCGCGACGGCGCATCGATGGCGCCGCGCACCGTCACCGGGTCGACGGTCATGAGCTCGGCATGGCCGCGAGATCCCTGCTGACCTCCGCGCAGATCCGGCGGTGACTCACCTTGCCGAGGAAGGTCGTCAGCGCCCACGTCATGCAGCGGTCCGGGATCACCGCCGCCGGCCTGAGCACCGCCTCGGTGTGCGACACCTGCAGCGCGGTCACCCGCGACACCGCCGACACACTGCGTCGCCGCGTCTTCTCATACCAGCGCAACGCTTTCGACGGATCGCCGCGCACATCCGCGAGCGCCTTGCACAGCACCATCGTGTCGAGCAGCGCCTGATTGGTGCCCTGCGCGAGCGTCGGCGGCATCGTGTGCGCGGCGTCGCCCAGCAGCGTCAGCGGGCCGCGACCGGGTCCCGGCACCGGATGCCGGAAGTGTGGGTACGGCGAATCCGCCAGATCAGCGTCGGTCAACGTGGCCAGCAACCCGTCGACCACTTCGCACCATCCGGTGAAGTGTTGGCGGAGACCGGCTATCGGCGATTCGGGTCTGACGAATCCGAACGACCACGGCAGATCGAACCACCACTGCACCTCGGATCCGCCTGCGGGCCAAAGGCCGAGATTCCCGTGCTCGCCGATGACGAGAAGCGCGACGTGCTTGTCTACGAGATCAGCAACGGTGGCCAACCCCTGCCAGCTACACCAACCTGTCGGCTCCGCATCGCGCGCCCCGACTACGTCTCGCACCTTCGAGTGCAGACCGTCCGCGCCGATGAGCAGATCAGCCTCTGCCGCGCCACCGTCTTCGAACTCCACCCGCACCCCGTCGCGAAAAGTGGCCACCCTGGCCGCGCGCCGGTCGAATTGGATCCGGTCGGTCTGGAAGCCATCGAGCAGTCGTTCGAGCAGCACCCGCCGCGGCACCATCCGGACCGACTCGCCGAGCCGATGCACGATCGCGGTCAGGTCCAAAGTGACCAGCGGGCGGCCCGTCGACGTCACCACCCGCACGCTGCTCAGCCGCTGCCCTGCCCCGGTCATGTCGACACCGAGTTGCTGCAACACCGTCGCACCGTTGGGCCAGATCGTGACGGCCCCACCTCCGGGCTGGGTGTCCGGCCGCTGTTCGACGACGGTGACGTCGTGGCCGTCGCGCAGTAATCCCCTGGCTGCGGAGATGCCGCCGACGCCCGCGCCGACGACGAGGATCCGCAGCCTCCTCCCCACGCACTCAGGCTACGACGAAGGCTCTGGCAACATAGCCGTCTGATGAGACTGAGGCCGGCCGTGCTCGACCCACTGGTCGTCGGGGTCCTGGCCGCCGCGGTGAGCCTCGCGGGTGCGGCCCGCCCGTCGTTCTGGTACGACGAAGCGGCGACCATCTCGGCTTCCTACAGCCGGTCGCTGCCCGCGCTGTGGCAGATGTTAGGCAATGTGGATGCCGTCCACGGCCTGTACTACCTGGTGATGCACGGCTGGTTTCAACTGTTTCCGCCGACCGAGTTCTGGTCGCGTGCGCCCAGCGGATTGGCGGTCGGCGCCGCGGCGGCAGGCGTGGTGGTGTTGGCCAAGCAGTTCTCGTCGCGCACCGTCGCGGTGAGTGCGGGGGTAATTTGCGGGATCCTGCCCCGATCGACGTGGGCGGGCATCGAAGCCAGGCCCTATGCGATGACGATGGCGGCCGCGGTCTGGTTGACGGTGCTGTTCGTGCACGCGCTTCGCCGCGACGACGCGCGGATCTGGGTGGCGTACGGCGTCGCGTTCGCGGTGTCGACTCTGCTCGACATCTATCTCGCGCTGATGTTGTTGGCGCACATCACATTCCTCTGCCTCTACCGGCCCGGCCGAAAGACGGTGCTACGGTTCGGCGTTGCTGCGGGGCTGGCAACTCTGGCGTTGGGCCCGTTCGTGCGCGAGGCGTTCGGTCAGGTGCACCAGATCGTCTGGATCGCACCCGTCGGCCGACGCACGCTCGAGGACGTGGCGATCCAGCAGTATTTCGAGAGGAGCCCGCCGTTCACGATCGTGTCGGTGCTCGTGGTCGCGACGGCTGTCGCGGTGTGGCTGTTCACCTCGGCCAGCCCGGACCGTCAACTGCTGGCCTTGGCGGCCGCGTGGCTGATCCTCCCGACCTCCGTGATCCTGCTCTGGTCCACGGTCGTGAACCCGATCTACACCCCCCGCTACTTGTGCTTCACCGCACCTGCGGTCGCACTGGCGTTGGGAGTGTGCATCGGCGCACTGGCCGTCAAGCCGTGGCTGGCGGTGGCCGTGGTGAGCGTCCTCGCGGTCGCCGCCGTACCGAATTACCTTCTGGTGCAACGCGGTCCGTATGCGAAGTACGGGATGGACTACAGCCAGGTGGCGGACCTGATCACCGCGAAAGCCGCCGCGGGCGACTGCCTGCTCGTCAACGACACGGTGACCTTCATGCCCGCACCGATGCGGCCGTTGCTGGCCGCCCGCCCCGACGCCTACCGGAAACTGGTCGACCTGAGCCTGTGGCAGCGAGCGACCGACCTCAACGACGTCTTCGACACCAACCTGATCCCGGAGGCCACCGCGGGACCGCTCAGCGACTGCCGTGTCGTGTGGATCATCACCCAGGCGGACACGTCCGACCAACGCTTCTCCGATACGCCCGCGTACGCGGTGCCCAACAGCCTCGGCTTCCGGTTCGTCGACCGTTGGTCGTTTCACCTGGTGCAGGTGATCAAGGCGACCAAATAGCTACCAGACGCGGATGTAGTCGACCAGATACGCCGCCGGGTAGGTGCCCAACGCGGCGTCGCCGGCGCCGACCCCACCGACCGCGAGGGTGAACATCGGTGACAACCAGTAGCCGGGGTTGTTGAACGGCCACCGCAAGTCAGTCACGTTGCCGTGCACCGGGATCGGCTTGTTCGGCACGCTGAAGTACGGCTTCGCCCCGTCGACATAATCCCGCCAGAACTTGAAACCGTCCTCGCCCCAATGCATCCGCCAGGTGTGCCACGCGCCGTCGACCATCCCCGGGATCGACTTGCCTTCCCAGGTCTTGCCATTGGAAGCGGCGTGCACGGTGGTTCCCGGTGCCCAGTTGCCGTTGCCGTACCACTCGAAGATGTCGACCTCGCCGTCGGGGAGCGGATCCTCGTTCACCGCCCAGAACGCAGGCCACAGTCCTGGGAACAAGCAGTCGAGCTTGATCCGCGCCTCCCAGGTGGTGTTGATCGGCACTCGCCAATTACCGCGCACCTTGCCGCTGAAGTAGTCGCCCATTTCCTGGGTGGCGAGCAGGACGAGGTTGGAGTTGCCGTCGAGGAACACGTTTCGGCGATCGTCGCGGTATATACCCTCCACCGGCGGGAACACGTCGTCCTGCCAGCTCTGCACCGTCCAGTTCGCGGGATTGGGCGGCGCACCGGCGGGCCCGTCGAACTCATCCGAGAAGATGTACCTGCCGGGATCGCCGCTCGGCGGCGCAGCCCCGGCCTCGGGTAGGGGGATAGCGGCGGCCAGGGCACCGAGCCCGGCCATCAACATCAAATTGCGACGATCCATCTGAGGCACGACTGGAACCCTAAAGGTACAACCTCTGACCGCGCGCGATTTACGGACGGTTTTTGAGAATTTGATTAGAGCGGTAGGCTCGGATCCGATTTGTCCGAAGCGGGGAGCAAACCAGGTGGACCTCGTACTCGGTCTGTCGATCAGTTCGGCAGTCCTCCGATGGGTGCTGGTAGAAGGCACGACGGCCGAGGGCGCCACAATCTCTCGCGATGCAGTGGATTCCGACACCCTCGACGACGTCCTGACCGCGGTCGCGGACAACCGACTGCATGCGGTGGGGGTCACCTGGGCTACTGAGGCCGAGGCCGCCGCGTCCAGCCTGCTCGACGCCCTGGCCGACCGGGGTCTGTACAACGTCGTCACGGTGTCCGACGAGGAAGCCGCCGACGCGCTGGCGGCGGGTATCGCCGATCGGGGCGGCTTCGCAGACGTGGCTGTTTGCCTGTTCGAACCCGACGGCGCCCTGCTCACCGTGGTCGATGCGGACGGGGTGACGACGGACCGGGTCGAACCGACGGCCGACGAGATCTTCGCCGCCCTCGACCGCCACGCCGCCCGACCCGAGTCGATCTTCGTGCTCGGTTCGGCAGGCGACCTCGATGCCATCGCGGCGTCGTTCGACGGGGCAGGCGTTCCCGTGATCACCGCGGCCCAAGCCGATCTCGCGCTGGCGAGGGGTGCCGCGCTGGCGTCGGCCGGAGCGGTCAACGCCCTGAACGCTCCGCCTGCACGATGGCGGATGCCGTCGAGGACCGCAGCGCTGTCGTCGGTGGTGGCGGCCGCGGCCGTCGCGCTCGTCGTCTCGCTGTCCACCCTGCTCGGCATCGGGCTGACTCCCGACAGGGAAACGGCTGTGGCGCAACGGGACACAGCGGCCACCATTGAGAAACCGGTACGACCGCCCGCAAAACCGCCCGCTGCACCTTCCGCACAGGCCGCGCCCGCACCGGTGCCGCCGCAACCGGTTCCGGCGGCAGCTCTGCCTCCGCCGCCAGAGCCGGAGGCCCATCCGATCGTCGAGGCCGCCGCTCCGCTGCCGGATGTGCCCGACGCCATCCCGATGGTCGAGCCGCCCGCCGCGCCTGCGCCCGAACCGGCGGCGGTGCCGCCTGCGCCGAATTACGTACCGCCTGCGCCCGCACCGGTTTACGTGCCGCCCGCGCCGCCGCCGCAGCCACGGTTGCGTGACCGGATCATCGAACGCATCCCGATCATCAACCGATTCCACGAACCGCAGTACGGCTACGGCAATTAACGGTGCGAGTTGTCGCGCCAGATGAAGCTGTTCACGTACTTGCCCATGTCCAGAGCCAGTTGCATGTTGACCCCCGACGGGTGGCCGCTGCCGAAGCTCGGGCTGAATTCGTGATAGGGGCCGATCGCCGCCGCCACCAACGCGTAGTTCTTCTTGATCGCAACCAGCACCAGTAGCCTCAGCCGCGTGAAGGTGCCCGCCGAATCCTGCGGGTAGGCGTCTTTGACCACCCCGTAACCGGGCTGATAGCCGACCATGGCGTTGGGTATCTCGTAATCCGTTGTGGCGTCCGGATATTTGTCCCGGATCAGTTGCTCGGCGATCTGCTTCGAGGTGCGCCCGTTGGCGGGAAGGCCGAAGAACTGCATCCTGCCGGTGTCCCCCGCGGTGAAGTCCACGTTCACCCCGTCGGGATCGAACGTCACCTCGTAGGCCGTCCCGGCGCGGGGATATTGGACGGAGAATCTGCCGTCGCTGGACATGAACCACGGATTCGTCTCGACGGGTTCGCCGATCGGCGGCTGCCCACAGTCTGGCGGACACACGAATTTCGGCGCCTTCGGCGTCGCCAGCACCGACACCGCGACCGCCGCGGCGGCCACGACGGCCGTGCCGACCCCCAAGCCCGTCAACACCCTGCCATGAGTGATGTATCGGGTCGGCGCGGTCTCATACGAGCCAGCGGGCATCGCGTAACCGGGCCGGGTCACGGGTGCGCTTGCGGGTGCGCGTCGTTGCTGGCGCGCCGTGCGCGACGAGGCACGCGCGGCCACCCCGCAATTCGGGCAGAAAGCCGTGTCCGGCACGACATGGTCGCAGTGCGGGCACAACACATGCCGCTCGGGTACCCGCGGGTCGTGCTCTTCGTACAACAGCATCGCCTGCAGCCCGATCCGCAGCACCAGCAAGGCGATTACGGCGATCACCAGGTGCAGTCCGAGATGAAGTCCTTCGAAAAAGGGCAGTGACTCCATCACGCCGAGCAGGCCGTACAGCAGCAGGGCCGCCGCGGCACTTGCAGCGAGCAGCACCACCGCCGGTCGCCGGTTGCTGCCCGCGGGCGGCGTGAACCACAGCGCTCCGCCGAACAGACCGCCGAGTGCCGCGGCGGTCAGCGGCAGGGCGACGCCGAGGATGGCGGCCTGGACGAGGAGTTCGGTGACCGGCCGCGCGGCGTCCGCCTTCGGTCCCGTGGCGAATTGGGGCGCGAACCGTGTGAGGGTGCCCGCCGCGGTGAACGCGATGGCTCCCAACGCGCCAATGACGAACCCATCCAACGACTCTCGCGTCGACGGCCGGGTCAACCGCACCACCACCGCGGGAAGCAACGAAAATACCGCCGTCAGCAGCGCCACCCCGAGTCCGGTGAGGACCGTGGCGGCGTCGACCTCGACGTCGCCGAACGCGACGTCGTACCGCTCGGCGATGAGCCCACCGCTGAGCAGCCCCCACCCAACGCCGAACCCCACCCCAAGCAACACAGTCAGGACCAACGCCGGGGCGGGCAGATCGTCGTCGACATCCGCCGCGCGCAAGTACATTCCGAACAGCAACGGAAGCGCAAGAGCGCTGAGCGCGATCAGGGGTGCTTGCCCGCGCAGCAGCCCGCAGACCACCAACGCCAGGAACACCAGCGCCAGCGCCGCCCGAAACGGTGCCCGCGAGCGGTGTGGCAGATGCGGAAACAGGGTGCTCGCGATCGACAGCCGCAGTACGTGTTCACCCGGCGCCGCCGCTGATGCGCTCATGCGCAGGCGGCCCCTGCGCTCACCGCGCTCCGCCGGAAGGTGTGTGCCGCAGGTGCCGCAGAACGCGGCCGCGGGCACCTCCGCGTCGCAGACCGGGCAGTGCATCATCGCGGCGCGACGCCGCTCTGGATATCCAGCAGATCCCGGACCAGGTAGTCGACGTTGGGGCTGCCGAGACCCGTCACCATGTCGTATCCGGGCTGCGACAGGTCGACGGCGTTGCCGCCAAAACTGATGTCGCGGAACGCCGGCCGGTTCGCACCCGCGGCCACCCGGTAGAGCAGCGGGTTGATGTTGCCCAACTTTTGTCCGCCGTTGGCGACCAGGTACTGGTTCATCAACACCGTCAGCGCCGCCCAGATCGGTGCCGCCTGCGAGGTGCCCGCGCCGACCGCGTCCTGCTGGTTGAACACGATCCGCACACCGGTGAACGGGTCGGCGACGGCGGAGACGTCCGGGGCGAGGCGACGCTGCTTGATGTCGCGTTCCATCGAAAGGTCGCGCTGCCACGCGGGACGGTTGAACAGCGCCGACACGCCGCCGCTGGTGCCCTGGGACAGCGGCGAATCGACCCAGGCGCGTTCGCCCATCCAGCCGCCGTTCTGATCGGTCGACAGGGTGGTCCCGCCGACCGACGTCATCGCGGGCAGCGACGAAATCGCGTCCAGCCCAATATCATCCGCACCGGGTGGTGACGCCCACTCGTCACCGCCCTTGCATTCCAGGCCCGCCGTGTCGCCGCTGGCGTCGAACGCCGACGTGCCGTGCTTCTGCGCGGTGGCCAACGCGCCCTCAACCGGAGCCAGATCAGCGGCCTTCAGCAGTGCATCGCACCCCCAGCCGATCGACAGACTCCAAACCGCGCCGGGGAACTGCCGATCGACAGACTCGAACAACTGCCCGATCTTCTCGTATGCCCCGTCGCCTTCGACGGTAGGCCTGGCGTTGACCACCACCTTCGTCGCGCCGGGCGCAATGGCATGTGCGACTTCGAGGTCCATCACCGTCTCGGCGCCGGACGGTCCCGGCTGACCACCCACCAGTACGGGGGTGAACCGCGGCAGTCCCGACGAGTCCGCGAACGCATCGAGGTCTTTCTGGTCGTATCCGCTGAATTCGAAGAACACGATGGTCTCGCCCTTGCCGGTGAAGCCCGCGGCGGCAAGGGGGTTGGCGTTGTAGGCCTCCAGCAATGCCTTCGGACCCAAGCCGCCGGTGGGCACGTCCAGCGGCAGGACGCCCGGCGACGCCTCGCGGTGCGGGGTGTAGCCGAGGATGCGGCCCAGTTCGCTGACCACGCCGCGCACCGGTTCCGGCACCGCGGGCTGCTGCGGCGACGCGTAGAACACCTGCCCCTTGCGCCCGCGGTAGTCGTGCACCGGCACCCGCAACGCGCTCGCCACATCCTGAGCCGCACCCTCGATGACGGCCCATGCGTCGCCAGGCCGCCACCGCACCGACACGCGTTGTGCGCCAGCCCAGTCGAACAACGCGGCAGGCCGAACCGGGTCGGACAGCGCAGCAGTCAACTGCACGCTGCCGTCCCGGGACGGCCCGAGATCCGTTGAGCTGGTGAGCAACAACGCCATCGGACCGCGGATGCCCGGTTGCTGGTCAGGGATCCGCGTGTACACACCGGTGGCGAGCACGAGCACGCCCGCCGCAACTATCGCCAGCAGGCGGTGACGCACCTGAATCCGGCGCTTACGGAACGTTGTTGATACCGGGATGCTGGCCGGGCGGAACATTCGGTGCCGGGGTGGCCTGAACCGGCGGGGTGAACAGGTTGCCGCCCGTCGGGTCAATGCTCTTCTCAGACGGTGCCGACGGCGCTCCCGCTCCTGAGGTGGCGGTCGTCGCCGTCGTGGTGGTGGTCGTCGTCGTGTTTTCCGGCGCCTTCTCTTCTTCCTTGGCGCACGCGGCCGTCATAGCGCCCATTGCGACGATCGCCGACAGGCCGGCCACAGCGGCGAATCGGCGAGTCGGGAGGAATGACTTCATGTTGGGGTCCTATCCGTTGTTCCGGTGAACGCCGGGCGGCTCAGTTGGCGCCGGCGGCGCCTTCACCGGCGGCGTGAACAGGTTGCCCCCGGTCGGGTCGATGCTCTTCTCGCCAGTCGTCGGTGGTGGAGCGGTCGGAGGCGCCGTGGTTGCCGGTGCGGTAGTGGTCGTCGTCGTGGTTGTCGTGGTCTCGGGCGCCTTTTCTTCCTCCTTGGCGCACGACGCCGTCAGGCCCACCATGGTGATGATGGCCGCCCCTCCGGCAACAGCCGCAAGTCGACGAGACAAGCGGGAGAACTCCATCTTGATTCCTATCTATTGGCCCCGCAACTAGCCGATTTTTGACAACCGGCAGCCGCCGAGGAACTCGGCGTAGCCCTGCGGTGATCATGGCACAGTTAACTTCGCCCGGCTGAAATACCGAAAAATTGACGCTATCGGTGGGCCAAACGAACACAAGAAATGTTCGAAAACGCTCGACTTGCCGTCAGGAAATTTTCCTCCAAGATGGCATCTCAGCCGATGAAAAGGCGTACAGCTTTAGGGGAGTCACCCCACATGTGAGCCACAGGAGCGAGATGAACACACTGCGCAAAGTTGTCGCGATCGCCTGCATCACCCCGCTGGCAGCGTTCGGTGTCGCGGCGTGCGGCAGCGACAAAGGCGGCGGTGGCGGCGGTGGCGCTGGCGGCGGCGACATCAACATCGCGCTGACCTCGTTCCCCGACTATGTCGACCCGCAACTGTCCTACACGGTCGAGGGCTGGGAAGTGCTGTGGAACGTCTACACCCCGCTGCTGACCTACAAGCACGCCAAGGGCAAGGACGGCACCCAGGTGGTGCCGGCGCTGGCCGAGAAGATGCCCGACATCTCGCCCGACGGCAAGACGTACAAGCTCAAGCTACGGTCGAACATGAAGTACTCCGACGGAACGCCCATCAAGGCATCCGATTTCACCTACGGCATCCAGCGGCTGTTCAAGGCCGACTCCGGCGGTTCGGTGTTCTTGAAGGTCATAGTCGGCGCTCAGGACTACGCCGACGGTAAGGCGCAGACGATCAGCGGCATCAAGACCGACGACAACACCGGTGACATCACGATCGAATTGACCAAGCCGAACGGCACGTTCGAAAACGTGCTGGCGCTGATGTTCGCCGCACCGGTGCCGCCGACCACTCCGCTGGACAAGGACGCAACCAACAAGCCGCCGGCATCCAGCGGTCCGTTCATGATCACCAAGGTCGAAGCGCCGCGCACCATGACACTGGAGCGCAACCCGAACTTCAAGACCGTCAAGGATGCGGGAGCCACCGAAGTCGCCGACGCCAACGTCGACAAGATCACCATCGCCGAGAACAAGAACAACAGCGCGCAGGTCACCGACGTCGAACAGAACAAGGTCGATTTCATGCTCGACCCGCCCGCGTCGGACCGGCTCCAAGAGGTGAAGACCCGCTACGGCAACCGATTCCGCCTCGAAGACTCGATCAACACCTACTACTTCTGGATGAACACCCAGAAGGCCCCGTTCAACGACATCAGGGTGCGTCAGGCGATCAACTACGCCGTCGATCCGGAAGCGCTGAACCGGATCTTCGGTGGGCGTCTGCACCCGACGCAACAGATCCTGCCGCCGGGAATGCCCGGTTACCAGGAGTACAAGCTGTTCCAGGGGCCCGACATGAACAAGGCCAAGCAACTGATCGCAGAAGCGAATCCAGCGGACCGCGATATCACGGTGTGGACCGATGACGAGCCGGACCGCAAGCGGATCGGGGAGTACTACCACGACCTGCTCACCCAATTGGGCTTCAATGCAACGCTGAAGGTGATTGCGGGCGATGTCTACTGGACGACGATCGGCAACCAGTCGACGCCCGACCTGGACACCGGATTCGCCGACTGGTTCCAGGACTTCCCGCATCCGGACGACTTCTTCCGGCCGCTGCTGCACGGCGATTCCATCCTGCCCACGAACGGAAACAACTTCTCCCACGTCAACATCCCTGCCAACAACGCCAAGCAGGACGAGCTGCTGACGAAGCTGATCGGAGACGGCGGCGTCGAGGAGCAGTACGCGGCCCTGGACAAGGCGTACATGGAGCAGGCCGTGTGGGCGCCGTACGGCAACGAACAGTTCTCCACGTTCCTGTCCGAACGCATGGACTTCGATACGTCCTATCACCATCTGCTGTTCAACCAGGACTACACGTCGTTCAAGATCAAGTAGCCGGAAGATGGTCGCTACCGTAGGCGAACTGGAGATCCCAGGAGAACCGCCGCTTCCCACCGGTGTGCCCGCCTCGCAGATCCAGGGGCGCAGCCCCTGGTATCTGGCCTGGCTTCGGCTGCGGCGCAACAAGGTCGCGCTGTTCTGCGGCGGCGTCTTCGTGCTCATCGTGTTGTTCTGCCTGGCCGCACCGCTGTGGGCGCAACACGTCGCGCACACCGGCCCGAACGAGAACCACATCACCGAGAAGGTGCTGATCGACGGTCAGCCGACGAACGTGGTGGGCACTGACGGCACCCCGATCGGGCCCGGCCTGCACGGGCAGTATCTGCTCGGCGCGGACCAGAACGGTCGCGACGTGATGGTGCGACTGATGTACGGCGGGCGCACATCGATCTACATCGGCCTCGCGGCCGCCGCCGTCACCACGGTGCTGTCGGTGATCGTCGCTCTGCTCGCGGGCTACTACCGCGGCTGGATCGACTCGGTGCTGTCCCGGGTGATGGACGTGATCTGGGCCTTTCCGGTGCTGTTGCTCGGCATCGCGTTGGGCACCACGTTGGCCATCGGCGGTCTGAAGCTGGGCCCCCTTGCGATCGCCGGTGATTCGATCTGGATCCCGATTTTGATCATCGGCTTCGTGTACGTGCCGTACATGGCGAGACCGATCAGGGGCGAGATCCTGGCACTGCGGGAAAAGGAGTTCATCGAGGCCGCCGTCGCCCAGGGCAAGGGTCCGCTGCGGATCATGTTCTCCGAACTGCTTCCGAACGTCATCTCGACGATCATCGTGTTCTTCACGTTGAACATCGCCAACAACATGCTGCTCGAATCCGCCCTGTCGTTCCTCGGCGCTGGCGTCCGCCCCCCCAATGCGTCGTGGGGCACCATGATCGCTGACGGCTACGAAATGATCTACACCGCACCGCATCTGACGATCGTTCCCGGCTTGATGATCATCGCGACGGTGTTGTCGCTGAACGTGTTCGGCGACGGGCTGCGTGATGCACTTGATCCGCGCGCGAAAATCCGGCTGGAGCACTGATGGCTCGTTTCGTCGCCCGCCGATTGCTCGGCATGATCGCGGTGCTGTTCGCGATCTCGGTGATCGTGTTCCTGATCTTCAACGTGATTCCCAACTCCGACCCGGCGGCACGGATCGCGGGCAAGAACGCCGATCCGGCGTTGATCGCCAGGGTCAGTGCCGACCTCGGATTGGATCAGCCGCTGCCGATTCAGTACCTGACGATGATGAGGCAGATCTTCACCGGCCAGTTGATGTCGTACGCCAAGGACCGCAACGTCGTCCAGCAGATCTGGGACGGTGTGCCCGCGACGTTCTCGCTGTGCATCGGGGCGGCGGTGATCTGGATGGTGCTCGCGGTGATCTTCGGCTACATGAGCGCGGTACACGCGGGCAAGATCACCGACCGCGCGTTGACCATCCTGTCGCTGGTCGGGATCTCGATGCCGGTATTCTGGCTGGCCGCAATCCTGCTGTACTTCTTCACGTTCAAGGTGCAGGCGTTCCCGACCGGTGGATATGTGCCGCTGACCGACGATCCCGCGGAGTGGGCCTATCACCTGATCCTGCCCTGGCTCACGCTGGCCGTGCTCTACGTCGGGTTCTACAGTCGACTGCTGCGCTCCAACATGCTCGACGCGATGAACGAAGACTATGTGCGCACTGCGCGCGCCAAGGGGCTGTCCGAACGGCAGGTGCGGATCCGGCACGTGCTTCGCAACTCGATGATCCCGGTCGTCACGCTGTTCGGCCTCGACTTCGGCATGGTGGTCGGCGGCGGCGCCATCCTCACCGAAACGGTGTACAACCTCAACGGCGTCGGCCTGTATGCCGGTGAGGCCATCCGGAGCCTGGATCTGCCGCCGCTGATCGGCGTGACGCTGTTCGGCGCGTTCTTCATCGTGCTGTTCAACACGATCGTCGACATCGCATACGCGGTGCTCGATCCCCGAATCCGACTCGGAGAGGCGGCCCCAGCGTGAGCGCCATCCTCAAGGTGGACGATCTGCGGGTCAGCTTCGCCACCGAAGACGGTGTGGTGCAGGCCGTCGGCGGCGTCTCGTTCGAGCTACAGGCCGGTGAAGTACTGGCCATCGTCGGCGAATCGGGCTCCGGGAAAAGTGTTACGGCGCAGACGATCACGGGGTTGACACGGGCGCCCAACGCGCGGATCACCGGATCGGTCACCTACCACGACCGCGAACTCAACGGCCTCGACGACGACCAACTGCGGGACATCCGCGGCGGGCAGATCGCGATGGTGTTCCAGGACCCGATGTCGTCGTTGAACCCCGTCTACCGCGTCGGTGACCAGATCGCCGAGATGATCCGGGCACACCGCGACGTGTCGAAACGCGAAGCGGCAGAACGCGCGGTGGAACTGCTGCGGTCGGTGGGCATCCCCAACCCCGAACGCCGAGTCCGGCACTATCCGCACGAGTTCTCGGGCGGCATGCGGCAGCGCGTGATGATCGCAATGGCCCTCGCGCTCGAACCGGATGTGCTGATTGCCGACGAACCCACCACCGCACTGGACGTGACGGTGCAGGCGCAGATTCTGCGCCTGCTCGACCAACTCAACCGCGAGCGCGGCCTTGCCGTCATCCTGATCACCCACGACCTCGGGGTGGTCGCCGAGATCGCCGACCGGGTGCTGGTGATGTACGCCGGCCAGATTGTCGAGAACGCAACGCTTGACGAGACCTTCTACGACCCGCAACACCCCTACACGTGGGGACTGCTCGGTTCGCTGATGCGTCTGGACCAGACCCGCACCGACCGGTTGGCCCAGATTCCCGGACAGCCGCCGTCACTGCTGGCCCCGCCGACGGGATGCCGGTTCGCACCGCGCTGCCCACACGAGTTCGACAAGTGCGCAGAACACCCGACGTTGGAACCGCGGGCAGGTGGAATGCATCTCGACCGGTGCTGGCTGGACCCCGAAGACAAGAAAACGCTTCGGGCGCAGGTGATTTCATGAGCAAGGGCGATCTGCTGCTGGAGGTCAGCGACCTGGTCAAGCACTTCCCCATCAAGACCGGGGTGGTGGTGGACCGCGAAGTCGCCAGGGTGCGTGCAGTCGACGGTGTCAGTCTTTCGCTACGCGAGGGTGAAACACTCGGGCTGGTCGGCGAATCCGGATGCGGCAAATCAACGCTGTGCCGGGCGATCCTGCAACTGACACACCCCACGTCAGGGTCGGTGCGGTTCCTCGGCGAGGAGTTGGTGGGCCGGTCGCGGCGTGACCTGCGCCCGCTGCGCAGGCAGATGCAGATGATCTTCCAAGACCCGTTCGCATCGCTGAATCCACGCAAGCGGGTCGGCCAGATCATCGGCGATCCGCTGGAATTGCACGGCATCGCCACGGGCGCCGCGTTGAAACGCCGGGTGCAGGAACTGCTCGACCGGGTCGGTCTGTCCCCCGAGCACTACAACCGATACCCACACGAATTCTCCGGCGGCCAGCGGCAACGCATCGGTATCGCAAGGGCGTTGGCGCTGCAGCCCAAGTTCATCGTCGCCGACGAACCGGTGTCGGCACTCGACGTGTCCGTGCAGGCGCAGATCATCAACCTGCTCAAGGAGCTCCAGGACGAATTCGGCCTGTCCTACTTGTTCGTCGCCCACGACCTCGGCGTGGTCCGGCACGTATCCGATCGCGTCGCAGTGATGTACCTGGGCAAGGTCGTCGAGAACTCGGAGACCGAGGACCTGTACCGCAAACCGATTCACCCGTACACGAACGCGCTGCTGTCGGCGGTGCCGATCCCCGATCCGAAACTCAACGCCGCACGCGAGCGCCTCGTGCTGCAGGGCGATGTGCCGAGCCCGATCGATCCGCCACCGGGATGCAGCTTCCACACCCGCTGCCCGTGGGCCACTGAGGTCTGCACCACCGACGAACCCGCTCTGCTCGAACATGCCGCGGCACACGTCGCCGCCTGCCACCATCCGCGTAACGTCGAAAAGGCTGCCGTCTAAGGGAATTGCGGAGGCTGCAGGTACTGCGGTTCCTGTGGATAGGGATACGGCTGCTGGTACGGCGGCGGCTGGTATTCCGGCGCCTGCGTCTGCGGCACCTGGATAGGGATCGGAACCGGCACGAACGGCACCTTGATGTACGACGTGGTCATCGGCACGGTCGTGGTGGTTGTCGTGGTTGTTGTCGTCGTGGTCGTGGTGGTGGTCGTCGTCGGCGACGTGGTGGTGGTCGTGGTTGTCGTCGGCGGGGTTGTCGTGGTGGTGAAGTGCGTCGTCGTCGTCACCGGCGGCACATACGTCGTGGTGGACGGCGGTGGTGGCGGCGCCTCGCTGGTCACCGTGACGGTCTCGACCGGCGGCGGAGTCGACGGCGGTGGTGCGGCACTGGTGGGCGGTGGTGGCGGCGGAGCCGAGGTGGCGGTTTTCGGCGGATCGGTGGCCTTGGTGGCGTCACTGGCGCTGGTCAGCGCCACTGCGACCCCACCGACGGCTATCACCGCGACCACGGCGGCCAGCCCAAAGATCAACTGCGGCAGTCGGTTCCAGCTGCTGCGCTGCTCTTCGATGGGTTCGGTGGGCGGTACGTACTGCACCTGCGGACGCGCACCGGTGGTCGGTGGGTCGTAGACATCGCCGGTGTAGGGCACCACATCGTCGGTGCTGTCGTCGTCCTGCGACCATGCCAGCGCGCGGAATGTCGACGACGCTGGCGCATCGAGCGCAGCGGTGACCTCCGCGGGAATGCCAGGCGCCATCCCGGTCTGCAGGTCGGACTCGGCGCCGTAGGCGGCGATGAGCGCGGCCCCGACCGCGGCGTCGAGCGCCGGTTGCGGTGTCGCCACGACCTGCGCCCGCGAATGCTCGGACAGCCTTTGCGTGATCATCGGGATGCTGGCACCGCCACCGACGGTGACCACCGCCGACACGTCGGACCAGCCGATCCCGTTGCGCTCCAAGGCGTTATCCAGAGCGGCGAGCGCACCGGCCAGCGGTTCGGCGATCAGGCTCTCCAGTTCCGAGCGCGTCACCCGCACACCCGACCGGTACCCCGGCAGGTCGGCGATCAGTGAGGTCACCGTGTCGGCGGACAGTCGTTCTTTGGCGCCGCGGCACTCCTCGCGCAACCGGGTCAGCGAACCGACCGCGGCGGTGGCTGCGGGGTCGATGCCGCCCGCGGCCGTGATGCCCGCCAGCACATGGTTCAACAGCGCCTGGTCGATCTGATCACCGGAAAAGTCGGCATAGCGGATGGTGTCCTCGATCGGTACGAACCCCGCCGCCGCGTCCGCCAGCGTGATGCTGGTGCCGCCGCCGCCGAAATCGAGCAGCGCCACCACGCCGTTGGGACTCAGGCCCAGGTTGGCGTGCAGGGCGGTCAGCGACGCCACGGCGTCCGAGACCAACCGGGCAGGCACACCGTTGGGCGCCAACGTCGAGTTGGCCCGCAGCGCGTTGCGCAGCGCCCACATCGTCGACGTGCCCCAGTGCGCCGGGACGGCGATCGCGGTCTGCGGCGACGGTTGGCCGCCGGTGGCCACCACCATCGCCTGCAGGGCGTCGACCAGTAGCGAATCGGCGGAATGCGACGACCCGTCGGGCGCGACCAGTGGCACCCGGTCGCCGACCCGTTCCACGAACCCGCTCAGCACGATGCCGCCGGCGTGCGCTGACGGCACGCCGACTTCGGGCGCGGCATTGCCGAACACGGTCAACACCGAGCGCCTGATCACTGGTTGATTGCCGACTAGTGTCGCGACCAGGTTGGTCGTCCCGATCGACAACCCCAACGGGTCGCTCATAACGGAGGACACCATAGCGGGCCGACAACCCCAATTTCTTTAGACACTCCGCTTTTTGGGCTGCTTTGCCAGCTGGTTGGAGTCAACCGCATAGCTGCAGCACAGGATTCGATGTTCGCGTTTACCGCGTGAAAACATTGGCGCGCTGTGCAGCAACGACATTCATCGTCGCGGCCGGACTTGGATTGACAGGTGTTTCAGCGGCGACGGTCGCGTCCGCTCAAATCGGAGAGTTCCCGAGCTACCACTGGTGCCCAGGTGAATTCTGCATCCGGAATGGGGCTTCAACTTCGACTGGAACACCCGCCACGCCGACCACCATCGCGACAGCGACGGAGACAACCACAACAACGACTTCTGAGGGCTGACCCGGGTTTCGTCCTTGCTGGCCTGGGTACAGCTTTGGCCATGAGTTCACTGTGGCTTGCCGACCGCATCGAGAAGCCCCAACAGCCCAATCCACTGGTCGAGGAGAACCGGAAAGTGGACGTCGCGGTGGTTGGCGCCGGGATCACTGGCCTGATCACGGCGGTGCTGCTGGCCAGGGCCGGCAAGGACGTCCTGGTACTCGAGGCACACACCGCCGGGGCCGGTGCGACCGGCAACACGACCGCGAAGATCAGTCTGTTGCAGGGCACCAAGATGTCGAAGATCGTCGGCAAGCACGGAGCGAAGACCGCGCAACAGTACGTCGACGGCAACCGTGAGGGCCAGGAGTGGCTGATCGCCCACTGCGAGGCGCACGGCATCTCGGTGCAGCGCGAAGACGCCTACACCTATGCGCAGTCGGAGAAGGGTGTGCCGTCGGTGCGCCAGGAGTTGGACGCCTGCAAGGCGGCCGGCCTCGACGTCCAGTGGGTGGACGAAGCCGACGTGCCGTTCGCGTTCGCGGGCGGTGTCCGGCTTGCCCACCAAGCGCAGTTCGACCCGATGCCGCTATTGGACAGCCTGATCGTCGAACTCGAAGAACGAGGCGGCAGACTCGCGCAAGGCGTTCGGGTGCAAAAGGTTTCGGGTCAGGGTGATGGCCTGGCGTTGAACGTACGCACTTCTGACGGTGGCGAGTTCGACGTACTCGCCAAGCAGTGCGTGCTGGCGACGGGCATCCCGATCCTCGACCGTGGCGGGTTCTTCGCCCGGCTCAAGCCGAGCAGGTCGTACTGCATGGCGTACAAGGTGCCGGGCAACATCACGCGTGGCATGTACATCTCGGCGGATTCGCCGACCCGCTCGGTGCGTTACGCGCCCACCGCTGACGGCGATCGGCTGATCGTCGGTGGTGCGGGGCATCCCGTCGGCCATCAGAAGAGTCCGGCCTGCTCGGTGCAGGAACTCGACGCATGGGCCAAGAAGACGTACCCGGGAGCCATGCAGACCCACTACTGGTCGGCACAGGACTACACCCCGATCGACGAATTGCCGTACGTGGGCCCGATCCTGCCCGGCAACGACAACATCTTCGTCGCAACGGGTTTCGACAAATGGGGGATGACCAACGGCACGGCCGCGGCGCTGGCGTTGTCCAGCATCATCCTGGGCGGACGGATGGATTGGGCCCAGGCGTTCGCCAGTTGGAGCCCGCACGAGTTGTCGGGCATCCCCAAGGCGATGCAACTGAACATGGAAGTGGGGCTGTATCTGGCCAGGGGTTGGCTCACTCCGGTGACGCGCATCGGCAACCGCACGCCGGACAGCGGTGGTGTCGTCAGCGGCCCGCCATGGGATTTGGAGGCCCGCAGCGTCGTCGACGGCGTCGAGCATCGGGTGTCGCCGGTGTGCCCGCACCTCGGCGGGATCGTCAACTGGAACGACGCCGACCAGTCGTGGGAATGCCCGCTGCACGGGTCACGCTTCGCACCAGACGGCACGTTGCTCGAGGGACCTGCGACGCGGAATCTGACCGCTGCTCAGTAGCCTGTCGCCATGGGCGACATCGAGGAGATCCAGCAAGTCAAGTACCGGTACCTGCGCGCGCTGGACACCAAGCACTGGGACGACTTTGCCGACGCGCTGACCGAGGACATCATCGGTGACTACGACGCCTCGATCGGCGAGTCACACCACTTCACCGACCGGGACTCACTCGTCGAGTTCATGCGGACCTCGATGCCCGCCAACATCATCACCGAGCACCGCGTCACCCACCCCGAGATCACCGTCGACGGAGACGAGGCGTCAGGCACGTGGTACCTGCAGGACCGGGTGATCGTGCCGGACTTCAACTTCATGTTGATCGGCGCCGCGTTCTACCACGACCAGTACCGCAGGACCGCGGGCGGATGGAAGATCAGCAAGACCGGTTACGACCGGACCTACGACGCCACCATGTCGACCGAGAACCTCAATTTCAAGTTGAAAACCGGTCGTGCGCTTGACATTTGATCGCTACTCGCTGATCGCGATCAGCGCGCCTGGCTGAAGCCAGCGGATGATCTCCACCAGCGTGCCGTCGTCGATGGACACACAGCCCGCGGTGGGACCTCCGTCGGTGCTGTGCAGGAAGAACGCACCGCCGTTGCCGGGCACCCTGGCCTTGTTGACACCCATCACGACAGCATGCTTGTACTGCGGGATGTCGAGGTTCTCGGTGCCACTGGCGGGCGCCGTGTCGAACGGGCAGTCCTGCTTCTTGCAGACCTGCATGGTGTTGTAGGTCGGGCTCTTCATATCGCCGTCCCACCAGTGATCCGGCGTCACCTGGACGTATTGCAGGCCGCCGCCCGGATTGGCCGCGGTACCGAACGCGAAGTCGAGCGTGTAGATGCCGAGCGGGGTTTTCATCTGGCCGTCATGGGTCTGGGGTGCGAATCCGTTCGCGCCGACGTGCGCGGGGATGCCCGCGCGCAGCGGCTGCCACCCGTTCGGACCGCGTTGGAAGACATCCAGCTTCGCTGACGAACCGCCCGCTCCCACAACGGAAATCACCTGGGTCGCGTTGCCCACCTGCGGGGCGAACCACGGCGTGTACTCGGCCAGCGCCACGGGCGCCGCGGTCAGATAGACGGCTCCCGCGCACAGCAGAGCCAGCAGTCGGCGCACGTCCTCCATGGTCAGTGGTGCCACAGCTAGGGTCAAGTCAAGGTTCAGACACGATTGAGAACGCCGAGATGGGGCTAAGTAGAGATCATGAGCTTGCTGCCCGTGCGTGGGCGCCTACAAGGGGTCCGGCAGATCGGACAGGGTCTGGGGACCTTGGACCGCGAGGTTTTCGAGGCGATCGCCGAGTCGCCGAGTCCGCTGTTGGACGCCACCATGCCCAGGCTGACCAGGGCGGCCGACCACTCCAAACTGTGGTTCGCCCTCGCGGTGCTGCTCGGGGCGCTCGGCGGCCCGTCGGCCAGGCGCGGCGCGACGCGCGGAGTGGTGTCGTTGGCGTTGACCAGTCTGGTGACCAATCAGGTGGCCAAGCGGGTTTGGGTACGGCCGAGGCCGAACCGGCTGACGGTGCCCCTCGCCAGGCGTGGCTGGCGGTCGCCGACGTCGAACTCGCTGCCGTCGGGCCACTCGGCGAGCGCGGCGGCGTTCGCGGTCGGAGTCGGTCTGGAGAGCCCGCCGCTGGGTTTGGGCATGGCGTTGCTTGCGGGTCTGGTCGGGCTGTCCCGGGTGGCGACGGGGGCGCACTATCCGGGCGACGTGTTCGCGGGGTTCGGTATCGGCGCAGGCATCGCGGTGCTGGGCGGGCGGGTGGTGCCGCCGGTAGTGGTCACCAAGATCCCGGCGGCCGATCCGCTGCGGGTCGCCACACCGGAACGGCCAGACGGCGCCGGTGTGGTGTTGGTGGTGAATCCGGCATCGGGCGGCGGCTCCGGCGCGAAGATCATTGACGAGGTCCGAGAGTCGTTGCCGCAGACCGAAATCGTCGAACTCGGTGAGGGCGACGATGTGGAGGAAGTGCTGCGCAAGGCCGCGGAGCGCGCCGAAGTGCTCGCGGTCGGCGGCGGCGACGGGACGGTGGCGTGCGCGGCGAGTGTGTCGTTGCAGGCGGGGATCCCGCTGGCGGTGTTTCCCTGCGGCACGTTCAACCACTTCGCCAAGGACATCGGCTGCGACACCGTCGGCAAGACCGTCGATGCGTTGCAGCGCGGCAGCGTGGGGTGCGTCGACTTGGTGTGCCTGAACGAGGGGCACATGGTGATCAACACCGCCAGCATCGGCGCGTATCCGACGTTCGTGCAGACGCGCGAAAAGCTCGAGCACAAGATCGGGAAGCCGCTTGCGGGGTTGTACGCAATGCTGCACACGCTTCGGCACGACCAGCCGGTGCGCATCGCCTACGACAACAAGGAACTGCAGACTTCGCTGTTCTTCCTTGGCAACTCGACGTATCTGCCGTCCGGTTTCGCGCCGTCGCGACGCACCCGGATGGACGACGGGCTGCTGGACGTCCGGATCCTGGAGACCGGCCGACGGTTGAGCAGGACACGCATCCTCGTCGCGCTGGCGCTGGGCCGGTTGGAACGCAGCCCGCTCTACCACGAGCTTCGGGTGCCGGAGTTCAGCTTCAAAGCCGTCGACGGGCCGACCGTGCTGGCCCGCGACGGTGAAGTCGGCACGGAGGTCAGCGAGGCATCGTTCAGCGCGAAGTACCGAGCGCTGCCGGTGTTTCGTCCGTTACCGTGACGGGCCGCGTCGGCGGCACCACGAGCAGGCACGCGACGAAATAGGCGTAGCCGAGCGCCCATCCGGCGACGACGTCGGACAGGTGATGAACGTTGAGCACCACCCTGCCCACTCCGATCATGATGGCGATGACGGCGCCCAGCGCGATCAGCCAGCCGCGCGCCTGGGGGCGCACGATGGGCAGCACGATCGTCAACAACGCCAGCACCCCGACCGTCACGCCGAGCGCGTGCCCGGAAGGGAACGACGTCGAGAGCGCGTGCACCAACGCCGTCGACGGACGGGGCCGATTCGCCGCGAGTTTGGCGATCTCGGTGAGCAGCCCGGACAGCTCGACGCTGATCAACAGGAACATCGCGACACGCACGTTGCGACGCGTCAGCGCGAAGACGATCCACACCAACGCGACGAGGCGGAAGGCCGTCGGGCCCAGCACAGTGCAGAACAGGTTCCACGCGGTCACCCAGCCGGGATGTCCGAGCGCATAGTCGTGGCCGACGCTCAGCGTCGAGGAGTCGATGGCCGCGAGCCAACCCCAGTTCAGCACAAAGCCGACCCACATCAGGACGAACACCGCGACGCCCAGCACCGCCGATGCGATCAACCAGTTGTTACGCGGTGTCCCCACCCTTCCAGCTGTACCACCTGGACAATCTGCCACGCTGCGAACTGCCAGTAGGGTTGCTGACCATGGCTGTCTTTCTGCGAAAGATGCTGGGGATTGGCAAGCTGCCCGACGATGTCCGCGCCGAACTCCAGGCCGAGGGCATCCTTCACATCGCCGAGTTCATTCCCGTCACGCGGCGGTTCACCGGGCGGGTGCCCGGCATGCGGTCCAAGGGCAGCATCTCGAGCTACGTCGGCTCGCTGGTGCTGACCAATCAGCGGGTACTCGGCACATTGTCGTCGGTGCCGAAGTTGGCGGGCCGCACCATAGATCAGCGCTGGGACGCCCCACAGCAGGGCAGTGTGAAAGCCGAGTTGTCCGCGATGGGTCTCGTGCTCGACGTCGACGTCGCCGAAGTCGACGCGCGCTGCTCCGGTCACCTGTCGCTGCATTACAAGGAGCCGCTGCCCGAGGACCTGCTCATGCGGCTACCCCGCCGATCGCTCGCGTTCGATGTGCCGCCCGAGTACGTCTTCCGCGCGGTGGGCGTGCCCTACCACCCGTAGGTTGCCCTGAATCCGTTGAGCTTTAGAAGGGTGGGGGTTTGCTGCGTTCGGCGATGTGGGTGTCGTTGAGGCGGCGTTCGGCGTCGATGCTGCGTTGCCGGTAGTGCTCGCGGGTGTGTGTCCGACGCGGCATCATCAGACCCGAGGCCGCCGGCGGTGTGTCGGCGGGCGCGGCGACCGGCGCGGTCGGTGCGCACAGTTGCGGAAACAGCAACCAGCTGCCCGGATAGGTGGTGTAGGTCCGCCCGCTGGGTGCGCTCCAGATCAGGGTGCCGTCGGGCAACTGTCGCGCCGACCAGCCCCAGAAAGTCTTGAGCAGATGGTGTTTTCGACACAGGCATGCCAGGTTCGACGCGCACGTCGGCCCTACCGGATAGGCGATCGTATGGTCCAAGTCGCAGTGGTAGGCCGGTTCCTCACAACCCGGGAAACGACACGTCATATCGCGACACCGGACGAACTCAGCCAGCGCCCGCGACGGGGTGTAGCGCGGTTCCGGTGGCGCGTCACCGGGGTGAATCAGCGGCCGAATGACCGCGGTGTCGGCCAGTTTGGCTGCCAGCAGTGGGGCGGGCACGATCCCGCCGCCGATGATCGCTGCCGGGTTGGTGTGCGCCGGTCCGGGCATCGGTTCGGGGGCGCTCAGCTCGGCGATCGTGCGTTCCCGCACGGCTTATCCGAGTCGAACAGCGGTGGTGTCTGCCCGTCGAGTTGCACTGGGGTGTCATCGTCGAGGCTGGCCTGCTCGGCGATCACATGAATCACTGCCCCACCCGACGCCGGGGCCGCGGGGGCGGTGGCGGCGAGGCAGTGCGGGTCACCACACTCACAGGCCAGTCGGTCGGAATAATTGGCGATCGCGCCCATGGCATCCGAGCGCAACTGATCGACGGTGCGCGGATCGTTGGCGCAGACTCCACGAATCAGGGTGCGCAGCCGTGCGTTGAGTGCGGCGCTGTGCGGGGCTAGCAGCGTGCCCTCGATGGTGTCGACGCCGCTGCCGTCATCGCTGACCACGATGTCCAAATGCCGGCCACGGGCGCTGCGCTCGGCGCGCCGCACCGCGCCGGGATCGAAGCGTTCGATCAAGGCGTCGATGGCGGTCTGCGTGTTGGCCACCGACAAACGGGTCCAACTCTCGGCTTCGGCAGCGATCGCGGCGTCCAGCGCCGCACGGGCGTCGGGGTCGCGCACCAATTGGGTGCGCGTCACGATCGCGGCCACCAGCCGATAAGACAGCGCCCCGGTGGCGAACACCGCCGCCAGCCGCGACAGCCGCTCACGCAGCGCCATCGCCACCAACAACTGATGCGAGGCGACCCCGTGCGAGACGTTCTGCTCAGCGGCTACCTCGGCGGCCACCGCATCCCAATTGTCCAGACACCACTGATCCCGCTCGGCCGACCCGTCGGCGGACAACCGCGCTTCCAGCATGTCGGCGCTGGCCGCCAGCCGGCGGGCACACGCGGCGTTTTCCACTCGCGCCCACGCCCCCACCGCGCCGGCACCCGAGAGACCCGCGGTAGCCGCCACCAACGAATCGAACATAGGTTCGACACTATTCAGCCAACCGACGGATCCGCCACCACCATGGCTCGAGCTGTGGATAACTTCGTCGGTGAGCCAAAGGGTTGCCGAATCGCGGTGCGCCCTGTTTCGGTGGACCGACGGAAAGGGAGAGGCTGTGACCGCAAGACGGGACAACGTACTGCTCGTGCACTGGCACGACCTCGGCCGCTACCTCGGCGCCTACGGCCACACCGACGTGTCCAGTCCGCACCTGGATCAACTCGCCGCGGAAGGCATCCTGTTCACCCGCGCACACGCGACCGCGCCGCTGTGCTCGCCGTCGCGCGGATCGCTGTTCACGGGCCGCTACCCGCAGAGCAACGGCCTGGTCGGCCTCGCGCACCACGGCTGGGAGTATCGCGCGGGTGTCCGCACGCTGCCGCACTACATGTCCGAATCCGGGTGGTATACAGCATTATTCGGTATGCAGCACGAGACGTCCTATCCCGCCAAGCTCGGCTACGACGAGTTCGACGTATCCAACTCCTACTGCGAGTACGTCGTCGAGCACGCCACCGAATGGCTCACCAACGCACCGCGGCAGCCATTCCTTCTCACCGCCGGCTTCTTCGAGACACACCGGCCGTATCCTCGTGACCGCTATCAGCCCGCCGACGCTGACGACGTCACGGTGCCCGACTACCTGCCCGATGCCGGCGACATCCGCCAGGACCTCGCCGAGTTCTACGGTGCGATCTCCGTCGCCGACGCCGCAGTGGGCAGACTGCTCGACACGCTGGACCAGACGGGACTGGCGGAGTCGACGTGGGTCGTCTTCATCACCGATCACGGCCCTGCACTACCGCGCGCGAAGTCGACGCTCTACGACGCGGGGACCGGTATCGCGTTGATCGTGCGGCCACCCCGAACCGCAGCCATCGAGGCTCAGATCTACGACGAGCTGTTCAGCGGGGTCGATCTGCTGCCGACGCTTCTGGAACTGCTCGGCGTCGACATTCCTGCCGACGTCGAGGGCCTGTCGCATGCCCGCAGCCTGCGCACCGTGGATACCGCCCCGGTCCGCTCCGAGGTCTACACCACGAAGACCTATCACGACTCCTTCGACCCTATCCGCGCCATCCGGACGAAGGAGTACAGCTATATCGAGAACTACGCGGAGCGTGCACTACTCGACCTGCCCTGGGACATCGCCGAAAGTGCACCCGGCCGGATCATGGAACCGCTGGTGCACACGCCGCGGCCCAAGCGCGAACTCTACGACCTCGTCGAGGATCCGGCCGAGTCGCACAACCTGCTGGAGGCCGACGTCTCGGACAAGACCGAGGCCATCGCGAACGACCTCGCGCTGCTCCTCGACGATTGGCGTCACAAGACCAACGACGTCATCCCGTCCGACTTCGCGGGCACTCGAATCGCCGAGCGCTACGCCGAAACCTACCTCCGCATTCACGGCCTTGCGGTCACCAGCCGATCGGCGATCGCGTCCGAACGCGGTGTTGAGGAGGACCATCGCAGCGGTCCATAGATTTACTCATTGTGATCGCAATCATCAATGCTGCCAGGCGATTTGATTGCCATTAGGCTCACGCGTATGTCGCATCCGACCGCGTATCTGGTGCTTGCCTCGCAGCGCAGTGGCAGCACACTTCTCGTGGAGTCGCTGCGGGCCACGGGGGTGGCGGGCGAGCCAGGCGAGTTTTTCCAGTACCTTCCGAGCACCAGCCAGTCGCCTCAGCCGCGACAGTGGTTCGAGGGCATCGACGACGCGTCGGTCCTGCGACTGCTCGATCCGCTCGACGAGGGCAAGCCCGACCTCGCGCCGCCGGAGATCTGGCGTGACTACATCCGCACCGTCGGGCGCACCCCCAACGGAATCTGGGGCGGCAAGCTGATGTGGAATCAGACCCCGCTGCTGCTGCAACGCGCCGACGGTCTGTCCGACCGCTCGGGCACCGGTCTACTTTCGGCCATTCGCGACGTCGTGGGCAGCGACCCGTTACTCATCCATGTCTACCGTCCCGACGTTGTGTCCCAGGCGGTTTCGTTCTGGCGGGCGGTTCAGACCCGCGTCTGGCGCGGCAGGCCGGACCCGGTGCGCGACTCGCGCGCCGAGTACCACGCCGGGGCGATCGCACACGTGGTGACCATGCTGCAACAGCAGGAAAAGGGCTGGCGGACATGGTTCGACGAGGAAGATGTCAACCCCATCGAGATCTCGTATCCGGTGCTGTGGCGCAACCTCACCGAGATCGTCGGCGACATCCTCGAGGCGCTGGGCCAGGACCGGCGGCTGGCGCCCTCCCCTGTGCTGGAACGCCAGGCCGACCAACGCTCCGATGAGTGGGTGGACCGCTATCGGGCCGACGCGGCACGTGACGGGCTGCCGACCTGAGCCACCACGAAGATCCGGCGGAACGGGAAGAACGTCGTACCGTCGGCGCGCGCCGGGTACGACTCGTCGAGCAACGGGATCAGCTCGCGTCGGAAGTCCTGCCATTGTTCTTCGTCGAGACGGCTTTTCACCGGCGTGAGCGCCGTGCCGGTGATCCAGTCCAGCACCGGATTCTGGCCGCTCAGCGGGTGAATGTAGGTGGTCTCCCATGCATCGACCGTGCAACCCGCGTCGCTGAGCAATGCGGCATAGCCCTCAGGGTCTTCGACCTGACCCTCGCGAAACGGGAAGTCGCGCAACGGCTCTGACCACTTCTCCCGCCTAGCGAGCTCACGTACCGCTCGATGCGACGGCGCGTCGAAATTGCCAGGCACCTGCATGGCGATCCACGCCCGCTGCGGCAGCTGACCGGCCCACCGAACAAGCAACTCGACATGGTCCGGTATCCACTGCAGCGTTGCGTTGGTCACCACCACATCCGTGTCAGATTTCGGCGTCCACTCCCGCACATCGCCGACATGGGCGTCGACGCCTCTCTGCCTGGCCGCGTCCACCATTTCCGGCGAGCTGTCCCACGCCTCGATTGCGGCACTCGGCCAGCGCTGGGTGAGGGTCGCGGTGAGATTACCGGGGCCGCAACCGAGATCGACCACGCGGCGCGGCTTGTCGATGTTGACGCGCGAGAGGAGGTCGTAGTACGGCCGCCCTCGGTGGTCGGCGAAGGCCAGATAGACGTCGGGATTCCACATGACGCCAGTGTCGCACCAACGCGACTCACAGTGGGTTCGCAGCCGCGGCACAGGACCGCGCCTGGTAGATACCGCACCGTACGCGTGTGACAACCGTCGTCGAGCAACCGGTGCCCGCGGCGACCTCCGTGCACACTCCCGCTGCACGCTGGTCGCGTTGGCTGTTGGGCGCGTTGTTGGTGACGACGGCGGTGCTGTACCTGTGGAACCTGTCGGCCAGCGGATACGGCAACACCTTCTACGCCGCCGCCGCGCAGGCCGGTGCCCAGAGTTGGTCGGCGTGGTTCTTCGGATCGCTCGACTCGCAGAACTTCATCACGGTCGACAAACCGCCTATGTCCCTGTGGGTGACGGGACTCTCGGTGCGCATGTTCGGCATGAACCACTGGTCGGTGTTGGCGCCGCAGGCGTTGATGGGTGTAGCGGCCGTCGCAGTGGGCTACTGCGCGGTGCGACGCGCGTTCACCGATCCTGATCAGGGCGCCGCGGCGGGATTGCTGGCCGGCGCAGTACTGGCCGTGACGCCCGCCGCAGCCATGATGTTTCGCTTCAACAACCCCGACGCGCTCCTGGTGCTGCTGCTGACGATCGCCGCCTACTGCCTCCAGCGCGCCACGACCACGGCGTCGTGGCGCTGGCTGACGGCCGTTGGCGCCGTGATGGGCGCCGCGTTCCTGACGAAGATGCTGCAGGGCTTCCTGGTGATGCCGGGGTTCGGACTGGCGTATCTGCTTGTGGCGCCGACCTCTTGGGGTAGGCGCCTACTTCACCTTCTCGGCGGCGTCGGCGCCCTTGTGGTGTCGGCGGGCTGGTGGGTGCTTGTCGTGCAACTGATTCCTGCCGGTGCGAGGCCGTACATCGGCGGGTCGACGGACAACACCGTGCTCGATCTGGCGTTGGGCTACAACGGAATCAATCGGCTGCTCGGTCACCATCGCGCAGGTAGGCCATCGAGCAGCTGGGGCGGGTCGAGTCCGATGTTCGGTGGTCGCACGGGTTTGCACAGATTGTTCACCGGCGAAATGGCCAACGAGATTTCCTGGCTGATCTTGGTGGCAGCGTTCGTCGTCGCGTTCGGCGGGTATCTGGCCCTGCGCCACGCGCTGAACCGCGGTGAACTGTGCGCGTGGCTGATGTGGGGCATATGGCTGCTGGTGACCGCGGTGGTGCTCAGCTTCATGGGCGGGATGATCCACCCGTATTACACGGTCGCTTTGGCGCCCGCGATCGCCGCGCTGGTGGGCATCGGCTCGGTGTGGTCATGGCGACGAAGGTCTCGATGGGACGGCCGCCTCGCGCTGTTCACGATCATCGCATTGGCTGCGGTGCCGTCAGCTGTCCTGCTGCACCGCAACACTTTTGGCCCACACTGGCTGCCATGGGTGGTCCTCGTCGTCGCGGCGGTCAGCGGCCTAGCCCTGCTGTGGCACCGGCCGCCGGTAGCGGCACTCGCGGCCGGTGCCGTCGCCGGACTTGCGGGCACCGTCGCATTCTCGGTCGCCACGGCCGCCACCGCCCACCACGGGACGATGCCAACGGCGGTGCGCTCGTCGGTGGTCGCGGGCGGCTGGATGAACGACGAAGCCACCAATCCGCAACTCGCAGCCATGCTGGCGGCAACGCACACGCCATGGTCGGCGGCCACCAACGGCTCACAGTCCGCCGCCGCTCTCGAAATCGCCTCGGGCACTGCGGTGATGGCCGTCGGTGGCTGGAGTGGTGACCCGGTGCCCACGCTGCAGCAGTTCATCGACGCCGTTCACGCGCACAAGATCACGTATTACGTCGAGGCGGGCCGCGGTCCGACCTCACCGGGTGTGCACGGCGAAGTCATCCACAGCACACTGCACACCGCGTCGCATACCCGTGAGATCGCCGACTGGGTGGACGCGAACTATCCCGGCGCATTCGTCGGTGGATCGACGGTGTATCGCCTGAATTGAGCGCTACCATGCGGATGTGGCCAGTTCGCGGGACTCCGACGCCGTGCCCGTCGATCCGCCCATCCCTGTCCCCGATGTCCCCGGCGCCGACGCGTCCGCGCGTGGACTGCCCCGGCGCATCGACCTCACGCTGCGGCAACGGCTGATCGTCGACTCGTCCGCGGCGGCCGACATCGGCCTGCGCACCGCGATCGCGTCGTTGCTGAGCGTCACGATGGTGCCGACCATGCTCGCGACGGCCCTGCGCCGGTCGCAGGCCCAGGCCGAAGGTGACCACCTGCGCTTCTACGCCGAACTGGCCAGCGTGCGGGACCCGGACCTGTCCTTTCCGAAGCCGACCGTGGCACCGCGGATCTCGTCGCGGCCCGCCAACCCGGTCGCCGAATGGATGGCCAAAGGCCGGGTGAACAACCTCCGCTTCGACAGCAGCTTCGCTGCGGTCAATCCTGCGCTGCGCGAACAATGCCGCGGGTACGTCCGCAACAACGTGGTACGCGCACAACACTGGGTGCACGACGACGGCCCGCACCCCACCCTGTGCGTGATCCACGGGTTCATGGGATCGCCGTATCTGTTCAACGGCCTGTTCTTCTCGCTGCCGTGGTTCTACCGGTCCGGCTACGACGTCCTGTTGTACACCTTGCCCTTTCACGGTGCGCGGGCCGAAAAGGGTTCACTTTTCAGTGGTTACGGGTTCTTCGCGCATGGCTTCGCCGGATTCGCCGAGGCGATGGCGCAGGCCGTTCACGACTTCCGATCGCTCATCGACTACCTGGAGTTCACCGGCGTGGACCGGGTGGCGCTGACCGGGATGTCGCTCGGTGGATACACCTCGGCGCTGATCGCCTGTGTCGACGACCGCATTCAGGCCGTGATTCCGAACGTCCCGGTCGTCACCCCGGACAGGACGGTCGACGAGTGGTTTCCCGCGAACTACGCGGTCCGGCTACGCGATCTTATCGCGGGCGCGGACGAAGAAGTGGTGCGGGAGGCCACCAAGTACCCCTCGCCGCTGAACTACCCGCCGCTCGTGCCGAAGGATCGACGGCTGATCATCACCGGCCTCGGCGACAGGTTGGCGCCGCCCGAGCAGGCCGAAATGCTGTGGGAGCACTGGGACCGGTGCGCGTTCCATTGGTTTCCTGGCAACCACATCCTGCACGTCAGCCAGCCCGACTATCTACGCCGGATGACAAAGTTCATGGGCGAGTTCATGTTCCGATGAGCGCGTCGATGCGTTGCGTCGACATCGGGCTCAGCGCGTCGAGTGCGGGACGGTGACGGCCGTTCAACGGGGTGAGGCCGGCGATACCCACCGGCTTGTCCGGCGTACGGATCGCGCACACCGTCGTGGTGTGTAGATCGGTTGCGCTGCCGCTGATCTCCACCGCGGTCCACACCTCGGCCGTCGGTACGGCACGAACGTCTTCAAGATTTGCGGCCCGGTAGGCGGCGAGGTAGCCCGCCTCGTCACGAAGCCCGTGCCATTTCTCCTTCGCGCCGGGGCGCACAGGGCCATCGGCCGCGTCGACCAGTACGGCGTCCCATCCCACTTCACGCAGGTGCGCCGCCAACCGCCTGCCCACCACTTCCGCGGTGTCGTGCAGAGGGATTCGCGGTGAGCGGGCCCGCAGGGCGGTGAGGTTGTCGACGGCGCCCAACGTCAAACCGATCCACCTCGTCCGTGCACCGTCGAGGTCGCGGCTGGTGATCCGGATCTTGTCGCATCGCACGCCATACCGGTCGAGATAGCCTGCGATCAAGCCAACGGGCACCTGGTCCGGTCCGTCCAGCTTTAGCAGCACGGTCGTGAATAACGACGAATGATGGACGCCTGTCGACCGACCGCGACGGCGCCACATGCCGAGGCGGCGGCGCAACCGTCCCGTGATGAACGCGCCTCGCCACCAAGCGAACAGCACACACACGACTACCACCGCGACCGCGAGCAGCCAGCGATCGCCCATCGACCGCCACGGGTACGCCATCGCAGCGGGGACGATGCACAACAACGCCAGCGCCATCCTGGTCGTCATCGGGCCGACTCCTTTCGTCGATGAATGCCGACGGCAACCAGCGCAGCCGACAACAGCACCGCCGTGCCGATGAAGGCGACGTTGCGCGCCGTGGTGTCCTTCTCGGGAGGTGTCGGCGGCGCGGCCACCTGCCTGACCGCCCCTGGATCCGACCGCGGGCTCTGCGTGACATCCCAGGTGAGTGCGGCCACCGCATCCACCAGGCCGGCGCCGACCACATTCGACGGTGACCGCGCGGCACCTTGCGCCGTGGCGGTGATCCGGTGGATCACCTCGGCCGCCGTCAGATCGGGAAACCTGCTGCGCACCAACGCCGCAACACCGGAGACGTAGGCCGCGGCAAAGCTGGTACCGCTGATCGCGAACAGCTCCGACCGATCATTCGGCAGCGCGTTCGCCAATTCGCCGCCGGGCGCGTTGCTCAGCGAGACGATGTGCTCACCGGGCGCCGCGATGCCGAGCCACGGACCCGCCATGGTGAACTCAGAGGGCAGGCCGCTCGCCCCGACCGAGCCGACGGAAAACACGAACGGCTGCCACCACGACGGGATCGACACCGACGTGACGTCAGCCCAGCCCCCTGAATTAGCCCCGCACGTCGATCCCACGGTCAGCCCACCGCGAATATCGCCTGCCGCCGCGACGATCACCGCGTCCTTTTGCACCGCCGCGTATTTCAGGGCGGCCCCGAGTTCCGTCTGGTCGACGGTCTTGTTCGCGGCCAGACATGTCACCGCGGAGATGTTGATCACCCGCGCGCCGAGGTCGGCCGCGCGCACCACCGCGCGGGCCAGGCTCGCCACCTCCACCGCTGCCCGCGCCGAATCCGGGTCCGGCCCAGGGCTGCGCGGTGCGAATCTGGCCGACGTCTGGCGGATCGCGATCAACCGCGCTCCAGGCGCGACGCCGGCGAAACCGTCGTCACCCGGTTGACCCGCGATCAGGCCCGCCACCAGGGTGCCGTGCCCGTCGCAGTCGGTCCGGCCGTCGGTGGATTCGACGAAGTCCCCGCCCGCTTCGACGTTGGGCAGACGCGGTCCCGGTTGCACGCCGGTGTCGATGACGGCGACCGTTTGGCCGTCTCCCCTGCTGTGCTGCCATGCTTCGGACAGATTGAGCGACAGCTGGTTCGGTGTGGCAATGCGGGGATCGGTGTTCGGTAGCACGCCTGTACTCACGCACTGGCCGCGCTGCACCATCGGCGCCACCGGTCCGGCGCTGCCAGGCGGCGGGGTGGCGTCCTGAGCCACTTCCGGCGGCGCGATGGCACCCGCAGGCGGCCCCGCGCTCACCGCTACAGCGAATACGACGGCCACCAAGCCGATCAGCCGCCGGATCACCGATTCAGCACCAACGCGAAGAGGCCGACGAGGTACGCCATCACCGGGATCAGTGACGCGTCGATCGCCGACGCGGCGAAACCGACCAATCGCCGCATCGGCAGTGAATAGCTGTCCGGGGAGCCGATCGACGGGTTCAGCGCGACCGCCACCCACACCGCGACCAGCACAGCCAGCGCGGCCAGCGCCCACCACGCCGCGTCGTAGCGCTTCGTGACGGCGAACGTCACCAACAGCGCGACCGCCAGCAGGTAGGAATGCCCGAGCAGCCATGCCTTGCACGGCGCCGAATCCCACACTCGCGCGCGCAGAGTCGCACCCGCGGCCACCGCACCCGCCACGTACCACGCCCACGGCGACGCCCCCGCCGGGCCGACCAGGGCAAGCGATCCGGTGACCGACAGCAACACCGAACCGGCCATGAACCCGGTCTGGTACGAGTCGCTGATCCGGACCCGGCGCGGCAGATCCTCGAGCACCGTGAGCGGCTGCACCGGCGGGGCGGGATCGCCTGGCGCGGGAATGACCGGCAGCGGGAACCGGGCCGACAGCGCCGCCAACGGGGCGGCCTGCACAGTGACCATTAGTGCCGACAAGACCAGGCCGCAACCGAGCGTCGCAATCGGCAACTCCCACAACGTGTCCGCCGCGGCCGCCAGCAATACGCCGAGACCGACCACTGCGGTGGCGGTGAACAATGCGATCGCGCGCTGCGCGATGGTGATGCCGACGATCGACCACGCCGCCACTCCTGCGGCGGCCAGCATCAGCTGAGCCGGCCCGAATTCACTTGGCACAGCGAGCAGGAACGCGGCGCACACCGGCACCAGTCCCGTCACCGCCAATGCCGCGGAGAGCCGCGGCGATCTGAGGCGGCTGACGAGCGCGGCAAGCACCGTGCCGGCCGCCACCGCGCTGACCACGAACTGTCCGAGATTCGTACCGGTCGCGAAGCGGTGCGCTACCCCGAGACCGGTGATCACCAGTATCAGCCCGATCACCGAGATGACGGCGCCGCGCTGGATATGCGTTGCGCCCCAGGGTCGCTCTCGCGCCGCAGAGAAGATCACCGCGGCGTCGGCGATGTCTTCGACGATGCGCGGCGCGGGCGGGCCGGCGGGCACCGGTTGCAGGGCGAGCAGATCACCGTCGACCACTCCGACGGTGTCGAGGGTGGTGTCGAGGCTGAACGGCGCGCCGCCGATGGGGGCGAGGCTGAGCAGACCCGGCGGGTTCGCGTCCTCGCCGACCGGCAGCACGATGCGTTGTACCGCAGGCAGGATCTCGCGCAGCGGTAGCTCGGCGGGGAGTGCCAGTTCGGTCATTCGGCCACCGTCGTCGGCGCTTGCGAGCACGGCGACCCGCACGATCGACATTACAGCGGTGTCGGGCATCGGTTTTCCGTTCTGTCGAAGTCTCGGGCCAGGTTGATGTCGGGAAACCATGACCCGTCGGGGAGCGTGGCGCTGAGGCGGTCGACGGCTGCGGTGATCGCGGTCGGGGTGCCGGGGGCGAAGGCCGACACCCATTCCCCGTCGTACGCCCGTGACGGGCTGACGAGGATCCGGCCTTCGGTGGTGTCGACGATGCTCACGCCGACGTCGGTGGTGATGTGGTGACCGTCGTGGTGTTGCCCGGCGACGATCTCCACGTAGGTCCTGCGCCAGTCGAACGCCGCTTCCACCGCGGCTCGTGCTGAGGACGGTATTCCCAAGAACTCCACGGTGTCTCGTAGGTCAGCCCCGGCCCGCAGTTGCTCGTCTGCGCGCGCGCCTGCTCGAGCCGGGAGGGTGAACTCGTCGAATCTGGCGGGCCACCGGCTGTCCAGACCCGCCGTCACAACGGGCACCAGCGCATGCGGATGGTCGATATCCATCGCGGTGAAGGTGACCAGATCAGCGGACCGCAGCGCGACGACCGTCCTGCCGTCGGTGCGCGAGATTACGCCGCGCAGCATCTCGCCGCGGCCCCTGACGAACCGCATCTCCAGCCATTGCGCTGGCCGGCAGATGGCCAGAATCCACTGCGTCACCGCAGGATCGACGGTGCCGTCCGCGGCCACCACACCCAGCCGCCTCAGCTCATCGGTCTGTGCCGCCTCGAACGCGGTGCGGTGCGCGTGGTCGGTGTACGGCTGGGTGATCGCCAGCACCCACGGGAACGAGCCTGCGCCGCACGACTCGGCGAGGAACCAGGCCGAGTCGGTGGTCAGCTCAACGGCATTCGCGCTCACTCAACCCCATTTGGCGCCCTCGGCCTGATCCCGGGCGCTCATCGACATGGTGTTGGTCTCGTGTGTGGTCGCCATCGCGCGGTATGCGCGGATCAGTTCCTCCATGGCGGCGTTCCACTGGGCCTGCCACGCCTGGTAGGTCATCCCCGTGTCGCCCTGCCATCCGCTCGCCAGCGCGGCTTGCTCGCTGGCGATGTCGGTGCCGACGGCGTGCAAAGCGCCTGCGTAGCTTGCCATCTCGCTGGCATGCGCCAGCATGGCAGGATAGTTGTACATGATTTGAGACATGGGTTTTTCCCTTCGCTCAGATGGCGGTGTAGGTGCTGGCGGCGGCGGCGTCCTCTGCCGTGTAGCTGCCCGCGGCGTCGCCGACGTTGGCCTGCGCGATGTCCAGCAGCGTGTTGATCTTCGCGGAGACCTCGACGAAGCGGGCGTGTGCGGCCTGGAACGCGGCGGCGGATTCGCCCATGTGGAAGGCCTGCGCTGACGAAGCAGCCTGTTCGGCTTGCGCGATGGTGCTGCGCATCAGCGCGGCCTTGGCGCCGAACGCCGCCTCTGAGGCGACCAGTTGCGGAATGTGAGCGTCCAGCATGCTCATTGATCTTCCTTTCTTTCGGGGTTGTCGTGGTCGTCCCACGTGGACGGCAGCATCGGGTTGACGGGTCCACCGCCGAACGAATCACCCTGCAGCGTGGTCAATCCGGCGGCCTCCGCGGTTCCTGTGGGCACGGCTCCGGTGAAGCCCATCGGGCCGGCGCCGCGGGCGGATGCCGTCACACGCGGTTCCTCGACCGGCGGGGTCGGGTCGAGTCCTGTATCCATGTCCATGAACTCGTCGCCGTAGTCGCGGGCGATGGCGCCCCGCTTCTTGCGGGCGCGACGCCGTTCGCGCGCCGATGCGGCACTCGACGCCGCCGCGATGGCCGGGATGTCGGCCGCGGGCGCTTTCGCCCCGGTGCCCTCGCGCAAGGTCGGCGTGAAGTCCTCGCCTGGGTCGGCGCCGACAACGAGATAGGGCACCGACGGCGCGGCGGCGGGGGCGGCGGGCGCGCTCGGCGCCGCGGGGGCACCGGCGGCGGGCGCCGCGGACCCTGCCACTGGGGCGGCCACCGTCGGGGCGACACCGGCCACCGGCCAGACACCCGGTTGGTCCGCGCGGGCGGGCGCCGGTGCGGCGGGCGCGGGAGCGTCGGCGGGCGTGTCTGCCGGCGGCGCGGTCTGGTCGAGGAGCTGCGGCGCCAACCCGCCGATGACGCCGAGCGTGACGGCCAACAGCGGCTGGATCAACAGCTGGGGATACGTCAGCGAGGCGCCGACCCAGGAGAACACCTGGTAGGCAACGGCGAACAGGAACGGTCCCCAGGTGACCAGCGCCTCCGACGGATTGGTCAGGAAGTCGGTGATCAGCTGGAAGGAGTTCCCGATCGGGTCCTGCAGGAAGTTGATGATCGGCTCGAACAGCCGAAACGTGTAGTCGGAGTACCACTTCAACAGTTGGGCGATCAGGTCTGCGATGTTCTGGCCCGCACCCGCGTCGGCGGCTCGGAGTTGGGCCGCAGACTGGCTGACGTCCGCTGCGGCGCGGCCCGCCTCGCCGACGGCAGGTGTCAGCACGAACGGCACAGGCGACGTCTCGGGCGTGGCGGCCACTGCTGCGCCCGCGACGGCCTGATAGGTGGCCATCGCGGTGGCCGCCTGGATCCACATCCTGACGTAGTCCGCTTCGTTGAGGGCGATCGGAATGGTGTTGATACCGAAGAAGTTCGTCGCCAGCAGGACCGCGTGAGTGGTGTGGTTGAGTGCGAGTTCCGCCAGCGTCGGCATGACCGCGAGCGCGGTGGTGTACGCCGCGGCAGCAGTTTCGTGCTGCGCCGCCGCGGCGGCACTGTTCGCGCTGGCTTCTGCCAGCCAGCCGAGATAGGGCGTATGTGCGGCGGCGTATTGTTCGGCGCTGGGTCCCTCCCAGGACCCGGCGGAGACGGTGCTGAGCACACCGGTGAGTTCGGCTGCCGCCGAGGCATATTCGGTGCTCAGCGACTGCCACGCCCCTGCGGCGGCCAGTAACGACCCAGGTCCGGGGCCGCTCGACAGCTGCGCCGAATGCACTTCGGGTGGCAGCGCCATCCAGACGGGGGCGGTCATGCTCAACCGCGCGCGATCAGATATGACCCTGCGGCGAGGGCGTCACCGGTGGCGTAGCTGACACCTGACTCTTGCACGCCGACACCGGAGCGGGCGAGTTCTTCGACGCCCTGCGTCGCCATTGCCTGCTGCTGCGAACCGTGCGCGTTGAACGCGGCGGTGGTGGACAGCGATACCGGGTCGGCGGCGGGCGGCAGGACGGCGGTGACCAACGGCGCGGCGGCGGCGTGGGCGGCGACCATTCTGGCGGCCAGCGCCTCGACGGCAGCGCTCGCCGCGGTCAGGCCTTCTGGGACGACACGTAACGTCATCAGCGGTACTCCTTTCCATGCGAAGCATGTTCGGCAACAAGCGGATTGACGAGTTGAACAAACGTCGGGTGGTCCGCGTCGGTGAGCAGCATGCCGCGGCCTGCGGGCAGTCGACTGAATCGGTGGCCGCGGATCTTGCCGCCGTCGTGCGGATTGCCCGACAACATGATCGTGGTGGCCTGCAGATCGTTGAGCCTGCGCAGCAGCGGCGCGGTCATCACCGCGTGTGCCGACCCCGCCGCACGTGCGGTGACGATGACCCGCAGGCCGAGGTCGGAGGCTTGCGCCAGCAAGCCGATCAGCGCCGTCCATGGCCGCTGCCCGACGTGGGGTCCGGCGACGGCGGGGCTGTCCGGGATCTGGTCGACGTCATCGACGATCAGGTAGTGCGTGTGGCCCTCGTAGGTCCAGTCCCGCAGCTGGTGGGTGTCCAATCCGGCTGGCGGATGACGCTTTTCGAGCAGCGCCGACAGGCCGAGCATGGCCGGCAGGATTCTGTCGACGTTCGGTGTGTATTCGTTGTCGGCGAACAGCGGTTCGTCGACCAGTTGCAGTCGCCGGTCGATCACCGTGAACGCGACCTGATCGGGCCGGGAGTGTTCCCGAATGGTCCGGATCAGGTGACGCAGCAGTGTGGTCTTGCCGGACTTCGCGTCGCCGAACACCATCAGCAGGGGATTGTCGGCGAACTCGACGACGACTGGCGCCAGGTCCTCTTCGCGCTGGCCGATCACCACCCGATCGGTGGCCGGGTACAGCGGCGCGACTGCAGCCGGGGGCAGGTTGGCAGGCAGCAGCCTGACTTCCGGCGCTGTGACGTCCGGGTACTTGGCGTTGATGGCAGCGATGGACTCGAGCGCAGGACGCGCGAGCAGGAAGTGTTCGGCGGCCATGGTGAGCCCGCGGCCGGGCTGGTCAGTCGGCACCGTCTCGGCGGGCCTGCGCAACGCGCCGGGCAGCCGGACGTTGCTGTCGGCAGAGTCGTTGAGCCGCAACTCCAGTCGCAGCCCGAGGCCGTCCCGCATGGCCAGCGGCACTTCGATCCAGTTCGGGGTGGTGATGACCACGTGAATGCCGTACGCCATGCCCGTATTGACCAGCTCGGTCACCTTGGCCAGTAGCGGGTTGCGGGTGTTGAATGCGTCGGTGTTGTCGCGGCCGAACGCATAGAGATTGTCGATCACGAGGAACACCTCGCCGTAACCGTCATCGCGGTCCGAGGCGCCCCGCAGCTGCCGTGCCCGGAGCAGCTGTTGCAGCTCACCGAACGTGCGCCGGATCCGTTCAGGTTCCAACGGCGATGCGACGCTGCCGACGTGGGCCAGGTCCTGCAGCTCGCGCAACTGGCCGCCGCCGTAGTCGAGGCAGTAGAAGGTGACGTCGCGTGGCGAGTGCAACGCGGCCGCGGACAGGATGAACGTCTGCAGGGCAGTCGATTTCCCGGATTTCGGGCCGCCGTGGATGACCAGGTTTCCGCCCGCAGAAGTGGCGTCGAACACCAGCGGGTCGCGCCGCATCTCGAATGGCTTGTCGATCTCACCGAGCGGCCACCGCCACTGCCGGGCGGGTACCGACGACCGCTGCACTACGTCGTCGAGGCTGATCGGCTCGTCCAGCGGCTCCAGCCACAGCCGTGGCGCCTTGGGGCCGTAGTGCGCCAACTGGTCGCCGATGGTCGCGATCAGCTTGCGTGGGGGCAGCACCTCGATGTCGGTTTCGTCGACGATCACCGTGTCGGGTTCCGGCTCGACGCGCCCGGCGGTGAACACCTGAGGCTGTGGAAGTGCGTGCACCACAATCGATTTGTCGGCGCGTGGGGGCTCGTAGATGCCGTCGACATAGGTGCTGCGGAACTTGATCGGCATCGCGCCGGGGGCGGGCACCAGGAAGCCGACGCCTTTGTGCTCGCGGCCCGACTCGATGTGGTAGGCGTCTTCGACGCCGATGATCTGGCGCGAGATGCTGGGACTGGCCACCTTCAAACCGATGCGGTAGGAGGTGTTCTTGTCGATGTCCTTGATCCGGCCAACGTCCAATGTCTGCGAGGCGAACAGGATGTGGATCCGGAACGAACGACCCTTGCGGGCAACGTAATCGAAGAGGTCGGCGTATTCGGGGTGGTCGGCCAGCATCAAAGTGAACTCGTCGGCGACCACGAACAGCGTCGGCAGCGCCGGCAGATCAGCGGCCGCGCTGGCGGCCGAATTGCGAGCGTTCTCGTACTCGGTCACCGAGTTGAACGCGCTGCCCTGTACCCGCCTGCCCGCTTCCTTCAGCAACTGTTCGCGGCGAGCCACCTCGCCGCGCAGCGTGTCGGCGAACCGGTCGGCCAGCGAGCGCTTTTCGGCCATGTTGGAGATGACCGCGACCACTTGCGGGAAGTGCCGGAAGATGTCGGCACCCGCCTCGCCCTTGAAGTCGGCGTAGATGACGATCAGCCGGTCGGCCGGATGCGTCGTCAGCAGGGACAGCAGGATCGACATCAACGTCTGCGATTTACCGGACCCGGTCATGCCGATCATCAGACCGTGCGGGCCCATGCCGCCTTCCGCTTCGTCCTTGAGGTCGAAGTACAGCGGTTCGCCGGTGGTGGTGACGCCGATCGGGACCCGAAGCTCCTCGTCGCGGTTGCGCGGCGCCCACAGGCTGGCGACGTCGAGTGCCGAGGCGTCTGGAATCTCGAGCAGCGTGGTGAAGGTGGCGCTGCCGGTGTTTGCCACCCGCGACTGGTTCGGGTGGGTGTCCCAGCGCGCCAACCGCCTGGCGATGTGGCGCGCATCGTCGGCGCGGAGGTGATCTGCGGTGTCGATGAAAGGCTGCCAGCCGCCGCTGTGCCAGCGTCGGATTGCGCCGTCGACGATCTGTAAGACGGGCCGCTCAGGGTCTGCGTACTGCTCTCGGTGCGGCGGTGTCGTGGACCGATGAATGACAGTGACGCCCGCAGCGAGGAGCGGCCCGGGATCGGCGTCGGGATTGTCGAGGATGACCAGCCAGTGCTTGGCCGTTTCGGCAGGCGTTCGCAGACCCGACATCTCGGTGCTCAGGTGGCGCGCGGGCCCGACGCCGTCGACTTCGCCGGACACGTCGACGTGCGGCAACCACTTCAGCCAGGACCAGTCGGAGCTCTCCAAATCTGTTCCCGCGAAGGCGATCCCAAGCACGGTGGGGTCATGCCATGTGACGGCCTGCGCCAGCCAGGCGCGCAGCGCGCCACGCACGTCGTCGACGTCACCAAGGACGGTGATCTGCGACAGCTTGTTGACGTCGATGCCTGCGGGCGCGTTGTGCAGGGTGCGCTGCGTATCGAGCAGTCCCCGCAGCGTGCTGTGCGATACCGGTTCGAGGTCGATCTCGTCGGCGCTGTCTTTGACCCGCAGTGCGGTGTCGAGCGCAACGTCGTGCAAGCCTGCGCGCAACACGAGGAAGTCGTCGTCGTGCGGATCGCGCTCCCATTGCCGCCGGGTGCCGGGAATCGCGGTGAGCGCCAACGGCTCGGGATGCGACCACTCGAGGCGGGCCCGCTGCGCGGCGGCGTGTGCGCGCACGTTGTCGCGAACCACCGAAAGATACCGCAGGTAGTCGGCGCGCTCGGCGTCGACCTCTTCGGTCCGCATCTTGTTGTCCGAACCGCGGTACAGCGCGGTGGCGGCCAGCAGCAGGACGAACGGGAAGAACAGCGTCTGCGGGGAGATCAGCCGCATACCCGTGGCCACCAGCGCCACGATCATGCCGACGATCAGGATCACGATCAGATACGGCAACACGCGTCGCAGCAGAGACGGCGGCACCTGTCGCGGCAACTCCGGCGGCGGCTCGATGGTGATGGCCCCCGCCCGGGTCGCAGGCGCAGGCAACCTGCGGTGCGCTTCGAAGATCAGACGGCTCACGGCTTTTCGCTCCGGTCAGATGGCAGGGCGTCGTGTGCCAACAATGCGTCGGCGCGCGACAAGGTCGGGCCCGCCGCGAATTGAGACAGCATCGACCAGGGAATCGGCAGCGGCTCGGCGCCGAGGCCGAGCGCGGCAGCGGCCTTCGCGTCGTCGATGCCGTAGCGGACACCGGTGTCGCTGACCCAGAACAGCGAGCCGGCGCTGTCGACCAGATAGCCGGCGCCCGGCCACAAGGCCACCCGGTTCGGGGAGCCGACGAGTGCGACGGTGTGCAGTCCGTCAGGCAGCGGAACGGTGGAGCCCGACAGCAGCATCACCGAACTCGTCGTCGCACCTCGGGGTTTCGCCCATTGCAGGCACGTCACCGGGTTGTCCGTGGCGTCAACGACGGTCACGCGGTCCGCCGGGTATGCGTCGGTGTCAATGCCGCGCGCCATCGGTAGCCGCGCCACCTCGTCGGCATCGAGGCGCGGGGGCTTTTCGAGACCAAACGAGTTGGTGTTGCGCAGGATCGCCGCGAGCACCTCGGAGATGGGTTGCAGGCCGTCACTGAGCACTACGTAGTACCTGATGGTGTTGTCGGCCTCGTAGGCGGCGACGACGGCACCCACCGGCGCCGCGGACGGCAGTGGGAACTGCGGCGGTTCACCGGCACGCGGAATTGCGGGCGCAGTGAGAGCGGCGCCCTCAGAGATCGCGTTGAACAGTCCGGTGGCGATGGGACGCGGCACCGGGATGTCCGTACCGAAGCCAAGCGCATCGGTGACGGCACGGTCGGCGAGATCGACCGCACTGCGCCTGCCGTTCCACAGCAGCCAACTGCGGCCGTCGTGCTGCACGAGAACGGTATGCGCGGACGGCAGTTCGGTCGCCCGTCCGCCGCCCGTCCCGGGGCGACCGGCGATCACCGTGACCCCTGGCGCAACGGAGTCGTCGCAGAGAATCCACTGTGCGTCGCGAGATATGCTCTGCACCAACCGCTCTGGGGCACCCGGGACGCCGAGCAGGTTGCCCCTGGCGAACTTGTCGAGTTCGCTGGACTTCACGCTGGTCGGGTTGTCCGGCCGCCCGGCGATCAACCGCGCGGAGGCCAGATTCAGCACCGGATGCAGGCGCTCGCCGACCTTCACGTAGAGCGCCGCGGTCGACCGGTCCGCCAGCACCGTGTCGTTACCCGCCACACCCGACGGCCGGATCAGCGAGAAGACGAAGCAGCCGGCGAGGCCGGTGATCAGGATCAGCGCGCCGACCAGGACAGCGCGGGTCTGCGTGCGCAGCGGGTCGACCAGCATTCTGGTGTCGTGCAGCGCGACGCCGGATGCGATGCGGCGCATGACAAACCGCCAACCCGACACCTGGTGCCGGGTGACGAAGCCGCGGCGGTACACCACGCTGTCGGGGTTGTCGTTCACCGGTGTCCGTGAGGAGAACTCCCGCCGATCCTGCCCGGTCAATTCGGCACCGGTAGGCCGAGGCCGCGAAGCAGCGACGCGGCAGACGAGTTCACGTCGTCCGCGGTGATGGTCATCAACTCGTCATCGGTGAACTCTGCTGTCTCCGAGTGGTCGAGGCGGTATTCCCGCTCTTCCTCGGACCGTTCGACGAGGTTGCGGACGAATCGGCCGTTGCCTGCGATGTCGAGACTGCGCCGCGCCACCCCTGCCGCGTCGGGCGTGGTGGCGTTGGCGAGGTGGCCGAAGAGTTTCTCCATATCGGCGAGTGCCGCCGGTTCGAACACGCTGTCTCGCTTTTCTGCCATCCGGGTTGCGATCTCGACGAGTTCGTCCGCGGAGTACGACGGGAAGTCGATGCTTCGGGTGAAGCGCGACCGCAGCCCCTCATTCGTGTCGAGGAAGTGGTCGAGGTCCTTGCGGTAACCGGCGACGATGACCACGAGTCGGTCACGGTCGTTCTCCATTCTGGCCAGCAGGGTGTCGATGGCGACAAGGCCGAAGTCGTTCTTGGCGCCGGTGGAGACCAGGGCGTAGGCCTCGTCGAGAAACAGCACACCGTCGAGCGCGCTGTCGATGATCGCGTTCGTCTTGGCTTCTGTCTCGCCGATGTGCTGACCGATCAGGTCGGCGCGGTGCACCTCCCGCACGGTCTCCTTTTTCAACAGGCCGAGGCCGCAGTAGATCTTGGCGACGACCCGGGCGATCGTCGTCTTACCGGTGCCGGGCGGGCCTGCGAACACCAGATGGTTGGTACGCTGAGCGACCGTCAGCCCGCGCTCCTGGCGCCGGATCGCCATGGCCACCGAGCTTTTCAGCCGGGCCACCTGGTACTTCACTTCATCGAGCCCGATGAACTCGGCGAGTTCGGCCTCCGCCTCGATGAGCAGATGCGCCTTCCGTTCCTTGGCGCCGGGATCGACGAACTCCGCTTCGGTGGGCTCGGAATCCGGATTCCACGGGTCGGTGCGCGCCTCGATCCGCGCGGCCGTGGTGGTGGCCAACCCGAACGACGAATCCGACAGCGCATCTTCGATGTTCGCGTTCTCAGGGTGGGCCGCATAGAGATCCTGCAGCAGTTCGTCGGCGTCGTCGTCCTCCCCCTGAGCGCGCAGCGAAAGCGCCTTCGCCAGCGCACCGTCGACGGCCGCAACCACAATCGGACCGTCGGGTTCTTCCAGGTGCGACAGCGCGGGCGCGAACATACCGAGGCGGGCCAACGCGATGCCGAGCGTCACCCGGGCGGCGTGTCGGAAGAACTCGTCGAGTGAACCGTCGTTGACGACGCCGGTGAGCAACCGCACCACATCGGACCACCGTTCGGTGCGGTAGCAGAGGGCCACCCGCAGCCACAGCGCGTTGCGCCAGTCCGGTCGCCGGTCGAGCACGTCGCCGATTTGCCGATCGGCGTCGGCAAACTTACCTGCCGCGGAAAGCGTTGCCGCGTAGGCCAATTGGAAGTCGTCACGATCGGTGGCACGCAACTGTAGGTAGAGACCGGTGTCGTAGGTGAACCCGAGTGTGCGGGGCGCGAGGCCGATTTCGCGCTGCAGCAGTCCCGCCGTGCCCACCGTCCGCCAGATCGATTCGACGACGCAGGCGTTCATCTCGCCCGCCGCGGCCAGGCCGGTCCACGCATCGCACTGTTCGTGCGCGACCCGCGTCAACGCGGCGAACCCCGATCGGGCGGCGGTCAGATCGGCGGGACGCCGCCGGTCGTGGACCGACAGACCGAGGGCGCGGCAGCAGGTCGCGAATCGGCCCACGACGTCACGGTCGGCCCTGGTCGAGGCATGAGGGGCCGACAGAGTGTCACTCTCCACGACGTCCCCTTACTTAGCCATGCCTTAGCTAACTCGGGTGAAGTTAGCATTGCATAAGCTAAGTGTCGAGACGTACGTCCCACTGCCAACGGAATAAACGCGGCCCCGCCTCCGTCAACACAAAGCGTGACTATTCGACTTGGACTGCAGATTCCGAACTTCACCTACGGCGCGCCCGTCGCCGAGCTTTTCCCGGCCGTCAAGGCGCAGGCCAAGGAGGCGGAAGACGCCGGTTTCGACACCGTGCTCGTGATGGACCACTTCTATCAACTGCCGACGCTGGGCGAACACGACGAGCCGATGTTGGAGGCCTACACGACGTTGGGTGCGTTGGCGTCCGCGACCGAGACGGTGCAGCTTTCGACGTTGGTCACCGGCAACACGTACCGGAACCCCACTCTGCTGGCCAAGGAGATCACCACGCTCGACGTGGTCAGCGGCGGGCGGGCGATCTTGGGCATCGGCGCGGGCTGGTTCGAACTGGAGCACCAGCAGTTGGGCTTCGAGTTCGGCACGTTCACGGAACGGTTCGAGAAGCTCGAGGAGGCGCTGCAGATCATCATCCCGATGACTCACGGTGAGCGGCCGAGCTTTTCGGGCAAGTGGTATCACACCGAGAACGCGGTCAACGAGCCGCGGTTGCGAGACCACATTCCGGTGATGCTCGGTGGCAGTGGCGAGAAGAAGACCTTCCGGATGGCCGCGCAGTACGCCGACCACCTCAACATCATCGCGGGCATGCCGGAGCTTCCCGGCAAGCTTCGCGCGTTGCATGATCGGTGCGCCGAAGCCGGTCGCGATCCGTCGACGCTGGAGACAAGTTGCCTGCTGACCGCGGTGGTCGACGGGTTCGAATCGCACCGGGCCATCGACGAGGCCCGCGGCGACCGCGCCGTCTCTGGGTCGCCCGAGCAGATCGCCGACGAGATCAAGCGTCGGGTGCTCGATGTCGGCATCGACGGCGTGATCATCAACCTGCCGACGCATCGCCACCAGCCGGGACTGATCACCAAGGTCGGCGAGGCGCTGCGGCCGCTGGTCAGTGCTTGACGGCGCTGACCAGGCTGATGTTGCCGATCATCGCGCCGGCTTCGGAGTCGGGCGCGGGCACCGGCCTGCCGAACGCGCGCAGCTGATACGCCAACGGGGTGGCCACCGCCTGCCAGCCACGGCTGCCGAACCACTCGTGTGCGGGTGCGTGCTGCTCGTTGTAGACGAGGGTGTAGAAGGTGCGGTCGGTGGCGCCGGTGACCTCCTCGTCGCGTCTGGCCGCGAAGATGTTGGCGTCCAGCGGCTCCGACTCCTCGACAGCGAGGTGGCTGCCCGAAGCGGCGAGCGATTCGATACCGGTGAACAACTGGTGCTGCGCGCTGGCGGGCAGGTAGATCAGCAGCCCCTCGGCGATCCACGCTGACGGCTTCGAAGGGTCGAATCCGCTGTCGCGCAACACCTTCGGCCAGTCGCTGCGCAGGTCGACAGCGATCTCCCTGCGGTCGGCGGTGGGTGTGTCGCCGTGGGCGGACAGCGCCTGCCGTTTGAACTCGAGCACCTGCGGCTGATCGAGTTCGAACACCACGGTGCCGTCGGGCCACGGCAGCCGGTAACCGCGCGAGTCCAACCCGGCGGCCAGCAACACGATTTGGCGCACTCCCGCTTCCGCGGCCGCGGTGAAGTAGGTGTCGAAGTACCTGGTGCGCACGCCCTGGAAGTTGATGAAGTAGTCCCCGAACTCGGTCCGCAGCGGATGCTCGGGGGCGCCGCCGTCGAGTAGCTCCGCCCACTCGCCGCCCACGGCGCGGCAAAACACCTCGGCGTACGGGTCGACCGCTGCAGGGTTGGCCTTCTGCGCCTCCAAAGCCCGTGCCGCGGCGACGAACAAAGCAGTGTTGCCGACGCTCGTCGTGATGTCCCAGGTGTCGTTATCGGTACGCACGTACGCGTTTATACGCTCCGATGCTGGACGGTTCTCTCAGGCTGGTTCGGTGGCAAATCCGACCAGGCGCCCTAAACCAGCGGGCGGCCGGTCCGAATCCGCCAGTCCAGGTCCTTCAGCAGCACGTTGAACGGGAACTGCCGGACGAAACGCGGCATCAGGTTGTTGAGGAAGCGAAGCACACGGATGGTGCGGTCGAAGCGGCGCTGCCTCGCCGCGTTCCACTCCAGCCTCATCTCGTCGCGGAACCGTTGCGGCAGAAAGCCCGTCGTGATCATCAAGTTGAAGTCGTCGAGCCTGCGCTGCACCGGGACAGGCAACTTGACGCCACGGATGCGGCCCGCGGCGATCGGCCACAGATAGTCGCGCACGGCGTCGTCGATATGGACCTTTCCCAGCGACTCCTCCCAGTACCGATCGAACGCGGCACGGTCCTTCGGCCACATGTCCTCAGGAACCTGCAATGTGGTTCCGAGCGGCAACCCCTCGGCATAATGCCGCTCGGCAGTCTCCTGGTCCATCTCGCCGACGAACAACCGGTACACATCCACCGCGCCCTTGTACAGGCAGGCCCCCACCCACAGCTGGAGGTCGCGGTCGAACGCGTTGTAGGTGACGGGACTCTCGTCGGTCGAATAGACCTGAGCGTGAGCGCGATTGACCGCACGCCGGAACGCCGCCTTTTGCTCGGGCGAACCCTGAGTGGCGACAGCGAGGTAGGTGAACGTGGTGCGCGCGCGCTTGATCGGATGCAGGTCCACCCGGCCGCTTTCGACACGGCTTTCCATCACCCCGTAGCCGACCCCGGGCCGGGCCAACTGCATGATCACGTTCGCCGGGCCTGCCAGCAGCGCAACGCCCATCAACCCGTCGTCGAAGTTCGCGCCGCGGCGCCGCGGCTTCGTCGGATTCACGAGGGCGGCGTCGCTGACCGGCCGCTCGACCTGTGCCACCGGTCGCTGATCGTCATTGACCCGCCTAGAGAGAATGTGAGAACGTCTGTTTCCAGATTATCTTGCCGGCGTCTCGACGGCGGTGTCAAGATGGATCCGATGGCTCAAGTGCGCCCCTACCGGGGCATCGAGGCGGCCGACCGGGTCGCCGAGCGACGGCGCCGGTTCCTGGAAGCGGGTCTGGACATCCTCGGATCCGACTCCGACTTGTCCGAACTGACCGTGCGGGGCATCTGCCGCCAGGCCGGCGTTGCGTTGCGCTACTTTTACGAGAGCTTCTCCGACAAGGACGACCTGATCGCCGCGGTGTACGACTGGGTGATCGCCGACATCGCCACGACGACACAGGCCGCGGTCGCGGCGGCGCCGGTGCCCGAGCAGAGCCGGGCGGCCATGGCCAACATCGTCCGGAACATCGCCGCCGACCCGCGGGTGGGCCGGCTGCTGTTCAGTTCGCAGCTGTCGAACCCGGTCGTGGTGCGCAAGCGCACAGAATCCTTCGCGTTGATGGCGTTACTGACGTTTCAACATGCCAGCACCGTCGGCGGCGGGCACACCGACCGCGTCAAGGCCGGGGCCCACTTCGTGGTCGGCGGCGTCGCGCAGATGATCACCTCATGGCTGGCAGGCGATGTATCGCTGGACAACGACGAACTGGTCGACCAACTGGCCTCGATGATCGACGCGCTCGCCGTTCCCGACCTCTATACCGATTAGCGCCCTGCGGGCACCCTCGGCCTGCGATCGGCCGCGGTCTTCGGCGTGGTCTGCGCGTCGGTTTCAGTGAATTCTTTTGTCCAGCAAGCAAACTCGAGTGTAATACCGTCCGGATCGAGAAAGTAGAACGACCGCACGTACACACCGGGATGCACCGTCGGCGACACCTGGGCTTCGCTCTCGTCGTGGTTGAGCACCGGGCCGACGCGCACGCCCTTGTCCTTGAGTCGCTGCCGATACTCGTCGAACTTCTCGGCGGGCACATGGAACGCGAGGTGGTTCATGGTGCTGACGGCGCTGACGATGTCGCCGATCCCGGGTATCGCCTCCGGTGACGAAACGCCAGGCACCCTGTCCGGCGCATCGGCAAACCAGAAGAACGCGACACAGTCGCCGTTGCCCGCATCGAAGAAGAAGTGCTGACCCATGCCGCCCGGCAGATCCAGCGATTTGATCAGCGGCATGCCGAGCACATTGCTGTAGAAGTCGACCGTGCGCGCCATGTCGGAGCAGACCAGGGCCACGTGGTTGATGCCGCCGAGTTCGAATTCGGAATTGGGATTGGATGGCTTGATCACGTTCGCAACTCCTCTAGCCAAGCTCGAAATCTGAATCTAACATCAGATTCACTTTGGATCAACGGCCGAGGAGTCCCGTGACCGTCAGCCCCCGCGAGCAGTTGCCGACGGTGCGCGGCAGGCAGACGCAGGCTGCAATCGATGCGGCCGCGCGGCGCGTGATCACGCGCAAGGGCATTCTGGCGACGACGATTTCGGACATCGCCGCAGAAGCGGGCAAGTCAACGGCGTCGTTCTACAACTACTACGACTCCAAGGAAGCAATGGTCCGCGAGTGGGCCGTGCGGTTTCGCGACGAGGCGCGGGAGCGGTCCCGGGCGGCCGCGGAACCCGGCCTGACCAACTGGGAACGCGCGTATCAGGCGGCCGCCGCGCATTGGCACACCTATCGCAACAGGCTCGCCGAGATCATCAGCGTCTCGCAACTGGCCATGATCAGTGACGATTTCGCCGAATACTGGGCGGACATCTGCTCCCTGCCCATAGCGTTGATCACCGACATGGTGAAACAAGCTCAGCGGCAGGGCTTCTGCGCAGCCGACGACGATCCGCATCTGGTTGCGGTCGCGATGGTGTCCATGCTCAATCAGTTCTGCTATACGCAACTGTCCGGCGACGCGCGTGCTGTCGACGACGACGCGTGCATCACCATGCTGGCCAACATCTTCTACCGGACGATCTACCCCAAGGAGGCCGGCCTGCCATGACGAAAACCGCGACGTCATCCGGAACTCCGGGCGTCACACGCGAATTCGTCGGTTTGGACTCACCGACAGCGCGGCGCGCCGGTTCCGGCGGCCATCCGTGCCAGGGGCTCTACCACCGCGGCGTCGGACGCAAGCCGAAGGTCGCGATGATAGCCGCGCACTATCAGATCGACTTCTCCGAGCACTATCTCGCCGACTACATGGCCACCCGCGGCATCGGTTTCCTCGGCTGGAACACCCGCTATCGCGGATATGAGAGCAGTTTCCTGCTCGACCACGCCCTCGTCGACATCGGTGTCGGGGTCCGATGGCTGCGCGCGGTACAAGGTGTGGAAAGCATTGTGCTGCTGGGCAATTCCGGCGGTGGTTCGCTGATGGCCGCCTATCAGGCCCAAGCGGTCGACCCGCATGTGACGCCGCTGCCGGGCATGCGGCCCGCGGCCGGCCTCGCCGATCTCCCGCCCGCTGACGGCTACGTGGCAAGCGCTGCGCATCCCGGGCGCCCCGATGTGCTGACCGCCTGGATGGACGCGTCGGTCATCGACGAAAACGACCCGTTGGCAGCGGATCCCGATCTCGACCTGTTCAACGAACACAACGGGCCGCCGTACTCCAAGGAGTTCATCGAGCACTACCGGTCGGCGCAGATCGCCCGCAACCATGCGATCACCGACTGGGCGGAGACCGAACTCAAGCGGGTGCATGCGGCGGGTTTCTCGGACCGCCCCTTCACGGTGCACCGGACGTGGGCGGACCCGCGGATGGTCGATCCCACGATCGAGCCGACCAAACGGCCCGCCAACATGTGTTACGCCGGACCGCCGGTCAAGGCCAACCGGTCGGCCCACGGCATCGCCGCCGCCTGCACTCTGCGCAACTGGCTGGGCATGTGGAGCCTTCGGCACGCCCAGACACGCGCCGAACCGCACCTGGCCCGCATCGACTGTCCCGCGTTGGTGATCAACGCCGAGCAGGACACCGGTGTCTTTCCCAGTGATGCGCAACGCATCTATGACGCTTTGGCCAGTTCGGACAAGTCGCAGTGCGCCATCGACACCGACCATTACTTCACCACGCCTGGAGCGCGCAGCGAGAAGGCCGATACGATCGCCAAGTGGATCACCAAGCGGTGGCGTTAGCTGTTGGCTCTTCGCGCAAGCGCTCATCGCTGAGAGTCCTCGCCCACTTCCTTCCCGGCCGCAGGGACGTCGAATTCCTTGCCCCAGAGTCGGATTGGCTTGACGTCCGGTATTGCGCCGAGGACGACGACGCCACGTTCCACCGCGAGCTGCCCGACGCCGAAGTCATCTGGCATGTGCTGCGGCCGATCTCCGGTGACGACCTCGAGAAAGCGACCAAACTCAAACTCGTACACAAGTTGGGCGCCGGAGTGAACACCATCGACGTCGACACCGCAACCCGACTTGGCGTCGCGGTGGCGAACATGCCCGGCGCCAACGCGCCGTCGGTCGCCGAGGGCACCGTGCTGCTGATGCTCGCCGCACTGCGCCGGCTACCCGCGCTGGATCGCGCGACCCGCGACGGCAAGGGTTGGCCGACGGACCCAATCCTCGGCGACACCGTGCGCGATATCGGCGGGTGCACGGTGGGCCTGATCGGATACGGCAACATCGCTAAGGCCGTCGAGCGCATCGTGTCGGCGATGGGCGCCCAGGTCCTGCACACCAGCACCCGCGACGACGGCCACCCCGACTGGCGCCCGCTGCCCGATCTGCTGTCCGCCAGCGACATCGTCTCTCTGCATCTGCCGCTCACCGAGGCGACCGCGCGCATCCTCGACCGCACCGCGCTGGCCCGGATGAAGCCCGGCGCCGTCCTGGTCAACACCTCACGAGGCGGCGTGGCCGACGAAGCGGCGCTCGTCGACGCACTGCGCACCGGCAGCCTGGCCGCGGCGGGTCTGGACGTCTACTCGGAAGAACCCGTTCCCGCCGACAACCCGCTGCTCACTCTCGACAATGTGGTGCTCACGCCACACGTCACCTGGTACACCGCCGACACCATGCGGCGCTACCTGGAACACGCTCTGGACAACTGCAGGCGGATCAGGGACGGCCGGAGTCTGACCAACGTCGTCAACGAGTAATCTGGCTCCCAACCGACCGGTTAATCGGGAAGACTTCGGCCCTGCCTGGAGGCGGATACATGCCCATCGCAATCACTGAGGAACACAACGACCTGGCCGATTCGGTCCGGTCCCTGGTGGCGCGGGTGGCGCCGTCGGAAGTGCTGCACGAAGCGCTGGAGAATCCGATTCCCAATCCCCCACCGTTCTGGAAGGCCGCTGCCGAGCAGGGCCTCCAAGGCGTTCACCTGGCGGAATCTGTTGGCGGACAGGGTTTCGGCATCCTCGAGTTGGCCATCGTGCTCGCCGAGTTCGGCTACGGCGCGGTGCCAGGACCGTTCGTGCCGTCCGCGATCGCCAGCGCGCTGATCTCGGCCAACGACCCCGACGCGAAACTGCTCAACGACCTGGCCTCCGGCGACGTCATCGCCGCATACGCGATCGACTCCGGCCTGACGGCCACCCGGCACGGGGACGGCCTCGTCATCCGCGGCGAGGTGCGCGCGGTGCCCGCCGCCGCCCAGGCGTCGGTGCTGGTGCTGCCGGTCGCCATCGACAGCGGTGAAGAGTGGCTGGTGCTCGACGCCGACCAGTTGGAGATCGAACCCGTAGGCAGCATCGATCCGCTTCGGCCGATCGCGCATGTGCGGGCCAACGCCGTCGAGGTCGGCGACGACCGCGTGCTCGGCAACCTGAGCCGGACCCTGGCTCGGGCGCTGATGTCGACGCTGCTGTCGGCCGAGTCCATCGGCGTCGCGCGGTGGGCGACCGACACCGCGGCGGGATACGCAAAGATCCGCGAGCAGTTCGGCAGGCCGATCGGCCAGTTCCAAGCCATCAAGCACAAGTGCGCGGAGATGATCGCCGACACCGAGCGTGCCACCGCCGCGGTGTGGGACGCCGCCCGAGCCATCGACGAGTATCGCGAAACCGGTTCGCAGGAAAGCGCTTTCGAGTTCGCCGCCGCGGTGGCCGCGACGTTGGCGCCCGCCGCGGCGCTGCACTGCACCCAGGACTGCATCCAGGTGCACGGCGGCATCGGCTTCACCTGGGAGCACGACACCAACGTCTACTACCGGCGCGCGATCATGCTGGCGGCATGCTTCGGACGCGCCGCGGACTACCCGCAGCAGGTGGTCGACGTCGCGACCACCACCGGCATTCGCAAGATCGACATCGACCTCGACCCGGACACCGAGAAGCTGCGCGACGAGATCCGCGCGGAAGTCGCGGCGCTGAAAGCGATTCCGCGTGACGACCGCACCGTCGCGATCGCCGAGGGCGGTTGGGTGGTGCCCCACCTACCCAAGCCGTGGGGTCGCGCGGCCAGCCCCGTCGAGCAGATCATCATCGCCCAGGAATTTACCGCCGGTAAGGTGCGACGCCCCAACATGGGTATCGCAGCGTGGTTGATTCCATCGGTCGTCGCGTTCGGCACCGAGGAACAGAAGCAACGCTTCCTGCCGCCGACGCTGCGCGGCGAGATGATCTGGTGCCAGCTGTTTTCCGAGCCGGGATCCGGCTCGGACCTGGCCAGCCTGAGCACCAAGGCCACCAAGGTCGACGGCGGTTGGCGGATCACCGGCCAGAAAATCTGGACCACCGCCGCACAGCTGTCGCAGTGGGGCATGCTGCTGGCCAGGACCGATCCGAGCGCACCGAAACACAACGGCATCACCTACTTCCTGCTCGACATGTCCAGCGAGGGCGTCGAGGTCAAGCCGCTTCGCGAGCTCACCGGCAACGCGATGTTCAACACCGTGTTCCTCGACGACGTGTTCGTCCCCGACGACCTGGTGCTCGGCGAGGTGAACCGCGGCTGGGAGGTCAGTCGCACCACGCTGACCGCAGAGCGGGTGTCCATCGGCAGCAGCGAGGCGCCGTTCCTGGCCAACCTCAACGGTTTCGTCGAGTTCATCCGCGACGGGCACTTCGACCAGATCGACCAGAACCATGCCGGCAGACTGATCGCCGAGGGCCATGCCGCCAAGCTGCTCAACATGCGCTCGACGCTGCTGACGTTGGCGGGCGGCGATCCGATGCCCGCCGCCGCGATCTCGAAGCTGCTGTCGATGCGCACCGGCCAGGGGTATGCGGAGTTCGCGGTGTCCTCCTTCGGCACCGACGGCGCGATCGGCGATCCCGACCAACTTCAGGGCCAGTGGGCGCAGATGCTGCTGGCCAGCCGGGCCACCACGATTTACGGCGGCACGTCGGAGGTGCAGCTCAACATCATCGCTGAGCGGCTGCTGGGACTGCCCCGCGACCCGTAAGAAATCGCGCCGCGTCGTCGATATTGCACTGAGGGTCGTGGACGGCGGAGAATCACAGCCCTCATTGCAATTTCGCGAAGGGACCGGGCCCACGAGCGGTGACGTCACGCTGCGCCAGCTGCGATACTTCGCCGTACTGGGCGAGGAGCTGAACTACCGGCGCGCCGCGGAGCGGCTGTTCATCACCCAACCCGCATTGTCGACGGCGATCAAACAGCTCGAACATCAGCTCGGCGTCATGCTCTTCACCCGCAGCACCCGCGAGGTCGCGCTGACCGAACTGGGCCAGGCCTGGTTGCCGAAAGTGCGCGACGCGCTGCGCGGCGTCGACGCCGCTGTCGACGACCTCATCGCGCTGTCAGCGCACTATCGCCGGATCCGGCTGGGCTATCTGATCGGCACCGGCGCGGACCTGCTGTTCCGACTGGTCCGCCACTTCGAGGCCAAGTATCCGGAAATCACCTTGGAGCCAAGGGAATTCGACTTCTCCGATCCGACGGCCGGGCTAGCCGACGGCAGCACGGAGGTGGCGATCATCCGGCCTCCGGTGGACCTGCCCGAACACCGGATGTTCATTCTCGACGCGGAGAACTGGGTGGCGTGCCTGCCGCGTGATCACCCGCTGGCGAGCCGCTCTGAACTGCACATTGCCGAACTGCTCGACGACCCGATCGTGGTTGCGCCGGCCAGCGCGGGCCGGTGGCGCGACTACTGGATGGCGATGGACGCCCGCGACGACAAACCGCCCACCATCGCCGCCGTCGCGGCCACCTACGAAGAGGAGACGACGACGATCGCGCGCGGTCTCGGCATCAGCTTCACCAGCGAGGCCAGCGCGCGCCTGTACAACCGACAGGGCATCGCCTACGTGCCGATCGTCGACCGCCCGCGCAACTACACCGCGCTGGCCTGGCATCCGGCCGGGCTGTCCCACGAGGCGGCGCAACTGGTCAAGCATGTCCGCGAGGAGTGGAGCTTCGGCGAAGGGCAGGCGATCGAACGCCCGGCGACCTACTACTGATAACGCGGGTTTATAAGTACATCAGAAACTGCAACTTCCGCCGGTGCGCCCCGGTCGGGTTTCCTCACTTCATGACTGACACCGCCTCACCCGTGATGCCGACGGCGCCGAGCGACGACGAGGACGCCAGGCTGGCCCAATTCGGGTACTCGCAAAAGCTCGATCGCTCGGTCGGCCGGCTGGCGTCATTCGCCCTCGGCTTCGCCACCATCAGCGCCACCACCGCGGTGTTCACCGGGTTCGGCGCAGGCTACTTCACCGCGGGCGGGCCGTTCGTCTGGACGCTTCTGCTGGCCGCGGCGGTGTTCCTCATCTGGACCTTCATCGCCGCCGACCTGACCGCGAAGATACCGCTGGCCGGTTACGCCTATCAGTGGACCAGCCGCATCCACGGCTCGATCCTCGCCTGGTTCACCGGCGTGCTCGCACTCGCAGGCTGGGTCTGCGGTATGACCGGCGTCGGCTTCATCCTGTCCGGCTACCTCGGCAGCCTGTTCGGCTGGAATATGAGCCAGACCGCCCAGATCCTCGTCGCCATCGGCGTGATGGCGGTGTGCATGCTGGTGAACCTGTACGGCGTGCGCTTCGCGACGATGGTCAACAACATCGGCGTCGGCCTCGAATTGGTCATCACCGTCGGCGCGACACTTCTGGTCGCGGTCGTCGCCTTCTCCTCCCCGGAAAACCACCAACCGATCTCGGTCCTGTTCACCGGCGGCACGTCCGACGAGCACAGCGCCTACATCCTGGCCTGGCTGGCCGCATCGCTCGGCCCGTTCTTCGGCCTGATCGGCGTCGAGGCCAGCGCAGACATCGCCGAGGAGACCGTCAACGCCCGCCGGGTCATACCGCGGACGATGTTCTATGCGCTCACCGCATCGATTGTCATCGAGTTCTCGATGTACGTCGTCTACGTGTTGGCCATCAAGGACCAGGACGCGGTCGCGGCCGCGACGGCGGCGCCCATCGAGGAGATCATCACGCAGCAAGTAGGGCCGGTGGTGACGAGAATCGTTGTGGCAGTAGCAATGACGAACATCATGGCGTGCATCCTGGCCAACATCCTGGTGGCCACCCGGCTCACCTACTCGATGGCACGCGACAACATGCTGCCGTTCTCCCACGTCTGGCGGCACGTGTCCCCGTCCAACCGGACGCCCACCTACGCCGTACTCGGACTGTTCAGCCTCTCGACCATCCTGCTGCTGTCCGCCCTGGTCAGCGAGAAGGCGTTCTTCCTGATCATCGGGCTCTCGTCGCTGGCGGTGTGCGCGATGTACTTCCTGCAGACGGTGGCCGTGCTGATCGCCAACCGCCGCGGCACCATTCCCGCGCCGGAACCCGGGACGTTCGATCTCGGCCGGGCCCGGGTGCCGGTCGCCGTGCTGGCGCTGATCGCCTTCGGCCTGGTATGCGCGGCGCTGATCTTCCTTCCGCAGTTCGCGGGCAACGGCTATGTGTTCCTCGGGCTAGTGATCCTCGCCGCGCTGTGGGCGGTCACCGGACTGCGAACCCGACTGCGAAACGGCGACGCAGGCCCGGATTACGCCAAGACCCACCTCTCCTGAAACTCCCGAAAGGACCTGTACCTCAATGACTGTCGTAGACCAGGGCACCAGCAACCTCGTCGCCGTCGAACCCGGCGCCATCCGCGAGGACACCCCGCCCGGTTCAGTGATCCAATACAGCGACTACGAACTGGACACCTCGAGTCCGTACGCGGGCGGCGTCGCGTGGATCGAAGGCGAATACATCCCCGCATCCGAGGCCCGCATCTCGATCTTCGACACCGGCTTCGGGCACTCCGATCTGACCTACACGGTGGCACATGTGTGGCACGGCAACATCTTCCGGCTCGGTGACCACCTCGACCGGCTGCTCGACGGCGCACACAAGTTGCGGCTCGACCCCGGCTACAGCAAGGACGACCTGGCAGAGATCACCAAACGCTGTGTCGCCATGTCGCAGCTGCGCGAGTCGTTCGTCAACCTGACCGTCACCCGCGGATACGGAAAACGCAAGGGCGAGAAAGACTTGTCCAAGCTGACCCACCAGGTGTACATCTACGCGATCCCCTACCTGTGGGCGTTCCCCCCGCACGAGCAGATCTTCGGCACGACGGCGATCGTCCCGCGGCATGTGCGGCGCGCGGGCCGCAACACCGTCGACCCGACCATCAAGAACTACCAGTGGGGCGACCTGACCGCGGCCAGCTTCGAAGCTAAGGACCGCGGCGCGCGTACCGCGATCCTGATGGACGCCGACAACTGTGTGGCCGAGGGCCCGGGCTTCAATGTGGTCATCGTCAAGGACGGCAAGCTCGCCTCGCCGTCACGCAACGCGCTGCCCGGGATCACTCGCAAGACGGTGTTCGAGCTCGCCGACGCCATGGGCATCGAGGCCACGCTGCGCGACGTCACCAGCCATGAGCTCTACGACGCCGACGAACTGATGGCGGTCACCACCGCCGGCGGCGTCACGCCGATCAACAGCCTCGACGGCGAACCCATCGGCGACGGCACGCCCGGTCCGCTCACGGTGGCCATCCGCGACCGGTTCTGGGCGCTGATGGACGAGCCGTCGCCGCTGATCGAAGCAATTGACTACTGATGGTCGCGTCGAATCGGGTCTACGATCGAAATAGATGGTCTCGATAGATCGTTAGACACGTTATGAATAACTTCCGGCGACGCTCGATGCGGCTTTTCGTCGGCGGAGCAGCGGCCATGGCGGTGCTGGCCAGCCCCGCGGCGTTCTCGACTGTCAGCGCTCCGCCGGCGTCAGCGCAACCTTGCTACAACGGCGTCGTGCCGTGGGGTCCGTTCGTGCCGAGCTGCACGGTTCCCGGTCCACAGGCGCCGCGGGTCCGTGGTTCGGCCCCCGACGCGAATGCGATCATCGCCTGCCGCAACCATCCCGGCTGCCTGTCGTGGTACGTGAACGGCGGCCCGTAGTTTCCTCGTCTCGCAGCAGGGAACCCAATCGCCATGACCCACGACGTCGAGAAACGCTTCGACGACCCCGGCACGTTCCGCGAGGCCGCGATGTACGTCGGTGCGATTGTCGCGGTGGCAGGCCTGGTCTTCGCTGCCTGGGCCGTCATCGCACGGGATTCGGTGATCGCGGCTTCGCTGGTGCCCGCCATCCTGTTCGGTGGCGGGATCGGCGCATTCGTCAAGACCTACCGCGTCTGGAAAGCCGAAGGCGCGTGGCCGGCCTGGCAAGGCGCGGGGTGGTTCCTGCTGACACTGATGCTCATCAGCCTGGCCATTCCCGGCGCCGCGATGATGGCCTACTAGGGCACGATCGAATCCACGTATCCGCCGTCGACGCGCAGCGCGCCTCCGGTGGTGGCTGATGCCAGCGGCGAGGCGAGATACGTGACCATGTTTGCGATTTCGGCGGGTTCGATGAGCCGTTGCAGCAGCGACTGCGGTCGGTGCTTGCGCATGAACTCGCGCTGCGCCTCGTCCCACGGCAGCGACTTGTCGACCAATTGGTAGACGAACTCCTCTACGCCCGCGGTGTGCGTCGGCCCCGCGATCACCGAGTTGACGGTCACCCCGGTACCCGCCGCGTCCTTAGCGAAGCCGCGCGACACGGCTAGCAGCGCCGTCTTGGACACCCCGTAGTGAATCATCTCCTCGGGTGTCACCAACGCCGAATCGCTGGCGATCTGAATCGCCCTGCCCCAACCGCGTTCGGTCATGCCCGGCAGGTACATGCGGATAAGCCGAACGGCGGCAAGCACATTCACCTCGAAGTAGGTGCGCCACTGCTCGTCGGTGATCTCGCGGGCCGGTATGGCGCCGAAGATGCCGAGGTTGTTCACCAGGATGTCGACGTCGGGCAACTCGCGTTGCAACTTCGCCGCGCCGTCCTCGGTCGACACGTCGGCGGCGACACCGACGACGTCACCGGTCAACTTCGCGACGGCCTCGTCGACCCGCTCGGCTGAGCGGCCGTTGACCGCGACGCGGGCGCCGCTGCCCGCCAGCCCTTCCGCGATGGCCAACCCGATGCCGTGCGTCGACCCTGTGACGAGGACCGTCTTTCCACTCAGATCAATGTTCACGCCGTGGTACTACCACCGGGCGCGGCGGACTATTCCGCTCCTGCCTTATCGTCGGCCCCGCCGACACCTGCCTTATCGTCGGCCCCGTCGATGGCCATTTCCCGCAACTCGCGCTTCAGCACCTTGCCCGTCGGATTGCGCGGCAGTTCGTCGAGGAAGATCACCTCGCGCGGCACCTTGTACCGGGCGAGATGCTCGCGCACGTAGGTCTTGATGTCGTCCTCGCCGATGCTGGCGCCGTCGCTCTTGACGACGAACGCCCGCAGTCGGTGGCCCCACTCCTTGTCCTCGACGCCGAGGGCGGTGGCTTCCACCACGTCCGGGTGGCCGCTGATCAGGTCTTCGACCTCGGCGGGGAATACATTCTCGCCGCCCGACACGATCATCTCGTCGTCGCGGCCGCTGACGTACAGCAGACCGTTCTCATCGAAATAACCGACGTCGCCCGAGGACATCAGGCCGTCGATGATCTGCTTGTGGCCGCCGCCGGTGTAGCCCTCGAAGGGGAAGAAGTTGCCGACGAAGATCCGGCCCACCTCCCCTTGGGGGACGTCGTTGCCGTTGTCGTCGAGGATCTTGACCTTCACCCCCTTGACCACAGGCCCGACGGTGGCGGGATTGATCGACAGATCCTTCGGCCGTGCGATGGTGGCGAACGCGATCTCCGTCGACCCGTACAGGTTGTAGATCACCGGGCCGAGATCTTTCAGCGCGCGCTGCGCCAGTTCGGCACCCAACTGCGACCCGGACACGAACACGATCCGCAGCGACGACAGGTTCGGCTTGCGCTCCATCGCGTCGAGCGCATCGAGTATGCGCGACAACATGACCGGCACCACGACCACCGCGGTCACGTTGTGCTTCTCGATGTCCTCGAGCACCGTCGCCGGTTTGAACTTCCGCCGCAACACCAACGTGGTGCCGAGCATCATCGCGATGGTCGCATGCAGATAGCCGAGCGCATGGAACATCGGCGCCGGAAGAGCCGTCACCTCACCGGATTTGAACGGCACGTGGGACAGCACGCCACCGATCGGAGCGAGCGTCGGCGGCGTACTTCTGTTGGCGCCCTTGGGAGTTCCGGTGGTGCCACTGGTCAGAATGATGATCGACGAATGCTTGGTCACCTTCGGCGCCGGCTTGCCCGAACTGCGCGCGACAAGGTCCTCGAGCGTCTCGTCGGTGCTCGCCGAGTCCTCCTTGTCGGGGTTGACACCCAACGCCCGCAGCTTGCCCAACTCCGGCTCGGCCTTCGACACCGCGTCGAAGTACTCGTCGTCGTAGATGATCAGCTTGGCGTCCTCGCGCTCCGCGACCTCTTTGATCTGCGGCCCGGAGAACTCGCTGTTCAGCAGGATGATGCGGGCACCCGCCCTGGCGCAGCCGTACACCGCGGTCAAGAACCAGCGGTGGTTGCGCGCCAGGATCGCCACCCCGTCGCCGCCCTTGACGCCCTTCTTCGACAACCCGTTGGCCACTGCGTGGGCAGCGTCGTCGAGTTCTTTGAAAGTGATCTCGCCGAAGTCGTCGATGATCGCGGTCCGGTTCGGGGTGCGGCGCGCGTTGAGCGCGGGGATCATCCCGAACTCGCCCCACCGCCGGATGTCGGCGATCATGGCGGCGACGTTCTGCGGCGGCTCGAGCTTGAAGGCGCCCGCCTCCAACATCTTGTACGCGTAATGCAGCTCTGCTGAGCCGCGCTCGACGAGCTGCTGCGCTTTGGCTACTGCCTGCGACGGAAGATCAGTGAGCTTAGGCATGACCCCACACTAATGACGGGCGTCTCAGCGCGACCGGGAAATTACCATGACGATATGGCCTCTCCCATGTCGCTGGACGTGGACGGTCGGCAGGTCGCGATAACCCACCCTGACAAGGTCGTTTTCCCGGATATCGAAATCACAAAACTCGACCTGGTCACCTACTACCTCGCCGTCGCCGGGGGTGCGCTGCGCGGTGTGCGCGACCGGCCGATGGTTCTGAAGCGGTTCGTCAAGGGCATCACCGAGGAAGCGGTGTTCCAGAAGCGGGCCCCGGAGAAGCGGCCGGATTTCGTCGATGTGGCCGAATTGAAGTACGCGTCCGGCACGTCGGCGAAGGAAGCCGTCATCCGCGACGCCGCAGGCCTGGCGTGGGCGATCAACATGGGGTGTGTCGACCTCAACCCGCACCCGGTGCGCGCCGACGACCTGGCTCATCCCGACGAGTTGCGTGTCGACTTGGATCCGATGCCCGGCGTGGCTTGGCGTCAGATCGTCGACGTGGCCATGGTCGCCCGCGAGGTGCTCGAAGAGCACGGCCTCACGGCGTGGCCGAAGACGTCCGGCTCCCGCGGATTTCACATCTACGCCCGCATCGAGCGGCGCTGGCCCTTCAAGTTCGTCCGATTGGCGGCCCAAGCGGTGGCGCGCGAGGTGGAACGCAGAGCGCCGGGACAGGCGACGGCGCGGTGGTGGAAAGAGGAGCGCGGCGAAGAGGTGTTCGTCGACTTCAACCAGAACGCCTTCGACCGCACCGTCGCGTCCGCGTACTCCGTCCGGGCCACCCCTGACGCCAGGGTGTCCACCCCGCTGTTCTGGAACGAGGTAGCGGACTGCGATCCGGCGAACTTCACGATTGCGACCGTGCCGAAACGTTTCGAGGAAATCGGCGATCCGTGGGAAAGCATGGATGACCACGCCGGCACCCTGGACGCGTTGCTCGACCTCGCCGACCGGTTGGGGCCAGCGGAGAAGGCACCGCGTGGGGCCCGCAAAACCGCACAGAATCCGACGGGCAGGCGTCAATCGGTGATGCCGCTGATCGAGATCGCCCGCACCAAGACCAAGGACGAGGCGATGGCCGCGCTCGACCAGTGGCGCGCGCGTTACCCGTCGGTAGCCGAAATGCTCAAGCCGGCAGATGTTTTGGTCGACGGCATGCGGGGGCCTAGTTCCATCTGGTACCGGATCCGGATCAATCTGCAGCATGTGCCAGAAAAGCAGCGGCCGCCGCAGGGGCCCCTGCTCGCCGACTACTCCCCCTGGGAGAACTATTCCGGCCCGCAGAAAATGCGCGACTGACTGGTTTGCTGACCGACCCAAAATCGGTTCTTAATAAAGTATTAGCCGTTACTCCCCGTTGCCTTATATCGGCTCCGTAACTTCGTAACCAGTTAAGGAAACGAGGGGAGGCGCCAGATGTACGGCAATCCGGCAATCCAATACGACGGCGCCCAGGTGCGGGCGTGCAGCCGCCAGTTGGCCACGGTGGTCACTGTCACCGGGGATCTCAACGATGTGAACCTCGACAAGGTCAGCCAGTACACCAAGCGCTTCGTCCTCAAGGAGAAGCCGATGGTGCTGGATCTGAGCGGCGTGAGTTCGGCGACTTCGCACATCATTTCGTTGCTGTCCGAGCTTGACGATGCCTGCACCGCCGCAGGGGTCGAGTGGTCGCTGATCGCCAGCCAACCGGTCAGCCGAGCGGTCCACTCCTTCGACGCTCGCGTTGAACTTCCGACGGTGGAGTCGGTTGCCGACGCGCTACACAACTTCGCCGACGCCATGGCTGAACGCCGTCGGCTCCTTCCGCTTCTCACGAAGAGCGCTTAGAGACAGGGACCACGCACAGTGATACTCGATATTCGGTGGCTGGCCTACCTGGTGCACGGTCGTCACAAGCCGCGTTCGCGGCCATTGGCTATCACGGCTCGCTGACCTGTTGATTCCCATCGGGATTCGCGCGGTTTGAGGCCTACCGCCGTCGGGTAAGCGGCGGTTGTGGGGCGTACCGGCAATTGGATTCTGGCGTTGGCGACCGTGCCGGGCGCCATCGTCATCGTGGTGTTCCTCTATATGCAGGTGCTCGGCACCGCAGGGTGCAACCACCAACCGTGCCCGCGACAGGGTCCAGGCGAGCTGGGTTTCACACTCATCCAGTACGGCGCACCCGTCGTCGCCGTCGCCGCAGTGGCGTTGTCTTTCTTCACGGCGCGGCACCGTCGCGGGGTTGTGGTCCCGGTCGTCGCCTGGTTGCTGCTGATCGCCGCGTTCCTCGTCCTGGTGTTCTCGTTCACCGCGACGGGCTAGCAGCTACCGGATGGGCAGTCCGGTGATCGCGCGACCCATGACCAGTCGCTGGATCTCACTGGTGCCTTCGAAGATCGTGAAGATCTTGGCGTCCCTGTGCATGCGCTCCACCGGATAGTCACGGGTGTAGCCGTTACCGCCCAGGATCTGGATGGCCTCATCGGTTACGTAGACGGCGGTTTCACTGGCCACCAGTTTGGCCATCGACCCTTCGGCGTTGACGAACGGCTTGTTGTTACGAGCCATCCAACCCGCGCGCCACACCAGCATCCGCGACGCGTCGATGCGGGTCTTCATATCGGCCAGCTTGAACGCGATCGCCTGGAAGTCACCGATCTTGCGGCCGAACTGTTCTCGCTGCTGCGCATACTCCAACGCGTATTCGTAGGCGGCCCTGGCCACCCCGAGGGCCATCGCGCCGACTGCGGGCCGGGTGCGTTCGAACGTTTTCATCGCGGCTTGGGCTGCCCCGCTTTGGCCTTCGCGGCTGCGGGCGATGCGCTCGTCGAACTTCTCCTTGCCGCCGACGATCAACCGACCGGGGATGCGGACATCTTCGAGGATCACCTCGGCGGTGTGCGAGGCGCGGATCCCATGCTTGCTGAACTTCTGTCCCTGTTTGAAGCCCGGGGTGTTGGGCGGGATGATGAAGGTGGCCTGTCCGCGGCTGCCCAGATCGGGATGGACCGACGCAACGACGATGTGCACGTTGGCAATTCCGCCGTTGGTGGCCCACGTCTTCACACCGTTGAGCACCCACTCGTCGTTGGCTTCGTCATAGCGGGCACGGGTCAGAATCGCGCCCACATCGGAACCCGCGGCGGGTTCTGAGGAACAGAACGACGCGAGCAGGGGTTCGTCGGGCGTGCCGAACATCTGCGGCAGCCATTCGCCGAGCTGTTCGGGTGTGCCGTTGGCGGACAGCGACGCGGCGGCCAGTCCGGTGCCAAGAATCGACAGCGCAATGCCGGCGTCACCCCAGAACAGTTCCTCGAATACGGTCAGCATCCCGAGGCCGGTCGGTTCGGCGGCTTGGGTGGCGAACAGTTCCATGGAGTACAGCCCGATCTTGGCCGCCTCCTGGATGATCGGCCACGGGGTTTCTTCACGTTCATCCCACTCGGCGGCGGCAGGGCGCACGACGTCGGCGGCGAACTCATGCACCCAGTCCCTGATCTGGATGACGTCCTCAGACAGTTCAAGAGAAAACGACACGCCCAACCGTCCTTTCTGATTCGGTGAACAACCGTACACTGATACTTACCCCTCGGTAAGTCCCAGTTCTGTGGAGTGCCTCACGGCGGCCCCGGGTAGGTAACCGTGGTGACTGATCAAGAGTTCTCCCGCGACCTGTTGCAGGAACTGCTGTTCACCTACGGCCCGTGCGGACAAGAGGATGCGGTTCGCGACGTGTGCAGGCGCGAACTCACCACGCTCGTCGACGAGACCCATGTCGACGAGGCGGGAAATCTGGTCGGCCTGATCCAGGGCAGCGGCAACGGGCAGCCGATCCGGGTGATGGCCCACATGGACGAGTTGTCGATGCTGGTCAAACGCGTCGAATCGGACGGCACGCTGCACCTCACGCAGTTGGGGACGATGTATCCCGGCAACTTCGGCCTCGGTCCGGTCGCCATGCTCGGCGACCGGGAGACGCTGTGCGGAGTGCTGACGCTCGGCTCGGAGCACACGACCAGTGAGAGTCAGCAGATCTGGGAGACCAAACCCGACGGTGGCGACAAGGCGCTGGACTGGACGCACGTCTACGTCTTCACGGGCCGCACCACAGACGAGTTGTCGCGCGCCGGGATACGCCCGGGCACGCGAGTTTGCGTGGACAGCAGCAAGAGAACACTCGTCGAGTTCGGCGACTACCTCGGCTGCTACTTCATGGACGACCGCGCGGCGATCGTCGCCCTGCTCGACGCCGCTCGGCGGATGCGGGACACGGGAAGGCGCCCAACCTGCGACGTCTACCTGGTCTTCACCACCGATGAAGAGATCGGCGGCATCGGCGGGCTGTATGCCAGTCGGACGCTGCCCGGCGATCTGACGCTCGCGCTCGAGGTCGGTCCGACCGAGGCGGAATACGGCACGAGTGTCGGCTGCGGACCGATCGTCGGCTACAGCGATGCGCAGTGCGTGTACGACAAGGATGTCGCCGACAAATTACTGTCTGTGGCAACGGATTTGGACTTGAGGCCGCAGCCTGCTGTGCTCGGCGCTTTCGAATCCGATGCCTCGCACGCAAAAGCCAGCGGTTTGACCGCGCGAGCCGGATTGCTGTGTCTTCCCACGTTGAGCACGCACGGCTACGAAGTCATTCGACGCGATGCGATCCCGGCAATGAGCAAGGTGCTGGTCGGGTTCCTGCTCGATTGACCGACGCAGTCCGGTCTTCGCCGCACTGACGTCGATCGCGAGCGGCCAGCCCGCCTCGCGGCCGTGGCCAACACGAAGCCAACGGAAGTTCAAACCTTCTCCGTCACATGGGATTCCAAGAAAGATCCCGAACCCGCACCGGCGCGACGCTCAGCAACGGCCGCACATCAACGCCGAAGTAAGGGGCCACGCAAGCGCGTCGGGACGACACACCGAAACCATCCGACAATGCCGACGGTTCGGATGACGAGGAGTCCGATGCTGCCTGAGCACCGCCGGTAACCCGCCGACCCGTCCTCGCTGAGCTGGCCTTAGGGTCAAGCCCGTGGACCGGTTCTTCGAGATATCGGAACGACAGTCGACGGTTGCTGCGGAACTACGCGGCGGGGTCGTCACCTTCATCGCGATGGCCTACATCATCGTGTTGAACCCGATCATCCTGTCCAGTGCGCCGGACGTCACCGGCCAGAAACTGCAATTCGCCGAGGTTTCGGCGATGACGTCGCTGGCGGCCGGCGTCATGACAATCCTGTTCGGCGTCATCGCGCGGTTGCCGTTCGCGTTCGCCGCGGGCCTCGGGATCAATTCGTTCCTGGCGACGACCGTGGTGGGCTCGGTGACGTGGGCCGAGGCGATGGGCCTGGTGGTCATCGACGGGCTGATCATCGTGCTGCTTGCGGCCACCGGCCTGCGCAGGCTGGTCTTCGACGCGGTGCCCCTGCAACTCAAGCTCGCGATCACGGCAGGTATCGGCTTGTTCATCCTGTTCATCGGGCTGGTCGACGCCGGCTTCATCGGCGCCACCGGACAACCGTCACCGCCCGTCGGTCTCGGCCACGGCGGCGTCGGCTCGATCAACACTGTGCCCGCGGTCGTTTTCGTTTTCACCCTGCTGGTCACCGCCATCCTCGTCGTGCGTCGGGTGCGCGGCGGAATCCTGATCGGACTCGTGATCGGCACGCTGCTCGCGGTTGCGATCGAGGCGATCTGGCACCTCGGCTCGGCGACCGAGCATCCCGGCGGTTGGAGCCTTTCGGTGCCGACGCTGTCGGGTTCGCCGTTCGCGCTTCCCGATTTGTCGCTCGCAGGCGACTTCAGCTTCGGCAGCTTCGGGCGCATCGGCGTGCTGGCCGCGGTCATGCTGGTCTTCACACTGGTGTTCGCGAACTTCTTCGACGCCATGGGCACGTTCACCGGATTGGCGCGCGAGGCGAACCTGGCCGACGCGCAAGGCACCTTCCCTCGGCTGCGGTCGGCGCTGATCGTCGAGGGCGCGGGTGCGGTCGTGGGCGGTGCGACGTCGTCATCGTCCAACACCGTGTTCATCGAATCGGGTGCGGGCATCGAGGAAGGCGCGCGCACGGGGTTGGCGAGTCTTGTTACGGGCGTGCTGTTTCTGGCCGCCATGTTCGTCTCACCGTTGGCGTCGATCGTGCCGACGGAGGTGGCGGCGGCGGCGCTGGTCATCGTCGGCGTGATGATGATGTCGCAGTTGCGTCACATCGACATCTCCGAGTTTTCGGTGGCGGTGCCGGTGGTCCTCACCGTCGCGGTGATGCCGTTCTCCTACTCGATCGCCAACGGTATCGGCGTCGGCTTCATCGCATGGGTGGTGCTGCGCTCCGCAGCGGGCAAGGCCCGTGAGATCAGCCCACTGCTGTGGGTGGTGGCGGCCGGCTTCGTCCTGTATTTCGCGCGCGGGTGGATCGAAACCCTCATCGGGTTGTGACTTTCCAGTTGGCGAGCAACTGCACCGCCGTCTCCGACGGTGAACCGGCGTCCGCGGTGTAGATGCACAACGTCTGATCGGGATCACCAGGCACCGCAACGGATTCGTAGTTCACGGTCAGATCACCGACGACGGGATGATGGTATCGCTTGATTCCGTGCGTGCGCTCGCGCACGTTGTGATCGGCCCACCACCGACGGAACTCGCGGCTCTTGACCGACAGTTCACCCACCAACTCGACAAGCTGCGGATCGTCGGGGTGGCGTCCGGCGTCGAGGCGCAGGATCGCGACGTTGTCGCGTGCCACCTCTTCCCAGTCGACGAACAGTTCGCGGGTGGATTCGTCAAGGAACGTGTACCGCAACAGGTTTCGGTCGCGCGGTGGCATCGCATCGAAGTCGGCCATCAACGCGCGAGCCAGCCGATTGGCGGCGAGCACGTCCATCCGCCGTCCGAACACGAACGCGGGTGTGACGTCGTCCAGTGTCTCGAGGATGCGCCGCACTCCCGGCCGAACCCGCTGCGCAGGCGCAGGCGGGCGGCGACGGGCGCGACGATTCCTGCGTGCGATCTGGAACAGGTAGGCGCGTTCGGTAGCGTCCAGTCGCAGCGCGCGGGCCACGGCGTCGAGCACCTCGTCGGAGACATTGAGGTGGCGGCCCTGCTCCATCCGGCTGTAGTAGTCGACGCTCACTCCGGCCAGTTGGGCGACCTCCTCGCGCCTGAGTCCGGGCACCCGACGGGTGCGCCCAGTGCCGCCGATCTCGACATCGTCGACGCTCAGACGCGCACGTCGGGTGCGCAGGAACTCCCTGAGTTCCGCGTTCTGCTCCACATCCCCAGTCTGAGGGCGGGATCGGCTTCGCGCCCGGTAAACGTAGGTCTGGTGGACCTAGGTTGAGTGCGGCCCGATTTCGGGACGTCGTGGACCGGTTCTCCCTTGTTGTCTCGGATACGCGGCACCACCGCCGCTATCGACACAACAAGGAGAGTGCACAGATGACCAGTCCGATCGACACCGCAGCTCCGCTGGCAGGCCGCGTCGCCGTGGTGGCCGGTGCGTCCAGTGGCATCGGTGCAGCCGCCGCGAAGCGGCTCGCCGCATCCGGTGCGAAGGTCGCCGTGCTCGCGCGGCGCGCCGACCGTTTGGAGAAGCTCGTCAACGAGATCGAGGAATCCGGCGGGACGGCGCTCGCCATCGCCGCCGACGTGACCGACGCCGATGCGATGCGCGCTGCAGCCAACCGGATCGCGAACGAATTGGGCACCGTGGACCTGCTTTTCAACAACGCAGGCGTCATGCTGCCGGCCCCCGTCGACGAGCTGCCGGTCGAACAGTGGCAGCGCCAGATCGACATCAACGTCGGCGGGTTGATGAACGCGATCGCCGCGTTCGTGCCGCAGCTGATCGCAGCGGCCGGTGAGAAGGGCGTCGCTGATCTGATCAACACGTCGTCGATCGCCGCGCAGAACATCTTCCCGAACTTCGCGGTGTACTCGGGCACCAAGGCGTACGTCACCCACATGTCGCGCACCCTGCGTGCCGAACTCGGCGCCAAGAACGTCCGCGTCTCGGCCATCGAGCCGGGCATTGTGGAAACCGAGCTGCAAAGCCACGTGACCGACGCAGGGGCGCAGGAGTGGCTGGAAAGCACCAGGGGTCAGATTGATTGGCTGGCGCCTGCCGACGTCGCAGAGGCCGTCAACTTCCTGGCCGCACAGCCGGCGCGGGTGAACATCCAGCAGCTGACGATCATGCCGACCAAGCAGGCCTCGTAGACCTGTTGCCGCTACCGCTTGTTGCCGCCCACCTCGGCGGGTAGCGGTGGCGGCAACGGCGTCGTCGGTGTGGGGGTGTCAGGCGCCGGTCCGGGGCCGGGGCCTGCGGGTGCGTCCGCCCGGTAGGTGTCCACCAGCTGCTCTTTGCGTATCACGTTGTCGCCGTAACTGATCACCAGCGACTCCGCGGTGACGGTGTAGGTGATGCCGTCGTTGTCGACGACGTAGCCGTCACCGGACTGCGAGGCGGGCAGGATCAGCTTGGCGCCGTCGCGCACCCGCACGCCCCGGTATTCATACCCGCCCGCCGGCGACTTGCAGATCGCCACGCGCGAGGTATCGGTGCTGCCGTAGAGGACTGCCGTGTTCGGCGAGGCGCACCGCGCGGTGGAGTCGACGTAGCCCTGGCTGTCGGTCGACGGGGCAGCTGCGGACGGCGGTCCGCACAGCACCGCACACGCCGCACCTGCCGCCATGGCGAAGACCAGTCGCGCTGTCCGCGCATTCGGAGACGTCATCGATTGTCGATGACAGCACGGCGGGCGTTTTTACGCGAGCGTCGACGCCGAATCACAACATAATCGTTAGCTTTGGCGTCGTTCCTTCTCGGTGTCGGCCAATTCCTCCAACCGGTCGGCGCTCGTGACCTTGTCGGCCGCGGTGACACGCTTGTCCTGGGCGTCGTCGAGCTTCGCGCCGGCCGCCGCCACTGCGCTTTGCTCGGCTGCCCGGATCATCGCGTCTTCTTCGCGTTTGGCCGCTTCGACCGCGCCTTCACGCTGTGCTGCGGCCTCGTCAGCCCGCTTGTTGCCGGTGGCGATGCGCTTTTCGGCGCTGTCGACCGCGGCGCGCTTGCGGTTCTGAGCCGCCGCACGTGCGTCCTTGGCGGCGGACTCCTCCTCGGCCTGCGCCTGTTCGCGTTCTTGGGCTGCTTTCTCGCGGCTGGCCCTGACGTTGGCGCCGGCGGCCTTGATGTTCTCGCTTGCGGCCTCGTCGAGTTTGGCTGCCTGCCGTAGCGCGTCAGTGCGTTCGACCAGTTCGGCGCCTCGCTGTTCGAGTTCCGGGACGCGCAGCGCGTTTCCGACGGTCATGTCCAGCATGCCGAGTGAGCGTTCGAAGAACAGCCGCGCCGGCGCGTCGGATTCCATCCGGCGGAACACTCGCTCGTCGACCAATTGCAGCGGTATGCGCGCCAGTCGGTATTGCATCTTGAGGACAGCGAACGGGATATCGGTGATGCTCATCGGTCACTCCTCGTCTCGGCTTGCGCCCTGAGTCGGTCCGCCTCTGCCCGCGCCTCGGCGGACTCGCGCACCGCGTCTTGGTGGTCGTCGAGCGCGTCGGCGACTTCCTCGTCCGCGGCCTGGGTCGCCTCACGCTTCTCCGACTTGGCCTGCTCGATCCGCTGCTGTGCGTCGCGTTCGGCGTCGGCCTGCTGCTTCACCAGATCCTGATGTGCGGCCTGCTCGGCGGCTTGTTTCTGCGCGGCCCGATCCGCGCGGATCTCGGTCTCCTCTGCCGCCGCTTCGGCGTGCACCGCGCTGCGCTCTGCGGCGCCTTCGCGCTTGGCTTCTGCCGCCTGAGCACGCGCCTCACGCGCCTCGGCGTCGGCGATGGCCTCGGCCTTGCTGGCCTCCTTGCGCTGCTGCGCCTCGGTCTGCTCCAGCTGGCCCTCGGCGGTCAGCGAATCGTTGCCGGTAACCGCGCCGACAACTTCCTTGGCCTTACCTTTCACCGAGTCGATCAAGCCCTTGCGAGCCTGGTCGGCCTTTCCGGAATCGGTCACTGATGTCCCCTCGGATCCTCGTTCATGGTTGGCGGTCCACCCCGGGTTAGCCAGTCGCGCGTAATCCAAACGCGGATAGGGTCGGAATATGAGCGGCGGAGAGCAGCGCGCCGGGGTCGCGCTGACCAACCTCGATCAGCCGCTGAGCCCGGAGGCGAATGCGACAAAGCGTGACCTGATCGACTATCTGGATGCGGTCGCCGATCGGATGCTGCCCGGCCTCGCCGACCGACCGCTCACCGTGATGCGGGTGTTGCGGGGTCAGGCGCCGTTCATGCAGAAGAACACGCCGAAGTACACCCCCGATTGGGTGAAGACCGTCTCGATCTGGGCTGAGGCCTCCAGACGCGAAGTGCACTATCCGCTGTGCAACGATCGGCGCACTTTGCTGTGGCTGGCCAACCAGCGTGCCGTCGAATACCACCCGTCGCTGGGGCTGGCCGACAACATCTATCGTCCGACGCATCTGGTGCTCGATCTGGATCCGCCTGGCGACAACGATTTTCGTGCCGTCGTTGCTGTCGCCAAGCTGGTGCGTCAAGCACTGGCGGACAACGGGCTGGCCGGTGCCGTCAAGACCAGCGGCGCGAAGGGACTGCACATCTTCGTTCCAGTCGACGACAGCGCGCCGGGCGACGAGGTGGCGGCGGCCACCCGTGCATTGGCCGCCCAGGCCGCGGCGCTCGATCCCGCCATCGCCACAACGGCTTTCATCGTCGAGGACCGCGACGGGAAGGTGTTCGTCGATTCGACTCGGGCCGGCGGTGCGACCATCGTCGCCGCCTACAGTCCGCGTCTTGGCGCCGGCATACCGGTGTCCTTCCCGGTGGACTGGGCGGACCTCGACGCTGTCACTCCCGCCGATTTCACGTTGCACACCGCGGTCGACGCGCTTTGCGGGCGCGACCCGTGGGCCGACGCGATGCCTGCACCACAACGCCTGCCGCACCACCTCATTGAGTTCGGCCGTACGATTCCTGTTGCCAGGGTGGCGGCCATGCACGAAGGGAAGCGCCGCGCCAGGGCGGCGAGGAGGAGTCGGTGACCGGTACCGAAGTGAGGGCGGCAACGTCGGTGTTGGAACAGCTGCCCGTCACCCGCTGGCATTGGCGTCTGGTGGTGATCGTCGGGCTCGGCACCTTCTTCGACCTGTACGAGGTCTTCCTCGGCGCCGTGCTGGCACCCGTGCTGGCAGGTGAGTTCCACCTCAGCACCGCAGGCAAGGCGATGGTGATCTCGAGCGGGTTCGCCGGCATGTTCGTCGGCGCAAGCGTGTTGTCGATCGTCGCCGACCGGCTCGGACGCCGTCGCGTGTTCATCCTCAATCTGCTTGTCTATTCCCTGTTTTCACTGATGGCGGCGTTCTCACCGAATATCGAGACGTTTTTGGTGCTGCGCTTTATCGCCGGCATCGGACTCGGTGCTGAACTGGTGCTCGTCGACACTTATCTGGCCGAGTTCGTCCCCGCCAGAGTCCGCGGCAGGATGACGGCATGGGCTTACACGCTGGGGTTCGTCGGCGTCCCCCTGGCGGCGCTGCTCGGGGGCAAGCTCGTCGCGCAGCGTCACCTGTTCGGCATCGACGGGTGGCGGTGGCTGCTGGTGTTCGGCGCGCTGGGTGCGGTGTTCGTGCTGGCGATACGGACGATGCTGCCAGAGTCTCCGCGGTGGCTGGAAAGCCGCGGCCGCAACGCCGAGGCACGCGCGGTGGTCGCGTCGATCGTCGCCAACGTCGCACCGGGCACCGCATTGCCGCCGAGCCAGGCCGACACGGCCCTTGGCGAAGACGATGCACGCACCGTCCGTGACGTGCTGCGAATCGCGTTCCGGGATTACCGCAAACGCACGGTGATGCTGGTGAACTTTCAGGTGCTGCAGACGGTGGCGTATTACGGTTTCGGCACCCTGGCCCCACTTGTGCTGGTCAGCAAGGGTTTTGAAGTGACGCAATCGCTCGGCTACGCGGCGCTGACGTTCGCGGGCTATCCGCTGGGATCGCTGCTCTCGGTGCCGCTGGTCGAGCGGTTCGAGCGCAAGTTCTTGATCATCTATTCGGCACTCGGAATCGCGGTGTGCGGCATAGTGTTTGCCGCGGCGGAGAACGTCGTGCTGATCGTGGTGGCGGGATTCCTGCTCACCGCCATTTCGAACATCTTCTCCAACGCGTTTCACATCTATCAGGCTGAGATCTTCCCGACGGCGATTCGCAGCACCGCCAGCGGCATCTGCTACTCGCTGTCCCGCGCCACCTCGACCGTGCTGCCGTTCATTGCCGTGCCCGCGCTGGTGACGCTGGGGCCCGTCGCCGTGTTCTCCGGGTCGGCGGCGCTGATCGTCCTACTCTGCCTCGACGTCGGACTGCTCGGTCCGCGCAGCACCGGACTCGAACTCGAAACGGTCCAACAAGTCAGCTGAGGCGTCAGAACGCGTAGCGAATCCGGCAGCTGGGCAGGATGTCGCCGACCAGATCGGTGAGTTGCTGCACCCAGCGGCCTTTCCACGGGCTCTTGTACCGCACGTTCCACTGGCCGCTCTGGCTGCGCTTGAGCTGTTGCAGATCCGGCCGCCAGAGCAGGTCCTCGGCCTTGGGGTGCCAGCCCAGATTCACCTCGTGCAGGCCCTCATTGTGGGTAAGGAAGATCACCTCGGCCGCCAACTGCCGCTTGGTGCGCTCGGAGGTGCCGTCGGCGATCTGCTGCAGCAGCTCGGCCCAGTCGGCCAGCCAGTTCTCGTAGACGATCACCGGACTGAAGTTGACGTGCACCTCGTAGCCGGACTCGACGAAGTCGTCGAGCGCGGCGATCCGATCGGCGATCTTGGAGGTGCGCACGTCGACCAGGCGTGACGTGTCTTCCGGCATCAAGCTGAACCGCACCCTGGTGCCGCCGCGGGGCTCGTAGTCGAGCAGGTCGCGGTTGACGAGCTTGGTGGCGAAGCTGGCTTTCGCGTTCGGTAAACGCGCGAACAGGTCGACGAGATCGCGCACATTGTCCGAAATCATGGCGTCGGCCGAGCAATCGCTGTTCTCACCGATGTCGTAAACCCAATCGGTGGGGTCACACTGGTTCGGCTCCGGCTTGACCCCCTGCCGGGCGACGTGCCGCTCGAGGTAACCGCTGATCTTGTCGATGTTGGCAAACACCGTGATCGGGTTGGCGTAGCCCTTGCGCCGCGGCACGTAGCAGTACGAGCACGCCATCGCGCATCCGTTCGCTGTCGAGGGGGCGATCCAGTCGCTCGATCGCTCGTTGCGGAGGGCGGAAAGACTTTTCTTCTCGCCCAGCACAAGCACTTCCCGCTTGGTGCGGACCCAGTCGTCGACGTTGCCTTCGTTGCCGTAAAGCCCCGGAATCGCCTGATGTGATGGCACCTCGATGCGCTCCGCGCCGGGAAACCGGTCGAGGACCTGGCGGGCGCGGGAAAACCGCTCGATGTCGGGTTCGTGATAGATCCGCTTGATGTCGAGCAGTCGGCTCGCGAGGTCGACCGGCGTCCGGCGGGATGGTGTATCAATTCCCAACTTGGACGTCACTCACATACCAACGCCACCGCGTCCAGCAGGGTTCCGAGCGCAGCGACACGGGCCCGGCCGTCGCGATCTCGTCCTCTAGCGGCGCGATCGCCGCACGCACCTCGGTGCAGGTCAACGCGCTGCGGGCACCCGGTCATAGATCGCCGCATCGTCGATGTCAACACGCGAACGGTCAGGCAGGGCCACGCAACAAAGCACGGTGATGACGGCCGCGACGACGATGTAGATCGAGATCGAGTAGGGCGTCCCGGTTTCGTGGAGAAGCCACGTGGCCAGCAGCGGGGCCGGTCCGCCAGCGAACACCGACGCCAGTTGATAGCCGAGTCCGGCGCCGCCGTAGCGCAAATGTGTCGGGAAGCTTTCCCCGATCAGCGCTGCCTGCGGCCCATACATCATCGAGTGCACCACCATCGACAGCACGACCGCGAGGAAGATCGACACCTGCCCGCCGTGCGTCAGCACCATGAAATACGGAAACGCGCCGAGGCCCGCAAAAACCGCCCCGGCCAGGTAGACCCGTTTTCGGCCAATTGCATCCGAAAGATGCGAGAAGAACGGGATCGTCGCGAGTTCGACCGTGGCGCCGACGAGCACCGCGGTCAGCACGAACGTCTTGCTGTAGTGGTGGCGCTGCACGACGTAGGTCAAGACGAACGTGGTGAAGAGGTAGAAGGGCATCTGCTCGGCGAACCGCAGACCCGCGGAAAGCAGGATCTCCCGCCAATGCCGGCGGACCACTTCCGCGACCGGCGTGCTCGCAGTCTTGCCTTGGTCCAGGACCTTGCTGAACATCGGGGTCTCGAGGATCTTCAGCCGGATGACCAGGCCCACCGCGACCAGCACCAGGCTCGCCAGGAACGGCACTCGCCAGCCCCAGGAATTGAACGCCTCGTCCGACATCGTGGCGGACAACAGCGTCATGCCGCCCGTGCCCAACACCAGCCCGACCGGGACGCCGACCTGAGCGAAACTGCCGAGCAGACCGCGCCGCTTCTGATCGCCCCACTCCATCGTCAGCAACACAGAACCGCTCCACTCGCCACCCACGGCAATGCCCTGCAGCACACGAAGCGTGACAAGCAGCAGCGGCGCGGCGACCCCGATGGCTTCGGTGCCGGGCAAGATGCCGATGACGGCGGACGCGAGGCCCATCACCAGCAGCGTGATGATCAAAGTGGTCTTGCGGCCGATCCGGTCGCCCCAGTGTCCGAAGATGGCCGCGCCGATCGGCCGGGCGGCGAACCCGACGAAGTAGGTGGCGAAGGACTGCATCGCGCCGGCGTACGTGCTGGATTCGGGGAAGAACAGGTGCGGAAACACCAGTGCGGCAGCGGTGTTGTAGAGGAAGAAGTCGTACCACTCGATGGTGGTTCCGATCGCGCTTGCCATCGCGGCGCGCCGAACTTGTACTTGGCGATGATTCGGATCCAATTGCGCGGTGCGGCTGATCCCATCGTCTGCAGCAGCCATCGGATGACCTCCTGTGAGCGACGCCACTTCATAGTGTGCGCCGCGGGAGGGCGGTTTAAACCCGAATTCAGTCGGGGATCACCGGCAACGTCACCGCCGTTGGATGCTGCGCGTCGTGCAGGATGGTCTGCGTCGCACGCCGGGTGACCGCGTCGGTCCCGAATGCCGCACCGGTATTGGGGTTGGGAGCAAACTGCGGATAGTCGCTACTGGAGATCTCCAATCGGATGCGATCACCTTTGCCGTATTCGTAACTCGTTGGCCAGACCTGAATTCGGTACTCGTACGGGTGATCGGGTGTCATCGGCGTCGGCTGTGCCAACGAGTCGCGGAACGACGTACGCACGATGCCGTTGTTGAGATTGATCACTTCGCCATCGGGTTTGACCACCGCCACCTTCGCGGTGAAATCGGTATCGGTTGCGGTGGATTGTGCCCACAGCCGGACCGAGATCGGGCCGGTCACCTCCATGTTGTGGTCGAGTTGCGCACTGGTGTAGATCAATACGTCGGAGCGTTGCTCGACGGGGGTTTGGTCGTAAGGCCCCTGCGGCCCGGAATGTGCGGCGCAGCAGGAGTGACCACCCAGGCTCGGTGCGGGAAATGCCGGATCGTAGGTGTAGACGTCCGGTGGCTGCGCGGCAGGCGCAGCAGTCGTCAACTCGCCCTTGCGATCCTGGATTCCGCCGGACCCCGAGAGATAGAATGTCGTCCATTTCGTCTGTGGCAGCGGCCAACTGGTTGCCGACTTCCACTTGTCCGCACCCATGACGAAATAGTCGACTCGCGGTTTGCCTGCGACGTCGTTCTTCTCGCCTTTCAGAAAGTGGTCGAACCACGCCAGCATCAAGTCGTTGATGGGGCTGTCGCCGACGGCGCCGATCGATTTGAGCAGCGGCGCAGGCGTCGAGTCTGGTCGCCCCCAGTCGACGTGGTCCCACGGGCCGATGACCAGACGTTGGTTGCTGCGCGCGAGGTCGGTGCCGCCGTGGGCGACCATGCCTGCAAAATTCTCTGTGCCGCCGGCGAGGAACGCGTCGTACCACCCCTCGAAGTCGAGCACGGGCACCTTCACGGAGGGGTAGCGGTCCCTGACGCTGATCTCTTGCCAGAAGCCATCGCGGCTGGAGTGTTTGAGCCAGTCGAAATACCACGGGGCGACGGCAGGATTCTGGGGTTGCATCGGCGGCAAGTCTTGGTAGGGGCGAAAATCCATCCATCGGGTGGGGTCGGCGCGCGCGGCGGTGAGTTGCGCGACCGCGGGTCGGTCGTTCCGGTTCTGCGCGGCGGTGTTGGCAATTCCGAATGCCCACGGTTCGACGAACGCCAGGCGGAACTCGCCGCCCTCGTATGTCCAGCCGTCGTAGTAGTCCGAGGCGGTGTTGGCGGGCACGATCGTGACGAGGTGCGGCGGCGCGGTCACCGCGGCCAGCCATTGGGTGGCGCCGACGTACGACGATCCGTACATCCCGACCTTGCCGTCGGATCCCGGCAACGCGGCGGCCCACTCGACGGTGTCGTAGCCGTCGGACATCTCGTGGGTGAACTCGTTGAAGGTGCCGCCTGAGGCGCCTTGACCGCGCACATCCTGGATGACCACCAGATAGCAGTGCGATGCGAACCAATCCGGTGGCTCATACCGGGTCCCCGCCTGCGCATCCGATTTCCCGTACTGGGTGCGCATCAGGATCACCGGTACCGCGTCGGTGGTTCGGGGTCGGTAGACGTCTGCGCGCAGGACGGTGCCGTCGCGCATGGTCGCGGGCACGTCGGACTGTTTGGTGACAGCGCATGGCCCACGCCCGGCACGACCGGGAAACTGTGCCGTGCCTGTGTGCCCGTCTGCGGCGCATCCGGTCAGAGTCAGTGCGGTGCCCACAGCGACCGCACAGATGCGGCAGGCAACGGAACGCATTTCATCAAGTTAATACGCCATGCTTGGAGCCCGCGGCGGGATTCGAACCCGCACGATCCGGTTTAGGAAACCGGGACTCTGATCCGTTGAGCTACGCGGGCAGGACATCTGCGAGTACCCCTGGGAAGAATCGAACTCCCACCTCCAGCTCCGTAAACTGGCGCTCTATCCGTTGAACTACAGGGGTGTGCGCCCTTGGCAGGACTCGAACCTGCAACCTCTGGTTCCGGAAACCAGCGCGCTATCCGTTGTGCTACAAGGGCTTTGGTGGGCGCGGCGGGATCCAGACCGATCACACAAACTGCGCGATGTTGTCGCGCTCCTTCGGCTCGAATGGCTCATGCATCATGGCTATTCCGGAATCATGGCCGCATACCTCCCTTTCGATGTCGTGTGTGCGCCGTGAGGGTTTCGATCCCCCGTCCCCAGATTAAGAATCTGGTGCTATCCCAACTCAGCTAACGGCGCAGGTGTCACCTGTCACGTGGTGCGGCATGAATGCTGGCCCCGACAGCGGCGGATGTCTAGTGCGCATTTTCAGCGAGAGATGCTGTGCTACAACGAAATTGGGCCCAGCAAGCTACAGGAATGTCAGTCGACGTTCCTGGCTGGGATAACAGCAGGGTTGAGAGTTCTATGAGATTTTTCTTCTGGCCCTGGCTTCCGGCTTGGGCGCACGTCGATCGAGTCAACGGAAGATTGGCTGGACAGCCGGAAGCAACCGCGTCGCCTCACGGCGCGACGCTCCATGTTCCGGACCGCGGCTATCGCGCTGTGCGTTTCCGCGCACGACAACGCCACCGCGGACGCAGGCGTCCCGCTGAGCAAGGCGTAGCCGTGGCCGAAAACGGTCATAGGTCGAGGATAACAGCGGACGGCTTCGTCGACCAGCAAATACTGAAGCGGTCAGAGGGCCAGGATCAGTTTCCCGGTGTTCATCCCTTCGAACAGGGTCAGCAGCGTTGCATGGAAGTCGGCGACGGTACCGGTTACGACGTCCTCGTACGAGCTGAGTTGGCCTGTTGACAGCCAATCCGCAAGGCGCTCAACACCTTCGGGGTATCTATCGGCGTAGTCGAAGATCACGAAGCCGGTCATCGACGCCCTGGCGACCAGCAACTGCATGTAGTTCGCGGGGCCGCGCGGGGTGTCGTTGTATTGCGATACCGCGCCGCACAGCACGATCCGGGCGCCGTGCGCCAGCCTGTTGAGCGCGGCCTCCAAGGTGACGCCGCCAACATTGTCGAAGAAGACGTCGACGCCGTCGGGTGCGTGGGTCTTCAGCTCGGCGCGCAGGTCAGCGGTCTTGTAGTCGATCGCGGCGTCGAATCCGACCTCGTCGACCAGCCACCGGCACTTCTGCTCGCCGCCTGCGATGCCGACCACGCGGCAGCCCGCGATCTGCGCGATCTGCCCGACGACGTTGCCCACCGACCCGGCCGCCCCGGACACCAACACGGTCTGGCCCTGCGCCGGCTTGCCGATGTCGAGCAATCCGAAGTAGGCGGTCAGGCCGCTGATGCCCAGCGCCGCGAGATGAGTGGTCGGCGGCACCAACGAGGTGTCGACCTTGCTGACGCCTGCGCCGTCGGAAATGGCGAAGTCCTGAACGCCGAACAGGCCCGAGACCACGTCTCCCACTGCGTAGCCCTGGTGACGCGACTCCACGACACGCCCGATTGCCAAGGCGCGCATGACGTCTCCGACCGCGACCGGCGGCACGTAGGAGCGTCCGGCGTTCATCCAGGTACGCATCGCAGGATCGATCGACAGGTAGTCGACCGCGACCACGAAGTGGCCTTCACCGGCAGTAGGAACAGGTTCCTCGACGAAGGCGAAGTCGCCGGGTTTGATCTGCCCCGTCGGTCGGGCGGCGAGTCGGCATTGAGTGTTGGCGGTTTTCAATGGCTCGACTCCTGAATCGTCGACAGCTGTCGGTTGGTGGCGGCGGCGCAGTCCAGGACCGCTTGGCCCGCGGGGTCTTCGGCGGTGGACGGGACCACGGCCACCGTGTCGGCGCCTGCGCTCAAATAGGCGTGTAGTCGCGCCGTGACCTCGTTTTGGTCGCCGAACGCGCCCACTTGTTCCAGAAGGCCGAGCGGAATCGCGGCCGCCAACTCCGCACGGCGGGTGCCCGCACGGGCCTTCTTCACCAGGTCCGCGTAGCCCAGTCCGGCGAACATCTCGCCGTATCCAGGCGGCCCGAGATATACGGCCAATTGCCCGGCAGCCTGTCGCACCGCCGCGTCGCCTGGCCGCAGGGCGGCGGGCACCCACACCGTCAGGTGGGGCGGTTCGCGATCCACCGCGGCGGCGTAGGCGTTCACCCGTTCCCGGACGTCTGCGACGCGCTCCGGTGTGGCCAGGTTCAGCACCACCTCGTCGGCGGTCTGCGCCGCCAACCGGATCATCGCCGGACCGAATGGCCCGACCCCAATGCTGCTGTGCGGCAATGCCTGGCGAAGCCGGAATCCGTGACTGCGGACGTGGTGTCCGTCGAAGTCGGCGCGCTCCCCGCGCAGCATCGAGCGCAGGCAGTCGATGGTCTCGCGCATGCGGTCGGCGCTGTGCCGCCAATCCCGATCGTGCCACCCGGCGACGATGGCCGGGCTGGAAGCGCCGAGCGCGACGTCGACGTCGCAGCCGGTCAACGCGGCGACCGAACTCGCCCCCAGCGCTATGGCCGCCGGGGTCCGCACGCTGATCGGTAACGGCCCCAGCGCCAGCCGGATGTCCGGCGCCCGCAGGGCGATCGCGGTGGCCAGCGCGAACGCATCGAAACTGGCCATCTCACCGATCCAAAGTCGTTTCAGCCCAATGTTGTTGACGGCCTGCGCGATGTCGACGGCCTCGCCGTCGGGGCGGTCCAACCAGAACGGCAGCACCGCTTCGATCGACGCACTCACAACATCGCCGTTTCCGTCGGCTGGTTCAGCAGGATCCGGCCGGGGAGTTCGCGGGAGGCCAGGTTCACCTGGAAATGCGCGGTGGCGGTGAAGGCATCGCGGAACCGACGTTGCAGCGGTACTCCGTCGTAGATCGCGCTGCCGCCGGCCAGGTCGTACATGGTTCGCACCACATCGGCCGCGGCGCGCACCCCGTGCGTGGCGGCCAGCCGCAACCGGGTGCGCTCCTTTACCGGCACCGATGGACCGGCTTCGCTTGCTTGCCAAGCAGTTTCGACTGCCTGGTAGTAGAGTGCGCGTGCGCTCTCCAGCTCCGCCTCGGCCCCGGCGACGGCCGCCTGGATGGCAGGGCGTTCGGCGAGCATGCGCGCAGAAGCCTGCGCCTTCTTGGTCCCGGCCAACTCGACGAAGTCATCGATGGCGGCGCGGGCGTTGCCCATTGCGGCCGCGGTGATGCACGCCGCGAAGAATCCGAAGGGCGGGAAGCGGTACAGCGGCCGGTCGATCACCGGCCCGTCGAACAACGACAGCACCCGGTCATCCGGAACAAACACCTCATCGGCCACCGCGTCGTGACTTCCGGTGCCACGCAGGCCGAGGGTGTGCCACGTGTCGAGCACCTGCAGTTGCTCCGTTGGCAATGCGACCACCGCGGGGCGGTCGTCGAGCACACACCCCGCGAAAAGCACGTCGGCGTGAGTGATGCCGCTGCAGAACCCCCACCGTCCCGACACCACCACCCCGCCGGACACCCTGTGGGCCTTGCCTTGTGGAGCCCACACGCCCGCCGCCACACCACGTCCGCCACCGAAGTACTCCTCCCGGCTGGCCGGCGGCAGGTATGCGATCAGCAGGCTTGCCGTCGTCGCGATCGAGACGCACCACCCGGCCGACGTGTCGCCGCGGGCGATCTGTTCGGCGCAACGCAGCGCGGTGCCCGGGTCCAACTCGGGACCGTCCACCTCGACGGGGGCGCCTGCCCGCAGCAGGCCGGCGTCGCGCAGCACATCGACGAGTTCGGCGGGCAACCGGCGCTCGGCATCGATCTGCGGCCCCAAACCGGCCGCCATGTCGGCGATCTGTCGGGCACGCTCGTGAATGTCCGACTGTGTCGTGTCTGCGTTCACCGCGTCCTGGCCTCTCCAAGAGCTACACTGCCGTAGCTTAAAGCTACGCTACTGTAGCTTCACTACCATGGCGACTGTCAAGGAGGTGCCGATGGCCCAGACCGCGCAACGGCGCAATCGGCCTTACGCCCCCCGACTGTCGCCCCAGCAGCGTCGCGAACAACTGCTGGACATCGTGCTCGACGTGATCGACACCGAAGGAGTCGGCTCGGTCAGCATGGATGCGGTTGCCCGCCGCGCAGGAGTCACCCGACCGGTGGTGTACGGCCAATTCACCGATGCCAACGCGATGTTGCGCGCCTGCCTCGACCGCGAGGAACAACGGGCCCTGGCGCAGATTCTGGACGCCATGCCCGCCGACGGTGCGGACACCGCCGAGGCGTTTCACCGTCTGTTCGACACGTACTTGACTGCGGTCGCCGACGCACCTCAGCGATGGCGATCGATCTTCATGATCGCTCCGAGCTGGACTCCCACCCTGAGTAGGAGCATCGCAAGGATCCGCGCCCGCATGGTGCTGGATTCCGAAGTGGCACTGCGCAAGTCACGCGCGGGCGGCAGACAGGCCGACCGGGAACTGTTGGCCCACCACCTGGTGGCCGCACTGTGGGAATCGGGACGACTGCTGTTGGTGGCTCCCGACGAGTACAGCCACAAGCGGCTGCTGCGCTCGCTGGACGCGATGTTCGTCGCGCTCACGCAGCGGTGACTACGACGACTTCTTGGCGTCCGGCTTGATGGTCAGCGTGACGGTCTTACCGTCGCGCAGCACCTCGATCGGCGCGTCCTGACCGATCTTGAGTTGCCGAACCCCGACGGTGAGCTCGTCGAGGCTGTTGATCTTGCGGTCGCCGATCTTGACGATGACGTCCTTCTCAGCGAGGCCCGCGCGCTGGGCGGGGCTGTTCGGGTTGACCTTGGTGACCCGCGCGCCCCCGGTTCCGCTGTCGTTCACCGACTCTGCGGTGATGCCCAGTGTCGCGTGCGCGATCTTGCCGTCACGGATCAGTGTCTCGACGACGTACCTGGCCTCGTTGATCGGGATCGCAAAGCCGAGGCCGCTGGCGCTGTCGGACAGCGACTTGCTGGCCGTGTTGATGCCGATCACTTCGGAGTTCATGTTGACCAGCGGTCCGCCCGAGTTGCCGTGGTTGATCGACGCGTCGGTCTGCACGGCGTCAATCACGGTCTTGGTGTCCGAACCCTCACCGGACAGCGGAACCGCCCGATGCAGTGCGCTGATGATGCCCTGGGTATCGGTACTGCGCAGGCCGAGCGGTGCGCCCGCGGCCATCACCTGATCACCAACCCGCACCCTGTCGGAATCGCCGAGGCGCGCAACCGACAACTTGTCGACGTTGTCGACCTTGAGCACGGCCAGGTCCGTCTCGGGATCGCGTCCGACGAGGTTGGCGGGCGCCTGCTTGCCGTCGTTGAAGATCACCGACAACTTGAACTTGTCCGGGCTGGCCGCGGCCTCCGAGATCACGTGGTTGTTGGTGATGATGTAACCGCGGCCGTCGATGACCACTCCCGAGCCCTGTGACCCCTCGGTGTCGCTGATCGCCTGAATCGTCACCACCGAATCACCAATCGCCGCAGCGACTTTGGCCATCTGCCCGGAGGGCAGGCGGTCGGTGTCCGTGGTGTTGAGGGTGATCTTCGGGATGGTGAAGGCCTCGATTACCTCCGCGGTCTTGCGGCCCATCCAGCCGCCGACGAGGCCGATCAGTACCGCGATGACCGCCAGCATCACCAGCGCGGGCCGGGAGACCCTGCCGCCGAACAGAATGTCGCGCACACCGAGCTTCTGTGTCGGGAGCGATGGTGGCGGCGGCGCGTGCGGCGGTTCTGCCGCGACCGGTGCTGGCACCGCCTCGGCGGCCCGCACCGGTTCGTCGTCGGAGTCGGCGGTCAGCGATGGGCCGAAGGCCTCGGCCAGCACCTGGTGCGGCGGCTGGTTGGTCGGCGTGTACTGGCCCTGGTCGCGGTCATCGGCGGGCAGGAAGGAGCTGTCCACCCCATCTGGGCGGCCGAAGGCGCGCTGTGTCGCAACATCGACCGCAGGGCCGCTGCTCTGATCCCGATCGGTCACGCGTACATCACTTCTTCCCGGCGCTGAACTGCATAACAACCGTACCGGAGGCACAGGTTTGCCCAGCACCACGGCGCTGACGCCGCGACCGGCCTGTGCTCAGGGGCCGGCCTGAAGGGACAGCACGGTGATGTCGGGCGGTGCGCCGATCCGCACCGGCGGACCCCAGAACCCCGCGCCGCGCGTGACATACAGCTGGGTGCCGTCCACCGTGGACAGTCCTGCGAGGCTGGGCTGCGCCGCCCGGACCACGTAGTGGAACGGCCAGAGCTGCCCTCCGTGGGTGTGTCCGGACAGTTGCAGATCGACGTCACGGGCGGCGGCCTCCCGGACCATCACCGGCTGGTGGGCGAGTAGAACAGTCGGACGCGACGGGTCCGTTCCGGTCATGGCGCGATCGAAATCGGGCCCGTGCGCGCGTTTGGCGCCTGCGACGTCGTTGACGCCGACCAGATCGAAGGCCGCCGCGCCCCGCCGGATCGCGGTGTTCTCGTTTTGTAGCGGGCGTACCCCGAGCCGCTCTAGTTCGCGCAGCCAAGACGACGTGTCGTCGACGAAGTACTCGTGGTTGCCGGTGACGAAGTAGGCACCTTCGCGAGAAACCAAGTCGGCCAACGGCTCAGCTGCCGAACCGAGTTCCGCGACGGTGCCGTCCACCAGATCGCCGACGATGGCGACGAGGTCCGGTGCGGATCCGTTGATCATCCTGACGATGCGCTCGGTGTGCGCGCGACCCGCCAGCGGGCCGAGGTGGATGTCCGATACGACCGCGATGCGGAAGCCGTGAAAAGCCGGGTCGAGGCGGCGCAGCCGCACCGGCACAGCGAGCAGCTCAGGCGGCCCCAACGCGATGCGAGCGCCCCCACCGACAAGGCCCACCGCCGCCGCCCCGGCCGCCACCGCCGTCGCCCTGGCGAGGAACAGCCGTCGGCTGATCGCCTGCTCGGCGGTGGCGCGCCGTCGCCGCCACGACAACGCGAGCCGCACCGGTTCCGTCGCGAGCAGGATCAGGAACAGGTATGCGGCCAGACCGAACCAGAGGTAGCCGGGCCACGCGACCCACGCCGCCCTGGCGGCGCCGATGACGCGCGGCGCCACGAGCGCCGCGACCAGTAGCGCTGCTGATGCCGCCAGGGCGGCGGTCAACGCCCACCGCGTGCGTCCCGGCCGCGTCGTGTCTTTGACCAGACGTAGCCACAGATACACATGGATCAGCGCAAGGACCGTGACGAGGACGACGAAGAACATGTCAACTTTCGGGTGCGTACGCCGCCTGGAAGAACGCGAGTTCGAGTTCCATGGCGCGCCGGTACGCGGTGCGCACGCCTGGGGTGTCGCCGCCCTGTTCGTCGAGCAGTCGCTCCAACGATCGCGCAATGTCCTCGAATGCCGGATCGGCATAGGTCTGCACCCATTCGGCGTACGGCCCCGCCGTGCTCGCGTCCAGCGACGACCCCAGCCAGGCGTACAACCGCATGCACGGCGTCATCGCCGCGAAGATCTCGTCCAGCCCTCGACTGCACGCGGTGGCGAGCAGGAACTCCGTGTACGCGAGCGTCGCCGGCCGGGGCGTGACGTCAGCCATGTCGATCCCCCATGCGGCGGCGTAGGAGGAGTGCAGTCCGAGTTCTTGCCGAACCCCGGTGAGCAGATCGGCCAGGGTCAGCAGCGTCGAGGTGTCCTTGCTGCGGACCAGGGCCATGGCGTATGCGCGGGCGAAGGATTCGAGGAAGAACGCGTCTTGAGCGACGTAGCCCGCAAACAGCGCCCGCGGCAGTGTGCCGTCGCCGATGCCGCGGACGAACGGATGCGCGAGAACGTCGGCCGTCACGTCGGCGTTGGCGGCCCACAATTGTTCAGAAAGCCTCATCGGCCTCCCTTCTCCTCAATGGTCAAAACCAGCTGTTTCTTGATTGTTATTCAGGTTTGTCTCAGTTGTCACATGGGTAACTCTGGTACCAGTGGTGTAGTGGCACACCACCGTCCACAGCGAAGAAAGAGATGAATGGAACATCCCGATGAACACTGTTCTGTACTTCAGCCCCAGCGGCGCCGCTTATGAGACCCGCGCGTACACCGCCGCGGATATCGCCCAGCTTGTCGACAACCACGGTTTGCAGTGCTTGACCAGCGCGGATCGGCAGTTCGACTTCTGGTTCACCTCCTCTACCCGTCGCTGCCAACGCCGCGCCAATCGGATCGCCACTGAACTGCTGCTCGCCACCACGTCCTTCACCGCGCGGACGGTCCCGTTGCTGCGTGGCCACGTCGTCGTTGCCACTCATGATTCGGACGGCGATCTCGACGGCCTCAGCTGGCAACAGTTGGACCTGCTGGCTCAAAAAGGCCGGTCACTGACCAGCCGTGAAGAACGAATCCTCAACCGCCGCTTCGCGCGTGACGAGCGCCGCCAACGGCGCCACCGCTCAGTGAATGCCACGGCAGAAGTGAAGCTCTTGCGTCGCAATACAGACGAGCTGACCGGACCTGTTGCCCATCGTCGAGGTGGTCAGTCCGCGGCCTGAGGTCGACTGCGGGCGGTCCGCAGCGTCAGCAGGGTGATCTCACTGGGCGCGAACACGCGAAACGGCGGGCCCCAGAACCCGGTTCCCCGGCTCGTGTACAGCTGGGTCCGTTCACCGTGGCGGCTGAGCCCGTGCACCACCGGTTGCTCGAGGCGGACCAGCAGATGGAACGGCCAGATCTGCCCACCGTGGGTGTGGCCCGACACCTGGAGATCGACGCCGGCGTGCACGGCGTGGACAACCTGTTTCGGTTGGTGCGCGAGCAGTAACACCGGCAAGGTGCGGTCGGCCCCCGCGAGTGCGGCGTCCAGATTCGCGCCGTGCCCGTGCACACCGGACGTCTGCGCGGTGGCATCGTCGACGCCGGCGACGATCAGGCGGTCACCGCCGCGTTCGACGACGATGTGCCGGTTGTGCAGAGGCGTCCAGCCGACGCTGTCCATGTAGTCCAGCCAGCCCTGCGCCTCGTTGAAGTATTCGTGGTTGCCCGTGACGTACACCCTGGCCGAGGTGGCCCGGACAATTGCCAGCGGGCTGGCCTGCGTCTCGCGGATGTCGACGGTGCCGTCGGCGATGTCCCCGACATGGCCGACGACGTCGGCGTCGAGCGTGTTCACCCGCGCAGCGACGGCTGCCGACCACCGGGCGCGGTCGATCGGCCCGTAGTGGGTGTCGGTGATCAGCACCACGCGCAGGCCGTCAAGGCCGGCGCCGAGTCCCGCGATGGCGACGTCGACCTTCTTGACCCGTGGGATGCGCATCGCCTCGGCATAGCCCCAGATCAGAAGTCCGACCACGATGACTACGACCGCCGCTGCGACCACCCGGGACCGCAACGGACTGTCGAAACCGGCGAACAGCAACGCCAATTGCGCAATCTGGCCGAGCACCGACCAGGTGAACAGCACCCACACCGCGCCGAGCAGAGCGAGTCCTGTGGCGGCGGCCCAGTCGAGATGCCGGTGGCCATGGCCCAGCCCCAGCAGCACCGGCAGCGCGATCGCGGTGACCACGAAAATCGTTGTGCCGCCGAGGAAGACGGGAAGCGGCCAAGCCGCACCTGAACCCATCAGCACCCACCACGGCACGCCGAACAGCAGAGCCAACACACACGTGACAACGGTCATGCGCCGCCATCGCCGCCGCGGGCGGTCGACGGATTCGACTACGTCTGCCGGGGTCTCTGTCGTCACGTCTGAATCTTCTGGTTGGTTGCGGGTACATCGACGACGTTACCGGGGCCTGCGCCGTGCGGTGTGCGGCGGATGCGCCCGCCAAATAGGGCCGCCTCCGCGGCGAATTGCAGGCCGCGCGTTTTCGGCGTCCGTTACGCGTGCACAAGTCGAATCACAACTGCGGAATCTGGATTCGAGTCACTCACTCCGCGAGTGACGAGTTCGCCGTAGAACTTGCGAAGGGCGGTCACACGCCTACGGATCGTGCTTTCGCTGTACTTCCGTCGGCGCAGCAACGCAACGTATTGACGAAGGTCTTTCTCAGAAAGTTTCAGGATGTCCTTCCCACGCGCTTGCGCCCACCAGAACACGTCATCCAAGTCGCCCCAGTAGGCGCGCGCGGTGTTCTTGCCGTAGCTCAGCAGCACGCTCTCCCGAATCTCGGCGAACCGCCCTTATGCTTTTTCAACCTCTACCTGCAGTTTTAGCGTTGTCATCGGAACATCCACTACGGATCCGAGGAGCAGGCAATGCGCCGGCAACCGATCAACCGCACGGCAGAGTCACGCCGGCCAGTGCTCGACGCCGCCCAGAGGCTCGCGCGATTGGCAATCGTCAGCTGCGTCATTCTGGTGCTTGCATACTTCGGACTCGCCGCCGTCGTGGTCATCCGTACTGGCGACGTTGAAGCCGTCGCCGAGGTCGGACGCGCGGCTGCGGACCTGATTCGCGCGCTCATTAAATACGACTGAACGAGCAGCGGAAGGAATCGATCATCGCTACCGCCGCTCGCCTGCACGGTGCAGACCCGATGCAGCCGAGCGCACCGCCTCGCTGACGCGCGTGATCATCGGGCTGTTGAGCTTCCAAACCTGCCAGTACAGCGGGACGTCGAGATGCGCATCGCAGATGCGCCCGACCACACCATCGGTGAGCGCCCTGGCAGCCAACTGCTCCGGGAACATGCCCCACCCCAACCCGGCGTGCACCGCGGCGCCGAAACCCTCCGCCGTCGGCACAAAGTGCTGCGGTCGCGCGATGTCGCGACGAAAAACTTTGCGCACCAACATGTCCTGTAGCGCATCATCACGATTCCAGGCCAGCGACGGTGCATCGGCCACCGCATGCGCGGTGAATCCGCCCGCCAGATAGCGTTTTTGGTACGCCGGTGTGGCCACCGGCAGATAACGCATCACCCCCAGCGGCTGCACCCGACACCCCGGCACCGGATGACGCTCTGTGGTCACCGCCCCCATCACGACACCCTCACGCAACAGCCGCGTCGAGTGATCCTGGTCCTCGATACGAACGTCGAACAACACCTCACCGACCACCCCGAACACCTCGGTGAACCAGGTCGCCATCGAGTCGGCGTTGACCGCGATCGCGATCCGCGGCGCCGCACCGTCGCTGCCGCCCATCTCGGCCAGCGCCTCACCCTCCAACAACGCCACCTGCGCGGCCAACCGCAACAACGGCACACCCGCCGCGGTGGCACGAGACGGCTTCTCCCGCAGCACCAACACCCGGCCCACCCGCTGCTCGAGCGCCTTGATCCGCTGACTGACCGCCGACGGCGTCACATGTAAGCGCTCCGCGGCCGCATCAAAACTGCCCAACTCCACCACCGCGGCGAACGCCGCAAGTTGTTGACCGTCCAGCTTCACATTAGGAATCCTAATGCCGATGAAAAACCATTAGTTGGACTGATCTCACCGCCGCCTCTAGCGTCACCGTCATGAGCTCGCCACTGATTGTCGGCTTCATCGCCTCGTTCACGCTGATCGCTGCGATCGGCGCGCAGAACGCCTTCGTGCTGCGCCAAGGCATCCGACGCGAGCATGTCGCGCCCGTGGTCGCGCTGTGCACGGTGTCCGACATCGTGTTGATCGCGGCCGGCATAGCCGGCGTCGGGACTGTGATCAGCGCTCACCCCAGCGCGTTGGCCATCGCCAAATTCGGCGGCGCGCTGTTCCTCACCGGCTACGGTCTGCTCGCGGCGCGCCGCGCCCTGAAGTCGTCGGCGCTGACGCCCGCGGAAGCCGCACCGGCCCGGTTACTCGACGTGCTGCTCACCTGCGCGGCGATGACGTTCCTCAACCCCCACGTCTACCTCGACACCGTGGTGCTACTCGGCACCCTGGCCAACGAACACCAGAACGGGCGCTGGCTGTTCGGCGTGGGCGCGGTCACCGCCAGCGCGGTCTGGTTCGTCAGCCTCGGCTTCGGCGCGCGACGGTTGGCCGGTCTGTTCGCCACCCCGCTGACGTGGCGCATCCTCGACGGCCTGATCGCAGTCATGATGATCGGACTCGGGGCGTCGTTGGCCTTGTCCTAACACCTTGGCATCGACACAATGGCCCAATGGGGGTCGGCGACCAGATCCTTGGATTACGGGATCGCAAGAAGATCAGGACTCGCGACACCATTCGCCGTCAAGCCATGCGGTTGATCGAGGAGAACGGCTACAGCAACACGACGATCGAACAGATCGCGGAGGCCGCCGAGGTCTCGCCCAGCACGTTCTTCCGGTACTTCCCGTCCAAGGAAATGGTGCTGATGGCCAACGACCTCGACCAAGTCGCTATCGAGGCTCTCGAGAAGCAGCCCCCCGAACTTCCGTCGTTACAAGCCTTCCGACGCGCATTGGAGATCACAATGAGGACGCTGTCGGAGGACGAGTGGCGCTTTGAGCGGAGGCGACTTCGGTTGGTGCTTTCGATTCCCGAACTCAAGGCCACCCAGTTCGACGTGTACCACCGCCGCACCATCGCGGCGCTCACCGAAGCCGACTGCCGCCGGACCGGGCGCAAACCCGACGACTTCGAAGTGCGCGTGTTCGTCGGGGCGTTGGCGGGCGGGTTGATGGCTGTCATCGACCACGCATCAGGTGCGGTCGAACGGCTGTATCGGGCGCTGGAATTCATGGAAGCCGGTATGCCGTTGAGGGCAACCGACGGACGACCCTGAACAAACTCTGCACATTTCAATCAATTTACGCGTGCGTCAGGTAGTTTCCCTGGCAGATAACCGACGATGGGGGACACCATGCACGCAGCCATTCGTCCACTGGCCACGGCCGGCGTTGCATTGGTAGGCGCCAGTGCAATTGCTGTAACGCCTGTCGCCGTCTCGCCCCAGGAATTCGCGCCGCGGGTGCACATTCCCGAAGTGCAGTTACCTCAGGTGCAGTTGACGGCGTCAGTCGCCGAGATCTTCACGTTCCCCGCCTTCCGGCAGTTCGTCCTCAACCAGATCGACGACGCGGTCACTCTCGGCGTCGGATTGGCAGGATCCGCAGCAGGATTGGGGCAATCGATCGTCGCAATTCCCTCGACGCTGGTGACGACCACTCAGCAAGTGCTCACCGGCGACCTGCTCGGCGCGCTGACCACCGTCGAAACCTATTTGGTGGGAAGCCTTGTCGCCGTTGGCGAGCCGACGCTGGCCGCGATCATCGAACGGCGTCAACGCGTGCTCGCGGTCAGCGAGGCGATGCAGGAAGCCGTCCCTGCGGCCGTCATCGGGTTGGGCACCGGCGTTTTCGCGGCGGTGGACGGGGTCCTACGTTCGTCAATCATCGCGGGGCAGGGTGTGGTGGACGCGCTACTGCCACCGAATCTGGGCAATCTGGTCAATGCCTTGGTCGGCGGCACCCAGTTGGTGATCGGGTCGGTGGTCGACGGCGGCCAAGACATCGTCGACGCAATCGTGTTCGCGCAGAAGACAATTGCGACAGCATTGGCTGCCAAGCCTGCCGTCTCCGCGACCGTGTTCAGCGCTGAAGTGACAGACGTCCCGGAGCTGTCGAGCAAGGCGGCGCTGGTCCCGGTGAGCACTCTCGACACAGTCGCGCCCAAACGGGCTATAGCGGAGGCAGAGAAATCGGCCGGGGATCAAACTGAGCCAGAGCCAGCGGGCAACACACCAAAAGTGAAGAAGATCAAGCGCGAATCGACGGCGAAGGACGACGCGCGCACCGCTGCGGACAAGACCGATCGAGAAACGACGAACTCGCCGAAGGCCGACAGTGGAAAGAAGGGCGGCGACTCACCCAAACAGGAGCCTAGAAAGGCAGGCAGCAAAAAGGCCGACAAGGACTCGCAGGCCGCAGGCGCCGAGCAGAAGTAACGCTTCCGCCCGGCGGCTACCGGCCCGATCTCGGCCGGACTACCCCATCGGTCCGCCGTCCGGCAGAGGCGCGTTGCAGCGGTCACGGAAGTCTGATGCGGGCTGCCTGACCGCCCTGATCTCGTCGGCCACCTGCGGGTTGGCGTCGAAGTAGTTGGTGATCTCGGTTCGCATTTCGTCCCTGGGCTTGCCTTTGAGTCCGGTGAAGAAAGTGTTCACGTCCGGATGGGTGAACAGGTAGGACGACATCCCTGCGTTCACCCCGGACATCACACCAGCCAGGTCGGCCGCGGTGCAGTTGGGTGGATCGGCCGCCGCGGTTGCCGCGGTACCGATGAGCGTCGCCCCGGCAATCACGCCGGCGCCGATGAAAACACGGAACATCATTCGGAACTCCTTGATTCAGTGAGTGGTAGGGGACTTTGCTCAGCGACGTGGACCGATGCCACCTGGGCGGCCCGGACGTCCGATATCGATCGGCGGCAGGACCACGTCGACATCCCAGCCGTCGTCGCAATACCACGGGTCGGCGCAATAGCTTGGGTAGTACGGCCCCGCCGAGGGGGCGCTGGGGCCGCCGCCGCGGACGTCGCCCTGTGCGCATACCGTTGCATTCCCGGCACCGACGCAATCGGCCCACGCTGGCGCAGCGGACATGACACCGAAGGGCACAAAGGTAAGGACAAGACCCAAACTCAGGCAGCGCTGGCTTCTTCGCACGGCTGCTCCCCTCCTATCGTGAGTGGCTCGCCAAGGTGGCCCCCCCGACGACGCGCCCGATCGTTATGAGCGAAAGCGTAAATCGAACTGTCTCGGCGCGTTGGGTTATGTCGATTTTCATGATCGAGTTCTGTTGTTCCGGACAACATCACGATCATCGACTCAGCTTCCCTGTGTGGACAACTCGCATTCGACCGCCGTCTGTCCGAATCGACCACCGCGCGCTGGTAGCGGGTGTACGTTCACGGCATCGGACCGCTGGAATAGGGGCGTGCGGAATGCCGGAACAAGATTGGACCAAACCCGCCGCAATGGCGATCCCGAAGGAGGGCTATTTCGAGCTCGAACGCGGACGCTACGGCCCGATTTTTCCACGCACCCCTGCTTGTCACGGCTTCTCGATCATCGCCAAGGTCAAGGAGGGCCGGGAAGAGGCCGTGCGGGCGTACGGCAAGACGATCGAGGACACGATTGCGGCGAGCCCCGAGGCGTTGGCGCCTCTTCGCCTGCACTATCTGCGCTGGGTGCTCTTCGATGTGGGATCGGGTCTGCACTTCCAGTACCAGGGGATCTTCGACACCGATTTCGACAAGTACACCGAAGACGCCGTACAGCTGTTCAGCGCCACCGGAATCACCACCGTGTTCACCAATCTCGAAGGCTTTCCCGAGGATTGGAAAGAAAACCCTGAGGCGTTCATCAAATTCGTACGCGATCATCAGGTTCCGAGCTTCCTCGAGTACGGCGAATACCCCTACGCCACCGCTGACGAGATCAAAAAGGCGCTACGACTCAAGGCCGCGTTCTCGAACATGCTCGATCAAATGCAATGACTTCCACTCCGCTCGAAGCCATCGAGCAGTACATCGACGGCTTCAACAACGGTGATGCCGAGGCGATGGCGGCGACCTTCGACGTCCCTGGCTCGATCCTCGATGGCATGCCACCCCACGTGTGGCAGGGACCGACGGCTGCCAAGGACTGGTACCGAGATGTGCTGGCCGAAGGTGCATCACACGATGCATCGGGATATTTCGTGACGCTTGGCGAACCCCTGCACGACACCACCACCAGCGACAGCGCGTATGTAGCGCTCCCCGCGACCATGACGTTCACCATTGGTGACCGGAAGGTCACCCAGACGGGCGCGGTCTTCACGGTCGCGCTTCGTCAACGGTCCGACGGCTGGCGCATCGCGGCATGGGCGTGGACGAAAGGCAAGCAGTAGCAGTGCTCGAGTTCGACGACATCCAACACATCCTGCTGACCCGAACGCCTGCGATCACAGGACGCTACGAGTTCCTGACGTTCGACACCGCACAAGGCGGCCGAGCGTGGTTGGCCGAGTTGCAGGACAAGGTGCAGTCGGCCGCCGATGCGCAGGCGACGATGGATTCCTCGGACCGCTGGGTCACGCTGGCATTCACCTGGAACGGACTCAAAGCCCTTGGCGTGCCTGAGGAATCGCTGGTCACCTTCCCCGACGAATTCCGCGAAGGCATGGCCGCACGCGCCAGCATCCTCGGTGACACCGGCCCGGCCGCCCCCGAACACTGGGTCGGTGGGCTGGCCGGTGACGACCTGCATGCGATCGCGATCTTGTTCTCCCGCACCGACGAACAGTGCCAGCGGTCGATCACAGAACACGACAAGCTGCTGGCCCGAACAGACGGCGTGCGCTCACTGTCGCATCTCGACCTCAATGCGACACCTCCGTTCAACTACGCCCATGACCATTTCGGCTTCCGTGACCGGCTGTCGCAGCCGGTGATGAAAGGTTCCGGAGAAGACCCCACGCCCGGTTCCGGGGATCCGCTCGAACCCGGTGAGTTCATCCTCGGCTATCCCGACGAGAACGGCCCCGTCGGCAATCTGCCCGAACCAGCCGTGTTGTCCCGCAACGGAAGCTATATGGCGTACCGGCGGTTGCAGGAGCACGTCGCGACATTCCGGGACTACCTGCGCGCCAACGCCGACACCCTGGAGGGGCAGGAGCTGCTCGCCGCCAAGTTCATGGGACGCTGGCGGAGCGGTGCGCCGCTGGTGCTCGCTCCGGACAAGGATGATCCCGAATTGGGTGCAGACCCGATGCGAAACAACGACTACAACTACAAAGAGATGGATCCGTTCGGCTATGCCTGCCCACTGGGCTCCCATGCCCGCAGGCTCAATCCCCGCGATACCGCGCACTACATGAACCGGCGCCGGATGATCCGGCGCGGCGCCACCTACGGCCCCGCGCTGCCTGAAGGCGCACCCGACGACGGTGTCGACCGCGGCATCGCCGCGTTCATCATCTGCGCCGATCTGGTCCGTCAGTTCGAGTTCGCGCAGAACGTGTGGATCAACGACAAGGCGTTCCACGAGCTCGGCAACGAGCACGACCCGATCTCCGGCACTCAGGACGGCTCGCTGGACTTCACTGTCCCCAAGCGGCCGATCCGCAAGGTGCACAAGGGAATTCCGGCGTTCACGACACTCAAGGGTGGCGCGTACTTCTTCCTACCCGGCATCAACGCCATCCGTTACCTCGCCACGCTCTAGAAGGGCCGACCATGCGGGCACGCACCTACAACCAGAGCCACATCGCACGCAATCACGATGGTCGGCGGCGCATCAGTATCTACTGGACGTGGAGTTACCCCTGGGAATCTCAACGGGATCCGGCCGTCATCTACAACCGCTTCTCCACCATGACCGAAGTCCGAAACGTCCTGTGGCCCTCGTATGAGACACCGGAGTATGACGCGGCGAACTTTCTGCAGGGCATCGCCGGGACGCTGGAACTGTTCCATCGCTCCGCGTTGGCGTTTCAGGAGTTGGCCGAGGAAGCGACCGGTCACCCGGTGGCAGTGTTCCAGCGCATCGATCAGGCCGGGTACAAGCTGCCGATCGACGAACGCATCCTCGCCGACACGGACACGCTGATGGTGTTCGGGCTCGATCACCTGCTCTCCGAGCAGGAGGCTGCGCCCGAGGAGATCGCCGCCATCAGCGAGTGGCTCAAAAGGGAAGGCACCTGCCTGCTGCTGGCGCCGCACCACGATGTCGGCTTCACCGAGGATTCCGCACAGCAACAAATGGAGTACGAACACCACGGTGACCGCCTTGTTCCACGCCAGCAGAGGTTCGGCCAGTACACCCGGTCGCTGATGAAGGCGCTCGACGTGCCCGTGCACAACATCTGGGGACTGCGGCCAGCAGTTGTCGAGGGCACCAAGGAGATCGCGCCGCTGACCGGTTTCCGTGACCTCGACACCCCGCGACTGCTCGACAACGTCAGCACGTTCAACTTCCACCCGCATCTGCCGCATTACGAGCTCACCGTGCCGGAGGGCAAGGGCGTGCACGTCCTTGGCCGTCAGCGGGTCGACCCCAACCGGCCACATCCGTTCACCGAGGCAGGCAACACGGAGTTCAACGCGCTGATCTGGATGCCGCCGGGCGGCCAGCGCGCGGGCGACATCGTGCTGATCGACTCGACACACTTCACCACGCTGTTCGGCGGCACGGACAGCCTCAAGAACCTGTGGCGGAACCTGGCGACCATGAAGTGACACCGATGGGCGATGATGGCTCATGCCGAATAGAGCCGTATTCATCACCGGAGCCGCCGCAGGCATCGGCCGCGCGACCGCGCTGACCTTCGCCAAGAAGGGCTACACCGTCGGTGGCTACGACATCGACGAGGTCGGTCTGAAAGCCTTGGCCGACGAGATCGGGGCGTTGGGCGGGACGGTCGTCGTCGGCCACCTCGACGTCACCGACTCGACCGAAATGGCCCAGCGGGTGGGCGAATTCGTCGAGGCCGCAGGCGGTCGACTCGACGTGATGATCAACAACGCGGGCATCCTACTGGCAGGGCGCTTCGAGGACATCGAGGTCAGCAGGCATCTGACAGAGATCGACATCAACACCAAAGGTGTCGTGAACGGGCTGCATGCCGCATATCCGTACCTGCGTGACACCGCCGATTCGGTGGTCGTCAACCTCGCGTCCGCGTCGGCGATCTACGGTCAAGCCGAGCTGGCCAACTACAGCGCCACCAAGTTCTTCGTCCGCGGCATCACCGAGGCGCTCGACATCGAATGGCAGCGCCACGGCATCCGGGTGATCGCGATGTGGCCGCTGTATGTGCAGACCGCAATGACGGACCACATCCGAACCGGCACAACGGAATCCCTCGGCATCCGGCTCACCGCGCAAGACGTTGCCGACGCGATCGCCGAGGCCGTCGAGCCGTCGCGGCTGCGCCGCGCCCTGCACCAGGTGCATTTCCCGGTCGGCTCGCAGACCAAGATGATGGCCGTCGGTTCACGGTTTTCGCCTGCGTGGCTGACCCGATTGATCAACAAGCGCCTCGCGCACTCCTGAGCCCTGGCACACTCCTGACATGTTCCGAATGACTGTCGAGGACGTGTTCGTCATCCGCAACCGCGGCACGGTCGCGACGGGCCGGGTGGAAAGTGGTGTGCTGCGCGTCGGCGACACCGTGCGGATCGACGGCACACTCGACGCGCGCGTCGACAGCATCGAGGTCTTCCGGAAGAAGACCGACGAGGCGGGCGTCGGCGACAACATCGGCGTGCTCTTCCGAGATGTCGAGAAGGGGTTACTCGACCGCGGTTCGGTGCTCACCGGGTCCGGTGAGTCGCCGTTCATCGTCTGACCCTCAGCCGCCCACCTCGACGCTCATCACGTCAGTGATCCCGCTGATCTTGAGCACCGGCATCAGGATCGGGTTGACCACTACGCGAACGCGATCGCCGCACGCGAACAGCACGTTGATGGCCCCACTGTCCAGATACTCGACGCCTTGCAGATCCAGCCTCACCGGCTGGCCGTCCGCTTGCGCCAGTGCGCCGGTAAGCGCGTCTTTGAACCGGTCCAGGTTGCTCATGTCGAGCTCACCCGTTGCGGTGACGACGATCTGGCCGTCGGAGCCGCGGCAGGTGGACACCGTCATTGGCGTGGCCATCACGCGATCCTCATGTCCATTGCCACCGTGGTGCCCTCGGCGCCGGGCGAGATGTCCACGGTGTGCATCAATCCGCGCATCAGCATGATGCCGCGCCCACGGTCGGGATTGGCCGCGGGCTGCGGCGTCTTCCACGATCCGGCGTCGGCGACTGTCACGTGCAGACTGTCTCCCGACGCCGTGGCATGCAGGCGCACCAGTCCCTCCTGGTCGTCACGATGGCCGTGTTCGATCGAATTGGCCAACGCTTCGCCGGTCGCCACCAGCACATTGACCGCCTGATCCGCGCCGACCCCGGCCTGGGTCAGCCACCTCCGCAGCGCCGTGCGGATCGGCGCCAATTGGTCGGCCTCGGCAGGGATGGCGATGCTCAACGGCGGCGGGTGCCGGTACAACAGCATGGCGACGTCGTCCTGGTAGCCGTCGCCCGGCGTGATGCGCGACATGAGCGAGTCGGCGAGTTCGTCGAGAGCTGCCTCACGATTGTCGATAACGAGATCCGCGGCTCTGTTGATTCCGCGATCCAGCGGTTCGCGCCGCCGCTCGACGAGGCCATCGGTGTAGAGCAGCAGCGTCGACCGGAACGGCAGCATCCGACGAGCCTCGGTGCGGACGCCGCTGAATCCTAACCCGAGAGGGATGGCGCTACCGCCGTCGAGCAGCTCGACCCTTCGGTCGGCATGCACTACCACCGGCGGGGGATGGCCTGCGTTCGAATACACCAACTCGCCGGTGTCTGGACTCAGCACCGCACAGAACGCCGTGGTTGTTCGCGCGCCCGGCAACCGGCCTGCGAAGCGGTCCAACGCGGTCAGCACAGCGCGCGGGCTGGGGTGTTCGAGCAGCAGCGCCCGGCATGCGCTCTTGAGCTGCCCCATGACGGTCGCGGCACTGAGGCCGTGACCGACGCAGTCACCGACCACCAGCCCGATGCGGCCGTCGTCGAGATCGACGACGTCGTACCAGTCGCCGCCGACTTGCAGCGGCCTCGTCGCGGGTTGGTACCGCGCAGCGAATCCGCCAGGTAGCGCTGCGGGGCCGAGAATCGCGGTCTGCAGCGCCAACGCGGTTTCCCGTTGCTGGTCAAGGTGATACACCCGTTGCAGGCCCTGGCCGAGCCGGCTGGCGAGCACAGTGAGCAGGGTGTTGTCTTCGGTGGTGAACGGCCGCCGCTCAGCCAACTCGAGGTACAGCACGAGAATTCCGTGCGGATGTTGCACCGCGATGGCCGCCGTCCCCGGTTCTGTCGTGTCGCTGACCAGCAGGTCGCCGTCGCGCACGGCAGCCACTCGGCGGCGGATGCGTTCGGACATGTCCGACCACTGTGGCGAGGAGCCCGCCGAGTGAATCCGCGGCGCGTCCTCGTCGGACGCCGTCGACGGCACGGCGAACGTGGCGGCCAACACCGTGCGGGCGTGCCAGAGTCTCCGTAATTCTTCGGCGGCCGCGACGACTGCGTCGTCGAGAGAATCGGCCTGGACGAGTTGCTCCGTGAGCTCGGCCAGGGCCGTATCTCGTTGCATTGCATAGTGTTCGGCGGTGACGTCCCGAAAGGAGCCGACGATCACGCGTCGTCCGGTGTCGGGGTCCTCCGTCTGGTTGGCGCTGAAACGGACCCAGAGTCGATGGCCGTCCCGGTGGATCATAGGGACGGTGCCCGCTCCGCTGCCGTCGGTGAACAGCGTGTCGAACGCGGCCTGCACCTGCCGGTACCCGTCTGGGTCGGTGTTCACGTCCGGCCACCACGGGTGGATCGGTTCGTACGGCAGTTGTTCCGGCCCATATCCGAGGATGTCGGTGAACGTCGTATTTATCTCGATGACAGTGCCGCGCTCGTCGCAGAGGAAGAACGCCTCCTGCAACGCATCGACAAGTGCTGTGCGCCAACGCGAATGATGGTTACGAAGCCGAGACAGCTCGACGTTGGCGCGCACCCTGGCGAGCAGTTCCGCCGCGGCGAACGGTTTGACCAGATAGTCGTCCGCCCCGGCCTGCAGGCCTTCGATGGAGGCTTCCTGCCCCGCACGCGCCGACAGCAACAGCACGGGCACGGCGGCTGTGCGTGCCTCCGCCCGCAACGCCGCGACAAGCGCAAGACCGTCCATGCGGGGCATCATCACGTCGCTGACCACCAGGTCGGGCACGCTCTCGCGGACCTTCTCCAGAGCCAATTGACCGTCGGTCACCGCGTCGACGACGTAACCCGCGCTGCGCAGCAGACGCGAAAGATACTGGCGCATATCGGCGTTGTCGTCGGCGATCAACACCCGCGCGGGCGGCCCCGTTGCGGCGAACGTCGTACTGACTTCCGTATCGGCGGTCACCACACCCTGCGTGAGCCCGTGCGCGGTGTCGGATTCCTCCGGCAACCATCGCAGTGCCTCAGCCACATAGGGCTCGGCCAAACCCGACGGCGCCAGTTCGCGGGCCAACGTGACGACTTCCTCGGCAGGCAGATGCGCAGACCCGAACGGCAGGCAGACCGTGAAGGTGGTGCCCTCCCCTTCACCGCTGTGCGCCTCGATGGTTCCGCCGTGCAGCGAGACCAGTTCCTTGACGAGCGCCAAGCCGATTCCGCTGCCCTCGTTGGAGCGGGCGCGGGTGGCCTCGATCCGGTGGAAACGCTCGAACAACCGTGGGATCTCGTCCGCCGAAACTCCAATGCCGGTGTCGCGCACCGTGACGAGGGCGTAGCCGTCCTGCTGCCGCGTCCTGATCAACACGCTGCCGTCGAAGGTGTACTTCAGCGCGTTGGACAGCAGGTTCAGCACCACCTTCTCCCACATGTCCCGATCGACGTACACCGGTTGGCTCAACGGCGGGCAGTCCACCTCGAACCGCAGCCCGGCCCGTTCGATCGCAGACCGGAACACGCTGGCCAGTTCGGCCGTCACCGCCGACAAGTCGACCGGTTCATATCGGGCCTGCGCGCGGCCCGCTTCGATACGGGAAAAGTCGAGCAACGTGTTGACCAGCTTGGCCAGTCGCAGCGAATTACGGTAGACAACCTCGAGTTCCTGACGTGCGACTTCGTCGAGTACCGATGCGGCGCTGCGCATTTCGGCCACCGGAGCCATGATCAGCGTCAGCGGGGTGCGGAACTCGTGGCTGATGTTGGAGAAGAAGGTCGTTTTGGCACGGTCCAACTCGGCGAGTTCCTCGGCGCGTCGCTGCTGCGCGGCGTAATTTCGCGCACTGCCGATTCCGGCGGCGATGTGGCCTGCCACCAGGGTCACGAAGTCGCGGTAGTGCTCGTCGAACGCGCGGTAGCGATTGATCGCCGTGACCAGGAATCCTGCCGGCGCGCCACCTTGCTGCACCAGCGGGGTCACCAAGGCCTGGGTGGGTGGCTCATGCCAGTCCCCGGTGGGAAGCTTCGGGTACCGGTCGCCGTCGAGTTCGACGAGAACTTGTTCCCCTCGGGCACTTGCGGTCAGCGGCCACAGCGCGGCACCGTCGGCGGACAGGCTCGCCGGTGCGGCCGGGTGGCCGGGTTCGATGCCGCTTGCGGCCGCCAGCCGCGCGCCACCGTCGTCGTCGAACAGGTAGGTCAACGTGAACGGAAGATCACGCGGATTGTGGCTGAGTTGACGCGCGGCGTGCGCCAGGGTCTCGTCCTCGGTCCGCACGACGCTGGGGTCTGAACCCAGGTCGCGCAACGTCGTGATCCTGCGCTGGGCGATCACCCGTTCGGTGTCCTCACTGACGACGCAGAGCATGCCCACCACGTGTCCGAGTTCATCGCGCAGCGGGCTGTAGGAGAACGTGTGATACGACTCCTCCTGATAACCCGACCGCTCGAGGAAGAGCAGCAGCGCGGAATCCCACGTAGCGCGTCCGGTGGCCAGCACGCCGTCGATACGTGGGCCGATATCCGGCCAGATCTCCGCCCACACCTCACTCGCGGGTCGACCGAGCGCCCACGGATACTTGCGGCCGAGCGTGTCACGGCGATAAGCGGCGTTGCAGAAGAACGTCAGCTCGGGACCCCACGCCATCCACATCGAGAACCGCGACGACAGCAGGATGCTGACCGCGGTCTGCAGACTCTGCGGCCACGCTGCCGGCGGTCCGAGCGGGGTGCGCGCCCAATCGACGGCCGCCAGATCGCGGCCGATCTCGGGGTCCGCGTTGAACACCGCCGGTGACGGGCGTTGCGTGATGTCGTCCGCCCCCATCGTCACTCCCGTCAGCGTGCTGGCCCCGAAGGCAGTGGGGCAGCGGCGATTGCAAGACGCGATATACCCACCCTCGTCTGCCGTCAACCGCTGTTGTCGGCGGAGTCGGCGAGCGCGTCAGGCACCGTCGGATACGGCCGGAGCACCGAGTCGAGTTGCGTCACTTGCAGCGGCCGCAACACTTCAGCGGCGTTGGCCACCAACCGCACTGCGACGCCGTTGTCCGCCCCTGCTTCGTAGCACCCGAGCACGGCGTTCAGGCCGGCGCTGCCGAAGTACGTCACGTCGCCGAGATCCACCACGAGCAGTTTGTGCGATTGAGTCGACGCCACGTTCATCGCGGCCGCCAGGTTGCGGGCGAGTGTGTCGACCGTGGCGGTGTCGATATCGCCCGCCACCGCGACGACGACCGCGCGGTCGCGCACAACCTGCTTGATTTCCAGATTTGGCACTGCTGATTTGGTCCCCTGCTTCGTCGCCATCCCCTACCGGAGATTAAGCGACAGCCGCATCGAAAGCGCACCGTTTCACCGCAGTCCCCACCGGCAGCTCAGCGCACCATCCTTTCGTGCACGGTGAGCAGTAGATGGTCGAACTCACGGCGTAACGCGTCCGAATGGTGTTGCACGGTGTCGAGGTCGGCGACAACCTGCGCCGCGAGTGCGCGCAACTTCGTATTGGTCTGCTGAGAGCGCCACTGCAGCATCGCAAATGCCTGGTCGGCGTCGACCCCGTACACCACCATCAGGGCCCCTTTGGCCTGTTCGATGGCCGCGCGGGCTTCGAAGAGTTCGGGCAGGGCAGCGTCGAGTACCTTGCGCCGTGTCTTCTCGACGGAGTCGGTCAGGTCGACGTAGAACCCTTCCGTTCCGACGACCGCCCCCTGGTCGTTGTACATCCGGTCGGCGAGGACGATCACCGTGTGTTCGTGGCCCGCCGTGTCGATGAACCGATGCCTGCTGGAAAACGACCCGCCCTGATGGAGCGCTTGGTCGAGGAGGTCCTGCACGTGCTGGCGGTCGTCGGGGTGTTTGTGCGACAACAGCAACTCAGTGGTCGGCTCGACCGTGCCGGGTTCGTAGCCGTGCATGCGGGCGACCTCGTCGGACCACTCCCAGCGCTGGCCGACGAACCAGAACCGGAATTCCCCGACGTTCAGGTCCTCGCCGTGCTCGCCGGGCCTGACGCGTGGCGCGAGATTGGAGGAGGGCATGCTCTATGGCACCACACTGGGCTGCTCGGTTCTCACTGATCGCAATCGGTGACCTGAAAAGTCGCTGTGCATATGTTGCGGTCGTGATCAACGAGGATTGGCTGGCAGTCATTGTCGGCCTCGCCCTACTGGCGCTCGTGCTCGTCGGCGCGCTTCCGGGGAGCGTGATCCCGTGACCGAGACCGAGACGCGGCGCGACGAGACGCGCTCCGCGCGGATCGGCTACGCCGTCGCCGGGGTGCTCGTGGTGATCGCGCTCGGCGCGGCCACCCGGTTCCTGGAGCAGCAGGTGCCGGTGTGGGCGGCGGGCACGCCGTTCGCGAAAATCGCCAAGTCGATCGAATTCCCGGTCTACGCAATTGCTTTGGGCCTGATCGGCAACGCGGTACTGAGCAAATTCGCGCTGCGCGATGCGCTCGCTGGCCTTTCCCAAGGCTTTCGGACCGAGTTCTTCATCAAGACGGGCCTGGTTCTGCTCGGTGCGTCGATCAACCTGAAGGTGCTGGTCACCGCGGCGGGTCCGGCCGTCCTGCAGGCGCTGCTGCTGATTTCCGCGGTGTTCGGCTTCACCTGGTGGTTCGGCGGCCGACTCGGGCTCGAGGACAAGTTGCGTGCCTTACTGGCCTCGGCGGTGTCCATATGTGGGGTGAGCGCGGCCATCGCGGCCGCGGGTGCGGTGCAGGCCAAGCGCGAACAACTGGCCTACGCCGCATCGCTTGTCATCGCCTTCGCGCTGCCGTCGATCTTCCTGCTGCCGTGGCTCGCCGACGTGTTCAACCTGTCGGATGCGGTGGCCGGCGCGTGGATCGGCGGCAACATCGACACCACCGCCGCGGTCGCGGCATCGGGTGCGATCGCGGGTGAGGACGCCCTGCAGATCGCGACCATCGTCAAGACCACTCAGAACGCCCTGATCGGCGTCGTGGCGATCGCGCTGACCGCGTACTTCGCGCTGAAGATCGAGCGCAAGTCCGCCGCTGAGGCCAGGCCGACGCTCGGCCAGTTCTGGGAACGCTTCCCGAAGTTCGTGCTCGGCTTCATCGCCGCGTCGGTGATCGGCACCCTGTATCTGCAGTGGGTGCCCAGCGGGAAAGCGGAGATTGCGACCGTCAACGATCTGCGCACGTGGTTTCTGATCTTCGCGTTCGTCGCAATCGGCTTGGAGTTTTCGCTCAGGGGCCTGAAAGAGGCGGGCTGGCGGCCGGTCGCGGTGTTCGCCTCGGCGACTGTGGTGAACGTCGTCGTTGCGTTTGGCCTGGCCAGTGTGTTGTTCGGTAACTTCCGGATCAGTTAGCGACTAGGCTCGCGTCGGTGCGAGCTGCGTTGTCCCGCCGGGGTTTCCTGACCATGACTGCGAGCGCGGCACTCGTTGCAGGCTGCAGTTCGCCCAAGCCGGGCGCCGTCGCCAAAGACGGCTCGGTGACGGTCAAGCACATCTTCGGCGAAACCAAGATCCCCGGCCCGCCCAAGCGCGTCGTCAGCGCGGGCTTCACCGAACAGGACGACCTGTTGGCGGTCGGGGTCGTCCCCATCGCGATCACCGACTGGTTCGGCGGCGAGCCGTTCGGCGTATGGCCATGGGCGCAACCGAAATTGGGTAACGCACAGCCGGTGGTGCTCAACCTCAACGACGGCATTCAGGTGGACCAGATCGCGTCGTTGAAACCCGACCTGATCGTCGCCACCAACGCCGGACTGGACCAGGACACCTACACCAAGCTGTCGGCGATCGCACCCACCGTCGCGCAGTCCGGTTCGGACGCGTTCTTCGAGACGTGGAAGGACCAGGCCACGGTGATCGGCCAGGCCGTGTTCAAGGCCGACGAGATGGCCAAGCTGGTGGCTGCCGTCGACGACAAGTTCGCGGCCGTCGGGAAGAACAACCCGCAATTCGCCGGTAAGAAGGCGTTACTGCTCGGCGGCACGTTCTTCGACGACAGCGTGCGCATCACCACGCCCAGTTGGCGCACCGAGTTCCTCACCAAGATGGGGTTCACCGCTCCCGACCCCGGCGCCTCTTTGGTGAAGCGGGACAAGATGGCGGCGGTGCTCGATGACGCGGACGTATTGATCTGGACCACCGAGAGCGATGACGAACAGACCGCGCTCCTTGCCGACCCGGTCGTCGCAAAGCTGCGAGCTACCGTGGGCAACCGCAACGTCTTCACCGGCAAGGAGTTGTCTGGCGCGATCGCGTTCGCGTCGACGCTGTCGTATCCGGTGGTCGCGGACAAACTGCCGCCCATGATCTCGAAGGCGCTGTCCTGATCTAATTACCGGGTGACCAGCGACCAAACCACGACCGAAGAACAGCACGCCGCGTTCGCACAGGTGGGGTCGAAGTACTATCCGATTTTCGTCGCGGTCTTCACGGCGCTGGTGATCATCTCCAACGTGACCGCCACCAAGGGTGTCGCATTCGGGCCGATCATCACCGACGGCGGGTTCATCGTCTTTCCGCTCACCTACGTGATCGGCGACGTCCTCTCCGAGGTGTACGGGTTCAAAGCGGCCCGGCGAGCGATCTTTCTCGGGTTTGCTATGAACGGGTTGGCCGCCCTCACGTTCTGGATCACCATCTATCTGCCCGCGGCGGACTTCTACACCAATCAGGAGCACTTCGAGAACGTCGTGCACGCCTACACCCAGTTGATCATCGCGGGCCTCGCCGGCTTCATCGTCGGCCAGACCATCAACGCGTGGGTGGTGGTGCGGATCAAGGAGAAGACCAAGGAGAAGCACCTGTGGGCCCGCTTGGTCGGCTCGACTTTCGCCGGCCAACTAGGGGACACGCTGGTGTTCTGCAGCATCGCGGCAGGCGCGATCGGCATCAGCACCTTCGGCGACTTCGTCGTCTACACGGCGCTGGGCTGGTTCTACAAGACCGCCGTCGAGGTGGTCATGCTGCCGGTGACCTACCGGGTGATCGCTTACGTCAAGCGCCACGAACCGACGTACGGCGCCGCAATATGAGCTATCGCTAAGCCTTCTCTGGCAAGGCTCATAGAGCTGGTTCCTTCTTAGCTACCCGCGGGTAAGTTCCACACTATGAGCGTGATCGCGGATGTGATGGACGTACGTGCACTCGGCGCTGTACGTGACTATGGCGACCAGGCGCTGCTGCTCGAATTCGACAGCACCGCCGAGGTGTTGGCGTGGGCAGACGCGCTGCGCGAGGCCGATCTGCTCGGCGTCCTGGACATCGTCCCGGCGTCGCGCACGGTGCTGCTGAAACTGGCCGGACCGCGCTATCAGGCGCCGACCCGGCAGCGGCTGGGCAAGCTGCGGGTGACGGCCGAGGCGCTGGCCGCGGCGGCGGCACCGGCGAGCGGACGCGCCGACATCGAGATCGGCGTGGTGTACGACGGCGCCGACCTCGACGAGGTGGCCCGGCTGACCGGGCTGAGCACCGACCAGGTGATCGCCGCCCACACCGCCACCCCGTGGCGCGTCGGCTTCGGCGGCTTCGCACCGGGTTTCGCGTATCTCATCGGCGGGGACGAGCGGCTCAACGTGCCGCGCCAGTCCGAACCGCGGACCAGAGTGCCTGCCGGGTCGGTTGCGCTGGCCGGGGAGTTCAGCGCCATCTATCCGCGGGAATCGCCCGGCGGTTGGCAGCTGATCGGGCGGATCACCCCCGACGTGCCCGCGTTGTGGGACATCGATCGGAATCCGCCGGGGTTGCTGCAGCCGGGGATGTGGGTGCAGTTCCGGGAGGTGCGGTCATGAGCGTCACCCTCGAGGTGCTGCGCACCGGTCCGCTTGCGCTGATCGAGGACCTCGGCAGGCCGGGCCTGGCTCACATGGGCGTGTCCCGCTCCGGGGCTGCCGACCGCCGCTCCCATCAGCTGGCCAACCGGCTGGTGGCCAACCCCAACGACCACGCCACCATCGAGGTGACGTTCGGCGGGTTCTCCGCGCGGGTCCGCGGCGGTGACGTCGCGATCGCGGTGACGGGTGCCGACGCCGACCCGTCGGTGAACGGGAAACTGTTCGGCACCAACAGCATTCACTACGCACGCGACGGCGAAGTCATTTCGCTCGGCGCGCCCCGCACCGGTCTGCGGACCTACCTCGCGGTGCGCGGCGGCATCGACGTCTCACCCGTGCTGGGCTCCCGGTCGTACGACGTGATGTCGGCGATCGGCCCGCTGCCGCTGCAACCCGGCGACGTGCTGCCGGTCGGCGAGCACACCGGCGAACTCCCGGAGCTCGACCAGGCGCCGGTGGCCGCCATCGAGGACGAGGTGCTGGAACTGCGGGTGGTGCCCGGCCCGCGCGACGACTGGTTCGTCGACCCGGACATCCTGATCCGGACCAACTGGCAGGTGACGAACCGGACCGACCGGGTGGGGATGCGCCTGATCGGCATGCCGCTGGAGTACCGCTGGCCCGATCGTCAGCTGCCGAGTGAAGGTGCGACCCGCGGCGCAATTCAGGTGCCGCCGAACGGTTTTCCGGTGATCCTCGGACCGGATCACCCGGTGACCGGCGGCTATCCGGTGATCGGCGTCGTCACCGACGACGACATCGACAAGGTGGCCCAGATCCGGCCCGGGCAGACCGTCCGACTGCACTGGTCGCGCCCGCGCAAGCCCTTCGAGGAGTAGCGAGACAGCGGCGGGTTGCGCTGGTAGACAGGCAGTGTGCACACGCACGAACCTCGCACCCGCGCAGTCCACACCGCCCGTCTGGTCCACACCTCCGACCTCGACAACGAGACCCGCGAGGACGCCCGCCGAATGGTCATCGAGGCGTTCGGCGGTGAGTTCACCGACGCCGACTGGGAGCACGCGCTCGGCGGCATGCACGCCCTGATCTGTCACCACGGCGCGTTGATCGCACACGCCGCCGTTGTGCAGCGCCGACTGATGTACCGCGGCACCGCGCTGCGCTGCGGCTACATCGAAGGTGTGGCGGTGCGCGAAGATTGGCGCGGGCAGGGACTGGCGCACGCATTGATGGATGCGGCCGAACAAGTGCTGCGCGGCGCCTACCAACTGGGCGCGCTGAGCGCCTCGGAGGCAGGCAGGCACATGTACACCTCGCGAGGCTGGTTGCCGTGGCGCGGGCCGACGTCGGTGCTCGCGCCCGCGGGCCTGACCCGCACTCCCGACGACGACAACGGGTTGTTCGTCCTGCCGATCAGCATCGACCTGGACACCTCGGCGGAGATCACCTGCGATTGGCGCGAAGGCGACGTCTGGTAGATCTCACACCCTTGCCGGAAAGGACGTGAGCGGAAGTTCACGGCGGGGTCATCGCGAGGCGTTTGGCCGCAATAAAGCGTTCCTAGCGTTGGCGCCATGTCGAAACGCATCACAGACTGGGATCCCGAGGACATCGCAGCCTGGGAAGCCGGTAACAAGTACGTCGCGCGTCGCAACCTGATCTGGTCCGTGGTGGCCGAGCACATCGGCTTCTCGGTGTGGTCCCTCTGGTCGGTGATGGTGCTGTTCATGCCCGAATCGGTCTACCACTTCTCCGCCGGCGACAAGTTCCTGCTGGGCGCCACCGCGACACTGGTCGGCGCATGCCTTCGCATTCCGTACACACTGGCCACCGCGACGTTCGGCGGGCGCAACTGGACGGTGTTCTCCGCGTTCGTCCTACTGATCCCCACCGTCGGCACCATGTGGCTGCTGGCCCACCCCGGTCTGCCGCTGTGGCCGTACCTGGTGTGCGCGGCGCTGACCGGCCTCGGCGGCGGCAACTTCGCGTCCTCGATGACCAACATCAACGCGTTCTATCCGCAACGGCTCAAGGGCTGGGCGCTGGGCATCAACGCCGGCGGCGGAAACATCGGCGTGCCGATGGTTCAGATCGTCGGCCTGCTCGTCATCGCCACTCTCGGAAACCGCCAGCCGTACTGGGTGTGTGCGGTGTACCTGGTGGCGCTGGCCGTCGCCGGGATCGGTGCGGCGCTGTACATGGACAATCTCGAACAGCACAAGATCGATCTGGCGGCCATGGGCGCGATTCTCAAAGAGCGTGACACATGGGTGATTTCGCTGCTCTACATCGGCACCTTCGGCTCATTCATCGGTTTCGCGTTCGCCTTCGCCCAGGTGCTGCAGATCAACTTCGCGGCCGGGGGCCAGAGCGCGGCCCAGGCCTCGCTGCACGCCGCGCAGATCGCGTTCGTTGGACCGCTGCTCGGGTCGCTGTCACGGGTGTACGGCGGCAAACTGGCCGACCGTGTCGGCGGCGGCCGGGTCACCCTTGCGATGTTCGCGGGCATGATCTTCGGCGCCGGGATCCTGGTCGCCGTCAGCACCTTGGACGATCACACCAAGGGCGCCGCGACCGGCGCCATGATGACCGGTTACGTCGTCGGCTTCATCGTGCTGTTCCTGTTGTCTGGCATCGGCAACGGGTCGGTCTACAAGATGATTCCGTCCATCTTCGAGGCGCGCAGTCGCTCCCTGACGGTCGCCGAGGCCGACCGGGTGGCCTGGTCGCGCGCGATGTCGGGGGCGCTGATCGGCTTCGCTGGCGCGATCGGCGCACTCGGCGGCGTCGGCATCAACATGGCGCTGCGGCAGTCGTATCTGAGCAGTCACTCCGCAACCGCGGCGTTCTGGATCTTCCTGGCGTTCTACGTGGTCGCCTGCGCGGTGACCTGGGTGATGTACGTGCGCAGGCCGGTCTCGGCGCCGGTCGGCAGTGCAGAGCCTGCCACCGGTCTCGCCAGGGCGTGACCGCTCGGCAATGGCTGGGTAACGGGGCGGAAACATGATCTACGTAGACATGGCGCATGAGTGAGCCCGAATGGGCACCGCTCACCGGTTTTCGGGTGGCGGTGACCTCCGCCCGCCGCGCCGACGAACTGGCCGCCCTGCTGGAGCGCCGCGGGGCCACCGTGACGTGCGCGGCCGCGATCGCGATGGTGCCACTGCCCGATGACGAGCAGTTGCGGGCGAACACCGAATCGTTGATCGCCGAACCGCCCGACATCGTGGTGGCCACCACGGGGATCGGGTTCCGCGGCTGGTTCGCCGCCGCCGACGGTTGGGGGCTTGCGGACGATCTGCTCCGCGCACTTGGCAACGCACGCATCGTGTCGCGAGGCCCCAAAGCGACCGGGGCACTGCGGGCCGTGGGATTGCCGGAGGAGTGGTCGCCGGAGTCCGAGTCGTCGCGGGAAGTGCTGCACTATCTGGTCGAGGGCGGTATCGCGGGCAAACGCATCGCGGTGCAGTTGCACGGCGCCACCGACGAATGGGACCCGTTCCCTGAGTTCCTCGACGAATTGCGCTCGGCCGGTGCGGAAGTCGTGCCGATCAGGGTGTACCGCTGGCATCCCGCCCCCCGCAACGGTGACTTCGACCAACTGGTCGCAGGTATCGCGGAGGGCAAGTTCGACGCCGTCAGCTTCACCTCGGCACCTGCCGTCGCCTCGGTGCTGATGCGTGCGGTGGAACTCGGCATCGAGGACAAGGTGTTGTCGTCGTTGCGAACTGACGTGCACGCGATGTGCGTCGGCCCAGTGACCGCGCGGCCGCTGGTACGCCTTGGTGTCCCGACGTCGGCACCGGAGCGGATGCGGTTGGGCGCGTTGGCGCGCCACATCACCGACGAATTACCGCTGCTGCAGTCACGCACGTTGCGGGTCGCCGGCCACATCCTCGAGATCCGGGGCACCTGCGTGATGGTCGACGGTGTGGTGAAGGCGGTTTCGCCTGCCGGGATGGCGACCATCCGCGCGCTGGCCCATCATCCCGGCGCTGTGGTGTCACGGTTCGATCTGCTCGGGGCGCTGCCGGGCACCGGCACTGACACGCACGCCGTCGAAACCGCGGTGCTGCGGCTGCGAACTGCGTTGGGCGACAAGAACATCGTGTCGACGGTGGTCAAGCGCGGGTACCGACTGGCTGTCGACGACGATTTGGCGCAGGCGCAATGAGCTACCCAGTTCGCGCGGGGGCCCAGGTGTTGGTCGCGCACGGCACCCGCAAGCGGCAAGGCGTCACGATGGTGGCTGAGCTTGCACGGCGGGTGTCACAGACGCTCGGGCAGCCAGTGCACGTGTCGTTCGTCGACGTGCTCGGCCCGACGCCGTCCGACGTGTTGGCGTCGATGACCGGATCGGCAATCGTGGTGCCCGCGTTCCTCTCCCGCGGATATCACGTCACCAGCGACATCCCCGCGCACGTCGACGCGAGCAGACATCTCGACGTCACGGTGACGCAGGCGCTGGGGCCCAGCCCGCAACTGGTGCGGGTGCTCGCCGACCGGCTGATCGAATCCGGTTGGCGGCCAGATGATTCGGTGATCCTGGCGGCGGCAGGTACCGCTGATCGTGGCGCGCAGCGTGACCTGCACATGATGGCGACCTGGCTGTCGGCGCTCACCAGCTCTCGTGTGGAACTCGCGTTCGCGGCGACCGGCACACCACATGTCGGTGACGCGGTCGACTCGCTGCGGCGACGCGGCGCCAACAGGGTGGTCGTCGCGTCGTACCTGTTGTCCGAGGGCCTGTTTCAGGACCGTCTGCGCGACAGTGGCGCCGACGTGGTGACGGAGCCGCTGGGCACCCACCCCGGCCTGGTCCGGTTGATCGCGAACCGGTTCAGCCGCGCCCGGTGTGCGGCCGCCGCCTGACCTTTCGTTGGCAAAACTGGCCGTTTGCCGGGGCCCTCGACAGGGTAAGCCGCGTCCATGTTCAAGCTCGTCGCGGCGGTTGCCGTGCTCGCCGCCGTCGCGAGCGGTTGCGCGAATCAGTCGAACGACAATCCGGCTACCGGGACCACGACCCCGTCGGGACCCACTGCTCAGTCGCTGACCACCCAGCTCAATACCGCCGACGGTAAGCACGTCGCGAACGCGACGGTCGACTTCACAAGCGGGTACGCGACCGTGACCGTCGAGACGGTCGCAACCGGCGCCATGTCGCCCGGTTTTCATGGCGTGCACATTCACGCGGTCGGAAAGTGCGAGGGCGACTTCACCTCCGCAGGCGAGCACTTTCAGGCGCCAGGACACACCGGTCAGCCAGCCAGCGGTGACCTGCCCCCGCTGCTCATCCGCTCAGACGGCGCAGGCAAACTCGTCGCGACCAGCGACGCCTTCACCGCCGACCAGCTGAAGGGGCCAGAGGGATCGGCGATCGTGCTGCACCAAGGCGCTGACATAAGCGGCACCGCGTCCGATCAACGCATCGCCTGCGGCGTGCTCAGCCCGGCCACCACCGCCGGCACATCGGTCTCCACATCGATCTCGACGTCGACCGTCACCACCAGTGTCGTCGCGCCTGTGCCGCCCGCAACGGTCACGGAGACCACCTCGCCGACACCGGCCACCACCACCGAGAGCCCCAGCCCGAGCACCAGCACCAGTACCGTCACCGTGACGCAGACGACGTCGACGACAACCGCGCCACCGGGCGGTTAGCCGTGACCCGTGTTCGTCGGCAGCCCGGCGACGTAGGGCGTGTCCACACCGACCCGCCCCAGCTTCGCCGCGCCGCAGGGCGACCCCAAGGGGGCGTCGCGTCCCGGCAGCACGTCGCTGAAGAATGCGGCGCCCCCGGCGAGGAACTGCAGCTGATCCTCGGGAAGATCGGTCTCGTAGTAGATCGCGTCGACGCGACAGATGAAGGCGCACGCACCGCAGTCCACACATTCGTCGGGATTGATGTAGAGCATGCGGTCGCCCTCGTAGATGCAGTCGACCGGGCAGTCCTGAACGCAGGACTTGTCCATCACGTCGACGCATGCGCTACCGATCACATAGGTCATAGGTGTAACTGTAAGTAACACCTGCGCGCACGTCGTGGGCCAAAAGTCCCTAGTTCCTGTGGCGAGCAGACGCAGTCAGACGCCGACCTGCACGTCGCCGTCCACGATGCGGGTGGCATACACCGGCAACGCGACTTCGGGATCATCCAGACAGCTGCCATCGGCTAAGGCGAACGCCTGCTTCTTTATCGGCGTCTGCACCGTCGCGCGGCCACCCCGGTCGCCGACGATGCCTCGTGACATCACCGCGGCACCGGAGAAGGGGTCGATGTTGCCGACCGCGTGCAGCGACCCGTCGTCGAGGCGGAACAACGCCGCCTGCGCACCGTTGGGCAGCAGCACCCCCACCCCGCGGTTCGGGATCAGGAAGTCATACGCACATGCGGTCGTCCAGACCTCGATGTCGTTGGCAAGAGTCATCTTTGAGGCACCTTAGGCATTCCGACGGGCACGATACGACCCGATTGGTGCGTGAACTCGACGGTGGGGTCCGCGACGTCGGGCGCGTTGACGAACGACACGAATCGCGACAGCTTGTCCGGGTCTTCGAGGACACCCTTCCATTCGCACGCGTAGCCCTCCACGTGGCGAGCGATCGCCTCCTCGAATTCCGCTGCCAGGCCCAGTGAGTCGTTGCACACAACCTCACGCAGGTGATCCAGGCCCGACTTGTCGGGGAAATCCATCGCTTCCAGCCACGGCGCCGTCCGCTGTAGCCGGTCGGCGGTGCGGATGTAGAACATCAGGAACCGGTCGATGTAGCGGATCAGCGTTTCGTCGTCCAGGTCGCTGGCCAACAGTTGGGCCTGGCGCGGCGACATGCCGCCGTTGCCGCAGACGTAGAGATTCCAACCCTTTTCGGTCGCGATGACACCGACGTCTTTGCTCTGCGCTTCCGCGCATTCGCGCGCGCACCCCGATACGGCCATCTTGATCTTGTGCGGTGCGCGCAGGCCGCGGTAGCGCTTCTCGATGTTGACCGCCATCTCGACCGAGTCCTGTTGGCCGTACCGGCACCAGGTGCTTCCCACGCAACTTTTCACCGTGCGCAGCGCCTTGCCGTAGGCATGCCCGGATTCCATGCCGCCGTCGACCAGTCTGCGCCAGATCTCCGGAAGCTGGTCGACCCGCGCGCCGAACATGTCGATGCGCTGGCCGCCGGTGATCTTGGTGTACAGGTTGAAATCCCGTGCGATCTCACCGATCAGGATCAACTGCTCCGGCGTGATCTCGCCGCCGGGTGACCGCGGCACCACCGAGTAGCTGCCGTTCTTCTGAATGTTGGCGAGGAAGTGGTCGTTGGAATCCTGTAGCGACGCCTGCTCACCGTCGAGGATGTGATCCGAACTGGTCGACGCCAGAATTGAGGCAACCACCGGTTTGCAGATGTCGCAACCCTTTCCGGTGCCGAACCGTTCGATCAGCCCGGTGAACGTCCGGATGGACGTGGCGGAGATGATAGAGAACAGTTCGGCCCGCGACTGGCTGAAGTGCTCACACAGCGCCTTGGACTGCTCGACGCCCTCGGCCTCCAGCAGTTGCTTGAGCAGAGGGACGCAGGAACCGCAGGAGGTGCCGGCCTTGGTGCAGTCCTTGAGTGCGGGCACATCACTGCAACCGCCTGCGATCGCGTCACACAGGTCGCCCTTGGTCACGTTGTTGCACGAGCAGATCTGCGCGGCGGCAGGGAGTGCCCCGACACCGAGCCCCGTTGCGCCCCCGTCGGATCCGGCCGGTGCGATTAGCGTCATCGGATCACCGGGCAACGGTTCACCGACCATGGGCCGCAGCACGCCGTAGGAGGAGGCGTCGCCCACCAGGATGCCGCCGAGCAGCGTTTTGGCGTCGTCGGACAGCACCAGCTTCGCATAGGTCTGGTTGACGGCGTCGTTGACGACCACCTCGAGACAGTTCGGTGTGCTGCCCATCGCGTCACCGAAGCTGGCGACGTCGACGCCGAGCAGCTTGAGTTTGGTCGACATGTCGGCCTCGGGGAATTCCGCGGTACCGCCGAGCAGGCGGTCGGCGACCACCTCCGCGCTGGTGTAGCCGGGCCCGACAAGGCCGTAGCAGCGGCCCTCGATCGCGGCCACCTCGCCGATCGCGTAGACGTTGGGATCCTCTGTGCCGCATGACAGATCGGTGAGCACGCCGCCCCGGTCGGCGATCGGCAGCTCCGCGGCGCGGGCGAGTTCGTCGCGCGGACGGACCCCGGCCGCGAAGACGACGACCCCCGCGTGGATGATCGTGCCGTCGCTCAGCGTCACCCGCACCGAGTCGGTCTCGGCGGAGCGCCGCACCGGCCGGTTGCGTTGCGAAGGCGCGATGTTGTCGGTGCCGACGCCGGTGTGCACGGTGATGCCGAGTTCACCGATCATCCGACCGAGCAACGCGCCGCCCGCTTCGTCGAGTTGCTGGGCCATCAGCCGCGGTGCCATCTCGACGACGTGGGTGGTAAGGCCGAACTGCCGCAACGCGTTTGCCGCCTCGAGCCCGAGCAGACCGCCGCCGATCACGACGCCCGTCGTGGTGCCGCCTGCCTGCATGGCACGCATCGCGTCGGCGCGGATCGCGTCGAGATCGTCCAGGGTGCGGTACACGTGACAGGACGGCAGATCGTGGCCTGGCACCGGCGGGACGAATGCGTACGAACCGGTGGCGAGCACCAGCGCGTCGTATCCGATTTCGTCGCCGGCCTCTGTCAGCACCGTCTTGGCGGCCCGGTCGATGTCGGTGACCCGACTGCCCAGCCGTAACTCGACGTGGTCGTCGCCGGCGTAGTCGTTACCGGGGAGTGCGAGTTGTGCGCGGTCCCAGTGCTCGGTGTAGCCGGTCAGGCCGACCCGGTCGTAGGCGGCGTCCGCTTCCTCGGCCAGTACCGTCACCCGCCACTCGCCCTCGGCGTCGCGTGACCGCAACGCCTCGACGAACCGGTGACCGACCATGCCGTGGCCGACCACCACGACCCGAGATGAAGAACGCATGACGCCGAGGTTATGCAGCGGATATTGCCGCAATGTCGCCTCGTGTGAAGCGCCCATCACGGACTTCTCACCGGTGTTTGCGCCGCTCTGTGAGCCGTTCGCCGACGGCGAAAGCGCAGCTGGAACATGAGCGGACCTGACTCAAGTTCTAACTGGTAGTCGACCGGCGTGGTGCCGGTCACGGCGTGACGAAGGAGAGTCAACGATGAGCCAAGTGACGTTGTGGGCCAGGCCTGCCTGGGAGATCGACCGTTGGATGAAGCCGGGTGTGTTCACCGGTTTCAGCCCGGCCGCCGAAGTCGTCAAGGACGGGGACGACGCCGTCGTACGCCTCGAACTGCCAGGTGTGGACGTGGCGAAGGACGTCACCGTCGAGGTCGAGAGGGGTCAGTTGGTGATCCGCGGCGAGCGCCGCGACGAGTACTCGGAAGAGAAGGACGGGCGCACGCTCAGCGAGGTCCGGTACGGATCGTTCCGGCGGTCGTTCAAGCTGCCCGCCCACGTGACCGGCGACGCGATCTCGGCGTCCTATGACGCCGGCGTGCTGACCGTACGCATCACCGGTGCGCACAAGAATGCCGAGGCACAGCGCATCGCGATCGAGAGCAAGTAACTAACACTGCCCTGACCAAATCCGGTGGGACCATTGCGGTTCCACCGGATTTGTTCGTCTAGTTCAGCGGCGCGACGATCTCCGAGGTGTAGAAGTCGCCGATCACCCTGCCGGGTTTCGGTGGGCCGTCGACGGACACCCACACGCCCGTCGCTCCGTCGACGACCGGTCCCGCCAGCCTGGTGGTGCCGCTTCCGCTGGCGTCGGTGAACAGGTCGCCGACAATCACTCCCGGGTCTCCCGCGGTGCATGTGCGCTCCGAGGGCCGGGGCACCTCGATGAGCCGGACCGTGTACCGCGTGTTGGGCTGGGCGGTGGCAAGTCGAACGTCGGCGGTGACGCCGCCGGGGCCCACGCCGATCTCCGCGCCGCCGCTGCCGTAGCCGGTGGCCGACACCCAGTGTGTCTGGTCGTGGCTGCAGGTCCTGAACAGGCTGGAGAACGGCACGAAGGTGGACCCACCAGAGGACGCCGCGGCACCGGTGAAGCTTGCGGCGATGGTCGCCGCAGCGACGAGCACTGCGACAGCGCCGACGCGCCGTTTCGACGATTGCATTGCTCGACCCTACTAGGCGCCGAAGGCGTCCCCCGGGTCAACCCCGATGACCCGCAACAGGTTTGCCACCTTGCGGTCCAGGCCCACCCCCACCTCGGTGACGTCGGCGATGCCGAGGCTGCCGAACGCAGGACCGGGTTGGTCCATCGAGAACACCGCGTTGCCGTCGGGGTCGCTGTACACGAGCACCCGCAGCGGTGCGTACAGCATCGCCCGGGGGTCATGCCGGAACATGGTTTCGGCGATGGTGTGGTTACCGAGCAGGTACTCGACCGCCTTGACGTCGTGGCCTGCCGCCCGCATCACCGGGGTGGCATCCACCTTGGCGTACACCATCAGGTCGTTCGGCGCGTTGTCTGCCGCCTGGGCGAGCACGTCGTCCCATGTGCCGCCGGACCCGACGATCTGCGCAACGCGCGCCGAATCAGACGGCGGCGCCGCGGATTCGAACGCGGCGAGGAATTTCTCGAAGTCGACACCGGTGGACACGTCCACTCGCGTCATCGTGTGGTCGTGCCTTGCGAATGGTGCGGTCATCACTGATCCCTTCGTACGGTTCAATCATTGAACCGCTGAACTGCGATACTTCATTCCATGCCGCTGCCCCGCGAGTACGCCGCCGAAAGCTGCCCGATCGCGCGCTCCCTCGAGATCGTCGGCGAGCGGTGGACGTTGCTGATCGTGCGTGACGCCTTCTACGGTGTCCGACGGTTCAGCGACTTCGCCGAACACCTCGGAATTCCCAAGGCGGTCTTGGCGCAACGGCTCTCGCTACTCGTCGACGAGGGAGTGCTGGCGCGAGTAGCGGCCGCCAGCGGCCGCGACGAATACGCGCTGACTGCCAAGGGCCGGCGACTGTGGCCGACGCTGTGGTCCTTGATCGCCTGGGGCAACGAGAACTATCTGGAGCGCCCGGTCCGCCGTGCCTTCAAGCACGTCGAATGCGGCGGAACCATCCGCGCCGACGCGATCTGCTCCAGGTGCGGTCAGCAACCCGGGCCTGCCGACCTCGTCGTGCATCCGCCGCGCCGGCCCCGCAGACGCGACGACGCTGTCAGCAGGGCGCTGAGCCGACCTCACCGGTTGCTCGATCCGGTGAGAAACGGCAACTGATCAGATTTGGCCGGCGTTGGTCGGGGTGGTCGTGGGGTAGGGATTGGTCGAAGTGCTCGACTCCGTGGTGTCTGTCGCGTCACCGCCGGGGCCGTCGTCGGACGGCGTCGACTTGACCGGACCCGTCAAGGACGGGTTGTCCTGGCTGGTCAGCGCGCTCGGCACGGTGTAACTCGTGCTCGACGTCGAACTGGTGGTGTACGTCGACGCCGTCGCCGACGACGCAGGCAATTCGGCGGGCTGCGGAGGCCGCGACGAGTCATCGGCCGTGCGCAGCACCGCCCACACCAGGATCGCGATCAGCACGACTGCCGCCACGCCGGCGGCCACGATCACCGACTGCTGGTTGTGCCAACTGCCGTCGTCGTCAGGACTCACGGCGGAATGCTAAGCCCAACGCGCCAACATCTCTTTGGAGTAGGCGGTGAGCGCGTATTGCCAGAACGGCCCGAAGCTGATCCGCCCGACGCCGAGCGGTCCGAACGTCGCGGGGTCGTCCTGATCCGGCAACGCGATCGCGTTGATGGGCAGCGGCAACTCGGAAGCCAAGCGCCGCAACGTATCCGGATCGTGCCTGCCCACCGGATACAACGAGTCGGCGCCGGCGGCTGCGGCCTCCTTCAGTCGCGCGATCGCACGGTCGACCCGGTCGGCCTCGTCGCCGTCCTGCCGAAGAAAGAGATCGGTGCGGGCGTTGACCACCACATGCACCCCGGCAGCGTCGGCCGCCTGGCGCAACGCGCCGACGAGTTCGGCGTGCTCGGCCGACGACCGCAACCGACCGCCCTGACAGTGCACGGTGTCCTCGATGTTGAGGCCGACCGCGCCTGCCTCCAGCAGTCCCTCGATCAGGCGGGTGGCCGACTGTGCGTAACCCGATTCGATGTCGACCGACACCGGCACGTCGACGGCCGCGGTGATCTGACCGACTCGAGTGACCACGTCGTCGAACGTCATGCCCTCCTGGTCAGCCTTACCGACCGAATCGGCCATCGGGTGGCTGCCGACGGTCAGCGCAACGAAGCCGGAGTCGACCGCCGTCCGCGCCGACCACGCGTCCCAGACCGTCGGGAGGACCACTGGATCGCCCGGCCGGTGCAGGCCCAGCAATGTCTCGGCACGCTCCGCGAGGACCTGGGTGGACATGGACCTACCTCCGCTTCTGCGACGTGACCGGTCTCACGCCAAACCCCCTGATGCAACTAACATCGGGTGTCGTACTGTGATTCGAGACACCCTTCAGCCCAAGGAGGTCAAATGTCGAGCACTACCGAACTTACCGAGTTGCACGAGCTAATCGGAAGCCTGCGGCGGTGCGTCACCTCGCTGGCATCGAAGTATGGCGACAGCCCTGCCACCCGCCGGATTGTCAACGATGCCGAACGCATCCTCAACGACATCGACCGCCTCGACATCGACGCCGAAGAGCTCGAACTGACCAGGGGCGTGACCCGCCACCAACACGGCGCCGAGAAGATCACCATTCCCGACACCCCCTACGACACAGCCTTCTGGGGCGATGAAGACGACAGAGGAGTCGCCGGCTAACGCCGCGGCCTTCGCCAGCGGGACATAACCACATCGAAAGGGAAAAGTGAGCGCACCCACCGCCGACCGCAAAGCGACCGGCGTCTTTTCACCGAGCCGTGCCCAAATTCCGCAACGCACCCTTCGCACCGACCGGTGGTGGCAGTCGCCGCTGATCGTCGACCTGGGCTTCGCCGCGTTCGTCATCTATGCGACAGTGCGAGCGTTCCTACAGAACAACTACTACGTGCCCGAATACCACTACCTGACGCCGTTCTACTCGCCCTGCGTCAGCACCGGGTGCATCCCTGAAGCCAGCCACTTCGGTCAGTTCCTGCCCGACGTGTGGTGGCTGCCCTACGCCGCGCTCTCGCTGCCGTTCCTGCTGCTGTTCCGGCTGACCTGCTACTACTACCGCGGCGCCTACTACCGCTCGGTGTGGCAGTCGCCGACCGCATGCGCGGTGGCCGAACCGCACGCGAAATACACTGGCGAGACACGCTTTCCGCTGATCATCCAGAACACCCACCGGTACTTCTTCTACATCGCCGGGATCATCTCGGTGATCAACACCTACGACGCGATCGTCGCATTCCAATCGCCGTCCGGCTTCGGATTCGGTTTGGGCAACCTCATTCTCGTCGTCAACGTGGTCATGCTGTGGATCTACACGCTGTCGTGCCACTCCTGCCGTCACGTCGTCGGCGGCCGCCTCAAGCACTTCTCCAAGCACCCGGTCCGCTACTGGTTCTGGACGCAGGTGAGCGCGTTGAACACCAGGCACAAGCTGTATGCGTGGGTCACGCTCGGCACGCTGATGGTGACCGACTTCTACATCATGCTGGTGGCCAGCGGCACCATCTCTGACCTGAGATTCATTGGCTGACAGGGTTTTCCGAAAGCAATAGTGAGGTTCATTAATGGCGGAAGTTGAGCGGCACTCCTATGACGTCGTCGTCATCGGTGCCGGCGGCGCGGGTTTGCGTGCGGTCATCGAGGCACGCGAACGCGGCTTGAAGGTCGCGGTTGTCTGTAAGTCGTTATTCGGCAAGGCCCACACCGTGATGGCCGAAGGTGGCTGCGCGGCCGCGATGGGCAATGCCAACCCGAAGGACAACTGGCAGGTCCATTTCAAGGACACCATGCGCGGCGGCAAGTTCCTCAACAACTGGCGGATGGCCGAGTTGCACGCCAAGGAGGCGCCCGACCGCGTATGGGAGCTGGAGACCTACGGCGCCCTGTTCGACCGCACCAAGGACGGTCGCATCAGCCAGCGCAACTTCGGTGGCCACACCTATCCTCGGCTCGCGCACGTCGGTGACCGCACCGGCCTCGAGATCATCCGCACCCTGCAGCAGAAGATCGTCTCGCTGCAGCAGGAGGACAAGGCCGAATTCGGCGACTACGAGGCCCGCATCAAGGTGTTCCACGAGTGCACCATCACCGACCTGATCAAAGATGGTGACCGGATCGCAGGGGCGTTCGGCTACTGGCGGGAAAGCGGACGCTTCATCCTGTTCGAGACGCCTGCCGTGGTGATGGCCACCGGCGGAATCGGCAAGTCCTACAAGGTGACATCGAACTCGTGGGAGTACACCGGCGACGGGCATGCGCTCGCGCTGCGGGCGGGCGCCACCCTGATCAACATGGAGTTCGTCCAGTTCCACCCGACCGGGATGGTCTGGCCGCCCAGCGTGAAGGGCATCCTCGTCACCGAGGGTGTGCGCGGCGACGGCGGGGTGCTGAAGAACTCCGAAGGCACCCGGTTCATGTTCGATTACATCCCGCCGGTGTTCAAAGGCCAGTACGCGGAGAGCATCGAAGAGGCCGACCAGTGGCTCAAGGACAACGACTCGGCCCGCCGCACCCCCGACCTGCTGCCCCGCGACGAGGTGGCCCGCGCCATCAACTCCGAGGTGAAGGCCGACCGCGGAACCCCGCACGGCGGTGTCTACCTCGACATCGCGTCGCGGCTGCCCGCCGAGGAGATCAAGCGCAGGCTGCCGTCGATGTATCACCAGTTCATGGAGTTGGCCGAGGTCGACATCACCAAGGAGCCGATGGAAGTCGGGCCGACGTGTCACTACGTGATGGGCGGCATCGAAGTCGATCCTGACACCGGGGCGGCCACGACGCCGGGGTTGTTCGCCGCAGGCGAGTGCTCCGGTGGCATGCACGGGTCGAATCGGTTAGGCGGCAACTCGCTGTCGGACCTGCTGGTATTCGGCCGCCGCGCCGGGTTGGGCGCGTCCGACTACGTCAGGGCGCTGCCGGAACGACCGAAGGTGTCCGACGAGGCGCTCGCGGACGCGGCCAAGCTGGCGCTGGCACCCTTCGACGGTCCGACCAACGGCGATCGCGCCGAGAACCCCTACACGCTGCAACTGGACCTGCAGGACACGATGAACAACCTGGTCGGCATCATCCGTAAGGCCGACGAGGTCACCGAGGCGCTGGGCAAGCTGACCGAACTTCGGGAGCGCTACAAGAAGGTTCAGGTCGAAGGCCATCGGCAGTTCAACCCCGGTTGGCACCTGGCCATCGATTTGCGCAACATGCTGCTGGTCAGCGAGTGCGTCGCCAAGGCGGCGCTGGAGCGCACGGAGAGCCGCGGCGGGCACACCCGCGACGACTATCCGTCGATGGACGCCTCCTGGCGCAAGACGCTGCTGGTGTGCCGGGCGGAGGGTGATGCGGTGGTGCCCGACGTCACCATCACCAAAGAGGACCAGGTACCCATGCGCGACGACCTGCTCGAACTCGTCGACATCGAGGAACTCGAGAAGTACTTCACCCCGGAAGAACTCGTCAACCACCCGGCAAGGAGAAGCTGAATGGCGGCCTATCAAGCGAAGCTGCGGGTGTGGCGTGGCGACGACGGCGGCGGCGCGCTGCAGGATTTCTCCGTCGAGGTCAATGAGGGCGAGGTGGTGCTCGACATCATCCACCGTCTGCAGCAGACCCAAGCCGGGGACCTCGCGGTGCGGTGGAACTGCAAGGCGGGCAAATGTGGCTCGTGTTCCGCCGAGATCAATGGCCGACCACGGCTGATGTGCATGACGCGGATGTCGACATTCGACGAGGCCGAGACCATCACGATCACCCCGCTGCGGACGTTCCCCATCATCCGCGACCTCGTCACCGATGTGTCGTTCAACTACGAAAAGGCCAGAGAAATCCCGTCGTTCACGCCGCCGAAGGACTTGCAGCCCGGTGAGTACCGGATGATGCAGGAGGACGTGAACCGGTCCCAGGAATTCCGCAAGTGCATCGAGTGCTTCCTGTGCCAGAACACCTGCCACGTGGTGCGCGACCACGAGGAGAACAAGAAGGCGTTCGCCGGGCCGCGGTATCTGATGCGTCAAACCGAACTGGACATGCATCCGCTGGACACTCATGACCGCCGTGCGGTGCAGGCGCAGGAGGAGCACGGCCTCGGCTACTGCAACATCACCAAGTGCTGCACCGAGGTGTGCCCGGAGCACATCAAGATCACCGACAACGCGCTGATCCCGCTCAAGGAGCGTGCTGCCGACCGCAAGTACGACCCCGTCGTGTGGTTGGGAAGCAAACTGTTCAGGCGGAGTTGAGCGCGGGTAACCTTCATACAGCGGCCAATCAACGCCATGACGAGAGGCAGCAGTATGACCCTCAGCATCAACGACATTCGTACGGCGATTCGTGAGCTCAGCGCGCGGGCGGAATTGGCGCGCAAAGAAGGCAGGCCAGCGGACGCCGAGGAACTCGAACGGCGCGTCCAAGGCTATCGCGAGGAGCTTGCCGCCCGCCCGTGACTAGGCGCCGAGCCGACGGAATGTACTGCGGTGAAAGACAATCGGCGGTACATCGGCGTGCACCGTGATGTCGCTGACCCGCAATATGACAATGGTGTGATCGCCTGCGGGCACCAGCTGTTCGATGGCGCTTTCCAGCCACACGCTGGTGCCCGTGACGAACACTGCGCCTGAATCCCTGGACACCGTGTCCAGACCCGCGAACCGATCACCCGTCTTGGCAGCCAGTGTGCGGGCAGCTTCGTCGTGGGCTTCGCCGAGCACGCTGATGCCCAGCGCAGGCAGGTCCTTGAGCTTGGGCCACGTCTCCGAGGCGTTCTGTACACAGAACGAAACCAACGGCGGGTCGAGCGACACCGGGACGAAGGTGCTGGCCACCAGCCCGACACGGACACCGTCGACTTCGGCGGCTATGGCGATGACGCCGGCCGGGAAATGCCCGAACGCCTCCCTGAGGCTGGTGGGGCTCAGATCGTTGGATGCCATCGCTTCCATCTTCACACGCGACATGGGCTGCGCAGTCCAAGTCGTCGGCCCGTAGCCCGTCGTGGGCGCTGGAAGCAATGAAATCTCGTTGAGTACAAAGGACAGGCGGTGTCCAACGCGCTTCAGAGTCCGGCCACGCCCGCCACCAGCGCCACACCGCCAACCACTGCCAGCAGGACGGCAAATTCGACTCGGCGCCGCGCCCGGATCCAGGTGTTCAACGCGTCCACCCGTCTGACGGTGGCCTGCGGCGCCAGCAGATAGGCCAGCAGTGGGATCTCGATGAAGGCGAAGGCAATGACGTTGAACATGAACAGCACCGCGACCTGCGCCATGGCTGCTGCGCCCGAGGCCAGAATGACCGCCAGCGCGGCGAGATAGTCGATGGACGGCAACGCGATGCCAAGACCGGCGACGCCCGCCACCGCGAGCGAGGGACCGCTCAAGAGTTGTTTGGCCGGCCTCGCCAGCCTCGTCGGACGCAAGTTCCACAGCCTGGGCACCGCGACGAACACCGCCGCCAGCAGCGCCACCACCCCGATCAGAATCTGAACGTTCGGCAAGGTGAAGTGGCGGGTGCCCAGCAAGACGCGCCGGAACAGGAACAGGATCACCAGGCCGATCGTCAACCCCATCGCGAAACCACCGCACAGGAACGCCAGCAGTTGCAGGGCTGGTTTCGGCCGGTTGAGCATCAGCACGGTCATCCCGATCCGGAATGGTTCGACGCTGACGGCAAGGGCCATCACCAGGACGGTCACCAACATCGGTATCTCCAGGCGCGCACCCGCCGGGTTAGTCGTCCAGCCGGGCGAATTGGTCCTGCCGGTACTGCTCGACACACACGGCACGTCGGATCTTGCCGCTCGTCGTGGTGGGAATCGACCCTGGTGCGACGAAAACCAGGTCCCCGACACTCAAGCCGTGCAGATTCGATATTGCGGACGTGACGTCGCTCTTGACGCCGCTGAGCCAACGCATCGCTTCCTCGTCGGAGTCCCCGCGCTTCTTCAGTTCGATGACGGTGACCAACTCCTCAGTGCTGTTCACCTGCACCGAGATTGCCGCAACCCGGCCACCGGTGATCTGCTGGACCGTCGCTTCGATGTCCTCCGGATAGTGGTTGCGGCCGCGGATGATCAGCAGGTCCTTGATCCTGCCGACGATGAAAAGCTCACCGCCGGAGATGAAGCCAAGGTCACCGGTTCTCAGCCACGGACCATCCGGTGTCCCCTGGGACGGGTCGACCAGCGTCGCGCCGAAGACACCTTGCTCCTCGGGCGGTTTGCGCCAATAGCCTTCTGCCACATTGTCGCCGTGCACCCAGATCTCGCCGACCCGGTCGCCGGGACATTCCCGGCGGGTCTCGGAATCGACGATCCGCAGCGTGGGTGATTGCGGCACTTTGTATTTCACCAGCTCTGCGCCTGCCCCCGCCGCACACCGCTTGACGCGGCCCTCCGACAACTCGTCGGGATCGAAGCGGACCACTTCCGATGCTTCGCTCCAGGTGCCGCTTGCGACGAACACCGTCGCTTCCGCGAGCCCGTACGACGGGCGCACCATGTTGTCGCGAAAGTTGAAGTGCGCGAAGCGGTCCACGAAACGCTGCAAGGTGGCAGGCTGGACCCGTTCGGCACCGCTGATGATGCCGAGCACCCCACCGAGGTCGAGTCCGGCCAGGTCGTCGTCCGTGGTTTTGCGGGCAGCCAAGTCGAAAGCGAAGTTGGGCGCCGCGGACCACACCCGGGAATTCTCGGCCAGCGAGCGGATCCACCTCGCCGGGCGCTCCAAAAACGCCACCGGCGAAGTCAGTTCGCCGCGGAAGCCGCCGAGAATCGGCGCACACACCCCCAGTACCAAGCCCATGTCGTGGTAGAACGGCAGCCACGACACGATCGTGTCGATCGACTGGCCCTTCAGATGGGACTCCGCGAAGTAGCTGCGCATCAACTGTTCGAAGTTGGCCTGCAGGTTGCGGTGTGAGATCATCACGCCGGTCGGCGCTCGCGTCGACCCCGAGCTGTACTGCAGATAGGCCGTGTTGGGCAGATCGGTTGTCCGCGAGAAGGGTTCGCCAACCGCATCCAGGTTCAACGAATCGATTTCGACGACCTTCGGCATCGCCTCGATGGCAGCCTTGTCGACGTAGTCAGCGACGTCCGCGGCGGCCGCCGACGTGGTGAGCACCACCGCGGGCGACGTATCGGCGAGGACCGCGCTCACCCGCTCATGACTCGAACCGCGGTGCGGCAGCGGTAGCGGAACCGCGATCAGTCCGGCCTCCATGGAGCCCAAAAACGCAGCGATGTAGTCCAGGCCCTGCGGAGCCAGAATCACCGCACGATCCGCCGCCGATCCGTGCCTGCTCAGCTCGCGCGCCACATTCGTTGTGCGACGCGACAATTGCGACCACGTCAGGTTCTCGGAGACGCCCGCGAAGTCGTCTACGTAATCGGTGAAGGTGAATGCGACGTCATCCGGACGCATGCTGGCACGTCCGTGCAACATCGAGAGAATGGTCGACTGAGTCGAAGGCGTCACATCACGTCCGTAGTAATTCGTATTCGTCGGCGCAAGGTTGTGGTCAGCCGCCGCGGTGGTTCAGCACGTACTGGAAGCCGGACAGCAGCTGCGACACCGGGTCAGAGCCGCCGCCGAAGGCGGCCTGGGTAGCCGGCGCCGTGACCGCCGCCGGGTCGTACCCGTGCACCGGATCGACAGTGATCGGAGCGGTCAGTGGATCGTCGTTGCGGGAATATCCGGCATCCACCATCGGTTTGAGCACGCCGTCGAGCCGGTCCAATGTGCCGTCGTCCACCCCGAGGTATTTGAAGGGCAGCACCAGCGGCAGGTGTTGCTCGGGAATCAGGTACGTCGTCGTCTTCGCGCCCTTGGAGTTGACGGTCGTCCTGATGTTCTGCGGCGGCACGTTCTTCGGGTTGGTGAACGCCACCGCGGTGTGACCGGTCGCAAGGCCGACCACCGCGTTCAACAGGGACATCCAGTTGTCCGGCCTGTCCGGCCAGTCCGCGATGCTGTCGTAGGCGGACACGAATTGATAAGTGTCGTACTGACTTTCCACCGGAGCGGGCATGCGGAAGTCCAGTGAGGGGACGACGCTGCCGACGGGGAACATCTGCCTCAGGAAGCTCGCACCGAACGCGTGCGTGGCCAGCGGGTCGCCGTACGTGGCGAAGCTCAGGGTGTTCGGCGGCGGCGCGGTCGGGTCGTTCGCCAGCTTGTCCTGAACGGCGTCGAGCACCATCGCGCCTTCGGACAACCCGATCGCGGTGCCAGGGCCACCGTTGCGGATCGCCGTTTCCAGGTTGCCCTCCCCCTCGTCGACCGATTCGCCGATGCTGGGGCCGTCGAGACCGAGGCCGGGGAATCCGTCGTCCAGCCTGCCGATGCCGGGGAACAACCGTTCCAGCGTATGGCCCTGGACCTGACCGGCGGGATAGTTGACGATCTGCCGGTTCAGTCCCGGGAACCAGTCGGCGCCGGTGCGCTTGATGTACTCGTCGTAGGGGATGCCCAGCACGTGCGCGCCGCCGAGGGCGTATCCCCTGCCTGGCGTTCCGATCGGCGGCGGCCCGGCGCTCGGTGCGCCGTGATCCGGTGTCCAGCCGGCTTGGGAGTCGTCGGCGGCGGCGATCGGTGAGCCGAAAGACCCTGCGGCGCCAACGGATAGCAGCGCAGTGGCCACTGCGAGTAGTCTCCGCATACCTGTTTTCACCTCGCTGACTGCCCCTGCGTCCTGCGGCGACATTACTCCGCCTTCCCTGCGGTTGCCCGTGCCACCGGCGGTGCGCTCAGTCGTGACGGCCACCAGTTCGCCCGGCCCACCAGCGTGGCGATGGCGGGCACCGTGACTGTCCGCACCAGGAAGGTGTCCAGCAGGACGCCGACACCGATCAGGAAGCCACCCTGGACCACGGTGGTGATGCTGGAGAACAGCAGACCGGACATCGAGGCGGCGAAAATCAGACCGGCCGCGGTGATCACCCCGCCCGTCGAGGTCAACGTGCGGATGACGCCGTAGCGCATGCCGTGCGGAGACTCGTCGCGCATTCGCGATACGAACAGCAGGTTGTAGTCCGCACCCACCGCGACCAACACCACGAAGGCCAGCGGCGGCACACTCCAATGCAGTTGCTGGCCGAGCAGGTACTGGAAGGTCAGCACGGTTGTCCCGAGCGCGGCGAAGTACGAGATGACCACGGAGGCAACCAAATAGAGCGGTGCGATGATCGCCCGCAACAGCACCATCAGAATCAGCAGCACGACGATCAGGGTCATGATGATGATGAACCGGATGTCGTGTTCGTAGTAATCGCGGGTGTCGCGCAACGCGGCCGGAAATCCGCCCATCGAAATCTGCGCGTCGACCAATTGGGTGTTCGGCTGCGCGCCCTTGGCGGTGTCGAGGATCTGGTTCACCTGGTCCATCGCCTCGGCGCTGAACGGATTGAGTTTCGTCTGCACCAGGTACCGGGCGGTGTGGCCGTCGGGTGAGATGAAGATCTTCGCGGCCTTCTTGAAGTCGTCGAGCTGCAGGATCTGGGCGGGCAGGTTGAATCCCGCCATCGACGGATCCGCCGCGTCGTGGCGCATCGCCAGCAGGAACGCCGCCGCCTCGTCGAGTCCGGCACCCATCAGCTTGACCTGGTCGACGAGTTGATCCACCCCGCCTGCCACCTGCTTGCTGCCGTCGGCGAGCCGATTGGCGTCCTGCTTGACCTTCGTCAGGCCCGCCTGCAGCCCGCCGGGCCGATCGAGGCCCATGGACCGCACCGCCGAACTGAAGTTCGCCATCGCGTCGTTGAGTTGTTTCACCGTCGCGTTGAGGGACTCCTTGTCGCCGAAGCCCTGCAGTTGCCCGGCCAACGTGTTGATCTCGTCGAGGCGGCCGTCGTCGCGCGCGGCGACCAACTTCTGGAACTGGGCGCGGGTGTCGGCGCACGACGGGTTGGCGTCGCAGACGACGTTGCCGTTCAGCGCGGTCAGCACCGGACCGACCCAGGCGAACATGTCCTTGACGGTGGTGAAGTTGACGCCCATCGCGTTGCCCAACTCGTTGACGCTCTGCACCAGCTTGGCCGCGGTCTCGACGTCTTTGACCAATTTGTCGCCGCCGAGGTTGGTTCGCATCGACGAGAACGCGTCGATCAGCCGCTGCATGCTGGGCGCGATCTTGTTGATCTGGGTTCGCACGTCGCTGAGGCTGGCGGCCAGCGTGCCCGCCCCGTCCGTCAGCCGGTTGAGGTCTTTGGTGTTGTCACTGATCACCGCCGAACCGGTGGCCATCCGATCACCGACGATGCCCGCCTGGTAGGTGGCCCGAAACTCCTGCGGCACTTCCCCTGTGGGGCGGGTCAGGCCGCTGACCAGACCGATGTTCGGCAGCTGGCTGACCCGCTGCGCCATCTGCTCGAGATCCGCGAGGGCCTGTGGGGTGCGTAGATCCCGCGGCGATTTGATCAGGATGTATTCGGGCACGGCCTGGCTGATCGGGAAGTGGCGCTCGAGCGCCGCATAGCCGACCGAACTCGGCGCTGACGGTCCGAGGGCCTTGCGATCGTCGTAGTTGTACTTCGCCAGCGTGGCGCAACTGGCGAGCAGCACCAGGACGAGCAGGCTGCCGACCAGATGGGCCTTGGGGCGCCGCACGATGCGCACCCCTGACCGGCGCCACAATCGACTGGTCAACTCGCGGCGTGGCTTGACCCAACCACGCGGCGCTGCCAGCACCAGGATGGCGGGGAGCAGGGTGACCGCGGCAAGGTACGCCACCGCCACGCCGATCGCACACGCCACGCCGACGGTGGAGAACACCCCCATCTTGGCGAAACTGATTCCCAGGAACGTGATTCCGACGGTAGCGGCCGATGCGGTGATCACCTTGCCGATCGAGATCAGCGCCCGACGCACGGCGTCGTCGAGATCAGCGCCCCGACGCAGATAGTCGTGGTAGCGGCTGATGAGGAACACCGCGTAATCGGTGCCCGCACCCGCGATCATCGCGCTCAGGAAGATCACGGACTGGTTGGAGACCCCGATTCCGAACAGATCCGAGACGCCGGCCACCACGGCCTGCGCCGTCACCAAGGACGCCCCGATCGCGGCGAGCGGCAGCAGCATCGTGATCGGGTTGCGGTAGACCACCAGCACTACGAGAAGGACCAGCACGCCGATCGCGATCTCGATCGGCAACCGATCCTGTTGGCCTGCGACGGTCAGGTCGGCGACGGTGGCCGCCGGCCCGGTCACCTGAACGTCGAGGGAACTGCCCGCGGCGTTGTGCTTGACGATGTCGGCGACCCGGTTGTAGGCGTCGTAGGCGCGCGGCGTGCCCAACTCGCCCGCAAGGCCGACGGGTAGCACCCACGTCGTCTTGTCCTTGCTCGTCAGGAACGGACGCAGTTGGGGCGTGGTGAAGAAGTCCTGCACCATCACGACGTCGGTGACGTCGTCGCGCAACGCATCGACCACCTTGCGGTAGGTGGCCTCGTCGCCTTGCTTGAGCCCGGATTGGTTGATGAACGCAACGACGAGGAGGTTTTCCGAGCCCGACTCGTGAAACGCCTCCGTCATCTCCCTGGCGGCGACACTCGACGGGGCGTCGTTGGGCAGGATGGCCAGCGGATGCCGCTGCGCCATCTCGTTGAGACTCGGGAACGTCAGCGGCAGCGCGACCGCTATCGCGACCCACACTCCCACCACCAACCAGGGCCACCGCACCACAAGATCGGCTAGCCGTCGCATATCGCCCTCACCCTCGTCCGCGAATCGCGCACCACTACGCGACGCGTCCCCAGTCCCCGCTGTCGGCGACTCGTACCGTCACCGACTTCATCGCCTCCATGTAGCGGGTCACCGACTTGTCGGCAATGGGATTGTCGGGATGCATGATCGCCATCACCGTGCCCTCGTTGTACCGGAATATGTAAATGGTCAATTGATAAGAAAACCGGCCGTCAGGGTAAATGCCGATATTGTTCGCCAACCCCATATCGGCGGCCGCGAGAATGGCATTCAGTGGTGCGGCACCGCCGTGCAGGAAATTCGACACCGGGAAATTGGGCTGCGGCCAGTTCAGCCACGGCGCCAACTCCAATACGCGGTAATACGGCACGCGCGCCATGTCGAGCCCCGAATCGAATGACGCCTGCGCCGCCGCGGCGGCGTCGCTGAACGAGGTCGCCGCTATCGGAACGGTGATCGGGATCAAGCCGGTAAACCATCCCTGCGTCATGAAATTGTCGCTGGCGGTCCGCGAATCCCGCGGCGTCAACCCGTAATAGGTGAGCGCACCGGTGAATTCGTACTCCACCAACCCGAGGCAGGCGAACAGGCCGCCGACGAAACGTGCACCCGCCACCGTACAAGCCGATTCGAAGCGCTCGGTCTGTGCCGCATCCATCAGTATTTCCGACGTCATCCCACTGCTGTTCGACTCCTGCGGATTGCCCAGCGGAAGCGGGAATTCAGGAAAACCGTCGGTGTTGTTCTCAGCAAATTCAATCCATGCACGGACCCCGGGCGAATCCAGCGTCAACGCCGATGTGTGCTCACGCTCGCGTACACAGAAATCGTTGAAACTGCCCGCGTCGGGAAGCGTGAGAGCCTGGCTTCCTGCGCTGAGCGCGGAGTACATTCCGTTGGCTTCCAGCATCGTCGTGCCGATCAGCGTCGCATCGCCGTGCACGTGGTCCATGGCGGCGAAGAAGGTGAAGTGGTTCTCGTTCTGGATGATGCCGAACGTGAAGCAACCCCACTCCAACGGATTCGGTATGTCGACGGCATGGGCGCGGATTTCGTCGACCGTCATACGGCCCTGATCGACCGGTACGAATTCGATGTCGGCCGGGTCCTCGATGGCATGGCGGATGAAGTCACCGTCATCGGTCCGTTCGAACCAACTGCGGAAGGTGTCGTGCCGGCGCAGGTACGCGTTGACGGCATGATCCATCGCGGCGATATCGCATTGTCCGGGTACTTCGCAGCTGGCGATGATTTGCCGGGAAAAGGTCAGCCCCGCGTCGGTGCGGTCACAGTAGTTGCGCAGATGTTGGCGCTGCATATAGCTCACCGGTACGGAACTCACCGGCGCTCGGCGCGCTTTTTCGGCCGCCTCCGCCGTCGGATGCCATGAGGTGACCGAGCCCGAATTCAACGACCATTCATCAAGTGCGCCAACCGTGACTTTCCCGATTCGCAAAGCTCGGTCCTCCTATTTGGCCAAGTTTCGGGTCCGGCAGCACCCGTTGCTGCGCCAACATACCCTCGGTCCCAGTACGACGCCCCGCACCGGTTGCCCGCGGGGCGACGACGACGCGCACGCGACAGTGGCGCATGCAATAGTGGTCGGTCGGGAGACGACAGTTTTGTCGGGGATAGGCCATTTTCCTGCGGGACACATGTCCCACAGGAGGCACTTCCAACCGCCGATGCAAGGAGGACAACGGCATGGGATCTGCCGGGCATCCGTTCGAGCCGGCCACACGTTTCGCGATTATTGGCTACGCGGCTCGTTTGCCGGGCGCTCGCGACGCCGATGAGTTCTGGGACGTGTTGCGCGAGGGCCGCGACGCGATATCGGAGGTCCCGAAGGACCGTTGGGACGTCGACGAATTCTTCGATCCGGAACCCGGTGCCCCCGGCAAGGTGGTGACCCGCCGGGCCGGGTTCGTCGACGACGTGACCGGTTTCGACGCACCGTTCTTCGGTATGTCGACGCGCGAGGTCAGGTTGATGGACCCGCAGCACCGGATTTTGCTGGAGACCGCATGGCGCGCAGTGGAGCATGCGGGTATCGCGCCGACCTCGCTGGCCGACACCAACACCGGGGTGTTCGTCGGCCTGGCCACCCACGACTACCTGGGGATGGCATCCGACGAGCTGACCTATCCCGAGATCGAGGCCTACATGGCCATCGGGACGTCGAATGCCGCGGCCGCAGGTCGGATCAGCTACCGGTTGGGCCTGCAGGGGCCCTCAGTCGCCGTGGACACGGCGTGCAGTTCGTCGCTGGTGGCGATCCATCAGGCGTGCCAAGCGCTGCGCCTCGGCGAATGTGACCTCGCGCTGGCGGGCGGGGCGAACGTGCTGCTGACTCCGGCGACCATGATCACGTTCTCCAGCGCGCAGATGCTCTCGCCCGACGGCCGGTGCAAGACGTTCGACGCGGCCGCCGACGGCTATGTGCGCGGCGAGGGTTGCGGCGTCATCGTCGTCAAGCGCCTCGAGGACGCGCTCCGCGACGGCGACCGGATCCGCGCCGTGATCCGCGGCAGCGCGATCAACCAGGACGGCGCCTCTGGCGGCCTGACGGTGCCGAATGGCGTTGCGCAGCAACGGGTTATCGCCGACGCGCTGAAGCGTGCCGGGCTGCGGCCCAGCGATGTCGGATACCTGGAGGCACACGGCACCGGAACATCGCTGGGCGACCCGATCGAGGCTCAGGCCGCCGGCGAGGTGCTCGGTGCGGGGCGCGAACCCAGCCAGCCGCTGTTGATGGGCTCGGTCAAGACCAACATCGGGCACCTGGAGGCCGCCGCCGGTATCGCGGGTGTCATCAAGGTCGTCCTGTCGCTGGAACACGAGCTGTTGCCGCGGCACCTGCATTTCGAGAACCCGTCGCCGCACATTCCGTGGGACCGGCTGGCGGTGGAGGTCGTCAAGGAACCCACACCGTGGGAACGCAACTGCAGGCCCCGCATCGCCGGGATCAGTTCCTTCGGATTCGCGGGCACGAACGCCCACGTGATCCTCGAAGAGGCACCCGAGCAGAGCGCGCCGGACACCACGGCGTCGGAGGACCGCCGGTTCAACGTGCTTCCCGTCTCGGCTCGCACGCCTGCCGCGCTGGCGCAACTCGCAGGCGACTACCGCGGCTGGCTGGCCGCACACCCGGAGGCCACGCTGGCGGACGTCTGCTTCACGGCGGGCGCAGCGCGCGCGCATCTGGAGCACCGGGCCGCGCTGGTGGTCAACTCGAGGGAATCAGCCATCGAGCTACTGGGTGCGCTCGCCGACGATCGGCCCGCACCGGGTCTGGTGCGGGGCGAAACCCACGACACGCCCAAGACGGCGTGGCTGTTCACCGGCCAGGGCAGCCAATACCCCGGGATGGCCAAGGAGTTGTACGGCGGCGAGCCGGTGTTCGCCGAGACGGTGGACAGGTGCGCGGCGGCGATCGCGGATGTTCTCGAAAAGCCGCTGCTGGACTTGATTTTCGAGGTGGACGGCCTGGACAGCGACGCCACGCTGCGGCAGACCGCTCATGCGCAGCCCGCGCTGTTCGCCGTCGAGATGGGTTTGGCCCGGCTCTGGCAGTCATGGGGCCTCGATCCCGACGTGGTGCTCGGCCACAGTGTCGGCCAGTATGCGGCGGCCTGCGTGGCAGGCGTGTTCAGTCTCGAAGACGGCGCGCTGCTGATGGCCGAACGCGGTCGCCTGTTCGGCAGCTTGCCCGCGGGCGGCCGGATGGTCGCGGTGTTCGCCGCCGCTGAGCGCGTCGAGGCGATAACCGACGAGTTCCCGAGTCTCTCGGTGGCCGCCTACAACGGTGCCAACACCGTATTGTCCGGTCCCGCAACGGATCTGGAGAAGGCGGCGGCGTCGCTGGCCGCCGACGGTGTCCGCTGCGACTGGCTGGAAACCAGTCACGCGTTCCATTCGGCGCTGCTCGATCCGATCCTCGACGAGTTCGAGTCGTATGCGGACCGGTTCTCTTACCGTGCGCCGCAACGACTGTTGATCGACAATCGCACGGGTGCCGCACTGGGTAGGAGCGTCAAACTCGATGGTGCCTATTGGCGACGCCACGCGCGCCAACCCGTCCAGTTCGCCAAGAGTGTGCGCACCCTTGCCGATCTGAACTGCAAGGTGCTGCTGGAGATCGGCCCCAGGCCGGTGCTGACCGCGGCGGCCCTCGGCGCATGGCCGGACCAGGTGACCGCACCGCGGGTGATCGCATCGCTGCGACCGAACATTGCCGACCAACGGCAGATCACCGAAGCCGTCGCCGACGCATATGTCATGGGACACCGGCCTGACTTCGCTGCCCTGGGACATACGCACGCCCGCAAGGTGGACCTGCCCACCTATCCATTCGAGCGGCGTCAGTACTGGTTCCGTGACAACCTGGCCGCCGACCGGCCCGGCCGAACCCGGCCCGATGCCACGCGCACCCAGGCCGTGCGCTTGCTCGAAGACGGCCGCATCGACGAACTCGCCACCCTGCTCGGTGACGGTGACCGCCAGACCATCGATGTGCTGACCAGGCTTGCCGCGCAACACAATCAGCAACGAACGACTCAGTCGATCGCGGACGACCGATACGAATTCCGATGGGAGCCCTCGGGCGCGCCGATCGGCGCGGACGGCTTGGAATCCACCTGGATCCTGATCGGCGAGGACACCGAAGCGATACGTGCCCTTGTCGATGTACTGACGGCGCGTGGTCACAAGCACCGGATCCTCGGATTGCCGATGTCGGACCCGGATGAGGAAAAGCTTGCCGACGCGTTGCGCGCTGCGGCGGTGGACGATTCGACTCTTCGCATCGTGCATGTCGGTGCGCTTGACGTCGGCGCGGCACCGTCGATGCGGTCCCTGCTGCGCATGCAGCACCGCGTCCTGGGCGGCACCCGACGGCTGCTTCGGGCCGCGAGCGCCGCGGAAGCGGGCGGACCCGTCTGGGTGGTGACGCGCGGTGCGCAGAAAGTCACTGACGCCGACGCCGTCGCGCCGGATCAAAGTTGCCTGTGGGGCTTTGGTCGCGCCGCGTCGCTGGAGCTTCCGCAGGTGTGGGGCGGGCTGGCTGATCTGGCGGACGGCAGCACCGACGAATGGTCCCGGCTCGTCGACCTGATCAGCACGCCGCGTGATGCGACGGCCAGAGAAGACCAGGTCGCGCTTCGCGGTCAGGAAATCTACGTGCCCCGGCTGGTCCGGCGGGACGAGGCGCCCAGCGGTGCGCCGGTGGAATTGCGCCAGGACGCAAGCTATCTGGTCACCGGCGGCCTTGGGTCCGTCGGATTGGAAATCGCCGGTTACCTGGCCGCCCGCGGCGCCAGGCATCTCGTGCTGACCAGCCGCAGAACGCCCAACGACGCCGCGCAGCAGCGCATCGCTGCTCTGGGCCAGCAGTACGGCTGCGAAATCCGCGTGGTCCCCGCTGATGTCGCCGACGCGCACGACGTGGCCCGTCTGCTGACCACGGTGCAGGCCGAACTGGCGCCGTTGGCAGGCATCGTCCACGCTGCGGGCGAGATCGGCACCACGCCGCTGAGCCACCTGGACGACAGCGAACTCGATCGGGTGTTCGCCGGAAAGGTCTGGGGCGCTTGGCATCTGGCCGAGGCGGCCAACGATCTGAGTCTGGACTTCTTCGTCTGCACGTCGTCGATCGCCTCGGTGTGGGGTGGATTCGGCCAGACCGCCTACGGTGCGGCCAACGCCTTCCTCGACGGGCTGGCCTGGCGACTGCGCGAACAAGGCATTCCCGGCATCAGCGTCAACTTCGGTCCATGGTCGGCGGGGATGGCCGACGCGGAATCGCGCGCCCGACTGGACAAGCGCGGAATCCGCACGCTCTCCCCTGCCGACGCGCTGGCAGGCCTGGCCGACATCCTTGCGGCGGGTTCGTCCGCGCACGGCGTGGTCGCGCGGGTTGACTGGGCCCGCTTCCTGCCCCTGTACCAGCAGGCAGGCAGGCGCGCGTTCCTCGCTGAGCTGGAACACGAAGTGCTCGACGCGGTGCCTGCGGTCACGCCGTCAGGGACGACGGACTTCGTGCAGCGGCTCACCAACGCGCCGGTGCAGCAACGCAAGAAGCTGGTGACCGATCACCTGCGTGATGCGGTGGCACAGGTGACGCGGGTCGACGCCAGCGAGATCCGCGAGGACGCCGGGTTCTTCGACCTCGGCATGGATTCGTTGATGGCGGTCGAACTGCGGCGCCGGATCGAACAGGCCGTCGGCAAGGAAGTTCCGGTCACCCTGGTGATGGATCACCCGCGGTTGTCCGACGCGGCCGACTATCTGCTGCACGACGTGCTCGGCCTCGGCGAGCAGGCGTCCGCGCCTGCGCGCGCGTCGATGGTGACCACACGCACCGACGAACCCATCGCCATCGTCGCGGTGTCCTGCCGATTCCCCGGCGCGCCCGATCCGGAAGCGTTCTGGGACCTGCTCGCCGCCGGTGTCGACGCGATTCGCGAAGTGCCCGAGGACCGGTTCGACATCGACGAGTTCTACGACCCCGACCCGGAAAGCGTTGGCAAGACCTACACCCGGTTCGGCGGGTTCCTCGATGCGGTCGACGGCTTCGATCCCGAGTTCTTCGGCATCTCCCCGCGTGAGGCCGTCTGGATCGAACCGCAACAGCGGTTGATGCTCGAAACCGTATGGGAGGGGCTGGAGAGGGCCGGCTACTCGCCCGCGGAGCTGCGGGGCAGCCGGACCGGCATCTTCGCCGGGGTGGCCGCCAACGAGTACGCCCACCTGCTGTCGTCAGAGTCGGTCGACAAGATCGAGCCGTACTTCATCACCGGCAACGCGCTCAACGCCATCTCCGGCCGAGTCGCGTTCGCGCTCGGCCTCGAAGGGCCAGCGGTGGCAGTCGACACGGCGTGCAGTTCCGCGCTGGTCGCGGTGCATCAGGCGTGTCAGGCGCTGCACGCAGGGGACTGCGATCTGGCGCTGGCGGGCGGTGTGAACGTGCTGCTGTCGCCGGTGACGGTGATCGCAGCCTCGCGGGCCAGGATGCTGTCACCGGTCGGGCGGTGCAAGACCTTCGACGCCTCCGCCGACGGCTACGTCCGCAGCGAGGGCTGCGGCATCCTGGTGCTCAAGAGGCTCAGCGACGCCCAGCGCGATGGCGATCGGATCTGCGCAGTCATCTCCAGCAGCGCGGTCAACCAGGACGGCGCGTCCAGCGGTTTGACGGTGCCCAACGGCGGTGCGCAGCAGCGGCTGATCGGGACGGCGCTGGCCCGCGCGGGCCTGACCGGCGGCGACGTCGACTATCTGGAGGCGCACGGCACGGGCACCCCGCTGGGTGATCCGATCGAGGTGCAGGCGGCCGCCGCCGCCTACGGCGACTCGCGTGAGGCGCCGCTGCTGATGGGTTCGGTGAAGACCAACATCGGGCACACCGAATCCGCCTCCGGCGCAGCGGGTCTGATCAAGGTGGTGCTTTCGCTGCAGCACGAGTTGTTGCCGCAGAGTCTGCACTTCGACACCCCGTCGCCGCACATTCCATGGGACTCGCTGCCGGTGCAGGTGGTCAGCGAGGCGACGCCGTGGCAGACCAACGGTAGGCCGCGCCGCGCAGGTGTGAGTTCATTCGGGTTCACCGGCACCAATGCGCACGTGTTGATCGAGGAGGCGCCGCGGCGACCCGCGGTCGCCGACGAGGAACCGGAGACACCGCAGCCGCCCGTCAACGTGCTGACGTTGTCCGCCCGTTCACCGGAAGCGTTGGCCGAGTTGGCACAACGGTACGAGGCGTGGTTGGCCGCCCATCCGGATGTCGACCTGGCCGACGTGTGCCTGACCGCGGGCACGGGCCGTTCGCACTTCGAACATCGCGCCGCGTTGGTGGTGGATTCGATCGAAAGCGCGCGCGGGGGTCTGGCCGACCTGGCCGAAAACCGCCTGCGCCCCGGCGTCGTCCGCGGCGAGCACACCAACCGCCCGACGACGGCCTGGTTGTTCACCGGTCAGGGCAGCCAGTATCCGGGCATGGCGCGCGAGTTGTTCGCCGCCGAACCGGTGTTCGCCGAGACCGTGACCCGCTGCGCGGAGGCCGTCGACGACATGCTGCCGCGTCCGTTGCTCGAGGTGATGTTCGCGACGGATCGCGAGACCGCAGGCAAGGCGGCAGATGCGTTGCGGGACACATCATTTGCGCAGCCCGCGCTATTCGCCGTCGAGATGGGCCTCGCCCGGCTCTGGCAGTCGTGGGGCATCGAGCCCGACGTGGTGCTCGGACACAGCGTCGGCCAGTACGCGGCCGCGTGTGTGGCCGGAATGTTCAGCCTCGAAGACGGCGCCCGACTGATCGCCGAGCGTGGTCGGTTGTTCGGCAGCCTGCCCGAGGGTGGGCGCATGGTGGCGGTGTTCGCCGACCCCAAGCACGTCGAGGAGGTGGCCAGCGAGTTCCCTCGGGTCTCGGTGGGCGCCTACAACGGGCCCAACACCGTGCTCTCCGGGCCAGGCGAGGACCTGCAGCAGGTCGTCACCCGGTTCGAGGAAGAGGCGATTCGCTGCACATGGTTGCAGACCAGCCACGCCTTCCACTCCGAACTGCTGGACCCCGTGCTCGACGAGTTCGAGTCGTACGCGGCCCAATTCACGTTCGCCACCCCCGCACTGCCGTTGGTCTGCAACCGCACCGGCGCCGTGCTCACACCGCAGACGCCGATGGATGCGCAGTACTGGCGGCGGCATTCCCGCCAGCCCGTGCAGTTCGCCGAGAGCGTGCGCACCGCGGCGGCGCTGGGCTGCACGGTGTTGATGGAGATCGGTCCGCAACCGGTGCTGACCGGGGCGGCGGTTCAGGTGTGGCCGGAACATCTGGCCGCGCCGCGGGCGATCGTCTCGCTGCGCAAGGGCGTCGGCGACCGACGTCAGATCGCCGATGCGCTGGCCGCGGCCTATGTCGGCGGCCACCGACCGGATTTCGCTGCGCTGCATCGTGGTTCGCGCCGGGTGCTGGAACTGCCCACCTATCCGTTCCAGCGGCGCCGGTTCTGGCCGAAGTCGGCGGGCATGTCCGTGACGGGCGGTTTCGGTGAGGCGTCGGGAATCCTGGGCACCGGTAAGGAACTGGCCTCCGGCGACACCGTCTACACCAGCAGGTTGTCGGTCAAGTCGCAGCCGTGGCTGTCCGACCACGTCATCTACGGCACCGTCGTGGTGCCTGGCGCGACCTATGCCGCGATGGCGCTGGCCGCGGTCGGCACGCCCGCGCACGCCAAGGACGTCTTCTTCTACGAGCCGATCATCCTGCCGGAGAAGAGTTCTCGCGAGGTGCAGCTGACGCTGCATCCGCTGGAGCACGACGGTGAAACGCGCTTCCAGGTGCACAGCCGTCCGTACGGTGAACGCGGCGCGGAGTGGTCGTTGAACGCCGAAGGCACCGTCGTGTCCGGCGCGGAGAACGAGCAGGCGGCAGAGAACGAGCCTGTCGACGAAGCCGTCGAGCGGCTGGAACGCATGCGCCCGCAGGAACTGTTCGAGACGTTCGCCGATCTGGAATTGGCGTGGGGGCCGACGTGGTCCGGTTCGCTGAAGTCGCTGTGGCTCGGTGAAGGTGAGGCGATCGGTGACGTCCTGGTCGGCGAGGAACTCGCGGAGCAACTGGGCACCGAACCGATGCACCCGGTGCTGATGGACCTGTGCACCGGCGTCGCGTTCCCTGCGTTTCCGGCGCTGCTCGCAGCCGAGCAGGGGGTGAGCGATCTGTTCCTGCCGTTGCGGTACGGGCAGGTGACGCTGCGCGAGAAGATGCCGAGGCGGTTCTACTGCCGGGCACGGTGGCACGAGAGCGCGCTGGACAACGAAACCCAGGTCTTCGACATCGACTATCTCGACCGAAACGGCAAGCACCTGGGTGGGATTCGCGAGTTCACGGTGAAACGCGCACCCCGCGAGGCATTGCTGCGTGGTCTCGGCGGTGACGCCACCCGGCTGCTGTACACCCTGGGCTGGCACGAGGTGCCGGTGGCGGGCGACGATCCCGCCGCGGCGAACGGCACGTGGCTGATCGCCGGCTTCGACGAGTTGGCGGCCAAGGTGCCCGGCTGCATCCCGTTCGATCGCGACATCGACACCGAGCCGCTGGGACAGGTGCTGGCGCAGGCGCACGAGCGCGGCATGGGCTTCTCCGGCGTGGTCTGGCGCAGCGGCGCGGCCACCGCCGACGAGTCGATCGCCGACGCCACCGCCCGACTGGAAGCCGAGATCGCCAACCTGCTCAGCGCCGTGCACACCGTACAGGGCGGCCTGAAACTGCCCGGCGGCCTGTGGATCGTCACCGAACGGGCGGTCGCCACCGAGTCCGGCGAGCCGGTCGACCCGATGCAGGCCGCGCTGTGGGGCTTCGGCCGCACCGCGATCAACGAGGAACCGGCGTTGCGCGCCAAGCTCGTCGACTGCGACGGATCGCCGGAAGCCGTGCAGTTGCTGTCCAGTCTGCTGGGCACGCCCGTCGACGAGCCGGAACTGGCTCTGCGCCAGGGGAAGTTGCTGGCGTCCCGGCTGCTGCCGTGGGCGCGCAGCGGCAATCTCACCGTCCCGCGCGCAGGCGATTTCGCGCTGGCGCCCACCGAACGCGGTGCGATCGACAATCTGCGGCTGACCGAACGGGACGTCGCGCCGCCCAACGAGGGCTACGTGCAGGTCCGGGTCGAGGCCGCGGGCCTCAACTTCCGGGATGTGCTCAACGTCCTCGGGTTGTATCCGGGCGATCCGGGGCCGATCGGCGGCGACTTCGCCGGTGTCGTCACGCAATTGGGTGAAGGCGCGACCGGACTCGAGGTGGGCCAGCGCGTCTACGGCTCCATGCAGGGTGCGTTCGCCAGCCGGTTCAACGTGCCTGCCCAGTTCCTGGCGCCGATCCCGGACGGGGTGAGCGCGGTCGAAGCCGCGACGATCCCCGCCGCGGCGCTCACGGTGCGGCTGTCGTTCGACTGGGCGCAGCTCAAGCCGGGCGACAAGGTGCTCATTCACGCCGCGAGCGGCGGTGTCGGCCTTGCTGCCGTCCAGATGGCCCAGCAGTGCGGGGCAGAGGTGTTCGCCACGGCAAGCACCTTCAAGCGCGCGACCCTGCGCAAGCTCGGCGTGCAGCACGTGTACGACTCGCGCACAACAGATTTCGCCGACCAGATTCTGGCGGACACCGACGGCGCAGGTGTGGACGTGGTGCTCAACAGCCTGACCAGCGAGGGTTTCATCGAGGCGACACTGAAGGCCACGGCCCAGAACGGCCGCTTCGCCGAGATCGCCAAGCGCGATATCTGGACGCCGGAGCAGATGGCCGCGGTCCGTCCCGACATCGCCTACGAGGTCGTCGCGCTGGACACGGTGATGTTCACGGAACCCGACCGCATTCGCGACCTGCTCACCGAGGTGTCGGACGGACTGGCGAACGGCCAGTGGACGCCGCTGCCGGCCGAGATCTACCCGCTGACGGAGGCCAGGACCGCGTTCCGCCGCATGCAGCAGGCGCGGCACATCGGCAAGATCGTGGTGCAGATCCCCAATCCGCTTCAACCGCGGGCGGATCGAAGCTACCTGATCACCGGCGGCCTCGGCGCGATCGGACTGCACACGGCGTCGTATCTGGCCCAACTCGGCGCCGGTGACATCGTGTTGACCAGCAGGCGGGCGCCCGATGCCGGAGCACAACGGACGATCGACGACATCACCGAGCGCTACAAGTGCCGAATCCACGTGCACTCAGCCGATGTCGGCGACGAGGCCGAAGTGGTGGCACTGTTGGAGAAGATCCGCGCGGAGTTGCCGCCACTCGCGGGTGTGGTCCATCTGGCCGGTGTGCTCGACGATGCGCTGCTGTCCGCGCAGAGCGTCGGGCGGTTCCGGGCGACGTTGGCGCCCAAGGCATTCGGCGCCTGTCACCTGGACCGGCTGACCAAGGACGAGGCGCTGGACTTCTTCATCGTGTCGTCGTCGGTGTCGAGCTTGTTCGGTTCACCGGGGCAGGCCAACTACGCAGCCGCCAACGCACTGCTCGACGGCCTTGTCGCGCAGCGACGGGCGAAGGGGCTGCCCGCCACGGGCATCAACTTCGGTCCGTGGGGCCAAGGCGGCATGGCGTCGTCGGACGCCGCGACCGCCAACATCAGTGCCCAGGGCCTGGTGCCGCTGGATCCGTCGGCCGCACTCAGTGCACTCGCCGAGGTGGTGGCCAACGGCACCGGACAGGCCACGGTGCTCAAGGCCAACTGGCAGCGCGCCGCGAAGGTGCTCGGCAGTTCCCGGCCGCCGATCCTCGACCTGGTGCTACCGAGTGCGGTCGGCGAGGTGACCGGGGACAGCGAGTTGCTCAAGCAGTTGCAGGAGATCCCGGTGCCGCAGCGCGCCGCCTTCGTCACCGAGTTCCTTCAGCGCGAGGTGCAGAACTTCCTGCGACTGGCGCAGCCGCCCGCCGCGAGCAGTCGGTTCCTGGACCTCGGCACGGACTCGCTGATGGCGATCGAACTCCGCAACCGGCTGCACAGTCAGTTCGGCGGCGCGTTCACGATCAATGCGACCGCGGTGTTCGACTACCCGACCATCGGTGGGCTGGCCGAATATCTGGTGAATCAGCTGCCCGACGCGGAAGAGACTGTGGAGGAAGCACAACCAGCGGAGGTCAGTCAGCCCACCGGCTAGCTTCCACCTCCGGCGGCAGCACGGACTGCATCGGCACGTCGAGGCCGTCATAGATGCCCGGCTTCTGGTCGGCCAGCCAGTTGAGCGCGCCGAGCAGCCGGTTGGCGGCGGTGGTGTTGCCGCCGTCGGCGCGGGTGCCGCCGGGTACGTCGGCGCGGCTGACGATGGTCAGCCGCGGATCGCCGTCGACGATCACCCGGTGGTCGCCGACGCCTCCCCGATCGGCGTCGTCGGGGTAGGGCCAGTCCGGCGCGCACGAGGAGTGGATGCGGGTGATGTGGTCGATGACGACGCGTTCGCGGCCCTTCGACTTGCCGACCACCTTGAGCCAGAACGCGCCCTGCGTGCCCTTCTCGAATCGGCCCATGACGGTGTCGACGGACTCCTCCAGTGGCAGCCGCTCGACCTCCTCGGTGATCTCGTCGATCTCCAAGCCAAGGCCGCGTCCGATCAGCCGGATGTTGCCGCCCCACACCATGGTCGGGATCGACGGCAACAGCATCATCGGCACCTCATCCATGGGGCCGCCGAAGCCGCACGACACCTTGACCGCGTACGGCTGGTCGTAGGTGGAGTAGTCGAAGATTTCCTGGCAGCGGATGGCCTTGATCCGGGTGCACAGCCCCGCCGCGATGACGGCCAGCGCGTCGTTACCCCAGCCGGGATCCACCCCGCTGACGAGCAGCGAACCTCGGCCCTCCTCGGCGGCCGCGGTCAGCCGTTGCACCCATTCTTCAGGCGCCGACCGCGGGTCGTAGAGCGAGTACAGCGACGGGGTGACGACGTGCTTACCCGCGCGCAGGCAGCAGACGATGTCGGCGACGGCGTCATCGGGCCTGATGTCGCCGGAGGCCATGTAGGCCACCGCGTCGCAGTCGGCCAGGACCGCATCGACGTCGGTGCTGGCGGTGACGCCGGTGTCGGCGTCGAGGCCGGCGAACTTCGCGGCGTCCTTACCGTCCTTGTCCGGCGACGACGTGATGACGCCCGCCAGCCGTAAACCCGGAAACGCCGCCGCCGACCTGATTGCCGTCGAGCCCATGTTGCCTGTTCCCCACACCGCCACCCGAAGCACCCGGACACCCTATCGAGGGCCCGCGTGATCAACCTCACAAAGCGCCAAACCGCCTGCTCAGGCGCCTGTCAACTGCGGTTTTGAGCTCCCGACCAACCACCCGGTTACTTAGGCAGCGGAAATGTCTCCGCAGCGGTTTGAGTTGTAGTTACCGATGGGTATAGTTCGGGCGAGTTACTGGTGGGTAACTTAGTCCAAAGTACCCAACCACATGTGTGGCTAACTCGATGAGGAGGAACCGTGAGCCACTACAAGAGCAATGTCCGCGACCAGGTATTCAACCTGTTCGAGGTGTTCGGCGTGGACAAGGCGTTTGGTGAGGGTGCTTACACCGACCTGGACACCGACACGGCGACCGAGATGCTGGGCGAGATCGCCCGACTGGCCGAGGGCCCGATCGCAGAATCCTTCGCCGACTCCGACCGCAACCCGCCGGTGTTCGACCCCAAGACCCATTCGGTGACGCTGCCGGAGCCGTTCAAGAAGTCCATGCGGGCGCTGTTCGACGGCGGCTGGGACAAGATCGGCCTCGTCGAGGAGCTTGGCGGCATGCCGATGCCCCGCGCACTGCAGTGGGCCCTGATCGAGCATGTGCTCGGCGCCAATCCCGCCGCATACATGTACGCGATGGGTCCCGGTATGGCGCAGATCCTCTACAACCTCGGTACCGAGGAGCAGAAGAAGTGGGCCGTGCTGGCCGCCGAGCGTGGCTGGACCGCCACCATGGTGCTGACCGAGCCCGACGCGGGTTCTGACGTCGGCGCAGGCCGCACCAAGGCCACCCAGCAGCCCGACGGCACCTGGCACATCGACGGTGTGAAGCGCTTCATCACCTCGGGTGACGCCGATGACCTCGGCGAGAACATCATGCACCTGGTGCTGGCCCGCCCCGAGGGCGCGGGCCCGGGCACCAAAGGTCTGTCGCTGTTCTTCGTGCCGAAGTTCCACTTCGACCCCGAGACCGGTGAGCCCGGTGAGCGCAACGGCGTGTTCGTCACCAACGTCGAGCACAAGATGGGCTTGAAGGTTTCGGCCACCTGTGAGCTGTCGCTGGGCCAGCACGGCGTTCCCGCCGTCGGCTGGCTGGTCGGCGAGGTGCACGACGGCATCGCGCAGATGTTCGACGTCATCGAGCAGGCCCGAATGATGGTGGGCACCAAGGCAATTGCTACGCTGTCGACCGGCTACCTGAACGCGCTGGCGTACGCCAAGGAGCGTGTGCAGGGTGCCGACCTGACCCAGATGACCGACAAGACCGCGCCGCGCGTGACCATCACGCACCACCCGGACGTGCGTCGCTCGCTGATGACGCAGAAGGCTTACGCCGAGGGGCTGCGCGCGCTGTACCTGTACACCGCGACGTTCCAGGATTCGGCGGTCGCCAAGGCGCTGCACGATGTGGACGCCGAACTGGCCGTGCGGGTCAACGACCTGATGCTGCCGATCGTCAAGGGTGTCGGTTCCGAGCAGGCTTACGCCAAGTTGACCGAGAGCCTGCAAACCTTCGGCGGGTCCGGCTTCCTGCAGGACTACCCGATCGAGCAGTACATCCGTGACGCCAAGATCGACTCGTTGTACGAGGGCACCACGGCCATCCAGGCGCAGGACTTCTTCTTCCGCAAGATCGTTCGCGACAAGGGTCAGGCGCTGGCCTATGTGGCAGGCCAGGTCGAGTCGTTCGTCAAGAACGAGGCGGGCAACGGCAGGCTCAAGACCGAGCGGGCGCTGCTGGCCACCGCGCTTCAGGATGTTCAGGGCATGGCCGCGTCGCTGACCGGCTACCTGATGGCCGCGCAGGAGAATCCCGCCGAGCTGTACAAGGTGGGCCTCGGTTCGGTGCGCTTCCTGATGAGCGTCGGCGATCTGGTCATCGGCTGGCTGCTGCAGCAGCAGGCGGCGGTGGCCATCGAGGCACTCGACGCCGGGGCCAGCGGCGACGATCGCGCCTTCTACGAAGGCAAGATCGCGGTCGCGTCGTTCTTCGCGAAGAACTTCCTGCCGCTGCTGACCAGCACCCGCAGCATCATCGAGAACCTCGACAACGAGGTGATGGAACTGGACGAGGCGGCGTTCTAAAGCCTTCTGACCGCTTCGTACCCAACAGGCCCCGGTCTCTTCCCGGGGCCTGTTGCGTTGAGTGACCAAGAAATCGCCAAGGTCGCTTTCGCATGCTGATCGCAACAAAGCGTCAGTGATGGAAGGCCCTTGCAATGACCATCGTCTCGCCGCCCTTGGGGCGCGCAAGCCGCGGGATGAAGACCGCGCTGTTGTTCGGTTTACTTGTGATCCTCGTTGGCGCAACAGGCGTCAGCATCAAGGCGATGGTTTCCGACCGCCCGGCGCAAGAATCGGTCGTGTCGTACACCTCTCAGGTGGCACTGCCGTTCACGCACCTCGGTCAGCCGTGGGGGGTGGCCGTCGACGCCGCGGGAAATCTTTACATCGCCGACCATTCCTCCCGCCAGCTGATGAAGCTCGCAGCGGGCGCCGATGCGCCGACTCCGCTTCCTTCGGAAGGCCTTTCTGACCCGACTGGTGTGGCGGTGGACGGCGCAGGCAACGTCTATGTCGCCGACAACGGCAACGACACGGTGTGGAGGCTCGCAGCGGGCGCAGACAAGCTGACTGCGCTGCCGATCGATGGCCTCGAGGACCCCGATGGTGTGGCTGTCGACGCCGAGGCCAACGTGTACGTCACCGACTACAGCAACCGCCGGGTGGTGAAGCTCGCGGCGGGGGCAGCCTCCGCGTCGGTGCTGCCGTTCGGCACGCTGCGCGGTCCGGTGGGCGTGGCGGTGGACAGCGCGAACAACGTTTACGTCACCGACAACCCGGCCGGCCGGGTGCTGAAGCTCGCCGCAGGTACCAACGAGCCGGCCGTGTTGCCCTTCGGCTCGCTGCACCACCCGACCGCCGTCGCGGTGGACGCCCGCGACAACGTCTACGTGCTGCAGATGAACCCCGATCCGGTGCTGAAGCTCGCGGCGGGCGCGACGATCCCCACGCCACTGCCGATCTACGTCGGCAGCAAGGCGGCCGGGTTGGCGGTGGACACTGACGGCACCCTCGTCGTGACCGATTTCGGCGAGCACAAGGTGGTGCGACTGGCACCGGGGGCGCGCACGACCACGACCGTCTCGTTCACCGACCTGGTGTACCCCAACGGCGTGGCGGTCGATGGCGCCGGCACTGTTTACGTCACCGGCCGAGGCGACAACCCGGTCTGGAAACTCGGGGCGGGCGCGGACACGCCGACCCCGCTGCCCTTCAGCGCCAAGACCGATCCCGTCGGCGCCGCAGTCGACCCGGCAGGCAACCTTTACGTCGCAGACTTCGACCACCGTCAGCTGCTGAAGCTGGCATCGGGGGCGCGCGCCCCAGTTCCTTTGCCGCTCAACGGTATCGAATACCCGGCCGCTGTCGCCGCCGACACCGCAGGCAACCTGTACATCACGGATTGGACCGGCAACCGGGTGTGGAAGCTGACTGCCGGTGCAGAAGGCCCGACGATGCTGCCGTTCAGCGACCTCCGCGACCCCCAGGGCGTAGCCGTCGATGCGGCAGGCAACGTCTACGTCGCCGACAGCGGCAACAACCGGGTGCTCCGGATGGCCGCGGGATCGACCACCGCCACCGCGCTGTCATTGACCGACCTGAACAGCCCGACCGGCGTCGCAATCGACGCCGCAGGCGATGTCTATGTCGCTGACCGCGGTAACAACCGGGTAGTGAAGCTCGCGGCGGATTCGGCCATAGTTTCCGCACTGCCGTTCACCGACCTCAACAGTCCTCAAGCGGTGGCGGTCGACACGGCCGGAACCGTCTACGTAACCGACAGCGGCAACGCCCGGATAGTGCAGCTCTCACCGCGGTGATCAGCCATATACCGAATTTGCCAATGACATTTCGTAAAGGAAACAACGTGAAACGATCCATGACTGCGCTCCGACTGTTCGCGGTGGCGGCAGCGATGCTGGCCGGATGCTCGTCGTCGCACGGTTCGCTCACACCGCATCCCGCCTCGAGCACCTTGTCTCCGACGTCGGCCGCAACCGCCCCAGCCGAGCCCGTCGCCGCACCAGGGGTGGAGGCCGAGATCGGCGATGTGCCTTGGTCGAAGGTGGGCGCGGGCTGGACGCTCGCGATGTGGAACCCGGTTACCCCGACCAGGCCCGGTGAAGCACCGGCTCCGAACCAGCCGACGAGGGATGCGGCCACCACAACGCTGTATCTCGTTGACCCACAAGGCAATCGCTATTCGATCACCACCTTCGGCCCTGGCGGTGAACCCGAGTTGATCGACTGGTCCGGCGATGGCAGCCACGCCCTGATCGAAGCGCAGGGATACAGGTCACCGGCGGTGGTCTCGGTCGATCTACACACCGGTGCGCAGACGACGATTCCCGTCAAGGGATACGCCCGGTATGCGCGTTCCGACGCCAAGGCGTTGCTGGTGTCGACCGACAATGGCGTTGACGAACCGGCGATGTTGACGCGCGTCGACCTGTCCGGACACGAGCAGCAGTCGTATCCGGTGGATTCATCGATCGGCGCAGGTCATTTCAACGGTCACTATCTGCAGTCGCCGGATGGGACGCGGCTTGTTCTCGGGACCACGACCATCGGCAGTCGCGGCGCCACGACGTCGGCCAGCGACATGGTCATCATGAACAGCAGCGACGGCAAGCTCATCCGCACGCTGCCCGCACCGATGCCCGACGCCGAATGCGAACCGGTGCGGTGGTGGACTCCGACCGTGATTCTCGCGCATTGCGGAAACAATGCGGGAAAGCAGTTGTGGAAAGTGCCCGTTGACGGCGGGGCTGCGACTGCCCTTACTGCCGTCAACTCGAGCCAGCAGGACGACCCCGGCTTCGGCGGTGACCTCGACGACGGGGTCGCCTTCCAACTGCCCAGTGGGACGTTTCTTCAGTCGCAGGGTGCTTGCGGTTCGATTTTCCTGTCCCGCTTGACACCTGATATGCACACCAGGCGGGTGCACATCCCCGGAGTCTCCGACAGCGTCCAACTGGTAGGCGCAACCGGCGACATGCTGTTGCTGCTGGCGAAGGTGGGTTGTGGTGGCACGACGTCGCTGCTGACCTACGACCCGGCGGCCAACACCTCGACCGTGCTGCTCGGTCCACCGGTCAATGGCGGCGGTGTGAGCAGCGCGCGACTCTACCCCGGTCAGGAGTGACCGACTGTGAAGAGCATGCTGATCACAGCGGCCGCCGTCGTGGCGTTGGTCGCCGGAATGCCCTCGGCCACTGCGCAATCGACGTGTGAGGATCTCGGCGGAACGGTCGGCGCCGACCAGGTGTGCCACGTGCAATCCACCACGACGGCGTATGCGATCGACATCAGTTTTCCGCTGGGCTATCCCGACCAGCAGGCCGTTGCCGATTACCTGGAGCAGGACCGCGTCGATTTCCTGAACTGGGTCACCAGGTTCGGCGGCGACCATCACCAATACGTGCACAACGTCAACGCCAAGACCTACCACTCCCCAGGCACGCGAAGCCTGGTGCTGACGGTTGTCGACGACACCGGCTTAGCCCACGAAGATCACCCTGGTACCACCTATCAGGCGTTCAACTACGACGAGGACGAGCAGGCACCGATCACCATCGACACGCTGTTCAAGCCAGGCACCGACCCGCTGAGGCTGCTCAACTCGATCGTCCAACGCGAGTTGGGCACGCACTCGGATGTCCCCGTGCGCAATGATCTCGATGTCAACACGTACCGGAACTTCGCGATCACCGACGATGCGGTGACCTTCTTCTTCGGCGAAGACGAAGTGGTCGCCGACAACAACGGACCACATCGGATCGCGGTGCCGCGCAGCGAACTGGCGTCGATGCTGGCGTAGCAGGATCGGCTGACCACACCCTGTACACAAAAATAGGGCGGGTTCGGGAGGACATTCGAGGGCGTCTCATTAATTCTCGCGCGTCCGGCCTTCGCCTCTTACCGGCACTTTGGATCGGTCACTCCCGAACCCGTCGTGCGCTCGATCGTACGCTTGTGACTGCGCTCACACCAGAGTCTTTCTGCGCTATTTGTCCTTCGTCCGCAGCAGCGCGCGGGTGCGCGCACGCCCCTCAGCGGAAGGGTCGAACGTGACGCCCGCAAACTCGTCGACACCCGCCGCGGACAGCTCGTCGAGGCGCTGCGCGACGGTGTTCTCGTCGCCGATGATCGCGGCGTCCTCGGGTCCCTGGTAGCCCTCGCGGTCGAGCATCGCCCGGTACGACGGCAGCTGGCCGTAGAGGGCGAACTCCTCGGCCGCCCGCGCCCGCAGACCCTCGACGTCGTCGGTGACGGCCACCGGCAGCGACGCCGCGACCCGCACCGCAGTCTCGGCACGGCCCGCCTCCGCGGCAGCCTGACGAAGCGTCGGACCCACATGTTCGGCGAGCGTCTTGGGTCCGGTCATCCACGTCAGCGTGCCCGCCGTGCGCCGTCCGGCCAGCCCCAGCATCTGCGGACCGAGCGCGGCGATATAGACCTGCGGCGTCGGCGCACCCGGAATCTGCAGCGAGCCCCGCGTCGTCCAGAACTCGCCGGTGGCGTCGGCGGCCTGCCCGGTCAACAGCGGCTGCAGACCGTCGAGGTATTCGCGCATCTGACGCACCGGCTTGTCCCAGGACACGCCCCACATCTGTTCGGTGACCATCCGGTGGCTCATGCCGATGCCCAGCGTGAAGCGCCCGCTCGAGATCACGTTCAGGGTCAGCGCGCGCTGAGCCAGCTGCGTGGGATGCTGCACTTGGATCGGTATGACGCCGGAGCCGACCTCGATGGTGTCCACCTCGCGCAGTGCGACGGCGGCGAGCCGCCGGCGGTGTCTTTGAGTAATCCGACGAGGGTCAGGCTGATCTGCATGATCACCATCGAAGCACTCGGCGGCCAAAATTAAGAGCCCCGTATTACCGTCGGGTCGGGGGGTCAGACGGCAATACGGAGCTACCAGGTCTATCGAGAGCCCCCCCGAGCCCGTTACAACCCGGTGGAAGTTTTTTTGGCTATGCCTCGAGTATTGCGGCGACGCCCTGGCCGCCGGCCGCGCAGATCGAGATGAGACCGCGGACCGGCTGGCCCGTCTCCTTCTTTTTCTCCGCGAGCTGCTTGGCGAGCTGGGCCACGATCCGCCCGCCGGTGGCGGCGAACGGGTGCCCTGCGGCCAGCGACGAGCCGTTGACGTTGAGCCTCGACCGGTCGATCGAGCCGAGCGCCTTGTCCAAGCCGAGCCGTTCCTTGCAATATTCCTCGGACTCCCATGCCTGCAGGTGCGCGAGCACCACCGACGCGAAGGCCTCGTGGATCTCGTAGAAGTCGAAATCGCCGAGGCTCAAGCCGTTTCGGGCCAACAGCCGCGGCACTGCGTAGGTGGGCGCCATCAGCAGACCGTCCTTGCCGTTGACGTAGTCGACCGCTGCGGTCTCGGCGTCGATGTAGTACGCCAGCGGCTCGATGCCGTGCTGTGCGGCCCACTCCGGGGTGGCGAGCAGCGACACCGAGGCACCGTCCGTCAGCGGCGTCGAGTTGCCCGCCGTCATCGTCGCGTCCCCGTTCTTGACGCCGAACACCGGCTTCAGCTTGGCGAGCTTCTCGGCTGACGAGTCCGCCCGCAGGTTGTTGTCCCGGTACACCCCGAGGAACGGGGTGACCAGGTCGTCGAAGAATCCGCGGTCGTAGGCGGCGGCCATGTTGCGGTGGCTCGCGGCGGCCAGCTCGTCCTGCTCGACGCGCTTGATGCCCATCTGCTTGGCCGTGATGGCCTGATGCTCGCCCATCGACAGTCCGGTGCGCGGTTCGCTGTTGACGGGAATCTGGACACCGAGGGACGCCGGTAGTTTGCCGACCAGCTTGAGCCGCTCGAGGTTGGACTTGGAGCGGCGCAGCCCGAGCAGCACACGGCGCAGGTCGTCACCGAAAGCGATGGGTGCGTCCGAGGCGGTGTCCACCCCGCCCGCGGCGGCGACGTCGTAGCGGCCTGCGGCGATGCCATCGGCGGCGGCGATGGTGGCCTGCAGACCCGTGCCGCACGCCTGCTGGATGTCGAAGGCGGGCGTGTACGACGACAGCGAGCTGCCGAGCACGCACTCCCGCATCAGGTTGAAGTCGCGGCTGTGCTTGAGCACCGCACCGCCGATCACTGCGCCCAGCTTCTCGCCGTCGAGGTTGAAGCGGTCGATCAGTCCGCCCAGCGCCGCGGTGAACATGTCCTGGTTGGAGGCGTTGGCATACGCGCCGTCCGACCGTGCAAACGGAATCCTGTTGCCGCCGAGGATGGCGACGCGTCGGTGGGTATCACTAGCCATGAACCCCATACTACGCACTCTTCTTACTCTGGAGTAAGTTCGTCATCATGGCTACCGATCTGTATTCGCAAATCGTTCACTCGGCGCCCGGATCGTTCCTCGCCAAGCAGCTCGGCATCCCGCAGCCGGAGACGCTGCGCCGGTACAAGCCCGGCGACCAGCCGCTGGCGGGCACCCTGCTGATCGGCGGGGAGGGACGCGTCGTCGAGCCCCTGCGTGCCGCGCTGGCCGAGGACTACGACGTGGTGTCGGACAACCTCGGCGGCCGCTGGGCCGACTCGTTCGGCGGGCTGGTGTTCGACGCCACCGGCATCACCGAGCCCGCGGGGCTCAAGGCGTTGTACAAGTTCTTCACGCCGCTGCTGCGCAACCTCGGGGCCTCCGGGCGCATCGTCGTGATCGGCACGACACCCGATGACGTCGGCGGACATGAGCGCGTGGCGCAGCGGGCGCTCGAGGGGTTCACCCGGTCGCTGGCCAAGGAGACGCGGCGCGGCGCCACGGTCAACCTGGTGTACCTGTCGCCGGAGGCCAAGCCCGCGGCGACGGGGCTGGAGTCGACGGTGCGGTTCATCCTGTCCGGCAAGTCGGCCTACGTCGACGGGCAGGTGTTCCGGGTGGGCGCGGCCGACGCGGCGCCGCCCGCCGACTGGGACAAGCCGCTGGACGGCAAGGTGGCGATCGTGACGGGTGCGGCACGGGGCATCGGCGCAACCATCGCGGAGGTGTTCGCGCGCGACGGCGCACGCGTGCTCTGCATCGACGTGGAAAGCGCCGCCGAACCGCTCGGTGTCACCGCGACGAAGGTCGGCGGCACCGCGCTCACCCTGGACGTCACCGCCGACGATGCAGTCGACAAGATCGCTGAGCACCTGCGCGAGAACTACGATGGTCGCGCCGACATCCTGGTCAACAACGCGGGTATCACCCGGGACAAGCTGCTGGCCAACATGGACGAGGCGCGCTGGGATTCCGTGATCGCGGTGAATCTGCTTGCGCCGCTTCGGCTCACCGAGGGCATGGTGGCCAACGGCAGCCTCGCCGAGGGTGGCCGGGTGATCGGGCTGTCGTCGATGGCGGGCATCGCGGGCAACCGCGGACAGACCAACTATGCGGCCACCAAGGCGGGCATGATCGGGCTGACGGACACGCTCTCGGCGGAGTACGCGGACAAGGGAATCACCGTCAACGCGGTGGCGCCCGGTTTCATCGAAACGAAGATGACCGAGGCGATTCCACTGGCCACGCGTGAGGTGGGTCGTCGGCTCAACTCCCTGTACCAGGGCGGGCAACCGGTCGACGTCGCCGAGACCATCGCGTACTTCGCCAGCCCCGCTTCGAACGCCGTCACCGGGAACACTGTCCGGGTGTGCGGCCAGGCGTGGTTGGGGGCGTGACGTGACGCAGCCGTCGGGGTTGATGAATCTGGTGCGTGCCGCGGCGGGCGCACTGCCGTTCGTGCCGCGCGGCGACACACTTCCCGAACGCACGTTGAGTGTCGACGAGCTGAGCATCGATCCGGAAAACGTTGCGGCGTACGCCAACGTGACGGGGTTGCAGTTCGGTGATGCGGTGCCGCTGACCTATCCGTTCGCGTTGACGTTCCCGACCGTGATGGCGCTGGTAACCGGGTTCGACTTCCCGTTCGCCGCAATGGGTTCGGTGCACATCGAGAACCACATCACGCAGTACCGGCCGATCCTGGTGACCGATACCGTGTCGGCGCAGGTGCACGCCGAGAATCTGCGTGAGCACCGGCGCGGGTTGCTGGTGGACATCGTCACGGATGTGAAGGTCGGCAACGAGCAGGCGTGGCATCAGGTGACGACGTTCCTGCATCAGCAGAAGACGAGCCTGTCCGACGAGCCCAAGCCGCCGCCGCAGAAGCAGCCCAAGCCCGGTCCGCCGAACGCGGTGCTGCGCATCGCGCCGGGGCAGATCCGGCACTACGCGTCGGTCGGAGGGGATCACAACCCGATCCACACCAACCCGATCGCCGCGAAGTTGTTCGGGTTCCCGACAGTGATTGCACACGGAATGTTCAGCGCCGCTGCGGTTTTGGCGAATATCGAGGGCCAGCTGCCGGATGCGGTGAAGTATTCGGTGCGGTTCGCCAAGCCGGTGGTGCTGCCCGCGCAGGCCGGTCTGTATGTCGACCGCATCTCCGACGGGTGGCAGTTGACACTGCGCAACCTGAAGAAGGGCGATCCGCACCTGACGGGAACGGTGACGGCGCTATAGCGACGGGCTTCCGACGCCGATGGTGATCACCGGCGACGCCGACGGGTCGAGCCAGTTCAACACGGAGCGCATGTCGTCGCGGCTGATGGCCACGCAACCCCAGGTGGGGCTGCCGTCGGTGACGTGCAAGAAGATTCCGGAGACGCGGCCCGCAATGCGTTGCGGATTCACCGCGATGTTGACCGCGTAGTCGTAGACAGGCCCGGAGTCGTAGAGGTTCTCGGCGATCGACGAGGGACTGCCGGAGCGGCGCACGTGGGTGTTGTAGCTGGGTGATCGGGCGTCCTCGTCCCACCAATCCTGTTCGGTGGCTTGGAAGTAGGGCATCTTCGTGCCCGGGTTGGGTTGTCGGCCGAAGGCCTGATCGAACCTGAACGTCCCGACGGGTGTGCGGTGTACCCCGTCGGCGGGGGCGCCGACACCGAGTTCGCCGACTTTGGCGGGCACCGGGCCCAGCACGACTTTCCACTGCTGGCCGACGCGTTGGTAGGCGGTCAGGGTTCCTGTGGTGGCGTGTGCCGCAGGCACGCCGACGACGATCCACTGGGCGGGTTGGCCAGCGGGATCCGCAGCCGCGGGCGCGGCAAGGGGAAGGGTGAGAATAGTCAGAGCCAGTCCCAGCCACAGTGTCTTGGCGAACCTCACAAGGGCGGCATCTTCGCCGACAACCAGTCGTTGATGGCGTCTTGGCCGATCTGGTGAGCTTGCACGGCTTGTGATGCCGACCTCGGCTGCCCGGTGCTGTCGAAGTGCGACTGCAATACGCTGAGGATCGCGCTGTACAGGTCCTTGTCGGTCACTGCTTCCTCTCGTCCGCCATGGAGCTTCCGTCGCATTCTTGCGATGCGACGTGTCGCTGAAGGCAAGCTCCGATAACGATTCGACGGCGAGGAAAAGCACTTGTCATTTTGCCCACGTAGCGAGCGACAACACGCCGTGTCGATCAGTTGTCGCTCAGTACGCGGGCAATTTCGCCGGCCTACCCTCGGGCCGTGTCGGCCGCGAACGCATCCGCGGCCGCCCGTCGTGTTCACCACCTCGACCGCGAACACCGGAACCTGTTGCATTCCTTCCGTACTGACCACCAGCACCCCTCGGCGCCACGCGTGACCGCCAACAATCCCGCCGCCGTACCCGCGGCCGTACCCGCCGCCGTCATCCGCATCTGTTCGACCAACGCGCTCCCATACAGACGACCGATGTGATGATGACGTTCATCGGTACACCAGATCCGGGTCGACGTTCTGCGCCTCGTACAAGCGCTTGTACAGCCCGCCCGCCGCCATCAGCGTGCGGTGATCGCCCACCTGCGCGATGCGCCCGTTCTCGAGCACCAGAATCCGATCCGCCACGGCGGCAATGAAATCCATGTCATGGCTGATCACCACACACGTCCGGTCGCGGGCATAGTCACGAATCACGCTGGTCAGCCTGGCTCGTTGGTCAGCGTCGAGATTCTCCGTCGGCTCGTCCAGCAGCAACACCTCGGGTTTACGTAACAGGCAGCGCGCCAACGCGATCAGGCGCTTCTGCCCGCCGGACGGCACCTGCACATCCATCACCGTGTCATAGCCGTCGCGCATCTTCATCGGATCGGTGATGACCTCGTGCACATGCGCCTGCCTGCAAGCCTCCTCGACATCGGCGTCGGTCGCGTCCGGGCGTGCCAGTCGAATGTTCTCCCGGATCGTGTCTTTGGTGAAGAACGGGAACTGCGCGAGCTTGGACACCTGGCCGCGCAACGACGCGATGGTGACACCTGTGACGTCGTGTCCGTCGAGCAATATCCGTCCGCCCTGCGGCTCCAGGAATCGCAGCAGCAGGTTGAACACCGTCGACTTGCCCGACCCGATGCCACCCACGAGCGCCACCGTCTCACCCTCGCTGATCGAGAACGACAACCCGTCCAGCACGGCATGTTCCGGGCTGTAGCCGAACGTCACGTCCTCGAACACGACGTTGCCGTGTACCTCACCGATCGGGGTGGCGCCGGCACGATCCGAAACCGTCGGGCGGGTGTCGAGCAACTCGTACGTCGACCTCGCGCTCGGCAGCACCGACTGGTAGGTGGTGTAGGCGCCCATCACCCGTTGCGCGGCAAAGAACATCGTCGGGACCATCCCCGCGAACACCATCAGGCCCGCGAACGTCAAACCGAAGCTCGCACTGAAGCCCACGCCGACAACCAACACCACCACCGTGCTGAGGGCGACGAAAACCTGAGACCCGTTGGCGGTGGCCTGCATCCAGACCACACTCGACGCGTCGCTCTTCGCCGCCGCCTCCGACGCCTGGCGAAATCGCCTGCTGCGGATCGGCTCCGCATTGAACGTCTGGATCTCGGCGATCCCGTTCACCGTCTGCTCGAGCTCTGCAGACATCAACCGATCCGCGTTGATCACCCGCTGTACCGCGGCCTGCACATGGCGGCCCGCGAACCTCAGCGTCACCAACGCCAACGGCGTGAGCGCCAGCGCGGCGATCGTCATCTGCCACGAGATGGCCAGCAGATAAGCCACTGCCACCGCAAGCACCAGCGCATCGATCAGGGGAGCCAGCAGGCAGTCCATCAAAAGCCGTTGCACGCCAGCCGATTCCACCGTCACGCGGGGTATCAGCGCACCGCTGCTTGACCCGGCGAAGAAGTCCAGCGACAGCGTCTGGATGTGGTCGTGCACCCGCTGCCTAATGTCGGTGACGAGTATCCGCTGTGCCTTCACCCGCACCGCCGCGTTCACCAGATACATGAACTGGGTGAGCAGCAGCGACGCGCCCCATGTCGCGAGCAGTACCGCGAACGGCACCGGACCCGCCAGCGACGCCAGCAGGCCGTCCTCGCGGGCGACCAGCGGACCCCGCAAATCCCATACGCCGCTGAGGTTTCCGCTGGCGCCCGCGTCGGCGACGACCTGCATCATGGGCCCGAATGCAGCGGCAGTGACGTAGGGCAGCGCCGAGGCGATCACCCCGAGCACCAGCAGGGCCACGATCAGCCCACGCACCGACCGCAACAGGCCCAGGCTGCGCCACACCACTCGGCGAGCCTAGTTTGACGCCACCGCCTGCGTGTCCTTATCGGACGGCGTGCCTTTCAGGCCACGCCAGAACAGGTTGATCATCAACTCGGCGGCCTCGTTCACGTCGGCGTCCCCGGTGCTGACCCTGGTGGCCACCGCCTCACCGGCACCCACCAACGCGACGGCCATCATGTCGAAATCGGTGTCCGGTTCCGGATGGCGGGTGCCCGACCGCAGCAGCCTGCCGACCAGATCGATGATGCGTTCGCGACCCTCGCGTACGGTGTGGGCGAACGCCTGCGAGCTGGTGGCCTGGTTGTAGAGCACCATCCAGGACGCCCGGTTCGAGTCGATGTATGTCAGGAACGCGAGAACAGCGTTGCGCAGCAGGTCCTTTGGACTCTGCGAGAAGTCGATCTTGCTTCGCACGTCTTCGACGAACCGCGTCAACTCGCGGTCAAGGCATGCGCCGAACAGTTCTTCCTTCGAGCCGTAATACAGATACAGCATCGGTTTGGAGATCTCGGCCTCGGCGGCGATCGCGTCCATCGACGTCTCGTGATAGCCGTTGACAGAGAAGATCTGCACCGCGGCGTCGAGCATCTGCTGTTCGCGCACGGCGCGCGGCAAACGCTTGGTGCCTCCGGCCATTACTCAAGAGTAAGCAATAGCCGACGATTCAGCGTCAACAGCGCGCATTGGGGCCCTTCAGCGCCGCCATCCGCAGCACCGACGCATCCACCTGCGCCTGCGTCAACTCACCCGCGGACAGCGCCTTCTCCAACCGGTCCAGCACCGCGGGGACTTCGTCGGTGGTCACCCACAGCGCAACATCGGCACCGGCCTGCAACCCACGCAGGGCCGCTTCAGCAACGCCCATCCGGTCGCTGATCGCCTGCATGCTCGACAGGTCGTCGGTGAACACCGGGCCGCCGAACGGCGGGCCGCCGTAGTCGCCCGACCGCAGCAGCGCGTACGCTGCCGGGCTCAGGCTGGCCGGGTCGCTGCCGGTGAGGCCGGGCACCTCGATGTGGCCGACCATCACGCCGACGGGGCCCTGCGTGGTCAGCGTGCGATACGGAATCAAGTCGTTGGCCTGCAGGTCCGCCAGCGGCGGGGTCGTCACGCTGCCCGTGTGGGTGTCCCCGGACCCGTGGCCGTGGCCGGGAAAGTGCTTGAGCACCGGCAGCAGCCCGGCGTCGCGCAGGCCGCGTGCATACGCGCCCGCGTAGTCGGTCACGGTGGTGGGGTCGGCACCGAACGAGCGGTCGCCGATCACGGTGTCGTCGGGGGCGTTCGTGACGTCGGCGACCGGCGCGAAATCGATGGTGATGCCCAGCTTGCGCATCGCCTGGCCGCGCTCGAGGGCGATCTTGTACACCTCGTCGGGGGTGTGGCTGGCTGCCAGCACCCGGGCCGACGGCTGGGCGCCGATCAGCGATGAGAGCCGGGACACCCGGCCGCCCTCCTCGTCGACGCTGACGGCGAGCGGCAGCGGACCAGTCTCGGTGATGCTGGGCAGCGTTCCGTCGGACAACATCGACAGGTCGGTCCAGCTGCCGATGAAAACGCCGCCGACGTGATGGTTCTCCACCACCGCGCGTGCGTCCGCGGCGCCGGTGACGCCGACCATCAGCAGCTGTGCGAGCTTGTCGCGGTTGGTCATGCTGGCCAGCAGCGCGGCCCCGTCGCCGCAGGCCGGCGGCACAGGTTCGGCGGCGGGTGCGGGCGCGCCGGTCGCGGCCATGGTCGGAGCGGACGTCGGCGACGGTTTGACCGGCTGCTGCGCGGGCGTCGAGCAGGCCGCCACCACCAGGGACAGCGCCGCCAGGACCAAATGTCGACGAGGCAAGGCCATGCCGCCATGCTGTCATGCGCGGCAAGCGGCTGCGTGGTGGGTATTCCTGCGACATGTCAGGCCACGCGTTCGTGCTGGGCGGCGGCGGTCTACTCGGCGCCGCCGAAGCAGGCATGGCCAGTGCGCTGCTGGATGCGGGTGTGCGACCCGACGTGGTGTGCGGCACCTCGGTAGGGGCGATCAACGGTGCGGCCCTCGCCGCGGATCCGACGCCAGCCGGTGCGCGGCAGTTGATGACGTTCTGGGAGGCGCTGCCCGACGAGGGTGCCCTCGACGGGTCGGTGCTGCGGCGGGCCGCCGAGGTGGTGCGCCGCAGGACGTCCCTGCACGGCAACGGTGAACTTCGCCGGCTGTTGCACGAATACCTGCCTGCCCGAACGTTCGAAGAGCTCGCCGTGCCGTTCGAATGCGTCGCCGCCAGCATCGAGCAGGCCCGCGAACACTGGTTCAACAGCGGCGACCTGATCGAACCGGTGTTGGCCTCGTGCGCGCTGCCAGGCGTTTTTCCGCCCGTGCGGATAGGCGACCAGCACTACTTCGATGGCGGCCTGGTCAACAGCATTCCGCTGAATCGGGCGGTGCAACACGGCGCGGACACGATCTGGGTGTTGCACGTCGGCCGGCTCGAAGAGGACCTCGCGCCGCCGCGGTTCCTGTGGGAGGTCGGCTTCACCGCGTTTGAGATCTCCCGCAGGCACCGGTTCCACAGCGATCTCGAGCGGGTGGGGCCCGGCGTCACCGTCCACGTTCTGCCGAGCGGGTTGCCGCAGCGCCAAGCCGCGACTTGGTCGAACCTGCGCTACCGCGATACCCGGCGCATCGCACGGCGGGCCCAGCTGGCCTACCAAGCGACCAAGGACTATCTGGAGGCGTTGCGATGAAGTGGCTGCGCAGGGCGATCACCGTGCCGCTGGCGACCGTCATGATGATCGGCATCCTCGCGGTGTGGCCGCTGCTGCTGATCATCGGGGGCGTCGCCGGACTGATCGCCAGATCGAGTCTTTCGGTGCGGACGTTGGGCGTGCTGATGGCGTACGCGCTGCTCGAGCTTCGGGCGCTGTGGCAGCTGTTACGCGGCGGCCTCGACTGCGACGATTTCATGCGCGACGTGCTAGACCGGGCTTACACCGTCGGACGCCGAACCCTCCATCTCGACGTGCAACTCGACGACGCCTCGCTCACGCCGGGACAACTGCCGCGCGACCAACCGGTGATCGTGCTGTCGCGGCATTGCGGCCCGGGCGACACTCTGTTGGTGGCCTGGCTGCTCGCCATCCATTACGGGCTGCGGCTGCGGATTGTGCTCAAGGCGCTGCTGCGGTGCGAACCCGTTCTCGATCTCGCCGACGATCTGGGTTGCCTGTGCTTCCTGAAACATCGGGGCAGCAAGGCGCGCAGGCAGATTCGCGATCTCACCGCGTCGCTGGTAGGCGGGCAGGCGCTGCTGCTGTTCCCTGAAGGCGGGAACTTCACCTGGGTCCGGTGGCGCGAGGCGATCGTGCGGCTTCGCTCGACCGGCCGGTTGCGCGAAGCACGGCGGGCCTGGCGTCAGACGTACACGCTGCCCCCGCGCACCGGCGGCACTGCTGCGGCGCTGTCGGGCGCGCCTCACGCCAACGTCGTGGTGCTCACGCACACCGGTTTCTCGCCGGACGGTCGCGCCCGTGCGTGGTGGCGGCTGCCGATGGACCGGCGGCTGCTGGTCCGCACCGTGCTGGTGCCCGCCGAGGACCTGCCCGCACCCGATCAACTGGGTCCCTGGCTCGAGCGGACGTGGACCGGGGTCGACGCGTGGGTGGCCAAACACGTCAGCCGTTAGAAGCAGGTGGGGGGTGCGCCAGCAGGCTCGTTGGCTGGCAGGCACGCAAAACAATGTCTGCTAGTTTGGCCGCATGGATCGGTTCATCGTTCCCGCCGCAGCCAGCGTCGTTGTGGGTCTGCTGCTGGGAGCGGCCGCCATTTTCGGGGTGACCCTGATGGTGCAGCAGGACACCAAGCCGCCGCTGCAGCCCGGCGATCCCGCGTCGTCGGTGCTCAACAGGGTTGAGTACGGCGACAGGACTTAGATGACCGCGCCGCTCTCGCGGCGCTGGCTGTCGGTAGTCGCGGGTGCGGCGCTGATCCTGACGTTCGCCCAGTCGCCGGGAAAGATCTCGCCCGACACCAAACTCGACCTGACCGCGAATCCGCTGCGGTTTCTCGCCAGGGCGTTCAATCTGTGGAACAGCGAGTTACCGTTCGGGCAGGCGCAGAACCAGGCATACGGCTATCTGTTTCCGCACGGTGCGTTCTTCCTGGCGGGCGATGTGCTCGGCCTGCCCGGTTGGGTGACCCAGCGACTGTGGTGGGCGCTGCTGTTGACCGTCGGATTCTGGGGGCTGCTGCGCGTCGCCGAGGCGCTCGGCATCGGCAGCCCGACGTCGCGCCTGATCGCCGCGACCGCATTCGCGTTGTCCCCCCGGGTGCTGACCACATTGGGCGCGATCTCGTCGGAGACGTTGCCGATGATGCTGGCGCCGTGGGTTCTGCTGCCCGTCATCCTCGCTTTGCGAGGGCAGTCCTCCGTGCGGGTGCTGGCCGCGCGGTCCGCGATGGCCATCGCCCTGATGGGTGCGGTCAATGCGGTCGCGACTCTGACGGCCTGCCTGGCGGCCGCGATCTGGCTGGCCTGTCACCGGCCGAACCGGTTGTGGTGGCGCTTCACCGCCTGGTGGGCGGTCTGCATCGTGCTGGCCGTGTTGTGGTGGGTGATCGCGCTCGTCATGTTGGGCCGGATCAGCCCGCCGTTCCTCGATTTCATCGAGTCCTCTGGCGTCACCACGCAGTGGATGTCGCTGACCGAGATGCTGCGCGGCACGGACGCGTGGACACCGTACGTCGCGCCGAACGCGACGGCAGGCGCGTCGCTGGTGACGGGGTCGGTCGCGGTATTGGCGACGACGTTGGTGGCGGCCGCGGGCATGGCAGGCCTCGCGATGCGCACGATGCCTGCGCGCGGCCGACTCATCGTCATCATGCTCACCGGTGTCGTGCTGCTGGCGCTCGGCTACTCGGGTGGACTGGGATCGCCTGTCGCCCAGCAGGTTCAGATGTTCCTGGACGCCGACGGCACCCCGCTGCGCAACATCCACAAACTCGAGCCGTTGCTGCGACTGCCGCTGGCGCTCGGCCTCGCCCATCTGCTCGGCCGAATCACCTTGCCGGGCAGCGCACCTCGCAGGCAATGGCTGTACGCAATCGCGCACCCCGAACGCGACAAGCGGGTCGCGGTCGGCGTGGTGGTGCTCGTGGCGCTGGCGGCCGGGACGTCGCTGGCGTGGACTGGCAGGCTCACCCCATCCGGCGCGTTCGACGCGATCCCGCAGTACTGGCACCAGACCGCCGACTGGCTCGACGAACACAACACCGATCGGGGTCGCGTGCTGGTGGCGCCCGGCGCCCCGTTCGCGACCCAGGTGTGGGGCAACAGCCACGACGAACCTTTGCAGGTGCTCGGTAGCAGCCCGTGGGGGGTGCGCGACTCGATTCCGCTGACGCCACCGGAGACCATCCGCGCGCTCGACTCGGTGCAGCGGCTGTTCGCCGCGGGCAGGCCCTCCGCCGGCCTGGCGGATACGCTTGCGCAACAAGGCATTTTATATGTGGTGGTGCGCAACGACCTCGATCCGGAGGCGTCGCGGTCGGCGCGGCCGATACTCGTGCACCGGGCCATCGAAGGATCGCCGGGCCTGACGAAGGTGGCTCAGTTCGGTGAGCCCGTCGGCCCCGGCACGCTGGCGGGCTTCATCACCGACAGTGGTCTGCGGCCGCGGTACCCCGCGGTGGAGATCTACCGCGTCGACGGGTCGCCGGGCATGCATCCCTACCTCGTCGACACCGACTCGATGGCCCGCGTCGACGGCGGACCCGAGGCGCTGCTGCGACTCAACGAGCGCCGCAGGCTGTTGGGGCAGACACCGCTGGGACCGATGCTGCTGACAGGTGACGCGAAACGCGCCGGGTTGCCTGCGCCCGTGGTGACCGTGACCGACACCCCGTTGGCCCGCGAAACCGACTACGGCCGGGTCGACGACCATACGTCGGCGATCCGCACCTCCGACGATCCGCGGCACACGTTCAACCGCGTCCCCGACTATCCGGCCGTCGGCGCCGAAACCGTTTACGGGCAATGGAAAGGCGGTCGCATCTCGGTGTCGAGTTCGGCGGCTGATTCGACGGCGCTGCCCAATGTGGCCGCCGCGACCGGGCCCGCGGCAGCCATCGACGCCGACCCCTCGACCAGTTGGGTGTCCAACGCGTTGCAGGCGGCCGTCGGCCAGTGGCTGCAGGTCGACTTCGACCATCCGGTCACCAATGCGACCATCACCGTCACGCCGAGCGCCACCGCCGTCGGGGCACAGGTGCGACGCATCGAGGTGTCAACCGCGAACGGCACCAGCACGTTGCGCTTCGATCAGGCAGGCAAACCGCTGACCATCGCGCTGCCCTACGGCGAGACGCCGTGGGTGCGGCTGACCGCAGCGGCCACCGACGACGGTTCCGCGGGGGTACAGTTCGGCATCACCGACCTCACCGTCACCCAGTACGACGCCAACGGATTCGCCCACCCGGTCAACCTGCGCCACACCGTGGTGGTGCCCCCGCCCCCGTCGAATTCCGCTGTGGCGCAATGGGATTTGGGGTCGGAACTGCTGGGCAGGCCCGGCTGCGCGCAGGGCCCCACCGGCACCCGATGCGCCGCCTCGATGTCACTCTCACCGGAGGAACCGGTCAACCTGAGCCGGACGCTGCACGTACCGGCGCCGACCGCGGTCACGCCGACGGTGTGGGTGCGCGCCCGCCAGGGCCCCCAACTCGCCGACCTGATCAGTCAGCCCGGCGCGGCACGCGCGCTCGGCGACGCCGACCCGATCGATGTGCTCGGCTCGGCCTACGCCGCCGCCGACGGCGATCCCGGCACCGCGTGGACCGCGCCGCAGAGCGTCGTGCAGCGCAAGACGCCGCCGACCCTGACGCTCAAGTTGCCCACCCGCACCCAGGTGGCCGGACTGCGGATCACGCCGAGTTCGGCTGTGCTGCCTGCCCATCCGACGCTGGTGGCGATCGACCTCGGCGACGGCCCCGAAGTGCGGGCGCTGTCGGCGGGCGGCGGGACACAGAAGGTCAGTCTGCAGCCGGTGGTCACCGACACCGTCAAGGTGTCCCTGCTGAATTGGAACGACGTCATCGACCGCACGGCGCTGGGCTTCGACCAACTCAAGCCGCCGGGCCTTGCCGAGGCGACGGCGCTGGACACCAGGGGCATGCCGATCGCCGCCGCCGACGCCGCGCGTAACCGGGCGCGGACCATCGATTTGCCGTGCGGCAAAGGGCCGATCATCGGCGTTGCCGGGCAGTTCGTCCAGACCTCCGTCAGCACCACCGTCGGCGCACTGCTCGACGGCGAACCAGTGGCTGCCACACCCTGCCGGTCCGAGGCCATCACATTGCCCGAGGGCGAGCAGGAACTGGTGGTCAGCCCCGGCGCCGCGTTCGTGGTGGACGGCGTCCAGTTGGCGGGCCCGCTGGTCGGCCAACTGCATTCCGCCGCAACGACTCCCGCGACCACCCGCGACTGGACCGCTGACCATCGCACGGTGGACGTGACGGGTTCCGCGTCGTCGCGGATCCTGGTCGTGCCGGAAAGCCTCAATCCGGGGTGGACCGCGCACACCGCGTCCGGCAGCACGCTGACCCCGGTGACAGTCAATGGATGGCAACAGGGTTGGGTGCTGCCGCCGGGCACCACCGGACCCGTCACGCTCACCTTCGCTTCGAACACCACCTACCGCGCGGGTCTGATCGGCGGGTTGGCGCTGCTGCCGTTGCTTGCCCTGCTGGCGTTCCTCCCCGCGCGCAGACCCAAGCCCGACGCCCCGCCCGCCCGGCCGTGGCGACCGGGTCCGACGACGACCGCCGTCGCGGCGGTGGCGGTCACGGCGGCGATCTCGGGAATTGTCGGCGCCGTGATGGGCGGTGCGGCGCTCGGTCTGCGCCGTCTCGTGCGGCGGCGCGAAAAGCTGTGCGAGGCAATCACAATCGGCGTCACCGCCGGTGGCTTGATCCTGGCGGGCGCTGTGCTCAGCCAGAACCCGTGGCGGTCCGTCGACGGCTACGTCGGCCACTCGTGGGGCGTCCAGCTGCTGGCGCTGGCCTCGGTGGCGATGCTGGCCGCGTCGACGGTCGCCACTCGCGGTACCGGAAAGCCGCCCGACTCTCAGACGGGCGACCTAGCATCGGACCGGTGGCCAACCTCAACACCGCACGGGGAGCAATCGATACCGCAGATCTAGGCGTCACGCTGATGCACGAACACGTGTTCATCATGACCACTGAGATCCTGCAGAACTATCCGGAGGCGTGGGGCGACGAGTCCAAACGCATCGACGACGCGGTCGCCCGCCTGAACGAACTGAAGTCCCGCGGCGTCGACACCATCGTCGATCTCACGGTGGTCGGCCTCGGGCGGTACATCCCGAGGATCGCCCGCGTTGCCGCGCAGACCGACCTCAACATCGTCGTCGCGACCGGCCTGTACACCTACAACGACGTGCCGTTCTACTTCCACTACACGGGGCCCGGCACCGTCCTGGACGGCCCCGAGACCATGACCGACATGTTCGTCCGCGACATCGAGCAGGGCGTCGCCGACACCGGTATCAAGGCGGCGATCCTGAAGTGCGCGACCGACGAACCCGGTGTCACACCCGGCGTCGAGCGGGTGTTGCGCGCCGTCGCTCAGGCGCACCGCCGCACCGGTGTGCCGATCTCCACCCACACCCATGCGGCCACCCGGCGGGGACTCGAACAGCAGCGCATCTTCGCCGAAGAAGGCGTCGATCTGTCCCGCGTGGTGATCGGCCACTCCGGGGACACCACCGATCTCGATTACCTCGAGGAGCTGATCGCCGCCGGCTCCTACATCGGCATGGACAGATTCGGCGTCGACGTCTACCTGCCGTTCGAGGACCGGGTCGCCACCGTCGCCAAGATGTGCGAGCGCGGACACGCCGACAAGATGGTGCTGTCCCACGACGCGTCGTGCTACTTCGACGCGCTGCCGGAGGAGACGCTGCCGATCGCGCTGCCCAATTGGCACTACCTGCACATCCACAACGATGTCATCCCGGCACTGAAGCAACGTGGCGTCACCGACGAACAGCTCACCGCGATGCTCGTCGACAACCCGCGCAAGATCTTCGAGGCGCAGGGCGGGTACTGATGACCGCACCCATCGCGCCGATCGGCGCCGAGTTCTCCCGACTGGCCGCGCTTGCGCCCTACGAACCGGCCGTCACCGCCGGCGGCCGCACCCTCACCAGGGGCGAACTCGACAAGGCGACCAATCGGCTGGCACGGGCCTACGCCGAACTCGGTGTGCGCCAAGGCGATTACGTGACGATCGTGCTGCCCAACTCGATCGAGTGGATCCAGGCCGCGCTGGCCGCGTGGAAACTCGGCGCGGTGCCCCAGCCGCTGTCGGCGCGGTTGCCCGACGCCGAACTCGAAGGTCTGCTCGACCTGAAGCCGCGGGCACTGATCGTGGGCCGCGACGATCCGCGCGGCGTGATTCCCAGCGTGCCCGGTGATTTCACCGGCGACCCCGACCTGTCCGACGCGCCGCTGCCCGAGGCGGTGTCGCCAGCGTGGAAGGCGCTGGGCTCCGGTGGCAGCACCGGCAGGCCCAAACTCATCGAGGCGGGCGGCGACAGCCGATTCCCCGGGGCGCTCGCCGGTTACGGGATGGGCGCCGCCGAGGGCGACACCCAGTTGATCGCGGTGCCGTTGAGCCACAACACCGGCATGACCACCGCGTCCATCGGCCTGCTGATGCGGCACCATCTGGTGCTGATGCCGCGGTTCGACGCCGCGGAGTTTCTTCGGTTGATCGCCGAACACCGGGTCAGCTTCATGGTGGTGGTGCCGACGATCATGCAGCGACTCCTCGCGGTGTACCGGGCCGACCCCGACGCGTACGACCTGTCGTCAGTGCGGCGCCTGTGGCACGTCGGTGCGGCGTGTCCGCCCGCCGTCAAGGAGGCGTGGATCGACATCCTCGGGCCCGAGGCGGTGTGGGAGTTGTACGGCGGCACCGAACTCCAGGCCTTGACGTTCATCAGCGGGACTCAGTGGCTGGAGCACCGCGGTTCGGTCGGCGTCGTGGTCGCGGGCGAGATGAAGGTGCTCGACGATGACGGCAACGAGTGCCCGCCAGGTGTGGTCGGTGAAATCTACATGCGGCCCGCACCGGGCAGCGCGCCGACGTACCGCTATGTCGGGGCCACCGCGAGGAGTCGAGAGGGGTGGGATTCGCTCGGCGATCTCGGTTATTTCGACGCCGACGGTTTCTTGTATCTGAACGACCGTCGGGTGGACATGTTCACCGTCGGCGGCCGCAACGTCTACCCGGCCGAGATCGAGTCGGCGCTGTCAGCGCACCCGAAGATATTGTCCTGCTTGGTCGTTGGTGTGCCTCACGAGGATCTCGGCCAGGTGCCGTACGCGATCGTGGAAGCCGACGGGCTCGACGAAACCGATGTGATCGGTTTCCTGTCCGAGCGGATCGCCTCCTACAAGGTGCCGACCGCGGTCGAGTTCAGCGACACCCCGTTGCGCGACGACGCGGGCAAGGCGCGCAGGTCCGCCGTGCGGGATCAAATCATCGCGCGACGGCAGGTTCAGGCGCGTCGGTGACCGAACTGTCAAGCGGCGCTGGGTCGTTGCGCCGCTCCCACCGCCGCAACGCGTTACGGCACGGCGATTCGATCAGCGCGTAGCTGACCGCCGCGATGGCGAAGCCGAACACCACGGTGAGCACCAGCACCACCGGCATGTGCCCGTTGAACGCGAACTCACCGATGATGGGGAACACCATCCACAGCGCCGCGAGGTGCCAGACGAACAACCCGTACGACCACCGGCCCAGCGTCACCATCGTGGTGTTGCCGAGCAGACGGTGGCCGGTGTCGGGCGGGTCCAGCACCAGCGGGGCGATCAGGGCCGCCGCGAGCACCGCACCCGTCGCGGTCTTCACGATGAACTGGCTCACGGTGCCGGGTGTCAGCCCTTCGGGGCCGGCGACGGGTGAGGCCGCGATCAGAAACGCTGCCACGGCGACGGCCGCCATCAGGACCCGCCGCCGCGCCAACCGGTGCGGCCACCCGACCTCGGTGACGGTCAACTCCGCCAGCAGCATGCCCGCGGCGAACCACGAGAAGAAGGCGGGCGGCCAGTTCAACGGGTTGACCCCGATCGGCGTGTGGATCGGCAGCAGCGCCCAGCCGAGGCTGGCGGCGGCCACGGCCGCGATCACAGGGATTCTGGCGCGCACCGGCAGTCGGCGCGCCAGCAGCGCCAAGAACGGCAACGCCAGGTAGAAGGCGACCTCCACGGACAGGCTCCACATCTGGGTCAGCCCGGCGGTCAGCGTCAGCGGTACGTAAATCTGAGTCAGCGACAGATTCGCCAACCACACCGTCAGGTCGGCCTTGGCGTCCGGCAGCAGCGTGAGAATCACCACGACCGCGACCAGGTAGCCCGGCATGATGCGGATCAGCCGGGACCGCAGGTAGTGCCCCGTCGGAGGCCGCGACCGCAACCCACGGGCGGCGGCGGCGTGACCGCGCCACAACAAGAAGCCCGATAACGCGAAGAAGACGGCGACGGCCAGGTCGAACCGGCCGAACAGCCTGCCGGTGACCCCGCCGCTGTGACCGGTCTGAAACGCGACGTGAGTGATGACGACGCCCACCGCGGCGCATGCGCGCATGCCTTCGAGTGCGGGCAGGAAACCACGCGTCCCGCCGACCGCAGGGGCTTGCGTCACGACGACCAGTGTGCCGTGCGGATCCGCCGACTGAAAAACGGGTAGTCAGGCGGCCATTGGCTAATGCATTCGTAGTAAGGATCGGCTTTAGTTTGGACTGTTAGGGTCGAACGGGTTTGCCGCCAGTCCCTGGTCGGGGCGGGGGCGAAGTGGTCTGTCGGGTAAGTGAAGGAGGGCGGCTTGAACCGCACCGTGGCGATGCGCATAGCAGCCTGCGGAATCTTGGGGCTGGGGGCCGCCCTGTTGATTGCCGCGTTGCTGCTGTCCACGTACACCAAGGGCAAGATCGCCAAGATCCCGCTGAACCTGGACGCCACCCTGGTCGCCGACGGCACCGGCACCGTGTTCGATCCGGAGTCGCTGAACTCCGACAAGTTCGTGATCAACAAGAACGTCCCGGTCGTGCAGCAGCAGCAGATCAGCGTAGAGGCGCCTTCGAACGCCGACGTCGTCACCCTGCAGGTCGGTAACACGCTGCGCCGCACGGACAAGCAGCAGGACGCGGGTCTGTTGCTGGCGCTCGTCGACACGGTTACGGTCAACCGCAGGACCGCGACCGCGGTCTCCAGCGAAAGCAACCCGGGCGGTGCCGTGCAAAAGCCGCGCGCCGTCGACGACACCGTGCCGCCGACCAACATCGCCCTTCCGCACGACGGGCTGGCCTACCGGTTCCCGTTCGACACCGAGAAGCGCACCTATCCGGTGTTCGACCCGATCGCGCAGAAGGCGTTCGACGCCAACTACGACGGCGAGGAAGACGTCAACGGGCTGACCACCTACAAGTTCAGCCAGAACGTCGGCTACGACGCCGATGGCAAGCTGGTCGAGCCGGTCAAGTACTCGTCGCTGTACGACGACGACGCCGACGCCGAGGTCACCGCGCGGGCCTCATTGTGGGGGCTGCCGGGCAACCCGGACGAGTCGATCACCCTGACGCGGTACTACGCCGCGCAGCGCACATTCTGGGTGGACCCGGTGTCCGGCACGATCGTCAAGCAGAAGGAGCACGGCTTCCACTACTACGCACGTGAGCCGCTCAAGCCCGAGGTGACGTTCGCGGACTACACCGTCACCTCCACCGAGGACACCGTGGAATCCCAGGTGGCCAGCGCGCGCGACGAGCGCGACAGGCTGGGGCTGTGGGGCCGCATCCTGCCGATCACGTTCACCGCGATCGGGTTGGTGGCCGTCGTCGGCGGCGCGTTGCTCGGGTCGTTCAGCCTGCGTGCAGAGTCGGCGCTGATCGATCCCGGGCTCGACGAGGCGGACCACAACTTCTTTGACACCCGGGGCATCCAGGTTCCAGGCGCCGAGGCCAAGACCGAGAAGCTGCCCGCGCCGCGGCCGACGGATCTGCCTCCCGACCGCCCGGTCTGATCAGGCGCCTCCTCGCGCCGGCGTACGCGCTGGCGCTCGCTCTGCTGGTGACGGGGCCGCTGCTGGCACCCGGATATCTGTTGCTGCGCGACGCGGTGTCGACGCCGCGGTCGTATGTGTCCGATGCGGCGCTCGGGTTGTCGGAAGCCGCACCGCGGGCGTTGCCTCAGGACTTCGCGATCGCGATGGCCACCGAGATCGTCGACGGCGGCCTGGTGGTCAAGGCGCTGTTGGTGGGCGGGCTCTTCCTGGCGGGCTGGGGCGCGGCCAGGTTGGCGTCGGTCCTGCTGCCGGAGGCAGGTGTGGCCGGTCAGGTCGTCGCGGTGACCATCGCGATCTGGAATCCCTATGTCGCCGAACGTCTTCTGCAGGGGCATTGGAGCTTGATGGTCGGTTACGGCTGCCTGCCGTGGGTGGCGACGACGATGCTGCGACTGCGAACGCCGGACGTCACACCGTGGGTCGAGGTGTGCGCGTTGGTGTTCTGGATCGGGCTGGCCGGGTTGACGCCCACCGGGGTGATGCTGGCCGCGACGGTCGCGTTGACGTGTGTCTTCGTGCCAGGCGCGGGCCGCCCGCGATGGTGGTGCGCGACGATGGCGCTGGCCGCCTCGGTGCTGGCGGCGCTGCCGTGGCTGACCGCGGCGGCGCTGGCCGGGTCGTTGTCGTCGACGCAGGCCGACGGCGTCGGCGCATTCGCCGCAAGGGCCGAACCGGGTCTCGGCACGTTGGGCAGCCTGGCCAGTCTCGGCGGGATGTGGAACGCCGATGCTGTACCCGCTTCGCGCTCAACAGCTTTCGCGATCGTCTCCGCGGCGGTACTACTTTCCGTGGTGGCGCTGGGGCTGCGCACCGTCGTACGGCGACCGCAGGCGGTCCCGCTGTTGATCCTCGCGGCGATCGCCGTCGTGGTCCCTGCGACCATGGCGACCGGTCCGGGGATGGCCGTCGCGGAAGCCACCATCCGCGCGCTGCCCGGCCTCGGCGTGGTGCGTGACGCGCAGAAGTGGGTGGCACTGGCTGTGCCCGCCTACTCGCTCGCAGGTGCCGCCGCAGTGGTCGCGGTGCGGCATCGGATCCCGGCCGCGGCCACCGCCGTCCTCTGTTGTGCCGCACTGCTTGTTACGCTGCCCGATCTGGCGTGGGGCGTCGGCGGCAGGATGACAGCCGTGCATTACCCGCCGGGATGGGCGCAGACCGCGGCGCTGATCAACGCCGATCCGCGGCCCGTCGCGGTGCTACCCGTGGACAGCATGCGCCGTTTCGCGTGGGCGGGTGACGCGCCGGTGCTCGACCCGCTGCCGCGGTGGGTGCGTGCCGATGTGTTGACGACGGGTGATTTGACCATCGGCGGCCGCACCATTCCCGGCGAGGGCAACCGCGCCCGCGAGGTTCAGCAGTTGGTGCTTGACGGCGCGGACCGCAACCGGTTGGCGGCCGCGGGCGTGGGCTGGGTCGTCGTCGAAAACATCTGGCATACAGGGTGGTCCCCGCCGGAGCTGCCGCTGCCAGTGGCTTACCGCGACGGCGACCTCACGCTGTACCGGGTCGGCGGCGACCATCCGGTCGCGGCGGGCCGCGGCGTGATGGTGGGTGTGCACTGGGTGTGGCTGTCCGCGATCGCGGTGGGGCTGGCGGGATTGGCGGTGGGGCGACTGCGCAGACCGGTCAGGTAGGCCACCGGCTGTTGAAGACGTCGAGGACGTTCGGCAGCTTGGCGCGGTACCGTGCGCGGTCGGCAGTGACAAGCTCACCCATGAACACATCTACTGGGACCAGGCCAGTGTGCTCGTGCAGTTGGGCTTGCTCGACCCGGAGGGACTGCCGGTGGCCGGGGTGGAGACCCAACGCGCTGATGACCGGCTAGAGAACGCCGCTGACGATTCGTCGCGCGTGCACGGACTCCAGCACCGTGCGCATTGCCTCTGCGCTTTGGTGCCAGGAGAATTCGCTGCTGCGGGCCTGCGCCTTGGCACCGAGTTGGTCCCGCAGCACCCGGTCGGTCAACAGCCGGTACAGCTGGTCGACAAGGTCGTCGCGGTCGTCGACCAGAAGCCCGGTCACCCCGTCGACGATCGAGTCCGTCAGCCCGCCCGAGGACCGGTAGCCGATCGTTGGCACGCAATGCTGCCCCGCCTCAGGCACGGCCAACCCCCATCCTTCCTTGCGGGACGGCAGCACCTGCACCCAAGACTGTTGCAGCACACGGTGTTTGGTCTGGTCATCGACGTGGCCGTGGAACGTCACCGCGTCGGAGATACCCAGCAGCGCGGCGTGTTCGACCAGCGGCTGCTGCCACCACCCGCCGCCGAGGATGTCCAGGTGCAGCTCCGGCATCCTGGGCCGCAGTGCGGCGACCGCTTCGAGCGCGTCCTCGATCTGCTTGTGCGGTACCAACCGCGACAGCACGACCACACGCGGCGTCGTCGACCGCGACACGGTCAGCGTCTGCGGGGGCGCCTCGTCAAGACCGTTGCGCACCACCGCGATCTGAGCGGGCCGCACGCCCAGACCGGTGAGGTCCCGCGCAGAGGGCAGTGACACCGTGACGTACTGATTGCGGCGGTGCACCCGAGGCGACAACCTCGACTCGACGAACCAGCCGATCCTGCCCAACACCGGGCCCGCCACCGGCCACTGCTCGCGGTGGCAGTGGTGCACCAGCACCGCGACCCGCCTGCCGAACGCCCACCGCGCCATGAACGGCAGGCCGTTCTGGGTGTCGATGACGACGTCCGGCCTCGCCTTGCGCAGCGGGCCGAGGCCGATGCGCGCCAGCACCATCGCCAGCCCGGCCCAGATGTAGACGGAGTACGGCCCACCTGCGCGGCTGATCTGCACGCCGTCTTTGACCTCACGCCGTCGAGCGCCCGGATAGTGGGCGGTGCGCAGCGTGACCCGCACGCCGGATGCGGCCAGTCGGGCGCCGATGCGCTCGAGGTAGGCCTCGCTGCCGCCACCTTGCGGGTGCCCGGTGTCGCGCCAGCAGAGCAGCAACACGGAGCGGACGGGTGCGGACATCGCCGCCCAGACTATCCGCTGGCTAGGGTCTGGTTGATGGCCGTGACCGATGTCTTCGCCCGACGGGCGAACCTACGCCGGTCGCTGCGGCTGCTCAGCCAGTTCCGCTACGAGCAGCCCAACCCCGCCCGGTTCTACGGCGAGCTCGCCAAGGACACCGCGACGATGGTGGGCGACCTGTGGCGCGGCGTCGGCGGCGGGCCACCTGCGGGCCGGACCGTCGTCGACATCGGCGGTGGCCCAGGCTATTTCGCAGACGCGTTCAACGCCGCGGGGATGCGCTACATCGGAGTGGAGCCGGATCCGGCCGAAATGCACGCCGGTCCTGCCGCCGACGACCGCCGGACCCCGTACGTGCGGGCGTCCGGCACCGCGCTGCCGTTCGCCGACGGCAGCATCGACATCTGCCTGTCGTCCAACGTTGCCGAGCATGTGCCGCAGCCGTGGCGCCTGGGCCGCGAGATGCTGCGGGTGACCAGGCCCGGCGGCCTGGCGGTGCTGTCGTACACCGTGTGGCTGGGGCCGTTCGGCGGCCACGAGATGGGCCTCACGCACTACCTCGGCGGGGCTCGCGCGGCAGCGCGCTATACCCGCAGGCACGGCCATCGGCCCAAAAATGACTACGGATCGTCGTTGTTCGCGGTGTCGGTGTCCGACGGTCTGCAATGGGCCGCGAGCACCGGCGCCCTCGTCGCCGCATTTCCCCGCTACCACCCGCGATGGGCGTGGTGGCTGACCGGCGTGCCGGGGTTGCGGGAATTCGCGGTGAGCAATCTGGTGCTCGTGCTTCGGCCCTCGTGAGCGACTGAACTGGAACAGGTTCTCGTTTTTCGGATCAGTGGGTAGTGTGACGCTCATGACACAGAGTGTGGACACCGCGTACAAGACCGACTACGACAAGCTGTTCATCGGCGGTAAATGGGTCGAGCCGTCGACAGAAGAGGTCATCGAGGTGTTCTCCCCCGCGACGGGTGAGAAGGTCGGGCAGGTGCCGTTGGCGGCCGAGGCGGACGTGAATGCGGCCTGCGCCGCCGCACGCAGGGCGTTCGACGAGGGCCCGTGGCCCCAGACGCCGCCCGCCGAGCGGGCCGCGGTGATCGGCCGCGCGCTCAAGCTGCTCGAGGATCGTGCCGATCTTTTCAAGCATCTGCTGAAGCTGGAGACCGGCCAGCCGCCGACGATCGTGGACATGATGCAGTACGGCGCCTCGGTGTCGACGCTGCAGTTCTACGCCGGCGCCGCCGACAAGTACACGTGGAACGAGATCCGCGACGGCATCTACGGCCAGACGCTGGTCACCAAGGAGCCGGTCGGCGTCGTCGGCGCGGTGGTCGCGTGGAACGTCCCGCTGTTCCTCGCCGTCAACAAGCTGGGCCCCGCGCTGCTGGCCGGGTGCACCGTCGTGCTCAAGCCTGCTGCCGAAACCCCGTTGTCCACCAACGCTTTGGCTGAGGTGTTCGCCGAGGCCGGCCTGCCCGAGGGCGTGCTGTCGGTGGTGCCAGGCGGCCCCGAGACCGGGCGCGCGTTGACCGCCAACCCGGAATTGGACAAGTTCACGTTCACCGGAAGCTCCGCGGTGGGCAAGGAGATCGGCAAGCTCGCCGCCGAGAAGCTCAAGGCGTGCACGCTCGAACTCGGCGGCAAGTCCGCTGCGATCATCCTCGAAGACGCCGACCTGGACTCGACGCTGCCGATGCTGGTGTTCTCCGGCCTGATGAACTGCGGGCAGGCCTGCGTCGGCCAGACCCGCATCCTCGCGCCGCGGTCGCGCTACGACGAGGTGGTCGAGAAGGTGTCGGCCGCCGTCGCGGCGATGCCGGTGGGCCTGCCCGACGACCCGGCGTCGATGATCGGCCCGCTGATCTCCGAGAAGCAGCGCGAGCGCGTCGAGGGCTACATCCGCAAGGGCGTCGAGGAGGGCGCGCGGATTGTCACCGGCGGCGGTCGGCCGGAAGGACTTGACGGCGGCTGGTTTGTCCAGCCGACGGTGTTCGCCGATGTGGACAATTCGATGACCATCGCCCAGGAGGAGATCTTCGGGCCGGTGCTGGCGATCATCCCGTTCGACACCGAGGAGGACGCGATCCGCATCGCCAACGACTCGGTCTACGGGTTGGCGGGCAGCGTGTTCACCACCGACTTCCCGAAAGCCGTCGAGATCGCCAAGAAGATCCGCACCGGCACGTACGCGGTCAACATGTACGCGTTCGATCCGGGCGCCCCGTTCGGCGGCTACAAGAACTCGGGCCTCGGCCGCGAGAACGGTCCGGAAGGCATCGAGCAGTACTGCGAGGCCAAGAGCATCCTGCTGCCGTTCGGCTACACGCCGGAGATCTAGCCCGGCCTGCGTCAGTGGCCGAACGATGCCCGCGGCTTGGTGGGCCTCGGCTGATTCTGCGCGAAGCCGGTGCACGTGCCGAGATGGCCGGCCACGCACGGCACACCGTTCATGGTCGGCACCGGGCCGCCCGACCTCGGCGTCGGGGCGCCGTTGTAGCCGTTCTGATCCAGCGGAGCAGCGGCGGCCGTCGGAGCGGCCAGCACCGCGGCGGCACACAAAGCGGCCGTGAACGACCTGCACAGACGCGCGGTCATGGTTGTCACCCTACGCATCCGAGTCGGTCTGAGCTGGGAACGCACCGATTATGCTCGGCACCATAATGCCTGGGTGCCCAGCGAGCGCAATACGCCGTTCACCTGCGCGTCAACTGAACCAAGTGTGATGGGGAATACATTCGTTGCGCCCATGTGTTGCCAAGTTTATGCTGTTTGGCATAGACAGGGAGGCACCCGATGTGGATCGTTGAGGTCAACTTCGCCGGCCGCCGGTTCACGCACGAGGTGCACGGGCCCCGTCGTCGGTTGTTCCACTTCAGCCCGCGCCCCTTTAGTTGGCGTCCATCGCAGCTGAGGCGCGCTGCCTGACCAAGCGTTGGGGGTAGTTCTGTCCACCGCGACCAAGACCGGGACCAAACGCGGGTCGACGCGCACCAAGATGTTGATCAGCGCCGCTGAAGTGCTGCGCGAGCGCGGAGCGGCCGGCGTCACCATCGACGAGGTGCTCGCCCGCAGCGGCGCGCCGCGCGGTTCGGTGTACTACCACTTCCCCGAGGGCCGCAACCAGATACTGACCGAGGCGTTGCAGTACGCCAGCAACCTGGTCTCCGATGTCATCGACGAGGCCGCCGCCAAGGGCGGTATGCACCTCGTTCGCAGGTTCGTCACGTTCTGGGAGGACCTGCTCGTCGAAAGCGATTTCACCGCAGGCTGTCCCGTGGTGGCCGCGGCAATCGGGTCGGCCGCCGACGAACCCCAGCTGACCACCGTCGCGGGCAGCATCTTCAGCCGGTGGCGCGATGCGCTCACCCGCGCGTTCGTCAGTGACGGCTTTGACGAGCCCTGCGCGGCCTCGTTGGCCATCACGTGCATCGCGTCGTTGGAGGGCGCGGTGCTGCTGTGCCGGTCGACACGCAAGGTCGACCCGCTGCGGGATGTCGCCGCAGAGCTCGAATTCCTGATCAAGTCAAGGGAATTCGTCCGCCGCTACGGACTGCCCGGCCACGACTAGGCTCTGCGCCACCGCGCGCAGACGAAGTCGCCGTTGACGCCGGATTCGACCAACGCCCACTCGGAGCGCGTCGGCAGCAGCCGCGAGCCACCACCGAGCGAGCACGGCGTGTACGTCACGATCATCTCGTCGATCAGGCCTGCCGCGACGAAATGTGCGGCCGTCTGGCCGCCGCCGACCACCCACACGTCCTTACCCGTCGCCGCCGACACCAACTTAGGATGCAACTGTTCGACGTCGCCGTCGAACACCTGGACCGGATGTCCGTCCTCGACGATCTGCGCGCGGTGGGTCAGCACCCAGGACGGCTGGTCGTACATCCAGTCGCCGGGATGGTTGTTCTTCACCCATTCGTAGGTCGCCGAACCCATCACCAACGCGCCGACACCCTTGATGAACGCGTCATATCCGAACGGCCCGTTCGGGTCGACGGCGCGAGATGTCAACCAGTCCAAGCTGTCTGCTTCGTCGACGATGTAGCCGTCCAAGCTGGACGCGGTGAAGTAGACGGTCGCCATGTCAATTCCCTCTCATCCAGGCCAGCGGATCGCCCGCGCCGGTCCGCACGCCGTGCCGGGCCAGCATCGCGCGGGTGAGTTCGCGCCGGTGCGCCGAGTAGGTCAGCACGTGTGCGACGATGCCGTACAGCTGAAACGACTCGGGCGGGTCGCACAGCGCGTCGATCACCGTGTCGCCGAGGCGTCCGTCCGCGGTGTACTCGGAAACCATTGCAGCCCAGCGTTTTGCGATCTCGTCGTGGTGGGCGGCGAGCGCTTGCGGGGTGGTCGACTTGGTGGCCGCCCGGCTCGGGAAGTCGCGGCCTTCGATGGTGGCCAGCCACACCTCTTTGGTCCAGACGATCGCACCGAGCACGGCGCCGACGCTTGGCTCGGGACCGTCCCAGTCCAGGATCACCTGTCCCGGTGAGATCTCCTGCGTCCATTGCGCTTCGGACAACTGGGCGGCCTGGTCGATCAGGTACGCGGTATCGGCGACGTCGTGCGCGACCATGAGTGCAGAGATGTCGGGCTCCTTGCTGTCGCCGTCGCTGTCCAGCCACAGCGACTGAGGCGGATGGAAGTGCAGACCGTTGGGCGCAGGCAGCCGAAACTGGACCTCGGCGGCGCGGGACGGCGGCACACCGAACGTGCGGCTGAAGGCTCGCGAGAACACCTCGGCCGACGACCACCGCTCGGCGGCGGCGACCGCTGACACCGACTCGCCGCGGTGCAGGCGCCATGCCGCGCGCTCGAGCATGATCCTGCGCCGCAGCGCGGCCGGCGATTCGCCGGTCAGCCGCCGCACCTCACGGGAGAAATGGAACTCCGAGGCGTAGCTGCTGCGCGCCATGTCGCCGAGGTCGGTGTTGTCCGCGTCGACGACCGCGTCGAGCAGTTCACGCAGTCGGTCCCGGCGTGCTGGATCGGTCACGGTTACCGAGTATGGTCGGCGGCCCGCGGTCGGGACATGACAATTCTTGCTGCGTTGGCGGCTCACTAGACTCTGGTGCCCAGTGAGCGAATTCGATGCGTTGTGCGCCAACGACGGCGAACTGGGCCGGCTGCGGAGTTCTGTCCGCGAGTTCCTGGCCGCCGATCGCGCGCGGTACGGCTGGGAACCCGCCGTCGACTGTTGGCTGGCGAAATGGGACCCCGATTTCTCCGGCCGACTGGCCGACGCCGGATTCGTCGGCCTGACGATCCCGACGGAGTACGGCGGTCGCGGGCTGGGCTATCTGCACCGGTACGTCGTCACCGAGGAACTGCTCGCACACGGTGCGCCCGTCGCGGCGCACTGGATCGCCGACCGGCAGGTCTCGCCCGCGCTGCTGTCCTACGGCACCGAGGAACAGCGACGCCGCCTGCTGCCGCGGATCGCCGCGGGGCGGCTGTACTCGGCGATCGGGATGAGCGAGCACGGCGCAGGCTCGGACCTGGCCGCCGCGCAGGCCAGAGCCACCCGCACCGACGGCGGCTGGGTGCTCAACGGGACGAAGGTGTGGACCAGCGGCGCGCACGTCGCGCATCAGATCGTCGTTTTGGCGCGAACCAGCCCGCTGGACCCGCAACATCGGCACGCCGGCTTCTCGCAGTTCATTGTGCAGACCTCGGCGCCGGGCATCACGATCAGCCCAATCAAGTTGCTCAACGGCGAACACCACTTCAACGAGGTGCTCTTCACCGACGTGTTCATCCCCGACGAGGACGTGCTGGGGCAGATCGGCGACGGCTGGCACCAGGTCACCGCCGAATTGGGCTTCGAGCGCAGCGGACCGGAGCGGATCCTGTCCACCGCGACACTGATCTTCAGTGCGATCCGCGCGCTGGGCGACGTCGACGACGGCGTTGCCGCCGACGTGGGCGACCTTGTGGCGCGGCTGATTTCGCTGCGGCAGCTGTCGATCTCGGTGGCCCGCACGCTGGCCGACGGACAGGACGCGGCCACCAGGGCGGCGCTGGTGAAGGATCTGGGTACGCGCTTCGAGCAGGATTCCGTCGAACTGGTCGCCGACCTGCTCGACTATGTCGAGGAGCCAGAACCGTTGCGCGCGTTGGTGTCCGCCGCACGGGTGCATTCACCGCTGTTCACGCTGCGAGGCGGGACGAACGAGGTGCTGCGCGGCGTGGTGGCCAAGAGCATGGGGGCGCGATGAGCGAGTTGACGCAACTGATCGACGACCTGTGCAGCAGGTCGACCGGTGACGACCTGTGGCGCAACCTGGAGGACACCGGGCTGGCCCGGCTGACCAGCAGGCAGGACGCCGGGCCGGCGGACGCGGCGGTGGTGTTGTCCGGTTTGGCGAAACATGCTGCCGCCGTGCCGATTGCGGAGACGGATCTGCTCGCGGTGTGGCTTGCGGACACGGTCGGGCTGGCGGTGCCCGCGGCGGGACCGCTGACCGTGGCGATCGCCGACGCCACCGAACGCGACGGCCGCATCACGGGGACCGCCCATCACGTACCGTGGCCGACAAGCACGGTCGTGCTGGCGGCACGGAGGTCCGGGGCATTGCACGTCGCGCTCATCGACGGGGTGGCACAGGGCTCCTTCCCGTTCGACATCCCAGTCGGTGACACCCGCGTCGCCGACATCGAGGTGGCCGCCGAACTGACCCGGCGCGGCGCATGGGCGCGGTGCAACCAGATCGTCGGCGCGCTGGACGGGGCGTGCGCGCTCACCGTCGCGCACACCGCGGAGCGGGTGCAGTTCGGCCGCACGCTCAACAAGTTCCAGGCCGTGCAGCATTCGCTCGCCGCCATGGCTGGTGAGATCGAACGCGCCCGCGCGGCAACGGCATTGGCAGTCGCGGCCGCGGCGGACCACGGCTTCGGTCATGCCGCGACCGACTATGCGGTGACGGTCGCAAAGGTGGCGGTCGGCCGGGCGGTCGATCCGGTGACGACGATCGCCCACCAACTGCACGGCGCCATCGGTGTCACGGCGGAACACCGGCTGTGGCTGTACACAATGCCTGCCCGTAGCTGGGTCGACGATTTCGGCACGACGGCGACCCATGCGCGGCGCCTCGGCCGGATGGTGCTGGCGGCGGCTGATCCGTGGGACGTGGTGGTCAGCTGTCCAGCACCTCGGTGATGCGCGCCGCCACGTCAGCGCGGTCGCCGAGGTCGGCCACGTCGATGCCGAAGCGGTCGGTCAACGCGGTGAGCACACCCGCCGCGGTGTCGAAGGTGATCTGCTCGGTGCCGTCCGCGCGGTGGATCGCCAGGTGACGGCCGCGCAGGTTGTACCTGGCGTCGTCCTGCACCACCGCGGCGGTCAGTCCGGTGACGAACCGCGACTCCGGATACGTTGACACATACCAACTTCCGACCTCGAGGTCGATACGAGGTTGCGGGCAAGTGGTGAACATGTACAGCGGTTGCCACGCGCCGCGAATCTGTGCCTCCAGTTGGTAGCCCTCTGCCCGCTGAGTAAGGCGGTACGGCTCGTGTCGCGTCTCCTGCACCGGTCCTGCCTCCAGCCGGATCGGCGAGGTCAGCGTCTGCCCGCCGAAGCCCACGTCGACCAAGAGTCGTCTGTCGCCCCCGGGCATGCTCACGCCCAGCACCTGGTGGGTCTGTGCGGGCAGCGGACCGTCAGGATTCGTCCAGACCACCCGACCCGCAAAACGTTCGACGCCGTAGCCCAACTCTTCCAGGACGTAGCCCATCAGCCCGTTGTGTTCGTAGCAGTAGCCGCCGCGGCGGCGGTGCACCAGCTTGTCGGTCAGGGCGGCGGCGCTGAGGTCGACGACGGGAATGCCGAGTAGCGGGTCGAGGTTCTCGAACGGGATGGCGCGGTTGTGTGCGGCCACCAGTGCGCGCACGGTGTCGATTGTCGGGTCTGCTGGGCCGCGGTAACCGATCCGGTCGAAATAGGCGGCGACGTCCATGCCGTCATCCTGCGACCTCAATACGGGTTGAGGTCAACCCGGTGCGACACTGGCGTGGTGGCCGCCCATCTGACTGAGGAACTACGCGAGGATCTGCTGGCGCGGTGGTCGGAGACGCACCGCAGGCATCACAACGTGGCGCATCTGCACGAGATGCTCGACGCGATCGGTCAGCTCGCTGACGCGGGCATCGAGTTCGACCGCGAGGCCGTGGAACTGGCGGCGTGGTTCCACGATGCGATCTACGACATCGGCCGCGACGACAACGAGGACCGCTCCGCGGAGCTGGCGCGCGATCTGCTGGCGTCAGCACCGATCCGCGACGAGGTGGCCCGGCTGGTGCTCGTCACCAAGACGCACAAGGTCGCCGATGAGGACGTCAACGGTGCGGTGCTCAGCGACGCCGACCTGTCGGTGCTGGGCAGTGAGCCGATGCGGTACCTGGCGTATGCGCAAGCGGTCCGCGAGGAGTACGCCGCCGTCCCCGACGAGGTCTTCAAACCCGCACGGGCGCAGGTACTTTCGGCGCTACTCGATGGGCCGTTGTTTTACACCGCCGAAGGGCGGCAGCGGTGGGAGGAACGCGCCCGCCGCAACATCGCGGAAGAGATCGCCACGCTGACGGGCTGACCGCTCAACCTGTGGATAACTCTCTGCAGTTGTCAGCAGTTCGAACTAGTGTTCGAACACATGAGGACGCGCGTCATACCTGATCCGGCGGCCATCGTCGCCGCGGTGGACCGGTTCGACGCGGCACAAGCCGAGTTGGCAGCGCTGTCCTTCGACGCGCTCAACGGCCCACAGGCATTGGCGATCAAAGACCGGCTGGAAACGGTCGCCCGCCGCCAATGCGCTGTCGATCACCGACTCACCGCGCAGCTGGTGATGCAGACCAGCCCGCGTGAATTGGGTGGAACGTCGTGGCCGGATGTGTTGTCCAACCGGCTACGCATCAGCCGCGCGACCGCCCGCCAACTGCTCGATGAAGCAGCCGATCTCGGCCCCCGCACTGCGATTACCGGCGAGCCGCTGGCACCGGTACTGCCGAATGTCACCGCGGCTCAGGCCGCAGGAACCATCGGCACCGACCATGTGCGAATCATTCGCCAGTTTTTCACCGACCTGCCTGACGCCGTTGATCCCGAAACCCGTCAACAGTGCGAAGCCACCTTGGCGAGCCTTGCGGCCGACCACACCCCGGACACGCTGCGCAAGGCCGCCGAGCGGTTAATGTCCCTCGTGCATCCGGATGGCGACTTCTCCGACGTCGACCGGGCCAAGCGCAGAGGCGTGGCCGTCGGGAAACAAGAGGCCGACGGCACCAGCACAATCACCGGTCGGCTCGACCCTGAAGCGAGGGCCACCTTCGACGCGGTCCTATCGAAGTTGGCCGCACCGGGGATGTGCCACCCCGACGACGAAACCCCTTGCGTGACAGGGACCCCCAGCCAAGAGCAGATCGACAACGACCATCGGTCCCAGGCCCAACGCAACCACGACGCGTTGAAAGCCATGGGCCGCATGCTCTTGAGCTCCGGCGAACTCGGCCAACACAATGGCTTGCCCGTGACCATCGTCGTGTCCACCACGCTGCAGGAACTCGAAGCGGGCTGCGGCCGAGCGGTCACCGCCACGGGAACGCTGCTACCCATGCCGACGGTGATCAGGATGGCCAGCCACGCCTATCACTACCTGTCAATCTTCGACAAGCGCACCGGTCGGGCGCTGTATCTGGGTCGGACTCGGCGGATCGCGTCGGCTGATCAGCGCATCGTGCTGTTGGCAAGGGATCGCGGCTGTACCCGCCCCGGTTGCACCGTCGCCGGGGCCAACTGCCAGGCACACCACGCGGTTGACGACTGGGCCCACAACGGCCAGACCGACGTCGACGATCTCGCGCTCGGCTGCCCCAAGGACAACCGGGCCGTCAAGCCCGGTGGCTGGACGACAAGAAAACGCCGCGACGGCCGCACCGAATGGATCCCACCACCGCACCTCGACAGTGGGCAATCACGCGTGAACGATTACCACCACCCGGAGAACCTGCTGCGCCCGGACGGTGGCTAGGGGCGCCCTCGCGACGGCGTCTGGTTCGCCACGCCGTGCCGCAGCGGAGTGCCAGGTTCGGCGGCGGTCGACTCGCTGACCGTAGAGCCGTGCGGCGTATGCGCGGCGCCCGGTGCTTTGGCCGGGTCGCCCGGCGACGGCTCAGCGCCATGGGTCAGCTCCCGCAAGCGGGCATGCAGCAGTTCCAGCACCGGGATGCGGTTGCCGTGAGACTCCTCGTGGGCGAAGAGACCTCGCAACTGTTGCTCGTCGAGGCTGCGGATGCGGTGCCGCAGTTCGGTCAGTGGCAGCTGGTCGTAATCCGGCAGTGGCAGATCCATGCCCACGGGTTGCCCGCCACGCCGCCCCGGAAAACCGTCAGGTGCCAGTCCACTTCGGTGCGCGCTTCTCGGCGAACGCGATCGCACCTTCCTTGGCGTCGTTGCTGCTGAACACCGGCATCAGAATCCGGGTCTGCTTGGCCCACATCTCATCGGGGCTCCAGCCCCGCGATTCGACGATGATCCGCTTGGTCGCCGCGACGGCCAGCGGCCCGTTGACCGTGACTCGCTCAGCGAGTTCGATCGCGGCGTCCAGCACCTTGCCGGGCTCGGCGAGCGCGTTGACCAGACCGAGTTCCAGCGCACGCTGCGCGGGCAGCCGATCGCCGGTCAACGCCAACTCCATCGCGATGGCGGGCGGGATGCGCTGTGGCAGTCGCAACAGTCCGCCGCCGCCGGCGACCAGGCCGCGCTTGACCTCCGGGATACCGAAGGCGCCGTCCGTCGACGCCACGATCAGATCGCAGGCAAGAGCCAACTCCATGCCACCGGCGAGTCCGAAACCTTCGACCGCAGCGATCAACGGCTTGACCGGCGGACGTTCGGTGAAGCCCATGCCACGGCCCTCGACCACCACGTTCTCGCCGCGTGCGAAGGCTTTGAGGTCCATGCCCGCGCAGAACGAGCCACCGGCGCCGGTGACGATGCCGACGGAAAGGCTGGGATCGTCGTCGAGTCGGTCGACCGCATCCGCCAAGCCCTGACTCACCGCGGCGTTCACGGCGTTCTTCGCCTCTGGACGGTTGATGGTGATGATCAGGATCCGGTCGCGCTGCTCGACCAGGACTACATTTTCGCTGTTGTCTGTCACGCCGGTGATGCTAGCCCGACCGGTTCACGCCGGCGGCGACGCAGCCTCCAACTCGATCTCGGAAATGGCGGACCGGCTCTTACCGTCCGCCGAGCCCAGAGTGGAGATCCACACCACGACATTCGACACAGGTGCCGAGGCGCTCACCGGAATCCGGTTTCGCCCCGGCCGCATCGGCGTCGGTGCGGTGAGGTCGGTCGTGTCGGTCAGCGCCGCCGGTTGGTTGTTCGCGGCCGCCCGCACCTGCACGACGGTATCGGTGCTGTTCAGGTCGACGGTCACCGCGCTGATCGCGGTCGGTCCTGCCAGTTGCACCAACAGCCCGATGCCGGGCTTGAACTTCGGGAACGGTTCGGCGTCGTAATACGTGTCGGTCGACCAGGCGGTCGCCGGGTCGCCGTCGATCGCCGCCCCCGCCTCGGCGGGGCTGTCGGGCGAACCGCCAGGCGAGAACACCGCCGCCGCCGCAAGCGGCACCCGCTCGCCTGGCGCCGCCGCGCTGGTCAGCGCCCGCGGCGGCGGGGGCGCGACCGACGATGTGTTCAGCCCCAGTTTGTCGGTGTCGAGCCCGCCGGCGTCACGGTCCTCGTCGAGGATGCTGTTCAGGCTCGATCCCAGACCCGCGAGCGCGAGCGCGACGATCACCGCCGTCGTCACGAGGCCCAACCGCAACACCCCGCGACGCGCCGCGGCGGCCCGCTCGTCCGGTCCGAAGTTCCTGAAGGCCGCGTACTGGCCGGGCGGGGGCGTCGGCAGCGGCGGCATCACCCTGCCCCCGCCGACCTCGTCGTCGGTGGCCGCTCGCAGCAACGTCAAAAGTGTTGCAGCGCTAGCGATTCCGTCGTCTTCCTGATGCAGGCCCGCCAACGTGGTGGCGACCAGATACGGCAACCCTGGCTCGCGGTTCAGCAGCACCCGCATCGCGTCGCCGATGCCGCGGAGGTCGGCGGCGACCGTCGCGTCCGGCAGTGTCGCGGGGAACGCCAGCGCCGCGTGGCCGTCGAGGCCGACGCGCACCCGCGCCGGGCAGTCCACCGACAGCAGCAGCCCGGCCCGGTGGGCGGCATCCGCGGCGGCGGCCAACGACTGCATCGCGCTGGCGACGCCGATGGCCGATGGTGCGGTAGCCGCGATCTCCTCGAGGCTGCCGCCGTCGATCCACTCGGCCACTACGACGCCGAACCGTCCGGTGTAGAACACCTCGTTCACCGGCGCGAGGCCGGGCATGTCGACGCCTTTGAGGCGGATGGTTCGGGCGAGGATCTCGTGCACGAATTCTTCCGGCAGTGCGCCGTCGGGGTCGACGAGCGTCATCGCCACCTCGCGGCCCGTCGCGAGGTCGACAGCTCGCCAGAACTGCAGGGGCGGCCGCGCGCCGTGGCCGGCCACCAACCGGTAGCGGCCGTTCCCACGGTGGCGCCTGGCGTCGTCATTTGTCGACGTGGTAGCCCTGCATCAGCGGTTCTAAACCGGACGGCCGCTCATGTACCCTAACTAGAACACGTTCTAATTTGAGGGAGACTCAGATGGCGTCGACCGGCACGTCGCAGCTCACGAAGTGGGATCCCGAGCTCACCGAGCGCGTCATGGGCCTCACGCGGCCGTTCCTCAAACGCTACTTCCGCTCAGAAGTTCGCGGCCTGGAGTACATGCCGGCAGGCGGTGCGCTGCTGGTCAGCAACCACTCCGGCGGGATGCTGCCGATGGACGTGCCGATCCTGTCGGCGCACTACTACGAGAAGCACGGCTACGACCGCCCGCTCTACACGCTCAGCCACGACATGCTGTCGGTGGGGCCGACCGGAGAGTTCTTCAAGAAGATCGGCTACATCAGCGCCAACCACGAGAACGCCGACGAGGCGTTGCGCTCAGGCGGCCTGGTGGTGGTGTTCCCCGGCGGCGACTACGACGTGTACCGGCCGACGTTCTCAGAGAACAAGATCGACTTCGGTGGCCGCACCGGGTACGTGAAGGCCGCGTTGAACGCGGGCGTGCCGATCGTGCCGACGGTCGGCATCGGCGGGCAAGAAACGCAGATTTTCCTCTCCCGCGGCACCTGCTTGGCCAAGCGGCTGGGTCCGATCGCGCGGTTGGCCCGCACCAAGATCGTGCCGATCTCGTTCGGCTTCCCGTTCGGCCTGAGCCTGGTGATCCCGCCGAACATTCCGTTGCCCGCCAAGATCGTCATGCAGGTGCTGCCGCCGATCGACATCGTCGCCGAGTTCGGCGAGGACCCCGACATCGACGAGGTCGACGCCCATGTTCGGCACGTCATGCAGCGGGCGCTGGACGAACTGGCTGCGCAGCGCACGCTTCCCGTGTTGGGTTGAGATCATGGCGATCACCGACCGGCTCACCGAAACCCTTGGCGTCGTCGCGACCATGAGTCGCGCCCGCCTGCTCGCGCCGATGCGCCCCGACAAGTACCTGCGGATCGCGCAGGCGATGCAACGCGAAAACATGGCGGTCACTTCGGGATTCGCCGCCGCCGCACAACGCTGCCCTGACCGGCCCGGTCTGGTCGACGAACTCGGCACGCTGACCTGGCGGCAGATCGACCAGCGCGCGGACGCACTGGCCGCGGCGCTGCAGGCGTTGCCGGGCGGACCACCGAACGTGCTGGGCCTGATGGCGCGCAACCATCGCGGCTTCGTCGAATCGCTGATCGCCGCCAACCGGATCGGCGCCGACGTGCTGCTGCTGAACACGTCGTTCGCGGGGCCCGCACTGGCCGAAGTGGTGCAGCGCGAAGGCGTGGACGCGGTCATCTACGACGAAGAGTTCACCGACACCATCGACCGCGCGCTCGCCGACAATCCGAACGCGACACGGATCGTCGCCTGGACCGACGCGCCACGGGACGGCCTGACGGTCGAGAAGCTGATCGCCGAGCATGCCGGTCGCGAACCGCGACGGCAGCGCGGCAAGGCGCGCGAAAAGGCAAGAGTCATCCTGCTGACGTCCGGCACCACCGGAACTCCCAAGGGCGCCAAGCACTCCGGTGGCACCGACGGCGGACCGGGCATCCTCAAGGCGATCCTGGACCGCACCCCGTGGCGCGCCGAGGAGACCGTGGTGGTCGTGGCGCCGATGTTTCATGCGTGGGGTTTCTCCCAGTTGATCTTCGCGGCGTCGATGGCGTGCACCGTCGTCACCCGCCGCAAGTTCGACCCCGAGGCCACGCTTGAACTCGTCGACCGGCACCGCGCCACCGGCCTGTGCGTGGTGCCCGTGATGTTCGACCGCATCATGGAACTGCCCGACGAGGTGCGCAACAAATACAGCGGGCGCTCACTACGGTTCGCCGCCGCCTCCGGTTCGCGGATGCGGCCCGACGTTGTGCTCAAGTTCATGGATCAGTTCGGCGACGTCATCTACAACAACTACAACGCCACCGAGGCGGGCATGATCGCCACGGCGACCCCACAAGATCTGCGTGCCGCGCCCGACACCGCGGGCAAGCCGGCCGGTGGCACCGAAATCCGGATCCTGGACAGCGATTTCAACGAGGTGCCCCGGGGCGAGACGGGCAGCATCTACGTCCGCAACTCCACCCAGTTCGACGGCTACACCTCGGGCAAGACCAAGGATTTCCACGACGGCTTCATGTCGTCGGGGGATGTCGGATATCTCGACGAGGCCGGACGGCTGTTCGTCGTCGGCCGCGATGACGAGATGATCGTCTCCGGCGGCGAGAACGTCTACCCGATCGAGGTCGAGAAGACGCTGACTGCGCACCCCGACGTGGCGGAAGCGTCCGTGATCGGGGTCGACGACGAGCAGTTCGGTCAGCGTCTGGCCGCATTCGTGGTTTTGACCGAGGGCGCGGCGGCTACCCCCGACGTACTCAAACAGCATGTCCGAGACAACTTGGCGAATTACAAGGTGCCCAGGGAAATCATGATCCTCGACGAACTACCGCGCAGCAGCACGGGCAAGATCGTGCGCCGCGAACTGCAGGAGCGCGCGGCACGTGCGTAGACGCTTCCCGATGCTGCGCGCCTGCGCAGAACTGCTGAACGCTGCCAACGGCGTGCGGCCGATCGGCCGCGAGGGCTACATCACCCTGCCGGTGTTCGCGTTCGGTTGGCCGACGACCGAGATGTCCGCGGTGTATCTCGCCGCGTCGATGCTCGACGCGGCACGGCGAGGGCTGCGTGGCGACTTCCGCGGCACCCGGGGCCGAATCGCGTTGCTGTTCACCGTGATCGCGTGGGCGCTGCTTTGGCTGATCCAACGCCGCAACGTCGCGTCCAAACCGTATTTCGAGGAGCCGCTGCGCCAGACGTTGGGCGATGACTACGAGCGGATCGCGGCGCAATCGCAACCGGCCACGGCACGTCGGATGATCGGGGTGTGGCCCAGCGAACTGGTCCGTCGCCGCTACGTCCAAAAAGCCAGTACGGTGCGCTACGGTCCGCACCGCAGGGCCAACTTAGCCGACATCTGGCGGCGGGCCGACCTGCCCCGCGACGGTAAAGCGCCGGTGCTGCTACAGGTGCCGGGCGGCGCGTGGGCTATTGGCATGCGGCGACCGCAGGCCTATCCGCTGTTGAGCCATCTCGCCGAGCGCGGCTGGGTCTGCGTGTCGATCGACTACCGGGTCAGCCCGCGCCACACGTGGCCCGACCACATCATCGATGTGAAACGCGCGCTGGCGTGGGTCAAGGAGAACATCGCCGAGTACGGCGGCGACCCGGATTTCGTCGCGATCACCGGCGGATCGGCGGGCGGACACCTGTGCGCGCTGGCTGCGTTGACGCCCGACGATCCGCAGTATCAACCGGGATTCGAAGACGCCGACACCTCGGTGGCCGCGGCGGTGCCGATCTACGGCCGCTACGACTGGGTGACGGCCAGGGGCAGCGGCCGCAGGGAGTTCATCGGGTTTCTGCAGAAGTTTGTGGTGAAGAAGCGCATCGCCGAGCACAAGCAGATCTACGTCGACGCGTCGCCGATCATGCGATTACGGCCCGACGCCCCACCGCTATTCATCCTGCACGGCACCGACGACTCGATCATCCCGATCGCGGAGGGACGCGAGTTCGCGGCCGCGATGAAGGAGACATCGACGAACGTCGTCGCCTATGCCGAGATCCCGCACGCCCAGCATGCGTTCGACTTCTACTACGGCTCACCGCGGGGGCATTACACCGCCCAGGCAGTGGAGACGTTCCTGTCCTGGGTGCACGCCACCCGCGCAGACGTATCAAACGACAGCGCTACTGCGCCATAGCCTTTTCGACGACCGTCAGCTCCTCGGAAAGCCCCGCCGCACGCCGGATTTCGACGAAGGCCGCGACCATCGCTTCGGTCAACTCGTGCGGGTCGGCCAGCGTCGCCCCGTCGGAGAGCACCGAGATGTTGAGTTGGTCGACGTAACTCCACACCGTGATGTTCAGCCCGCTGCCGGTGGTGAGCGGGCCGACGGAGTAGATCTCGGTGACCAGCGCTCCGCCGACCCGGCCCGGCTCACGCGGACCCGGCACATTCGAGATCGGGATGTTGAGCACCTTGTTCTGGCCGTCCTTGTCGGCCAGCCAATGGAACAACCGCTCCGCGGGCGCCGGCGGGAAGTACGCCGCCCACCTGCTGACCAGTTCGGGGCCGAGCAGGTGATGCGCCTCCTTGGCGTCCACCGCCCCGTCATGCACGGTGCGCACCCGCTCCAGCGGATCGTCGAGGTGGATGGGCACCACCATCATCACGCCGGTGAAGTAATTGCCCGAGATGCGTTCCGGTGAGAAGTCGAAACTGACTGGGACGGAAGCCAACAGCGGATGGTCAGCCTGTCCGTCGTACTTCAGCGACAGTTCGCGCAGCGCTCCGGCCGAGATGGCCAGCACCATGTCGTTGATGGTCACGCCGAGGTGCTTGGCGGTCTGCTTGATGTCGGCGAGCGCCAATGTGGCCGTGGCGAACTTGCGCTGCGCATCGACGCGGTGGTTCATGAACGACGGCGGAGGGGTAAACGGTCGCGTCAGATCGGGCGACAACTTGCGCGAACTCTTCCTGACCCGCTGAATGCCCTGCGCGGTGTAGCGCACCACGCCGGGGAAGCGGCCGATGTGGCGCATGTGGTCGGCGAACGCCGAACGCAACAACTCGCCTTTGGTCGGCGCCGGATCGGTGGCATACGAATCGCGGTCGTTCTGCGGGCCTTGTTGCAGGTCCATGCCGCGGGCCAGCAGGTTGGCCGAGGCCACCCCGTCGGCGAGGGCGTGGTGGATCTTGCCGAGCACCGCGATCCTGCCGTTGGCCAAGCCTTCGATGAAGTACATCTCCCACAGTGGTTTGGTGCGGTCCAGCGGACTGCTCGCGATCTCCCCGACCGCCTCGTCGAGTTGACGACGACCGCCTGGCGCCTTCACCCGGTACGGCCGGATGTGGTAGTCGAGGTCGACTTCGCAGTTCTCGCGCCACATCGGATGGTGCATCTTGCCGGGCACCTCGACGAGTTGATAACGGAACGGATCCAGCTTGTGCAGCCGACCGTGGATCACCTTGCGGAACTCGTCGACGCCGAAGCTGCGGCCACCGAGATCGTCGAGTTCGATCACCGCCAACTTGAGGGTGTGCATGTGCACGGTGGGCGTCTCGCTGTACAACAACACAGCGTCCCACCCGCTAAGCCTTTTCACCGCGCTCCTCCCTGTGGGGGAAGCTTAGATCACCTGCTTGGCCCGCGTGAGCGATCGGTTGCGGTGAATCTGGTTGAGAAACAGGCCGATTGCAGTTGCCATCGATCCGGTCCTGGCACCGTCGATCATGTCGAACGCATGCCCGGCGCCGGGCAACTCGATATAGCTGACCACCGAGTGCGACGCCTTGCGCAGCGTCTCGACGAAACTGCGCGCCTGCTCGACGGGAATGACGCTGTCGCCGGTGCCGTGAATGACCAGGAACGGCGGCGCGTCCTCGTGCACCCGCGCTATCGGCGACGCCTTGCGGAACACGTCGGGGTGTTTGGCGATCTTGCGTTTGACCACGACGCGTTCCAGGAAGTCGACGAAGCGTGCCCGTTCCGCCGTCGACCGATCCTCCCAGTCGTAGCGGCCGTAAATCCCGACGACGGCGTCGACGGAGGTGTCCGAACCTTCCGGCAGGTCGCCCTGCATCGCGGGATCGTTCGCGGTCAGACCGGCCAGCGCCGACAGGTGTCCGCCGGCCGAACATCCCGCTATCGCAACGAAATTGCGGTCGCCGCCGAACTTGTCGACGTTGGCGCGCGCCCACGCGATCGCCGTCTTGACGTCGGTGATGTGTGCAGGCCAGCGATGGTGCGGCGCCACCCGGTAGTCGATCGACAGGCAGACCCAACCCATCTCCGCCAGGTGCGACATCAGCGCGTAGCCCTGCAGCATCCTGCTGCCGTGTACCCATGCCCCGCCCGGCACGAACAGCAGCACGGGTGCGGGTTCGGCGGTCAGATCCTTCCTGCGCCACACGTCGAGTAACTGCGAGGGAAGGTTGCCGTAGCGGACCGACGTCCGGTGCACGTTTCTACGGTGCTGCCGGAACTTCCACAGCGGCGGGACGCTTTCGGGCGCCGGCCAGTCGATCGCGAGGTCCTTGGCGGCTACGACGCCGCGCAGTGCTGCCTCGGTGACGGTGTTGGTGGCATCGCGTTCCTGCTGGCGCAGTTCTGCGTTGCCGGGCTCGAACCAGGAACGCGCGGTCGCGCCGAGAAAATCGGGCACGTGCCGATAGCCCCAGACGCCCATCGCTGTCACCGCGCCAAGGGGCTCAAGGTGTTTCCCGATCACGGGCAGGGAAGCAGACGCAACGCTCATGGCCAGCATATAGTCGGACGGACCTGCGTTCAGCAACCATCGGGCACGAGTCCACAGCGTCGGGCCTGGATACCGGATGTCCGGTCGTGCCGTCATTGCGCGACTGTACCCCGGCCGCCCAGCGCTAAACGACAACATCGTGAAGATGTCTACTAACCGGACCTCTAAGATCGTCTTGTGACCTGTATCACGTCTATAGGCGGTCACGGCGCCGCGGGTTAGCTTCGGTTTGCAAACGTCGAACACGCTTCAGGGGACTTCCACCGTGAGTAAGTCAGCTCTCGCCATCACCGAGGAACACACCGACCTGGCCGAAGCCGCTTTCGGCCAACTCAACCGGTTGAACAGCCGCGCCGTCGCGCGCGCCGCGCTGGACAACGAATCGACGCATCCGTCGGAGAACTGGTCGGCCGGCGCCGACCTCGGCTGGAACGGCCTCGCCGTGGCCGAGGAGTACGGCGGGTCGGGTTTCGGGCTCGCCGAGTTGGCGATCGTGGTGGAGGCGCAGGGTCGCGAACTGTCTTCAGGCCCTTTCCTTCCGTCCGTCGCGGCTGCGGTGGTCATCGACCGCTGCGCATCCGAAAGCGTTCGTGCGCAAGTTCTTCCAAAACTGGCAGACGGCACCAGCGTCGGCGCGCTGGCACTGTCGGGCAACGTCACGATCGGCTCGGACCTGGTGCTCACCGGTGAGAGCCCAGCGGTGCTCGCCGCGCCGGACGCCGATGTGCTGGTGATCGCCGCAGGTGAGGATGTCGCCATCGTTGACGCGAAAGCCGATGGAATCACCGTGACGGCGTCGAAATCGCTCGACCCCACCCGCAGCGTCGGATCGGTCGCACTGCGCGGGGTCGCAGTCGACCAAGACCGGGTCATTCGCGGTGCCGCGCGCAAGGCACGCACGGTGTTCCGGATCCTGGCGTCGGCCGAGGCGGTGGGCGTCAGTTGGGCGGTGCTCGACATGGCCGTCGAATACGCCAAGGTCCGAGAGCAGTTCGGCAGGACCATCGGCACCTTTCAGGCCGTCAAGCACCATGCCGCCAACATGTTGGTCAACGCCGAGGAGACCACCGCGGCGACGTGGGACGCCGCGCGCGCCGACGACCTCGACAGCGCCTGGTTCCCCGCCGCGGTGGCGGCGGCACACGCGATGCGCACGCAGGTCTTCAACGCGCAGTACAACATTCAGCTACACGGCGGGATCGCGTACACCTGGGAGCACGACGCGCACCTGTATCTGCGGCGGGCCAGGACGCTGGCCGCACTGATGGAGGAGGCCGGCGATCCGCTGCTCGACGTGGTCGAGGGCCAGCGCAGCGGTCAGGCCCATGGCGCGTCGTTCACGCTGCCGCCCGAGGCCGACGCGTACCGCAGCCAGGCCAGGGAGGCGGTCGAGAAATTGCAGTCGCTCCCAGAGGACAAGCGACGCGATTTCCTGGTCGATTCCGGCTACTTGGTGCCGCATTGGCCCACACCGTGGGGCCGCGCCGCCGATGTGCTCGAGCAGTTGGTGATCGAGGAGGAGTTCGCAAACATCGAACGACCGGACATGGGCATCACCGGGTGGGTGGCGCTGACGATCGCGCAGGCGGGCACCGACGATCAGCGTGAACGCTGGGTCGAGCCCGTGCTGCGAGGCAAGGTGATGTGGTGTCAGTTGTTCTCCGAACCGGGCGCGGGCTCCGACGCCGCCGCGGTCCGCACGGCCGCCAAGAAGGTCGACGGCGGCTGGCGGGTCACCGGTCAGAAGGTGTGGACCAGTCTGGCGCAGTACTGCCAGTGGGGTCTGGCGACGGTGCGCACCGATCCCGACGCCCCCAAGCACGCCGGCGTGACGATGATGGCGATCGACATGAAAGCCCCTGGCGTGACGGTGAATCCGCTGCGCGGCATCACCGGTGACTCACACTTCAACGAGGTGTTCTTCGACGACGTGTTCGTACCGGACGACGACGTCGTCGGCGATGTGAACAAGGGGTGGCTGGTGGCGCGCGCGACGCTGGGCAACGAACGCATCTCCATCGGCGGTGGTTCCGGCGGCGCGTCCGGTTTCACGCCGGAGGACCTCATCAAGCTGCTCGACGCCTCCCCCGCCGCGGCCAACTACGTGCGTCGGGCGGGCGAGTGCATCGCGGAGACGCACACCTTGCGGTTGCTGAATCTGCGCCGGGCCAGTCGGGCCATCGCGGGTGCGGAGCCAGGACCGGAGGGCAACGTCACCAAGCTGCTGGTCGCCGAGGCCGGTCAGCGGATCACCGAACTCGGCGTGGAGTTGTCGGGGTCTGCGGCGGTCACCGGCCAGGCGCCGAAGCTGCTGCGCAGCTATCTCGGCAATCGGGCGATGACCATCGCGGGCGGTACGTCGGAGATCACCCGAAACACGATCGCCGAGCGGATCCTCGGGCTGCCGCGCGACCCGCTGCTCAAGTAGTGCTCCCTCGCGGAGGCGCCCCAAGACGTGCGACTGTCGGGGACTCCTCCGGTGCGCGTCATTTCGGATATGACGTCCCCGCCCGCAGTATGGAACTCCGTCCGGTGTTCCAGGACCAGCCGCTGCAGAGATCATGGAGTTCAAGGTCGCCTACGGCCGTGTGATGGCGAGTTTCGACGGCTACCGGCGCGGGATGCTCGTCGAGGCAAAGTACTTCTGCGGTTCGATTCAATCCATGCCACTGACACGCGTGCGCTGTTTGTTAAGCGAGGCGAGACGGCAGCGCTTCCTCGCCAAGAAAGAAGGGTTGCCGCTCGAATGGCACATCGCGAGTTTCGCTGCGGCACAAGACATCTGCCAGCTATTCGCGAACAATGGCCTTGGCGACATTCCGGTGTACTTCACACCGCCTCAGATTGCGAACAAGTGCTAGGTGCCAACGCAATGCGGCCCTGCCGCGAACCCGGCCGAGGCCGCTCAAACCCAACGAGCCTGTACCGCCGCATGCCGCGGTCAACGTGGTGACAGCCGCCACCATCGCGAGCGCGACGGTGCGGAAGATCAGGCCTGGCTTCATGATTTCTTCTCTTCTCGGTAGTGCAGGACCAGATCTGCGAAGGCGGAGACCGACTCGACGACATGGGTGGCGCCCGCCGCCCGCAGGCGCTGCGCGTCATGCGCGCCGGTCAGCGTTCCCGCGACAACGCTCGCCCCGGCCCGGCGCCCGCTTTCGATGTCGCTGCTGGTGTCGCCCAGCGTCGCGACGTTGGCAACGCCGTCGATCTGCAGCCGGATCAGCGCACTGAGCACGAGGTCCGGATGCGGCCGGCCGCGTACTCCTCCTCCTGGCGCGAGCACCAGGTCGGCCAGCGACTGCCAGCCGAGGGCGGCCAACAACTTCTCCTGTGTGGTTCCGCTGAATCCGGTGGTGAGCGCGACCCGGATACCGTTGTCACGCAGACGGGTAACGGTGTCCGCCGCTCCAGCTATCGACTCGGCCCGACCCTCGTCGATCAGCCCTTCGTAGGCACGTTCGAAAGCGTCGTTGGCTTGTTGTGCGCGGTCTTCGGTGCCGAACAGCGCACGGAAAACAGCGATCTTCGACTGGCCCATGGTGTCGAGCACGTATTGACGCGCGGCATCTCTTTCGGGACCGGACTCGGGCACGCCGACCGCGGTGGCAGCCATGTCGAACGCGGCGACCACCAGCCCGTCATCTGCGACCGTGGTGCCCGCCATATCGATGACGGCTAGCTGAATCTGGTTGTGCTGCACAGCGTTCCCGTGCGTCAAAGGCCGATGATGTCGGCCGTCTGCTCGGCCAGCGCGGGGCCGAGGGTCATACCGCGGCCACCAGGGCCGGTTATCACCCAGACGCCGTCATCGGGTGACGTCCGGCACACCAACTGATGCGGGTCGACACATTGGCTGTAGACACCGGCCCACCGCTGGCGGATCGGGGGAAGCCTGCGGCCGAGAAGCTGCTCGACCAGGTCGGCCAGGTAGGCGTACGGCGCCTCCGACACGTCGAACGCGAACGGCTCGGTGTATTCGTGGGTGTCGCCGATGGTCAGGCCGCCGTGCAAGCGCTGCACACACAGCAGCTGCATCCGATGTTCGTGCGCGACCGGTGTCTGTGATTCGTTGCGCTGCAGCGTATGTAGCGCAGGACCTGCGTAACCGGGGTAGTAGCGGAAACTGTCGCCGTCAGCGATGGCGGTGGTGAACCGTTCACCGAGCGGTTCGGTCTGCATCATCTGCAGCCGTACGCGGCGCACCGGCAGATCGCCCGCCAACTCGCGGACCAGGCCGCCGTGCGCAGCACCCGCGCAGACCAGGACGAGGTCGCCCTCGTGCCGATGCCCGCGATCGTCGATGACGAGCTGGCCGTCGACGGACCGTGCCTCGGTATGCGGAAGAAATCTGTAGCGCCCTGTGGCCGCCATGTGATCGCGTATCGCGGGCAGCGCCTGCCGGGATTCCACGACGGCGTCGAGCGAACAGTGCAATCCTGCAAGGTAATCGCCGCGCAGCGCGGGATTGAGCGCACGCACCTGCTCGGCGTCGAGCAACGTGAAACCACGGCCCTCCGCGTCAGCACGTGCGACGACCTCCTCGGCGACATCGAGTTCGCGTCGCGTCCGCGACAGCGTCAAGGATCCGGCAGCACGGAAACCGACACCGGGAATGTCGGCGCCGAGTTTCTCCCACAGTTCCCGTGCACGCAGTGCTGCGGCCAGTTCGTCGGTGGCCCTGCCCGACACCCAGATCAGTCCGAAGTTGCGCACTGTCGCGCCGCGGGCTTCCGCTTCACGCTCCAGATGCACGACTTCGTGACCACGGCCGATCACCTCTGCGGCGTGCATAGTGCCGAGGATGCCTCCACCCACGATCGTCACCCGCATGGTGCTGAACATGTCCGAGTCAGCTCAAGGGCGCCTGGAGGCGAGGTGTGCCCGGGCCGAACAACAGGTTAAGAATTGGTATAGACCAATCACTGTGCTTGCGGCACGGTCGTTCTCGAAGAGGTCGGTGCGATGCGGCGCTCGCTGCGCGGCGTTTGGGACGGGGAAGCCGTGGACGAACTCGACCACGCGCTGCAGGCTGCGGCGAGGGCTCGTGACGACGGCCAGCGCATCGGATTGGAGAGCACCTACCTACCCAAGGTCCGGTTCAGCTCCTTCGCCGAAACCTTCGACCCGGCCACATCGTTGTATGCCGCCGTGCGAGCCGCGGGTGTCGAGTTCGGTTCGGCGGTCGAGCGCATCGAGACAGTGCTGCCTTCGCCCCGTGAAGCCACACTGCTCGAAACGACCACGGCGATGCCGATGCTGTTGCTCAACCGGCGTTCTCTCGATGTCGACGGGCGGCCCATCGAACTGGTTCGCGCGCTGTATCGGGGCGACCGCATCGCTTTCGAGACGCTATTGACCTGATGTGCCCATGATCCGGCCGAGTTCGGCGCGGGTGTGGATGTCGAATTTCCGGTAGATCCGGGTCAGGTTCGCCTCGACCGTCTTCGGGCTGACACACAGACGCGCCGCCACGTCGGCGGTGGTCATGCCCGCCCCCGCGAGTTCTGCCACCCGCCGCTCGGACGGGGTGAGGTCGGCGCCGCGGGTCGGGCCGACGTTCGCGCGCTCCAGTTCGGCGCGGGTGCGCTGCACCCACAGCGCACTGCCCATCTGCTCGAACGCCCGCAACGCCTCGCCGAGCGTCGCTTCGGTCGCCACCTTCTGGCGCCTGCGCCGCTGCAACTGACCGAGTAACAACTGGGTGCGGGCCCGTTCGAACGGCATCGGCAGCCTGCCGAACTCCGTAAGTGCTTGGCGCGCAGCCCGTTCCGCCGCTTCGACCTCGCCCTGCGCGGCCAGCATCATGGCCCGGCATCGCCCACCGGCCGCCAACATCCACGGCCGGTCCAGCAGTACGCCGTTGTGCTCCAGCGCCTTGATCATCGGTTCGGCGTCGGCCTGCCTGCCGAGCGCGATCAGCGCCTCGACCGCGTCCGGCATGAATGACGCGGTGACGATTTCGGTGCCGGGCATGTCGGGGAAATCGTCGCAGCACTGCGACAACGCCGCTGCCGCTTCGACGTGGTTGCCCAACGACACTTCGAGGAAGCCAAGGACGGACATCGGCCAGTACGCCAACCGCGATGTGCCGCAGCGTTCGACGGCCGCCATCGCACCCTCGATATCGGCGCGTGCATCGCGTTCCCGGCCCACGTACGCCGCCGCGGCCGCACGCATCGTCTTGGCGACGGCCACCATCTGGTCACCACCGAGTTCCTCTGCGAGGCGGACGGCTTCCGTTGCCACGTGCCGCGCGTCGACGAATCGGCCTCGCCAGATCTCGACCAGCGCGGTGTGCACGGCGACGAAGATGAGGTCACTGTCGGCCCCATGGTCGATGCAGCGCCGCCGTACCCGCTCCCAATCGACCCGGGCCTCGTCGAGCCTGCCGGTCCACGCCCACAGCTGGGCCTTGGCGGCACTGGCCATGAACGGCGCCGACACGTCCTGGCGGGGGTCCTCCAATTCGAGCGCCCTGTCCAGCGCCGCTTCGTCAATCCCGTTGCCGTCCAACGCATTGATCGTCGCGTAGTTGGCCAGGGCCTGGCTGACCAAGGTGGGGACACCGACTTCCTCGGCTTCACCGACCGCGCGCTTGGCGATCTGCAACGCCTCGTCGTAGAAGCCCGCGAGGCTCTGCGCGAAGGACAGCGCGAGTAGCGTCGGGAGCAGCATCTGCGGGCTGTCCTCGGCCTCGTCGACGGCACGCTTCAACAGTGCCGCCGCCTCGTCGACGGTGCTGCTGAACGCCGTGGTCCCGGCCAGCAGGTTCAGCGCGAAAGCCCGCTGAGGACCCGGCGGCAGTTGGTCGACCACGGGAGCGACCAGGTCACCGGCCCGCGCGGCGTCACCTGCCCGAAGGTGGTTCTCCGCCGCGTGAAGTCGTCGCGATGGCGTGTCGCCGCCGAGTTTGATTGCCAGATCCAGCAATTCGGCCGCTGCAACGGGTGAACCCTTGGTCCGCGCAGAACACGCCGCCTTGTCGAGCGCCCGCAACAATTCGGGATCGGCGGTCGACGCGGCCAGGGCCATGTGTCGGGCCTTGAGCTCGGGTTGCGTGACGACGTCGGCCACCCTGCCGTGCATCTCGCGCCGCAGCGCCGGTGCGGTGGTGGAGTAAACCCCCCTGGCCAACAGTGGATGGCGGTAGTGCACCCGGTTGCCGTGCACGGTGATGACGCCATGGCGCTCCGCGTCGTCGAGCAGTTCCAGCGTTCGCCGCACCGGCGTCCCGGTCGCGCGCGCAAGCGCCTCGACAGTCGGGTCTGCGACACAGGCAGCGGCAAGCAGCACTCGCCAGGTCTCCTCGCTGAGGTCCTCCACGCGGATCCGCACCAGGTCGGCCAACGTTCGCGGGAGCTCCGCCTCGATGCCGGACGATCCGTTGTCGATGGCGCGCGCCAGTTCGAGCGCAAAGAACGGGTTGCCAGCCGAGATTTCGATGATGCGCCGCATCGTCGGGCGGGGGAAACACCGGCCCAACCGCACAGCGAGCAATTCGTGCAGTTCCGCCATGCCCATCGGCCCGACCTGGATCCGGCGGATCCCGTCGGGTGACTCCAACTGGAGCCACGACACCGCGCTCGCGCCACCCGGCTCCGGTCGCTCGGTGAGCAGAAGCACCGTGCGCCGCCGCAGCCGCCGCGCCACGTATGCGAGCACCGCGCGACTGCACCCGTCGAGCCACTGCAGATCGTCGACGCCGATCATCACCGGGCCGCGCCTGCCGAGTCTCTGCACGACAGACAACAGCGCCGCAGCGACGGAGTGCACGTCGGCGCTCGAGGCGTCACTGCTGCCCCGCAACAGCACCCGATCGACGGCCGCCCGCTGCATCTCCGGCAACCCGGTCAGCACCTCGGCATCGACTTCTGCGAACAGATCGGCCACCGTGCCGTACGCCATGTCCGCCTCGACCTTCGCCGCGCGCGCCGACAACGCATGGAAGCCACATTCGGCCGCTTGCTCGATCGCGGCGAGCCAGAGCGTGGTCTTGCCGATGCCCTCCTCGCCCTCGATGAGCAGCGCCGACGCAGACGTGCTCGCACCCTCCACGTAGTTGGCTATCGTTCTTAAATCGTCCGAACGGCCTACAACTGCCCCCATGTCGGTAATCGTTGCATTCAGCAAATGTTTCGGCGGACAAATCGCAAAAAATTTTTGACGAGAACGAAAGTTTGAATGGCTTCGCCCACTGGTAATACTTCTCGCGTGTCCACGGAGTTTCACCCCGACCTGCGTCGCGTCGCCCGCCACATCCCCAGGCAGATCATCACGCCGGCCACTGTCCCGTTCCTGCGCGCGTCGGAGCGTTTGCTCTGGCGGCGGACCCCCAAGGACGTCGAGGTGCTCACGTTGGCGTCCGGCGTCGGGATCCGACTGTTCCGACCCGCAGGCGTGAGCGGGCCGATGCCTGCGCTGCTGTGGATCCACGGCGGCGGGTACGTGATCGGCAAGGCGGCCCAGGACGACGCCCTGTGTCGGCGCTATGCGCGCGAAGTCGGCGCCATCGTTGCCTCGGTCGACTACCGGCTTGCGCCCGAACACCCCTACCCCGCATCGCTGGAGGACTGCTACTCGGCGCTGCGGTGGTTGGTGCGACTGCCGTCGGTGGACCCGGACCTGGTGGCGATCGGAGGAGCCAGCGCAGGCGGTGGGCTGGCCGCCGCACTCGCATTGCTCACCCGTGATCGCGGCGAGATCCCTTTGGCTGCACAGCTTTTGGTGTATCCCATGCTCGACGACCGCACCGTGGGAAGACATCACGACCACCCCGGCTTGCGGTTGTGGAATCAGTCGAGCAACAAGTACGGATGGTCGGCCTATCTCGGCGGCGCCGACCCGGAAGTTGCCGTGCCTGCCCGGCGCGAGGACCTCAGCGGCCTGCCGCCGGCGTGGCTGGGCGTCGGCACCCTGGACCTGTTTCACGACGAAGATTTGGCCTACGCCGAACGACTCAGGGCCGCCGGGGTGCGCTGCGATGTCGAGATCGTCGAGGGCGCGTTCCACGGCTTCGACGGTATAGTCCCGAAAGCCGATGTGTCGCAGCGGTTTTTCGACAGCCAGTGCGCGCTGTTGCGCGAGATGTTGACGCCTGCGGCCGCCTAATCCGTTGGCGCTGCCAGGCGCAGCACGGCGCGGATGTCGTCGTGGTCCAGCAGCTTCCAGCAGGCTTCGGCGAGTTCGTCGGTGCGGCCACGGCCGAGCACCGGGGTGGCCAGCGCGGTGAACTTCTCCTGCAGTTGCGCATCGGTCATCGGGTTGTCGGGCGTGCCGAGGTTGTGCGCGACGTGGCGCTGCAGCGTGCGACCGTCGCGCAAGGCCACCACCACCAGCGCCGAGTCCTTGGTCTGTTCGGGGTCGGCGTGCACACGGATCCGCTCACGCAGCCGCACCAACGCCGGGTCGCCGACGCGTTCGTCGGTGAACTGTTCCAGCAGTGCCGCGCCGTCAGCGAGCGCGACCGCGAGCACGTGGTAGATGCTGAACTTGCCCTCCAGACCCGTGCGTGGCTCGGCGAGTCCGGTTGTCGTCTTCACGTAGTCGTGGACATAGGCGTCGACCGACGCGACGTCGGCGGCGGTCAGCCCGTACTCGGCGCGCAACTCGAGCAGCGCCTGGGCGGGCGGATGGGTCAGCGAGCCGCAGGCGTACGGCTTGAAGCCGTCGCGTGGCAGATACCAGGTCTCACCGATGCCCTCGACGGCCCGCTCGGGCAGCGGATCGGGCGAGAACAGGTGCAGAAACCCGCGATGCCCCTCGATCGGCACGGTGCTCGAGGTGAAGCCGTCGCGGGCGAGGAAACCCGACACCAGTCCGTCGGAGGCGGCCTTTCCCGCGTGCAGCGCCTTGCCCATCGAGCCGTAGACCACCTTCATCCCGGCCGACTGCGTGGCGCCCGTGCCTATGGCGGCCAGCATCTGTTCCGGCGGAAGGCCGAGCACCCGCGCGGTGGCGGCGGCGGCGCCGATGTGCCCCACCGTCCCCGTCACGTGCCAGCCGACGTCGTAGTGGCCGGGCCCGGCAGCGACTGCGACGCGAGTCTGCACCTCGAAGCCCGCAACGAAGGCTTCCACAGCCAGCTTGCCCGGCACGGGCACCAGTTCGGCCGCCGCCGCGATCGCCGGCCACAGCGGGGCGCTGCCGTGGATGGTGGTGCGATCCGGGTTGAACGTGTCGTCGAAGTCGAGCACGTGCGCGGCGATTCCGTTGGCCAGCGCGGCCTGCCCGGCCGCCGCGCGCTCCGCGGTGCCCACGATGCCTGCGACCTGTGAACCGTCGGGATCCATCGCCCGGATCGCGGCGCGGACCCGGGCGCTCTCGGGCGTCACCGCGCCTGCGATGGTGCAGCCGAGCCAGTCGACAAGGCATCGCAGGACCTGGTGCACGACATCGTCGGGGAGGGACTCGACCCGCACACCGGACGCGAAACAGGCCAGTGCACCGCTGACAGAGGACTGATCGCTCACCGAGAGACTCCAGTCTGTATTACGGAAAAAAATTCTGTTATACAGACTACATGGCATCTGACCCGGGAAGCTATGACGATCGCACTTCTGTCGAGACACGTACGCTGCTCGACTTCGTCTGCCACACCAGTGCCGCGGAGATCCCCGGCGAAGTGCTGCACGAGAGCGCCAGATGCCTGCTCGACCATGTCGGTCTTGCGGTCGCAGGCGCACAGGAGCCTGCCGCGCGGATCGTTCGCGAGCAGTGCGCCGTGCTCGGCGGCGAACAGCAAGCCCTTGCCCTGGGCACGACCGAGCGACTGCGGGTCACCGACGCCGCGTTGGCCAATGGGATCGCCTGTCACGCACTGGATTTCGATGACACGCACCTCCCGACGATCCTGCATCCGACCACCCCGCTGTACGCCGCGGGCACTCCGCTGGCGCAGTGGCGGCAGACCAGCGGTGTCGATCTGCTTGCCGCGCACGCGCTCGGCTACGAACTCGCGGCCAGGGCCAGCAACGCGCTGTATCCCGAGCATTACGACGCCGGTTGGCACATGACGGGCACCACCGGCGCGCTTGCCGCCGTGACTGTCGCAATCAGGCTGCTCGGCCTCAGCGGTATCGCGGCCACGCATTGCCTGAGCATCGCCGCGACGCAGGCCGCGGGACATCGCGAGCAGTTCGGCACCATGACCAAACCGTTCCATGCCGGCCACGCCGCAGCGTCGGGCGTCTGGGCTGGCCTGCTCGCCGCGGGCGGGTTCACCGGGGCACCTGATCCGCTGCAGGGCCGGCGCGGCATGTTCGCGGTGATGTCCTCGGCCAGCAGTGCCAACGATCTGGTCGACGGACTCGGGCAGCGGTGGCAGATCTTCGACAACGGGGTGAAGCCGTACGCATGCGGGGTGGTGATCCACCCCGCCATCGACGCGGTGCGCGACCTCGCCGTCCGCCGCGGGCTTGCCCCGGACGCCATCGAGAAGATTCGACTGCGGGTACACCCGCTGGTGCTGGAGCTGACCGGAAAGACCGATCCCCGAACGGGTTTGGAGGGCAAGTTCTCGGTGACGTTCGCCTGTTCGATCGCGCTGCTGGACGGCCGTGCCGGCGAAGCCGAATTCTCCGACTCCGCCGTGGTGCGACCCGACGTCCGCGAACTGATGGCACGCATCGAGGTGGTGCCCGACGCCGACGTCCCGCATACCCAGGCCGGCGCGACCGCGCTCACCGACGACGGCAACAGCGTGGACACCTGGGTCGACCATGCCCGTGGCACGCCGGGCAATCGGCTCTCCGATGACGAACTGCGGGACAAATTCCACGGCCTGGCGGACGGCGTTCTCGGCCGCGAGCGGGCAAATCAGTTGGCGGAGAGCATCTTCGGGCTTGCCGATGGCGGCGACGTCGACGCGATGGCCGAACTCACCACACCGCTGGCGCGCTGACGACTGAACCGTCGCAGTCGACCCGGACCACGGTGCCGGTGACCTCCGCGGCGTTCACAAACGCCAACCACGCGACCTGAGAAGCGATTTCGGCTCTGCAGCGGTCCAATTCGGGACCCTCGGTATCGACGCCGGGGGACACCGCGTTGACCGCGACCCCGTCGTCTCGAAGCGCTGCGGCGAGTGCGAGCGTCATGCCGAGCAGACCGTGCTTGGCCGCGGACAGGTGCACGCGGTCCGGGTCGCCCGCCAATGCATTGCGCCCGAGGATGTTGATGATGCGTCCGCCGGGGATGAGTGCGGGTAGTGCGTGGCGGACACAGCGGAACGCGCCGTCGAGGGTGACCGAGCGGACCTGATACCAGTCGTCCTCGCTGATGTTCTGTACGCGCTGCCTCGGTCGGTACGACGCGTTGTTGACAAGTACCCGCACCCTGCCACGTTCGGCGATGACGTCATACATCCGCCGAACCGCCGACGGATCGGTGACGTTGGCGGTGACCGCGAAGGCGCGGCCGCCGCCCGCCCGGATCGCCGCCGCCACCGCGTCGGCCTCCTCGGTACGCGCCCTGGTATTCACCGCCACCGTAAGGCCCTCACGGGCAAGGCGTTCGGCGATCACTGCGCCGAGGCCACTGCCCGCTCCTGTGACGAGGGCGATGTCATCCATCTGCGGGCACCGTCTGTTTCAGCAGTACCGACACGTCGTCGAGTTCGTCGACGTGCCAGCAGTTGTCCAGCAGTCGTTCGGCGCGCTGTGCGGCGAGCACCGGCGTGACCAATTCGCGGAACTTGGCGGACAGTTCGTCGTCGCTGAGCGGCGCCGCGGCCGTGCCGCGGTTACCGCGCACCTCGGTGGCCAGGGTGCGTCCCGACGCCAGCGTGATCTCGACGTCGGCGTCCTGCTTGCCGATCGCGGGGTCGGAGACCACCTTCACCCGATCGCGGAGGTCGACCACGTCGGGCCGCGCCAGTATCTCGGCCGCCAACTCGTCGTTGCCGAGCCTGCGGAACACCACCGCGGCGGCCGCGCAGTGCCGCAGGCTGAACTTGGCCTGCATCGGGGTGGCCGGCTGCGGCAGATCGGTGAACCGCGCCGCAGGCGGCGAGACACGCACGTTGATCACGTTGACATCGTCTGCGGCGACGTCGTTTTCGGTGACCAACGCGATCACGCCGTCGACCATCGGATGGGTCAAAGACCCGCTCGGGTAGAGCTTGTGACCGTTGCTGGTCAGATTCCAGCTCTCGCCGAGTTGCGCGGTGATCTTCTCGGGGGCCGGCGCGGCGCTCATCACCGCGAGGTAGCCGAAATCCCCTTCGAGCACCTTCGGGCTGGCAGTCAGGTGATGCGCGGCCAGGGTGGCCGCGAGCACGCCGTCCATCGCGGCCTTACCGGGATGCATGCTCTTCAGGTCACTGCCCGCCATGATCCGCAGACCTGCGGCCTGGGTGGCGCCCGCGGCCATCGCGTGCTCGATCTGCTCACCGTTGCAGCCCATGGTGCGCGCCGCGGCGGCGGCCGACCCGACGTGCCCCGATGTCCCTGTCACATGCCAGCCCGCGTCGTAGTGCGTCTGGCCCGCCGCGTGCGCCACCCGGGTCTCCACCTCGAAGCCGAGCGCGAAACTGGTCAGCGCGTCGAGGCCGCTGACCGGCCGATCGTCGGCGACGGCCAGGATCGCCGGCCACACCGAGCAACTGCCGTGCACGGTGGTGCCAGGCGGGTTGTACACGTCGTCGAGGTCGAGCACATGGGAGGCGAACGCGTTGAGGAACGCGGCGAACGGTGGCGATACCCGCATGCGGGTGCCGACAACCGTTGCGCTTCCCCCTTTTTCAGAGGCCGCGATGGCATCGCGCGCCCGCCGGGTGGCGTCGTCGGCCGACCCCGCGACCGTGACGCCGATGTGGTCGACGAGTGCTCGGCGCGCAGCGTGCGTGACGGCGTCGGGAATCTGTCCGGGTTGCTGCTGGGCGACGAACGCCGCAAGGGCAGAAGTGGGACCGGTGTTGGTCACTGATCCTTCCTCAGGCCGAGTCCCTGCAGCAGACCGCCGACGATGTCGGTCTGCTCCTTCAGATACGCCTCGAACTTGTCGTCCTGGAGGTTCTGCGTCACCAGGCCGTCTTCCTTGATCAGGTTCTTCCAGGCGTCGGTCTCGACCATCTTCGTCAGGTCGTCCTGGAACTTCTGCACCGCATCCGCCGGCATGTCGGGTGCGCCCATCACGGCGCGGAACTGCACGGGCACCTTCGCGGTGTCGATGCCCTGTTCCTGCGTGGTGGTGACATCGGGGAAGGCGTCCAGACGCTTGTCGCCGATCACGGCGATCACCTTGAGTTGTCCCGCCTTCACCTGCTCAGCGACGTCGGACGCGCTGCCGAGCATGATGTTCGCGTCGTTGCGCAGTAGCGCGGTGATGCGCGATCCGGTGTCCTCGAAGGACAGGAACTTCCACTTGGCCCCAAGGCCGTCCTGCAGCACCAACCGGGTCAGCGCGTCGTTGGCTGTGCTGGAACCGCCTGCCTGGACCAACGTGTCCGGCGCCTTCTTGGCGGCGGCGACGAAGTCGGCGAACGTGTTGAACGGCGACTTGGCGTTGGTCACCACGACCTGAGGTTCGGTGGCCACCAACGTGATCGGAGTCAGCTGAGCCAGGCTGACCTTCGCGTTCTCGACGGTCATCGGGGTGGCCAGCCACGTCGGCGTGACCTGTGCGATCAGCCCCGCGTTGCCTTTGTGGTCGACCATGTACGACATGGCGCCGATCGAGTCGCCGGCAGGGACGTTGCGCACCGGCCAGTTGGTGTCGATGATCTTGTTCTCGTACATCACCTTGATCATCTGCCGGGTGAAGACGTCACTGCCGCCGCCGACGGCGTTGTGCGTGACGACCTCGACGGGGCCGGACTTGCCGCCACCCCCACCGCCGCCGCTGCCGCACGCGACGAGGGCGACCAGCGACAGCGCCGCGATGAGCACGGTCAGCAGATGCCGAATTCGGATCATGTCCGTTCCCTTCTTCGAAAACTCGCGAAATGAGTTACGCATCGATCTCCACCACCTGATCTCGAACCTTGCGACCGCGGCCGAAGGCCAAAACCACCAGCAACACGACAGCCAGGCCGATCAACGTCGCCGAGATGGGCCGCTGAAGGTAGATGACCGGGCTGTTGTTCGACAGCAGCAGTGACTGCCGGATCGCATTCTCGGCGATCGGTCCGAGCACAAAGGCGAGAACCAAAGGGGCAGGCGGGATGTCGAGTTTGCGCATGACATAGCCGAGCAGTCCGAAGACCACCAGCATGCCGACGTCGAAGATCGAGAAGTTGACGCTGTACACGCCGACCACCGAGATCAGCAGGATCGCGGGGTAGAGCACCTTGTACGGCGTGTTCAACAGCTTGGCGAAGAACGGCACCATCGGCAGGTTCATCACCAACAGCGCGATGTTGCCCAGGTACATGCTGGCGATGATCGGCCACACCACGTCGGCGTGTTCGTGGAACAGCAGCGGGCCGGGGTTGAGGCCGTAGAGCACCAACGCGCCGAGAAGCACTGCGCCCGTGCCGGATCCGGGGATACCCATGGTCAGCAGCGGAACCATCGCACCGCCGGTTTCCGAGTTGTTCGCGGCCTCCGGCGCCGCGACGCCCTCGATCGAGCCCTTGCCGAACTCCTCGGGCGTCTTCGACGTCTTCTTGGCGATGATGTAGGAGACGAACGACGCGACCGTCGAACCCGCACCGGGCAGGATGCCGATCAGGAACCCGACGATGCCGCCCTGCAGCATGGCCGGCGTCGACTTCTTGATGTCTTGGCGGGACGGCAGCAACTCGCTCAGCTTCTTGGGCACCTTGAAGAGTTGCTTCTCGGCTTTGTCCTCGATGTTGATCAGCACCTCGCCGACGGCGAAGATGCCGACGGACAGCGCGATGAACTCGATGCCGCCCGCCAGTTCGATCTGGTCGCCGGTGAATCTTTGTGCGCCGGAGAACAAGTCGGTGCCGATGGTGGACAGGAACAGCCCGATGAACATCGCGATGAAGCCTTTGAGCATCGAGTCGCCGGCCAGCATGATGACGAGCAGGAGCGCGAACACCATCAGCGCCGAGTACTCCGGCGGACCGAAGTTGACTGCGACGTCGGCCGCGACCGGAGCGAGGAAGGTCAAGCCGATCACGCCGATGGTGCCCGCGACGAAGGACCCGATGGCCGCGATGCCGAGGGCCTTTCCTGCCCGGCCCTGTTTGGCCATCTCGTAACCGTCGATACACGTCACGACCGACGAGGACTCGCCGGGGATGTTCAACAGGATCGACGTCGTCGACCCGCCGTACTTCGCGCCGTAGTAGATGCCGGCCATCATGATCAGACCGGTTGCGGGATTGAACCCGGTGGCCAGCGGCAGCAGGATGGCGATGGTCGCGGGCGGCCCGAGGCCGGGCAGGATGCCGACGAGCGTGCCGAGTAGGCAACCGACGAGCAGCCACAACAGGTTTGTGGGCGTGATCGCCGCCTGCAGCCCGTGCAGGAGGCCTTCGATCGCGTTCACCGGTCGGCTCCGAAGTCGTTCAGTACCACAGGGTTCCTCCAGGCAGTTGCACCTCGAGCAAGGTGTCGAAAAGGAAGTACATGGCCGGCGGCAACAGCAGTAGTGTGATGATCAGCGGAATGGATCGAATCCGCTCGACGACGACGATCACCAACAGCACCAGCACCTCGCCCGCCACCAGGAAGCCCAGCGGCTCGATCAGGAACGCGCAGATCGCCAGCGCAAACCACACCAGCAGGGCGCGGCCAAATCCCTTGAGAGACAAGGAAAGCGTGGGCGCCTCTCCGCTGCGCGCCTTCGGGCCGAACAGCCAGACCGCGGACAGGGCCAACCCCAGCCCGATCAGACACGTGGTGAGCAGGACGGGAAGGTAGCCCGGCCCGGGTTCGTTGTTCGGACCGCGGAACTCCAATTCGGTGCGACTCTTGTAGAGCAGCCAGGCTCCGACGCCGGCGATGACCAGGCCGAGGACCACATGGATCAGGCGCGTGAGCCGGGCCTGGTGGTCGTGGACGCTGTCATCGGAAGGGCTCGGCTCCGGCGAGAGCTGTTCGGCGGGCCGAACGATCTCCTTCTCCATGCAGACCTCTTAGTCGGATGTCTTGTACGCGGAAATAACTTCTGCTGTGAGAAAACTTAGGAGGGTGGCACCCCTGTGTCAAGCATCACTTTCGGCCCATCACAAGGGAGATCGTGCATGCGCAACCTCGGGTACCGCGCGAAGGTAAGATTCTTCTATGCAGAAGTCGCGACCGGAGAGCGAAACCGGCCCCGCCTACCCGATCGCCTCGGTCAACAACGCGCTGTTGTTGCTGCTGCTGTTCCGAGAGCAGCCACGGGTCCGGCTCACCGACGCATGCAAGTACCTGGGGGTGGCGCATTCGACGGCCCACCGCTTGCTCGCCATGTTGGCGCATCACGGCTTTGTGCAGCAGGAACCGGTTACCCGGGCGTATGTCGCGGGCCCCGCGCTGGTGGAGGTCGGACTCGCCGTGGTGGGTTCCCTCGACGTTCGCGAGCAGGCGAGGCCCGTCATGGAGGAGCTTGCCGCGGAGACCGGCGAGACCGTGCACCTCGGTGCGCTCGAAGGAAATCAGGTCCGCTACGTCGACGGGGTCGAGTCCGAACGCGCGCTTCGGGTGGTCGCGCGGACCGGAACCCTGGCCCCCGCGCATTGCACCTCGCTGGGCAAGGCTCTGCTGGCCCAGTTGACCGATGACCAGGTGTGCCGGTTGTACCCGACGTCGGCGGAACCGTTCCCGGCCCGCACGGACAAGTCGATCACCACCCAGGCCAAGTTGTTGAAGGAGTTGGCGAAGGCCAGAATGCGCGGCTATGCCGTCAATTCGGGCGAAACCGAGGAGGACGTAGGTTCGGTGGCCGTCGCGTTTCGCGACTTCGCGGGCCGGCCTGCCGCCATCGCCGTGGCGGCACCGACGAGTCGGCTTACCGCGCAACGGGTTTCACGCATCGGTGAGCTGATGATCGAGACGATATCGCGGACGCCGATGTCGCCGGGTGCTCAGGCGCCTGCGGACTGAGCACCGCGGCGCGCGCTTGCGAAGCCCGAGGCGGCGGTCGCCAGCATGACCACCGCCAGCAGCACGAAGGCCGCCTCGACTCCCCACACCCCTGATATGGCGCCTGCGACCGCGAGGATGAACGCCTGCCCGACGCGGTTGGTGGCCACGCGCAGGCCCAACGCCGAGCCTCTGCTGGTGTCGTCGACCAGGTTGACGACCCAGTCCATGGTGGTGGTCTGTGACAGACCGAGCGCGAAGCCCAGCACCGACATCGCGATCATCATCGGTGCGAGGTTGCCGCTGATCGCGAGGACCAGCAGGCAGCAGGCGGCGACGCCGGTCGCGACCACGGTCAGCCGCACATTCGGGATCCGGCGGACGAAGAACGGCGTCGCAGCCCGCGCGAGAAGGGCTCCGCTGGAACTGATGCCGAGCAGGATGCCGACTTGTGACGAGGTCAGCCCGACGGCGACGCCGAGCAGTGGCACGTAGACCAACAGCAGATCGACACCGCTCTTGGCGGAGAAACTCGTCATCAAGGCCGCGGTCATTCCTTTTCTGCGCAGCAGACCCCACACCCGTTCGGCCTTGCCCTCACGCACTGTCGAGGGCTGGATGCGGGTCTTCAGCGCGATCGCGGCGGCAGGCAGGGCTGCGACAAAAGCCCACGCCGCGACCAGCAGGGCCGACGAGGTGGATGAGACGCTGGGCTGTTCGGTGTGGCCGATGATCACGCCGCCGACGACCGGTCCGATGATCTGGCCCAGCGCCGAAACGGTGGTGAGGGTGCCGAACCTGCCGATGCGCGCGATCGTGCTGTCGGCCTGGGCCATGATGCTCTGCCCGCCGATGGTCGCGGAGGTGTGTCCGATGCCGAGCGCGGTGGTAGCGAGCGCGATGGCCCAGACCTGTTCTGCGACAACAAGGGCGAAAGCCGATGCGGCCCCGATGGCAAGTCCGAGGCCCAGCATGACCGCGGGGTGGTGGCGCTCGGTCCACCTGCCGAGGCTGACGGCAAGCACGATCGGCGGGACGGCGAAACATGCGGCCGTCACGCCGACCGTGGCGCCGTCAGCGCCAAGGGCGAGTAGTCGGTACGTCGACACCGGCCGGGCCAGGGTGACCGCGACCTGAAGCAGGAAGATCCCTGCGATCGTGCCGAGAAGCCACAGCGGCGGAAGCGAGCGGCCCCTGGTGCTCAGAACTTCCAGCCACGCTCCGGCGTGGCGACGTCGACCTCGACACCGTCCGGATCACGGAACTTGAAGAACCGCGGCGGGTCTGCCGCTTCTGCACCGTAGACCTCGATGCCGCGGTCCTTGAGCGCACGCACGACGGCGCCGGTGTCTTCGATCGTCACGCCGATGTGGTTGGGGCCCATCGCGCCGTAGGTCCATTCGGACCGCTCGATCTCCGGGTTGGGTTGCAGCAGCGAGTAGTTCACCTCGCCGTCGCTGAGGTCGAGGGCCTTGCCGGGGTAGTGGCCCGGCGTCCGTGCGTCGCCGAGACGCTTGAAGCCCAGCACGTTCTCGTAGAACTCGGCGGTCCGCTCGAGGTCTTGTACAACGATTCCGAGGTGTCTGATGCGCACTGTTGTCTCCCTGTTCTGCGGTGAGTAACCATCTTCCGTACTGAGGAAAGCTTTTCTGCAAATCAGACTCTAGGGCTGTCCGAGGTCCGAGTCAACGGCGTCTCAGCGACGTTCGAAGACGACCTGGCCCGCGACAACCGTCGCGGCGACCATCTGCGGGTCGAGTTCGTCGAGCACCTGCGCCGGCGGCGCAGACAGCAGGGCCAGGTCGCCGGGTTCGCCGGCCGCGAGGGCCCGTGGGTGGGCGGGCGCGTCGGCGGAGCCGCAGAACATCGTCAGCGCCTGTTCCGCGCTGACGCATTCCTGCGGCCCGAGTCGGGCGCCCGCGGCGGTGGTTCTGGCCACGGCCGCGCGCATGGTCGCCCAGGGGTCGCCGCGGCCGAATGGCATGTCGGTGGACAGCGCGACCTTCACCCCTGCCTGCAGCAACGACCGCAGTCGCCACAGCGCGTGGTGTTCCTCGGCGGGGACGTCGGTCAGATACTGGTCGCCGCGCTCGGCGACGAAGTTGGGTTGGGTCACGACGGTGACGCCGAGGTTGGTCAGCTCGGACACCATGTCGTCGGGCACGACGGCCGCATGCTCGATGCGGTCCTGCGGGTGCACACTCGCCGCACGCAACGCCGACAGCGTGACGACCAGTTGAGCGGCCGTGACGCAGTGCACGGCGACCGGGGCCTCTTCGGCATGCCGTTCGGCGATCCACGCGGTGAGTTCGTCGAGGTCCAGTTGCGTGTCGTGCAGGATGCGCTTGCCCGGGGCCAGGCAGTGCACGCGCTGCAGCAGTTCACCGTGGCGATGGGCCTGCATCAGTTTGACGACATCGCCGACTTCGAGGTCCGGTGTCGCATCGGTGACGCCGGTGACGCCTGCCGCGGCGAGCCTGCGGCTGACATCGGCCAGGCCACTTTCGTTGCGCTGCAAGTTATCCGACCAGCTACGGTCGGCGCTGCGCAACCGGCCGTCGGGATGGTCGGCCAGCCCGACCCTGTCCAGTCCCGCGGAGTTCAGCGTCCACAGCACACCGCTGCGGTGCTGCACGCGCACCGGCAGCGCTGGGGACACCTCGTCGAGCACGTCGCGGTCGAGTGGTCCGGCGACGGCCTCGTGGTAGCCGACGGCCCTGATCCACCCGTCGCCGCCGACGGGGGCGGCGGCCAGCGCGCGGGCCAGATCGTCGCGGTCGCGCACTTCCGCGGGTCCGACGCGGGCGGAGGTCAGCGCCGCGGCGGCCGAGCGCAGGTGGACATGATGGTCGTGCAGGCCGGGGATGGCGGTGGCGCCCGCGGCGTCGAGTACCTGCTCTCCGGTGTCGGGCGTGAGTGCGCCGACGCCGAGGATCCGCTCGCCGACGCGGATGTCCGCGGGGGTGCCGTCGAGCAATGTCGCGCGCTGAATCAGCATGTTGCCAACAGCTTTTCGACCGACGCGTTGTCTGCACCCAGGGGTGCGCTCTGCGGCACCCTGGCAGGCGTCGCGGTGCACTGCGCGTGGGCGGTGCGGTCGTCGGCGGCGTAGGTGGCGGCGACGGCCGCCATCGACAACTCGATCAGTTCGCCGCCTCCCCGGCTCAACGACTCCACCACCGCGAGCGCGGCGTGCAGGCCGGTCAACGGGTCGGCGATCGCGTCGCCGCAGAACTGAGGGGCGTCCGCAGGGCCGTCGACCAGGCCGCCAGCAACCGCGGCGTCGTCGCCGAACGCCACCCAGTTGGCGCGCTCGCCGTCGGTGCCGTGTCCGGTGATCCGCAGCCAGACCTGGCCGTCGCGCGGGGCGGGCCCCAGGCCACGGCGGGTGAGCGCCGCTGGGCGCGACGACTCGATGACGACGTCGGCGGTGTCGAGCAGGTGCCGTAGCGCCGGGTCGTCGAAATCGACTGCATACGACAGCTTTCCGCCGTTCATCCAATCGAAGAAGGCCTGCGAGCCCGCGCGGGTGCCGTCGGGCCTGGCGCGGGTCTCCACCTTGACCACCGTTGCGCCGGCACGCGCCAGCAGTTGACCACACAGGGGCCCGGCCCACATCGACGAGAGGTCGGCGACCAACAACCCGCTGACGTTGCGCGGCGTGACCGGCGCGGCAAGTGTCATGAAAACTGTTGGGGCGGGCAACGTTTCACCGAGCGCGGCGACAGGAAGGCCGAGCAGGCGGGCCCGCGCGGTGACCTCGGCGGAGGTACGCGTCGCCGTCCATGCCTGCACGGCGGCCCAAGGTTCGACCGCGTCGGATTCGACCAGCGCGGGCACGAGGTCGATGTCGTCCTGCCGCGACAGCGTCAGCGCGCACCAGCCGCCGGCGCTGGGCATCAGCCTGGTGGCCCCGCCCGCGGAGACCCGGCCCTGAGGCGAGAGCCCGAGCAAGGCGGCGCGGCCCGCGATCAGTTCGCCCACGTCGATCGGCACCCCGGTGCACTCGCCGAACGCGTCGGCGGTGTGCCGCGCCCTGGTCAGCACGGCGACCGGGATCCTCATACCGCCATTGTGCTCAGAACTGCACCGCCGAAAACCTCCAGTCCAGCACTTTCCGATCAGGTTCACCGACCGCGTACACCTGTGACCTCAACTTCAACACCCCGCCACGCCCGTCCGGCAACGGATCGGCGGCCTCGACGTGCAACTCGCTGTGCAGGGTGTCGCCTTCGTGCACCGGGCCGATGTGGTCGCAAGACTCCCAGCCGAGCACGGTGACCAGATTCGGCAGCAGTCGCGTGGTCTGCGCCAGAGCCAATCCGATGGTGTGCCCGCCGTAGACCAGCCGCTGCCCGCCCACCCGCCAATCATGGTGTGTGGCAGCGACATTGAGCGTCAGTCGGGCCAACTCCGGTGCGCTGGTGACCACGTCGGCCGTGCTCTGCAGCACCGCGCCCGCCATGCCAGGGTCGAAGTGTGCCCCGGGCACTCGCTCCCGGTACGCCTCGGCGTCCCAGTCGGAGGTCGGATCGGGCGGCGTGGTGAGTTCCGCGCCGATGTTCGAAAGGTTGTCGTTGCGCCCGGTTTCGCGGTCGGCGCTCAACGGCAGCATCGCGCAGCGGTAGAAGTCGAGCACCAGGCGGCCGACCTGGTCGACGGTGGTCATCCGCAGCGCCGCCAGTCCGGTCGGGGCGCGACCCGGTTTGGCCGAGTTCTGCTTGAGGCCCACCACCTCCGTGCGGGTGAACAGGCTGTCGCCGATGACGGGATAGCGGTGAAACTCCAGGCCCCGATAGAACAGGTTGGCCTTGACCCGCAACGTCGCCAGCGTGCTCTGGCCGATCGCCACGTCGCAGACCAACGCCGGGTGCGCGAGCGGCGCGGTCGCCCCGGTGACCGCATAGGCCAGTTGCGCATCCAGTGCGAGACGCAGGCGGTCACCGATGATCGCCTGGTGCACGCCGGCGGCGCCTTCACTCAGCGTCATCGACGGCGCCGAGTCGAAGACTTGACCGACCTCGAGGTCGTCGAAATATGGGCCGCTCACGAGCGCCGATGTTGCCATTTGGTCGGACAAAGTGTCAATATGGCCGTACAAATGGATCCAGAAGAAACCATGCTGGTCGAAACGGTGCGGGCATTCGTCGACCGGGATGTGAAACCCACTGTCCGCGACGTCGAGCACGCCAACACCTACCCCGAGGCGTGGATCGAAGAGATGAAGCGCCTTGGCATCTACGGGTTGGCGGTGCCCGAGGAGTACGGCGGGGTGCCAGTGTCGACGCGCTGCTACGTGCTGGTCACCCAGGAACTCTCGCGAGGCTGGATGAGTCTGGCGGGCGCGATGGGCGGCCACACCGTGGTCGCCAAGCTGCTGACGCTGTTCGGCACCGAGGAGCAGAAGCGCGCCTACCTGCCTGCGATGGCGACCGGTGAACTGCGGGCCACGATGGCGCTGACCGAACCCGGCGGCGGCAGCGATCTGCAGAACATGAAGACCACCGCGTTGGCGACAGGCGACGAGTTGGTGATCAACGGTTCCAAGACCTGGATCAGCAACGCCCGGCGTTCCGGTCTGATCGCGCTGCTGTGCAAGACCGATCCCACGGCCACTCCTGCGCACAAGGGCATTTCAGTCGTCCTCGCCGAACACGGTCCCGGCCTGACGGTGTCGCGGGATCTGCCCAAGCTGGGCTACAAGGGTGTCGAGTCCTGCGAGTTGACGTTCGACGACTACCGGGTGCCTGCGTCGGCGATCCTCGGCGACGAACGGGGTAAGGGTTTCGCGCAGATGATGAAAGGCCTTGAGACCGGCCGCATTCAGGTGGCCTCGCGCGCGCTGGGCGTGGCGTCGGCGGCGCTGGAGGACGCGTTGCAGTACGCGCAGGATCGGGAGAGTTTCGGCCAGGCGATCTGGAAACACCAGGCCGTCGGCCACTACCTGGCCGATATGGCCACCAAGTTGACCGCCGCCCGCCAACTCACCTTCTACGCCGCCGACCGCTACGACGCGGGCGAACGCGCCGATATGGAGGCGGGTATGGCGAAATTGTTCGCCTCTGAGGTGGCCATGGAAATCGCGTTGAACGCCGTTCGGATCCACGGCGGCTACGGCTATTCCACCGAATTCGACGTCGAACGGTACTTCCGCGACGCGCCGCTGATGATCGTCGGCGAAGGCACGAACGAGATTCAGCGCAACGTGATCGCGAGTCAATTGGTGGCGCGCGGCGGAATCTGATGAAACCCGCGTACCAGGTGCTGCGCGAAAAACTGCGCGAGGAGATCGCCGCGGGCCGGTACAGCGACGGGGCCCGACTTCCCACCGAGTCGGAACTGGTTGCGCAGCACGGCTTGTCGAGGCAGACGGTGCGGCGGGCGTTCCAGGACCTGGTGGCAGAGGGTGCGGTGTACCGGGTGCCGGGCCGCGGCACCTACGCCAGCGAACCGGGGCGGTATCTGCGCCAACTCGGGTCGATCGAGGACCTGATGAGCCTGTCCGACGACACCTCGATGGAGGTGCTCGCGGGGTTGCGGCGCCGCGTCGACGTCGATGCGGCCAGCAGGCTGCGCCTGGACGACGACGTGGTGTATTCGGTGGTGTTCCGGCGACTTCACGACGGCGTTCCGTTCGTGGCCACGACCGTCCACCTGGTGCCGTCGGTGGCCCAACAGGTGCTGACGTCGGACGCGCTGACCGACGGCGCGGTGGGCACGCACACGGTGATCGGGTTACTCGAGCCGCATCTCGCCGAGCCGATAACCGAAGCGGCGCAATCGATCACGGTGGCGCCCGCCGATAACGCCGTTGCCGCCGCGGTTGGCTGCCAGCCAGGGCACGCCATGCTGCGGGTGGACCGGTTGTATTCGGATGCGAGCGGCAGGCCGGTGGAGTTGTCGGTCAGCCACTTCCTGCCCGAGCAGTACACCTACCGAGTGACGCTGCGCAGATCGGGCTGATTGGGTGGGTAGAACTCGCGCGCCCAGGCCCGCAGGTCGCGATGTTCGTCGGCCTCCGACGGCGCCAACGCGGGACGGTCGAGATACCGCAGGTGCGACCAGATCTCTACGTCGGCGGGCAGCATCCGCTTGGCGGCGGCCAGGCGGTCGTCGTAGTCGAGGTCTTCGGACACCCAGTAGGTGGCGAAGATGTCGGTGGTGTTGTCGTCGACCGGCGTCGGGCAGATCGAGATGATCTGCATGCCGTCGCCGTGGTCTTCGCAACTGAAGCTCAAACCCAGTCCGTACCAACATATCTCGACAGGATCGCCGCCTCCGAAGCCGATGGTGGCCTGCCAGCTGCAGGTGTCGGACCGTGATGCGAGCAGGGTGGGGCTGACCGGGACGTTGTGCACGAACCGGTAGTGCTGTCGATCGACCGAGCTTTCGGCGACCACCTGGGGATGCACCGTCACACCGGCGAAGAACTGCTTCTCGTCCGGCCCGATCGGGCGGAACCAGTGCTTGCCGATCCGGCCGTCCATTCCGCCCCACGCCCGGGGCGCGGGCCACGCGGGCTCCCGGCGCCGCTGATCGTGCCACACGTAGATGCTCTCGTTGAATTCCGCCGTCGGCCAGCAGCGCACCCGGCCGTTGTCGTCGGCGCACGGTTCGTACGGGATGCGGACATTGTGTCCGTCGGCGCCGCTCCACACCCAGCCGTGGAACGGGCACTGGATACCGCCCTCGACCACGAAACCACCCCGGGACATGTCGGCGCCCATGTGCTGACAGTGCGCGTCGAGGACGCGCACGACCCCGTCGAGATCGCGGAAGGCCACCAAGTCGGCACCGAAGTAACGCAGCGGCTTGACGTCGCCGACCTCCAGGTCGGCACTCCAAGCGACCTGGAACCAGCCAGTGGGTCGCATGCTGGGCAACCCCATGCCGATTAGCCTGCCACTGTTGGCCGCTACCCGCTGCGACACTCGTCGATCAGCCCCCACCGCAGGGCGGTCGCCGTGTCGATGGTGCAACCGGACAGCACCAGATACGCCGTCCGCCACCGACCGATGCGCCTGGTGATGCTCACGGTCCCTCCGGCGCCGGGGATCAGACCCAGGCCGAGCTCCGGAAGCCCGAGCACGGCGTCGGGATGCGACCGCACCCATCCGCAGTAGGCAGCCATCTCCAACCCGCTGCCGAGCACCTGCCCGTGCACCTCGGCGCGGCAGTTGCGGCCAAGGCGGGCGGTCAACTCGTCGAGCACGAGCGCAGGGCTGTAGCGCGTGCGGGCCAGGTGTGCGGTGGCCGGATCGGCGAAGGTGCCGAATTCGGCGAGATCGCCGCCGCTGCAGAACGAGGGGCCGTTGCCGGTCAGCAGCACCTGCGCCACCGACGGGTCCAGCCGGGCGACCTCGAGCGCTTCGAGCAGGGCTGCGCGCATGTCGGTGGAGAACGCGTTGTGCCGCTGCGGGCGGTTGAAGCGGATGTGCAGACGATCGCCGATGCGGTCGGCCTGTACGGGGTCCGGGAGGGCGGGCACGGTGGCGGGGCCGCGTTCGGCGAGCCAGCGCGCGAACTCCGGACCGGACTGCAGGGTCGAGTAGGCCAGCGATTCGGTGACGACCCCTGCGCGGGTGGATCCTGCCGGATCGATCGAGCGCAACACGTCGTCGCAGACGGCGGCGGCCTGCGGCCAGCGCGCGCAGCGCTCGGTGAGTTCGGCCAGCGCGTAGGACACCGAGGGCACGGTGATCGCGCGACGGTCGTCGCAGTCGTCTTCGGTCAATGTGAAAGTCGCGTCGTCGGAAGGCGTGCCGACGGCGAGGAGCACACCTCCCGACAGCTCGATCACGAGTACTTGTTTATCAGCTCCTGCTTGTACAGCTTGCCGGTATCGGTGCGCGGCAATTGGGCTTCGAACGAAATCGTCCGCGGACACTTGTAGTGCGCCAACCGATCCCGCAGCCAGCCGAGTAGTTCCTCGCCGAAGTCGTCGGTGGCGTCGGCCGGATCGACCGTCTCGACGACACCCTTGACGCTCTGCCCCATTTCGTCGTCCGGGATGCCGAACACCGCGGCGTCCATCACCTTGGGATGGGTCACCAGCATGTTCTCCGCCTCTTGCGGGTAGATGTTCACCCCGCCGGAGATGATCATGTGGTGGCGCCGGTCGGTCAGGTAGAGGTAACCGTCCTCGTCGAGGTAACCGATGTCGCCCACGGTTTTCCAGCCGTGCACATCGCGTGACTTGGCGGTCTTCTCCGGGTCGTTGAGGTATTCGAAGTCGAGGCCGCCCTCGAAGTAGATCTCACCCGCCTGGCCCGGCGGCAATTCGTTGCCGTCCTGGTCGAGGATGTGCAGCGCACCCGCCATCGGCTTGCCCACCGACCCGGGATGCGCCAGCCAGTCGTCGGCGGTGATCAACGTCGAACCGATGGCCTCCGAGGACGCGTAGTACTCGTCGACGATCGGCCCCCACCAGTCGATCATCTGCTTCTTGATCTCGACGGGGCACGGTGCGGCGGCGTGCATCACCCGCTTCAGGCTGGACAGGTCGTAGCGCTCGCGGACGGATTCGGGCAACTTCAGCATCCTGGTGAACATCACCGGCACGAACTGGCCGTGGGTGACGCGGTGCTGCTGGATTGCCTGCAGACAGCCCTCGGCGTCGAACTTCTCCAGCACGACGGTGGTGATGCCGCCGGCCTGAATCTGCATCGACCACACCGACGGTGCGGTGTGGTACAGCGGGGCGGGGCTGAGGTAGACGGCGTCGGGATCGAGCCAGAAGCTGACCAACATCGACATCAGCCCGGGCACTTCGGCGGGCGGCAGGTGCGGCAATTCGCGTTTGATGCCCTTGGGGCGGCCGGTGGTGCCCGACGAGTACTGCAGCAGGTCGCCTTCGATCTCGTCGTCGATCGGCGTATCCGGTTGGTCTGCAACGCATTCCGGGTAGCGGTGCCAGCCGTCGAGGTCGTCGGAGGCGCATGTCGCCGACGTTTCGGCTCCGGAGGCGACGATCCGTAAGTCTGGCGCGGTGTGCTCGGCAAGGTTCTCGCACGTCTTCCTGAGCGCGGCGGAACCGACGACGGCTTTGGCGCCGCTGTTGTCGATGATGTAGGCGACCTCGGCCGCGGTCAGATGGGTGTTGATGGGGACGTAGTAGAGCCCGCAGCGTCGCGCTGCCCACATCACGGCGTGGAAGTGCTCGTTGTTCTCCATCAGGATCGCGACGGCGTCACCCTCGTGCAGGCCGTGCTTGCGAAAGAAGTGGGCGAGGCGGTTGGCTCGGGCCTCGAGTTCGGCGAATGTCAGCACCGTCCCCGACGGATGGATGATGATGGCCGGCTTGTCGGGGTTGGCCGCTGCGTGTTCGCGAATCTGCATACGCCGACTTTACGATGATCCACTTGACAGGTGTCAAGACCCCTGTGTTCACCCCCGTTGTGCTGCGCCAACCTACGATTACGGCACCGGGGGAACGGGGGTGCGTGATGGCCGTCGACCAAGCGCCGCACCCTTCCTCCGCGCTTCTTACTTTCCTTTTCACGGATATCGAGGGGTCGACGCGGCGCTGGGAGGTCGACCCGAAAGCGATGCGGGGGGCGTTGGCGGTCCATGACGAGCTCCTTGGCCGAGTGGTCGATGAGCACGGAGGGCACCTGTTCAGCCACACAGGCGACGGGGTATGTGCGGCGTTCTCCTCGCCACGCGCGGCCGTCGACGCCGCCGTCGCCGCTCAACGCGCGCTGGAGTTACCGGTGCGGATGGGCATCGCGACCGGGGAGGCGGAGGCGACGGGACGCGACTACTTCGGCCCCGTCTTGAACCGGGCTGCCCGCGTGATGGCAGCAGGGCATGGCGGCCAGATTCTGCTCGACGGCACGACTGCCGGCTTACTGAGCGGGGTTGATCTGAAGCCAATGGGGAGGCGGCGCCTACGCGATATCACCAAGCCGACCGAGCTGTTCCAGGTCCGAGATTCCGGCCTGCCGACGGATTTCCCCCCGCTGCGGACGCTCGACCCAAGTGTGGGCAACTTGACGCCTCAAGCCACCAGCTTCCTCGGTCGCGAGGCGGAACTGGATCAGGTACACGCGGTGCTGAGCGCCCATCGCTTGGTCACGTTGACAGGCGTCGGCGGCGTCGGCAAGACGCGACTCGCGCTCGAAGTCGCCTCCCGCACCGCGCCCGACTTCGTCGACGGAGTATGGGTGATCGAATTGGCTCCCGTCGGTGATCCTGCCGCGGTGCCCGAAGCAGTGGCGGCGACCCTTGGCATCACTCAGCAGCCCGGCATGACTACGGCGCAGAGTGTCGCGGCCGCATTAGAAGGCCGCTCGCGGTTACTGGTTTTCGACAACTGTGAGCACGTTCTCGACGCCGTGGCCAACCTGGTGCAGGCGATCTTGGACCACTCATCTACCGTCGCCGTCCTTGTGACGAGCCGGGAAGGCCTGCGGCTCAACGGCGAACAGCTATGGCCGGTCCGGCCGCTCGACGTACGGGGTGGGCCGGACTCGGCCGCGGCGAGGCTGTTCCTCGATCGGGCGTGGGCGGTGTCGCCGGAAATCTCGCTGTCGGACCCGCACGAGGCCGACACCGTGGTCGAGATTTGCCGCCGGCTCGATGGCATCCCGCTGGCCCTCGAGTTGGCCGCGTCACGAATGCTTTCCATGACCGCGACTGAATTGCTGGATCGTCTTGATGATCGCTTCCGGCTGCTCGCCGGTTTCCGTCGAGGGGTAGAGCGGCATCAAACGTTGCACAATGCCGTCCAGTGGTCATATGACATGCTCGACGTGAGCGAGCGCGTACTACTCAACCGTTGCTCGGTGTTCGCCGGCGGATTCGATCTCGGGGCGGCGGCGGCGGTTACCGGTCAGCAGGATGAATACGCCACTCTTGAACTGCTTGACGCGCTGACGCGCAAATCCCTTGTCATGGCCGACAAGTCGGCTCGGCAGACGCGCTATTCGATGTTGGAGACCATTCGGCAGTTCGCCTACGAGAACCTGGAGACAGCAGGCGAAGCCGACCAAGCCCGCACCGCGCATTCCCGCTACTTCGCGGATTGTGAGGCAGCTGTGCTCACCATGTGGGACAGCTCGCGCCAGCGTGAAGCCTACGACTGGCTCACGAACGAATTGGCGAACTTGCGCACGGCTTTTCGATGGGCAACTGACCACAGCGACCTTGACACCGCAGCAACGATTGCCGCCTACACGGCATTCCTTGGCGGATGGATAGAGCTGCACGAGACGTCAACGTGGGCTGAGGAACTCGTTGCGCGGGCGCGAGTCGTGGACCATCCGCGCTTGGCGCAGCTGTATGTGGCGGCGTCGGAATGCTATCGGACCGGTCGGATCGACGACGCGCTCGGCTATGCCGAAGCAGGCGTCACCTTGATCCAATCCGGTCGATACGACCCGATCATTCACGACATCGAACCCACTGCGTTGGGTGGCACCTACATCACGAAGGGGATGGCCGATCGATGGCTTGGCCTGTGCCGCGACAGGTTGACCGACGAGGCACGTGCGCATCCATACAATCGAGGCTCCCTCGTGATGGCACTCCTCACCGCAGGCAAGCACGAGGATGCCATCGCGGCCTGCGACGATGTGTTGAAGTCGATTGACCACACCGACAACCCGGGTGCGGTCGCGTATGCGTTGCTTGCATACGGATACGCCTGTCGAACCAGCCGCCTCCGCGATGCGTATGAAGCCCTGCGCCGCGGTCTGGATATCGCGCAGGCGAGCGGAAATCGGATGATCGAGTCATACTTGGCGGTCAATCTCTCGACGTTCGGCCCCGATGACTCCACACCGGCGGAGACCCTCGACTTCCTCTCTCTCGCAATAAACATCCTGTACGACTCTGGCACGTACTCGCACATGGTCAGTCCATTGGGCGTCCTTGCGGCGCACTTCGACAGGATCGGTAGATACGAAGCAGCCGCGACGCTCATCGGTTTCGCCGCGAACGCGTTCGCGCTGGCAACGTTCCCTGAGATCAGGAGGACCGGTACCCACCTCCGAGAGGTACTGGGAGATCAGGCTTTCGAATCATGTACCGCGTTGGGCGGCGATATGACGAATGCGCGCGCAGCCCAGTATGCGCTGGAGCAGATCGCGGATGCGCGCGCAGATCTGCTCGGTGTCGGCGGGCCGCCATGACCGTGCTGACTTTCTTGTTCACCGATATCGAAGGGTCCACCCGGCGGTGGGAGGCCGACGCCGACGCGATGCGGACGGCGCTCGACGCGCACAACAGAACCCTTCGGGCTGCGGTCGAGGCGCATGCCGGCAGCGTCTTCAACTACACCGGCGACGGCATGTGCGCGGTATTCGCTTCTCCCCGTTCGGCTGTCGACGCAGCGGTAAGTGCGCAGCGGAGTTTGGAGTTGCCCGTGCGGATGGGCATCGCGACGGGTGAAGCCGAGTTGCGCGGTGACGACTACTTCGGCCCTGTGCTCAACCGCACCGCACGCGTGATGGCGGCAGGCCACGGTCGCCAGATCCTGGTCGACGCGGCCACGGCTGACCTCGTTACCGGCGTTGACCTCATTTCGCTTGGCCCCAAGCGGTTACGCGATATCACACGTCCCGTCGGCATCTACCAAGTCAGCGCACCCGGCCTGCGCACCGACTTCCCTCCGCTGACGACCGCTGACTCGGTCCCCGGTAACCTGCGCTTGCCAGCGACCAGTTTCATCGGCCGCGACGCCAACGTCGCCGAGGTCGAGACGGCGTTGAAGGCGCATCGCATGGTGACACTGACCGGGGTTGGCGGCGTCGGCAAGACACGGCTGGCCTTGGAGGTCGCCTCGCGTGCGGCAACCAATTTCGCCGACGGCGTGTTCGTCATCGAGTTGGCTGCCGTTGACGACTCTGCCGCTGTTCCCGATGCTGTCGCTGCCACGTTGGGCATCACCCAGCAGGCAGGTCAACACATGTCAGAAAGTCTTGCAGCGGCTTTGGAGGGCCGTGTCCGGCTCCTGGTGTTCGACAACTGCGAGCACGTGCTCGACGCCACCGCCGACGTCATCGACACCATCTTCACCCGATCGACATCGGTGAAGATCCTGGCCACGAGTCGAGAAGGTCTCGGCCTCAACGACGAACAGCTATGGCCGGTGCCCTCCCTCGACGTCGCCGCCGGGGCCGACTCGGCCGCTGCGGCGTTGTTCATGGACCGCGCGCACACCGTTTCACCCACGGCGTCGATGTCGGCGCCTGACGAGGCCGCAGCTGTCGTGGAAATCTGCCGCCGACTCGACGGCATCCCGCTTGCGATCGAGCTTGCCGCGTCGCGCATGGTGTCGATGACCGCAGTGGAGGTACGCGACAGACTCGACGACCGGTTCCGATTGCTCGTCGGTTCTCGGCGTGCGCTGGAACGCCACCAAACGCTGCGACACGCGGTGCAGTGGTCCTACGATCTGCTCGACGAGCCCGAGAAGGACCTACTGGCACGGTGTTCGGTGTTCTCCGGTGGATATGACCTGTCCGGGGCATGTGCCGTCGGCGACTCCGCTGACGAGCTGGCAACGCTCGATGCCCTCGACGCGTTGGTGCGCAAGTCCCTTCTGGTCGCGGACAAGTCGACATCGCGGACTCGGTACGTGATGCTGGAAACCATTCGGCAGTTTGCGGCTGAACAGCTCGTCGCCGGTGGTGCAGCCGACACGGCACGCTTCGCGCACGCGCGCTATTTCGCTGAGCGTGAGGCAGATGTGATGGCGCTCTGGGTGGGTCCTCGTCTGCGTGAGGCGCACGAATGGTTCGCGGTGGAGTTGCCGAACCTACGTACCGCCTTCCGCTTCGCGGCAGATCGAAACGAACTCGACATCGCAGCTCCGATCGCGGTGTGCGCCGCCTTCGTCGGTTACTACGTCGAGCAGTACGAACCGGTCGCGTGGGCAGAAGAATTGGTGGAACCGGCGCGGGCAGCAAACCACCCGCGGCTTGCCCAGCTCTACATGACGGCGGCCATGTGCTACTTGGTCGACCGAACCGATGACTTCTTGGCGTATATCGCGGCCGGCGAGAAGGCGATGGAGAGCGGCGACTTCGATGTGGTACCCGTCGAACTCGAGGCTACGCTCGGCGGTGGGTGGCTCTATTCCGTCGGCGCCGAACACAGTCTCGAGTGGGGTCGCCGGATGCTCGCGCGCTGGCCGGACCGCCGTGACTGGGTACTTCCCCATCTCGTGTTCGCCTTTACTTTCGCAGGCGAGCACGACCAGGCGTTGGCGGCTTCGGAGGAATTGTTCGCGAATGTCGACGGGATGCGAAATCCGGCCCTGGTCACCGGCGCTCTGTTCGCGTACGGCTACACCCATCGCAGGCGAAAGCCCGATGTTGCCTACACAGCCCTTCAACGCGCGCTGGCCGTCGCACAAGCCAACGGCATCCGGCAAATGGAATCGGTTCTTGCGTCTACCCTTTCGAGCATCGCAGTGGGACACGCCAGCCCAGCGGAGGCGCTCGACTACCTCGAGCTCGCCATCCGGAGCTACTACGACTCCGGCAGCCTGACCTTCATCTCAGGCCCGTTAGGACTGCTCGTCGCCGTGTTCGACCGCCTCGGCTGCTACGAGCAGGCGGCTACGATCAGCACGCTGTCCGCCCCCGCGATCTCTCGCGCGACGTTCCCTGAAATCACCGCCGCCATCGCGCATCTGCGGCGGGTGCTGGGCGATCAGACCTACGACTCGCTCACGCGGTCGGGTGCCGAGATGACCCACGCCGCGCGGGCGGCGTATGCGCTCGATCAGATCGAACGTGTTCGCGCCGACCTGCTGAATGCGGATGGGTCACGATGAACGTCGTCACGTTCTTGTTCACTGACATCGAGGGCTCGACGCGGCGCTGATCGCTTTCGCGTTCGAGCAGACCGACATCACGCGGGCCCACCTGCAGCAAACGTAAAGCGCCCTGTGGATTCGCCACCAAGCGTCTGTGCCGGATCATTTCAGCGCGTCAACAACGGTAAATTCGGCTGAGTGCGTAGATATTTCGGCATGCTCGGGGCTACTGCCGTAGCCACTGCCGCGATGGTCGTCGTTCTGACCGCACCTGCACCGCAAAGCCCCATCAACGTGTGCGCGCTGCTGCCGAGCATGGACGCCTGCCAGCCACCGGATGTCCGTAGAAGCGCTTTCGTCCGAAAGACCAATCCGCCGACCATCACCCAGGTCGCCCCGAACTCGGGCTACTGAGCGCTGCGAGCGGAAGACTAGTCGGCTTCGGCCAAGCGGTGCTTCAGTGCGTCGAACTCGTCCTTGATGCCGGTCGGCAGCTTCTCGCCGACGAACTCGAACCACTCCTCGATCAGCGGGATCTCCTGGCGCCACTCGTCGACGTTGACCGCCAGCGCGGCGTCCACGTCGGCGGGGTCGACGTCGAGCCCCGACAGATCCAGATCCGCGGCGGTCGGCACGATGCCGATCGGCGTGGTCTTGCCGTCCGCCTTGTGCTCGACGCGGTCGATGATCCACTTCATCACGCGGCTGTTCTCGCCGAAGCCCGGCCACAGGAAGCGGCCGTCGTCGCCGCGGCGGAACCAGTTGACGAAGAAGATCTTCGGCATCTTCGACTCGTCGGCGTTCTTGCCGATGTCGATCCAGTGCGCGAAGTAGTCGCCGACGTTGTAGCCGAGGAACGGCAGCATCGCCATCGGGTCACGGCGCACGGTGCCGACCTTGCCTTCGGCGGCGGCGGTCTGCTCGGAGCCCAGCGTGGCACCGATGAAGACGCCGTGCTGCCAGTCGCGGGCCTCCGTCACCAGCGGCACCGTGGTCTTGCGGCGACCACCGAACAGGATCGCCGAGATCGGCACGCCCTGCGGGTCGTCCCACTCCGGTGCCAGCGTCGGGCACTGCGACATCGGGGTGCAGTAGCGCGAGTTCGGGTGCGCGGCCTTGCTCTCCGTCTCGCGCAGGACCCAGTCGTTGCCCTTCCAGTCGATGAGGTGATCGGGCTCGCCCTCCAGGCCTTCCCACCACACGTCATTGTCGTCGGTCAGCGCGACGTTGGTGAAGACGGTGTTGCCGGCCTCGATGGTCTTCATCGCGTTCGGGTTGGACTTCCAGTTGGTGCCGGGAGCGACGCCGAAGAAGCCGAACTCCGGGTTGACCGCATACAGCCGGCCGTCCTTGCCGAACCGCATCCACGCGATGTCATCGCCGATGGTCTCGGCGCGCCAGCCCGGAATCGTCGGCTGCAGCATCGCGAGGTTGGTCTTACCGCAGGCCGACGGGAATGCGGCGGCCACGAAGTAGGCCTTGTTCTCGGGGGAGATCAGCTTGAGTATCAGCATGTGCTCAGCGAGCCAGCCCTCGTCGTGGGCCATCGCCGACGCGATGCGCAGCGAATAGCACTTTTTGCCGAGCAGCGCGTTGCCGCCGTAACCCGAGCCGTAGCTCCAGATCTCGCGGGTCTCGGGGAAGTGGCTGATGTACTTGGTGTCGTTGCACGGCCACGGCACGTCCTTCTGACCGGGCTCGAGCGGTGCGCCGATCGAGTGCAGTGCCTTGACGAAGAACCCGTCTGTTCCCATCTTGTCCAGGGCGGCCTTGCCCATCCGAGTCATCGTCCGCATCGAGACGACGACGTACTCGGAATCGGTGATCTCCACGCCCAGCTTCGGATCCTCGGCGCCGAGCGGGCCCATGCAGAACGGCACCACATACATCGTGCGGCCCCGCATGCTGCCGCGGTACAGGTCTGTCATGATGCGGCGCATCTCGGCCGGGTCCATCCAGTTGTTGGTCGGGCCCGCGTCGATTTCGCGCTCACTACAAATGAAGGTGCGGGATTCCACCCGCGCCACGTCGGAGGGGTCGGACAACGCAAGGTACGAATTCGGTTTCTTCTTGTCGTCGAGTTTCTTGAAGGTCCCCGCCGCTTCCAGCTGTGCGCACAGCCGCGCGTTTTCCTCGTCGGAGCCGTCGGCGAACACCACCCGGTCCGGCTGGGTCAGCTCCGCGACCTCGGAGACCCAGGCGAGCAACTCCTTGTGCTTAGTCGGTGCGGTGTCCAGACCTGGAATGGTCGCTGCTGTCATCAAAACTCTCCTGCGTAGGTTTCTGCCAGGACGCAGGCCCCGATGCACCACCCCATTCGGAACGGCGGCGCATTCGGTCGTCCCTTTACAGAGGTTAACGTGGGTCACATACCCGCCGTTAGTGGGGATTATGTCCGATCACTCACAGGAACGATTCAGATGCGCAATTGGAGGCGTTGTACCGATTCAGTTCTCAACTGACTACATATATAGGTAGCTAGTCCGATCGGACCGCCGCGCCGTACAGCTCCTCGCGCACCGCATCGAGGGCCTGCCGCAACGGCGGCAGCCTGCTATCCCGCGCGACCGCCGCCTTGGCCGTGGCCGCCGCATGCTCACGCAGTTCGGCGTCGATCTCGGCAATCCGGTCGGTCGCGGTCGCGCTCTCCATCTCGTCGCGAGCCGCGAGCGCCGTGGCGAGTGACGTCTCCGCCGCCAGCACCCGGGTGGCCACCCGCTCCTCGACCGTCGCGCGCAGCGCGGCCGTCACGTCGGTGACCCAGCGGTCCAACACCGCCCGGTCCTGCAGCAGACCGCGGATGCCGACGACCCAGACCGTCAGGAGCAATCCGACCAGGCCGCCCGCCACCAACCCCGCGATCGTCAGCCCCGGCGCAAGCCCCGCGAACAGGCGGGTGGTGGCGAGCGCGACCCCGAAGCCGAAACCTGCACCCAGGACCATCGTCAGCTGCGTCTCCAACCGCCGGGACTTCACCGGTGGGCGGGTCACCTCCGGTTTGACCGCAGGCGGGGGCGGTTCGGGCGCCGGCAGTCCGAGTTCGGTCGCGACGTCGCTGAGGTGTGTGGTGACGCCCTCGTCCACTTCGTCGATCACCTCGTCGACCCGGGTGTGCACGTAGGACTCGAAGGCGCCGAGCTTTCGCCGGGTGACGTCGGCGGCGTCCTCCTGCAGTTCGGCCCGCACCGATGTGCAGCGGTTGCGCGCGAAATAGGTCAGCTGCACTCGGGCCTGCTGGATCTGGCTGCGCAGCGCGATGGTGTGTTCGGACTTCGACAGGCGCCTGCTCCGCAGGATGTCGTCGCGGCTCTTGCGCAGCGCCGTCACTCGCGCCTGGCGGTCCGCGCCCTCCGCCTCGGCCTGATAGCGGTCGATCACCGCGGTGAGTCGAACTTCCCACGCGCGCAACCTGTTCCGCCGTGGCACGTCAGGATCGTCGAGCCGCTGGCGCAGCACGTCGACGAGTTCGTCGAGCTTCGGTTCGCCGAGATCCGGCGCGGCCGCCGCGCCCACCCACTGCACATGCTCATAGCGTGGCGCACGCGCCGCGAGCAACGCGCGATCGGTGGCCAGCACGTCGCGCCAATTGCGGTGCGCGTCGATCTTGGTTACCACGCCGACGATCAGGTCGGTGTAGTTGCCGGCGAGATCCAATAGGGCGCAATCGGATTCGGTCAACGAGGCGATCCCCGACACCGCGAACACCACCGCGGTCGGCGCGTGCGTGGGCCCCAACTCGTCGGATTCGACGAACGTGCGGTCCGGCATCCGCTCCCGCAGCGCGGCGATCAGGCTGCTGGTGCCCGCCAGCCACGGGCCCGTCACGAGCACCACGTCCCTGGTCTGCACGCCGGGCGACGTCAGGCCCGGATTGACGGCCGCCACCACGGCATCGGCCTTGGCCACCGGATCAGACATGGTCCTGCCCGAGCAGACGCAGGGAGCCCCGCACGATGTCGGCGCCGCATTGGCGGTGCAACGCGCTGACCGGTCCCCGGCTGTAGCGCCGCCATTGCACCGCGCGACACAGGTGCGCCGCCGCGTCCCGGCCGCGGTCCACGCCGACTCCCGCGGCCTCCAGCACGTCCACCGCCGCCGTCATCGCGGCCAGCACAGCCGCGTCGGCGGTGAGCAGTCGGCTGAGCTCGTCGTCCCCGAATTGCACCGCCAGAGCATGCAATTGGGTGATCGCGGCCCGCAACCGGAGATACCGCACCGGTGCGCCTGCGGCGTGGACGTGTGCGACCACCCGGTCGATCTGGCTGGCGCGCCGCAGCACCGCTGAAACGTCGCCGCCCTCGTCGAGGGTGAGCAGCGCGCGGGCGATGCCGAACCGGTCCAACGACGCGAGCAGTCGTCGGCGCAGCACGGGCGTAAGGGAATGCCGACACGACACGAACCCGTCCGTCGACGTCACATCCGCGGGCTCGGCGAGCAGCGTGTGCAGCGCCCGCATCAACTCGTCGTCCAGTTCGGCGGTGGCCAGCAGTGCGACCATGGGCACCGTCGGCACCCCGGTTCGCGCCCGCAGGTCGGCAGCGCGCCGATGCGCCCGCGGCAGCGGGCCGCCGTCACCGACGCCGGTCAGGTCGGCCTTGTTGAGCACCGTCACCACCGGCCGGTCGGCGGCCGCCAACGCGGCACGGTCCTCGGGTTTGAGGGTCTCCGCGAGCACCAGCACGTGCACATCGGCGTCCGCTGCATCGGCCGTGACGGCGACGCCCGCCGCCGCCAGTGCTGCCGCCACGGTGCTGCGGCCGACGCCGTCGCGACCCAGCACAGCAACCGGCAATGGATCCGTGAGCTGCGCGATGACACGAGCTAACCGCGGATCTCTGCGGTGTTCAGCGAATCGAATCAGGGTATCGACGAAAATCTGGCGGCCTTCCCGAGTGGTGCCGTCATCGTGGCACCTTCAGGCGCGGGTCGCGAACGGTTGTCCCCAGTACCAGTGGAAGGCAACTGTTGCGTATCAATCTGTACCACGATGCGGGTACTCAGCTTGTTATGAGCGACCATGGACGGATGCAAGCGCCCGGGTCTGATGTCGCCGGCTGCGCGGCTCCGGAGTCCGCGCCGCATCTGCATCGTCGGGTGACCAGCTTTCGGGCCAGGCGTTCAACCCTGTCCGGCGGACAACAGGCCACCTGGGAGCGGCTGTGGCCCGAAGTGGGCATGCAGGCGCGCGACGCCGAGGGACCCGCCACGCTGTTGGACACCGAAGCCTGGTTCGGCCGCTCGGCGCCGGTCGTCCTGGAGATCGGCAGCGGCACCGGCATCTCGACACTGGCGATGGCGAAGGCCGAACCGCATCTCGATGTGGTGGCGGTCGAGGTCTACAAGCGCGGCCTGGCCCAGCTGCTCAGCGCGATCGACCGCGAGGGCGCCACCAACATCCGGTTGATCCGCGGCGACGGCGTCGACGTGCTCGAGCACATGTTCGGGCCGGACTCACTGACCGGCGTTCGGGTCTTCTTCCCCGACCCGTGGCCGAAGGCGCGCCACCACAAGCGCAGGCTGCTGCAACCTGCGACGGTCGCGCTGATCGCCGACCGCCTACGGCCAGGCGGGGTGCTGCACGCCGCCACCGACCACGCCGGTTACGCCGAACAGATCGCCGAGGTGGGGGACGCCGAACCGCGGCTGCGCCGCGTCACCGAGCAGCAGGCACTGCCGATCTCGGTACAGCGACCTGTGACCAAATATGAAGGCAAGGCCCAGCATGCGGGCAGTGCCGTTGCCGAACTGCTCTGGGAGAAGCAGCCATGAGTCTGACCGAAGACATCCGGCACGTAGATCCACAAATAGACGACGTGGCGCCGCCGCAGGCGATGCCGACGGACGCGACGGCCCGCGTGCTGCTGGTCTGGGACGCACCTAACCTGGACATGGGCCTCGGCTCGATCCTCGGCGGCAGGCCCACCGCCGCACACCGGCCGCGATTCGACGCCCTCGGCCGCTGGCTGCTCTCCCGCACCGCCGAGTTGTCGACCGCCCGTCCCGACCTCACACTCGAGCCGGAGGCAACGGTGTTCACCAACATCGCCCCAGGTAGCGCCGATGTTGTTCGACCGTGGGTGGAGGCATTGCGTAACGTGGGTTTCGCGGTCTTTGCCAAACCGAAGATCGATGAAGACAGCGACGTCGACAGCGACATGCTCGACCACATCGCACTCCGGCGCAGTGAAGGGCTGGCCGGCGTGTTGGTGGCTTCCGCCGATGGTCAAGCGTTCAAAGCTCCGCTGGAGGAAATCGCCCGCGAGGGTGTGCCCGTCCAGGTGCTGGGATTTCGCGAACATGCCAGTTGGGCGTTAGCGTCGGATACCTTGGAGTTCGTCGATCTGGAAGACATACCTGGTGTTTTCCGGGAGCCGTTACCGCGAATCGGCCTTGATTCGCTGCCCGAGCAGGGGGCTTGGCTGCAGCCATTCCGGCCGCTGTCCTCGCTACTGGCCTCGCGCGTGTAGACAACTGGAAATGCGCGAGTAGCCACAGACTTAGAAGGAGTTCACGTGTTCGCCTGGTGGGGTCGAACGGTGTACCGATACCGATACATAGTGATCGGTGTCATGGTCGCACTCTGCCTGGGGGGCGGCGTCTTCGGCATCAGCCTCGGCAGCCACGTCACCCAGAGCGGCTTCTACGACGACGGCAGTCAGTCCGTGCACGCGTCCGTGGTCGCCGACAAGGCCTACGGACGCGATACGTCGGGCCACATCGTCGGGATCTACACGGCGCCCGAGGGCAAGACCGTCGACGACCCCGACTTCAAGAAGAAGATCCTCGACAACCTGGACAAGGTCGAAAAGGACCATCCCGACGAGATTCTGCGGTCGATCGGCTACTTCAAGAGCCCCGATGTGCTCAAGACCATGGCCGACGCCGACAAACAGCACGCGTTCATGTCGATTCAGCTCAAGGGCGACAACGACGACGCGATCCTGAACAACTACAAGAAGGTCAAGGACGACCTGCTCAGCGTCAAGGACGAGGGCGTCGACTTCAAGATGGCCGGCCTGCAACCGCTGGCCGCCGAACTGACCGGCACCATCGGCGACGACCAGAGGCGCGCCGAGGTCGCCGCCATCCCGCTGGTGTGCGTGGTGCTGTTCTTCGTGTTCGGCGGCGTCGTCGCGGCCGCGCTGCCCGGCGTCATCGGCGGCCTGACCATCGCGGGTGCGCTTGGGATCATGCGACTGGTCGCCGAGTTCATGCCGGTGCACTTCTTCGCTCAACCGGTGGTGACCCTGATGGGCCTGGGCATCGCCGTCGACTACGGGCTGTTCATGGTCAGCCGGTTCCGTGAGGAGATCGCCGAGGGGTACGACACCGAGGCCGCCGTCAGGCGAACCGTGATGACCTCGGGCCGCACCATCATGTTCTCCGCGGTGATCCTGGTGGCCTCGTCGGTGCCGCTGCTGTTGTTCCCGCAGGGCTTCCTGAAGTCCATCACCTACGCGATCATCGCCTCCGTCATGCTCGCGGCGACGTTGTCGATCACCGTGCTGGCCGCCGCGCTCGGCATCCTCGGTCCCCGCGTCGACGCGCTCGGAGTGCGCACCCTGCTGCGAGTGCCGTTCTTCCGCAACTGGAAGCCGATGCGGGTCTACCTGGAGTGGCTGTCGGAGAAGACGCAGAAGACCAAGACACGCGAAGAAGTCGAGAAGGGCTTCTGGGGCAAGCTGGTCAACCGGGTGATGAAGCGGCCTGCCGCATTCGCCGTGCCGATCATCATCGTGATGATTGCGCTGATCATTCCGTTGGGCGCGCTGTCCCTCGGCGGCATCAGCGAGAAATACCTGCCCCCGGACAACTCCGTACGCCTCGCGCAGGAGGAGTTCGACAAGATCTTCCCGGGCTTCCGCACCGAGCCGTTGACGATCGTGATGGAAAGCGACAACGGGCAACCGATCACTGACCAGCAGGTCGCCGAGGTCCGCAACAAGGCGATGCAGATCTCCGGGTTCACCGATCCGGACAACGACCCGACGAAGATGTGGCAGGCGCGCCCGTATCTCGACGGCGCGTCGAAGGATCCGTCGGTTCGGGTGATCCAGAACGGTCTGGTGAACCGCAACGACGCCGCCAAGAAGATCGAGGAACTGCGCGCGTTGACACCTCCGCGCGGCGTCACGGTGTCCATCGGCGGTACGCCCGCACTGGAACAGGACAGCATCCACAGCCTGTTCGACAAGTTGCCGCTGATGGTGGTGCTGCTGATCACCACGACCACGGTCCTGATGTTCCTGGCGTTCGGATCGGTGGTGCTGCCGATCAAGGCGGCCGTGATGAGCGCGCTCACACTCGGATCGACGATGGGCGTGCTGACCTGGATGTTCGTCGACGGGCACGGGTCCGGGCTGATGAACTACACGCCACAACCCTTGATGGCGCCGATGATCGGTCTGATCATCGCGGTGATCTGGGGTCTGTCCACCGACTACGAGGTGTTCCTGGTGTCCCGCATGGTGGAGGCCCGCGAACGCGGTATGTCCACCGCCGAGGCCATCCGCATCGGCACCGCCACCACCGGTCGGTTGATCACCGGTGCCGCACTCGTATTGGCCGTTGTCGCAGGCGCATTCGTGTTCTCCGACCTGGTGATGATGAAGTATCTGGCGTTCGGTCTCCTGATCGCCCTGCTGCTCGACGCCACCGTGGTCCGGATGTTTTTGGTGCCCGCCGTGATGAAGTTGCTCGGCGACGACTGCTGGTGGGCGCCACGCTGGATGAAGCGGATTCAGGAGCGCCTCGGCCTCGGCGAGACCGAATTGCCCGACGAGCGCAAGCGGCCCGCGGTGCGTGAACCTGACGAAGCGCTGGTCGGCGCCGGCGCACCTGTGCCGCCGCGGCCTCGGCCGCCGCATGACCCGACGCATCCGGAGGGTTCGCCCCGACCGGGTCGGATCGCGGCGCCGCCGCGGGCCAACGTGCCGTCCGGCGCTGGCACCACGCGGATCCCGACCGCGCGTGTTCAGGCCGACGAGCCGCAGACCACGCGGCTGACGATGGCCAGGAACGCGGTCCGTAACGTGGTGAACAACGCGACCGGCCACCGGCCTGCGCCCCCGCCGCCGCGCGAGGAACGCGAAATCGAGTCGTGGCTTGGCGAATTGCGCGGCACCGGGCCCTCGGCCGGTCAACCCGTTGCGCCCCCGGCGCGGCCGTCGGCCGATGCCACCAGGGCCATGCCAACGGGCGCCACGGGACAACGTCCGCGTCCGCCTCGACCGCAGCCCGGCAATGAGCCGACCACCGCGATTCCGGCGCAGAAGCCACCGCTGCAGAACGCCGATGCGCCCGCGACGACGGCCATCCCGACCGCGCGGAAATCCGACGCCGAGGCGGCCACCGAGAAGCTGAACACCCCCGACGAGGAGCGCAAGCGCCGCGGCGGCGGCGTCAGCGCACAGGACCTGCTGCGGCGCGAGGGCCGAATCTAGTCCGCAGCCGGCTCGTCCAGCTCGTCGGGTTCGGCCGCCACCACCGGGGCGCCTTCGGCGTCCTGCGCGGCTTCTTCCGCTGCGGGATCTCTGGCCATCAGCACGCGCACCGCGCTGTTGAGGAACGCCACCGTCGGAACGGCCAACAGCGCGCCGACGATACCGGCCAGCACGCCGCCGCCCGCGATAGCCAGCACCACCGCCAGCGGATGGATGGACACCGCGCGCCCCATCACAAGTGGTTGCAGCACATGGCCTTCCAATTGTTGGACAGCGATGATCAACCCCAGCGTGATCAGCGCGTAGATCACGCCCTTGGCGATCAGCGCGACCACGACCGCGAAGAATCCGGCCACCACCGCACCGACGAGCGGGATGAACGCGCCGAGGAAGACCAGCGATGCCAGCGGCAACGCCAGCGGCACGCCCATGATCGCCAGGCCGGTGCCGATGCCGACGGCGTCGACGAGGGCCACCAGGAACGTCGCGCGCACGTAGCCGACCAGCGACCGGAAACCGGCCCGGCCCGCGTCGCGGACCCGCTCGCGCACGTCGTCCGGGAAAGCCTTGGTGACGAATCCGTAGATGTTGCGGCCGCCGTGCAGCACGAAGATCAGCGTGAAGAGGACCAGCAACGCGCCGGTGACGATTTCGGTCAATGTGCCTGCTGTCGACAACGCCCCGCTGGTGAGCTTCTCCTGATTGTTCTGCAGCGCCTCGATCGCAGACTTGCGGGCACTGTCGATCTGTTGCTGGTTGACGTGCAGCGGCCCCTGGGTCAGCCAGTCCCCCACCCCTTTGATGCTGGTGCTCATCTGGTCGACGAGGGCGGGGGCGCCCTCGACGAACTGGGTGACCACGAACGCCAGAATCCCGCCGACGACCGCGAAACCGCCCAGCAGCACCAGAGCGACCGCGCCGCCGCGCGGGGCGCCGCGCCGGTCCAGGAAATCGACAACCGGCAACAGCAGCGCGGCCAACAGGGTCGCCAGCGCCACGGGCACGACGAGGATTTCGAGCTTCTTCACCACCCACAGCAGCGCCACCACGAACCCGCCGATGACGAGCAGTCGCCAGGCCCAGGCGGCCGTTCTGCGGACTAGCGGAGACACCGACTGATCGGCGACGGAATCGAAAGACGGGGCCGCTGGCATGCCGGTAGCGTAACGGCAGGCCGCGGCGCGACAGGGAATCTCGCGAATCGTCTTCGGCACGCCTGCGTCACCGCCATTATCCGCGCGAACTGCACCGTTACCCTAGTGACGTGTCCCACGACGCGCCGGCGAGCCACGCGCGCAGCCAGGAACGCCCCACCCGGGGCAAGTACTGGTGGCTCCGCTGGGTGATCCTCGGCGCGGCCGCGCTCGTGCTGGCGGTGGAGTTGACGTTGGTGCGTGACCAGTTGGCCAAGGCCTGGCACAGCGTCTACTCCGCGAACTGGTGGTGGGTGCTGGTGGCCATCGTCGCGGCGATGGGCTCCATGCACAGCTTCGCGCAGATCCAGCGCACGCTGCTGCGGTCGGCGGGCGTCAAGGTCAAACAGTGGCGCTCGGAGGCGGCGTTCTACGCGGGCAATGCGCTGTCCACCACGCTGCCCGGCGGCCCGGTGCTGTCGGCCACCTTCATCTACCGCCAACAGCGGATCTGGGGCGCGTCGCCCGTCGTGGCGTCGTGGCAGCTGGTGATGTCGGGCGCGCTGCAGGTGGTGGGGCTTGCGCTACTCGGCCTCGGCGGCGCTTTCATGTTGGGCGCCAGCAAAAACCCTCTGTCGCTTATCTTTTCGCTTGGCGGCTTCCTCGCGTTGATCATCCTGGCGCAGGCCGTGGCGACCCGCCCGGAGTTGATCGACGGCATCGGGGTGCGGCTGCTGTCGTGGTTCAACTCGGTGCGCGGTAAGCCGTCGGACACCGGACTGGACAAGTGGCGCGAGACGTTGAACCAGCTGGAATCGGTCAGCCTGTCGCGCCGCGAGCTCAGCGAGGCATTCGGTTGGTCGCTGTTCAACTGGGTGGCCGATGTCGGCTGCCTGCTCGCCGCGTGCTATGCCACCGGCGGACACCCGTCGATCGCGGGTGTGACGGTGGCGTACGCGGCCGCCCGCGCGGTCGGGTCGATCCCGTTGATGCCCGGCGGCCTGCTAATCGTCGAGGCGGTGCTGGTGCCCGGCCTGGTGTCGTCGGGTATGACGTTGGCCGCCTCGATCTCAGCGATGCTCATCTACCGGTTGGTCAGCTGGATCTTCATCTCCGCGATTGGCTGGGTGGTGTTCTTCTTCATGTTCCGCACCGAGAAGGACATCGACCCCGACGCCACCCTCGACGACGACCAGGCGCCGCAGTTCAGCCCCGACCCCGAGGTCCGACACGAGCCCGAACCCGAAAAGTGAACTCCGCCATTGATTGACACCGAAAGACGGGCCAAGCGAACGGCCACCGCTCTGCTGGCGGACATCCTCTGCGTGATCGTGTTCTGCACCATCGGCCGGCGCAGCCACGCCGAGGGCCTCACAGTCACCGGCATCGCGCAGACCGCATGGCCTTTCCTGGCAGGCACTCTCGTCGGCTGGGTGCTGATCCGCGGATGGCGCAAACCATACACCGTGATCCCCACCGGGGTCGCAGTGTGGATATGCACCGTTTTGGTGGGCATGCTGCTGCGCAAGGCGACGTCAGCTGGTGTACAGACCAGCTTCGTCGTGGTGGCCTCGGTGGTGACGGCGGTGCTGCTGCTGGGCTGGCGAAGCGTCGCGGCGATGGTCCGTCGCTAATCCGAGTTCGCGGGTGGCTCAGGCGAAGTCGAGATGGTCAGCGTTGCCCGAAGACCGCCGAGCGGTCCGTCGGACAGCTTGATGTTGCCGCCGTGCAACGCCGCCTGCTGTGCCACCAATGCCAGGCCGAGACCAGAACCGCCGGGCGCGGCGTTACTGCCGCGGGAGAACCGGCCGAGCACCGTCTGATGTTCCTCCTCGGGCAGCCCACGGCCGTTGTCGTCGACGACGATGGTCAGGGTGTTCTGATACCGGTTGGCGGTCAGCACAATTCGTGTGGCCTGCCCGTGCGTCACCGCGTTCCGCACCAGGTTGTCGACGGCAATCCGTAAGCCGCCCGGCCAGCCCCAAATCGCGCCGAGATCGTCGGCGGCTTCGATCACGATCTCGACTCCGGTTGCGGTACGCATGTTTTCGCGTGCGACGCGGTCGAGCATATCGGTGACGTCGATGAGTTCACGATCCTCTGCCTGCGCCAACTGGCCCGATGCGAGTTGACCGAGCGCGGTGATGATGGCCTCCACGCGGCGCTGCGCCCGCGACAGGTCCTGGACCACCTCTGCTCGTTCCTCGGCGGGCAGATCGTGGATGCGCAGGGTGTCGAGGTCGGCGCGCATCGCGGTGAGCGGGGTGCGCAGTTCGTGTGCGGCGTTGGCGGCGAAATCCTGGGCAGCCTGAAGCGAATTCGTGGTCGCGCGCTGAGCGGCGGCCAGTCGGTACAGCATCTCGCTCATCGCCTCGGACAGGTCCTCGGCTTCCCTGACGCCGCGCACCTCCGGCATCTCCTCGGTGCCCTCACGCAGCCGTTTGGTATGTTCGGTCAGTCTGCGCAACGGCCGGATCGCCGGGCCGGCCAGCACCCATCCGAGCCCCGCGGCGATCAGCACGGTGCCGACACCGACCGCCACGTAGAGCGGAATCCTGGCGCGGTTCAACAGGATACTGTCGGCGCGGATGCCGACAGAGACCAACACTCCGCCCTGTTGTTCGACGGCCACCGTGCGCACCCGGTACTCCACGCCGTTCACGTCGACCGTCGCGGTGCCCAACGGTAGCGACGGCAATTGCAGGCCGCGCTGGAACATCACCTGGCCAGTCGACTTGGACCGCCCTGTGGTCAGCACACCGCGCCGCGGATCGTTGAGCTCAGTGGGGTTGATACTCGCGTCGACGATGGCGTCGAGCCGCCGATCCAGTTGCAGCGCATCGTTGTTCGCAAGGACCACAGAGGTGAGGATGGTGAAAACCGCGACGACCGCGGACGCGGCAGCGGCCGACGCTATCGCCACCCGGGTACGTAGCGACGCGGACCGCAGCGACCGCGGCAACCTCATCGCCTACGGCTCGTCTCGCAACACGTACCCGATCCCGCGAACCGTGTGGATCACCCTCGGCAGCCCGTCGCGTTCGAGCTTGCGCCGCAGATACGAAATGAACACGTCGGCCACATTGGTGTCGACGTCGAAGTCATAGCCCCACACCAGTTCGAGCAGCCGTTGTCGCGACAACACCACACCGGCGTTCTCGGCCAGCACCGCCAGCAGATCGAACTCACGCTTGGTCAGTTCCACCCGCTCGCCGCCGACGAACACCAACCGGCGCGCGGTGTCGATGGTCAGCGGTCCGACGGTCATGGTGTCGGACGCGCGATCCGAATTGGTCGCCCTGCGCAGCAGCGCATGCAACCGCGCCACCAACTCGCCGAGGTCGAACGGCTTGGTCAGGTAGTCGTCGGCGCCGGCTTCCAGCCCGGCGATCCGGTCGTTGACCGTGTCACGCGCGGAGAGCACACAGATCGGGATGTCGTTGCCCAACGCGCGCAACGCGGTGACGACCGCGACACCGTCGAGTTCCGGCATCTGCACATCGAGAACCAGCGCGTCATGCGATTCGCTGGACAACAGCCGCAGCGCTTCTTTACCGGTCGCCGCGACCCGAACGTCGAAACCCGAATGCCGCAGTCCGCGGGCAACGGAGGTTCTGACGTCCGGGTCGTCGTCGACCATCAGTACCGTGCGGCTCGCGCTCTCCTGCGCGGGTGATTCACCAACCCGCACGCGAATTACGGAATGTTGGGCGAAGGGGCGGTACCGCAGCGGTTCTTCAGATCGACCAGCGGCTGCCGGATCCCGGTCAGATCAGCCTTGGTCTGAGGGTTCTGGTTCAGGTAGTCGGTGACCTGGCTGCGGACCTGATCGCGGTTGAGCCCTTCGAGGCTGGTGAAGAACCAGTTCACGTCGGGGTGGGTGAACAGGTATGCCGACGTCGACGCCGAGACACCCGATGCCACGCCTGCCAAGTCGGCAGCGGTGCAGTTGGGCGGGTTATTCGCCGGGTCGTCGGCCATGGCCGAGGGCAGGGCACCAAACAACATCGCACCGGCGATCGCACCGGTGCCGACCGCGCCAGCTACCGCACGACGCGCGGTACGGGCCGAGAGCAACATGGACAGGCTCCTTCAGACGAAGTGGAGAGACCGTAACCATTGGCGGTTCCGACAAATAAGAAGCTAAGCAGAAAGAGGCTCGACTTTCTTGCCTTGCGGTTAACCAATCGTGAGAAATCCACGAAACCGCAGCTCACCCGCCGTCGCGAAAAGGCAGCGTGGCTAACGACTGGTGGCCAGCGACGGACCCGGTAACGGCCCGGAGCCCTGGGTGACCACCGAGGCCGGCGACGGTGTGGCGGGCAGGACCGCGCTGGGAACGCCCACCGTCTGCCTGGTCTGCAACCCACCAGGCAGATTGCCCACCGGCGATACCGGCGACCCCGCCCCCTGCTGCTGGGTGGCCTGCATCAGGCCCATCAGCGCAGGCAGGCTGATCGGCAACTGGCAGCGGGTGGAAAGGCTGATCAACGGCTGCTGCAACTGTTGCATGTCCTTGGCGGCCGCCGGGTTGGCGTCGAAGTACGCCTTGACCGCCGCCAGCGACTGCGGACCGGCCTGCTGCTGCGAGATCGTCGTCAGCGCCTGGTTGGTCTGCGGGTGGCTGTCGAGGTAGGCGCCCATGGAGGTGGCCACCGAACCGATCGTCTTGGCCAGCTCGCTCGCAGCGCAGGGATCGGTGGCCGCCGTTGCTGATGGAACCGCCAGCGCCGCGACCGTCGCGCCACCGACCGCCGAGGCGGCGAACACCGCATACAGGCTGCGGCGCAACGCTTTCGTGGACGAAATCATTGGGTAACTCCTTATGGTTTGCGAACGCTTTTGACGCTTCCGCAAACGCCATGCGATCGGACGATTGGGCTTCCCCGACCCTGGAGTCCTCGGCCACATAGTGCCATTGGAGTCGCTGCGGCCGCCAATCCGGCGAATGGACGCGCAGGCGAAGGACAGGAAGTCCGCAGCATGCGTAACGCTGCGCCGGCCAATCACGAGAGGTGGGTTAGAGCTGCTTAAGGCGTTGCTCAGGGGGCCGATACCCTACCCGACGCTGATATAGGCTCAGCTTCGCAACGCCGGGCAGAAAGCGGGGAGTTCGCTATCCAGCAGTTCATGATGCGCTTGAGCAGCAACCTGCGCAGATATCGCTGGGCGGTGTTCGCTGTTTGGCTGCTTCTCCTGGTGCCCTCGGTCTACCTGGCCGTCAACCAGTCCGGCAATCTCACCGGCGGTGGCTTCGAGGTCGAGGGCTCCCAGTCGCTGCACGTTCAGCGCGAACTCGAGCAGCACTTCCCCGACCAGGGCGCCTCGCCGCTGGCCCTGGTCGCGGCCCCGCGCGCGGATGCCTCCTTCGAGGACATGAACGCCGCGGTGGCCCAACTCCACCGCATCGCGGCCGAGGTGCCCAGCGTCAAGGTGTTGCCGAACCCGCTGGGGGCACCTCCCGGCCAGGGGCCAGGGGGACAGCCGCCGCCGCAACCCGACCGCCCCTACGTGCTGACCCTGCAACCCGACTTCAACAACACGGGCGTGGTCGACGTCGCCAAACAACTGCGCCAGAAGGTCGGCATCAACAGCGACCAGCCCGGCGAGACCGAGAACGGGAAGGTCAAGCTCTACGTCATCGGGCAGGGCGCGCTGGGTGCGGCCGCGACGCTGGCCACCAAACACGACATCGCGCAGGCCGAGCAGTGGAACCTTCCGATCGTCCTGATTGTTCTGCTCGCGGTGTTCGGCTCGCTGGCGGCCGCCGCGATGCCGCTGGTGTTGGGCATCACCACCGTGGTTGTGACGATGGGACTGGTCTACCTGTTGTCGATGTACACCGCGATGTCGGTGTTCGTCACATCGACGGTGTCGATGTTCGGCATCGCGCTGGCCATCGACTACTCACTGTTCATTCTCATGCGGTTCCGCGAGGAACTGCGCGCGGGCCGCGATGCGCAACAGGCCGCCGACGCGGCCATGGCCACCTCCGGTCTGGCGGTGCTGCTGTCGGGGCTGACCGTGATCGCGTCGGTCACCGGCATCTACCTGATCAACACCCCGGTGCTGCGGTCGATGGCCACCGGCGCGATCCTCGCCGTGGCGGTCGCGGTGCTGACGTCGACCACGCTGACCCCCGCGGTGCTCGCCACCTTCGGGAGGGCGGCCGCCAAGCGGTCGTCCTATCTGCATTGGTCGCGGCGGGTGGAAAGCACGCAGTCGCGGTTCTGGAGTCGGTGGACCGGTTGGGTGATGCGGCGGCCGTGGCTGTCGGCACTGGTGGCGGCGGCGTTCCTGCTGGCGCTCGCCGCCCCGGCGTTCTCGATGGTGCTGGGCAACAGCATGCAGCGGCAGTTCGACCCGACCCACGAGATCCGCGGCGGCGTCAACGCGGCGGCTCAGGCGTTGGGCCCGGGGGCGCTGGGGCCGGTGCGGGTGCTGGTGACGTTCCCCGAAGGCAATGCGGCGTCCGCGGAGGCCAAGCAGCCCGCGATCGACGCGGTGCGGCAGAAGATGGCGCAGGGCCCCAACGTGGTGACGGTGTCGCCGCCGGTGTTCGGCGACGACTATCGGCGGGCGCTGCTGTCGGCCGTGTTGTCGGTCGACCCCGAGGACATGGGGGCCCGCGACACCGTCGACTGGATGCGGGCGCAACTGCCGAAGACGCCCGGCGTCGACGCGCGCATCGACGTCGGCGGGCCGACCGCGCTGATCAAGGACTTCGACGACCGGGTGGCCTCGACCCAGCCTCTGGTGTTCGGGTTCGTCGCGCTGATCGCGTTCGTGATGCTGCTGATCTCGATCCGGTCGGTGTTCCTGGCATTCAAGGGCGTGCTGATGACGGTGCTGTCGGTGGCGGCGGCCTACGGCAGCCTGGTCGCCGTCTTCCAGTGGGGCTGGCTGCAGGATCTGGGCTTCAAACCGATCTCGTCGCTGGACAGCACGATCCCGCCGCTGGTGCTGGCCATGACGTTCGGCCTGTCGATGGACTACGAGATCTTCCTGCTGACCCGCATCCGGGAGCGGTTCCTGCAGACCAAGAACACCCGCGACGCCGTCGCCTGGGGTGTCAGCACCAGCGCCCGCACCATCACCAGCGCCGCGCTGATCATGATCGCGGTGTTCATCGGGTTCGCGTTCGCGGGCATGCCGCTGGTCGCGCAGTTGGGTGTCGCGTGCGCGGTCGCCATCGCCGTGGACGCGACCGTCGTGCGGTTGGTGCTGGTGCCCGCGCTGATGGCGATGTTCGACGAATGGAACTGGTGGCTGCCGCGCTGGCTGGCGCGCGTGCTGCCGTCGGTGGACTTCGAGAAACCGATACCGAAGGTCGACCTGCCCGACCTGGTCATCATCCCCGACGACATCTCGTCGCTCGGCCCCACCGGCTCCGACCTACGCATGGTGGTCAAGTCGGCGGCGAAGCTGAAAAGCCTTGCCCCCGATACGATTACAGTCGCCGATCCGCTGGCGCTCGGCGTCGCTCCCGCCACCCAGCCGATGGCTGCGGTCGGCAACGGGCACGCCAACGGCCGCTCGCACCGCAACGGCGCGAGGAACGGCCACACTGGACCGGTGGGCCTACCGGGAGTCCATCCGGTGACCATCTGGCGCGGCAGGCTCTCGGTGGCACTGGACGCGTTGGAGACCGAAGCCGACTTCGACCAGACCCCGGTGGCGCGCCGCAGCCCGGTGGAGACCACCAACGTGCAACTACCCACCGGCGATCGACTCCAGGTCCCTACCGGCGCGGAGACGCTGCGGCTGAAGAGCTACCTGCTGATGTGCCGAAACACCACCAGGGATTTCGCCGAGTTTGCCGAATTGGTGGACTCCATGGAAACTCACACTGCTGCAGTCGTGCTGGCATCTATGGATCGGTACTACTGTGGGGACCGCTCACGGAAACAGTGGGTCGCCACCCAGTTGGTACGCCGCCTGGCCGATCCACAACCATCGGATGAGCACGACGCCAGGATGTCGGGCCCTGAGGCGGAGGCCGATTGGGCCAAGGTCAGGGAGCGCTGCCTATCGGTGGCAGTGGCGATGCTTGAGGAGGCGAGGTGACGTTGGCACCGGAGATTCGGGATGCGCGCCGCGACGCGGTCGCCGGACCGAAGCGACCCGCGCCGCCGACGAACGGACGCAGGCCACCGCCCGACGATCGACCGGTCGAGTTCTGGCCGACATCTGCGATCCGGGCGGCGCTGGAAACCGACGACCTCGCGGTCTGGCAGCGCATCGTGGTCGCGATCAAACGCGATCCCTACGGCAGGACCGCACGCCAGGTCGAAGAGGTGCTGGAAACCGCGCGGCCGTACGGCGTTTCCAAGGCGCTTGCCGAGGTGCTGACCCGCACCCGCGAGCACCTGGAGGCCAACGAGCGCGCCGAGGTGAGTCGGCACATTCAGAGCCTGCTGGAACGATCAGGCCTCGGCCAGGATGAGTTCGCGTCGCGTATCGGCGTGCCCAGCAAGGACTTCGCGGCATACATCGACGGCGCGACGTGTCCACCCGCGTCGCTGATGATCCGGATGCGCCGATTGTCCGACCGATTCGCCAAGATGCGCGACCAACGCCACTAGGCATGACGCGCACGCCGAACATCGAGCAGATCCTCCGCGACACAAGAACGGTGGCGATCGTCGGCGTCTCGGACAACCCGCTTCGGCCCAGCCACGAGGTGTGGAGCTACTTGAAGTCCGCCAGCGACTACGAGCTGTACCTGGTGAACCCGACGATCAGCGAAGTGGACGGCACACCTGTCTATCCGTCGCTGGCCGAACTGCCCGTCGTACCGGATCTCGTCGACGTGTTCCGCCGTCACGAGTTCCTGCCCGCGGTGCTGCAGGACACCATCGCCGTCGGCGCGAAAACGCTGTGGCTGCAACAGGGTTTGTGGCACGAGCAGGTGGCTCGCGATGGCGAGGCGGCAGGACTGCAGGTGGTGATGGACCGCTGTCTGAAGGTCGACTACGCCAGGCTGCTTCGCTAGCGCGAGTGGATCGGGCTGACGTCGTCGACCAGCCAATGCCCGTCCGTCTTCGACAACTGCACGCGAAGCGCGAGCACCGCGGTGTCGTTCGGCTTACCCGGTGAGCTCTGCGTTGCGCGCATGATCACCGCGACGCTCGCGGCGTCCGGTCCGATCGCCTCGACGCCCGCCGACACGGTGCTGGCCTGCGCGGAGATGCTCTTGCTCGTCAAATCCTGTGCGACTTTGGCGAATTCGTTCTTGAACACCTCGGCGCTCTTTGGTGCCATCTTCGCCACAGCGCGGTCGATCGACCCGGTGGGGTCCTGCGGCGTGAACGTCGCGGACGCCTCCGCGACGCTGCTGGCGATGCCGACCACCTCTTCGCTGTCGTTGGCCAGCGTGCGGGCGGACACCGTCCACCGCAGGTAGCCGATCACGACGGCGGCCGCAAGGGCCGCGGTCGCAACGGCGACGACGGCCAACCGTAGCCCAGGTCCGTCGTCATCGGTGCCGACGGTGACCGAATCACGGCGCGCCAGAACAATGTTCACGACGACGCCCTCGACGATGAGCAGGCACAGCACCGAACAGACCGACACCCACCACAGCGGCCAGGCCAGCGCGATGCCGATATAGATCAGTGCGACGATCGCGGCTAGCGGGGCCAGGATGTCGAAAGCCAGTACGCGCCAGAGGTTTCTCATCGGATCGGTTCCAGCCGCGAGATGAGCAGCTTGCCGTCGACGTCGGCGACGTCCAGCCGCAGATTCCAGCGCACGGTCTGCGGCTTGTCGGTGCCCGCGTTCTGGCTGACCGACGTCGCCACCACCATCACCGTGTCGGTGCGTGACGCGGCGTCCAGCAGTTCGGGCTGCTGCTGCCGCGGCGGCACGCCGTTCGGCCCTGGCGGTGCGTGGTGGATGGATTCCACGGCCACCGAGTCCACCTGGCCAGTCGTCTTGGCTTGCAGTTTGGCCACCAGAGCCCGGTAAGGCTGCACGGTGGCGTCGAAGTCGGCGTTGAGTTGACCGACGGTGCCCTCGTGCAGCTTGTTCAGATCGGTGTCGACGGTGTCTTTGTTCATGTTGATCAGCACGCTGGTCCAGTCGGCGGCGGCCTGCATGACGCGCGTCCGGTAGTGCAGTTCGTCGACATCGCTACGGTGTTGCGTCCAGATCAGGCCGACGAGGACGACGGCTGCGACCGCGACGGCACCCAACGCCGCCGACGCGATGCCGAAACCGGTGAAGACGCGATTGTCGTCGTCGGGCATGCGCGTGAGGGTACCGGTCGTGACTTTGGCGACTGGTTACCCCGGGTTGCCTGCGGCACCGGCCTGGCCCGGGCCTTCGAAGCCGGCTTTCGAATGGTCGAGGGTGACGGCGCTCACGCGGGGCACTTTTGCGGCTCTGGCAGTCTGGTGGGGTGACGGTTGAAGCCATTCGCTCGGGAATCGACCTGAGCCACGTCGATTCCAGTGCCCGCCCTCAAGACGACCTGTTCGGCCATGTCAACGGCCGCTGGTTGGCCGAATACGCGATCCCGGCCGACCGCGCGACCGACGGCGCGTTCCGGTCGCTCTACGACCGCGCCGAGGAACAGGTCCGCGACCTCATCACCGAAGCGGCAGCGTCAGGGGCCGCGAAGGGCACTGACGAACAGCGCATCGGCGACCTGTACGCCAGCTTCATGGACGAGGAGACGGTGGCGCAGCGCGGTGTACAACCGTTGCTCGACGAACTGGTCGCGATCGACGCCGCGCACACCCCGGATGCGTTGGCGGCGGTCATCGGCGCGCTGCAGCGCAGCGGCGTCGGCGGCGGTACCGGGGTGTACGTCGACACCGACTCCAAGAACTCGACCCGTTACCTGGTGCACCTGACCCAGTCCGGGCTCGGCCTGCCGGACGAGTCGTACTACCGCGAGGAGCAGCACGCCGAGATCCTCGCCGCATACCCGAAGCACATCGCCGCGATGTTCACGCTCGTCTACGGCGGCGACCACACCGAGACGGCCGCCCGCATCGTCGCGCTGGAGACCAAACTGGCGGCCGCGCACTGGGACGTCGTCAAGCGGCGCGACGCCGACCTCACCTACAACCTGCGGACCTTCGCCGATCTGCCCGCCGAAGCGCCTGGATTCGACTGGGCCGGCTGGATCACCGCGATGGGCGCAACGCCAGAGCAGGCCGCGGAAGTCGTTGTGCGTCAACCGGATTACCTGACGGCCTTCTCGGAGGCGTGGTCGGCCGAAGACTTCGAGGACTGGAAGAACTGGGCCCGCTGGCGGCTGATCCGGGCACGCGCGTCGGTGCTGACCGACGACCTGGTGGCGCAGGACTTCGAGTTCTACGGCCGACTGCTGAGCGGCACCGAGCAGATCCGCGACCGGTGGAAGCGCGCGGTGTCGGTGGTCGAGGGTCTGATGGGCGACGCCGTCGGCAAGCTCTACGTCGAGCGGCACTTCCCGCCGGAAGCCAAGGCGCGCATGGACGAACTGGTGGCCAACCTCCGCGAGGCCTACCGGGTCAGCATCGACGAACTCGAGTGGATGACGCCGGAAACCCGTGCGAAGGCGCTGGCGAAGCTCGACAAGTTCACCCCGAAGATCGGCTATCCGGCCAAGTGGCGGGACTATTCGAAGCTGGTCATCGAACGCGACGACCTCTACGGCAACTACCGCCGCGGACACGAGATCGAATCCGACCGCGAACTCGCAAAACTCGGCGGCCCCGTCGACCGCGACGAGTGGTTCATGACGCCGCAAACCGTCAACGCCTATTACAACCCGGGGATGAACGAAATCGTCTTCCCCGCAGCGATTCTGCAACCGCCGTTCTTCGACGCCGACGCCGACGACGCCGCCAACTACGGCGGCATCGGCGCGGTGATCGGGCACGAGATCGGGCACGGGTTCGACGATCAGGGCGCCAAGTACGACGGCGACGGCAATCTCGTCGACTGGTGGACCGACGCGGACCGAACCGAATTCGGCGCTCGGACAAAGGCTCTGATTGAGCAGTACGAGGAGTACACCCCTCGCCAACTCGGCGACGGACACCACGTCAACGGGGCGTTCACCGTCGGGGAGAACATCGGCGACCTCGGCGGGCTGTCGATCGCGCTGCTGGCCTACCGGCTCTCACTCAAGGGCAAGGAAGCGCCGGTGATCGACGGCCTGACCGGCGAGCAGCGAGTGTTCTTCGGATGGGCGCAGGTGTGGCGCACCAAATCCCGTGATGCCGAGGCGATCCGACGACTCGCGATCGATCCGCACTCACCGCCGGAGTTCCGCTGCAACGGCGTGATTCGCAACATCGACGCGTTCTACGACGCGTTCGACGTCAGTGAGTCCGATGCGTTGTACTTGGAACCGCAACGGCGCGTGCGTATCTGGAACTAGGCACTTGCGAAAAAGCCCCCGGCACGCAGTCGGGGGCTTTTTCCGTTTCAGTTCTCTAGAACATCTGCCAGTCCGATGCACCGTCGGGTGCGTTGTAGATGCCCTTCGAATTCTTGATCACCACCGGATCGCCGCTGCCGAAGTTGTCGTAGAACCACTTCGCGTTCTCCGGGCTGAGGTTGATGCAGCCGTGGCTGACGTTGCGCTTTCCTTGGTCACTGACCGACCAGGGCGCGCTGTGCACGAACGAGCCACTGTTGTCGATGCGGACCGCATCGGCGACGTTGAGCTTGTAACCCTCCGGCGAGTTGACCGGCACGCCGTAGGTGGAGGAGTCCATCACGATGGTCGGGAACTTCTCCAGCACGTAATAGGTGCCGTTCTTGGTCTCGTGCTTGCCGTCCGGCCTGCCCATCGAGACCGGGAACGTCTTCTCCACCTTGCCGTTACGCACGACGGTCATCTGGTGAGCGGTGTCGTCGACGGTGGCCACCAGTTGCTCGGGCACCGTGAAGCTGGACTTGGTGCCGCTGGCGTCGATGTTGACGACGGTGCCTGCGGGCCAGAAGTCCTGCGGCCGCCAGCGCACCTGGGTGTCACTGGTCCAGTAGAACCGGCCGGGCACCGGCGGGACCGACGAGATGTGGATCGCCTTCTCGGCCATCGCCCTGTCGGCGATCGGTCGCGCGAAGTTGATGTAGATCGGTTTGGCGGCGCCGACCTTCGCCCCGTTGGTCGGGTTGAACGTCGGCGGCGCGAAAACCGGGTCGCCGACATACGGCGTCGGATTCTGGCCTGCCGGCGTGCCCTCCGGAATCGCCATCGGCTGCGCGGCAGGCGGCCCGAACGGGTTCGGCAGCGCGAACGGTGGCGGCGCGGGTGGCGCGGCCGGATCGGCGGGCGGAACCGCGAGCGGTTCGGCCGGTGGCGGCGGAGCGAACGGATCCGGTGCCGGCACCGGGGCTGCGGCCGGATCGATCGGCGCTGGTGGCGCCGGAACCTCCGGGTCGGCCAGCGCCGACGGGCTGCCCAACGCCAGTCCACCGACGAGGCCAGCCGCAATCAGAGCGGTGACCAGTCTCCCCCTGATCCGCATACGCATACGTCACCTCCAGTCACAAAAACTTCGTCCAGTCTCGCACAACGAAAACACCGGCTACCGCCGCGAGAATGCTGGCCGCACCTGTGCGAACGCCCAGCCCAAGCCGCTGACCTGCATAGTCCATCGCCACGGGGTGGCGAATGTTACTTCCTGCTGATTGCCTGAGGGACGTCGAACAGGGCCCGGGTGGCGGTGACACCGGTCAACGCGACCACCACCAGGACCGTCGACACCCCGATCATCGGGGCCAGCCCCGCGTGTTCGTAGAGCAGTCCGCCGGAGAGCGAACCGGCCATGATGCCTACCTGGAAACCCGCGACGTACAGGCCCGACGCGCCGTCGGGATCGTCCGGTGCGGTGCGCATCGCGGCCGCCTGCAGCATCGGCGGCAGCGCGGTGGACGCCGCACCCCACGCCACCATCGCCGACCCGCCGACGATCAACGTGACCAACCCGGTCGAGCGGTCGAACGCCAACGACGTCAGCACCACGAACGCAGAGGCCAGCACCGCCAGGCAGGCGACCACCGAGGCGTGCGGCCACCGGTCCAACGGGCGGGCCATCGCCGCCATCGCGGCCAGGCCCGCGACGCCGAACGCCGCGAGCAGCCAGGCGAGGTTGGCACCGTGCACGCCGACAACGTCGCGGATGATCACGACGATGAACGTGTAGGAGATGAAGTGCGCGGTCACGCCGATCAGGGTCAGCACCGTCAACGTGACCAGGCGGCTGTTGCGGTGGTGCCGGGCGCGGGGGCCGATCTGTGTGTCGCCGCGGGGCATCACCATCGCGGGAAGCACGACCCATGCCGCGACGGTGACGGCCGCGGCGGCCACCGTCACCACGACGACGGCCACCCGCCACCCCCACAGTTCGCTCATCGCCGCGGTCAGTGGATTACCGACGACGAGCGCGACGCCGGTGCCGACGTAGACCGCGGTGGTGGCCCGCCCCGCGTGGCTGGCAGGCACCAACCGTGCGCCGATCGGCGCAATCACCGACCACATCAGTCCGTGGGTCAGCGCGCACAGCACCCGACCGGCCGCCAATACCTCGAAATTCGGCGCCAACGCCGAAATCAGTTGCGACGCAGTCAAACACAACAACGTCAGCAGCAACGTCGTGCGTCGTGGCCAGCGCGCGGTGAGCCGCACGAGCGGAACGGTGGTCAGCGCGGCGACCAGTGCGTAACTGGCGAGCAATGTGCCCACCAGCGCCTCGCTGACCCGCAGGTCGGCCGCGATGGTTGGCAACGCGCCGACCGGAACCATCTCGGCCGTCACGTACACGAACGCCGCGGCGGCCAGCACGCCGAGTTGCACGGTGACGCGCGGCGTCCACGTGTGAGTGACGACTGGTGTGCAGGTATCGGTCATGGCACGAGCAACCACCGTAACGACGGAGGATGGATATCGCGCTAGAGCGAGTTGTGAGCTGGTAGCGGATTGCCGCTGAACCGAGAGAGGATTGTGATGGTCGAGATCCCCGAGGGGTACGAGACGCTGCTGGAACGTCCGCTGTACGGGCACCTGGCCACGACACGGCCCGACGGAAATCCCCAGGTGAACCCCATGTGGTTCGACTGGGACGGCGAAGTGCTGCGGTTCACCCACACCTCCAAGCGGCAGAAGTACCGCAACATCGCCGACAACCCGAATGTCGCGATGTCGATCAGTGATCCCGACAACCCGTACCGCTACCTGGAGGTGCGCGGTCTGGTGGAGAAGATCGAGCCCGATCCGACCGGCGCGTTCTACATGCACCTCAACGACCGCTACAGCGGGCCCAGGACGGAGCCTCCTGAGGACAAAGCCGACCGGGTGATCCTCGTGGTGCGGCCGACCGGGTACAGCAAGCAGTGATCGTCGCGTTCAGCGTCAGCCCGACGGGTGGCGACGCCAGCGTCGGCGCCGCGGTCGCCGAAGCGATTCGGGTGGTGCGGGCCTCAGGCCTGCCCAATGAGACAAACGCGATGTTCACCAACATCGGGAGGCCGTGGGCCGCCAAAAACAGATGAAGTGATGGCGGTCGTGAAGCAGGCGGTCGACGCCGTCTTCGACCGGCGCGCATCGAGGACGCGCTGGGCTAAGAGCGGACCAGGCGGGCGATGGCCGCCGACGCCTCGGCCAGTTTGGCGTCGGCCTCATCGCCGCCTTCGGCGACGGCCTGCGTGACGCAATGGCCGAGGTGCTCGTCGAGCAATCCGAGGGCCACCGACTGCAGCGCGCTGTTGACGGCGCTGATCTGGGTGAGCACGTCGATGCAGTACTTGTCCTCTTCGATCATCTTCGCGATGCCGCGAACCTGACCCTCGATCCGGCGCAGCCGCTTGGCGTAATTTTCTTTCTGCTGCGAATATCCGTGTGCGGCAGTCATTTCAGCCTCCCAGCATCTGCTTCATCTGGCCGATCTCGGCTTCTTGGGCGGCGACGATCTTGCCGGCCAGGTTCTTGGCGTCGACGTTGTCGCCGTTCGCGATCTCGGCCTTGGCCATTTCGATGGCGCCCTGGTGGTGGCTGATCATCGAGTCCAGCCACAGTTTGTCGAATTCCGCTCCGTTCAGCGACCGCAACTTCGTCATGGTCGCGTCATCGACCATGCCCTGCATGGCGGTGCTGTGCCCGCCGTGGCCTGAGTTCGTGTCGGGATTCTCGTTCCACTGCACCAGCAGCACCTTCATCACCTCGATCTCGGGTTGCTGTGCGGCGGAGATCTGCTTGGCGAGGTCGACCAGTTGCGGGTTCGTCGAGCGGCCGGGCACCAGTGCCGACAGGTCGACGGCCTGTTGGTGGTGCGGAATCATGTTGGTGGCGAACGCGACGTCGTCGGCGTTGTAGCCCGCCGGCTGCCCGGTGATCACCGGCTCGTCGGTCTTCGAATGATCGGTGTGGTCCGCCGTCGAGTCGCTGCACGACGACAGGACCAGCGCGGCGGCCAGCGCGACCAGCAGACGGGTCATCAACGTCATACGCCAAGGGTACCCCGTGGGGGTATCGATAACTGGTTTGGCCTCTCGAAACGCCGACGGCATACTGAAACCCATGCCCTCGAACTCTCCTGACATCAAGCCCCGCAGTCGTGACGTCACCGACGGTCTGGAGAAGACCGCAGCCCGCGGGATGCTGCGAGCGGTGGGCATGGGTGACGAGGACTTCGCCAAGCCGCAGATCGGTGTCGGGTCGTCGTGGAACGAGATCACGCCGTGCAACCTGTCGCTGGACCGGCTGGCCAAGGCCGTCAAGGACGGCGTGCACGCGGCGGGTGGTTATCCGCTGGAGTTCGGCACCATCTCGGTGTCCGACGGCATCTCGATGGGCCACGAAGGCATGCACTTCTCGCTGGTGTCCCGCGAGGTGATAGCCGACAGCGTCGAGACCGTCATGCAGGCCGAGCGGCTGGACGGGTCGGTGCTGCTGGCCGGCTGCGACAAGTCGCTGCCGGGCATGCTGATGGCCGCCGCCCGACTGGACCTGGCGTCGGTGTTCCTCTACGCAGGGTCGATCCTGCCCGGCATCGCCAAGCTATCCGACGGCACCGAGAAGGAAGTGACGATCATCGACGCGTTCGAGGCCGTCGGCGCGTGCGCGCGCGGGCTGATGTCGCGTGAGGACGTCGACGCGATCGAACGCGCCATCTGCCCCGGCGAGGGCGCGTGCGGCGGCATGTACACCGCCAACACCATGGCGTCCGCGGCGGAGGCGCTGGGCATGTCGTTGCCCGGGTCGGCCGCCCCGCCCGCCACCGACCGCAGGCGCGACGGCTTCGCGCGGCAGTCCGGTCAGGCCGTCGTCGAACTGCTGCGCCGCGGCATCACCGCGCGCGACATCCTGACCAAGGAGGCGTTCGAGAACGCCATCGCCGTGGTGATGGCGTTCGGCGGCTCGACCAACGCGGTGCTGCACCTGCTTGCCATCGCGCATGAGGCGAACGTGAAGCTGACGCTGGAGGACTTCACCCGCGTCGGCAACAAGGTGCCGCACCTGGCCGACGTGAAACCCTTTGGCAGCCACGTGATGACGGACGTCGACCGGATCGGCGGAGTGCCCGTCGTGATGAAGGCGTTGCTGGATGCCGGTCTACTGCACGGTGATTGCCTGACGGTGACCGGCCAGACCATGGCGCAGAACTTGGCGCACATCGCCCCGCCCGATCCCGACGGCAAGGTGCTGCGGGCGCTGTCCGAGCCGATCCATCCGACCGGCGGCATCACGATCCTGCACGGTTCGCTGGCGCCGGAGGGCGCGGTGGTGAAGTCGGCGGGCTTCGACTCCGACGTGTTCGAGGGCACCGCAAGGGTTTTCGAGCGGGAGCGGGCAGCGCTCGATGCGCTCGAGGACGGCACCATCACCGCGGGTGACGTCGTGGTGATCCGCTACGAGGGCCCCAAGGGCGGGCCGGGCATGCGCGAGATGCTCGCGATCACGGGCGCGATCAAGGGGGCAGGTCTCGGCAAGGACGTGCTGCTGATGACCGACGGCCGGTTCTCCGGCGGCACCACGGGCCTGTGCGTGGGACATATCGCACCGGAGGCCGTCGACGGCGGGCCGATCGCGTTCCTGAACGACGGCGACCGGATCCGCCTCGACGTGGCGAAGGGCACGCTCGATGTGCTCGTCGACCCGGCCGAATTCGAGGCCCGCAAGGCGGGTTTCGAACCGCTGCCTCCGCGCTACACGACCGGCGTGCTGGCGAAATACACCAAACTCGTGGGCTCGGCGGCGGGCGGCGCCGTCTGCGGTTAGTGCACCGCCTTCGCCACCGAACTCGGTGACCTGGTCGTTAGCGGGCCATCCTGGCGATCCGCTCCAGCGCGATCATGCAGACCGGCAGATACGCCGTCGCCCACCACGGCGCGCCGAACCGCACCCGGCATCCGCCGTCGGCCGGTTCGACGGCATGCCAGGTGGCGGGTATGCCCGCGACCTCCCATCGCCAGCACCGGCCCGCGTCGAATTCGACGACCGTGAATGGCAGCCAGACGCCGACGGGCGTCCAGATCCGCCCCCGCGAGTGCAGGCCCAGTGGGCCGGCGCCGTCCAGTTCGGCGCGCGACACCGTCGGCCCCCACTGCGGCCACGCGTCCAGGTCGACCAGGATGTGCCACACCGTTTCGGGGGACGCATGAACAAGTCGCGACACGGTCGGCATGCCATCCGCATGCCCGCTCGGCCCGCCGCTAAACGGCCTACTTGATCACAGCGACGGCGAAGCCGTCCCACCCCTTGGTGCCGACGGTCTGGATGGCCGCCGCGTCGAGTCGAGGGTGTGCGCCGATCAGGTCGAGCATGTCTCGCACGGCGCGGGCCTGCATGTCGTCGGGTGCCGGGTCGAGGACGCGTCCGAAGCGAGCGATGTTGTCCACCACGATGATTGAGCCCGGCTTGCCGAGCTTGATCGCCCACTCGACGTAGCCGACATTGTTCTCCTTGTCGGCGTCGATGAAGATCAGGTCGAAGGTCTCGCCGCGGTCGGCCAGCGTCGGCAGCGTGTCCAGCGCCGCGCCGACGATCACCTCCACCCGGTCGCCGACCTGGGCGTGCGCCAAGTTCTTTCGCGCCACCTCGGCGTGCTTGGATTCGAACTCGAGGGTGACGACGTGGCCGCCGGCGCCGACGGCGCGGGCCAGTTGGATCGTGCTGTAGCCGGCCAGCGTGCCGATCTCGAGCACACGGTTGGCCCGCATCGCGGTTGCGAGCAGGAACAGCAGCTTGCCGTGTTGGGCGGACACCTCGATGGCAGGCATGCCCGCGGCGTCACCGGCTTCGCGCGCCGCTCGCAGCGCGTCGTCCTCGGTACGCAACACGCGGTTGAACAGTTCGTCGAGCGCCTTGGGATCCGGCTCAGCCACCTGACAAACGCTACCGGACACCCTCTTTGGCGTAGACCACGCGGAGGATGTGCGCGGCTTCGGCCCCCATCACCGCCGCGGCGAGGTCGCAGAACGTCGCGACGAATTCCGGTCCGTGCGGCGGCTCCGCGTCACAGAGGTGGTGCGCGATCTCGTGCAGCACGACGAGTTCGCGCAGCGCCCACGTCGAGCGCCGATCGGGCACCGCAATGGTGGCGCCGTCGTCGGAGCGCTCGTAGTGGGCCGCGGTGGCGCCGCGGCGGGCCCGCACGGTCAGCGGCCGCTGCACGCCCATGTGCGTCAGCACCTCGTCAACGTAGCGCTGGACCGCAGCCACCGACGCGAACCGCCCTTCGGGAGGCAGCGTCAACTGGGTGCCGAAAAATTCGACGACGCGATTGCCGCGCTCGGCCGCCCGATCGAACAGCGTCCGGACGAATTCCTCAGCGGCATAGACCTTCGCCCGCTGGGTGTCGCGTGGCGTCACTTCTCCAATGCGGACCGTGCCCCGGCCAATTCCGGGCTGCCACCGAGGCGCGCCCTGCGGCCCGCCCGGTCACCCGCGCGCCGGGCGGCCGACGAGTAGCCAGCCGTGGCGCTGGACACCCGCCAGGTGCCGCGCGCCTGGGAGGTCTCCTTGTAGAAGTCACGCAGCTCGATGTCTTTGTTGCGCAACGCGATTGCAGTGCCAGGCTGGCTGCCGCGGCCGTTGGTGGCTTCACGCTGGGCCTGTTCACGCGCGTCCACCAGACGCTGGCCGATGCGGGCGCCGAACGCCAGTTGGAAGTTGATCCGCGCGGTGATCGTCGGGGTCGGCCGGTGCGCCCCCGACGAGATGTAGGCCTCAGAAGCCCGCACCATCTGCATGACCAGGCTGGCGTACAGCGCATGGCTGGCGTCGATGTCCTCGGCGAAGCCGTAGGCGTAGACGAACGTGGAGTTCGACGCCACATCGCATTTCACGTCGTTGGCATGCGCGATCACCGTGAACAACTGCACATAGGTGCGCAGCCCGCGCGTGCCGGCATTGCCGATGGTGATGGTGCGCTGCACCGGGGCCTGCGCCTTGGTGCGCTGATCGGAGTGCGCGCGGGCGACTGCCAAATCGATGGACGTCGCCGTGGCGAGCCGTTGCGCGGCGGCCATGAACGCGTCGGCCTCGTGCTGGTTGTCGGTCCCCTCGGCCTGGCGGAGCAGCGCGGCGATCCGCGCCAGCATCTTGTCGTCAGTCATGCGCGATCCGTTCCACTTCTCGCTCGCAAGTCATAACCGTCAGGCTATTTCTACTTGCTGACAAACACGTCGAGCGCGCCGACGACCTGTGGAGAAAGTGGGCCCTGTTTGGTCAGGTTGGCGACGCTGTCGCTGGGATCGTCGCGTAGCACGTGGTTGACGCCCTGCAGTCGCACCTCGGTGAGCGCGGTGTGCTTGAGCGCGTCGACCAGTGATTGTTCGGCGTCGCACTTGGCTTGGCTGTCGGTGTCCGAACAGGTCAGCAGGACGGGCGTGCCCGCGGGGATTCTCGCGGCCAACGCCAGCGGATCGATCTTGTCGGTCTCGACGACGGCCTTCACGTTGCCCGCGTTGACAATGGCGCCCAGCCCCTCGGGCAGCTTGTCGGGCACGGTGCCTTTGGTCCGGATCTGGTCGACGGCGGCCAGCCACGCTGCGAGGGTCTGCGCGCTGGCGTCACCGCGTACCCGGCTGGTGATGATGTCGAGATAGCGGCCCGGCAGCGGTTGAAACAGGCCCAGCGAGTGGATCTTTGGCGCGCCCGGCGTGGTGTCGTCGGCCAGCGTCATCGCATGGATGGCGCCTTCGCCGACGCCGTAGACCGAGAGCTTGTCCTTGTCGATGCCGGGTTGGCCGGCCAGATAGCGGATCGCCGCCTCGGCGCCTCTGGTGTAGACGGCGCTGACGACGTCGTTGGGCCTGCCCTGGTAGGGACCCAACCCGGTCTTGCCGGTGCCGACCTTGTCATAACGCAGGCTGGCGACGCCGTGGTCGGAGAGCAGTTCGGCGAGTTGCCTCATGTTGCCGATGGGCCCGACGACCGCGTTGTCGCCGTTGCGGTCCGTCGGCCCGCTCTCCGAGATCAGCAGCACCGCCGGTGCCGACCCAACGCCCTGCTGGTGGCGGTAGGTGCCGTGAATGGTCAGCCCGTCGGCCACCTCGAAGGTGACGTCGTCGTCGACCCAGGGATGCTCGTCCGACGAACAGCCGGCGAGCAACACGACCAGCGAAACAACAAGGAGTACAAAGCCTTTCAAAGGCGGACCTCGATCCAGGACGTGACGTCGTCGAGTACCACGGCGCGTTCGGGCTCATTGAACACCTCGTGGTACAGCTGGGGGTAGATCTTCAGGTGCACGTCGGCCGAGCCGACGCATTCGACCAGACGCTTGCTGCCCGCTACGGGAATCAGCTTGTCCTGCTCGCCGTGCACGACCAGCAGCGGCGCGGTCAGCGCGCCCGCCCGCTGCGGCATGGTTTCCCCGACACCGATCAGCGCCCGTGCGATGCCTGCGGGCAGCTTGCCGTGATGGACCATCGGGTCGGCGTTGTAGGCAGCGACCACTTCGGGGTCGCGGGACACCGCGTCGGTGGGCAGTTGTTCAACGGGCAGTCCGGGCGCGACCTTGCCGAGCAGTTTGGCGGCGAACACCATCACCGGGGACACCGCGTCGCTGGCGTCGACGGCCGGACCGGACAACACCATCAGCGCGTAGTCGGTCGGGTGCTCGACGCCGTAGGCGAACACGATGCCGCCGCCCATGCTGTGGCCGAGCACGATGCGCTTGAGCCCAGGGTGATCGGCGGCGGCGATGCCGACGAGGGTGTGGAAGTCGTCGGTGTACTCGGACATGTCGCGCAGGTAGACGCGTTTGCCGCCGGACCGGCCGTGGCCGCGGTGGTCGAGCGCGTAAGTGATCAGACCGGATTCGCCGAACCGCTGCGCGACGTGGTCGTAGCGGCGGGCGTGTTCGCCGTAGCCGTGGGCCAGCACGACGACTCCGGTCGGTTCGATGTCCGGCGTCCATACGTCGTAGACGATGCGCACACCGCCGACGCCGTCGAAGCTGCGTTCTTTGCGGGTAGTGGCCATCAGGGGAACATTAATGAGTGCGTGGCCCGCCTTGTCGGAGGGGCTGCGTAAGCTCGGCCAGGTGACCGTCCTCGCGCACGAAACCGATGACGAGTTCCTGCTCAAGGCTGAGCCGCACCGGCGTGAACTGCTCGCGCACTGCTACCGGATGACCGGCTCGTTGCATGATGCAGAGGACCTGGTCCAGGAGACATATCTGCGTGCCTGGAAGGCCTACGGCGGCTTCAAGGGCCAGTCGTCGCTGCGGACCTGGCTGTATCGGATCGCCACCAACACGTGTCTGACGGCACTGGATTCGCGACAGCGCCGCCCGTTGCCGACGGGGCTGGGCCTGCCCAGTTCGGATGCCAACGCAGAGCTGACCGAACGCGCCGAGGTGCCGTGGCTGGAGCCATTGCCGGACGACTCGGCTGACCCGTCGACAATCGTCGGTTCGCGGGAGTCGGTGCGGTTGGCGTTCGTGGCGGCGCTTCAGCATCTGTCGCCGCGGCAACGGGCGGTGCTGGTGTTGCGCGACGTGTTGCAGTGGCGGGCCGCGGAGGTTGCTGAGGCGATCGGCTCGTCGACGGCGGCGGTCAACAGCCTGCTGCAGCGGGCCAGGGCGCAACTCGACGAGGTCGGGCCGAGCGAGGACGACCAGATCGCCGAGCCGGAGTCGCGGGAGAGCAAGGACTTGCTCGACCGCTACATCGCGGCGTTCGAGGCGTACGACATCGACGAGCTGGTGAAGATGTTCACCGACGACGCGATCTGGGAGATGCCCCCGTTCGACGGCTGGTATCAGGGGCCGGAGGCCATCGTCACGCTCACCCGGGTGCACTGCCCCGCGGAGGGGCCGGGCGATATGCGGTTTCTCCGCACGACGGCCAATGGTCAGCCGGCGGCGGCGCTGTACATGCGCAACAAGGAGACCGGCAAGCACGAGGCGTTCCAGTTGCATGTGCTCGACATCGAGCCGGGTGGGGTTTCGCATGTCGTGGCGTTCCTCGACACCGCGCTGTTCGAGAAGTTTGGCTTGCCCGCGTCGCTCTAGGCGTCGAGTGCTCGCACACCCGGGCCACTATCACCTGCGGCCGGTATCGCAACATCTCCCCGCTGACACGGACGATCATCCACCCCCGCGCGAGCAACTCCGCGTGCCGTTCGATGTCGTACGCATATTGCGGGTGCTCGCCGTCGTGCTCGACACCGACCTTGAACTCCTCGCAGCCCATGTCGACCTTCGCGCACTGGGCGCATGACTCCGTCTAGGCTGCCATCAGCACTGGCCAAGCGGTTAATTGACAGCTGTTTTGGAACGTGTTCTATGATCGCGACTCATGAAGACCAAAGGGGCCCTGCTGTGGGAGCTCAACTCTCCGTTCCGCGTCGACGAGATCGAGCTCGGCGACCCGGTCGCCGATGAGGTGCAGATCCGGATGCATGCCGCGGGCATGTGCCACTCGGACTACCACCTGACCACCGGCGCCACTCCCATCGGTCTGCCCGCGCTCGGCGGCCACGAGGGCGCAGGCGTCGTCGTCAAGGTCGGCAAGAACGTCACCGGCATCGAAGAAGGCGACCACGTCATCCTCGCGTTCATCCCGGCCTGCGGCGAATGCCCCCCATGCCTGAAGGGCTACCGCTCGCTATGCGACCGCGGTGCGGTGTTGCTCGGCGGCAAGGCCATCGCCGACGGCACCAGCCGCGTGCACGCGGGCGGCACCGAGGTATCGCCGATGAACCTGCTCGGCACCTTCGCCCCGTACATGACCGTGCACAAGGACTCCGTCGTCAAGATCGACAAGGACATCCCGTTCGAGACCGCCGCGATCATGGGGTGCGCGGTGCCGACAGGCTTCGGCTCGGCCACCAACGTCGCCCAAGTGCAGCCCGGTGAGACGGTCGCGATCGTCGGCGTCGGCGGCATCGGCATGAGCGCGCTGCAGGGCGCTGTCCTGTCCGGCGCCCGCAACGTCATCGCGATCGACCCCAACGAGTGGAAGCGCGACCAGGCCATCAAGTTCGGCGCCACCCACGTCTACCCGTCGATGGCCGAGGCCATCGCTCCGATGATCGACGTCACCCACGGCCTGATGGCCGACAAGACCATCATCGCCGTCGGCGAGATGCGCGGCGAGTACCTCGAAGAAGCGATGATCCTCACCGCCAAGACCGGTACCTGCGTGGTGACGGGCATGGGCGCGATGACCGACGTCGACGTCAAGCTCAACCTGTTCCTGTTCACGATGTTGCAGAAGACGTTGAAAGGCAACATCTTCGGCGGCGGCAGCTCGCACATCGAGACGCCGAAGCTGGTCGGCCTCTACAAGTCCGGCCAGCTGAAGATCGACGAGATGGTCACTCAGACGTACTCGCTGGAGAACATCAACGACGGCTATCAGGACATGCTGGACGGCAGAAACATCCGCGGCGTCATCAAATTCAGCGAATCCGACTGGTAACCGATTCGATCACCGCCCCGAACGCTCGCAGCTGCGCGGCGGTCAGCCCGTCGAACACCACCGACCGCACCAGTTCGGCGTGACCGGGTGCGGCGGCCTCCAACGCCGCGCGCCCGGCGACGGTGAGCGAGACCGTCGCGCCGCGACGATCCTCGCCGCTGCCGCGCCGGTCCACCAGGTCGCGTCCGCGCATCCGCCGCAACTGATGTGACAGTCTGCTCTGCTCCCAGCCCAGCACCTCGGCGAGTTCGTTGATCCGTTGCGGCCCGCGCTCCGACAACGCCACCAGCACGTCGTAGTCCGCCAGCGACAGCTCGCAATCCTGCTGTAGTTGGCGGTGCATCGCGGTTTGCAGGCGACTGGTCATTTCCAGGTACCCTCGCCAGATCCGCTGTTGCTCGTCCGTCAGCCACACGGAATACATGACACATCATCTATGTTGTCGCAGTCAACGCCGCCCGCCTAGGCTGGCCGAGACAACAGGAGCAAGCCATGACCATTGACATCCGGCGCGCCGACGATCGCGCGAAGACCAAGATCGCCTGGCTCGACTCCAAGCACTCGTTCTCGTTCGGCAGCCACTACGAGCCGGAGAATACCCATCACGGCCTGCTGCTGGTCAACAACGACGACATCGTCAAGCCCGGCACCGGGTTTGACACCCACCCCCACCGCGACATGGAGATCGTGACGTGGGTGCTACGCGGATCACTGGTGCACCAGGACTCCACCGGCCACTCCGGAGTCATCTATCCCGGTCTGGCCCAGCGGATGTCGGCCGGGCGCGGCATCCTGCATTCCGAGAAGAACGACTCGTGGACGCTGACCGGATCCGAAACCCACGACCAACCAGTGCATTTCGTGCAGATGTGGGTGGTGCCCGACGAATCCGGTATCACGCCCGGCTACCAACAGCTCGAGATCGGCGACGAACTGCTGCGCGGCGGCCTTGTCACCATCGCCTCGGGCATGCCGGAGCACAGCGACGACACCGCCATCACCATCCGCAACCGCTACGCCGCGCTGCACGGCGCGCGCCTGCAACCGGGGCAATCCGTCGAGCTGCCCGAGGCGCCGTATCTGCATCTGTTCGTGCCGCGCGGTGAGGTGACGATGGAGGGCGCGGGCGAGTTGCACGAGGGCGATGCGGTGCGGTTCACCGCGTCCGGCGGTCAACGCGTCACCGCCACCGCTCCCGCCGAGATCCTCGTCTGGGAGATGCATGCGAGTTTGGCTGCGGCATAAGCGAATTAGCGTCGCGCTGCTTGGCGTCGCGCTGATCGCGGGCTGCTCGTCGGAGCAGCAGGCACCCGACACCTCGACCGTGACCGCGACACCCACGGCGGTCCGTCTTGTGCCGGTCGCCGTGCAGGTCGATCCACGTCTGACGCAGGCCCCGTTCGACCAACCGCGCCAAGCGCTTGTGCCGCCGGGTTGGACGCTGTCGGTGTTCGCCCGCATCCCCAAGGCCCGCCTGGCCGCGTGGACTCCCGACGGCAAACTGCTGATCTCGGTGCCGAGTCGCGGGCAGATCGTCAAGCTGGACGCCGGCCGCGACACAGTGCTACTCGACGGGCTCGACCAACCGCACGGAATGGCCTTCGCGGGCAGGGCGCTCTACGTCGCGGAAAGCGATCAGGTCGACGCCTACGACTACACCAACGGCGCCGCCGTCAACCCCCGCACTGTCGCAGGGGGACTACCCGACGCCAAGAGTCCCGACCTGGGCGGCGCATACGCCCATGCCCTGAAGAGCGTCGCCGTTGGGCGCGACGGCGCGGTGTACTTCTCCATCGGGTCGACGGGCAACATCACCGCCGACGACCGCACCGCCACGCCGCCGCGTGCCACCATCATGCGGATCCCGCCCGGTGGCGGACCCGCCGCACCGTTCGCGACGGGCGTGCGCAATGGCACCGGCCTGGCGATCGCTCCCGACGGTTCGGTGTGGACGGCGGTGAACAACCGCGACAATGTGGCAGACCCCGCGACCGGACAGGTCGACGCCGGCTACGTCGGCGAGCACCCGCCCGAATCTGTCGCCCGGCTGACGCCCGGACGCGAATTGGGTTGGCCCTATTGCAATCCCGATGGCGGCCCAGCCAACTTGCCCCTGATCCGCGACGTTCAGACCAACGCCGGCGGCGCCAAATTGGACTGCGCATCGCTGCCGCCGATCGAGCAGAGCCTCGGCGCGCACGCCGCTCCACTCGGCATGAGCTTCACCCAGAAGGCCCTGCCGGCCCCGTATTCCGTCGGCGCGCTGATGGGTGTGCACGGGTCATGGAACCGGCAACCGCCGTATCCACCCGAGGTGGCGTTCTTCCCTTGGCGGGACGGCAGACTAGGCGACAAACAGACGTTGGTCGGCGGATTCCAATCCGATGACGGGACGCGCTGGGGCCGCCCGGTCGCCGCGGTGGCGGGACCGGACGGCGCCGTCTACATCACCGACGACTACGCGGACGCCGTCTACCGGCTAGCGCCGCGTTAGTGCGCCGCCCCGGTGCGGGGACCCGCGCCGCGCTTGCCGGTGATCGCGAGGTACAGCGCGATCAACACGATGGCGACGACGATGCCGACCAGGAACGGGATGATCGCGAACCCACCATTGGAATTCGAGTAGCCAATTTGATAGGTCACCCATGACCCGATCAGGGAGCCGAGCGCGCCCAACACGATCGTCATGATCACGCCGATGTTCTGCTTGCCCGGCATGACGAGCCGAGCGAGCGCGCCGACGATCAATCCGACCACGAGTGCGCTGATTATTGTGCCGATCATTTCTGCTCCTCACGTTGGAAGTCCGACCCAACGCGGATTACCCGCTCCGGCGAAAATGACTCAGCTAAACCTGCGATCCAACCGATGCTGAGCTGTTACCAAAGTTGACTGTGTGTTCGCTGTGACTAATGTTGTGTAGTTCCTAGCAGTTTCAGCAAAGGGGCGATCGTGCCGACAGCACCCGGATACCTGCGGCGATTCGCCGCGTGTGCCGCCGCGCTGACGGTATCCGCCGCGGTGGCGACGATGGTCTCCCCCGCCGCCCGCGCGGCCGATGGCCGCACCTTGTTGGCCAACGCGATCGCGTCAACCCGAGGCTCCTACCTGGTCTACAACTTCGGGGGCGGCGCGCCCGCGCCGATGCTCAACGCCGCCGGCAACTGGTATGAGATGACCAGCGGTGGGCACCTGATGATCATCAAGGCGGCCGCACAGCGCCTCACGCCGCGTCTGCTCGTCGACTCACACGCTGGCTACCAGAGCCGCTGTGAACGCGACCCACGGGCCCGCACCGGCGAGGGGCTGTGGCAGGCATCGGAGATCTACACCCCACTGCAGGCGTGGCAGGCCCTCGGGCAACCGACCATCGCCGTCAACGCGAACTTCTTCGACGTCCGCGGCCAGCAGGGTGGTTCGTGGAAGTCGACCGGATGCAGTTCCCCACTCGGCGCGTATGTCGACAACACCCGCGGCCAGGGCCGGGCCAACACCGCGGTGACGGGCACCGTCGCCTACGCGGGCAAGCAAGGGCTGTCGGGCGGAGGCGAACACTGGAGTGCGCTATCCACCATGATTCTTCCGGTGGCGGGTGCGCCATATGTGGTGCCGCCCAAGGGTCCTGGCGATTACGACGCCGCGACGCCAGCGATCCAGGGTCTGCTCGACAGGGATGTCCGGTTCGTGGCGGTCAGCGGCATCGGATTGCTCGCCCCCGGCGACACCGGGCAACTCAACGACGCCGGTCCCAGCGCTGCGCGTACCGCGCTGGCGTATTCGAAGGCCAAGGACGAGATGTACGTCTTCCAGGGCGGCAGCTATACGCCGGACCAGATCCAGGATCTGTTCCGCGGGCTCGGCAGCGACACCGCGATCCTGTTGGACGGCGGCGGGTCGTCGGCCATCGTGCTGCGCCGCGACACCGGCGGCATGTGGGCGGGCGCGGGAGTGCCGGACGGCAACTGCGACACCCGTCAGGTGCTGTGCGACTCCCGCGAACGTGCGCTACCGAGTTGGCTTGCGTTCAATTGACGGCTCAGCCGTCGGCGTTCCATTGACGGCTCAGCCGTCGGCGTTCCATTGACGGCTCAGCCGTCGGCGTTCCATTGACGGCTCAGCCGTCGGACGATGATCCGCCCGTCAGATTCTTCGTCAACCCGCCGAGGGCGCCGGTCAGGCCGCCAGTGACACCGCCGACGGTGTTCGTCACACCACCGACGACGCTGCCTACCGGATTGCTCGGCGGCTTCGGGGACGCTGACGGCCCTGCCGGCTTGACGGTTCCGGTGGAACTGGTCGACCGCGACGTCGTGGTGCTCCTGGTGGTGGTCGGCTTCGTCGTCGACGTGGTCTTGGTCTCGGGCTCCTCGGCCGGTGTCTGCTCAACGGCGGTGGTCTGCGACTGCCAGACCGGGACGGCCGGCGGTGGCGCGGCGGCCGTCGTGGTCGACAGCGTTACCGACTTCGCGGCTGCCTCCGGCAGCGCGTTGGCGGCCACCGGCGCCACCTGTTGCGTGATGACGCCGGGCAGGCCGTTGAGCAGATCGCCGAGGCCGCCGAGCGGGCCTAACACACCGGTCAGCAGCTTGAGCAGGCCGGTGATCGCGTTCGGCGTCCCCGGCGTCGGGTGCCCGCTGAAGAACTCCTTCTGGAAACCCCGCACCAACGATCCGACGACGTCGGCGGGCACCTGCGCCCAGTTGATGTCGGGTAGCGACATGAACGGAGTTGGTACGCCCGCCTCGTCCAGGGTTCTGGTGTACGTGCCGTCCGGGTTGCGGACCACGTCGGTGTAGCCGAGATTCACCAGACTGGTCATCGCCGGGGCGAGCGCATTGGCCAGCATGCCAAGCGGATTCATGTTGGCGAACGCGCCCATCGTCATCAAGTTCGTCAAATCCGTTGCCAGATAAAGGGGTTCCAGCAGCGGCAGGCTGTTCGTCGGCAGCGTCAGGTAGAGGTTCAGCGCCAGTGGGTCGTTCAGGTTGAGCGTGCCCGCCAGCAATGCCTGGACCTGCGCGAGAAGTTGTGGACTGATGTTGGAGGTGTCGATGCCACGCAGCAAGTATGTCGGCAGCATGGCGCCCACTACCGAGTTCGCCATCGAGAACGGGTTGGGCCACGCCGGGAAGTCGGACATGATGTCGTACTCGACGGTGGCGTCGACCTTCACCGGAATCAGGTTCGCGCCGCCCACCGACAGCCCGGTGTTCAGGATCGGGATGCCGCCGCTGCTCTGCACGTGGGTGTCGGGCGTCACGGTGTCGATGCCGAACAGACCGGCGATCGGGAAGAATCGCGCGAACAGCCCGCCGTTGCCGCGACCGGGGTTGCGCAGCAAGATCATTGGCAACACCGTGTAACTGCCGAGCAGCGGGTCGGTCGCCTTGGTCGGAGACTTGGCGCCGCCGGGTTGGTACGGCAGTTGGTCGACCACTTGCTGGTATGCGGAACCCGCCGCGAACGCGCCGAGTCCGAACCCGACGACGATCGGCACCCGCACCTTCGCCGCGTCGACGTCGACGGGCAGGTTGTTCACGATCTTCTTCAACGCCGACAACAGATCGCCGACCGGAACGTTGACCGGCAGGTTGACCCGCAGCCCGATCGGCAACCCCAACGGGTTGGCGAGGATGTTGCCCAGCGGCAGGTCGACGTTGCCTTCCAGGCGGTCGATCAACGTGGTGAGCAGACCCTTGAGCCCGATGTCCAGATACGTCGTGCTGTTGATGGCGTTGGCGACCGAATTCGGGAATCCCGGAACCCAGCCCAGATCCAAGCCGAGCATCTTCAGCAATGTGAACGGCGGTCCGGAGGTGATCAGCTTGACGCCAGGAAGATCCAGATTCGACAGATTGAGCGGATCGCTGAGGTCAAGCCCGAGCAGGCCCAGCAGGTTGATCAACGTGGTGTTGCCACCGGCATCGGTGATACCGAGCGTCGAAAGTGCCGACAGCAGAACAGGAGTCAGGATCGGCCCGACGCTGTCCAGCAGCACGCCCCCGAGATTGATCGGGATCGCGCCGAGCACACCTTCGAGAAGCGCCGGCGGGATCTTCTCGAGCAGGCTCGGAAGATCAAGGCCCGCCGACTTGCCCAGTGCTGGCAGATTGAGATGACCAACGAGTGCGCGCAGCAGCATGTCGCCGATCTGCTGCGCGAAGTCGTAGCCTGCGGTGCCGAGGCCGCCGGTCAGGTCCGGGATCTGGTTGGGATCTGTGAAAGGGCGGTACGCCGCGGTCAGGTCGACGTTCTGGTGCACCACCGCAGGCACGGACGCCGGCGGTGGTGGTGCGGCGGCGACAGTCAACGCGCTCACCGTCGCCGTCGCCACGCCGACGACCGCAATCCTCGTCACACGATTCCCGGGCTTGCGGTGTTTGCGTGACATGGTGCACCGTCGCTTGTCAATTGCCGCCTCAGGCAGCCGGTTTGGCGGCAGTCTTCGGTGCTCCGCCGGCGCCGCCGGCCGCGGAGTCCTTCTCGGTGTCGGTCTTGTCGGTCTTGTCGGCCTTCGGCTTGGTGGTCTTCTTCGGTGCCAGGCTCTTCAAGACGCCCGCTACACCGGTGGCGACTTCGTGCGTCGCTCCGCCGACCACGCCGGCGACCGTATGCGTGGCGCCGCCGACGATGTCGCCCACCGGATTCCTCGGCGCCTTCGGCTTCGGTTTCGTCGTAGTCGACTCGTCGTCGGGCTTGGAGTTCTCCGGGGTGGTCACCGCGGTCGATTCCTCTGTCGGCGGTTCGGTTTCGTCTGCGGCGTGCTTCGGCGTCGCGCCGGTGTCGTCGGGCACCGGCGTGCCGGCCGGTGCGGCGTGCCTGCCGTTGACCTCGTCGGCGCTGGGGTCCGTCGACAACGTGATCATCTTCTTGGTGTCGGCCGTAGTCACCGCATTGGCCGCGACGGGCGTAATCGCATCGGTGATGAGGCCAGGCAATCCGTTGATGATGTCGCCGAGACCGCCGAGTGGGCCGAGCACTCCGCTGAGCAGCTTGAGCAGTCCGGTGATCGCGTTGGGTGTGCCGGGTGTCGGGTGGCCGCTGAGGAACTCCTTCTGGAATCCCTTGATCAGCGAGGTGATGACGTCGCCCGGCACCTGGCCCCAGTTGACGTCGGGGAACGACATGAACGGGGTCGGCACACCCGCCTCGTCGAGCGTCCTGGTGTACGTGCCGTCCGGGTTCCGCACCACGTCGGTGTAACCGAGATTGGTCAGGCTGGTCAGTGCGGGCGCAAGCGCATTGGCCAATCGCTCGAACGGATTGGGGAATGCCCCCAGCGGTGTCAAGTTCACCGCGTCGGCCAACAGGTACAGCGGTTCGAGCATCGGGAGTGTGTTGGAGGGCAGCGTGAGGTACAGGTTGAGCGCCAGTGGCTCGTTGAGGTCGGTCGTGCGCTGGATCGCGGCTTGTATCTGTTCCGCGAGTTGGGGAGACACGTTCGAAAGATCGAAACCCCGTAGTAGATATGTCGGCAGCACCGCTCCGACAACGGAGTTCGCGATGGAGAACGGGTTGGGCCATGCCGCGAAGTCGGACATGATGTCGTACTCGACTGTGCCGTCGACCTTTACGGGCAGCAGGTTTGCGCCTCCCAACGACAGGCCGGTGTTGAGTAGCGGTATTCCCCCGCTGTGCGTCGCTTGGGTTTCCGGGGTGACGGTATCGATGCCGAGCAGGCCCGCCAACGGGAAGAAGCGGGCGAACAGGCCGCCATTGGCGCGACCAGGGTTGCGCAGCAACACCATCGGCAGCACCGTCAGACTGCCCAGCAGCGACGGGTCGCCGGTGTATGCCGCGCCGCCGGGCTGGTTTCGCAGGTCTGCGACGACCTTGTCATACGCGGCGCCGGCCGCGAAAGCTCCGAGGCCGAAGCCCACGGTAACCGGTATCCGGACGTCGATGGCGTCGATGTCCGGCAGCGTTTCCAGCAAGGGATTCAACAGGGCCTCGAGCGCTGGAATATTGGTGCGATCCAGCACTTCTTGAAGCAGGCTGACGACCCCGACCTGAAGGTACTTCGAGTTGTTGATGTCGTTGGCGACCGAATTCGGCAGTCCAGGAACCCAGCCAAGATCCGCCCCCAGCAGCTTGAGCAAGGTGAAAGGCGGTCCAGCGGTGACGATGTTCACCCCGGGCAGGTCAAGGTTCCCGAGGTTGAGAACGTCACCGAGATCCAGCCCGACCAGTTGCGTCAGTAGATCACCCACGCTGTCGATCCCCAGCGCCGAAAGTGCAGTGGCCAGAAGCGGTTCGAGGAGCACGGCGGTCGCATCGGGCAGTCCCAGTCCGTTGACCAGCGCCTCCGCGAGGTCCCCAGGAAGGATGGGGATGACGTTCAGCACGTCCTGCAGCAGGTTTCCCGGCAGCTGATCGAGCGTGCTGCCGAGGAGGCCCTCCAGGATGCTGTTCGGGTCGAGGCCCGCGGCCCTCGCGAGCACCGCGAAATTTAGGTTGTTCACGATCGCACGCAGCACCGTGTCCGCGACGGTCTGCGAGAAGTTGTAGGCGGCGGTGCCGAGGCCGAACGTCAGATCCGGGATCTGGTTCGGGTCCGTGAACGGACGGAACGCGGCGGCGAGGTCGACGTCGTGTTTGGCGACGACGGGCGCCGGCGCCGGTTTCGGCGGGGGCGGTGCCGCGCCGACAGTCAGCGCCGTGGCCGTCGCGGTCGCGACGCCGACGACGGCGATCCTTTTGGTGCAGCTTTCGGACGTGCGATGCTTGCCCGGCAACTTCGACCCTGCCCTTCCCGCCCCCGTCTTAGGTTTTTCTAAGGTGACCGTAGCACCGAACATGGCTCGCGGAACTAAATTGCTGCAGAATCTTCACGCGCGTCAGCCGGAACGCCGCTGCAAATAATTAATGACGGGTATGTCAATATCGTTCGGCGCTAAAAATGCAGGCCAGTAGCGGTCTGCAGTTATCAGCGAGTCAGGCGTCCGCAACCGAGATCGTTAACATTGGAAAAGATTGCTGGCGCCACGTTTTGGTTGCTGACGAAAGGTTGCTCCCCGCTACCCGACCGCCACGCGGCCGCGATTTCCGTTAACGGGCTCACCTGCGGCAATGGGCCAAAACTCCCACTTCCGGGACAGCGCTCTCAACGGTGTGAGGCCGCGGGGCTACGCATCCCGTCGTTTGCCCGCGCGCAGCGCGCTGTCCGCAGCGGCCCGCGCCTGCCCGACGTAGCCGCCGCCGAACAGCACCACGTGCGCCAGCAATGGGTAGAGCTGATGCAGCCCAACACGGTCTCGCCAACCGTTGCGCAGCACACGCTCGGACTGATAACCGGCGAGCACCGCGTCCAGATGCGGGCACCCGAACAGGGCCAGCATCGCCAGGTCTGTCTCGCGATGGCCGCCGTGCGCGGCCGGATCGATGAGCACCGCGCCGTCAGGCGTCCACATCACATTGCCGCTCCACAGGTCGCCGTGCAGTCGGGCGGGCGGGTCGTCGTCGTCGAAGTCGCCTGCTTCGCAGCGAGCGATCACGTCGTCGATGGCGGTGCGTGTCGAGGTGTCCAGAAGGTCCGCGGCGCGTGCGGCCATCGGCGCCAGCCGCGAGGTCGCGTAGAAGCTGCCCCAGCGGTCGCCGGCGCAGTACGACATCGGCAGCGGCTGCTGCAGCGGACCGAAGTATCCGGGGCCGGTCCAGCCGTCGGGCGGCGCCCCGAACGCGTCGGCGCCCGCGTCGTGGGTGATCGCCAGCCGACGGCCGAACTCGTGGGCGGCGGCCGCGGCCGGCGATGCCGTGGCCAGCCGTTCCAGTGTCAGGCTGGTCGCATCGTAGGCGATCACCCGGGCACACGGCACTCCGCCGGACGCCGACGAAAGCCATTGCAGCCCAATGGCTTCACATGCGAAGAAGCCTGGCGGCGCCGTGCTGCTGCGCTTGACGAACACTACGGCTGGCCGGACACCCGCCGCAGCACCAGGTCGCGCAGCGATGCGGGCAGCTTGGTCATCAGCGCGACCTGCAGCTTGGGACCGATGCCGACAATGTAACGGGCGCGCGGCTTACGCGCGGTCAGCGCCGTCGCCACCACAGCGGAAACCTTCTCCGTCGGGACCGCCAGGCGCTGCGACACCGGGATCATCTTCTTCATTCCCGCGATGTGCCGCGCATACAACTGACGCTGCTCGGGTGTCAGCGCGGACTCGGCCTCGACAACCATGTCGTCGGCGGTGCGCCACATATCGGTGTCGGTCTGGGGCGGTTCGACGATCGAGACCGCGATGTGCCACGGCTGCAACTCCATTCGCAGCGCGTCGGCCGCCGCCTCCAGCGCGAACTTGCTGGCACAGTACGCGCCGATCAACGGCATCGACAGCTGGCCGTTGACACTCGAGATGAACACCACCCTGCCGCGGGATTCGCGCAGTCGCGGCAGCACCGCCCTGGTGACCGCTAGCTGGCCGATCACGTTGACGTCCAACTGTTTTCGCCATTCGTCCGAGGTCACGGTCTCCATCGGGCCGCTCACCACGATTCCTGCGTTGTTGACCACCGCGTCCAACCGCGGCGGCAGCGACGCGTCGAGCGCGGCGATGTGGTCCGCGTCGGTGACATCGAGGATGACCGAGGAGATGCGCTGGCTGTTCATGGCGGTCACCGCCGCGGCGTCCGCCTCGCTGCGCACGCCCGCAATGACGTCCCAGCCGCGGTCGGCGAGATGTCGCGTGATCGACTCACCGATCCCCCGGCCTGCGCCGGTGACGAGTACGGATGGCATGCAACGAGATTAGCCTGCCGCCGGTTCGGTCCTGGCAGGCCCGAACCGGAACACCACCGCTGCGATGGCCACCACGACCGCGGCGACGGCGATCACCGGCGCGACGAACCACCGGGTCAGCGTGGCGCCGACCAGCGCACCTGCGCACATCGTCAGCACCACGGAGTAACGGAGTTTCTCCCGGTGGCCGCGACCACCCGCGACCCGACTGTCGAAGCCGATGCCGACGATCGTCGTGGTCAGCACTGTGGTGGACAACTCCTGGACGCCGAACTGGCGTGCGGTCGCGGCCTGGATCCCGAATGTCAGCGCCATCCCGGCGATCAGGTACAGCTTGGTGTTGTCGTGATAGTCGAGCACACCGGTACCACTGAGAATCGACAGCGTGGCGAGCATGACCACCTCGAACCCGAGCGCGGCGGTGAGCCAGCGTCGGACGTTTCCGTCGAGGTGCCGCGAGAACCGTCCGCCGACGATCGCGCCGGCGACGAAGCTGCCGAACCCGACGAGCACCGCGGTCATGTCGACGACGGTGTGCGGCGCGAACCAGAAACCGAGGAAGATGATGTTGCCGGTCATGTTGGCGACGAAGACGTGGCCGAGCATCAGCACACTGACCGCATCGACCATGCCCGTCGCGAACGTCAACAGCAGTAGGCACACGGTCGTCGTCCGGTCGGTGACGGGTGAGACGACGGGCATGCCGGCTGCCGTCAGCTACAGCTGGGGAGTCAGGTCAAACGACGTCACCGTCGACATCCGGGTGATCAACCACTTCGCGTCGTGGCGCTGCAGCGTCAGCCGATAGGACAGGTAGCGCAGCGACGGGATGTTCTTCGAAGCAGGGCTGGTGGCAACCGAATTGGTGTAAACGAGCGCGGTGGCCTCATTGGGGGCAACGCTCTCGACGGCCGTGCCCATCACCTGCGTGGTGTTGGTGACCTGGGCCTGTTTATTGGTGGCGACGATCGCGTCGATGTACTTGCGGTATTCGGTCGCGAAGTCACCGCCCAAGTAACCGGCAGCGCGGTCAGGCAACGTGTCCATGTTGTCGGGCGTGTAGGTCCACAGCGTGGTGATCGCGTTGGCTGCCGTCTCGGCGATTTGGAGTTTCGTGTGCACCAGCGCTCGGTCGGCCAGATACGGCTGCAGCATCGCGCCGCCGAACGCCGCAGCGCCGACGAAAACAGCTCCTGCCACGGCGGCCCCGATCCACAGCCGCGAGCCCGCGGCTCGGTGCGGCACCATGATCACGTCCTCGTGCGGCGCTTCTTCGCCGGCGGCCGCCTCAGGTTCGGCGGCCTCGTTCGTAGATGCCGTAACAGCTTCTGGTTCAGGCGTTTTGCTGCGCCGATGGAAAAGACCCCGCCGCCGCGGCGCACTGACCGGTTCGGATTGCTGCGCGGTCTCCGGCTCGGGCTGCTCCTCGGCAGTTGGTTCCTCGACGTCCTCACGGCTCGCGGCCAGCTGCTGGCGCAGCGGCATCCGATGGCGGCGACGTGCTGCCTTTCCGGTCGGTGTCTTCGCGGGGTCCGATGGCTGATCGAGTGATTCAGCGTCGGTGGTCAGATCACCTGAACCAGCTGGCTGATCTTCCACTGCTGTCCTTCCTTGACTGCCGTTACAACCCAACGGCTCCCACTCTCGACCGTCGACTTGCCATCGGGGGATTTTGTCGAGATCTTGGTGGCTACCAACACGTCGGCGCCGCCGTCGTCACGCCACCGCTGCAGGCCGGCCTCGAGGACCGTCCCGGTGGTCGGCTCGGCGCGGGCGACCTGAACTAAGATTTCGTTCTGCTTCTCCTTGAACATCTTCGCGAAATCCCCTGTGCCCTGGGTTAAGACACGATCCGCATACGCATTGGCATGGAACGGGTCCAGCGTCGTGTATTCGACCATGAACTCGCGGACGTAACCCAACGCATCTGCCGCTTTGGCTGCCGCGCGGTCGTTCTTCACATGCTCGATCAACATCAAAGTGCTGGCACCGATCGCCGCGACAATCACCAAAGAGGCCAAGACGGCGATGACAGGCAACCCCCAGCGCCGCGGTGGCTTGGGCACCACCCCGAAGAAGTCGCGCTCGCCCGAGTCGAGCTTGCGACGCGGGCTCACTGGCCGACCTGACTCATCTGGGGCTTCTTCAGCACAATGAGGTTCGCGACGCGCCACTGGCCGTCGCGCGACTTCTCGAAGTCCACCCGAACCGTCGCGGTGATGAATTTGAAGTCGCTCGCGTTGGCGCCGCGCTGACCTTGCATCGCCATCAGCATCGCCGCCTGGTCGGCGGTCGCTGACAGCACCGCCGTGCTGACCGCGAAATATTGGTTGCTCGTGGCACCTGCCTTCTGCACCGCCTGCTGCTGGGCGATCAGCTGAGGTCGGTAGCCGTCGGTCGCCAGCGACTGAGCGTGCGAGAAGTCCTGCTGCAACGTGTCGGCGTTGTAGCTCAGCAGCTGCTCGACGATGCGTGGCCCTTGATCAGCTACCTGCTGACGCGCCGTGGCGACCGCCCGCTCGGGGCCGTACTCCGTCAGATAGCCCAGCCCGACGGCGCAGGCGCACATCACCGCCGCCGCGATCAGCGCTGCGGCCGTCGGGCGGTGCATGTCCCGCTTCGGTCGCTCGACCTTGTGCACCTCGGTGCGAAGCAAAAGGTCGGCGAACGTGCGCCGCCGTCTGTCCCACAGGGGCCACAACCAGCCGATCAGCAGCGCACCGGTGTCGAACAGATGAGCCAGATCTCGACCGAGCAGCCGCGCAACACCCACGGCCGAACCGTCGCTCTTACGGACGGCGATCCCGAACAACGCACGGCCGAGTGACCATCCAGTGATTGTCGGCATCAGCAGCCGATTGATGACCGTCAACGCCACGATCACGGCGATTACGGCGGCATAGATCCACCACACCATGCTCCGCGGCGGGGCAGTCTGCCAGAGCAACACCATGGTGGCGATGGTCGCCACTGGAGCGACTACGTCGACCAGGGAGGCGCCGGCACGCGCCGCCCACGACGCGGGACTCGCCGCCGGCAGCTCGGCGGGCGCTTGTGGCGCAGCATCGAGGGCTGCGGTCACGATGCGACCTGCTTGATGTCGGCAATCTTGTACGTGCCGTCGGCCGGCGCCATCTGCACCCGCAGCCGATAGCCCTGCTCCTGGTCTGCGGCCTCTGAGTTGGTCACCTTTGTTCGCAATGCCACTAGGACCTCGATGGAGCCGTCGTCGTTGTGCCGCTCCACCGCTGCGCGTAGATCTGAGACCTTCACCTGGACGTTCGCGGCTTGATAGGCCTCGGCCAGCACACTGCTGTACAGCGGGGCCTGCAAACCGAACGCGCCCGTCGAGCACTCGATGATCTTGGACTGGCTGGCCAGCATGGCGGCGGTATCCGGAGCCTGCGTGGCTGTCACGCAGTCACGTGCCGCAGCCAGGGCCGCGGCCTCGGTGCGGGCAATGGCCTCGCTGTCGTGGTGCGACCTCAAGGCCAGGTAACCACCCGCACCCGCCCCACCGGCGAGTAGGACAAGCAGCATGCAGATGCACACCACCGAGCCGACACCAAGGCGTGACGGCCGACGATCGACGCTGCCGTCGTCGAATCCGCCGAGCGAATCCTCGGGGGGGTCGGAGACGTCTCCTGAGTGTTCTTCTGTGGATACTGCTAACGACTCATCGGGCGTTTCATCAGCATCGGTGGGGTTCAGCTGGCGGGCGCCAGCATCTCCTTCCATCCGTCGTCTCCTGGGTTCTTCGAATTGCTGACGTTGTATTTGACGCCGTCAGGTCCGACCACCTCACCGCTCGACGGGCTGTAGATAGCCGTCGAACCCGGCGGCCCCTGTGCCGGAGTGTACGTACACGGGTTCGGCTGCTGTCCACTGCACTGGACGCTACCCTGTCCCGGCGGCGACAGCGGATCACTGGTCGGCGCCGACGCTCGCGCCGGTGGGGGGAGTTGATCAGCAGGCAGAGGATTGAGCCCGTTGTTGACCGATGGCGCGGGTATGACCCCGCGACCCGGATTGACTCCCTGGTCGCAGCGGGCTGCGGGGGCAGGACACGACAGGATCTGGTTCGGGTCGCCATACCAGGGGTTGGTGCCCAACGGCACGTACGGCTCGTTGCTGTGGCACTCCCTCGGCGTCGCCGCGCGCTTGCCCGGTACATCCGCACACGGGTAGTTGCGGGCCCCGCGGACGACGTTGCCCTGGAAGTCTTTCGGGATCTTGCAGTACGTGCCCGTGGGCAATGGCGCCATGCTGGTGTCGGCGGGCGACCGCCACTCTGAGGCGGGCAGGAACCCCGTCAAACACGGCGGAGGCTGGTTGATTCCCAGCGCCAGTGGCAGCTGACCGACGTTGTCGAAAAGTGTCCCGGCCTGCGCGACCGCCGCACCCTGCGGCAGAATCACCAATGTCTGCTCGAGACCCTTGTGGTAGCGCTTGAGCATGTCGAAGACGACGGACAGGTTGGCCAGCGTCTGCGGCAGGGCCTCACGAACATCGCTGAACACGGCCGCCACCTGATCCAAGGTGGGCGCCGCCTGTTGGAGGCCGCTGCGCAGAGCGGCATCCTGCTCAGCCGATTGGGCCGCGATGATGTTGAGGTTGCGTGCCCATTGCTGGATGTTGTCGCCCGAGTCGGCTTGGCTCTGCAGGATTGGCGTCGAGTGCTCGATGACGTCGTTCAACTCGGGCAGGTTGTCTTTGAAACCCTGCGCGATGTTGGTAGTGGAATCGACCAGCCGCTGCAATGCCGGGCCCAAACCGCCAACCGCCTTCGAGGTTTCCGTGAGCAGCGTGTCGATCTTCTCCTTGGGCAGCACGGCCAGCCCGCGGTTCGCGGCGTCCAGCGCCGGACCGACTTCACTCGGCACCGTGTTGTCCCTGATGGAGCCGACGTTCTGGCCGTCGGACAGGAACTGACCGGGATTCCCCGTGGAAATGATGTCGAGGTACTGCTCGCCGATCGCCGAGACCGAATGCACGTTGGCCGTCGCGTCCGCGGGGATCTTGAACCGGTTGTCGATGCTCATTTCGGCCCGCGCACCACGCTCCGTGGGTTCGACGGCGGTGACTTTGCCGATCTGGGTGCCCCGATACGTCACGTTGGCGGTTGCGTACAGGCCGCCGGACCGTGGCAGGTCGGCGTAGAGCTTGTACTGCCCGATCCCGACCAGGCTGGGCACCCGCAGGTAATACCAGCCCAGCACGACGATCGCGATGACCGTGAGGATCGTGAAGAGCACCAGCTGGATCTTGACGAAACGGGTCAGCACTGCTCACTCACCCCTTTCGACCAGCGGACCGTTCGGCGCGTCATGCGGGTTCGGGGTGAACCGCACATCCGGGATCATCGTCGCGGGGTCCCGACCCCAGCTCTGCTCGAGTGCGCGCAGCATGCCCGAGATACCGGTACCCGACAAGAACCCGTTGTCCAGTCCCGACAGCGTGAGGTCGACCATCAACGACACGTTGAGGAAGTCGCCGCGGACCACTTTCGGCACATTCTCGATCGAGAACGGTGCAGTGAGCATGAGCTTCAGCGCGCCGATGAGGTACGGCGACGCCCTGCCGAGTTGTTTGAGTGGCCGTTGCAGGTTCTGCAGATTCGTGTGCAGGTTGTCGCTGGACGGAGCCAACGCGTCGTCGGCGGCCCTGCTGATCCGGCCAAGCGCTTCCACCGCATCCGCGAACAGATCGCGGGTGTCGGCGAAATGCTTTATCAGTGGCGGGAATTCGGTGAGAACCCGATCAAGGGTCTCATTGCGTTGACCGACTATCGTCAGCAGCCGATTGGTCGAATCGATGGCGCGGGTGATGTCTTGACGCTGCTGATTGAGCTCGTCGGTGAAGGTGTCCAACTTGTTGAGGAACTCGCGGATCTGATCGGCCCGACCGGTCAGCAGGTTGTTGACTTCGGTCTGGATCGTTTCCAGGTTCTGCACGCCGCCGCCGCGCAGAATGGTCGCGATGCTCGCCAGCACCCGCTCGGTGGTGGGGAAAGCTGAACTGTTCTTCAGCGGGATGGTGTCGCCGCTCTTCAGCTGGCCCTGCGGGTCCGGCGGCGGATCGAGCTGCACATGCTGACTGCCCAACAGGCTGGTCTGCCCGATCTTGGCCAACACGTTTTTCGGCAACTTCACGTCGGGCTGCAGGTCCAGGGTCAGTGTCGCGACCCAGTTCCTCAACTCGATCGCGCGCACCCGGCCGACGTACACATCAGCAACACGAACCCGGCTATTGACGTTGAGCGCCAACGTATCCGGCATCTGCACGTAGATCGTCATCTTGTCGCCGCCGGTGCCCGGTCCGCCGGGCAACGGGACGTTGGCGATGCCTTTCCACGACCCACACGAACTCAGCAGCAAAGCGACCGCAACCAGTGCGACGCTGCGCCGAGCGATCCTGCTCCATGTACGTGCAGCCATCTATTGACCTGCCTCAGCGGGTAGGGGCGGGCCCACTGGCGGCGGTCCGGCCGGGGCGGCGGGGCCTGGACCGGGCCCCGCAGCGGGCGCGGGAGCCGACAGCGGCGACCCACCGGGATCACCTGGAATCACACCCGGTGCCGGGGCAGGCGGTGGCCCCGGCTGTGGATACCACGGCGGCGGCAGCGGGTTGTTCTCGTCATACGAGTTCGGTGGGCCGGGCAGGTTGCCCCCTGGCGGTGCCCCGAACGCGGGCGGGGCCTGCGCAATGGCGCAGTCCGGGCCACCCATCAATTCCGCCAGACACTCCGGCGTCAGCATGTTCGACGTGAACGGTTGCACGTCGACGCCCTGCATGCCGGGAGCGGCGACCCAGCCTGGCTCGTGGTTACCGTGGGAGAACAAGGTGTCGCGCGAGAAGATGCCGGGCACCGTGGTGTCCTTGTAACCGCCCGGTGGCTGCAGACGTGGCTCCGAATACGCGACCTGCTTGGGCAGCGTCATCGCCGTGTTGAACTGGTTGATTCCGATCGGCGGGTAGTTGAATTTGATCGCGTCGAGAATGGGTGCGAGGTACTGGGCACACAGTTCGGCGGACTCTTGGTAGCCCAACCGGCTGCCGGCCTGGATGGCGCTGCAGACGAACTGCATCGGGTTCGCGAAGTTGGCGATGGCGGGCAAGCCCATGACACCGCCAGTTACCGGCGACACGATGTTCATCAAGTTGGCGCCCAGCGTCGGGAACACGTGCAGGGCGGTTTCCAGACCATTGAGCGGGTCGGGCTGCAGAATCGCGTTCGTCACATCGGCCAGGTTGTTGACGTCGTGGGTGAGCACCTCGCCGTTTTTGTTGATGAACTGCCGAGTCGTCGTCAACAACTGGTTCAGGTCTTGCAGCGCGTTGGCCACCTCGCGGTCGGTGTTGGTGAACGCGTTGGTGAATTGCGCGAGATCGTCGTTGAGGGCGACGAACTGCTGATCACTCTTGTACAACGCGTTGACGAACAGCGCCAGACTCTTGATCACGCTGAAGAAGTCACCCCGGCCCTCGTTGAGGGTGTAAAGCGCCTCCGAGAGTCCCTTCAAGGTCCTGTTGAGCTGCTCACCTTTGCCGGCGAAGCCGTCCGCGGCAGATTCGATGATGTCCCCGAAGGGACCTCGCGGCTGATCCCTGGTCGGACCCAGTTCGGTCAAGATCCGGTTGATCGAGTCGCGAAGCTCGTCGTACTCGACCGGCACCTGCGTGCGGTCGATCGGGATGACCGCGTTGTCCTCCATGACCGGTCCGCCGGTGTACGGAGGCGACAGCTGGATATTGCGCGAAGCGACGAGGCTGGGGTTCAGTATCGACGCGGTGGCGTTGGCCGGGACCTTGTATTTGTTCTCGTAGGAAAAGGTCACTTTCATCTTGTCGCCCGCCGGCTCGATGTCGTCGATCGAGCCGACCTGGATTCCCATGATGTTGACTTTGTCGCCGGGATACAGCGCCAGGGTCTGCGGGAAGTAGGCGACAACGGTGTTGGTGGTCAGCTTCTTGTACAGATTCCAGCCGACGATGGCAGCCACCAACGCAAGGATCACGATCAGCACACCGACGATCACCGAAGCGCGAGACACCCGTCCCAGCTTGATGTTTCTGATGTTGAAGATTGTGGACATCTAACTCAGCCCTCCTGCGATCCGGGCGGGAGGAACGGCGGATTGCCCGGCAGCGGCGGCGTGCCCGCCGGGCCGGCGTCTGGGCCTGGTCCCGGTGGCGGCGGCGGACCCGTCAGCGCGGGCGGCAGCGGCGCGATACCCGGCGTGAAGTCCGGCCCCTCGGGAGGCAGTGGCCCAACCGGCACGGTGCGCGCGTTCGGCGGCGCAGGCGGCAGCGGAACCGGCGCGCCGGGCATGTCGGGCGGCAACTGACCCGGTATCGCCGCCGCAGGCACGCCTGGAGTGAATCCCGGACCGTTGGGATTCGGGTCCGAGGTCGCGACGTCGGGCGGCCCGTATTCGGGTCCACCGAACGGCCCTGTCGTCAGATGCGAGCATGGCAGAGGGTCATTGGGCCGCGGCAGGCCGTCAGCGACGGGCGGCGTGTACGAACACGGCGAGCCTTTGAGGACGCCGGGCCCGGGATGTTCCGGCGTGCCTTCGAGCACCGTCGGCGCGGGCGCGGGCGCACCGTTGGGGAACCGCTGGCCGTTCGGGTCGGGGAACCTGAACGCCGGCAGGCCCGCATCACCCCAGAACTTCTCGGGATCGATGCCGCGCTTCTTGAAAGCGGCGTCGACGAACGGCTGCAGAATCTGATAGGGCAGCAGATTCGCCAAGAAAACCTTGAAGAACGGCCCCGATGCGACCGCTTCACCAAGGGAGGCAACGAATTTCGCTACTGTGGTCAGCGTCTGCATCAGATCGAATTTGCGATCTCGTAGCACGTCGCTGATGGTGCGCAGTTGCTCGAGCACACGGTTGAGGTTCGGGTTGTCGTCGATGAAACCCTTCACCTGTTCGGAGAACGCCGCGACCCGCTCGAGCAGCATGCTGACGGCGTAGCTGCGTTCGTTGATCGCGGCCAGCAGCGACTGGGCGTTGACGAACAGTTGGTTGATCTGCGCGCTGCGGTTGCCCAGGACGCCCGCGATCTTGTTGGCGTTGGCGAGCAGTTGCTTCACCTGATCGTCGCGTTTGCCGATGGTGTCGGAGAACCGGGCCACCCCTTCCAGAGCAGCCGACAAATGCGGATACGTCTGGTCGATGGTCTCCGACAACACGTTCAGCGATCGCTTCACCGTCTGGGTGTCCCAGCCGGAGGCCGCCTTCGTCACGTCGAAGAAGGCGTCGTAGATCTGGTACGGCGTGGTGGTCTGCCCCAACGGCAGAATACCGTTGGCGCGCAACGGATCTTTGCCGCGCGGTTCTATCTCCATATTGCGCCGGCCCAGAATTGTGTCGGTTCGGATCGACGCGCGACTCGCGGTGCCGATCTGAGTACCCTGCAGCGAGTAGCCGATCACCACCTTGTCACCGTCGATTCGCATCGAGCGAATCTCGCCGACGTCGACGCCGGCAATGCGCACCTTGTCACCGGTGCCAATGCCCCCGGTATCCGAGAACTGTGCGTAGTAGGTAGGCGTCGCGAACAGCATCGGAACGCTCGCGAAGCTCTGGCCAACGCCGAGCACGAGAATCAGGATGAGGATGCCCATCAACCCGTTTCGGATGCGGTCCGACCCCTCGAGTGTCCTCATTGCGGCGTGCACCTACCCGTGGGCTGACTCGTGAGTTTGACTGTGCGGACCGGGCCGCCAGGTTGCAGGCCGTTGAGCTTCAACGAGATATCGCAGGCGTAGAAGTTGAAGAAGTCGCCGTAGATACCACCGGCGCGGCCGATGATGTTGAACGCCGTCGGCAGCCTGACCAAGATGTCGTTGAGTTGGGCCTTCTGGTCCACCAGCGGCTGTTGCACTCCCTCGAGATAGGTGATGGTGCTCTGCAGCAACGGCCGGTTGTCGGCGAGCAGGTCGGCGATCGTGCCCGCAGCGTCGCTGATGTCCGCGACCGAGCTTGCGATCGGGTCTTTGCGGTTCTTGAGACCGGTGATGAGCTTCTCGAAATTCTGCACTGTCTCGTCGAACTGCTGCTGGTGCTTGACCGTCGTGTCGAGCACGGTATTCAGGTTGCGGATCACCTCACCGATGGCCTGGTCACGGTCGGCGAGCGCGGACGTGAGCGAGGCAGTCTGATCGAGAATGTCGTTGATGGTCCCGCCTTGGCCCTGAAACACCGTGATGATCGACTGGGCGATGTTGTTGACCTTGTCGGGATCCAGCGCCCGGAAAACCGGACGGAACCCGCCGATCAGTGCGTCCAGATCAACCGCGGGTTGGGTTCGCTCGATCGGGATGGTGCCACCAGCCGCGAGGCGCTTGTTGCTGTCGCCGCGCTTGAGCTCCATGTAGCGGTCGCCGATCAGGTTCAGGTACCGGATGGAAGCGGTGGTCCCGTCGAACAGCGGGAGCGAGCGGTCGACGCTGAAGTGAACCTTGGCCTGCGCACCACCGTCCTGTAGTTCGATCTTGGAAACCTTGCCCACCTCGACACCGGAAGCCCTGACGAACTGCCCGGCGCGAAGGCCACTGACGTTGGAGAAGACCGCCGTGTACCCGGTGGTGCGGTCGAACCGCATCTGACCGAACACCACGATGATCATGGCGGTGAAAAGCAGCAGCACCAACGAGAAAATGCCGAGCTTGACAGCGGTTCCAGTAATTTTCATGGGTTGATCGTGTTCTCCCCGAACTGGCGGCCCCAGACGTATTCGATCCCGGGAGCGATGATCGGAATCGGTGCCGGAAGAAGAGGAATGATGCACGGCGGCAGCCCGGCGCAACCGAACGGCGATGCCAGTTCCAAGTGGTTGTACGGCGCAATGGAGGCACCGGTGTCCATGACCAGGTACGGCGCGGGCCACAGATCGCGGGTGACTGGTTGCCAGCAGCCCGGCCTACCCTCTGGGCCTCCTCTGGCGTTCACGCGCGGCAGGTTGTCCGGGTAGACGTAGGGGTTGCCCGGTCCGATGAGTTCGCTGGTCGTCCGGAGCGAATAGCCGTTGCCGCCCAACGATGCCGCCACCTTGGGCTCCACGTCGTGGAAGTTGCGGATCGTACAGAACAGTGCGGGGCTGTAGGTGTCGAGCAGCTGCGAGGTGGGCACCAGGTCTGCAGTGCCCCGGACCAGATAGGGCGCACTGCGTTCGAAAATGTCGCCGCCGGTGTTGCCGAACCCGACAGCGGCCATCAGTGCCTGGTCGATGTTGCCCTGCTGCTCGTTGAGCGTGCGCGCGGTGGTGACGGCGTTCTCCAGGCCGTCGAACAGGTCGGGCGCCGCGTTGGCGTAGACGTCTCCCAGGTCGGCCAGCAGTTGGTTGTCGCGGCGGATCTGGGGCATCAGCGGATTGACGTCGTCGAGGATTTCGTTGCCGTGAATGATTGACTGGCCGAACCGATCACCCAGCCCGTCGAGCGCTTCGGCGGTGGCGCTCAATGTTTGGTTCAGCTTGATCGGGTCGACCTGCTCCGCCACCTCGACGACCGTCTCGAACAAGGTGTTGAACTCGGTGGTCACCGACGTCGCATCGATCACATCTGACGGCGAGATACGTTGCGGCGTCGGATCTTTCGGTGACGTAAAGGATATGTACTTGTTGCCGAACACCGTGGTGGCGGTGATATCGGCATTGACGTTTTTCGGAATCAAGTCGAGATACTTGCGATCCACCTTCAGCGTGATCTTCGCCCGAGGCACACCGCCGACGCTTACCTGGTCGACCTGCCCGACCCTGCCGATCTCGACACCGTTGTACGTGACCTTGGCGCCGGGATCCATCGAAAGGCCGCTGCGCGCCGCCATCATCGTCAGATTCTCGCGATCGAGGAACGTACCGCGGAACTGAAGGAAGACCAGGACCGTGGCGACGACGACCACTATCGCCAAGATCGCGCCCGCCAACTTGAAGGGGGGCGTGCGGGATTTGTTCACGGGTGCCGTCATTGGGCTACACCGTCAAGTTGAAGTTGGGGTCGACGCCGTAGAGCGCCAACGCGACGAACAGAACCACCAAAGCCACCGCCACCAAAGACGCCCGCATGGCCCGCCCGACCGCCTCGCCGACACCCACGGGCCCACCGCTGGCGTAATAGCCGTAATAGCAGTGGTTGAGCATGACGATCACCGAGATGATGATCGCGTCCATGAAAGACCAGAACACGTCCTCGGGCCGCAGGAACGTCTGGAAGTAATGCTCGTAGGTACCGGTTGACTGACCGTAGAACAGCGTCGTGGTGATCTGGCCTGACAAAAACGACAGAATCATCGCCATCGCATAGAGCGGGATGATCACCACGAACCCGGCCATGATCCGGGTGGAGACCAGGTAGGAGATCGACTTGATACCCATCACCTCGAGCGCATCGATCTCCTCGCTGATCCGCATGGCGCCCAGTTCGGCCGTGGCGCCCGCACCGACGACCGCAGCCAGCGCGACGCCTGACACCAGCGGTGCGGCGGACCGCACATTGATCATCGCGGCGAAGAATCCGGTGAAAGCCTCGACACCGATATTGCCAAGCGACGCGAAGCCCTGGATCGCCACCAGCGACGAACCGGACAAGCTGACGAAGCCGACGATCGCCGCTGTACCGCCGATGACGGCCATCGCGCCGGTGCCCATGCCGATCTCGGCGATCAGCCGCAGCGTCTCCTTGCGGTAGTAACGCAGGGCGTGGCCGGTCGCGCCCATCGCGGTGACGATGAACCAGGCGACGTGGCCGATACTGTCGAGCGCCCGGCCTGGACCACCGACAACTTTCTCGGCCGTGGCGGCGCCTCGCGGAAACCGGGAGCGCAGGACTTGGGTGGTCGACATCAGCGCCCCGTTCCGAACCGCACGCCGATCGTGGTTAGTACCACGTTGACCGCGAACAGCGCGATGACGCACAAGACCAACGTTTCGTTGACCGCGGTGCCGACGCCCTTTGCGCCGCCCGACACCGTGAGACCGCGATAGCAGCCGACCAGGCCGGCGATCAAGCCGAAGACCGTTGCTTTGATGACTGAGATCAGCACTTCGGGCAGCCCGGTGATGAGCGTCAGCGTCGACACATAGGCGCCGGCGGACACGTTCTGCAGGTACACGCCGAAGACGAAGCCGCCGACCAAACCGATGGTGATCACCGCGCCGTTCAGCAACAGCGCGACGAAAGTGGAGGCGACCACGCGGGGGACGACGAGGCGGTGGATCGGGTCGATGCCCAGCACCTCGAGTGCGTCGATTTCCTCGCGGATGGTGCGGGCCCCGAGGTCGGCGCAGATGGCCGTCGATCCGGCGCCCGCCACCACCAGCACGGTCACCAGCGGACCCAACTGGGTGACGGCGCCGATGGCCGCACCCGCACCGGAAACGTCGGCGGCGCCGAACTCGGCGAGCAGGATGTTCAACAGGAAGATCAGCAGAACGGTCAGCGGCGCCGAGACGGCGAGGGTGGGCAGGAAGGACACGCGGAACAGGAACCAGGACTGAAGGATGAACTCGCGCCACTGGAACGGCGGCTTGAACAACGCCTTGCCGGTGAGCACGCACATCCGGACGAACCCGCCGACGGCCGTCAGTGCGGGCCGGGTTTGATCCCGGACGTAGTGGACGACGCCCGTCGACCCCGTCACCGGTTGACTCCCACGACGAAAGCGCGACTGTCGCGGCGCGGCGGCAGAACCTGTCGCACGCCTCCTCCTTGCCCCATCCTGGTGTCTGTGACCGCCGTCTCCCTACTCGCGGGTAGTAAGGCGGACCACCGGACTGTACCCGATGCTGTACCCACAGTGCACCGCATCGGCGGGATTGTGCCCGTAACCGTTAGCAAACCCACCTCCGTCCGTTAAATCTCTTGCGCCGCAGCAGAAACCGTTGGCGGAGTGGAACTTTCGCCGGCGTCAATCGTCGTCTGCGCCCCGAAGCGCGCTCGCAGTTCTGTTTTCAGGACTTTGCCAGCCGGGTTGCGCGGCAGGGCGTCGACGATCTCGAGCGCCTTCGGATGTTTGTAACGGGCCAGTCGTTCGGTGAGGAACTGATCGAGATCAGCGAGGCCAAGATCGGTGCTGACGGCCGCCACCGCGACGGGCACCTCACCCCACTTCCGGTCCGGACGTCCGATCACCGCCACCTCCACGATGCCGGGGTGGGCGGCAAGGGCATTCTCGACCTCGGCGCAGTAGATGTTCTCGCCGCCGGAGATGATCATGTCCTTCTTGCGGTCGACGACCCAGATGTAGCCCTCCTCGTCCTGGCGGACCAGGTCGCCGGAGTGGAACCAACCGCCCGCGAATGCCTCCGCGGTGGCCTTCGGGTTGTTCCAGTACCCGGCCATCAGGGTCGGCGCGCGGTAGACGATCTCACCGACCTGACCCACTTCAACGTCGTTCATGTTCTCGTCGACGACGCGCGCCGCGACCGTCGGAATGACCTTGCCGACCGAGCCGAGTTTACGAATTGCGTCTTGCGCCAACAACATACAAGTCACCGGCGACATCTCGGTCTGCCCGAACGCCGCGTAGATCTGGGTGCCTGGGAAGGTTTCGGCCATCTCGCGCAGCAGTGTGTCAGACGCCGGGGCGGCGCCCCACGACAGCACCCGCAGCGCCAGCTTGCGCGGGTTGGCGCGCTGTTCGGCGACCACCGCCTGCCACTGCGCGGGCACGAGGAACATGGTGGTGACCTGCTCGGCCTCCAGCACGTCGAGCAGGTGCGCCGGATCGAACGCGCCCAGCGGGTAGATCACGGTCGGCAGGCCCAGCTGCAGCGGGGTGATGGTGTTTCCGATGCCTGCGATGTGGAACAGCGGCACCCCGATGAAGCCGACATCATTGTTGACGTCGGCGGCGATGGTGAACAGGTTGGTCATGGCCTGACCCGAGATGTTTGTGTGGGTCAGCACCGCGCCCTTGGGCCGTCCGGTGGTGCCGGACGTATACATGATCAGCGCGGGCGAGTCGTTGGGGATGTCAACCGGTTGCGGCCCAGCGCCGGGCTCGGTGAGTAGGTCGTCGTACCCGAGGACCTGCTCGTCGGTGCCCGCACCCGCGACGATCACCGTCTGCAGCGTCGGGTCCAGACCGCGCACCGCGGTGGCGACATTGGCCAGCACGGCCTCGGTGATCACGATCTTGGCCTGGCAGTCGCCGACCAGGAACGCGATCTCCGGAGGGGTCATCCGGAAGTTGACCGGGACGGCGATGGCGCCCAGCTTGTTGACCGCCAGGAACGACTCGATGAACTCGGTGCGGTTGAGCATCAGGATCAGCACGCGGTCACCGAAGCCGACGCCGCGTCTACTCAGCGCGCCCGCCAGCGCGATGACCCGCCGGTCGAGCTCACCCCACGTCGTCGTGTGTCCGAGGAACCGCAGCGCCGTGGCGTCTGGCTGCATGAGCGCGTGGCGTGCGAGCTGATTGGTCCAATTCTGCCTACGCGCCAGATACGGCTGATCGGTCAGCGACGGTTCGGTCAACGGGACGGTGCTCCATCCGGTGGGTTGCGCGACGATGATATTTGATCAAACATGGTGTTGCCCCGGTCACACTATGACCTCGGCGGCTCGGGGACAACCCCCTGCACGACAGACCGGAGACGGACATGAACGCACCGGCCAGGCCGCGCTCACAGCGGCGCCGGGCGGTCCGGCGCGAGCAACTCTCCGACGAGGTCGCGGCCCGGTTGCGCACCGACATCATGACCGGCGCGCTGCGGCCGGGAACCTACATCCGGCTCGACGAGACGGCCGCCGCGCTCGGGGTGAGCATCACGCCGGTGCGCGAGGCGCTGCGCACACTACGGGGCGAGGGCATGGTCCAGTTGGAGCCGCATCGCGGGCACGTGGTGGTGCCGCTGACGCGCGGCGACATCGACGACATCTTCTGGCTGCAGGCCACCATCGCCAAGGAGTTGGCGGCCACGGCGGCCGAACGGATCACCGACGCGGAGATCGACGAACTCGAACACCTCAACGACAGCCTCGCCGCGGCCGTCGAACATGGCGATCCCGAAGAGGTGGTCGCCGCGGAATTCGCCTTCCACCGAACGTTCAACCGTGCGACGGGCCGCATCAAGCTGGCGTGGTTCCTGCTGCATGTCGCGCGGTATCTACCGGGGCAGATCTACGCCAGCAACGCCGAATGGGGTGCGGCGGCGGTATCGGGTCACCGCGACCTGATCGCCGCGTTGCGGCGTCGCGACGTCGCTACGGTCGTGCGGTTGACCAGCGGCGAGTTCAGCGACGCCGCCCAGCGGTTGGTGGCCCGACTAGACGAGACCGGGTTGTGGAGCTGACGGCTACGAGCTTGCGGACAGCTGCTCCGCACGGTTCTTGAGGTTGTCGGCCAGGTACTCCAGGGTGTCGCCGATCGCCTTCTTCACCATCGGCTTGGGGATCGGCAGCTGGGTCTCGACGTCGAGGTCGACGGTCAACAGCGAGGTCGGGCCCATCGGCACCACCGAGAACCGCTGCTCCTGCTTGGTGAAGAACTCGCCCTGCTGCAGCACGGTGTAGATCTGGTTCTCGGCGGGGTAGTACACCGCAGTGATAAAGGTGCCCGACTGGCCCTGCACCACGACGTCCAACCGCAGCTGACTGGGCCGGCCGTCGTCGTAGCGGGCCAGCACCCAGCAGCCCTTGATCTCCTCGTTCCACGCCGGATACGCCTCGAAATCGGCGACGATCGCCATGATGGCTTCGGCGGGGGCACTGACCTCAACTGTCTTGCTTACGAGCGGCATCCGGCGAGCATATCGACTCCAGCAGAGACCGAATCGACCCCGGGATCGGCACCGGCCGCCTGCTCTTTCTGTCGACGTACACGTGCACCCAGTGCCCGACCGCCGCCAATGGTTGATCGGCCGCGAACAGCGCCAGCCGATAGGTGACGCTGCTGTTGCCGAGTCGGGTGACCGCCAGTCCGACGATCAGCGGATCGGGAAACTTCAGCTCCGAGAAGTACCGGCAACCCGACTCGGCGACCACCCCGAGCCACGGCACGGTCAGCGGATCGATCCCGCACGTCGTGTCGATCCACGCGTTGATCGCGGTGTCGAACAGTTCGTAGTAGACCGCGTTGTTGAGGTGACCGAACATGTCGTTGTCGGTCCAGCGCGTCAACACCGGCCAGTGCACCGGGAAGTCCCGGCTGGTGAGCGGTTGCTCGTCAGTCATGGCAGGAGTCTGGCAGCAGTGTCGAAGTCACGGCAGGCTGGTGCTCATGAGGATCCACGGCGCCGTGCTCGAAGAGATCGGTCGGCCCCGGCCGTTCAAACAGTCGCGGCCGATTTCTGTGTCCGAACTCGACCTCGCACCGCCCGGCGACACCGAACTCCTCGTTCGCATCGAAGCCGCTGGCTTGTGCCACTCCGACCTGTCGGTGGTCGACGGCAACCGGGTGCGGCCGGTGCCGATGCTGCTCGGACACGAAGCCGCGGGCATCGTCGACCAGGCCGGCGCGGAGGTCACCGACGTGCGCACCGGGCAGCGCGTCGTGATGACGTTCCTGCCGCGGTGTGGCCGGTGCGCGGCGTGCGCCACCAACGGGTTGACGCCGTGCGAACCGGGCAGCGCCGCCAACGGCGCGGGCACGCTGATGGCAGGTGAGCGAAGGCTGTCGCGCGACGGCCTGCCCATTCACCACCATCTCGGGGTGTCCGGGTTCGCGACGCACGCCGTCGTCGACCGGCGCTCCGTCGTCCCGGTGCCGGACGACGTGCCGCCCGCGGTCGCGTCGCTGCTCGGTTGTGCAGTGCTGACCGGCGGCGGCGCCGTGATCAACGCCGGGCGACCGCAGACGGGCCAGACCGTCGTCGTGGTCGGGCTCGGCGGCGTCGGCATGGCAGCGGTGCTCACCGCGCTGGCGCATGACGACGTCACGGTGATCGGCGTCGACCGGCTCGCCGACAAGCTCGAGTTGGCCCGTGCGATGGGCGCGCACGACGCCTTCACCCCCGACGAGGCGGCCGAGCGCGGCATCAAGGGCGCCGTGGTGATCGAGGCAGCGGGTCATCCGCTCGCGCTGCAGACCGCGATCGACCTCACCGCACCCGGCGGCCGCACCGTCACCGTCGGCCTGCCGCGACCCGATGCGCGAATCACGTTGTCGCCGTTGGGTCTTGTCGCCGAGGGCCGGTCGTTGATCGGCAGCTACCTCGGCTCCGCGGTGCCGTCCCAGGACATCCCGCACTTCGTCGGGTTGTGGCGGGCGGGCCGGTTGCCTGTCGAGAAGCTGGTGTCGTCGACCATCACGCTCGACGACATCAACGAGGGCATGGACCAACTCGCCGACGGGCACGCGGTCCGCCAGTTGATCAGTTTTGACTAGTCACCGCGCCCGACGTCGCGATGCCGTTGCGGCGGAACGACGACACGATCAGCGCGCGCAGCTGGCGCCCGACCTCGAACTGCTTACCCGGCAGCGTGCGCGCCACCATCCGTAGATTCACGGTGTCCACCTCGATGCTCTCGACGCCCATCAGCGACGGCTCGTCGAGCAGCAGATCCGGCAGGCGGCCGTTCTCCATGGCGGCCTTCGCGACCCCGCCGAGCACCTCGTTCACCTTGTTCAGGTCGGCCGAGGTCGACACCGGAACGTCGACCACCGCGCGCGCCCAGTCCTTCGACATGTTGAGCGACTTGACGATCTGACCGTTGGGCACGGTGTACATCTCGCCATCGCTGGTGCGCAGCTTGGTCACCCGCAGCGTGACGTCCTCCACCGTGCCGACAGCGGTGCCGCCTGCGGTGACGCTCAGTTCGACGAGGTCGCCGAAACCGTACTGCTTCTCGGTGATCAGGAAGAACCCGCTGAGCAGGTCCTGCACGATGCGCTGCGCGCCGAAACCGAGCGCGGCACCGAGGACGGCCGCCGGCGCCACCAGCGAACCGAGCGGCAGCCCAAGCTGATTGGCGATATCGACGGCCACCACCACGTAGAGCAGGGCGATCGCCACCGACGAGATCACCGACGCGACGGCCTGACCGTGTTTGACGGTTTCCGATCGCACCGTGACGTCGCGTTCGTCACCTTTGGTCAGTCGCTTGCTGATCCGTCCGGCGGTCCACCGGATCACCCGAGTGACGACGATCGCGAACAGCACGACCAGAACGACGTGCAGGCCCTTGGTCAAGAGCCAATGGCTGATGTCTTGAAATGTCGTAGGCATCGGGCGGACGGCTTCCCGCTCACCGGGGGGCTTCAAACACGGTGACGTCGTGCAGCTCCGGCGCATCAGAACCAGGCGTCGCGCATCTCCAACGTGGTCCGGTCCAGGCTTTTCAGTAGATCCAGCTGCGGCGCGGTCTTGGGCAACTCGTAGCGGAAGAAGTAGCGCGCGGCCTGCCGCTTGCCGTCGTAGAAGTCGCCGGACCGGCCGTTGGCGGCCAGCAGCTGTTCCAGCCATATCCACGCGACGACGATGTGTCCGAACGCCTCGAGGTACACCACGCTGTTGGCCAGCGCGGCGTCGAGCTCACCGGAGCCGAACATGCCTGCGGTCACCGCGACGAGCCGCTGCCAGGACGCGTCGAGTTGCGCACCGAACTCTGCAGCCTCACCGCCTGAGGCCGTGGCCGCCGCAATCGTCGCCGCGATGGTCTCGCCGAGTGCGGCCAGGCTGGCGCCGCCACGCTGAGTCACCTTGCGGCCCAACAGATCCAGACTTTGAATGCCGTGGGTGCCTTCGTGGATGGGGTTGAGCCGGTTGTCGCGGTAGTGCTGTTCGACGTCGTACTCGCGGGTGTACCCGTATCCGCCGTGCACCTGGATGGCCAGGTTGTTGGCCTCCAGGCACCACTGCGACGGCCAACTCTTGCCGACCGGGGTGAGGATGTCGAGCAGCAGCGTGAGCTTGTCGCGCTCGTCGTCGGACTCGGCGCTGTGCGCCAGGTCGACGAGCTTGGCGCAGTACAGCAGCAGTGCCATCCCGCCTTCGACATATGCCTTCTGCGCCAACAACATTCGCTTGACGTCGGCGTGTTCGATGATCGGCACCTGCGGCGTCGACGGATCTTTGGCCAACACCGGGCGACCCTGCGGCCGTTCACGCGCGTACTGCAGCGACTTCAGGTAGCCGGTGTAGCCCAGCGACACCGCGCCCATACCGACACCGAGGCGCGCCTCGTTCATCATCGTGAACATGTAGGCGAGCCCGCGGTGCGGCTCACCCACGAGGTAACCGACGGCGCCCTCGAAACTCAGCACGGTGTTGGTGATGCCGCGTTGGCCCATCTTGTGGTTGAGCCCGGCGAGCACCACGTTGTTGCGCTCGCCGACCGTGCCGTCTTCGTTGACGAGGTACTTCGGCACGATGAACAACGAGATGCCCTTGGTTCCCGGCGGACCGCCGGGGATCTTTGCGAGCACCAGGTTGACGATGTTCTCGGTCAACTCGTGTTCGGCCCCGGAGATCCACATCTTCGAGCCGAACAGCCGGTAGGTGCCGTCGTCCTGCGGTTCGGCGCGGGTGAGGATGTCGGCGAGCGACGATCCGGCCTGGGTCTCCGACAGCGCCATCGTCCCGGAGAAGCGACCGGCCAGCATCGGTTTGAGGAACGCCTCGATCTGCTCGTCGGTGCCGAACTTGGCCAGCAGGTTGGCGTTGGCCATCGTCAGCATCAGGTAGCCCGTCGTGCTGACGTTGGCCGCGGAGAACCAGGCGAAGCCCGCCTCGGCGACGGTGGCGGGCAACTGCGCGCCGCCGAGGTTCTGGTCCATCGACATGGCGATCAGGTCGGCCTGCGCGAACGCGTCCCACGCCTGTTTGACGTCGTCGATGACGGTGACGGTGGTGCCGTCGAAGTGGGGTTCGTTCGCGTCGCTCTTCTTGTTGTGCGGCGCGAAGTATTTGGTCGCCAGCTGCTCGGAGAGATCGAGGACGCCGTCGAACGTCTCACGGGAGTGCTCGGCGAACCGCTCCCGTTTGGTCAGCTCGTCGATGCGTAGCCATTCGTAGAGCAGAAAGTCGAGATCGCGGCGAGACAGCAGAGTGGATTTCACGCCTCCATCTTGCGCTCTACGTCGACTGCGCCGTGCTCTCTGCGTCAATACCCAGCGGCGACTCGACCCGGGTCGCCTCGTCGCGGATCAAACCGCGCAGCAATGCCGTGCTGAACTCCTCGGCGATCTCCTGTGCGGTTCGCCTGCCCTGCGGCCGCAGCCACCGGTAGGAGCCCAGCGTCATCCCGATGTAGCCCAGCGCCAGCACGTGCGAGTCGCAGTCGTAGAACTCACCGCTGGCGATCCCGCGGTCGATGACGTCGCGCACGTGCTCGTAGACCTGGGTCTCCTTCTCACGGATGTAGGCGACCTGGTCCTCGGTGAACCACTCGGAGATGTAGGGACCCTCTTGGAAATAGACCGCCGCCCGCTCGATGTTGCCCGCGATGCCGACGAGCAGTCGCCGGGTGAAGTGGTAGATGGTCTCCCGCGCCGAGGCGGTCGGGTCGTCGTGCAGCGCGTCGACGGTGAAGTCGGCGGCACCCTTGTAGATGTCGTAGAGGATCAGCGATTTGCTGGCGTAGTAGTGGTAGACCGTCGCCTTGTTCAGCCCGACCGCATCGGCCACGTCGTCCATCCGGGTGCCGTGATAGCCCCGCGCCGCGAACAGCTTGGTCGCGACGGCCAACAGCTCCTCGCGACGGGTCATCCCGTTGGAGGTGGCTGGAACATCGGAGGGGGACATGGCGACTCACTATATGCAGGGCCGAGCGTCGACTGGGGGTCAATCAACTGGTTGGCCAGTTTAGGTCTCGCACTGTCGCGGCGTGGCCTGCGGGGCTAGACTTCACCGGGAACCAGCCGCTACGCGAGAGGGGATGACGTGGATCCGAACCCGGACTATGACGCGAGCGACGAGATCGAATACGGCGCGAACTGGTTCGCATGGATTTTGCGCGGCGTGTACCCGCCGCCCGCCTATCCGCCGGTCTAACCGCTAAGCAGCAGCCGCCTTCACCGCGCGCCCCACTTCCGCGCGCAACTCGGTGTATTCCGGTGATCGACGCAATTCGTCGGGGTCGACGCCTGTCCGCGGCAAGTCCACCGGAAGATCCAACGCCACCTGTCCCGGCCTCCGCGTCAGCACCACGATCCGCGATCCGAGGAACGCCGCCTCATCGGCGCTGTGCGTGACGAACACCGTCGTGCGACCCGACTCCGCGCTGACCTGACGGACGTCCTCCTGCAACCGCTCGCGGGTGAGCGCGTCCAGTGCCGCGAACGGTTCGTCGAGTAGGAACAGCGGCGTCTCGGCGGCCAGCGCCCGCGCGATCGCGACACGCTGCTGCTGCCCGCCGCTGATCTCCCAGATCCGCCGGTCCGCGGTGCCCTCCAGGCCGACCCTGGCGAGCAGTTGATCGCGACGTTCGGCGCGCCGTTCCCGCGGCACGTTCGCGTATTTGAGTGCCAGGTCGACGTTTCCGCCGACCGTGCGCCACGGGAACAGCCGGGGCTGCTGGAACACCACGCCCGCCGTCACACCGGGTGTCGGCGCCGCGCCGGCCACCGCAACCGTTCCCTCGCTTGGTGATTCGAAGCCCGCGAGCAGGCGCAGCAGCGTGCTCTTGCCGCAACCCGACGCGCCGACCAGAACCAGAAACGATCCCGGCTCGACGGTCATGTCCACGGGTCCCAGCGCGGTCAGGGCGCCGCGGCCCCTGCCGTAGCGGTGCGAGACATTACTGATGTGGATTGTGCCGTCATTGCGTGATGGCACTGGGCAATCCCTTCGTATAGACCGCGTCCTGGAAGATCTGCAACGGCGCCGCCGACGGGATCTGCTTCTGGTCGGCCAGGAACTGCGATGCGCTCTGCAGGTTGACCGCGATGTTGCCCGGTTTACCATCGGAGCCAAGCCATTCCGACGATGCGACCTGCTCCGGCGTCAGGTACACGCCCTGTTTGAGCTGACCGGCGACGTCGTCGGGGCTGAGCCCGATCTCGGCGGCGATGGCCTTGGCCGCCGCGGCGGGATCGTCCTGAATCACCTTGAGCGCACGGGCTTCCTGCTGCCGCCAGGTGTCGACCACGTCGGAATGTGCGTCGGCGAATTCATCCCGGACCGCGCCGAGGTCAAGCGTCGGCTTACCGTCCTTGGCCAGCTGTCGACTGGTGATCAGATCCTTGCCGGTCTTGCGCAGCTGGTCCAGGGTGGGCAGCCAGGAGTACGCGGCGTCGATGTCGCCGCGGTCCCATGCCGCCAGGATCGCCTGCGGCTGCAGGTCGACCAGCTGAACGTCATTGGCGGACAAGCCGTTCTGGTTGAGAGCGGCCAGCAAGCTGTAGTGCGCGGTCGACGCGAACGGGGTGCCGATCCGCTTACCCTTGAGTTCGGCGATGGTGTTGATGCCGCTGCCGTTGCGCGCCACCAGCGCCTCGTTGTCGCCAGCGACGTCGAGCACGAAGGCGACCTTGTACGGGATGTTCAGCGGCGCCGAGAGGCCTCGCGCGACGGGGCTGGAGCCAAGGGCGCCGAAGTCCAGTTCCTTGGCGATGAACGCGGTGTTGACGTCCGCGCCGGAGTCGAACTTCGTCCACTTGATGTTGTAGTCCGGCAGCGCGTCTTCGAGCCACTTGTTGTTCTTCACGATCAGGTCGCCGGACGGAAAGCTCTGGTAGCCAATGCGAATGGTCGGCTTGTCGGCCTGCTGTCCCGAGTGGTCGACCGAGCAGCCAGCCAACGCCAACGTGGCTGCCGCGACCGTCGCAATTACAGCTTTCAGTTTCATATCTTTCACACCTTTCCAATCCAGGGGACGCTGCGCCGTTCCACGGCGCGAAGCAGACCGTCGATGACAAGGCCGGAGATCCCGATGGCGAAGATGCCGACCAGCACGACGGGGGTGTTGTTGTAGTTGCTTGCGTCTTTGACGAGGCCGCCGATGCCGGGCAGCCCGTTGAACAGTTCGGCGGCGACCACCGACGAATACGCCATGCCGACGGCCAACCGGATCCCGGTGAAGGTCTCCGGCAGCGCGGACGGCACGACGACGTCGCGGATCACGTCGCGGCGGGATGCGCCCAACGCCCTGGCGGCCTCCTGCAGTCCGACCGGCGCCGCGACCACCGCGGCGGTGGTGGCGACCGCGGCGGGCGGGAGCGCGGCCAGCGCCAGCAGGGTGATCTTCGGGGCCTCGTCGATGCCGAGCCAGATCACCAGGAGAAAGAAGTAGGCCAGCGGCGGCAGCGCCCGCAGGAACGTCAGCCACGGTTCGAGCACGCTGCGCACCCAACTGACCGACCCCATCACCAGGCCGAGCAGCACGCCGAGCACGACACCGACGACCACGCCCGCGAAGACCCGGCGCAGCGTCATGTAGAGGTGCTCCCACAACAGGTAGCCGGCGTAGCCGCGGACCCCGTCATGGGTGGTGGAGACGTCGAGGAAGGCGCGCCACACCGCGCTGGGATAGGGCACGAACGTCTGGTTCCAGATGCCGCTGACGGCGACCGCCTGCCAGACGACGAAGAAGACGATCACCGACAGCAGCGGCAAAGCGGCCCGGGTCAGCCGAGAACGCCACTTGCCGGACGGCACGACAGCCGCCGACGAGTCCACGAGCGACTCGTCGGGAGCGATATCCACGAAGACCGACACCCGGACACAATTGCCGCTGGCTGCGTTGCTGGGAATGGCTGCGCTCAGCACGAGTTTTATTGCCCGCGGCGTCAGACGCACACAGGACACGTAACGCACTTCTGTCAACTCTTAGACTGACGTATTCCACTCGTCCCGTGACGAGCTGTGTCGAGGGGGCATCGTCGCGCCCCGACCGGACCGTGACAGAACTAGATCGGATCGAAATCGATGATCATCGGGATCCCGCGAGAGTCGCTGCCTGGGGAAACCCGGGTGGCCGCGACGCCCCAGACGGTGGGCCAACTCATCAAGCTCGGCTATGAGGTAGTCGTCGAGTCCGGCGCCGGCGCCGCCTCGAGCTTCTCCGATGCGGCGTTCAACGAGGCTGGCGCGGAGATCGGCGACGCCTGGACGGCCGACGTGGTGCTCAAGGTCAACGCGCCGGACAATGCCGAGATCGCGGCTTTGCGCGATGGCGCTACGTTGATCAGCCTGATCTCGCCTGCGCTGAAGCCTGAGCTCGTCGAGCAGCTGGCCACCCGCCCGATCACGGTGCTGGCCATGGACGCCGTTCCGCGGATCTCCCGGGCCCAATCGATGGACGTGCTGTCGTCGATGGCGAACATCGCCGGCTACCGCGCCGTCATCGAGGCCGCAGGCAAGTTCGGCCGGTTCTTCACCGGGCAGGTGACGGCAGCGGGCAAGGTGCCGCCTGCCAAGGTGCTGGTCGTCGGCGCAGGCGTGGCCGGCCTCGCGGCCATCGGCGCCGCGGGCAGTCTCGGCGCCGTCGTGCGCGCCACCGACCCCAGGCCCGAGGTCGCCGATCAGGTCAAATCACTTGGCGGCGAATATCTTTCGATCGAGTCACCGGAGGCTGAAGTGTCGGCCACCGGCTACGCCAAGGAGATGGGCGACGACTACAAGGCCCGCGAGGCGCAGCTGTACGCCGAGCAGTCCAAGGACGTCGACATCATCATCACCACCGCGCTGATCCCCGGTAAGCCTGCGCCGCGCATCATCACCGCCGACATGGTGGCTGCGATGAAACCCGGCAGCGTCATCGTCGACATGGCCGCGGCCAACGGCGGCAACGTCGAGGGCACCGTCAAGGACCAGGCGATCGTCACCGACAACGGCGTGACGATCATCGGCTACACCGATCTTGCGGGCCGGCTGCCCGCGCAGGCGTCCCAGCTGTACGGCACCAACCTGGTCAACCTGCTCAAACTGCTCACCCCGGAGAAGGACGGCAAGCTGATCCTCGACTTCGAGGACGTCGTGCAGCGCTCGGTGACAGTGGTCCGCGACGGCGAGATCACCTGGCCGCCACCGCCCGTGCAGGTGTCCGCGGCGCCGGCCGCCGCCGCGGCGGCCCCCGTCGAGACCAAGCCCGCCAAGCAGCCGATGACGATCGCGCGCAGGCTGGGGTTGACCTTCGCCGCCGCGGCCGTGCTCTTCGCGCTGATCGCGCTGTCACCGGCCGCGCTGCAGGTGCACCTGACGGTGTTCGCGTTGGCGATCGTGATCGGCTACTACGTGATCGGCAATGTGCACCACGCGCTGCACACCCCGCTGATGTCGGTGACCAACGCGATCTCCGGGATCATCGTCGTCGGTGCCCTGTTGCAGATCGGCCACGGCATCTTCAGTGGCGGGGCCGTCGTCACCGTGCTGGCCACCCTGGCGACCCTGCTCGCCAGCATCAACGTCTTCGGCGGTTTCGCGGTCACCCGCCGCATGCTGGCCATGTTCTCGAGGAGCTGAGATGTTCACCCTGGAAACCACCGCGACCGCGGCGTACGTCGTCGCGGCGCTGCTGTTCATCCTCGCGCTGGCCGGCCTGTCCAAACATGAAACATCAAGGGCGGGCAACACTTTCGGCATCGTCGGGATGGCCGTCGCGTTGATCGCGACGATCGCGCTTGCGTTCGCCCGGCACATCGAACCGCTGGGCGTGGCACTGCTGTTCGGCGCCATGGCCATCGGCGCCGCGATTGGGCTGTGGCGCGCGAAGGTCGTCGAGATGACCGGCATGCCCGAGTTGATCGCGCTGCTGCACTCGTTCGTCGGCCTGGCCGCCGTGCTGGTGGGCTGGAACGGCTATCTGGACGTGGAACGCGACCTGGTCAGCGCCGAGGCCGTGACGCTGCAGCACGAGGGCTTGCTGGGCATCCACTCGGCTGAGGTGGTGATCGGCATCTTCATCGGCGCCGTGACATTCACCGGTTCGATCGTGGCCAATCTCAAGCTGTCGGCCCGCATCAAGTCAGCGCCGATGATGCTGCCGGGCAAGAACTTCCTCAACGTCGGCGCGCTCGTCGTCTTCGCCGCGCTGACCGTGTGGTTCGTGATCGACCCGCAGTTGTGGCTGCTCGTGGCGGTCACAGTGCTGGCGCTGCTGCTGGGCTGGCACCTGGTCGCCTCGATCGGTGGCGGCGACATGCCGGTGGTGGTGTCGATGCTGAACAGCTATTCCGGCTGGGCCGCAGCGGCTTCGGGCTTCCTGCTGTCGAACGATCTGCTGATCGTCACCGGCGCGCTGGTCGGGTCCTCGGGTGCCTACCTGTCCTACATCATGTGCAAGGCGATGAACCGCTCGTTCATCTCAGTGATCGCAGGCGGTTTCGGCATCGAGGCGGGCCCCGCCGACGACAAGGACTACGGCGAGCACCGCGAGATCACCGCCGAGGGCGCCGCCGAACTGCTCGAGTCGGCCAGTTCGGTGATCATCACGCCGGGCTACGGCATGGCCGTCGCCCAGGCCCAGTACGGCGTCGCCGACCTGACCCGCAGGCTGCGCGACCGCGGCGTCAACGTCCGGTTCGGTATCCACCCCGTGGCGGGCCGGCTGCCCGGCCACATGAACGTGCTGCTGGCCGAGGCCAAGGTGCCCTACGACATCGTGCTGGAGATGGACGAGATCAACGACGACTTCGACGACACCGACGTCGTGCTGGTCATCGGCGCCAATGACACCGTCAACCCGGCCGCCTCCGAGGACCCCGGTAGCCCGATCGCAGGCATGCCGGTGCTGACGGTGTGGAACGCCAACAACGTCATCGTGTTCAAGCGGTCCATGGCCTCCGGATACGCGGGCGTGCAGAACCCGCTGTTCTTCCGGCAGAACACGCAGATGCTGTTCGGTGACGCCAAGGACCGGGTCGACGCGATCAACGCGGCGCTCTCGGAGACCGCGAAGGTCTGACCCTCGATGCCCGTCGACCGGCTGATGCCCTCGCAGGACGCCGATGACCTGATCGCGCTGACCCGCGACATCAGCGACAAGGTGCTGGACCCCATCGTCGACGCGCACGAGAAGGCCGAGAGCTATCCCGAGGGCGTATTCGCGCAACTCGGTACGGCGGGGCTGCTGAGCCTGCCGCAACCCGAGGAGTGGGGCGGCGGCGGCCAGCCGTACGAGGTCTACCTGCAGGTGCTCGAGGAGATCGCGGCTCGATGGGCAGCCGTCGCGGTCGCCGTCAGCGTGCACAGCTTGTCGTCGCATCCGTTGTTGGCGTTCGGCACCGAGGAACAGAAGCGCCGCTGGCTGCCCGACATGCTCAGCGGTGCGCAGATCGGCGCGTACAGCCTGTCCGAACCGCAGGCCGGTTCGGATGCCGCGGCGCTGCAATGCAAGGCTGAGTTTTCTGGCGCCGGTCCGACGCCTGGCTACGTGCTCAACGGCTCCAAGTCGTGGATCACCCACGGCGGGCGCGCGGACTTCTACACGTTGTTCGCGCGCACCGGTGAAGGCTCCCGCGGGGTGTCGTGCTTCCTCGTGCCGGGTGATCTGGCGGGTCTGAGTTTCGGTAAGCCCGAGGAGAAAATGGGCCTGCATGCGGTGCCGACGACGTCGGCGTTCTACGACAACGCCGTTGTCGAGGCGGACCGGTTGATCGGCGCCGAGGGTCAGGGCCTGCAGATCGCGTTCTCGGCGTTGGACTCCGGACGGTTGGGCATCGCCGCGGTCGCCGTCGGGCTGGCGCAGGCCGCGCTGGACGAGGCCGTCAGATACGCGAACGAGCGAACGACGTTCGGGCGCAAGATCATCGACCATCAAGGGCTTGGCTTCCTGCTGGCCGATATGGCCGCCGCGGTCGCCAGCGCACGGGCCACGTATCTGGATGCGGCGCGCCGACGCGATCTGGGTCGGCCGTACTCACAACAGGCCAGCGTCGCGAAGTTGGTGGCCACTGACGCCGCGATGAAAGTCACCACCGACGCGGTGCAGGTGTTCGGCGGCGTCGGCTACACCCGTGACTACCGGGTCGAGCGCTACATGCGCGAGGCCAAGATCACCCAGATCTTCGAGGGCACCAACCAGATTCAGCGTTTGGTGATCGCACGCGGCCTGACCCCTCAGTAGCGCGACACAGGGACGGCGCAATCGACCTGCAGCTCTGGCGGATGCCTCAGCTTCGTTAACGCCGCCGACGAACAGACGTTGAGTTCGGAATTCTATTTTTGGAGCGGGAGGGTCCTCCGGTTCCGGCGGCTTCGCTGATGACATCGAGCCACTGGAGCGATGTTCAGCAATCCGGTCGGCCTGGCCGACAAGATCCTGGAGGCCGGCCGCGATTGGGCACCGACCCACCGACGATCTAACTCGATCGAGCCCTCGTAATGTTCAGCGCGCTCGTAGCCGCCGTCGCGGTCCGCGTGCTCCTGCATGTGAGGTGCTTACGGCAGGATTCTGCACAACGCTTCGAGGGCGCCACTCCAGGCACTGTCGGAGGGCGCCGCGAAACCTACGACAAGCCCGTCGCGTCGAGGCGTCTTCCATCCTGTGTCGGGAGAATCGAAGCGGAACTCTCCCAAGCCCTGCACCCACAAGCCCTGGTCGGATGCGGCCTGCACTACTGAGCGCTCGGACCCCTGCGGGAGTTCGAGAACCGCCTGCAATCCGGCGGCGATACCAGTCACGCGGGTACGTGGTGCAGCCTTGGCGACGGTGGTCGCCAATTGGTCGCGTCTGAGGCGGTACCGATTGCGCATCGCTCGCACATGGCGGTCGTAGGCACCCGACGCGATGAATTCTGCGAGCGTCAACTGCTCCAAGGCGCTCGACCAGTCGACGTTTCCCTTTGCCCCCACGACTTCCGGAACCAGATCCTCAGGCAGCACCACCCAAGCCAGGCGTAGGCCAGGTGCGAGCGACTTGCTCACCGAGCCGAAGTACGCTACCCGCGCGGGATCGAGGCCTTGCAATGCGCCTACCGGGTGCCGGTCATACCGAAACTCGCCGTCGTAGTCGTCTTCGAGGACCAACCCGCCTGTGGCGCGCGCCCAGTCGATCGCGGCCGCGCGCCGATCAGGGCGCAACTCCACACCGGTCGGATACTGGTGCGCGGGCGTCAGCAGCACCGCACCCACACCGCGCAGGCCGGCTAAATCTGTTGTGCGCGCGCCCTGTTCGTCGACAAAGAGGGGTGGCGTGTGAAGACCGGCCGCATTCAAGACGCCGCGGTAGACGTCGAAACCGTACGACTCGACGGCCACGGCACGAACGCCGCGTGCCTTGAGCGCCCACGCCATCAACGTCAGTCCTTGATGAAAGCCGGCGCAGATGACGACCCGCTGCGGTTCGGCATACACACCGCGCGAGCGCGAAAGATACTCTGCCACCGCGGCGCGCAGGTCGATGCGGCCGGCGGCGTCGCCGTAACCGAAGGCATCATCGGGCGCGGAGGTCAAAGCGCGGCGAGCCGCGGAAAGCCACTGCGCGCGAGGAAACTCGGCCAGGTTCGGCCAACCCGGCAGGAGACCATAGGTTGGGCGGGCACGCGCGGCGGTCGAGCGGGTAGTGGAAGGCGTGCCGGGCGGCTGGGACCGCTTGGCCACCCGTGTTGCCGACCCCTGCTTGGCGGTAAGCCACCCCTCCGCGATGAGTTCCGCATATGCGTCGGCCACGGTGTTGCGCGCAACACCGAGATCGGCTGCAAGCGCCCGTGAGGACGGGAGCCGTGTCCCTGACGCAAGACGACCCGTGCGCACCGCCTCACGCAGCGCGGTCATGAGTCCACTGCGCAAGCCAGTTCCAGCGAGCTCGAGGTGGAGGTCGGCGCCAAGCGTCGAAGTCGGGTCGACGCCTTCACTGGCCCATTCATTCCGCATGAGATTGGACCATACTCTTGCGCCAATCCGCGGCTAGCGTTTAGGTCGGGCCCCACCCAGGGCTGATCGGATCAAGGTGTCCACCAATGCCTTTCAATTTGCTCCCGCGAATTCTGGTGATCGCCGCCGTCATTGCCGCCGCGGTACTCATCTTCACGCCGCGGCTCGGCTCCCAGCCGATCATCGTGGCGAGGTTGGTCAGCTGCATTCGGCGTCCGCCTGCGCCCGAAAGTACTTTCATGACGGTGCAATCGCCCAGCGACATCGCACAATCGGCCAGCAGCTGGCGATTCATCTCGTATTCGAGGCGGTGGTAGACCTGCAGATAGCTCTGCGACGTCCGCGCTGAGATTTCGTCAACTAGGGTGGCACTTCACGCATTTTAATCCGGAGGGACTGCGGCCTTACCATCGCGCACGGCAGCACCGGGGGCGTGGTGACCGGGCCGTCGGCATGCACAGCCTCGACTGCTGCGCTTTAGGCGCGCTTGTGCTCGAAGGCTGATGAGCCCCAGCAGCACGGTCACCAGGGTGTACCCGAAGACCGATGGCACCAGCCCGATTGACCCGGCTAATCGGCCGGCGATCACGACGGGAACTCCGAAGGCAGTGTAGGAGACAACATAGATGGTGGCGACGACGCCCGCGCGCTGATGCACTGCTACCGGAGGAACGATGAGCCCCAATGCCGCGGTGAAGGACGCACCGAAACCGGCGCCGGCGACCGCCTGTCCGATGAACGTGATTGGCAGGTGTACGACGAGCAGGCCGCCTATGATGCCGATGGCTCCGGTAATGGACGCGTAGGTGCCGATGAGCATTGCACGCCGGGGATCGAGTCGCACGAATACCAGGCCGGCTACGGCCGATGCCGCGGGCGCAATGAACCCCGAAAGTCCGTTCAGCATGCCGCTATTCAGGAAGAAGATGGTGCGCACCGTGCTGGGTGCTATTCCGCCCGATAGGCCTGAAAGCATCCAAATCGCGGCGATCACGGGTGCTGCTGCGACGAATTCGCTTCGGCTAGCGGACGGAACGGCGAGGCGCGGAATCAGCGAGCGCAGCGCTCCGCGAGTGTGATGCACAGTCTCGGCGGACATGGCGATGGCAAGAATTCCGAAGATTGTGATGAACGTCAGAGCGATGAAGATGACGGAGTTCGCCGCAGTTGTCAGCTGAATTGCAACGCCTGCAAGCAATGAGCCCACGCCGAGGCCACCGGTCAGACTTACGCTGCCGAGCATCGTCCTCAGCCTTTTCCGGTTCGGGGGGGCCAGCTCGACAAGCGCTGCAGTGAAAGCCGTCGTCGCGGAGCCAGTGGCGAAGCCTTGCACGATCCGACCGATGATCACCCATGTGATGTCCGGGGCGACGAGGAACGTGACATTCGACGCAAGCTGGATAGCCAAGGCGCCTAATAACACTGGCCGTCGGCCCACATAGTCGGAGAGCGACCCGACCGTCAGGAGAGCGGCTAGAAAACCAATGGCGAACACAGCGAACGCGATCGTGAGAAGCGCCGGGGAGAGCGCCCAGCGCTGTTGATAAACCACCAAGAGTGGCATCAGCGCGCCCGCGGCCAGATAGAGGCTTGTGAACGCGCCTGCTGCACCTGCGTAAGCCCATCCGCCAGAGAGGGTCACCCGACGCTCGGTGAAGACGCGAAGTTTCGACACAGGGGCTCCTTGAAGGCCGACACGGCGAACGCGCTAAGCGGCGGGATCTTCTGACCGGCACCTTGGCGGTGAAAGCTGAAAGCTGTTCTGCGCAGGCATAGTTGGGCGCCGCCCATGCTCCGATGGTCTTCCCTACTTTGCGGCGGCGTGTTTGCTGTCATTACTTGAAGGCTACGGGCGGCGCTGCGTGGGGGTCTGGTCCATTTCGATGACGCATTCCTGGGCCACTTGGGCGCCTCATCAACGATTGTCATCCGAGAGGCCGGTGCTAAACAGGATTCAACAACCGCCACAGCAGCACTGCAGCCGACGACGAATCAGACGAGTCGGCGTGCCGAAACGATTCGATCATCAAAGTGGGACGGCAGTTTCCAGGTAAGCGATCGCACCAACACCATCGTCGGTAGGAAAGACGAGGTCCACCAATTGCATCGGTAGGAAGCCCTCTTCCTCCATGCGCGAGAGCTGGATCGTCAGGCCATCGTAGAAGCCTGCTGTGTTCAGCAGCACCACTGGCTTGTCGTGCAATCCGTGCTTCTTGAGCTCCAGAATCTCGGTCGCCTCATCGAGCGTGCCAAGGCCGCCGGCCATTATCACCAGCGCGTCTGATCGGGCAAGCAATAGCGCTTTGCGTTCGGCGAGATCTCGGGCGAATACCATCTCGTCGGCGTCCGTTCTGGCTGACGCCCGGAGAAGGTCGACCGAGACGCCGACGAGACGCCCTCCGCTCTCCCGGACTGCGTCGGCGACGACCTTCATCAGACCGGTGTCAGATCCTCCCCACACCAGGGTGTGGCCGCGCTTGCCGAGCAGTGCGGCGAACGCGCGGGCCGGACCGGTGTAGCGCTCGTGCAGGTCTGCAGCGGAGAGGAATACACCGATATTCATAATTGAATGATCGTCCGTGCTCGATGAGCGACCCGTGGGACACCCTTGATCAATGGCCGAGCGCCACAGTCCGGGTCGCGGGCGGTGGTAGAGACGCACCTGTGAGCGTGTACCGACTGGGGGTCCTTAGTCATCGACAACCGTCTGGATGCCCGCAGGAGCGTCGAGGGCGCCGAGGGTTCGAGCCGCGGCATCGTCGATATGGATGCGTGGCGCTGGGGGAAGTTCGCTCTCGAAATAGGTGCCGGGCCCGTAGAACATGCCGTAACGGAGGACAACGCCGTTCGCCGCGAGCACGGCTTCCTCAAGGGAGCGGACCGCTTCGGCTTCTGGGCCGGGACGCATTGCCCATGCGACGCTTTGGGCCACGATCTTCTTGGGGCCCAGGCCATCTAGTGCGTCGAGGAGGTTGCGGGTCCCTTCGGCCCGTATTCGAGCATTGAGCAGCGATTCCTCCGGCAGGTTCGCCAGGTCGTCGGGAAGGTCTGTCAACTCGTGCAGAAGTATGTCGGGCGAAAACGAGCGAACGGCTTTCGTCAGGGCCGACCGGTCGAAGACGTCGCAGACGATCGGCTGTGCGCCCATCGCGGCGAGCCTGTTTACCTTGTCCGCTGATCTCGTCATTGCGCCGACGATGTGACCGGCATCGATGAGCAGCGGTAGGAGCCGACTGCCGATAGCGCCGGAGGCACCCGCGAAATAGATGCGTAAACCGTCGCGGGCGTCGTCGTGTTCGGCCGCGGGGATCGGTGGAGTTTGTGTCGCAGTAGCCGGTGTCGTCCGGTTACCTGTTGAAGGAGGCATCACATGGCCTTTCTTGAAGTCGGGACAGGCTTGCTCGTGCGGTGTTCGCACGTCGCGTACTTGTGGGCTGCACGTGAGTCTCTAGTCGCCGCCGAGTAGATACGGCATGTTCCCGTAGGGATAGAAGTCGATCGCGGGAGGCGAGTCGGTGATTTCGACATTGCCGGGCGACTGGCATGTGCTTGACGCCCCGACCGCCACACAGGTCTTCTGGAGCGGGGCGGGAGCGGCCATGGCCGTCGGTGCGCTCAGGATTGCCACCGCCGCAGCGCCCACTGTCAACAGCGTTGCGCCGTAGGCGAATTGGATTTTCATCGTTTTGTCCTTCGGTTAGGAGTCCAGATCTGGACTCGCTTGCGACGCTATCTGCGAAGTGGCCTAGATGTCTGGTCCATTTAGGCCGCGTATCGCTGGGCCAATTAGCTGGTCGATCTCATCCACTAGCTGGCGGTATCTCCTGTCAAGTTTGATGTGGGCTCAGAAGCGTTCGCCGACAAGCAGTGAAGCCAGTGTTGTC
>NZ_LZHZ01000064.1 GCF_001667505.1 Mycobacterium sp. ACS1612
CTAGCTGGCGGTATCTCCTGTCAAGTTTGATGTGGGCTCAGAAGCGTTCGCCGACAAGCAGTGAAGCCAGTGTTGTCGTTGTTTTCGATATTGACCGTGCAGGTGTTGGCTGGCCAACTGCTGGTGCCTGTAAGCGCCCACGCTGACTTATGCGACCTCAAGTATGGGGTCATCTGGCGTCGTTCGGGCTGCGGTGAGGCGAAGGGCCGGGTGCCAAGCTAGGAACGGCGTAACCCTGGGGTCCGCCATAGCGCGATCGGCATCTGATCCGGCCCTTCGTTGGTTCCAACCTGGCACTTGCGGGCCGGAGTTGTGAAGGGGCAGTTCGTTCATGCCTTTCTGTGCGGGGGATTGATTTCCTCGCCAGCACATAGTGCGCCGGTGCTCGGCGCTGTCCACGTCGTTCGTCCTCGCTGCGGTGCGGGCGCTGCAGGTGGACAGCTCCTGCGTCTCCGGCGCCAAGGGCCTGGGCCGAGGAGAACCCGGGTGGTGGTTTAACTCCACCGTGTTGGGTCGTAGGTGGTGTGGTCGCGCACCAGTGCGTAGGCGATACGGGTGGCGCGGTTGGCCAGGGCGCATCCGATGACTCCGCCGCGTTTGCCGCGCGATTTTAGGGCGCCGGCATAGGCTTTGGCGGCCCGATCCTGCAGCCACAGACCCATACCGAGATCGATCAGCGCGCGGCGCAACGCCACGCTGCCTTCGCGGCTGATGGTTCCGTCACGACGTTTACCGGCCGATTCATACTGCATCGGGGACAGTCCGGCGGCTCGATAGATCTGCCTCGGGCCCGGCCACCGGCTTGGATCGCCAAGCGCGGCAGCGTAATTGGCCACGCGAACGATGCCCCACCCAGGCACCGAGGTCAATGTGGAAAATGGGCTGTGGGGAATCAGTGCGGCCAGCTCGGTCTCGGCGGCCGCGATCTGGACGTCCAAATCGGCCAGCAACGCTACATCGGCAGCCAACACCCGCCGCGCCACCGCCGCGTCCGCGACCGGCAGCGCTTCGCGCGCAGTCAAGACCAGACGGTCAGCCAACTCTCGACGCAGCCTAACGTCGCGGACACGAGCAAACCGCATCAACCGAGTTGGTCCCAATGCCCGCATGCGCGCCGGGTCGGCCAATTCCGCGGCGATGAGCCGACCGATCTTGGTGGCCAATACATCTGGCAGCGCCTTCGTCAACCCGGGAAATGCACGATCCAGTTGGGCCAGCAACTGATTCTTCGTCGCGCTACGCACTGCTACCCGACGATTGCGATGAGCCGCCCACGCCCCGATCTCACCCAGCAGTCGCGGCCTGGCTGCCGCCGGTTGTCCCCGACCGGCCAACACCAGCTCGGTGATCGCCTCCAAATCGATCGCATCAGTCTTAACTCGCCGCCGACCCGCCACCCGGCGTTGCTCAGCGACATGAGCCGGGTTGAGTTCAAGCACCTCCCAACCAGCCGGCCAGGCATAATCCAAAATCGGTCGATGGTAATGACCAGCCGCTTCGATACCTACCTTCACCCGGACAGACGGTGCGACAACATCGCTTACACGAGCCACCGTCGCCGCAAGATCCGAACGGGTCATCGCGAACCCGACAGGACCGAACACACGGTTACGGGCATCGTCGGTGGCCGACACCATCGCCGAGGTCTTGCCGACATCGACGGCAACAACGATCCTGGATGAGGTGACTGACGCAACTTGATGCACAGACACAACAACACCTCCGGGGGCAGCCAGGAGGACCACGGCGCGCCAACGCCCTGGTCCCCGAAAGGGAACTACTGACAATCCCTTCCTGACACCCCCGGAGGCGTTTGTGAAGGACTATCGACCTATATCAGCGCGAGCAG
>NZ_LZHZ01000065.1 GCF_001667505.1 Mycobacterium sp. ACS1612
CGACAAGCCACACCCCACTCGGGGGTTCTCCTCACTTCAAGCCGACACGCCTGCTACCAACCTCATGGCCAGGTACACCTAGTCGGACGACGATCAAGCGGCGAAACGCCGCGTTGAGGAGTCCGACAATTGGCCTAGCGCCGCCTGCGCGACCTCAGGTAGTCGCCGACGACGGCGGCGCCCAACCCGTCCAGATCCGGCACCACGACCCGGCCCTGGACGAGGCGCGCGACCTGATCGATGAATTTGGCCAGACCTGGATCGCTGCCGAGCCGGAAGATCGTCACCTGTGCACCAAGCCGCGCCACGTCCTCGAATCCCTTGACGGTGTGCTGGATGGTGCGCCGATGCGGCGGGTAGTCGAAGAACACCGACATGTTTTCACCGTCGAAGTCCTCGAGGTGCGCGGTCGGCTCACCGTCGGTGACGACGAGCACCACCGGTTGGGCGTTGGGGTGACGCCGCAGGTGCCGCGCCGCCAACGCCAACGCATGATGCAAGTTGGTGCCCTGCTCGTAAACGCCTTCCAACCCGGCGAGCTCCGCCGCCGTCACCGTGCGCGCGTAGCGACCGAACGCGATGATCTGCAGCGCATCCGAGCGAAACCGGGTGCTGACAAGATGATTGAGCGCCAACGCGGTGCGCTTCATCGGCACCCAGCGGTTCTCCATCACCATCGAGAACGAGGTGTCAACCAGCAGTGCCACCGCCGCCTGAGTGCGCGTCTCGGTCTCGGAGATCTCGACGTCATCGACGGTGATCTTCATCGGCAACTCGGCGGTTCCGGTACCGGCCTGCCGCAGCACCGCGTTCGTCAGCGTGCGTGTGACGTTCCACGGCTCGGTGTCGCCGAACGCCCACGGCCGCGTCGCACCGGTCAACTCACCCGCCGCGCCCGCGCGGCGGGTGTCTCGCTCGCCGTGCCTGCCTGAAAGCTGTTGCGCGACATCGCGTAACGCGGTCTGCCCCAACTGACGCATCGCCTTGGGCGACAGCCGCCACTGCCCGTCGGAGCCGCGGTCCAGGAAGCCCTGGTCCATCAGCGCCCGCTCGAGTTCGGCCAGTGTCTTCGCGTCGATGGCCGCGTCATCACCCAACTGGCGGGCCAGCATGTCGAGGTCGACGTCTTCCATGGTGGCGCCCGCGTAGCTCTGCGACAGTGCCTCTGCGAGCTGTTCGAGTTCGGCGATGTCGGCCATCGCCTGCGCTCCCTCGCCCATTCCCATCGGGTTGTCGCCCGAGAACCGTGACGAGCCCGTCCAGTCCTCGCCCGGTCGCGCCGCCTGCAGGTGCGCGTCCAACCGGTTCAGCGCGTTCATCAACGACGGCGAGCCAAAAGCCTGCTGCGCCAACGCATCCAGCTCGGCGCGCTGCTCGGCCGACAGGCTGTTGCGGAACCGTTGAGCGGCCGCGGCGCGTTGGGCCAGCGAGTCGAGCAGTTCCTCGACGTTCTGCGGGTTCTCCGGGAAATACTCGCCATGCTTGGCCATGAAGTCATCAAAATCTTGCTGCGAGTCCTCCCCTCGAGAGTGCTTGTCCAGCAGATCGTTCAGGTCGTCGAGCATCTCGTTGACCCGCTGCCGGTCGTCGTCGGTGGCGTTCTCCAACGCCTGCTTCATCCCGGCGAACCGCTGGTCGAGCATCTCGCGGCCGAGCAGATCCTTGATCTGCTCGTACTTTTCGCGCGCCTCCTGGCTGCGCCAGTCGTAGTCGGACAGTTCCTGCACCGCCTTGGCGGGCGACGATGGCAGCGACTCGATGCGCATCTCGTTGAAGCGGGCGTCGTCGTCCAGCGCGCGGGCCAATTCCCTGCGCTCGGCCAGCACGGCCTCGTCGAGCAGCTTCTTGATCTCCTGCAGGGTGCCGTCGAGATTGTTGCGCTGCAACAACTCCCGGCGGCGACGGTTGGCCTCAGCGGCAAGCCGGTCGGCGCCGCGCATGTTCCTGGTGCCGCGGCGCATCAGCTCCGAGAGCGCCCGCCGTGGCGAGCTGCCCTCCATCACGTCCTGACCGATCTGCTCCAGCGCCTCGCGCAGATCGACGGGCGGCGCCAGCGGGTCCGGCCCGCCGGTGTATCGCGAATACCGCGACGTGTGCCTCGAGCTCATTTGTCGCACTCTCCCCCTACGCTTCGCGCGGGAGGTGCCCCCACAACGCAGCTCGTTCCTCGCTGCTTGATCGTCGCGCTCCTAGCCATAGACCGTTTCGCCTTCTCCAGAAACTTTGTCGATGCGCTTGGCCAGATACAGCGCCTCCAACGCCAGTTCGACCGCGGCGGCACGTTGGCCGTCGGACTTCGCTTCGAGGCGCTGCTGAATCTGCGCGATCGCGGGCACCTCCGGCACCGCGTCCAAAACCGCTCGCGCCGAGACCCGTTCGCCGGTGGTGACCGCAGAGCCGGCCTCGATCGCGGTCACCAGCGGCCCGACGTCGATGCCGCCGAGCAACCGCTGCGCGGTGTCCGCGGTGGCCCGTCGCAGCAGGTGCTCGAGCACCGCCTGCTCACGCCCCTCCTCGCCGGACTCGAACTCGAGCTTGCCGCGCAGCACGTCGACGACGGTGTCGAGGTCGCACACGCGGGCCACCGGATCGGGTTCGCCGAGCACCGCGGCACGGTGCCGCGCCGCGGCGGCGACGGTTTCTGCGGCCGCGATCGCGAATCGCGCCGACACACCGGAGCGCTGGTCTATCGAATGCGACTCGCGCAGATGGCGGGCGAAGCGGGCCAGCACCGCCAGCAGATACTCAGGCACCTCCGCAGCCAGATGCGACTCCTGCTTGATGACGCCCACCTCGGCCTCGAGTCGCAGCGGATAGTGGGTGCGGATCTCGGCGCCGAACCGGTCCTTCAGCGGGGTGATGATGCGGCCGCGGTTGGTGTAGTCCTCGGGGTTGGCGCTGGCCACCACGACGACGTCGAGCGGCAACCGCAGCGTGTAGCCGCGCACCTGAATGTCGCGCTCCTCCATCACGTTCAGCATCGCCACCTGGATGCGCTCGGCCAGGTCGGGCAGCTCGTTGATGGCGACGATGCCGCGGTGCGCCCGCGGGATCAGGCCGTAGGCGATGGTCTCTGGGTCGCCGAGGCTGCGGCCCTCGGCCACCTTGATCGGGTCGATGTCGCCGACCAGGTCGGCGACGCTGGTATCGGGGGTGGCCAGCTTCTCGGTGTACCGCTCGCTGCGGTGACGCCACGCCACCGGCAGGTCGTCCTGCAGGGTGGCGGCGCGCCGGATCGACTCGGGCGTGATCGGGGTGTACGGATGCTCGCCGAGTTCCGAGCCGTCGATCACCGGCGTCCACTCGTCGAGCAGCCCGGTCAGCGCGCGCAGCAGCCGCGTCTTGCCCTGGCCGCGTTCACCGAGCAGCACCACGTCGTGCCCGGCGATCAGCGCGCGCTCCAGCTGCGGAATCACCGTGTCATCGAAGCCGAGGATGCCGGGCCACGGGTCGCGGCCGTCGGCCAGCGCGGCCAGCAAGTTCTCCCGGATTTCGGCTTTGACGCCCCGCTCGCGATGACCGGCGGCCTTCAGCTCGCCAACGGTCCGGGGCAGATCTTGCGCTTGGGTCACCACACCACGCTACGACTCCGTCGGCCGTAGTGTGTGTCAGCACCCCGTCGGCGTCACCCCGCCTCGGGCGGCAGGAACTGGAATCCGGTCAGGATCACTTCGGCGTCGCGCCGGTAGGTGGGGTCGTCGGGGTTCGCGGTCTGGATGGTCACACTCGCCGCGTACGTCGCGTCATCGGTGTGCATGACGGCCATCACCACGGTGCCGGGATGGGTGGCGAGGTTGCCCATCTCCGGCGTCAGGTACTGCACCGTCTCGGCGGGCTGACCGCACAGCGTGTGCTCGGTCACCCGCAGATCGGTGGCGCCGAACCCCGACTCCAGCGCCGCGCGCTGGCTCTCGAACACCTCGGCGGGGTGCTCGAATCCCGGCACGCTCTCCAGAGTCACCACGACGTTCGGGGCGAAGCCGTCGCTGACGAGGTTTCTGTTGATCATCGCGAACCGGAACAGCTCCGAATCCAGCTTCGTCGAACGCGTCCAGCCCTGCGGTTGCGGGATCTTCATCACGGGCTCGTCGTCCTTGACGGCAGCGATCGTGGTCAACGGCGCATCGACGGCTTCGCATTGCGACGCGCCGGGCAGCGGGGACCGGTCGTCGGCGGCGACCGCCCGCGCATCGTCGACATAGCGCGTACAGGACGCCACCAGAAGCGTCGCCAGCGGGAACACCACAGCGGTGGCCCGCGACACCGTCACCATGGTCAGTGCGCGAAGTGCCGAGCGCCGGTCAGATACAGCGTGATTCCGGCCTTGGCCGCAGCCTCGGTCACCACGTCGTCACGCATCGAACCACCGGGGTGGACGATCGCCTTCACTCCGGCCGCCGTGAGCGTCTCGAGGCCGTCGGGGAACGGGAAGAACGCATCCGACGCCGCAACGGCCCCCGCCACCCGGTCGCCGCCCCGCTCGACGGCCAACCTGGCCGCGTCGACGCGGTTCACCTGGCCCATGCCCACCCCGACGGTCGCGCCGCCCTTGGCGACGACGATCGCGTTGGACTTCACGGCGCGGCAGGCCCGCCACGCGAATATCAAGTCCGCCAACGTTTCCGGGTCGGCGGGCTCGCCGGTGGCCAGGGTCCAGTTGAGCGGATCGTCGCCCTGCGCGTCGACCGCGTCCCGTTGCTGCAGCAGCAGACCGCCGCTGATCTGACGGAACTCGGTGCCTGCCTGCTGCGGTTCCGAGGCAACGAGCACACGGATGTTCTTCTTGCGGGCAAGCACTTCCACCGCACCGGGCTCATAGGCGGGCGCGATGATCACCTCGGTGAAGATATCGGCGACGGTCTCGGCCATCTCCACGCTGACCGCGGTATTGGCGGCGATGACACCGCCGAACGCCGACAGCGGATCGCATTCGTGGGCTTTGCGGTGCGCGTCGGCCACTGACACCGACGAGATCGCGATGCCACACGGGTTGGCGTGTTTGATGATCGCCACGCAGATGTCCTCGTGGTCGAATGCGGCCCGCCAGGCGGCGTCGGCGTCGGTGTAGTTGTTGTACGACATCTCTTTTCCGTGCAACTGCTCGGCCTGCGCCAAGCCCGGCCACACGGCGTCGTTGCGGTACAGCGCGGCCTGCTGATGCGGGTTCTCGCCGTAGCGCAGCACCGCCGAGCGCTTCCACGTCGCACCGAGCCACGCTGGCAACGGCACCGCCGGTTGCTCGGGCGCCAGCACCGAGCCCATCCAGGAGGCCACGGCAACGTCGTACTCGGCGGTGTGCCGAAACGCCAACGACGCCAACTTCTTTCGATCGTCCAGCGTGAATCCCCCCGCCCGCACGGCGGCCAGCACGCCGTCGTATCCGAGCGGCTCCACCACCACGGCGACGCTGGGGTGATTCTTCGCCGCCGCACGCACCATCGAAGGGCCACCGATGTCGATCTGCTCCACACATTCGTCGACGCTCGCGCCCGAGTCGACCGTCTCGGTGAACGGGTACAGGTTGACGATCACCAATTCGAAGGCCGCGATGCCCAAATCGGCGAGCGCCGCGACGTGTTCGGGTTTGCGTTGATCGGCGAGCAGACCGGCGTGCACGTGCGGGTGCAGCGTCTTGACCCGGCCGTCGAGCACCTCGGGGAAACCGGTCACCTTCTCGACCGGCGTCACCGGAACACCGGCGTCCGCAATGGTTTTCGCGGTCGAGCCGGTCGAGACGATGTCGACGCCCGCGTCGTGCAGTCCGCGGGCCAGTTCGGCCAGCCCCGTCTTGTCGTATACGCTGACCAGTGCACGGCGGATCGGCCTGCGCCCGTCTCCTGTCATCCTATGGTTGCCTTTCGTCCAGTCCAGGTCACGCCGCGGGTAGCCAGCGCTTCCAAAACGTCCACCAGTAGCCGTCTTTCGACCACCTTGATGCGCTCGTGCAAGGTCGCCTCGTCGTCGTCGTCGTAAACGGGGACGGACTGCTGCGCGAGAAGAGGTCCGGTGTCGGTGCCCGCGTCGACCAGATGCACGCTGCATCCGGTCACCTTCACCCCGTACTCGAGCGCTTCGGCCACCGCATGCGCGCCGGGGAAAGCGGGCAGCAGTGCGGGATGGGTGTTCACGATGCGACCGAGAAACCGGGAAAGAAAGTGCGGTCCAAGGATCTTCATGAAGCCGGCCGACACCACGAGGTCCGGTTCGTGTGCGGCGGTGGCTTCGGTCAGCGCGCGGTCCCAGGACTCGCGGTCCGGATGATCACCCAGGCGCACGACGTAGGTCGGAAGCCCGGCGTCCGCGCCGATCTCGAGCGCCCGGCACTTGCGATCGGCGCCGACTGCGACGATGCGCCCGGGGTAGTCGTCTACAGCCGCCTCGAGCAACGACTCGAGCAGCGAACCGGTTCCCGACGCCAACACCACGACCCGCGCAGGCGCGCTCGGGGGCACACGAAGGGGCTGCTGCACTCCTCGACAATAGTGGGTGCCTAGTCGGCGGCTTCGCCCTTACCGTCGCGCGCAGCGTCGTCGTCAGCAACGAAGTGGTCCTCGGGATCCTCGACGTCGCCGTGATACTCGGCCACCGGTGGCGGCTGGACCCGGACGGGCTCGACCTCGTCGGGTACGGGCTCGTCCTCCAGCGGGTCGGGCTCCTCGGCGAGCACCACAGGTTCCGGCTCAGGCTCCGGTTTCGGCTCCGGCTTGATCCGCTTGGGCCGTCGCGCAATGCCTCCGCTCATCACCACCGTCAACGCGCCGATGCCGACGAACCACAGGAAAACCGCGGGCGCGAACGTGACCTGGTCGACGCCGACATCACCGAAGTTCCCGAGTCGGCCGCCGCCAGCGAACCCCAGCAGCGCCATCGCCAGTGCCGCGATCGCAGCGGCGACCACCAGCTTGCCGAGCGCATGCAGCAGCGGCAGCGGTCTGCGCGCACACTGCTGCCCGACCGCGACACCCGACGCCGCGGCGGCGATCAGCAGCGCCACCCAGATGGGTCCCAGCGGCGGCGTCGGCACCGCCGCCAGCACCGGCAGCGCCGGGATGTCGCCGCCGAACACCGTGAACGAACTGAACGTCGCGAGGCCGACATGCGCACTGGACCCAACGGCTACCGCCGCGGTGCCGACCATCACGTTGGGCACGTACAGCACCGACAGCAGGGTCAGGCTGAACTGGCCGAACACCGAGTCGGTGATCGCGTACAGGTCGTGCATCGTCGACCAGTGCACGATCAGCGAGCCGACCATCACCACACCGGACAACCCGAGCAGGGCCAGCACCCCCGCGGCGGCCGCGCGGATAGCGTCCGGCAACCAGTTCGGCAACGGCGAAGCCGCCAGGGTCCGGCGCCCGATGCGCGAACCGACCCCGATCGCCGCCCCGATCCCGTGCACGGCCAGCACCCCGCCGAACGCTCGCAACGCGTTCGGGGTCTGCAGTTCGGTGAGCACCGAAGCCGCGTCGTGGATCACCGCAAGTGAAATCGCGGCGATCAACAGCGGACCGCCGAGCGCCGCACCGACCACCCACCGGGTCACGAACCACGAATGTTGCGGCGACGTGGCGACCGCGGTGGTGCGCGCCGTCCCCCAAACCATCGCCAGCACCGGCAGCAGCGGCATCACGCCGAGCTCGCTGCCGCCGATCGAGACGGGTACCTGGTGTACGCCCAGCCACATGCTGGCGATCGCGCCGAGCGCGCCTGTCATGTCGCTGTTGGCGATCAGCAGTTGCAGCAACACCACAGCCGCGATGACGACCAGCGCCACGATCGACGGCCCGAATGCGACCCGAAGCAGCTCACGCGCCTGGCGTGTGCCGACTGGTCGTTGGTCCACGGGTAGGGCCGCTCCTCGCGCTAGCTCACGCGCGCGAAGTTGACGCACGCGCGGCCCAGACTACGACGGAGGCGGGCCGGACTGGGTGGAAGACGACGGCTGCGTGGGCACCTGTGTCGTCGGCGCATTGCTCGCGTTGCTCGAACTGCCCGACGACGGCGGCTGGCCATAGGTGGGGAAGCCGGTGGGCGGAGTTGGAGGACCGCTCTGCGGGCCTGACGAGAATCCGCCGCTCGACTGGCCTGCGCCGGGGTAGCCGCCGCCGTACGGCGAACCGTAGCCGGGGCGCTGTTGCTGCTGCTGATGCGGCGGACCGGGCTGATGCGGCTGCCCGTAGTACGGCCCTGGCGCGCCGTATTGGCCGTACTGCTGCTGCTGCTCGTAGCGGGGCTTCGGTGCGGGCGGGCTGATCACGCCCGCGTCGAACAGCAGCACTGCGACGGCGACGATGGCCTGCACCACGCCGAACGCGATGATCAGGTAGAGCCCCCACTTGATCTCGACGCCTTCCGGCGCGGTCAGCACGATCGCGATGGCGAGCAGGAAGCCGAGCACCGACAGCACCGCCACCAGCGCGGGCGCCGACTTCTGCTTGGGCACCAGCGCGACGCCTGCGATCAGGCCGGCGAGCAGCGACGCCACCACGCCGAGGTCGAGCAGCGTCGGCGTGAACAGGTCCGTGCCCGCCGACGCGAACAACGGGCCGTAGCTCGACACGTAGACCGCCAGACCGAGCGCCGCGACCGCGGCGGTCAGATAAAAGGGCAACTTGCTGGGGCCCTCGGCGGCAGGAGCGGACGCAGGCTCCGGCAATTTGCCGAACTGCTGAGTGGGCGCTGCGAACTGAGTTGTCGGTTGCTGCGCTTGCGGATATCCGGGGCTACCGGGCGGGTAGGTCATGACCTCTCCTGTGCTGGCCTGAGGGATTCAGATAACCACGCTAGCGCACCCCCGTTGTGAAGGGTTGTGAAGGCGGCGGACGTCCGCGTCTCAGGCCGACACCAGCACCGGCGAATCCATCGAATCTTGTTCGGAATCCTCGATTTCCCGCACCAGAGGCAGCACTCGCGAACCGAAGTACTCGATTTCTTCCTGGAAGTGCAGGAAGCCGCCGAGGATCAGGTCGACGCCGCGTTTGCGGTACGCCGCAACGCGTTCCGCGATCTGCTCCGGTGTGCCGATCAATTGCGTGCGGAATCCGTCGTTGTACTGCACCAAGTCTTCGTAGGAGGAATCGGCCCACATGCCGCGCTTGTCGGACGTCGAGTTGCCAGCCTGTTGGACGGCGGAGCGGAATCCTTCGACGGCGGGCCGGTTGGCCTTCGCGATGATCTCTCTGAGGACCTCTTTCGCTTCCTTCTCTGTATCGCGCGCGATGATGAATCCGTTCAGCCCGAACCGGACCTCGCGACCCGCGTCGCGGGCGTGGTCGCGCACCTCGACGACCTGTTCGGTCAGCCCGTCGAAATCCTTGCCGTTGGAGAAGTACCAGTCGGCGTAGTAGCCGCCGTTGCGACGCGCGGCGGTCGAGTTGCCGCCCTGGAAACAACTCCGGGTTGGGCCGCGCGGGTGTGTTCAGCGGCTTGGGCTTCAGGGTGAAGTCGTGGATGCGGTAGAAGTCGCCGCGGAAGTCCACGTCGTCCTCGGTCCATATCTTGCGGAGCACCTGCAGGAATTCGGCGCTGCGGCGGTAACGCTCGTCATGTTCCAGCCATGGCTCGCCGAGGTGGGTGAACTCGTCTTTGAACCATCCCGACACCACGTTGACGGCGAACCGGCCGCCCGAGAGGTGATCGGCGGTCGCGCCGAGTTTGGCCAGCACCGCGGGCTGCCACAGGCCTGGGTGGACGGCGGCGATCACCTTGAGCTTCTGCGTGGCCAGCAGCAGCGCCAGCGAGAAACTGGTCGACTCGTGCTGGTACTCGGCGCCGTAGCTGGCCTCATAGCGAACCTGCGACAGCGCGTATTCGAACCCGTTGTTCTCCGCGGTCTGCGCGAGCTTGGCGTTGTATTCGTAGTTCCAGTCGGTGCGCTGCTCGATGTCGCTGGTGACCAGGCCGCCGCTGACATTGGGCACCCAGTACGCGAACTTGACGTGGTCTGCGATCCGTTCGGTCGTCATGGTGTGCATCCCACCAATAGGCGGCCCTGGCCGTCGCGGGTAACGCTCGCCCTGACGTTAAGTGTCGTCACGCGGGGTGACGCGATAGCTGAAGCGCCATATCCGCTCGGCACCAACGGAATCGGCTGGCCGCGAGCCGTGCAGGTAGACGAATGACACCACTTCGTCGCTGGCGACCTGCGACTGCGCGCGTCGTTCGGCGAGTGCAAGGACCTCGTCAGGATGCAGACCCGATGGGACGACCAGCGTGTCCCGCCGCACCTCACCACCTCGCATGCCCCATCGTGACTCCATCGACGTGGCTTCTGCCCGGGTTGCGCACCTCCTCAGCGCAACTGTGACTGACCTGTTTCGGGTCGTTACCAGAAAACAGGAACATCGTTATCGGAAACGGCGCGAATTCGACGGACGCGTCAGTGCACCTGTTACACCATGGCATCCGGGGAGTTTGGTTCGACGAAAACGGGGAGGCCGAAAGGATGCGTCAGCCTGCTGTTGCGCTCACCGTCGCCGTGATCTGCGTGTTGACGGCCGGATGCACGATGACCGGGCGGGCGGTCATGCCGACCACGATTTCGATGATCCCGCGTCCGCTGGTCGAGCGGGAACTGGCCGGGCTGCTGCTCACCGTCGACCAGGTGAACGCCGCGATGGGGTCGACCGCGATGGCGGTGACCAACACCCAGACGACGATGTCGGACAACAGTACGACCATGGCGCCGCCCGAGTGTCTTGCCGTGGATGGCGCCGCCGAGGCCGCGGTGTACGCGGACAGCGGTTTTCAAGCCGCGCTCGATCAAAGCCTCAACGACGGCGACCAGTTCACCCACTACCTCAAGCAGGCCGTGGTGCTGTATCCCCTCGTCGACCAGGCTGCCGCCTTCCTCGATCACTCCGCACTGCAGTGGCGGACGTGCCAGCACTACACGCACATCCAGAGCAACACCCAATGGACCGTAGGCCCGATCGTCTACGCCGGCGGCGCGCTGAGCACCACGGTGACTGAACAGGATGCGGCGGCGCCGGGATGGGGCTGCGGGCGCGCGATGTCGTTGAAGAACAACGTCGTCATCGACATCAACACATGCAGCGCCAACCCCGCCGACTCGGCGTTGAAGATTGCCAACCAGATCGCGCAGAACGTGGCCGCGCGCTGGTGATGTCTAGCCCATCACGATCGGCGTGGCCGGTATCCCGTTGAACCGTGACGCCGTCACGCTGGTGTAGGCGCCCATCCTCGGGCTGACGACGATGTCGCCGACTTCGAGCGCGGGCATCGGGTAGTCCCGGGCGATCACGTCGGCGCTGTCGCACGTCGGCCCCGCCAAGGTCACCGGCTCGTGTGCTGCTGTCGCGTCGTCGGTGAGCTCTCGCAGCGCGACGATCGGAGGGTGCACGTCCTCGGTCATCACGTTGGAATAGCTGCCGTACAGCCCGTCGTCGAGGTAATGCCACACCTCACCGCCGCGCTGCGCGCTGCCCACGACGCTGGTGAGTAAGGTCATACAGTCGGCGGCCAGGTATCGGCCCGGTTCGGCCAGCAAAGTGAACTCGTCGCGCGACGCGCCGAGCGCGGTGTCGACGGCCTCGGCGATGGCGTCGAGCGTGGGCATCCGGTCGCGATAGGTGACCGGGAAACCGCCGCCGATATCGATGATGCGACTCTGCACACCGAGGCTGTGGTCGATGTGCGCGATCAGGTCCAGCGTGCCGCGCAGCGCGGTGGCGTACGGCTGCGGCGAGGAGCCCTGGCTGCCGACATGGAAGCTGAACCCGGCGAACCGTACGCCCGCGGCGAGGACGTGCTTGACCAGCAGGTCGGCGTCGGCCGGTTCGACACCGAACTTCGACGACAGATCGGATTTCGCCGACGGGTTGCGGAAGGCCAACCGCACCAGCAGTTCGATGTCGTCCGGTCGGCCCGCGAATTTATCTGCCTCAGTGGGGTTTTCGACCACGAACAGCCGAATGCCCGCTGCGTAGGCCCTGTCGATGTCGGCGGGCTTCTTGATCGGATTGGTGTGGATGCAGCGGTCCATCGGCACGCCGAGCCCGCCGAGCAGCGTCACCTCGGTGTCGGTGGCGACGTCGAAGCCGCCGCCGCACACCGCGATCGTCGACAACACCAGCGGATGCGGGCACGCCTTGACCGCGTAGTGCAGCTCGAAACCCGGCAGCTTCTCAGCCAGCTCGCGGTAGCGGCGGGCGACCAGGTGCGGTTGCAGCACCAGCAGCGGCGTCCCGTGGCGTTCGGCCATTGCGGTGAACCGGCGAGCTTCCTGCCGAAGTTGTTCACACAGCTTCGACCGCCAACCCGGATTCATCTCTCACCTCCTGACGGCCGACCAACAAACCCTTGAATCGCTCGTAGCTGACGATCGCGAACAGGTAGAACGCGACGTCGGAGACGAGTTTCCCGAAGATCCAGCCTGCGACCGTGCTGCCGAACAGCAGCGGGCCGACGTAGAACGCGGCGGGTCTGACCGCCACGCTGTCGATAAGCTCGGCGGGGCCGAACTCGACGGCCACGCTGCGCAGTGCCAAGAACATGGACACCGCCATCCGCGGCGGCCACGACCGGCGGCTGTTGTCGCGGTAGTTCCAGCGCAGCGCGCTGGTGTAGGCGGCCGCGTAGTAGCCGGCCGATGCGCCGATGGTCGCCGTGATCGCCGCGGCCGCCAACGAGCCCGTCATCAGGTATGCGACCGCCGCGCCGCCCAACTCCCCCACGGTGCCCGCGATCTCGCACGGCAGGTAGCGGCGAAGCCATTCGCGCAGCTTGGCTCTGGTATTCCCCCCGGTTGTCACACCGGGAACCCTGCCGTGCGGGCATGTTCCGGTCGCGAGTAGACAGCTACGCATTTCCGCTTGCGCGCCACTACCTAGCCACCCCGGCCTTGCCCCGCAGACTAGAACACGTTCTAATTCATGGCATGGACTACGGGCTCGTACTTTTCACCAGCGACCGCGGTATCACCCCTGCGGCGGCGGCCAAACTCGCCGATGACCGCGGCTTCACCACCTTCTACGTGCCCGAGCACACCCACATTCCGATCAAGCGGCAGGCCGCGCACCCCACCACCGGCGACGAGTCGCTGCCCGACGACCGCTACATGCGCACCCTGGACCCGTGGGTGTCGCTCGGCGCCGCGTGCGCTGTGACCTCGCGGGTGCGGTTGTCGACGGCCGTGGCGCTGCCGGTGGAACACGACCCGATCACGTTGGCCAAGTCGATCGCGACACTGGACCACCTGTCCGGCGGTCGGGTCAGCCTCGGCGTCGGATTCGGTTGGAACACAGACGAACTCGCCGATCACAACGTGCCGCCGGGGCGGCGGCGCACCATGCTGCGGGAGTACCTGGAAGCCATGCGTGCGTTGTGGACCGAGGAAGAGGCCTCGTATGAAGGCGAATTCGTCAACTTCGGACCCAGTTGGGCGTGGCCGAAGCCGGTCCAGTCGCACATCCCGGTGCTCGTGGGTGCCGCGGGCACCGAGAAGAACTTCAAGTGGATCGCCCGCAGCGCCGACGGCTGGATCACCACTCCTCGGGACTTCGACATCGACGCGCCGGTCAAGCTGCTGCAGGACATGTGGGCCGCGGCAGACCGCGACGGCGCACCGCAGATCGTCGCGCTGGATTTCAAGCCGGATCCCGAGAAGCTGGCCCGCTGGGCCGATCTCGGCGTGACCGAGGTGCTGTTCGGGCTGCCCGACAAATCCGCAGACGACGTCGCCGCGTACGTCGAACGTCTGGCAGGAAAGCTGGCCGCACTCGTCTGAGGCGTTTCGCTGCGGCGGGTAATGGCGCGACCCAATTGCGCGTAGTGCACTACGCATGACGCGCGCCAGTGGCGCGAGAACAGTTCACGGGTGAGCGTGCACAAACGACGGGGAGGACGTGCCATGCCATCCATCAGCCCACTCATTGCCAGGGTTTTCGACGATCCACACGCCGAACATCGTCGAAATGGAAACCAGCCGAAGCGAAATCGGCACGAGTCTCGAGGACGCGTGCAGCGGTCTAAGCGAGGCTAGCGCGGTTGCCGTTGTCGGTCGACCACACGCTGATCGGAGCGCCCAGCGGATCGCCGTCGGACATCAGAGCCACCAGATCGTCATCCTCAGTGGTGGCCATGAAGCGGGAGTCGTCGACGCTGAGGCGGCCGACGATGATCCCGGTGCGGATCGGCCAGTCGTAACGCACCGAATACGTCTCGATCGTCGCGGCGCCGTCCGCAGCGCGGGTCACCGGCACCTTCGGCAGCGCGGCGATCTCCTGGTTCAGTTCCGCGCAACGGTCGGTGCGCCAGTCGACAGGTTCGGTGGAGTAGATGCCGACCGAATACTTGCTCATGATGCCGCCGTTGGCACCCACGAAGCCGAATTGCCCAGGCGCGTTACGCATATCGATAACCGTCTCGGCGATGCCGTGCAGTGAGTAACTGTTGCCGGGACCGCCGAAATATGGCAGTCCGCCGGTGAGCGTCAGACCACGCGGATCGTCGCCGTCGATGCCGAGGGCCTCGCAGGCCACGAAGACCGGGAACGGGAAGCAGCTGTACAGGTCGAAGGTGGCGACGTCGTCAGCACCGATCCCGGCCACCCGCAACGCTTCCCGGACTGCCATCGCCGAGGCCGGGCTGGCCCCGAGATCGAGTCGGTCCAGTGTCGCCTGTTCGACCATGTCGGAATGGCCGTGCAGATACACCCATTTGTCTTCCGGCACACCGAGCCGACGGGCCGCCTCGACCGACATCATGATCGCCGCCGCACCCTGATTCACCTGGTCGCGTGCGACCAGCAGACGCGGATACGGGTCGCAGATCATCCGGTTGTCGTCGCTGACGGTGACGATCTCGTCGACCGACCGTTCCACCGGTGACGACGAATACGGGTTCTTGGCAGCCACTTTCGACATCGGCGCGAACAGTTCGGCCATCTGGTGCCGATAGTCCGCGACAGTGCGGCCCAGCCGTGCGCGGCGGGCGTTCTCCAGCAGTCCGTACTGTACCGGCGCGCCGGTCAGCCCGTGTTGGATGGTGTAGTCGTCGATGTAGCTGAACAGCTGATGGCCGCGGTCTTCTAGCTGCCCCTCGACGTGTTCGGTGAAGTCGGGTTTGTCGTCCCGCTTCGCGAAGTATTTCACCGTCGACCCGGCTTCAGAGCCCATGATCATCACGACGCCCGCAGCGCCCGCCGCGATCGTGTTGCCTGCCTCGGTGACCAGCTTCTGCGGGCCCTGACCGCCGACCGGTTCGAGCACTACACGCGCGGGATCACCGCCGACCCGTTGCATGACCGACCGCGGGTAGTTGTTCGACTTCCCCAGTTTGGCGGGCATCGGTGAGGAGATCTCGAACTGCCGCAGTCCGAACACGGTGTCGATGGCCTTGGCGACCGCGCCGACGTTCGCGCCCGTGTCCGCCAGCGCGGCGCGCGCGGCCTCCGTCGCCAGCTCCACCGCCGACATGCCGCGGTAATCGGCGTCGTCGATGCGTTCGGTGAACTGGCCGACGCCCACTACGACCGGGGTCCGCGGATCGACCATTTCTCAACCTCCTGACAGGTGTTAATTCGTCAGGCTAACCGACAACTGGAACGGGTTCCTAATCGGGGCGAAGCCGATTGGTGCAAGTCTGATGGTCAACGACACCGGGTGCGCGGCCGGTGAGAACATGCTGGCGTGCAGCGGCGGCGACCGCCATGATTTCGTCGTATCCCCAACGGGCAGTTGGGCCTTCTAGCTCGGCCCAACCACCCCGGCGACGCGCTACAGGCTCTGCAGGATCTCCCTGGCCAACCGCGCCGTCTCCGACGGGGTCTTGCCCACCTTGACGCCTGCGGCCTCGAGGGCTTCCTTCTTGGCCTGCGCGGTGCCCGACGAGCCGGACACGATCGCGCCCGCGTGGCCCATCGTCTTGCCTTCCGGCGCAGTGAATCCCGCGACGTAGCCGACGACCGGCTTGGACACGTTGGCCTTGATGTAGTCGGCGGCACGCTCCTCGGCATCGCCGCCGATCTCGCCGATCATCACGATGACCTTGGTGTCGGGGTCCTTCTCGAAGGCCTCGATGGCGTCGATGTGAGTGGTGCCGATGACCGGGTCACCACCGATGCCGATCGACGTGGTGAAGCCGAAATCGCGCAACTCGAACATCATCTGGTAGGTCAGCGTGCCGGACTTGGACACCAGACCGATCGGGCCGGGGCCGCTGATGTTGGCGGGCGTGATGCCGACCAGCGACTGGCCGGGGGTGATGATGCCGGGGCAGTTCGGCCCGATGATGCGCGTCTTGTTGCCCTTCTCGACGTTATAGGCCCACGCGTATGCGCTGTCCTGCACCGGAATTCCCTCGGTGATCACGACCAGCAGCGGGATCTCCGCATCAATGGCCTCGATGATCGCGTCCTTGGCGAATTTCGGCGGCACGAAGATGATCGACACGTCGGCGCCGGTCTTCTCCATGGCCTCCTTGACGCTGCCGAACACCGGCAGTTCGACGTCGTTGTCATCTTTGTCTTTGTGCGACACCGTGGTTCCCGCCTTGCGCGCATTGACGCCGCCGAGAATCTGGGTGCCGGCCTTGAGCATCCGCGCGGTGTGCGTGGTGGCCTCACCGCCGGTGATGCCCTGGACGATGACCTTGCTGTCCTTCGTCAAAAAGATTGCCATTTCAGTCCTTTCAGGCGCTCGCCGCTTTAGCGGCCGCGACGTCGGCGGCTTCGTCCATCGTGCCCACCTCGGTCACCAGCGGGTGGTTGGCTTCGGCCAGGATGCGCCGGCCCTCTTCGACGTTGTTGCCGTCGAGCCGGACCACCAGTGGCTTGTTGGCTTCGTCGCCGAGGATCTGCAGCGCCTTGACGATGCCGTTGGCGACCGCGTCGCAGGCCGTGATGCCGCCGAACACGTTGACGAACACGCTCTTGACCTGAGCGTCGCCCAGGATGACGTCCAGACCGGCCGCCATCACCTCTGCCGAGGCGCCGCCGCCGATGTCGAGGAAGTTGGCGGGCTTCACGCCACCGTGCTTCTCGCCCGCGTACGCGACGACGTCGAGCGTGGACATCACCAGTCCGGCGCCGTTGCCGATGATGCCGACCTCACCGTCGAGCTTGACGTAATTGAGGTCGTGCTCCTTGGCCTTGAGCTCCAGCGGGTCGGTGGCGTCGCGGTCCTCGAACTCGGCGTGGCCGGGCTGACGGAAGTCGGCGTTGGCGTCCAGCGTGACCTTGCCGTCCAGCGCGAGGATCTGATCGTCAGGTGTGCGCACCAACGGGTTCACCTCGACCAGCGTCGCATCCTCGGCGACGAACACCTCCCACAGCTTCTGGATGGTGATCGCGGCCGCGTCGAGCACCTCGGCGGGCAGGTGACCCTGTTCGGCGATGGAGCGCGCGAACGCCAGATCCACGCCTTTGACGGCGTCGACGGGCACCTTGGCCAGCCGTTCGGGCTTGGTCGCGGCGACCTCTTCGATTTCCATGCCGCCCTCGACCGAGCACATCGCCAGGTACGTGCGGTTAGCACGGTCCAGCAGGAACGAGATGTAGTACTCCTCGGCGATGTCGCTGGCCTCGGCGACCAAGAGCTTCTTCACGACGTGGCCCTTGATGTCCAGGCCGAGGATGTTCTGCGCGTGCGTGAAAGCGTCGTCGGGGGTGGCCGCATACTTCACACCGCCTGCCTTGCCGCGGCCGCCGGTCTTCACCTGCGCCTTGACCATGACGGGTCGACCGATTTCGGTGGCGATGGCCTTGGCGCCCTCGGCGGTGTCGGTCACCCGACCCGGCGTGCTGGGCACGTTGTGCTTGGCGAACAGCTCTTTCGCTTGGTATTCGAAGAGATCCATGGACTCACTGTCTTTGTGCGTTGACGTCGAAGGTTTGCGCCCGACGGGCCACGGGGAACTTTATCCACACGGAATAACGCGCTCCGCATCGCCCACCGGTCATGTGGTAGATCTCACCGCCCGCCGTCACGTGATACAAGTCACAATCTGCGGCGGAATACCGTCTCGGGTTGCCACCAACATTGGGATTTGGTTAACGTGCCTCTGGTCTAGATCACGTTTCGGTCACGACTAGAAGGACATTCCAGGTTGGCACGGCACCGTTCGTCTGAATCTCCGGTGGAGGTCACGACGAACGCTCGGCACTCACGGGCCGAACCTGAGGCTTCTGAAATCACGGACATCATTCCATTCAACGAGTTCGGTGACCTCGCTGACCTCGACTTTCGCGAAAACACCGCGTTCGACCGCGAGTCCCAGGTGATTCGCGCCCCCGAGCTCGACGACCTGCACGACACCGACGATCTGATCCCGCTGCGGTTGGCGGTGCCGTCGGAGTTCCGCCCCGATGCGCGCGACGAACGGCGCGTCTCACACGCCTACCGTGACAGCCACACCGACACCAGCAACGGCGTCGCGGCCACCGACATCATCGACATCTCGGGCCGTCGCGGGCTGCACCGCAAGGACGACGTGCCCGTCAAGGGCCGACTGATGGTCGCGGCGATGGCCGTCGGCGCAACGGCCGCAGGCGCCTACACGATGGCCAACACCTCCGACCAGAAGAAGCCGACGGAAGCGGTGCTCGCCGCCGACACGTCGTCGATGGGCGGCGTCGTCAGCGGCTCGACGGACGGCATGCAGATCGTGTCGGTCACGCCAGCGGCCAACTCGTCGGTGCACGCCGAGGAGATCACGAAGGCCGCCGCGTTCGCGCAGGAGCGCGCCGAGCGCGAGGCGCGGCTGAACCGGCCGCTGTTCGTGATGTTCACCAAGGGCGTGTTCACGTCCGGCTTCGGCTACCGCTGGGGCGTGCTGCACGGCGGCATAGACGTCGCCAACGCGATCGGCACGCCGATCTATGCGGTCGCCGACGGCACGGTGATCGACGTCGGCCCCACCGCGGGTTACGGCGCGTGGGTCAAGATCCGGCACAACGACGGCACGGTCACGCTGTACGGCCACGTCAACACCTGGCTGGTCAGCAAGGGCGACCGTGTGATGGCGGGCGATCAGATCGCCACCATCGGCAACCGCGGCAATTCCACGGGGCCGCATTGCCACTTCGAGGTTCTGCTCAACGGCACCAACCGGATCGACCCGGTGCCGTGGCTGGCGCAGCGGGGTCTCAGCCCCGGCAACTACGTTGGCTAAGTGTGAGCGACGGTCCATCCGAACCAACCTCTGACGAATTTCCACGCATCCGGCGCAACGCCGGCACGCCGTCGTCACCGATGCCTGCCGAAGCTGAACCGCAGACGAGCATCATTCGGCGCCATCCGACGGGTGAGTTCCCGGCCCTGACCGAGCCGCAGACGTCCTACATTCCGCGGGCCAAGCCGGTGGCCGTCGGCCCGACGCGGTCGGCGCAAGCCACCCCCACGCCGGCCATCTGCACCACGATCGCCGCGATCCTGTCCGGCTGGGCCACCGCGGTCATCGCCACCGATCTGATCACCGGCTGGTGGCGCTCGGATCGGCTGTTCTGTGTCGCCATCGGCTTCCTCACCGCGGTGTCGGCGGGCGCGCTCATCAGCGGGCTGATCGCGCTGCTGCTGAGGCGGCGAATGGGCAGGCTGCTGATCGTGGTCGGCGCGACCGTGGGGCTGCTGATCTTCACCGGCCTGTTCGTCGCGGGCGCCAACCTGGCGGCGCCGGTGTACGCGATCCCGGTGCTGCCGCTTGCCACCATTCTGCTTGCGCTACTGCCCGCCACTGGCCGCTGGGCGCGCAGCGCGAACCCCTAGGCCGTCGCGGCCCTACGCACCAGCGCCAGCACCACCGCCGCCGTCGCGAACAGGCCGGAGAAGAACCGGTTCAGCAGCCGTTGTTGGCGCGCCCCCAACGCCCTGAGGAGCCGCGTCGCCAAGCCCGCGTAGATGCTCATCACAAGGATGTCAGTGGTGATGATCGTCAACCCGATCACGAAGTACTGCGGTAGCAGCGGCGCAGTCGGGACGACGAACTGCGGCAGCACGGCGAGGAAGAAGGCCAGGGCTTTCGGGTTGGTCGCATTGACCAGAAATCCCCTGGCCAGCAACGGAATTCCCGGCCGCGTGGGCGCGCCGGTGACCTTATCGGCGAGCGCGGACGTGGACGCCCGCCACTGGCGCACAGCGAGGTAGAGCAGATACAACACGCCGGCGAATTTGATGATCGTGAACGCGAGGATCGACTTGGCGACAACTGCGCCAACGCCAAGCGCAACCAGGGTCAGCTGAAGCAACAGGCCCAGTTCCTGGCCGACAATGCTCCAGTACGACCGCAGCAGGCCGTGACTCAGGCCGGACGCCATCGTTTGGATTGCTCCCGCGCCGGGGGAGAACGCGATCGCGATCGACGCACCGAGGAAGCCGAGCCACAGATGCCAGTCGCTGGAGACGGTGTGCACTCCAAGATCAACACGGAGCGGGCGCCGAATCGTTACGCCCGAGCCCGATCTACAGCTTGCTCACAGGAGCATGGTTGTGCATCAGCTTGACCCGGCCCGCGCTGCCGAAGTCGATCAGCGACATCGCCGACTCCCCCACCCCGGACACCTCCTCGACGCGGCCTAGACCGTACTTGTCGTGGGTGACCCGGTCGCCCGGCTCGAGCACGAGCAGCGGGCGCTTGCCTGCCGCCGAACGGGTGGGCGCCGGGCGCGGTGTCCCGAACCGGCCCGCACCGCTTACGGGCGCCGACAACGACGGAGGCGGTTCGACGCGCCGCCAGTCGATGAGCTCCTGCGGGATCTCTTTGAGGAACCGCGATTCGGGGTTGAGCATCGGCTGCCCCCACGACGAGCGGACCCTGGCCCTGCTGACGTACAGACGCTGCCGCGCCCTGGTGATCCCGACATAGGCCAGCCGCCGCTCCTCGGACAGTTCGGTCGGATCGCCCAACGCCCGCATGTGCGGGAACATGCCGTCTTCCCAGCCCGTCACGAACACGACGGGGAACTCCAGTCCCTTGGCGGTGTGCAGGGTCATCATGGTCACCACACCCGCACCGTGCTCGGGTAGTTCGTCGGCGTCGGCGACCAGCGACACCCGCTCCAGGAACTGGGCCAGCACTCCGGTGTCAGGGATGTCCTCGTCTTCCGGGTTGACCTCGCCCATGGCTTGCGCGTTGGCCAGGTCGGTACTGAATTCGTGCGCGACGCTGACCAATTCGTTGAGGTTGTCCAGCCGCGCCAAATCCTGCGGGTCGCTGGAGGACTCAAGCTCGGTGCGGTAGCCGGTGCGGTCGAGGACGGCCTCGACGACATTGCCGAGTTCGTCATCCAGCTTGCCGCGCAGATCGTCCATCAACTCAACGAAACTCGCGATGCACTTCTCCGAGCGGGTGTTCAGCATCGGCACCTTGCCCTCGGCCGCCGCCTGCAACGCGTCGTTGAAACTCAACCCGGTGTTCTCGGCGTACACCGCCACGCACGCCTCAGCGCGATCGCCGATGCCGCGCCGCGGCGTGTTCAAGATGCGCCGCATGCTGACCGAGTCGCCGGGGTTGTCGAGCACCCGCAGATAGGCGACGATGTCGCGGATCTCCCTGCGCTCGTAAAAGCGAACGCCGCCGACGACTTTGTACGGGATACCGGCGCGGATGAACACCTCTTCCAGCGCCCGCGACGAGTTGTTGGTGCGATAGAAAACCGCGACGTCGTTGTACGTGATCTCACCTTTGTCGGCGAGCGCGTCGATCTCCTCGGCCACGAACCGCGCCTCATCGTGCTCGTTGTCGGCAACGTAGCCGACGATCAGCTCGCCCTCCCCCGCGTCGGTCCACAGCCGCTTCTCCCGACGCCCGGCGTTGCGGGAGATCACCGAGTTGGCCGCGCTCAGGATGTTTTGCGTCGAGCGGTAGTTCTGCTCCAGCAGAATGGTTGTGGCATTGGGGAAGTCGCGTTCAAAGTCTTCGATGTTGCGGATCGTCGCACCGCGGAACGCGTAGATCGACTGGTCGGCGTCGCCGACCACACACAGCTCGGCGGGCGCGACGCCATCCTCCGTCTCGCGCCCGACCAGTTCACGCACCAACACGTACTGCGCATGGTTGGTGTCCTGGTATTCGTCGACGAGGATATGCCGGAACCGCCTGCGGTAATACTGTGCAATCTGCGGAAAGGCTTGCAGCACAGCGACTGTCTCGCCGATCAGGTCGTCGAAGTCCAGTGCGTTGGCGGCCCGCAGCCTGCGTTGGTATTCGGCGAACACCTCGGCGATGATCCGCGGCAGATCCTCCATCGCGTTCGACGCGTCGTAAGCCGCCTGCTCCGGCCCGATCAACTCGTTCTTCAGGTTGGAGATGCCGTTGGCCAGCAGCCGCGGCGAGTACCGCTTGGTGTCCAGCCCCATGTCCTTGCCGATCATCAGCAGCAGCCGCCGCGAGTCGTCGGCGTCGTAGATCGAGAAGTTGGAGTTCAGTCCTTTGATCAAGGAGGCCTGGTTGCGCAGGATCCGCACACAGGTGGAGTGGAACGTCGACACCCACATCGACCTGGCGCGGGGCCCGACCAGTTGCACGACACGTTCGCGCATCTCGGCGGCGGCCTTGTTGGTGAACGTGATGGCCAGCACCTGGCCCACGCCGACGTCGCGGGCGGCCAGCAGGTAGGCGATGCGCCGGGTCAGCACCGCGGTCTTGCCGGAGCCGGCGCCCGCCACGATCAGCAGAGGTGTGCCTTCGTGCAGCACGGCCTCGCGCTGTTGCGGGTTCAGGCCGTCCAGCAGGGCTTCGGAGTCGGAATTCAGGTCGGTCACGTGCAAACTCATGTCTGTCCCAACTTACCGCTGAGAGGGGACACCCTTTGCGCTCCCACGGCTTCAAATGGCAGACTTCTAGACGTGCTCATGCAGCAAGGACGATTTTTTTACGGGTACCGGCCAGCGGTGCCCGTGGTCTAGCTGCTTCAGAAGAGCCCCGCGGTCCGCTTCCGGATCCGGGGCTCGTCTCTTGTGTGAGGCCCGAAACCGGATGAGACCGACAACCCACACAATGAGGAGCCGAAATGACTATCGAAATGGAACCCGTGGCTGAGATTGACGACCTGCGCCGCGAGATCGACGAGCTCGATGCGGCCATACTGGCCGCGGTCAAGCGGCGGACCGAGGTATCCAAGCTGATCGGCAAGGCCCGGATGGCGTCTGGCGGCACCCGGCTGGTGCACAGCCGCGAGATGAAGGTCATCGAGCGCTACAGCGAGCTGGGCCCCGACGGCAAGGACCTGGCGATGCTGCTGCTGCGCCTGGGCCGCGGCCGACTCGGGCACTGAGGTCGGCCATCAGGCAGGGCCGACTCGGGCACTGAGGTCGGCCATCGGGCAGGGCCGACTCGGGCACTGAGGTCGGCTCTTTCGCGCCGGTTTTTGCGTTGAGGGCTGTGCGTAGAGGCAATCGACAGCCGTCAGTGCAATAACCGCGGGATCAAGACGCGAGTGTCCGGCACGAACGGCCAGCAAGGGTCTGCCAATCGGTCCGCCAATTGGGCGTCGGTCCACCACCAGCCATCATCGATCTCGCTGGCTTGGTGACGGATCGGCCCGTCGTAGCGCACACCGAACGCGAAAACGTGGCATCGCATCGGCCGGTCCGCCCACTCGCCGTCCCAAGCAGCCGAGGCCAGGGGTGTCAGTGTCTGCCCGGTGATTCCGAGTTCTTCCTCCAGCTCTCGCGTCGCGGTCTGCAATGGCGTCTCGCCAGGATCGATGACGCCACCGGCCAGGCAGTCGTGCATCCCAGCGAACACCGCCTTGGTGGTGGTGCGGCGATGGACATAGATCCGTCGACCGTCCGTGGACCGCAACAACACTCCCGCACTTCCGTGCCAAAGCCCTTCGGCATACACCTGCGACCGCGGCGCCGTCCCCACCACGTTGCCGTGCTCGTCGAATACGGCGACTTCTTCGTCCATCGCTATCGTTTGAGCAGCGCGTCGATCAGCCACGGCGTCAACCACTTGACCGCCTCCGGCGTCGGGTGCACACCGTCGATGCGCATCTTGATGCCGTCGACCTTGTTGGTGTAGTAGCCGTTCGGGCCCAGCTTCTTGTTCAGATCCAGCACGGTGATGTTCGGCCGATTGCCAATCACGCTGCGCAACAACTTGTTCCACCGGTCGGCGCGGGCGGGTTGGTCTTCGGGATACAGGCTGCCGTCGGGCCGCTCGCCGCGACGGTTGTACGGCTCGGTGGTCACCACCAACCGCGCACCGGTCGACGTCAGGATGTCGAGTGCACGTTGCAACTCGCCGCGTAGGTAGGCGTCGTATCCGTCCTCGCCGATGTGCGTCCAGTTGCCCTCGTTGACCCGGTCGACGACCTCCCAACGGCCGATGATCAGCAGCACGACATCGGGCCGGTCGTGGTTGATCCGCTGCGCCCACCGCTGCGGCCAGGCGTCGCATTCGGGTTTCTGGTTCAGCGTCTCGCCGGCATAACGGTAGGGCCCGCCGCGGGCTACCCCGCACCCGATCGTTGTGTAGTTGGCGAAGCTCAGCCCCGGCGTCGGCGGCAGATACCGCATCAGCGTCCACGCGACCGAGTCGCCGAACACCGCGACCCGCTGGGTCCCCGGCGCGACCCGGCCCGACGGCGACTTCACCTCGACCGGCACCTCCGGTGACACCAGCGCCGCCGAGTCGATGCTGCTCAGACCGGGCTCGGCGGGTTTGACGTTGACCGGAAGCACCGTCATGGTCACCACCGCGGCGGTCGCGGCCGTCGCGCCCGCCAACGGCAGCATCGGCACGAACACCGGTCGCCAGCGCCGGATCGGCTGCTCGAGCACCCACCACGACACCGTCGCCACCGCGACCGTCGCCGCGCACCGCACGCCGAACAGCGGCCACCCCGACCAGCCAGTGCGCTCCCCGTTCAGGGCCAAGAAGATCGGCCAGTGCCACAGGTAGACGCCGTAGGAGATGGCGCCGAGCCACACCAGCGGCCGCCACGCCAGTGCCTTCGCCACCGGTGAGCCCTGGTCCAGCGCCACCGGCGCCACCACCAGCACCGCAGCGAGGGCCACCGCGATGAGCAGCCCGTAGGAGAAGTCGCGGGCACTGCCCGTCGCGTAGTGCGCCAGCGCACCCAGCCCGGCCAGTCCCACGAGCGACATCGCGGTCGCGGCCCACCGCCGGTACCGGGTGCGGATCAAGGTGCCGCCCGCGGTCAGCACCCGCCAGTCGCGCACCAGCAGCGCGGCCGCGGCGGCGCCCACCATCAGCGCCTCGATGCGGGTGTCGGTGCCGAAGTAGACCCGGTTGACGTCGGACGACATCAGAATCGCCGCGGCGGCCGAACCCGCGGCGCCGAGCACGGCGAGCCCGCACACCGCCCACCGGGCCCGCGCCCCGAACACCGCGGCGACGGCCAGCACCAGCAACGGCCACAGCAGATAGAACTGCTCCTCGACGCCGAGGGACCAGGTGTGCTGCAGCGGAGACGGCGGGCTGCCCTGCGAGAAGTAGTCGGTCTTCTGCGCGACGAACGCCCAGTTGGCCACCCAGACCAAGGCGGCGACGGCGTCGTCGCGCAGCGTCGTGGTGGCTTCGGAGGGGAAGAACCTGCGCGCCGCGACGACGGCCATCACCATCGCGATCAACGCGGGCAACAGCCGACGGGCCCGCCGGATCCAGAAGTCGCGCAGCCGGATTCGCCCGGTACGGGCCCGCTCGTCAAGCAGCAGCGAGGTGATCAGGAAGCCACTGAGCACGAAGAAGACGTCGACACCCAGGAATCCGCCGGAAACGCCGGGGATGCCGCCGTGTTCGGCAAGCACGAGTGCGACGGCGACGGCGCGGATGCCGTCCAATGCGGGAATCGCCTGGCGCACTGCGCGAAGTCTAGGGCGGCAACCCCAACCAGCAGAGAAGGCGCGCTGGCGACTACTTGACGCCGGGCAACCGCTTCAACGCCTTCAACCCGTACGTCATCAGCCACGCGTATCGGTCGGCGCGCAGCCACGACGGCGCGCCGACGGGCAGCAATCGCTCCATCGCAATGGTCTGCGACTCGGTGTACTTGAGAAGGCCGTGCTCACCGTGCCTGCGGCCGACGCCGGAATCCTTCATCCCGCCCATCGGCGCGTCGACCGACGCCCACGCCGCGGCGTAGCCCTCGTTGACGTTGACGGTGCCCGCCTCCAGACGCGCAGCCACCCGCCTGCCCCGGGCCGGATCGGACGTCCAGACGCTGAAGTTCAGCCCGTATGCGCTGTCGTTGGCCTTGGCGATCGCCTCGTCCTCGGTGTCCACCGGGTACAGCGAAACCACCGGCCCGAACGTCTCGTCGGCGTATGCGGCCATCCCCTCCCGCACACCGGACAGGATGGTCGGCTCGTAGAAATACGGGCCGATGTCCGGCCTGCCGCGACCACCAGCAAGCACGGTGGCCCCCTTGGCGACCGCGTCGTCGACGTGGTGGGTGACCGTCTGCAGTTGTTTGTCGTTGATCAGCGAGCCCATGTCCGCCGAATAGTCCAACGCCCCGGACAGCGTCATCGCCTCGGTTGCGGCGACGAAGCGGTCCACGAACTCGCCCCAGAGTGTGGTCGGCACGTAGATGCGCTCGATCGAGATGCACAACTGTCCCGCGTTGGAGAACGCCGCCCTCGCCGCGCCCTTGGCCGCCTTCTTCACGTCGGCGTCGTCGAGCACCAGCAGTGCGTTCTTGCCGCCGAGTTCCATCGAGTAGTCGATGAGCCGTTCGGCCGCCTGGGCCGCGACGGTGCGCCCGACGCTGGTGGAACCGGTGAACATCAGAAAGTCGGACTCTTCGATGATCGGGGCGCCGAGCTCAGCACCCGGTCCGGTGACGACCTGCACGAGACCGCTTGGCATGCCTGCTTTCTCGAGCATTTCCACGGCCCACAGGGCCGAGAACGGGGTGCGGTCGTCGGGTTTGGCGAGGATCGCGTTGCCCGCGACGATCGCCGGTAGCGCGTCGCTGATGCCCAGCGTCAGCGGGTAGTTCCACGGCGATATCACGCCCACCAACCCCTTGGGATGGTGGTGTTCCCACACCTCGGTCAGCATCAGCTGCACGCCTTGGCGCCGCTTGGGGCGTAGGTAGTCCGCGGCGGTGTTCGCGTAGTACCGCGCCGTCAGGCAGACGTCGACGACTTCCTCGAAGGCGTGGCGGCGCGCTTTGCCGTTCTCCAGTTGGATGATGTCGAGTACTTCGTCCTGGTGTTGCAGCACCAGATCGTGGAAGCGCATCAGCATCGCCGCTCGTTCCTCGACCGGCGTCTCGGCCCACTTCTGTTGCACCGCACGGGCTCGCTGCGCCGCCGCGACCACATCCGCCCGGCTGCAGTGCGGGACCCGGCCGAGAGGCTCACCCGTCATCGCGTTGGTGATCTCGCGGTCAGAGCCGGGGTCGACGCCGTCGATGCGGCCGGACAACTGTTCGAGCTCCACGACGACCGGGGTAGCCGGTTGGGGTGCAGCGAAACCCTCGGCGCTATTTGGTCAGCGCGATGTATTTGATGTCGAGGTACTCGTCGATGCCTTCGAAGCCGCCCTCACGGCCGAAGCCGGATTCCTTGACTCCGCCGAATGGTGCGGCCGGATCGGAGATCACGCCGCGGTTGACGCCGACCATGCCCGACTCGATGCCCTCGGCCACGCGCAGCGCGCGGTCCAACGACTGGGTATAGATGTAGGCCGCCAACCCGTACTCGGTGTCGTTTGCCGCCTGGATGCCCTCCTCCTCGGAGTCAAAGCCGGTGATCGGCGCCACCGGCCCGAACACCTCTTCCTTGAGGATCCGCGCGTCAGCGGGCACATCGGCCAACACCGTGGCCGGATAGAAGTTGCCCGGCCCGCCGGGGGCGACGCCGCCGACCGCAACCGTCGCACCGCGCGACACCGCGTCGGAGACCAGGTCCTCGACGGTGGCGACCTGCTTGGCGTTGATCAGCGGGCCGAGCGTCGAGGACTCGTCGATGCCCTTGCCAAGGGTGAACTCGCTCATCCGCTTGACCAGTTTCTCGGTGAACTCCTCGCGGATCGAGTTCGCGACGTGGAAGCGGTTGGCCGCCGTGCAGGCCTCGCCACCGTTGCGCATCTTCGCCAGGATCGCCCCGTCGACGGCTGCGTCGACATCGGCGTCGTCGAACACGATGAACGGCGCGTTGCCGCCCAACTCCATCGACGTGCGCAGCAGCTTGTCCGCCGACTGCTTGACCAACGCCTTGCCCACGCCGGTGGATCCGGTGAACGTCAGCTTGCGCAGCCGACCGTCGTTGATCAGTGCCTCCGTCACCGGCCCCGGGCTGCTGGTCGGCAACACCGACAACACGCCCTTGGGTAAGCCAGCCTCGTCCATCAACTTGGCGAGCAACAGCATCGTCAGCGGCGTCTCCTGCGCCGGTTTGACGATCATCGTGCAGCCCGCCGCAAACGCCGGCCCGATCTTGCGGGTGCCCATCGCCAGCGGGAAGTTCCACGGCGTGATCGCATAACACGGGCCCACCGGCTGCTTGGTCACCAGGACGCGGCCGGTGCCCGCCGGGCTCGGGGTGAATCGGCCGTGCACGCGGACCGCCTCCTCGGCGAACCAGCGGAAGAACTCCGCGCCGTATTTGACCTCGCCCATGCTCTCGGGCAGCACCTTGCCCATCTCGAGGGTCATCAGCGTCGCGATGTCCTCGGCGCGTTCGGTGATTTTCTCGAATACCGCCCGCAGGATCTCACCCCGCTCCCGTGGCGGGGTGGCCGCCCAGTCGGCCTGCACGGCGCACGCGGCGTCCAACGCGGCGATCGCGTCTTCCGGAGTGGCATCGGCGACGGCGGTCAGCACCTGATCGTCGGACGGGTCGAGAACATTGAATGTCGAGGAGCCGTCGCGTTCCTCACCGCCGATCCACAGACCGGTGGGTACTGACTTCAGCAAGGCTTGGGTGTCCATAACTCTCTCTTACACCTTCGGACAATTGACCGCACTAGGGTCGTCTACATGACGATGAACACGCAGCAGATTGCCGATATTTCAGCGACTCCCGCATGGCAGGCCCTGCAGCGGCATCACAACGAAATCAGTGGCAAGACGCTGCGCGAGTTGTTTGCCGAGGATCCCGAACGCGGCACCGAGCTGACACTGAGCGTCGGCGACCTGTACATCGACTACAGCAAGCACCGGGTGTCGCGGGAGACGCTGGGATTGCTGCTCGACCTCGCCCGCGCCGCGAACCTCGAACAGCACCGCGACGCAATGTTCTCCGGTGTGCACATCAACACCTCGGAGAACCGGGCGGTGCTGCACACCGCGCTGCGCGATCCGGTCGGCGTCGAGCTCACCGTCGACGGCCAGAACGTCGTCGAGGACGTGCACGCGGTGCTCGACAAGATGGGCGATTTCACCGACCGGCTGCGCAGCGGCGAGTGGACCGGCGCCACCGGTGAGCGCATCAAGACCGTCGTCAACATCGGCATCGGCGGGTCGGATCTGGGTCCGGTGATGGTGTACAACGCGTTGCGCCATTACGCGGACGTCGGCATCTCGGCGCGGTTCGTCTCCAACGTCGACCCCGCCGATCTGGTGGCAAAGCTCGACGGACTGGAGCCTGCCACAACACTTTTCATCGTCGCATCGAAGACGTTCTCGACGCTGGAGACGCTGACCAACGCGACGGCGGCTCGCCGCTGGCTGACCGAAACGCTCGGTGATGCCGCGGTGGCCAAGCACTTCGTCGCCGTGTCGACGAACACGAAACTGGTCGACGACTTCGGCATCAACACCGAGAACATGTTCGGCTTCTGGGACTGGGTCGGCGGCCGCTATTCCGTCGACAGCGCAATCGGTTTGAGCGTGATGGCAGCCATCGGCCGCGAACGGTTCGCCGACTTCCTGGCGGGGTTCCACATTGTCGACGAGCACTTCCGGACCGCGCCGCTGGAAGCCAACGCGCCAGCGCTACTCGGCCTGATCGGCTTGTGGTACACCAACTTCTTCGGCGCCGAGACGCGCGCGGTACTGCCGTATTCGAACGACCTGTCGCGGTTCGCGGCGTATCTGCAGCAGCTGACCATGGAGTCGAACGGCAAGTCGGTACGCGCAGATGGCACACCGGTGGTGACGAGCACCGGTGAGATCTTCTGGGGCGAACCAGGCACCAATGGCCAGCACGCGTTCTATCAGTTGATCCACCAGGGCACGCGGCTGATCCCGGCCGATTTCATCGGGTTCTCGCAGCCGACAGACGATTTGGCGACCGCCGACGGCTCCGGCAGCATGCACGACCTGCTGATGAGCAACTTCTTCGCACAGACGCAGGTACTGGCGTTCGGCAAGACGGCCGAGGAGATCGCCGCCGAGGGCACGCCGCCAGAAGTCGTCCCGCACAAGGTGATGCCGGGTAACCGGCCGTCGACGTCGATCCTAGGCACCAAGTTGACGCCGTCAGTTGTCGGCCAGTTGATCGCACTGTACGAGCATCAGGTGTTCACCGAGGGCGTCATCTGGGGCATCGACTCGTTCGACCAGTGGGGCGTCGAACTCGGTAAGACGCAGGCGAAGGCGTTGCTGCCGGTGATCACCAGCGACGCCTCGCCTGCGAAGCAGTCGGACACCTCGACGGACGCGTTGGTGCGCCGCTACCGCACCGAGCGCGGGCGCACCGCCTGATTGCGTCTGCTCAAGGGGAGAGGTCAGTTAGCCGGCGGGGATGTTGATGCAACCGACATTCGGGAGGCATCCGCTGGCGCCGCCGGGGCCTGCCGAGCCGCCGGGGCCGTAGGGGGAAAGCGATCCGCTGGCACCGCCGCCATCGGCTGAACCTTCCGGTCCATAGGGAATCGCGCCTTGCGCGCCACCGCCGTCAGCGGTGCCTGCCGGTCCGTAAGGGATATTCACTTGGGCACCATCGGGGCCGACGTTGCCGAGGTCGCTGCAAGGGGTGCCGTCGGCGTTCACACATGGAGGCGGGGGCGCCGGGGGGTCAGCCAATGCGGCCGGTGCTGCGGCGATCGCGGCTGCCGCAGCGCCCGCGAACAGTAGGGGCGTCATCTTCGTCAGTTTTACGATCATGCGGTTCGGCTACCACGCTGGCCGGACCGCTAAACCTCTAGCGCGGCTAATTAGGCGAGCTTGCCAGCCAGGGGCGGCGGCAGCAAGCGCAGCACCTGGACCAGCGGCGCCCACGGCCACCGCGGCACGGCGGCACGGCCCGGTTCGCGTTCGATGGCCTCGACCATCGCGGTGGTCCCGGTGTCGTTGTCCACCATCAGCGTGCTGGTGTCGGCCTTCGCGGTCATCTCGGACTCGATGTAGCCCGGCTCGATCACCGTCACCGTGATCGGGCCCTTCGCGTACTCGGCGCGCAGCGACTCGCCGAGCGACGACAACCCGGCCTTGCTCGCGGCGTACGCCGCACGGACTCCCGGCACGCCCTTGTTGGCGAGCACCGACGAGATCAGCACCAGGTGGCCACCGCCCGCCGCGGTGAACATTTCGATCGCGGTCTCGATTTGCACAAGGGCGGCAACAAGATTCGTCTCGACGGTGGCTTTGTTGGCCCACAGCTTGCCCGACCCGAGTCGCGCGCCCTTGCCGATGCCCGCATTGACGATGATGCGGTCGATGCCACCAAGCGCATCGGATAGTTCGGCGAACACCTTGGGTACCTGTTCGTGGTCGTTGACGTCGAGTGCCGCGACCGCGACCGTGATGCCGGGATGCCGCTCGAGCAGTTCGGCGCGCAACTCGTCGAGGCGGTCGGTGCGACGGGCACACAGCGCCAGATCGCGGCCCTTCGCGGCGAACTTGCGTGCCATGCCTGCGCCGAGGCCCGACGACGCGCCGGTGATCAATATTTTCTGCCGAGTCATCCGAGCAGCCTAACCAGTTTGCACCGTCACCCAACGGGTAGGCAGCGGCCACACCCAACGACTCGAGGAGGACAAATGCCAGCAGGACAAACAGGTTTCGACGATGTCACGTTCGACCTGATCTCCGTCCAGTACCACTCGCTGAAGGCCGGTCATGACTACGGGCAGTACCTGCGAGACGCGAAAAACGCCGGCCTCGACGACGTCGCGTCGTTCTTCGAGAACGTGATGGAGCAGGACGCGACGCGGGCCAAGCGCTGCCACGAATTCCTCAGCCGCCTGCAGGGATCGGAGGTCGCGGGCCCCGCCGTCAGCTAACCCTATTTGAGCAACCGCGACAGCCTTCGGTCGGCCAGAATCTTGCCGCCCGTCTGACAGGTCGGGCAGTACTGAAACGACTTGTCCGCGAAAGACACCTCACGCACGGTGTCCCCGCACACCGGACACGGCAGACCAGTGCGCGCATGCACCCGCAGTCCCGATCGCTTCTCCCCCTTCAGCGTTGCCGCCTGCTGCCCCACCGAACGCGAAACCGCGTCGGTCAGCACGGAGATCATCGCGTCGTGCAGCGCCGCCAGTTGTGCCTCGGTCAGCTTGCCCGCGGTTGCGAACGGAGACAGCTTGGCGACGTGCAGAATCTCGTCGCTGTAGGCGTTGCCGATGCCCGCGATCACCTTCTGGTCGGTGATGACGGTCTTGATCCGCCCGCCCTGCCCGGCCAGCACGCCCGCCAGGTCCTCTGGCCCCAACGACAGCGCGTCTGGGCCGAGGGCCGCGATACCGGGCACCTTCGAAGGGTCGTCGACAAGCCACACCGCCAACCGCTTTTGCGTGCCTGCCTCGGTGAGGTCGAAGCCCGGAGCCGCGCCGGCGGCGACATTCGACCCAGCCGACTCCCCCGGAGTTCCGAGATGCACCCGCAGCGCGATCGGCCCTTTGCCCGGTTTCAGCGGCGCCGCGGCCAGCTTGTCCGACCAGCGCAGCCAACCCGCCCGCGACAGGTGCGTGATCAGATGCAGGTCGCCCGCCTGCATGCCGAGGTATTTGCCCCACCGGTTGGCCCCGGTGACAGCCAGGCCGTGCAGTGCGGTGAGCGGCGGGTCGAACGTCTTGAGCACCGACAGCGCCGCAACGTCGACGCGTCCCACGGTCAGCCCGACGGCGTGACGGCGCAGATGGTCCGCTAGGGCTTCGACCTCAGGTAGTTCCGGCATGTGTCCAGTGTGCCGGTCAACGTCCGACTCGGTCGCCGGCGATCAGCGACAGTACCCAGCTCACGATCGACAGCACGATCGCCGCCCAGATCGCCGTCCACCAGAAATCCTCGATGTAGAGGCCCCAGTGGGTGGTGTGCTCGGTGATCCGCGACGTGATCCACAGCATCAGCGCGTTGATCACGATGTGGAACAGGCCGAGCGTGAGGATGTACAGCGGAATCGAGATCAGCTGAACGATCGGCTTGATGATCGCGTTGACCAATCCGAAGATCACCGCGACGACGAAGATGATGCCGACCCTGGCCAACGTGGTGTCCCCGCCGACGAATTCGATGCCGGGAACGATCTTGGTGACCACCCACAGCGCGACGCCGGTGAGCGCCGCGCGCAGCAGGAAGCTCGCCATGGCCGCTAGTCTGCCGGGCGCAGCAGGTAGGTGTCCATGATCCAGCCGTGCCTGGCCCGCGCGTCGGCCCGCATCTCGACGATGGCCGAACCCACCTCGCCGACGGTGCCGGACATCAGCAACTCGTCGGGCGTGCCGAGATAGGCACCCCACCAGATTCGGGTCTGCGGCGGGCACGCCTGGAATGAACAGTCGCCGTCGAGCATCACCACGGCGCTGCCCGGCAGCCCACTCTCGCGTAGCTGCCTGCCGGTGGTGATCAGCACCGGTTCGCCGATGTCGTTGAGGGGGATGCGGTGTCGCGCGGTCAACGCCTGGATCGCGGTGATGCCGGGTACGACGTCGTAGTCGATGTCGACGCGGGTGGCGACGGACTCGAGGATCCGCAACGTGCTGTCGTACAGCGACGGGTCACCCCACGCAAGAAATGCTCCGGTGGCGCCGTCCGCCAACTCGGCTTCGATTGCGTCTGCCCACAACGCGGCGCGCGCCGCGTGCCAGTCGGCGACGGCCTGCCGATAGTCGCCCGACCTGGCGCGCGAAGGATCGGGAAGTTCGACGAACCGGTAGCCCGGCTCCCGGATGAACCGTTGGCAGATCTCCCGCCGCAGCGCCATCAGATCGTCCTTCTGCGAACCCTTGTCCATCGCGAAGAACACCTGGGTGTCGTTGAGCGCGGCCACCGCCTGCGCTGTCACGTAGTCCGGATCGCCCGCGCCGATGCCGATCACGTGGATCCGTCGAGTCACGGCTGCGAGTATGCGCTAGGAACTCCTGCCCCGCGATCGTCGGAGTCGGCGCGCGCGCTCAATGTCTTTCTTCTCCGCAGCCTCGCCCTTCTTCAGGCCCCTGACATCCTTGGGCGGTAGTTGCAGCTCGCGCTCGGCGGGTAAGCCTGCCTGTAGCTGGCGTCCACGCTCGAGTTCGGCGTCCAATTCGGCGCCGAACAGCAGCGCCAGGTTGGTGATCCACAACCACAACAAGAACACGATCACGCCGGCCAGCGCACCGTATGTCCTGTTGTAGCTGCCGAAGTTCGCGACATAGAAGCCGAATAGAAGCGACGCCACGATCCACACCACGATGGCCAGTCCCGCACCGATACTCAACCACCGGAATTTGGGTTGTTTCACGTTCGGCGTGACGTAGTACAAGATCGCGACGGACACCGCGATGAAGACGAGAATCACCGGCCACTTGATCACGTTCCATGCCGTGACGGCCACATCGCTGAGGCCGACCAAGTTCCCGATCGACTCGGCCACGGGTCCACTGACGGCCAGCATGAACGCGACTATCGCCACCATCACCAGTCCCGCGAGGGTCAGCACCATCTGAACTGGTCGCAGCTTCCACACCGGCCTGCCTTCATCGATCTCGTAGATGCGGTTCATGGCGCGGCCGAAGGCGCCGACGTAACCCGATGCCGACCACAGCGCCCCGGCCATGCCGACGATCAGAGCGAGCCCGGCCGACGGGCTTTCGACGAGTTGTTGAATCGGCTGACGCAACATGTCGACCGCGGATCCTGGCAGGACGTCGTCGGCAATGCCGATCACCGCGTCGGTCGTACGTCGGCCCTGGCCGAACACTCCGAGCAGCGACACCACCACGACGAGAGCCGGGAACAACGCGAGCACGGCGTAATACGTCAACGCCGCCGCCAGGTCCGTGCATTCGTCGTCGACGAATTCAGTCGCCGTCTTCCGCATCACGTACCGCAGCGCGGGCCGGGTCAGGTCCCCCGGCGATGCGGGCTTCTGCGGGTCCTCGGGTTCGGTGATCGCCATGCCACGGCGTAACCCGGTCGCGCCCAAGTCAAACGCTGACGTCAATACCTCGAGTACCCGGTACCGGAGGTATTGACTGCTTGGGGCGGCGCACCTACCTTTGGGCCATGACTGCATCCACTCGCGAGGAATTCGCCGGTCGCCTCTTGAAGGGCTCGGTCAAGAAGTCCTACGCGCCGGTCGTCGACATCGACTGGGATGCGCCACTGGATCCGGACAAGTTCTTCCTTCCGCCCAAGACGGTGTCCCTCTACGGCACACCGCTGTGGGACAACATGAATCGCGCGCAGCAGATCGAACTGTCGCGGCAGGAACTCGTCAATACACTGTCCGCAGGCATCTGGTTCGAGAACATCCTCAACCAGGCTTTGCTGCGCAAGATGATGCATCAGGACCCCACCGCGAACGCCACGCACTACGAACTGACCGAACTGGGCGACGAGACGCGGCACATGGTGATGTTCGGCAAGGCGATCGACCGGGTCGGCGCAAAACCCGTGCGGCCCAGGTACTACCAACGCGTCATCATCAACGCGCTGCCGTTCGCGTTCCAGGGCCCGATGCTGTGGGTGGCCGCGCTGATCGGCGAGGAGATCTTCGACTCGTTGCAGCGCCAGATGATGGACGACGACGAGCTACAGCCAATGATCCAGCGGCTCATGCGTATTCACGTCACGGAGGAGGCAAGGCACATCCAGTTCGCCCGCGACGGTCTGCGCAAACGCGTCCCGCACATGCGGCGACTGCCGAAGTTCTTCGTCGCCAACATCAACGGCGTCGGCGGGCTGTTCTTCCGTTTCCTGTTCACCAACAAGGTCCAGTACCGCCGCGTCGGCCTCGACGTCCGAGAAGCCCGTCGAATGGCAAGGACCAGCCCGCACCGGATCGAAACCCAGATCCTGGGGTTCGCGCCGCTCGCCGCCTTCCTCGAAGAGGTCGGCCTGATGGGCCCGATCGCCAGGCGGATGTGGCGGCGCAGCGGCTTCTTGCCCCGATGACCGCTGTCTACGACGGCCCCGCCGCCATGCGTGTCGACGAGGTCAGCCATCCGGTCCGGGTCCGGCTGACCGGGCACATCGATCCCATCGACGGTAAATACCATTGGCGCGGAACGGTTTTCGAGCTCGGAACCGTCGCGAAGTTGCCGAAAGAGGTCGCGGTGACGATCGGCGGGCGCACCGCCGAAGGGCAGCTGACAGAGGTCACCGCGCAAGGGACCCACGGGATTGCCGGCGTCGGCGCGCCACCGTATCCGTTGGACGCCGGCGGCTGACGGCCGCTGCCAGCAGTCCGACGGCGAACACCCCGCCGACGACTCCCGAAATCAGCAACGGCACCCGGCCGTCGGCGCCCCACAGAAACCCTGCCCACAACCCCGCGCCCAGCACCGCGAACCCGCTGGCGCCTTGGAACACACCCTGCGCGCTGGCCTGCGACTCAGCGTCGACCAGCGACGAAATCCAGGCCTTGCCAACACCATCCGTACATCCGGTGAACAGCCCGTACACGCCGATCAACACCCAGGCCGCCACGGTATTTTCGGTCAGGCCCAAGCCGGTATAGCCGATCGCGAAGAACACCAGGCCGATACCGAACACCGCGGGGCGCGGTATCCGGTCGGCCAACAGTCCGGCCGGGTAACTCGCCAGCGCGTACACCGCGTTGTAGGTGACGTAGGCCAAAATCACCTCGACGACCGAGAAGCCGATCTCGTTGAGCCGCAACAGAAGTAGCGCATCGGGGAAATTGACCAAACCGAACAGCACCAGCACCGCGGTCACCCGCCAGTAGCGGCGCGGTAAGTCACGAACCCTGGCGAACACCGCGCGACGAGCCACGGGCGGCAACGCGCGTCGGGTCTCGCGCACCAAGAACACCAACGCGACGCTCAACACCGCGGGAACGACCGCCACCCACAGCAGCGGCGGGATCTGATGGTCGAGCAGTTCGTACCCGGCCAGGCCGAGCAACGGGCCCACCACAGCACCCAGCGTGTCCGCCGTGCGGTGAAAGCCGAACACCCGGCCCCGCGCCGCGTCGTCGATGTCCACCACCAGCAATGCGTCCCGCGGCGCACCGCGAATTCCCTTGCCCAGCCGATCGACAACGCGTCCGGCAAGCACCCCCGGCCAGCCTGCGGCCGCTGCCACCATCACCTTGCCAAGGGCCGCCATCCCGTAGCCCGTCGCGATGAGCGGCCGCCGCGCGAATCGGTCGCCCAGCGGCCCGGACGCCAGCTTGGTCAGCGACGCCGCGCCTTCGGCCGCGCCTTCGATCGCGCCGACGACCGCCGCAGGCGCGCCGAGCACGGATGTCAGGTAGATCGGCAGCAGCGGATAGAGCAACTCGCTGGCCGCGTCCTGAAGCAAGGAGACAGCAGAGAGCACCCGCACATTGCGGGTCAACCAGGGGCGCACCTAGGCCATGATGCCTGGGCTTACTGAGGACTCTCGTTGGTCAGCGCCTGGAACCCCTTCGCCTGGCCGCGAGCCAGCGCGGCGCGGACGATACCGACGATCAGCCCCTGCACGGCCGCGGCGATGAACGCCTCCCGCGTCGAGCGGGACAGATCCTGCGGTTCGGGCGGCTCCTCGTTGGACGGGCTGACTCGTTGCCATATCTCGGTGAAGATCTTGCCCGCCAGCAGACCGCCGGCGACGCTGCTGCCGATCGACAGTGGTTTGTACAGTGCTTTGGCCGCGCTCATGCACTCCCACGTTCCCTGGAGCACGATCCTTAAACACAAAACTAGAACGTGTTCTAATATGGCGGCGTGCGCTTCACCTTCGCCGAGGCAATGACAGACCCCACCTACTACATCCCGCTGGCCAAGGCCGCGGAGGCCGCCGGGTACCACGCGATGACGATCCCGGACAGCGTGGCCTACCCGTTCGAATCGGATTCGAAGTATCCCTACACCCCCGACGGCAGCCGCGAGTTCCTTGACGGCAAGGCGTTCATCGAGGCCTTCGTGATGGCAGGCGCGCTGTGTGCCGTAACGACGACGCTGAAGTTCAACTTCTTCGTCCTCAAGTTGCCGATCCGCCCGCCCGCGCTGGTCGCCAAACAAGCCGCGTCAGTGGCCGCGCTTTTCGACAATCGACTCGGTCTCGGGGTGGGTACCAGCCCGTGGCCGGAGGACTACGAACTGATGAATGTGCCGTTCGCCAAGCGCGGAAAGCGGATGGACGAATGCATCGAGATCATCAAAGGCCTTACGTCCGGCGAGTATTTCGAATTCCACGGCGAGTTCTACGATATCCCGAAAACGAAGATGATTCCCGCGCCGACCAAGCCGATACCCATACTGGTCGGCGGTCACGCCGAGGCGGCGCTGCGGCGTGCGGCACGATGCGACGGCTGGATGCACGGCGGCGGTCAGCCCGAGGAACTCGATCATTTGATCAAGCGGCTCAACCAGATTCGCGAAGAAGAAGGGCGCACCCGCCCGTTTGAGATTCACGTGATCTCGCTCGACGCGTTCACGCTCGACGGCATCAAGCGTCTCGAGGACAAGGGCGTCACCGACGTCATCGTCGGCTTTCGCTACCCGTACATCATGGGCCAGGACAACGAACCGTTGGACGCCAAGATCCGTCATCTGGAGTCCTTCGCCGAGAAGGTGATGGCCAGAATTTGACCGGAGCCATCGACTCGAAACAGGCGTACCGTCAAGGCCAGGAAGGGGTTATCCAGCGGGGGCACGGGTAACCAGTGTGCAATGGCAAGCACGAACTCCGATGGTGCGGCACAAAAGGTGGTGGCGATAGGCGCCTCCGCCGGCGGCGTCGAGGCCCTCACTCAGTTGGTGGGCAAGCTGCCCGACGACCTTCCTTATGCGGTGTTGGTGGCCCTTCACTTGCCGCCGAACGCACCGAGTGTGCTCGCCCGAATCCTTGATCGCGCCGGGCCGCTACCCGCGCACGCCGCAAGTGACGGCGAAGAATTGACGTCGGGGCGAATACATGTCGCGGTTCCGGACCGTCATCTGTTGGTCAGCGGTCATCGCGTCGTGCTGTCCGAAGGCCCTACGGAAAACGGCCATCGCCCCGCCATCAACGCCCTGTTTCGATCGGTTGCCCTCAATTTCGGCCCTCACGCCATCGGGGTGTTGTGTTCCGGCGTCCTCGACGACGGGGTGCTCGGAGCGGGGGCAATCCGGTCCAGGGGTGGCATCACCGTCGTCCAGAAACCAGACGACGCGCTGTATCCGAGCATGCCGCTCAACGCGATACACGCCGGAGTCGTCGACCATCAGGTCGCCGCCACAGAGGTCGGTCCGCTGTTGACCCGGTTGGCCGAGCGAGACATCGAGGAGCGGGAGATGGAGCCCGACCAGAGCATGGAACTGGAGAATCGGATCGCGATGGGCCGCCGCTTCTCCACCTCATTCGACGCAGAAGCTCTCGGCCCGCATTCCGGCTACACGTGTCCCGATTGCAACGGTTCGTTGATGAGCGTCAGCGAGAACAACTACCGGTGCCGCGTCGGTCACGCGTGGACCGCGGACGCACTCCTCAAGGCTCGCGACGACGAGATCGAGAACGCGCTGTGGGTCGCGCTGCGCAGCCTGAGAGAGAAGGCCACCCTGTCGCGCAGGCTCGCCAATCAGGTCGGTCCCGGCATGCTGCATAGTCGCTACCTCGATCTTGCCGACGAGGCCGAGCACGCGGTGTCTGTGCTTGGCAAGCGATTGTCAGAGGCGGATGCCGATCTAGGAGACCGCGGTGACGGGTGAGCCCTGCAGTACGCTGGACATCGCTACCGAGGAGGTGGACGCGGCCGCGGTCCTGATGACTGCCCGTGGCACGCTCGACAGCGTCACCTACCGGTCACTGCGCGACGGAATCATCAAGGCGGCGCTGGAGGAACCGAAGGCCGTCATCGTCGACGTCACGCATCTGAACGTCCCCGCCGAATCCGCTCTGGTGGTGTTCACCAGCGCACGCTGGTATGTCGCGCAGTGGCCTGAAGTGCCGATCCTGCTGGTGTGCGAGCATCCCGCAGGCCGGTCGGCGATCGCACGCAACGGCATCTCGCGCTATGTGCCGGTCTATCCCAGTGTCCGAACCGCCATCGATGTCGCCTCGTCTGCCCAGTCTCCACGGCTGCGCCGACGTGTTCGTGCCCAGTTGCCGGCCAAGTTGGCCAGCCTGCGCCGCGCCCGCGAACTGGTGGCCGAGTGGCTGACGGCGTGGTCGCAACCCGAGTTGATCGCGGTGACCAAGGTCGTGGTCACCACGCTCGTCGAAAACGTGCTGCGGCACACCGACAGTGCCCCCGGGGTCCGGTTGGAGTTCGACGGCTCGGCGGTGACCGTAGCCGTCGAGGACGCCAGCCACGTCCAGGCCGGCCCGCGCGAGGAGCAGAAGCCATATGTGGCGCCCTCGGGACTACACATCGTTTCGGCACTGTGCCGCGCCTGGGGCAATGCGCCGACGTCGACAGGTAAGACCGTTTGGGCGGTCATCGGTCCGGAGAACAGGCTCTAGCCGAGTATGTTCGGATCGGCGGGCACTGGGTCGACGAATGGACGAGGGTTGAACGGGCACACTCCGGAAAGTGAGGAACCGTTCGAAGCGCTCTTGCGCTACATGCGGGATTCGCGGGGATTCGATTTCACCGGCTACAAACGCACGTCACTGATGAGGCGCGTGCGCCACCGGATGGACTCTGCGGGATACGAAACCTTCGAAGAGTATCTCGACGTGCTGCAGGCCAGTTCCGACGAATTCGCCGCGCTGTTCAACACGATCCTGATCAATGTCACGGCCTTCTTCCGCGATCCCCCCGCCTGGGATTATCTGCGCGATGAGATCATCCCCTCCATATTGGCCGAGCGCGGGCCTTCCGACCCGATCCGGGTATGGAGCGCCGGTTGCGCGTCCGGCCAGGAGGCCTACACGCTGGCCATGATCTTGGCCGACGCGCTCGGGGCCGATGAGTTCCGCCAGCGGGTCAAGGTCTACGCCACCGACGTCGACGAAGAAGCCCTCACCGAAGCCAGGGCGGCCGCGTACGACGCCAAGTCCGTCGAATCCGTCCCACCCGAGCTCATCGAGCGTTACTTCGAATCGGTGAACGGTCGGTACGTCTTTCGCAAAGATCTACGTCGCGCAGTGATCTTCGGTCGCAACGATCTGGTCAAGGACGCACCCATATCGCGGGTCGATCTGCTTGTGTGCCGCAACACCCTGATGTACCTGAACGCTGATACGCAGCGAAATGTCTTGGGTCGCTTGCACTTCGCCTTGGCTCCTCAAGGTACGTTGTTCCTCGGCCACGCCGAGATGCTGTTGAGCCACAGCGACAAGTTCACCCCGCTGAACCTCAAGCACCGCATCTTCCGGAAGACGGCGGGTTCACACAACGGCATCGACCGATTCGAGAATGCGACGGCGTTCTACGACCGGCACGGCGACCTGCCCGGTCTCGCGCCCATCCGCGAATTGGCGTTCCGCGCAAGCCCTGTCGCGCAGATCGTGGTCACGGGCGAGGACACCGTCGCGATGATCAACCAGCAGGCGGAAGCGACGTTCGGACTGTCGGCACGCGACATCGGCCGTCTGCTGCGCGATCTGGAAGTCTCCTACCGCCCGGTGGAACTACGCGCGTACCTCGAGCAGGCAAAAGTGGAGCGTCGGTCGGCCCGCATCCGGGACGTGCAGTGGCAGCGGCCCGGCGCCGACACGGTGTGGTTCGAGATCCACGTGAACCCGCTCGTCGACGCGGAGAACGGGCTGCTCGGCGTCTCGATCGTGTTCTTCGACGTGACCGCGACCAGAGCCCTGCTGGACAAGGTGGTTCAGACCAACCGTCAACTCGAGGCGGCCTACGAGGAATTGCAGTCCACCAACGAAGAACTCGAAACCACCAATGAGGAATTGCAATCGACCGTGGAGGAACTGGAGACCACCAACGAGGAGCTTCAGTCCACCAACGAAGAACTCGAGACCATGAACGAGGAGCTGCAGTCCACCAACGACGAACTGCACACCATCAACGACACCCTGCGCGAGCGCAGCATCGAGCTCAACGAGGCGAAGACATTCCTGGACTCGCTGGTCAACTCCATCAAGCTCGGAATGGTGGTGGTCGACCGCGAGATGCGGGTGGTGGTATGGAACCGCGGCTGTGAAGAACTCTGGGGCCTGCGTGCCGACGAGACGGTTGGAAAACCGTTGAACTCGTTGGACATCGGCCTGCCCACCGACGGTGTGAAGCCGCTGATCGGAAAGGCCTTCGTCGACCCGGACATCACCGAGGAGACGGTGCTGGATGCCGTCAACCGGCGAGGTCGTCAGGCACGCGTGCGGGTCACCTGCACCGCGTTCCGGTCGACCGAGGACAGGGTCAACGGTGCGCTGCTGTTGATGGAAGTCTTGAACTAACCCTGTCGCTGTTGGTCGTGACGTTCCGCCAACCGTTCCTCGGCAGCCGCTTTTTCATGCCGCCGCGCCTCGTCCCGGTGATGCTCGGCGGCGTCCTGATGCTGCTCGCCCCGTCCGTCACCTTCGAGCAGCGCAGCCTGCTCGTGGGCGGCCGCGGCCCGCAAGTGGGCCCGCTCCGCGTCGAGATGCCGTAGGGCGGCCGACTCGTGCGCGTTGCGCGCCCGTTCGAGCGCCTGCTCGGCGCGCCGCCTTGCCTGCGCGACGCTCTGATCGGTCGCAGGCACGCGGCGCGCGAGTTCGTCGAGGCGCTGGTGCAGTTCCGCCGCCCGCGCACGCGCCGACTCTGCACGCGAGTCGGACCGCGTGGAGTCGCTGGTTGGGCCGTTGCCTGTGGTGGTCATCGCTTCCTGCTCGGCATCGACACTGCCGAGTAGAACGATACGTCCGCGGCCCAGGTCAGCGCGAAGAACGGCTATCCGCGCAACGTCGAGTGCGGACTCTGCCCGTACGTCTGGCGATAAAGCACGGCGAAGCGTCCGGTATGGGCGAATCCCCAACGTGCGGCGATCTCGGTCACCGTGCTGTGCGTCCGCCCGCTGGTCAGCAGTTCCTGGTGGGCGTAGTGCAGCCGCAGCCGCCGCAGGTACTGCAACGGGGTCGTCTCCAAGTGCCTGCGGAACATGTACTGCACCGCGCGGGGCGTGACGTGGACGGCCTCCGCGATATCGGTAAGACCGATGTCATTGGTCGCGTTCGCGTCCATGTACTCCATCGCACGGCGGAGTAGGACGGGCTTGGCGTCGGTGCGGTCGTGCGGGGTCGGCGACGTGGCGGACGAGTTGGGAAACGTCGACAACGTGACGGCGGCCAGCATTCGGCTGGCGTTGCCGAGCACCAGCGGCGTGGCGACCGCGTCGTGGGCGAGCAGGCTGCGCCTGATGAAGCTGACCGTGTCCTTCCACAGCCGGGCAGCCTGCGCGTCGATGGGCGCGAAGCTGCAGAACCGGACCGGCAAAGGCGCCTGAGTGCTGGGCAAACCGGTCGCGACGCCCGCTACCAGGGATTGATCGAGCACCACGGAGGTCAGGCGGATGTCGCGAGCTCGACAGCGATGCGGAAGGTGCGGTTGGGACAGCAGCGCGATGTCACCGGCCCTGGCCTCCCCCTCGAGACCGTCGCACGATCCGGACACTTCGCCGCTGGTCGCCCACAGCGCAATCACCTTGTTCAGGGGATCGGGTGACGCCTCCAAGTACCCGGGCGAATACATCTCGTCGATGGCGAACGGCCCCACATCAGTGCGCGCATGCGACAACAACGGGCCTTCTGTCACCGCCTCGTGCCTGCGGGACAGCCGCAGCTTCACCCCATACAGGTCTTCGAGAAATTCGTCTGCGTCCTCGGGGTCCGAGATCTCGACCTTCGTGCGTTCAGGGAGACGAATCGAAATGGCGTTGACGATGATGCTCACCTGTTTCAAGGTGGCGCGACGGGGCATGGGCTCAGCCCCCCGGATACCTTCACCATACGCCGTAGCGCGACGCCCCTGTCAGTTCCGACGCAGTTGTGTGTCAATTGCGGCGGGGCTCAGCACGTGGTCGAGCACCATCGTCGCACTTCCGATGACGCTCGAGCGGTCGCCGTACGTCGACGGCACCACCTGCAGCACCCGGGTGGCGAGTGCAGTTGCGTTGCCGTACAACGTCTCTCGCAGTCCTGCGACGAAGACGTCGTAAGCGCCTGCCATATCCCCTGCCACCACCAGGACGGCGGGGTTGAGCAGATTCACTGCGGCGGCAAGCACTTCGCCGACATGGCGGCCACTGTCGCGGATCATCCGGCGCGCGTCGGCGTCACCGCTGTTGGCCAGCTCCACGACGTCGCGGAGGTGCCCCACCTTGTGGCCATCCGCCTGCAACGCCTTGACCAGGGCCCAACCACCTGCGATCGCCTCCAGGCACCCGGTGTCGCCGCACCGACACGGCAAGCCCGCGGCTGCAGCGGTCTTGTTGTGCCCGAACTCACCGGCCGCCTGTACGGCGCCGCGCTGCAGCACACCTCCCGCGATGATGCCCGCACCGAGGCCTGTCGACGCCTTGAGCACCAGCAGATCGTCGTACGCTTGACGATCGCCGCGCCGTTCGGCCAGTGCAATCACCTTCGCGTCGTTGTCGAGAATCACTGGCGCACGGGTTAATTCAGCGAAATACGGGGGTAGCGGCACGCCGTCCCAGCCCCGCATGATCGGAGAGTCGAGGCTGCACCCCCTGTCGCGATCCACAGTGCCCGGCAGGCTCAACCCGACGCCGTAGATCTTGTTGTCACGGAGGCCGGAGTCGTCGAGCAGCGCATCGAGTCGCTTGACGATGTCAGGCATCAGATCGTCGGGCCCCATGCCGGGTTCCTGGTCGATGTCGGTGGCCGCCAGGATCTCGCCAGCGAGATTGCACACCGCGAGTTGGGTGCGGCTGCGCCCGATCGCCGCCGACAACACCACGCCGCCGTCCGCGTTGAAGGTGACGAAGCTGGCCGGTCGCCCGCCCGTAGACGGTGCCAACTCACGCTCGATGACCACGCCCTGAGCGGCGAGCGCAGCCACGCGCGCCGATACCGCCGTGCGGGATAGCCCGGTGAGCTGACCGATCTCGGTGCGGGTGATGTCACGCCGTGCCCTGATCAAGCCAAAGATCTCACCGGCGGACGTCAACGCTGAAGTCCGGAATAACGTCATCTTGACAGCGTAACTCCGATCACTTTTGCATTCCAAGTACTTAAGTCGGTTTGCACGGAGGCCGAAGTCTCTCTAGCGTTGGCGGCATGGTTCACCCCTGCGACTTCGTCATCTTCGGCGGCACGGGCGACCTCGCCGTCCGCAAGCTGCTTCCCGCGCTGTACCTGCGCGACCGGGACGGCGAGTTGGCCGCCGAGACCAGGATCATCGCCGTTGCGCGGGCCGGTCTCGACGAGCCCGGTTACCGCCACAAGGTCCACGCTGAACTGGGCAGATTCGTCGCTGCCGAGTTCCTCGACGACCACACCGTCGAGCGCTTCCTTGCGAGGCTGCGGTTCGTGAGTATCGACCTCGCCGAGCCCGCGGACTATGCGGCGGTCACCGAGTTGTTGATGCCCTCGGGCGTCGAGGTCCGCGTGTTCTACCTGGCGTGCGCGCCCGCCCTGTTCGGGCCCATCTGCGATGCGCTCGGCCAGCAGGGCCTGGTCACCGAGTCATCGCGGGTGGTGCTCGAGAAGCCGATCGGCCACGACCTTGGGTCAGCGCAGGCGATCAACGATGCGGTGGGCGCTGTCTTCGATGAGCGGCAGATCTTCCGCATCGATCACTACCTCGGCAAGGAGAGCGTGCAGAACCTGCTCGTCACCCGGTTTGCCAACACGCTGCTGGAACCGCTGTGGAACTCCAGCTGGATCGACCACGTGCAGATCACCGCCGCCGAATCGCTCGGCGTCGGCGCTCGCGGCGATTACTACGACAAGTCCGGAGCACTGCGCGACATGCTGCAGAACCACCTGCTGCAGGTGCTCTGCCTGGTAGCGATGGAACCTCCCACCTACATCGACCGGGAAACCGTGCGCGACGAGAAACTCAAGGTGCTGCAGGCGTTGAAGCCGTTGTCAGCCGATGGGATCCAGCGCGATGCGGTCATCGGCCAATACGACGGTTACCGCGACGATGCCGAAAACCCGGACAGCACAACCGAAACCTTCGTCGCCGTCAAGGCTGAGATCAACAACTGGCGGTGGGCGGGGGTGCCGTTCTATCTGCGCACCGGCAAGCGGATGTCGCGGCGCTATTCCGAGATCGTCGTGCAGTTCAAACCTGTTCCGCTGCCGATGTTCCCCGGCAGCCAGGGTGCATCCGAGCCGAACCGGCTGGTGATCTCGCTGCAGCCCGACGAGGAGATGCGCCTCGAGTTGACTGCGAAAGAACCCGGACCCGGTGGCATCCGGATGCGTCCGGTTTCGCTCGCGCTGAACTACACCCAGGCCTTCCAGCGACGCTCGCCGGACGCCTACGAGCGGCTGCTGATGGACGTGATGCGGGGCGATCCGACGCTGTTCATGCGCCGCGACGAGGTCGAGGCGGCCTGGGCGTGGGCGGAACCGATTCTGCGGCAATGGCAGGAGTCCGGCCGGGTGCCGCGGATGTACCCGGCGGGCACCGACGGCCCGGTGGACGCGGCCACTCTGCTCGAGCGTGACGGTCGTCGCTGGCGCGAAGCTGCCGCATGATGCATCCCGTCGTCACGGACGTCACCGACCGCATCGTCAACCGCAGCGCCGAACAGCGCAACCGGTACCTCGACCGGATGGCGGCGGCGGCCGAAACCGGCCCTGCGCGTGGCAGACTCGCGTGCGCGAATCTGGCTCACGGCTTCGCCGCTTCTGACAGCCGCGACAAGACAGCGCTGCGCGCCATGGTCAAGCCCAATATCGCGATCGTGTCGTCGTACAACGACATGCTCTCGGCGCACAAGCCGTTCGAGAGCTATCCGGCGCAGCTCAAGCAGGCGGTGCTGGAAGCGGGCGGCATCGCCCAGTTCGCCGGCGGAGTGCCGGCCATGTGCGACGGCATCACACAGGGCCGCGACGGTATGCAGTTGTCGCTGTTCTCGCGTGACGTGATCGCGATGGCAACCGCGATCGCGTTGTCCCACGACATGTTCGACGGTGCGCTGCTGCTCGGGGTCTGCGACAAGATCGTGCCGGGAATGCTGATCGGTGCGTTGGGCTTCGGCCATTTGCCGGTCGTTTTCGTGCCGGCGGGCCCGATGACGTCCGGCTTGCCCAACAGCGATAAGGCGCGCATCCGTCAACTTCATGCCGAGGGAAAGGTGGGCCGCGAGGCGCTGCTCGACGCCGAGGCCGCGTCCTACCACAGCAGTGGCACATGCACCTTCTACGGCACCGCCAACTCTAACCAACTGCTGATGGAGGCGATGGGACTGCACCTGCCCGGCGCCAGCCTGGTCAATCCGGATACCCCGCTTCGGCATGCGCTCACGGACGAGGCAGGCCGCAGGCTCGTCGGCCTGACCGCCCTCGGTGAGCAGTACACGCCGGTCGGTGCGGTCGTCGACGAGCGGTCTGTCGTCAACGGATGTGTTGCGCTGCTGGCGACCGGTGGCTCCACCAACCACACGATGCACCTGGTGGCTATCGCCCGCGCGGCCGGAATCACATTGTCCTGGAGCGACATCGCAGAACTCTCCGCCGTGGTGCCACTGCTTGCGCGGGTCTATCCGAACGGCAAGGCCGACGTCAACCACTTCCACGCCGCGGGCGGGATGGCCTGTGTCATCAATTCCCTGCTCGACGCGGGCCTGATGCACGACAACGTGAAAACCGTCGCGGGAAACGGACTTCGTCGGTATACGTCGGAACCGCGCCTGGATGGCGACGGCGTCCGGTGGGTGGACGGAACGACGGCGAGTCTGGACACCACGGTGCTGCGGACCGCCGACGACCCGTTCGCACCCGACGGCGGCCTGAAAACGCTGATCGGCAACTTGGGCACCAGTGTCATCAAGACGTCGGCGGTCGCACCGCAGCACCGTGCCGTCACCGCTCCGGCTGTCGTGTTCGACGCGCAGGAGCAGTTCCTCGAGGCCTTCCAATGCGGCTGTTTGGAGCGCGATTTCGTCGCGGTGGTGCGGTATCAGGGGCCGCAGGGGCTCGGCATGCCTGAACTGCACAAGCTCACGCCGGCGCTGGGCGTGTTGCAGGACCGCGGTTATCGGGTCGCGCTGGTCACCGACGGCCGCATGTCCGGTGCCTCCGGCAAGGTGCCTGCGGCCATCCATCTCACGCCCGAGGCGGCAGCGGGTGGCCCGCTGTCCCGCGTCGTCGACGGCGACGTCATCACCCTCGACGCCGACGCAGGAGTGCTGAACATTCACGTGCCCGACGACGAATTCATCGCCCGCATACCGTCGGGGCGCGCACCGTCGGCCGACGAGTGGGTGGGCACGGGACGTGAACTGTTCGCCAGCCTGCGGGCGACGGTCGGGCCCGCCGACGAGGGAGCCAGCATCTTCGGGAGCATGTCATGACAGAACAGACCACACTGCTGGACATCGCACCGGTGATCCCGGTGGTCGTCGTGCACGACGCCGCACATGCGGTGCCGATCGCCAAGGCGCTCGTCGACGGGGGACTGCCGATCATCGAGTTGACGCTGCGCACCCCTGTAGCGCTTGCCGCGATTGAACGCATCGCCGCCGAGGTGCCGGAGATCGTCGTCGGCGCAGGCACTATCGTCGGTACCTCGCAACCCAAGGACGCGCTGGCAGCAGGCGCGCAGTTCCTGGTCTCACCGGGCAGTACCCCGACCCTGCGGGCAGCCATGCGCGACACCGGGTTACCGCACCTGCCGGGAGTGGCCACCGTCTCTGAGGTCATGACACTGTTGGAGGACGGCTACCGCGACATGAAGTTCTTCCCCGCCGAAGCCGCAGGCGGTGTGGCATATCTGCGGGCGATCCACTCTCCCGTGCCGGCCGCCCGCTTCTGCCCCACCGGCGGCATCACGCCGACGAATGTGGCGGAATATTTGAAGACACCCAACGTTGGGTGCGTGGGCGGCAGTTGGTTGACTCCCGCCGACGCCGTCGACAGCCACGATTGGCACCGAATTTCCAGCCTCGCCACAGTCGCTCAAGAGCTGGCCGTTCCCAGTACGCGAAAGCCCAGTAATTCGTGACCATTTCACTTGATCGACCTACTCCCCTGTCCGTCGTCGCGCCCGCTCCTGCGGTGCGCTGGCTGGCCGTACTGGCCTTGGCGTTGGGCGGATTCGCCATCGGCACCACCGAGTTCGTCGCGATGGGGCTGCTGCCCGACATCGCGTCGACGCTCGGTGTCACCGAACCGACCGCGGGCCATGTCATCTCGGCGTACGCGATGGGCGTGGTGATCGGTGCGCCGGTGATCGCCGCGCTCGCCGCGCGGGTGCCGCGCAAAGCGCTGTTGCTCAGCCTGATGGCGGTGTTCACGCTCGGCAATCTGGCGAGTGTGCTGGCCCCGTCGTATCCGACGCTGATGACCGCCCGGTTCGTCGCGGGCCTGCCTCACGGCGCGTACTTCGGGGTGGCTGCGCTGGCGGCCACGCACTTGATGGGACGGCAGAACCGCGCCAAAGCGGTCGCGCACGTGATGTGTGGGCTGACCATCGCCACCGTGATCGGCGTGCCGCTGGCGTCGTGGCTGGGTCAGGTCCTGGGCTGGCGCAGTGCGTTCGGGCTTGTGGTAATCATCGGCGTCGTAACGCTGACGGCGCTGTGGTTCTGGCTGCCCGTCCAGTTGCGCACCATGCACGTCACCAGCCCACTCACCGAACTGGGCGCACTCAAGCGAGTGCAAGTCTGGTTCGCGCTGGCGGTGGGGATGATCGGCTTCGGCGGCATGTTCGCCGTCTACACCTACATCAGCACCACCATGACCGACGTCGCCGGCTTTCCGCGGGCACTCGTTCCGCTGGCGCTCATGGTATTTGGCCTCGGCATGGTAGTCGGCAACCTGATCGGCGGCCGACTGGCGGACGGGTCGGTGATCCGCGCGCTGTACCTGTCGATGACCGCCCTCGGCGCCATCCTCGCGCTGTTCGTGGTCGCCTCGCACAACCCGTGGACGGCCCTGCCGGTGTTGTTCGGCATCGGCGCGGCGGGCTCTGCCGTCGCACCGGCGTTGCAGACCCGGTTGATGGACGTCGCGCTCGACGCGCAGACCCTCGCCGCCGCGCTCAACCATTCGGCGCTGAATATCGGCAACGCGACGGGGGCCTGGATCGGCGGTCTGGTGATCGCGGCGGGGTTCGGCTACACCGCTCCGGCGGCCGCCGGCGCGCTGCTGGCCGCGGCCGGTATCGCGGTGCTCACCGTCTCGGTGGCGCTGCAGCGCCGTCAGCTAGCCTGACCGAGTGTCCGTACTCGACAAGTTCCGACTCGACGACAAGGTCGTCATCGTCACCGGCGCATCGTCCGGCCTCGGCGTGTCGTTCGCACACGCGTGCGCGCAGGCCGGTGCCGACGTGGTGCTGGCCGCCAGGCGCGTCGACAAGCTCTACGCGACAGCGCGTCTCGTCGAGGATGCCGGGCGACGTGCCCTGACGGTCGCGACGGACGTCGCCGACCCGGCCCAGTGCCAGTCCATGGTCGACGCGGCAATGGCCGAGTTCGGCCATGTCGACGTGTTGGTCAACAACGCCGGGGTGGGTACCGCGGTGCCCGCCACCCGCGAGACGCCCGAGGAGTTTCGTGCCGTCATCGACATCAACCTGAACGGCTCGTACTGGGCGGCGCAGGCGTGCGGAAAGGTGATGCAGCCGGGCAGTTCGATCGTGAACATCTCCAGCGTCCTCGGCATCACCACCGCGGGGCTGCCGCAGGCGGCCTACAGCGCGAGTAAGGCCGCGATCTCCGGCCTGACCCGAGACCTGGCGCAGCAGTGGGGCTCTCGTAAGGGCATCCGTGTCAATGCGATCGCGCCGGGCTTCTTTCAGTCCGAGATGACGGACGCTTACGCACCGGGTTACATCGAGAGCCTCAAGCCGCGAGTGTTGTTGGGGCGCATGGGAGATCCGACAGAGCTCGCTGCCACGCTGGTGTGGCTGGCCTCGGCGGCGGGCGGCTTCGTCACCGGCCAGACCATCGTCGTCGACGGCGGAGTGACGATCACCTGATTCATAGCAACCACATATGTTTGTGTTCACTATGAAGGCCTAGCGACCTCATGCACGGCTCACAACACTTGAGTGTATGAAAAACTATGTCGCCTTTGGATTTACCGCTATCACCCTGACGTCGGCCTCGCTTGCGCTTGCCGCCGTCGCCGCCGCGGCGCCGAGCGGTCCGACGACGGTCGACCAGACGGTGCGGACACTGGAAGCCAGCGGCTACCACGTCATTGTCAATCGAACCGGGGCCGCGCCGCTGTCACAGTGCAGCGTCAGCGGTGTGCGCCCAGGTCAGACCCATTCGACGGCTGATTCGCGTGGTGGTAGCTCGATCAACACCACGATCACCTCGAAGACCGTCTACGTCGACGTGGCGTGCTGAGCACTCACGCGAACCTTGGGCAACTTCATCCTGAAAGTCGTTCTACCACTATTAGATTCAGCCTCGATTGTGCCGCCGTGCGCCTCGATGATCGACGCACAGATGGACAGCCCGAGGCCGAAGCTGCCCCCTGACCGCGACTTGTCGGCGCGGACGAACCGCTCGAACAGATGCGGCAGCAGTTCGGCATCGATTCCTGGACCGTCGTCGGCGACGGTCAACTCCACGTATTCCGAACCGGTGGCCAGCGTCGTCGTCACCGTCGTAGCTGCGGGCGTGTGCACCCGGGCGTTGGTCAGTAGGTTGGCGATGGTCTGGTGCAGCCGGGCATGGTCGCCGCGCACCCACACCGCGGCATCGGGAACGTCGGTCAGCCACCGATGTTCCGGCGCGGACACCGAGACGTCGTTGACCGCGTCGGCGACCAGGTCGGTCAGGTCGACCTCGGTGGTGTCGAGGTCTTGGCCCTCGTCGAGCCTCGCCAGTAACAACAGATCTGCCACCAACGCATTCATCCGCCGGGTCTCGGCCTCGATACGGGCAAGCGAATATTCGGTGGTTTCCGGGAGCACCGAGCTGTCCTGCCGGGTCAACTCCGCGTAGCCGTGAATAGCCGCCAGCGGGGTGCGCAGTTCGTGACTGGCGTCGGTGATGAATTGGCGCATCCGCTTATCCGACGCCGCCACGTCGGCCAGCGCCCGCTCCACATGGTCGAGCAGCCGATTGAGTGTGTCCCCGACCAACCCCACCTCGGTGCGCGGATCGGTGTCCCCGGTGGGAACCCGCGGCGTGATCGCATGGTGGTCGCGATCCAGCGGTAGCGCCGCCACTTCGGCCGCGGTCGCGGCCACCCGATCCAGCGGGCGAAGCGCGAACCGCACGATGGCGACCGTGCCCGCGGCGGTGATCAGCAAGGCGAGCGCGGTGATGGCCGCTACGATCCCGGTTTCGCGCGTCATCGCGTCCCACGCCGGCTTGCGCGACACCCCGGTCACCAGTGTCTCGTCGCCGTCGCCGGGGCGGGCGACCATCCGGTAGTAGCCCAGCTCGGGCAGTTTGACGGTCTGCGCTTCCCCACTCGCCCAAGACATTTCAGCGATCTTCTGGACCGCCTCCGATGGAGCTTTCCGCGACTCCCCATCGACGAAGAACGCCGAATCCACCACCTTGCCGTGCTGGATCAGCGCGATCACATTGCCGGGTGCCTGCCCGATCAGGTGGGTCAGCGGCTTCATCGTCCCGGACGCTGGCAGCTTCCCGGACGTATCCGGTGTGATGCGGTATTTCGTCACCGCCTGGCTGAACCCGTTGGCCGAACCCGACAGTTGCGCGTCGATGATGCCGAGCACCGAGCTACGCAGGCTGAGCACCGAGGTCACACCGGCCGCCACAAGCACCACCATGACCACCGCCGAGACGCCGATCACCAACTGCCGCAACAACGTCGCGCTGCGCCAGATCCGTGTCAGCCGCGTCATTCGACCGGCCGCAGCATGTAGCCGACGCCACGCACGGTGTGGATCATCGGCTGTCGTCGGGCGTCGATCTTCTTGCGCAGGTACGACACGTACAAATCGACGATGCTGGACCGACCACCGAAATCGTAGTCCCACACGCGATGCAGAATCTCCTTGCGGCTCAACGCCCGTCGGGGATTGCGCATGAGGAAGCGCAGCAGTTCGAATTCGGTCGACGTCAGCGAGATCGGATGGCCCGCGCGGGTGACCTCGCGGCTTACGCCGTCGAGTTCGAGGTCGCCGACCGTCAGGGTCTCGTCGTCCGCGGGCGTCAGATATGCCGACCGACGCAGCAGCCCGCGCAACCTGGCCACCAGCTCCTCCAGGGAGAAGGGCTTGGTCATGTAGTCGTCGCCGCCCGCGGTCAGCCCGGTGACCCGGTCGACGACCGAGTCGCGGGCGGTCAGGAACAGCGTCGGCGTGTAGGTGTCGGAGTCGCGGATCTGCTGCAACACACCGAGGCCGTCCATATCCGGCAGCATGATGTCGAGCACGATGACGTCCGGCGCGTTGGCGCGGTACTTCGCCACCGCCTCGGCTGCGTCATGGGCGACGTCGATTTCCCAGCCCTCGTACTGCAGCGCCATCCTGACCAGGTTGGTGAGCGCGCGTTCGTCGTCGACCAGCAGCACCCGGATCGGCGATCCGTCGGCGCGGTACATCCGCGGCAGTTGGCCCAGGATGGCGCGACGCGGCCCCCGGTCGCTGGGTGGCAGGGACGTCACCAGACCATTCTTGCGACCTCGCAGCCGGCCGTCACCAACCTCATAGATATTTCACATGGATTCAGACGGTCGTTGCGGCGTAGGTGAGTTCGAACAACGCGCGGTTGTCGTTGAGGAAGTCCTCGACGGTGCTCAGCGGGCGCCCGAGGATGGTCGGCGCCGTATCGGTGATGCCTGCCAGCCGTCCCTCTTGTTGGTCGATGGTGACGGCCTCGAAGTGCCTGAGCTTGGCCGTGTCGTCGGGGATGCCGAGCAGGTCCAAAAACGTCGCGACAGTGGTCCGTTCGAACGGCAGGTCCCTGCCCAGCACGCGACCCACCTCGGCGGCCAGTTCCCGGTGGCTGTATTCGACGGGCCCGGTCAAGGTGTAGGTACGGCCGGCGTGCGCCTGGGGGTCGGCCAGGATGGCGGCCGCGGTCGCCGCGATGTCGCGCCCGGCGATCGGGGCGAAGCGACTGTCGGCGTCATAGGGCATGACGTAGCGGCCGTACCGGATCAGATGGGCGATGTAGGTCAGCCACTCCATGAAGAACGTGACCCGCAGATTCGTGGTCGGCACTGCCGACCAGTCGAAGATCTGCTCGGAGAGCCAGTGATTCTGGGTGGCCTTGCTGCGGGCGTACGGGCGCGACTGAATATGCGACATGTTGACGATCAATTCGAGGTCTTGTTCGCGGGCGGCCTGAGCGAACATCACCGCCGCTTCGACGAGTCCTTCGCCGACCGGAAAGTTGAAGTATCCACGCTGTACGCCGTCGAGAGCTGCTCGGACGTCGCGGAAACTGAGCAGGTCGCCGAAGACCACCTCGGCACCGGCGTCGCGAAGACGTTGGGCACGAGAGTCGTCCCGGCGCACCATCGCCCTCACTTTGAGGCCGCTGTCGAGCAACTCCTCGACCATCGGGCGTCCGGTGTCGCCATTCGCCGTCGTCACCAAAATCGTCGTCATAATTTTCTCCCGTCCACTAGCTGGGTATGGTTTTGTGTACTTAGGTGTAGCACCTGCGTATAGTTAAAGCAACCCAGGGAATCGAGTGAAGTTAGATGACAATCCTTCAAGGACAGCTGGCCGACCGCGATTCGTGGTCACCCGTCGGCATCTGCCAGATCGAGAAGACCATGGATTTGGTTGGCACGAAATCGGCGATGCTGATCATGCGGGAGGCCTTCTACGGCACCTCCCGCTTCGAGGATTTCCGGCGTCGGGTCGGAGTCACCAAAGCGGTGACTTCGGCACGGCTGACCGAACTTGTCGATGCCGGCCTGCTGGAGCGAACGTCCTACAGGGAGCCTGGCCGCCGCAGCCGCGACGAGTATGTCGTCACCGAAGCCGGAGTGGATTTCATGCCGGTAGTGTGGGCGATGTTCGAGTGGGGCAGGCGGCACCTTCCGGGTAGTCCAGCATTGCAGCTCGCCCATCGCGATTGCGGCGCCGAAGCCACCGTGGAGATCTGTTGCGCGCGTGGGCATCACGTGCCCGCCGACGAACTCACCGTTGCGCTCCCGCCGGGGGCACAGCTGGTCTAGAGCCGAAAGCGAGGCCGCAGGGACCCTCGCCATGGCCTGCGCTCAAGAGAAGTACGCGTCGAACGAACCATTGCATACTTATCGTTATTTCACTACAGACGCTCAGAGGGCCGCAGCTCGAATCTTTTCGTCACCACCGTATCGATGGAGTACCTGTTGTGTTGGAGACCCGCGATTAGTGCGACCAGGATGGCGGCGTGAATCAACTGCTCGCCGATCACAGACCAGTTCTGGACGGTGGTCGACCAAATACGAAAACCGTCATGGTGAGCGTGCCGACAATCAGTGCCAGTCTGGTCAGCCTAATCGGCACGATGGAAGTCGCGAACTCGCGCGTCACATGGTCGTGAAAGCTGCCGAGCATTGGGATTCGAACCAGCCCACGGCCGAATAGGCTGCATCCCACCGCCAACCGCAGCAGGAAATAGGCGATCCTGCGATCAGTCTCTTGGCTCATACTCGTTTCGTGGTCGACGCGATGTTCAGTGTTCGGCGCGTTGAGCCACTTGTCAACGGCTGCAACCTTTTACGGCTGTTAGCCTGCTGCATATTCACTGTTGGGTCGCAGTGAGCCGCTCGTCTATCGCCACGGCTGCCTCAATCCATACCGGATTGAGCGGAATTCCATGGCCTGTGTTCTGCAGCGTGATGCAATTCGCGACGATGGCCTTGCCGAGGGACCGAACGGCTTCTGCGGGCACCAACAAGTCCAACTCGGCGGCGAATACCAGCGCGGGTGCCTCCCCCCACCACGCGGCGTCGATCATGTCTTCAGGTGGTGTCCACATCGTGGCCGGATCGATGGGGAGATCGATTGGCTGCGCACCAAATCCGGCTGGTACAACGGGGGGGCAAGCAACGCCAGGCCGACAACCGGATTGGTGCAGGCGTAGGGCCAGGCGACGCGGATCCCGATGACCTGTACATCGCGGTAATCAATGAGCAACAGGGTTCACCTCGAGGACGCCGATCGTTGACGTAACGAACGTCATCCTCTGAAGCCGAGAGCTATACCAGGGTCCGCTCCGCTGAAGCAGGAAGAACCCTTACCTGACGGACAGGAAAACCTTCCCTCGCCGGGCACCAATTCTGACCCTGCGGTGATTACGTTGCCGAGACGCCACGGCGACGATGAAAACCGTACTTGAACCGACTGAAATAGGACCCCCCATGTTTGCGACAGCGAATGACGAGACGGTGCGGATGCGCCCCGTGGAGCCCAAGACAGTGCGGATGCGCTTCGCCGACCTGCAGACCAAGGCGCTTCCAAAGGCCACTAGTGCGTTCGACGGCAAGACGGTGCGGATCAAGGCCTTGGACGTTCCGGTGGTCGGCAAGGTCGCCAACACGGTCCGGCAACGCTACGTCGACCTGAGCCGGCGCGAGGTCAAGCCCCCGACCAAGTGGGAAATCGCCCGGCTCATGCTGGTGCTGTTGCTGGCTTCGATGCCGATCCTGGCCATCTCGGTCGAGGTGTTCGGTCTCGCCTCGCAGAGCACCATCACGATGGTCACCATCACGTTGGTCGCAGTGCTCGCCACGCTGATCGTGTTCGCGCCGCACCGGATCGACATGATCGTCGGCCGCGGCCTGATCTCCGGCATGGTGGCGTGCATCGTCTACGACGGCGCCCGACTGTTCGCCGTGCATGTGCTGGGCTTGATGGGCGACTTCATCCCGACGATGGGCTCGTTCGTGACCGGTGAGCCGGACACCGCGGGCAGCGCGGCCGTCGGCTATGTCTACCGCTACATCGGCGACGCCGGCGGCCTGGGCGTCGCGTTCTTCGTCGTCGCCTTCGCGATCGGCATCGACCGGTGGAAGAACGTCTACCAGGTGCTGGCATCGGTGGCCTTCGCGGTCTTCCCGACCTGGGCGGGCCTGATGGCGACCGTCGCATTGGCCCCGCACGGCGAGGAGCGGATGTTCCCGCTGAACGCCGCGACGATCATCATCACTCTGGTCGGGCACCTGATCTTCGGGTTGGTTCTCGGGCTGGCCTTCCTGAAGGCGCCCCGGGGACGCGACCGCAGCGAATGGCCTTGGCCGCCGCTGGTGGAGTCCGCGCCCGCCAAGCGGGTGGTGCGGTTCGCGAAGAAGATCACCAGCTCGCCCTAGACCCGCGACTCAGTAGGACACAATTGCCATCATGTCTTCCCACCTGGAAGTCTCGAAGCCGTCCGGACGCGAGTTGGTCCCGCTCAGCGGTCAACGGGTGACGCTGGGCAAGGCCGCCAACAATGACGTCTCGCTCGAACACGACGAAACCGTCTCGCGGCTGCACGCGGTTTTCGAGAACCTCGGGTTCGCCTGGTCGATCCGGGATCTTGGCAGCCGCAACGGCACCTACCTAAACGGCGAGAAGATCACGGCCGAACGCGTGCTGCGCTCCGGCGACGAGGTCCGCGTCGGCCGGTCTACGGTGGTCTTCTGGGAGGTGAAGGACTCGGGCGACGGGAGGCTCGATGAGGAGACCAAGACCGCTCAGACCGTCGAACTGCCGCCCCGGCTGACCCGGCGCGAACTCGACGTGCTGGTGGTGTTGTGCCGGCCGTTGGTCTCCGACGACCCGTTCCCCGAGCCCGCGTCGGTCCGGCGGATGGCCTCCGAGCTTTTCGTCACTGAGGCCGCAGTCAAGCAGCACCTGCAGAACCTCTACGACAAGTTCTCGATCGCGCAGGAGGGTGACCGCCGCGTCCGACTGGCCAACGAGGCGCTCCGGCGCGGCGCGGTCACCATCGCGCAACTGCGCAACCCCGCCACATAACTAAATGAATTCCAGTTCCTCCACCGTCGCGATCGCCCCTTCATGCGACGGTCGGTCCGCGCCGCCGATGCAGTAGACGGCCGACCCGTCCGCCGCCACCACCTGGCCGTGTCGCGGAGTGCCGAGCGGCGCCACCTCGCTCCACTTCCCGTTCGTCACGTCGTACATCTCCACGGTGGCCAGCACCCGCGTTGGCTCCTCGCCGCCGACCGCCACGATGCGGCCGTCGATGAAGGTGGCGCCGTAACTTCCGCGCGGAGTCGGCATGTCCGCCAGCTTCTCCCAGTTGCCCGACGCCGGGTCATACCGCTCCAACGCCGCCGAGTTCTTGTCCGCAGACAGCGACCGGCCGCCCACCGCGTACACATAGGTGCCGTCGGACACTGCCGCCAAATGTTCACGCGGCGTTGGTAAATCAGCCGCCTGCGTCCAGGACTTGCCGTCGAACACCTCGGTCTGCGGAACGAGTTGCTTGTCGTTCTGCCCGCCGACGACGACGAGCTTGTCGCCGACGACGGCGGCCCCGGCCGCAGCCCGGGCATGTTGCAGGGCAGGCAGTTCCGTCCAGGTGCCGCCCCGCAGCGCGAACACCTTGTTCGACGCCTCCGCGATCTGGTCTTCTGCACCGCCGATCACGACCACCTCGCCGCGATATGTCGCCCCTGTGGCGTGATGCAGGGGAATCGGCAGCGGAGGCTGCGTCTGCCACGCTCCCGTCTTAGGGTCGAAACTCTCCACTGTTTGCAGCGTTTCGCCTTCGCGAATACCGCCCGCCACCCAGATCTTTCCGTCCTGCACAGTCCACGCCATCATCAACCTCGCGGTCGGCGCGTCCGGGAGAGACTGCCACGCCGGCGCCGGTTGCGGTTTGCGCGGCGCCAGCCGCAAGGCTTCCGCCGAGGCCGTGATCTGGCCGTCGCCGGGCCCGGTCGACCCGCCGATCGCGTACACGGTCTTCCCGACACCTGCCACCGCCATGCCGTGGCGTGCGGTGCCGAGGTCCGGAAGACCGCTCCACGATTGCGTCATCAGATCGAACGCGACCACGCTCTTGCTCGGTTGGCCACCTGACATGCCGCCGACCGCGACCAGCCGGCCATCGGCATAGGCCACCCCGAGGTCGCTGCGTCGACCGGGCATTTCGGGCAGCGTCGTCCAGGTGTCCGTCGCCGGGTCGTACGCCTCGACGGTCGCCACGTCGGCGGCGCCTGTGGACCCGCCGAGGATGTACACCAGCTTGCCGTCCGACGCCGCACCGGCCAGCTGTCGCGCGGTGGGGATCGGAGCGCCGAGCTTCCATGACGCGCCGTCGAAGATCTCGGTGGTGGCGAGCGGTTTGCCGTCGGCCCCGACTCCGCCGGTGACGATGATCTGGTCGCCCACGACGGCAGCGGCCGCGGCCGCCCGCGGCTGCAGCAGCGGCGGCAACTCGGTCCAGCGGCTGTTGACCACCCGCCACACCCGGTCCGCCGCGACCTTGGAATTGGTGCCTTCGGTGCGCCAGCCGCCGACCACGACCGGAGTGTCCTGCCACGTCACCGACATGGCGTGCTGCACGGGAACGGGAAGGTCGTCGCCGCTCTTCCAACTGTCGATGGCGGGGTCGTAGCCCTCGTGGCCACCGAGGAGCCGGTTGTCGGCGCCCATGCCGCCGAAAATCCAAACGGTGCCGTCGGCTTCGGTTGCGGCCGCCGCGTAGCTGGCGGCGGGCGCGTCGGCGATCGGCTTCCATGCGGGCGGCGGTTCGGTAGTCGGCGCTGGCGGCGCGGCCTCGCCCCCACCGCTGTCGCGGGACGACGTGACGATGAAGACGCTGGCGACCACCAACACCAGCACCGCGGCGATGGCGCCGGCGGCGATGAGCAGCTTCTTGCGATTCCCCTCCTTCGGCGGGGCAGGCGGCGGCGCAGGCTGCGCAGGCGGAGGGATATTCAGCGCCTGCCACGGCAGGCTGGATGCGCTGACGGAGGCGGTGCGGGCGAACATGTTGGGATTTGGCGGCGGCGTCGACGCGGTGGCTTCGCCGGATGCAACGACGCCGGTGGGCGGACCGACGCCGCCTGACGATTCGAGCTGAGTCGGCGGCACGGACATGGCGTAGTCCTGGCTGGCCTGCTCGCGGTGACCGCCCGGCTCACTGAGCGCCATCGGATCCGTCGGTAAGCCGTTGTGCCGCTGGGCCAATTGCAACGCGTGCCCGAAATCCTCCGCCGATGCGTAGCGTTCGGCCGGCTCGATTGCCATCGCCTTCTCGATGGCGGCGCAGATGTCGGGCGGAATGCCTGCGGGCCGCAGATCCGGCACGGGCGTCGAGGTGATCCGCAGATAGTGCGCGATGAGTTCCTCGTCGGCGTTGCGCTCGTGTGGGGCCCTGCCCGCGATCAAGGCGTAGATCGTCGCGCCGAGGGAGTACACGTCGGCGGCGACCGTCGGCGGCTTTCCGCCGAGTACCTCGGGCGCGGTGTAGGACAGGGTGCCGGTGAAAAACCCTGTCACGGTTTTGTATCCGCCGACGATGCGCGCCGTGCCGAAGTCGCTCATCTGCGGTTCGCCGTAATCGTTGACCAAAACGTTCGCGGGCTTGATGTCTCGGTGCAACGTGCCGGTCCGGTGCGCGGTTTCCAGCGCCCCGCACAGCTTCACGCCGATGCGCAGTGCCTCGGGCCACCCGATCCGGCCCTCGCGCCGCACCCGTTCCGCGAGGGAATTGGCTGAGTGATAAGGCATCACGATGAACGGCCGGTTACTTTCGGTGACACCGACCTGCAGGATGTTCACGATGTTCGGATGGCCGGACAGCGCGCCCATCGCGTAGCCCTCGCGCAGGAACCGTTCCCGGTCGTCTTCATCCAGATCGGACGCGAGCACCTTGATGGCCACACTTCGCCCGAGCGCCTTCTGATGGCAGCGGTAGACGACGCCGGAACCCCCTCGACCGATTTCGACCGCATCCTCAAAACCGGCGGCGGCCAGCTCAGACGCTATTCCGCTCGGCATTTTGGCTTCGCCTCTCCGGTGAACTGCACATGGTTTGCTTAGACGGTACCGAGCAACGGCATCACAAAAGTGGGATTCGCATCAGCCATGACAGTCAGGGTCGACGAGTTGCAGGTCGCTGATCCGTCGCACGTCTGGACGGGAGCGGGGTTCAGCGTCGACTCCGACGCCGTCTGCCGTGTCGGCGGCGTTCGCATCCGGCTGAGCGGGCACGGTGCCGGCATCGTCGGATGGTCGTTGAGCGGCGTGCCCTCGGAGCACGGGGACATCGACGGCATCCCGACGGTGTGGTCGGAGCCCAGCACGACAGCGCCTGCCGCGCACGCCAACGGCGTCACCGCGATCGACCATGTCGTGCTGATGTCGCCCGATCTGAGCCGGACGGTCGGATCGTTGGCCGCGGTCGGTGCCGCCCCGCGGCGTCAGCGGGATGCGGAACTCGGCGGACATGCGATCCGCCAGATCTTCTTTCGGTTGGGCGAGGTGATCCTCGAAGTCGTCGGTTCGCCGGAAACCACAGCTGTCGGGCCGTCGATGCTGTGGGGAATCACCTTCTCAGTCGCGGACATCGACGCCACCGCCGCGTACTACGGTGACCACACGATGCCGGTGAAGGACGCCGTGCAGCCCGGCCGCCGGATCACCACGCTTCGGCACCGCGATCTCGGGATGTCGGTACCGACCGCCATGATCTCGGCACGTCGCTAGGAATTACTCCCAGACGACTTCGGCCGTCTCCTTGTCGGGTCGAAGCCCGCGCCAACTCGGTTGGCGCAACCGGCCGTCGGAGGTCCGCTCGCTGTAGCGCACCTCCCCGACCAACTCGGGCCTCACAAAGGTGACGCCTTTGGCGTCCTGGGTGGAAAGTCTTGCGTTGAACGGTGATTCGCTGGTTTCCAACGGTGTCAGTAGCCCTTTGAGTTTGGTGAGCTCCTTCTCGGTGAAGCCGGTGCCGACGCGCCCGACGAACCGGAGACCACCGTCGGCGGGTATACCCAGCATGAGCGCCCCGATGCCGCTGGAGCGGCCGCCCTCGCCTTGGCGCCAGCCACCGATCACCACTTCCTGGGTGTTCCAGATCTTGTCTTTGATCCACGACGACGACCGCCTGCCCGGCTGGTACGTCGAATCACGCTTCTTGCCGACCACCCCTTCCCAGCGGTGCTCGCGGGCATGCTCCATCGCCTCGGGGCCGTCGCCGGGCAGGGTGTCGGGCACGATGAGCCCACCGCCCTCGGCCAACGCCTCCAGCAGTCGGCGACGGTCAGAGTACTTGGCGCGCAACAAAGATCGGCCGTCGAGAAACAGGATGTCGAACGCCCAGTACTCGACCCGAGTGGACCGCGCCCGGTTCTGCATCTCCGAAAAACTCGGTACTCCGTTGCGGTCGAGCGCCACTGCCTCGCCGTCGAGAATCACGTGATGGTCGGCGAGATCGGCGGCGAGCGCCTCGAATTGCGGATACTCGCGGGTGACGTCGCGACCACGGCGCGAGCGCAAGTTCAGTCGGCCGTGATTGGCTTCGGCGATGACGCGGTAGCCGTCCCACTTGCCTTCGAACGCCCATTGTGAGGCCTTGAGCTTGGCGACCGATCCCTCCGTCGCGAGCATCGGCGCCAGATCGCCGGCCTGCGGGTTGGCCTGCTCCTTCATCCGGTGCGCCAGCCAGTTCTTGCCGTCGGTCTGGATCAGCGCGTAGCGGCCCTCGATCTTCTTGCCGTGCAACGTGATTATGACCTCGCCGCCCTTGGCTGGGCCGTCGGGCGCATGGTCGCGGAACTTCTCGGTCTCGTATGTGCCGGTGTCCCAGATGATCACCTTGCCGCCGCCGTACTCGCCTCTCGGGATCTCACCCTCGAAGCTGCCGTACTCGAACGGGTGGTCCTCGGTGTGTACGGCCAGATGGTTGACCGAGGACGTATCGGGCAGGTTCTTCGGGATGGCCCAACTGACGAGCACGCCGTTGCGCTCCAACCGGAAGTCGTAGTGCAGTCGTCGGGCGTGATGCTCCTGGATGACGAAGAAGTCGTCATTGCCTGCGGTGGGCGCGACGTTCGGGACCGGTTCGGGGGTCTTTCCGGCGTCGCGCATGCTGCGGTAGGTGGTGAGCGCGTCGGCCACCGGGGCGTCGGTGTCCATCGCGGACAACAGGTCACCGTCGCGTTCGACGCGTTCGAGTACCTCGTCGAAGCGCAGGTGCCGCAGGTCGGGGTCCTCGATTTCGTCCCAGGTGCGGGGCGCGGCGACGGTGGGCTCGTCACGGCCGCGCAGCGAGTACGGCGCGATGGTCGTCTTGTTGCCGTTGTTCTGGCTCCAGTCGACGAACACCTTGCCGGTGCGCACGCTCTTCGTCATGGTGGCCGTCACCCGCTTGGGCATCGTCTTTTCCAACTGCGTCGCGATCCGCCGCGCCAACACCGACGCGCCATGCGAACTGATCGGTTTCTCCAGCGGCACATAAAGATGCAGGCCCTTGCTGCCGCTCGTCAACGGATATGTGGTGAGCCCGATTCCGGTGATGAGCTCGCGGACCTCATGGGCCACCTCGCACAGTTGCCGGAACGTGACGCCCTCGCCGGGGTCCAGGTCGAACACCACCCGGGTGGCGAGGCCGGGCGTCTGCTCGGCGCCGTGCTCCCGCGTCCACGTGCTGACGAACCGCCATTGCGGCACATGCACTTCCAGCGATGCCTGCTGCGCGATCCACGCGAGACCTTCGGCGGTGTTGATGATCGGGTAGGTCGTCGTGCCCGACTTGTGGGAGATCGAACCCCGGTCCAGCCAGTCGGGCGCCGAGCTGGCGAGCTGCTTCTCGAAGAACGACGGTTCGTCGACGCCGTTGGGCCATCGCTTGCGGGTGACGGCCCGGCCCGCGATATGCGGCAGCATCGCCTCGGCGATGGCGACGTAGTAGTCGAACACCTCTGCTTTCGTGGTGCCCGTGGCCGGGTACAGGACTTTGTCCGGGTTGGTCAGCTTCACCCGCCCGTATCGATCCACCACCTCACGGTATATACCCGCGTACCGTTGAACTATGGCGAAGATCTTCGCGGCGTGCCTGCTCGCAGGGGCTGCCGTGCTGGTCGGCGTGCCGCAGGCGGCAGCCGACCCTGAAGATCGTGTGCCCTACTGCTCGGGGGACCAATCCCCGATGGACACCTACTGCAGGCCGATGCCGAACCAGAGCTTCACCGACGGCGCGCCAGGCGCCAACCCCGGAGTGTCGCTGGGCACCAACCCCGGTTACGAGCCCGTCACCTGAAATCTCGCCTCGTTAGGCGGCGTTGGGTTCGGGTCCGCCGGGGTGGTGGTCGTCGTCTGGTGGGCGGAGGAGTCGTTCGGGGGTGTGGTAGGTGTTGATGCGGGTTTGGCCGTCCCCCGCAAGCGGGAGGTGCCCCCAGTCCAGCTGTGGTGGGGGGATCCATTCGACTTCGTGGCGGTCGTTGAGGCGGGTGCTCCAGCCGCCGGGTTCGACCATCCGGTTATCCGGTCCGCAGGCCAGGCCGAGGTCATCGACGTTGGTTTGGCCGTCATCGGCCCAGTCGGCGGCGGCGTGGTGGACTTGGCAGCCGTAGGCGGGCACCGTGCAGCCCGGTTTGGTGCAGCCCCCGTCGCGGGCGATCAGCATGATCCGCTGGGCCACCGAGGCGGTGCGGCGGGACCGAAACAGATCCAACGCTGATCCGGTGGCCCGGTCGAACACCGCCAACCACGGGTGCGCGCGCGCAGCCATCCGGATCACCGTGGACAGCGGCAGCACGGTGCCGCCGGCGGTGACACCGACCCCGGCGCGGTGTTCCAAGTCCTGCAGGGTGGTGCGGATGATGATCGAGGTCGCCACCCCGTTGTGCTGACCCAACGCCCCGCTTTCCAACACACTGCGCCCGATCGCGACCAGCGCATCATGTTGGCGCTGGGCCAGGCTGCGGTGATCACCCTCGATCTGGGCCTGACTGGGGGTGCCCGACACACAGGGCTGGGCATCGGCGGGGTTGCCCATCCCCGGGGCGGCCCATTTGGCCCAGATCGCCTCCCAGATCGCCCGCCCCTCCGGTGAGAGGAGGCCGGTGATACGGGAGTTGCCGTCGGGGTGTTGGGGACCCATCCGTATCTCACGGCGCGCCGCCCGTTGGGTGTCGTCGGGTTCGGGGCCGTCCTGATCGAGCAGAAAAATCAACCGGTCGGCGGTATCTTTCAACATCCTTCGGCCCGACTCCGAGCGCGACACGCACCAGATCGGCCTCAACCTGATGGCGAGTAGCGGCATCAACACCGGCCGGAATCGACTCCATCGCCTTGCAGAGCACGTGGACGTGCTCGGCGGTGATCGCCCCATGGGTTTGGGCCGCCGCGGTGTAAGCCAACACCGGCTCCAACGGCTCCCCCGACACGGTGGGCCGCGGCGCCAACACCGCCGCCTCAGCCAACCGCCGACCCGCCTCCTTGCTCGACAACCCCCACCGGATCGCCAACACCTGCCGCCACGACTTGGCGCCCAACTGCGTCGCGGTGGCCTGGGTCTGCAACCGAACCACCAACCCGTGCCGGTGCGCGGGCAACTGGCAGGACACGGTTTCGACTTCGTCGAGCACCGCCAACAACTGCGGGCGGGTCAACACCTCCACCGGCAGCCCGGCCAGCGCGGTGTGCGCGGCGCGCAGCGCCGCCACCGCCTCATCGACCACACCCCCACCCATAACTCGAACATACGTTCGAACTCTAAGGAAACTCGAGTGCCGAACCGAAGAAAACCCTAAGAAATTGCCGCTCAACGGGTTTCAGTCGCCGCGCAATACCTCGAAGGGCTCCGTCGGCACCTCCGCAATGGCCAGCTTCGCCGCGGAGTCGACCGGGATCACGCCACGAGACAGCGCCGCGAGCGCCTTGTTGGTGCCGACATCGTGGCCCGCCCTCTCGCTCAACAACCACCTCACCTCGAGCAGATCGCAGTACGCCTGGATCGGGGTGCCTTTCCTGCCGACCACGTCGTGCGCCAACCGTTCGTACGGGGTGAGCACCTCCATCACCCACAACCGGGCGGCGGTCGAGTCGTCGACGTCGTGTCCTGCTTCGCGGCACAACTGAGCCTGATACGCCTGCAGGTCGCCGAGCAGGATCTCGGCCTGACCCTCTCCGACGTCCAAGCCGGTGAGCTCGCGCAGCCGTTGCGCGTGGTAGCGCCGATCACCAACGGCGACACGGATTTTGAGTCGGCTCGGATCATCGCCGACCGGTTGAAGGGACACTTCGTCGACGACGAAACCCAATTCGTTCAACTTGCGCACGGTTCCCTCGACCCGGTACCGGTCGGCGAAGTCGAACGTCGGCTCGGCGTGCAAGGCATCCCACAGTTCGTAGTAACGGGTGCGGGTCTGCTGCGCCTCGTCGATCAGCACGTCCTCCAGCGTCGACCGGCCGAGGCGTTCGGCGAGATCGATCATGCCCATGGCGACGTTCTCCACCATGATGTCGAGGTCGTGCTCACGCTGCCCGTGGCTCAAAATCGGGTGCACTTCCGAGGTTTCGGCGTCGACCAGTTGCGCCTGCAGGAGCTGCCCGTCACGGGAGAACAGCGTGTTCGCCAGTGAGCAGTCACCCCAGAACACGCCGTGCCGGTGCAGTTCGACCATCAGCCCGGCCATGGCATCCAACAACCGCCCGCGGTGCTTGGGCTGGTCTGCGGGCAGCCGCATGAAGAGCCTGCGGTATTGCCAGGACCCCTCGAGGTAACGGGTCACCAGGATCGCGGTGTCGAACTCAGGCTGGACCACCAGTCCCGCGGGACGCACAGCGGGCAAGCCCATCTCCTCGAGCCTGCCCAGTACGTCGTACTCCTTGGCCGCTATCCGCGGCGGCATGTCCTTGACCGCCCACAGTGTGCCGTCGGCCTCGACGAACTTCACCAGGTGCCTGCTGGGTCCAACCGCTATGTCGCGCAGTGGAACATCGGGGACGTTCCACTGCGACAACGGCCGGTCCCACGGCAGCGCCAGCAGACCCGCAGAAGGCGCCCGAAGCCGAAACTCCGGCGCGCGCACCTCAGTTCAGACGTTCGCCGGTCTTCGGATGGAACAGGTGAACGGCTCCCTCCGGAGACTTGCGCAGCTTCACCGAGTCCGCGAGCTTCGGCGCGGTACGCGGATTGCACCGTGCCACCAATTCGACGCCCGAGCCGGCGTGCGTGTATACGAACGCCTCGCTGCCGAGGTCTTCGACCAAGTCGACGACGACGTCCACGCCGCCGGCGCCGGAGATCTCGAGCGCCTCCGGCCGGATTCCGATCGTGACCTCGTCCAGCCCGGCCTCGCTGATCTTGGTGAGGTCGGTCCGCTCCAATTCCATTGTGCCGTCACCGATCTTCACACCGTCGGCGGTGACCGGCACCGTCACCAGATTCATCGCCGGTGAACCGATGAACCCCGCGACGAAAGCGTTCGCGGGCTTGTCGTACAACTCGTTGGGCGAAGCGAACTGCTGTAGCTTGCCGAACCGAAGGACCGCCACCCGGTCACCCATCGTCATCGCCTCGACTTGATCGTGCGTGACGTAGACGGTGGTGGTGCCCAGACGCCGTTGCAGCGCAGCGATCTGGGTGCGGGTCTGCACGCGCAGCTTCGCGTCGAGGTTGCTCAGCGGCTCGTCCATGCAGAACACCTGCGGCTCACGCACGATGGCGCGGCCCATCGCCACGCGCTGGCGCTGACCGCCGGACAGCTTGGCGGGCTTGCGGTCCAGGAACTCGGTCAGGTCCAGGATCTTGGCCGCCTCCTCGACCTTCTTGCGCCGCTCGTCGGCCGACACCCCGCGTAGCTTGAGCGCGAAGCCCATGTTCTCGGCGACGGTTTTGTTCGGGTACAGCGCGTAGTTCTGGAAAACCATCGCGATGTCGCGGTCCTTGGACGGCACACCGGTCATGTCCTTGCCGCCGATCTCGATGGCGCCTTCGTCGATGTCCTCGAGTCCGGCGAGCATGCGCAGCGCGGTGCTCTTACCCGAACCGGACGGGCCGACCAGGACGACGAACTCGCCGTCGGCGATGTCGAGGTTGAGTGAGTCGACCGCGAGCTTGTCGGAACCCGGGTAGATGCACGACGCGCTCTTGTAAGTGATTGATGCCATTGGTTTCTCCCTACTTGATCGCGCCGAACGAAAGTCCGCGCACCAGCTTGTTCTGTGCGAACCACCCGCAGAGGATCACGGGCAGTGCTGCCATGGTTGCGGCCGCCGACAGCACGGCCCAGTACTGACCTTCACCGGCGATGAACCCGACCAGGTACACCGGCATGGTCTGTGCGTTCACCGCGGTCAGGTTCACCGCGAAGAAGAACTCATTCCACGCGAAGATCACACAGATCAGCGCGGTCGCCGCGATGCCCGGCGAGACCAGCGGGAGAATGACCTCGCGCACCGAGCGCCACAGGCTCGCGCCGTCCAGGCTCGCCGCTTCGAGTAGTTCACCGGGCACCTCGAGGAAGAACGATCGCATCATCCAAACCGCGATCGGCAGGTTCATCGAGGTGTAGAGGATGACGAGTGCCCAGATGTTGTCCAGCAGACCGATGTTGGACACGATCACATACAGCGGCAGGATCGCCGCGACGATCGGCAGCATCTTGGTACTCATGAAGAAGAACAGCGCGTCCTGGGTCTTGCGGACCGGCCGCAGCGACAGCGCGAACGCGGCCGGAGTCCCCAGTGCCAGTACCAGGACCGTCGAAATGACGGTGGCGAAGATGGAGTTCAGCAGTGGGGTCCCAATGCCCTGTTCGAACACCGCCTTGAACTGATCCAGCGTCGGGGTGAAGAGCAGCTTCGGCGGGCTGGTCGCCGCGTCACCCTCTTGCTTGAAGGCCGTCAGGACCATCCAGAACACGGGAAAGAAAAATCCCAGCCCGACGAGCCACGCAACCACACCCCACGGGCTGAACTTGCGGCTCTTCTTCTTCGAGGCCGTGGCCGGAGCCGTTGTCTGCGTAGCCTTCTCAACTGTTGTCGTCATGGTCAGGCCGCCTCTTCCTTGCCGGTGAATGATTTGAAGATCAACCGAAGCGCGAAGCTGGCGATGATCATCGTGAAGATCACCACCACAACGCCCATCGCGGCCGCCTGGCCCATGTCGAAGCCGAGGAATGCGCGCTGGTAGATGTAGAACGGCAGGTTCGCGCTCGCGATACCCGGGCCGCCCTGCGTCAGCATGTAGATGGTGTCGAAGGTGTTCACCAGATAGATCGCGCCGAGCACGACACCCAGTTCGATGAAGCGCCGAAGGTGGGGCAGCGTCAACTCGCGGAAGAGTTGAAACGCGCCCGCACCGTCGACTCGACCGGCCTCCAGGATGTCGCGAGGCATCGACTGGAGGCCGGCGAGGATCAACAACATCATGAACGGCGTCCACTGCCAGATCAGGACGACCATCACCATCTGGAACCCGTATTCGCCGATCCAGTCGACCGGCCCGAGGCCCACTAGGGACAGCACCCAGTTCAAGATGCCGTTCGTGGCGTCGAGGATCGTGGTCTTCCAAACCAGCGCCGCTGCAACGGGAGTGATGAGGAACGGTGTGATGAGCAGCGTGCGCACCACACCGCGACCCAGGAACGCGCGGTCGAGTAACAATGCGATCAGCAGACCGAGAAACGCGGAGACCAGCACGACGACCACGATCAGTAGCACGGTGTTGAAGGCCACCGTCCAGAACTGGCTGTCCTTGACGACCGCGATGTAGTTGTTCAGCCCGACGAACTGCCTGGATCCCGGGCGAACCAGGTTCCACGACAACGTCGAGTAGTACAGCGTAAACAAGAACGGGATCTGCGTGACGACGATCATGAAGATCAGCGCCGGCAGCAATGGCCCACGCCGCCGCCAGCCCTCGGCACGACTCACCCCTGTGTCTTGAGCCTCCCGGATCTTGCGAACCCGTTCGGCCACTGCCGCATCACTGGCGGCAGTATCGGTATCAGCGGTAACAGTCATCACTTCTCCTGATAGCTTCGGCCGACGACCTCGGCATATTCCTGTGCTTGATCCAGCGCGTCATCCACCGACTTCTGCCCGGCCATCGCCGCGCTGATCTGCTGGCTCACCCGGGTCCCGAGATCCTGGAATTCGGGAATTCCGACGAACTGCACGCCGGTGTACGGAACCGGTTGCACCGTGGGCTTATTCGGGGTCGCGTTCTTAATCGACTGCAGCGTCAGCGGTCCGTATGTTTTGGAAATCGCCTCGTACTCAGGCAGTTGGGTGTAGGTCGAAGTCCTGCTGCCCGGTGGGACCCGTGCCCAGCCCAGCTTCTCACCGACCAGTTTCATGTAGTCCTTGCTGGTCATCCACGAGATGAACTTCCACGCGCCGTCGGGGTTCTTGGCGTGCGTCGGTATGCCGAGCGACCACGTGTACAGCCAGCCCGAGTTCGGCTTCTCGGCAATCGGTGCGGAGAGGTAGCCGATCTTGCCCTGTAGATCCGGATGTTCCTTCGGGTCCTCGAGCACCGACACCGCCGACGTCGCGTCGTACCACATCGCTGTCTGGCCCTGCCCGAAAAGGTTGGCGCACTCCTGGAATCCCGTCGACGAGGCGCCGATCTCACCGGCATCCTTGACCAGGTCGACGTAGAAGTTGACGGCCTTACGGACCTCGGGGCTGTTGAGTTGAGCGTTCCACTGCTCGTCGAACCAGCGGCCGCCGAACGTGTTGATCACGGTGTCGAGCGGCGCAAGCACCTCACCCCAGCCAGGCTTGCCGCGAAGGCAGATACCCGCGTCCGAGATGCCCTTGGCTTTGATCGCCTTCGCCCAGTCCGCGACCTCGCTCCACTGCGGCTGGTAGTTGGGGTCCTTGGGGACCTCGATGCCCGCCTCTTCGAACATATCCTTGCGGTACATCAGGAATGACGACTCGCCGTAGAACGGCACCGAGTACATGTTCCCGTCATAGGACAACGAGTCCCGCAGCGACGGGATGAAGTCATCCATGTCGTAATCGGGCGTGTTCTTCATGTAGTCGTTAAGGGGCAGCAGCCAGCCGGTCTTCGCCCACTGCGGCGTCTCGAAGTTGCTGATCATCACGACGTCGAACTCACTGCCGCCCATGGCCGTCGACATCGTGATCTTCGCCCGGGCCTGGTTCTCCGACAACGAGATGAACTTCAGCTTCGTGCCGGGATTCGCCTTCTCGAACTCCGAGGACAGCTTCTGGGCATCCGTCATCTGCGAGTTGGATACCAGGGCGATGGTCACCTCGTCGGCCGACGCCCCGAAGCTGCCTGCGCCGGCGCAGCCCGAGGTCAAAACCAGCCCAGCGGCGGCGATACACGCTCCTACTCTCTGTAACGCTCTCACCATTACCTCCCCTTTCACTGGGCCAACAACCAACGGGCACAATCGATGTCGCAAACAAGAAGTCGAGCGAGCTCGCCCCGCAGCGCACCGAGGGTGGCCTGGTGCTTGGTGGCGCCGCTCGAGATCAGGATCGTCTTCTGACACGCCCGGACGTCTTCGAGCGGAACGGAGACCGCGCGCTGCTGCAGCTCGGTGTCGACGGGAGCGCCGTCGGCGTCGAAGAACCGGCCGCCGATCTCACCCACCGCGCCGAGCGAGATGAGCTCGTCGAGCATCTTGGTGTCGAGGAAGCTGCCTTCGAACAGAGTGGTCGACGTCGACACTGCGCCGACGCCGAACAGCATCACGTCGGCCCGCCTGCCCGCCTCGAGCGTGCGGGAGATCAGCGAGTCGCTGCGCATGGAAGCGACGGTCGACGGGTCCGCATACAGCGGCGCGGGCAGCCGGATCGTGGCGGCCCGCAACACATCTGCGCAGCGGCCGAGGATGAACTCGGTGCCGGTCTGGTAGGCGGCCGTCGACATGGCGCCGTCGAGCTGGACCACGGCGCGGCAGCTGGCGACGCCCGGCGTGAGGGCATCGGCCACCGCGGCTTGTTCGGGGCCCCAGGTGAATCCGAGGACGTCGTCGGGTGACAGCCGGCGCATCAACAGCGAGGCGGCGGCGCGGCCGACGCTGGCATAGGCGGCGGGCCTGCCGGGCGCACCGACGTCGATGCCGTGGCCCGCGACGACGGCCTCGGTGAGACCGAAGCGCTGCTCGAGTTCGCGTTCCTCGTCGGCGTGCAGATCGTCCTGCATATCGGGTGGGACGACGACCTCGATGCGGACCAGTCCCCTGGCTTTCGCCCTGGCGACCAGTCGGCCCGCCGTCGGGCGCGAGACGCCGAGCCTCGACGCGATCTCAGCCTGGGTCAGGCCGTCGAGGTAGTAGAGCGTCGCGGCTCGCAGTGCGAGTCGCAGGTCTTCGGGGGTGGCGGCGCGGTCGCGCACCGTCGAGACAACCTGGCCACCAAGCTCGGTGACCTTGCCATTCGACGTCGGTGTCGACACTGCCGCTCCTCTCCTCCTGTGAGCATTTGCTCGGGGGTGCGAGTAGATGCTCATGAGGTTAGCATGGAGACTGTGACGCATACAACACTTTTGCCAGATACCCACATGCGGGCCGCAGTACTCGTCGAGCCAGGTCGCATCGAGATGGAGGAGCGACCGGTCCCCGTGCCGGGACCCGGTGATGTGCTGGTGCGGGTGTCGTCGGTCGGGGTCTGCGGGTCCGATACGCACTATTACCGGCACGGCCGGATCGGGAATTTCGTCGTCGAACAACCTTTGGTGCTCGGCCACGAGGCGGCGGGCACGATCGTCGCCGTCGGCGCGGGCGTCCCGGCCGAGCGCATCGGTGAGCGGGTGTCGATCGAACCGCAGCGGCCCGACCCCGACAGCGACGAGACCCGCCGCGGCCACTACAACCTGTGCCCGCACATGCGGTTCTACGGCACCCCACCGGTGGACGGCGCGTTCTGCGATTACGTCACCATCGGCGCGGGATACGCCCACCGGGTGCCCGATTCGGTGTCCGACGACGCCGCGGCGCTCTGTGAACCGCTGTCGGTCGGCATCGCCGCGGTGCGCAAGGCGGGCTTCGACGGCGGCGCGCGCGTGCTGATCACCGGCGCGGGTCCGATCGGGATCGTGCTGACGCAACTCGCCAGGGCGTACGGTGCCACGGACATCGTGGTCAGCGATCCCGACGAGGCGCGCCGGGCGCAGGCGAAAGAGTTCGGCGCGACAGCGGTGCTCGATCCGACCGCCGAGCCGATCGGTGACCTGGGGGTCGATGCGTTCATCGACGCGTCGGGCGCACCATCGGCGGTCGTCGGCGGGATCCGCGCGGTGCGGCCCGCGGGGACGGTGGTGCTCGTCGGATCGGGCGCGGAGTCGATGGAGTTGCCCACGCAGTTGATCCAGAACCGCGAACTGGTTCTCACCGGCGTGTTCCGATATGCGAATACGTGGCCGACGGCGCTCGCGCTCGTCGCGTCGGGTCGGGTGAATCTCGACGCGATGGTGACCGCGCGCTTTCCCTTGGAGAAGGCTGCCGACGCCCTCGACTCTGACCGCACGCGGGGTAGCGTCAAGTCCGTGGTGGTGGTGTCATGAAGCTGAACTCGTCGAACCTGGCCCAGATTCCAATCGACAAGCCGAGCTATCGCCGTGACGAAATCGGCGTCGGCATAGTGCATTTCGGTGTCGGCGGGTTTCACCGCGCCCATCAGGCGATGTATGTCGACCGGCTGCTAGAGATGGGACTGGCGACCGAATGGGGTATCTGCGGGGTTGGGGTGCTGCCCGCCGACCGAAAGATGGCCGACGTCATGGCCGCGCAGGACTGCATGTACACGCTGCTGCTGGAGAATCCGGACGGCAGCCGCAGCGCGCGCGTGATCGGGTCGATCGTCGACTACCGTTATGCGCCCGACGACCCGGAAGCCGTCGTCGAACTGCTTGCCGCGCCGAGCACCCGGATCATCTCGCTGACCATCACCGAGGGTGGCTACAACATCGACAATCTCGGCGAGATCAACGTATTCGGCTTGGTCGCCGATGCCTTGGCGCGCCGACGCGACCGCGGGATCGGATCGCCGACGATCGTGTCGTGTGACAACATCGAGAACAACGGCGACGTCGCGCGGCAGGCCTTCACCACCTACGCCGAACGGGTCCATCCCGGTCTCGGCGCATGGATCACCGAGCACACCCACTTCCCGAATTCGATGGTCGACCGCATCACACCGGTCACCACGCCTGACGTGATCGCGTTGCTGGCAGACGAATTCGGTGTCGAGGACCAGTGGCCCGTGGTTGCCGAGCCGTTCACCTCGTGGGTACTGGAGGACGATTTCGCCGACGGGCGGCCTCCGTTGGAGAAGGCCGACGTGTTGTTGGTCGACGATGTCACGCCATATGAGTTGATGAAGCTGCGACTGCTCAATGCGAGCCATCAGGCCCTGTGCTACTTCGCATACCTGGCCGGCTACCGGTTGGTGCACGATGCCGCCGGTGACCCGCTGTTCGCCAAATTCCTGCTCGAGTACATGGATTCCGAGGGAACGCCGACGCTCAAACCCGTGCCCGGCATCGACCTGCCCGACTACAAGCGCACGCTGATCGAGCGGTTCGCCAATCCCGGCGTGAAAGACACAATCGCGCGGTTGTGCTTCGGGTCGTCGGATCGCATCCCGAAATGGCTGGTGCCGGTGATTCGCGCGAACCTGGCCTCGGGTGGCCCGGTCCGACTGTCGGCGGCGGTGGTGGCCAGCTGGGCCCGATACGCCGAGGGCGTCGACGAACAGGGCCAACCGATCGACGTGCAGGATCAATTGGCCGACACCCTGGTGCCGTTGGCGCAGTCGCAGCGCGAGCACCCGACCGCGTTCATCGAAAACACCTCATTGTTCGGTGATCTGGCTGCGCAGCCCCGATTCGTCGAGGCGTATCTGTGGGCGCTGGACTCGCTGCACCGCGACGGGGCGCGCGCGACGCTGGAGACGTTGCTGTTGAAGGAGACGACATGACCGTGCCCGGCGCGCCTCAGCGGGCCCTGGTGATCGGCGAGGCGCTGATCGACATCGTCGAGCGTGACGGCGAAATCACGGGCGAGCACGTCGGCGGCAGCCCGTTGAACGTGGCGGTCGGGCTGGCCCGACTGGGTCGCGGCGTCGACTTCCTCACCCACATCGGTGACGACGCGCGTGGCCGCCGTATTGTTGACTATGTCAAACAATCTGGCGCACAACTGGTTTCGGGAAGTCTGTCCGCTGAGCGCACACCGACGGCGCTGGCCACGCTGGACGCCAACGGATCGGCGCAGTACACGTTCGACATCGACTGGCAGCTGTCGGGCACACCGGAGGTGGCGCCGCCGCTCGTCGCGCACACGGGCTCGATCGCGACGGTGCTGGAACCGGGCTGCCGGGCCACCGCCGCGCTGCTCGACGCGTATCACCCGTCGGCGACCATCACGTTCGACCCGAACGTGCGCCCGGCGTTGATCGAGGACGACGACATCGCGCGCGGCCGCATCGACCGATTGATCGAACGCTGCGACGTGGTCAAGGCCAGCGATGAGGACATGCGCTGGATCGACCCCGACCGGACGCCGGAACAGATCGCCGCGACATGGCTGGGGCTGGGCCCGTCGATCGTCGCGGTGACGATGGGTGAGGCAGGTGCGTTCGCGATGTGCGCGGCGGGGACGGTGCGGGTGCCCGCGCGCAAAGTGAACGTGGTGGACACCGTCGGGGCGGGCGACGCGTTCATGACGGGCCTGATCGACGCGTTGTGGTCGCTGGGCTTGCTGGGCGCTGATCGGCGGCCGCAACTGGACCGGATTCCGGTGGAAGCGCTGACCGAGGTGGTGCAGACGGCCGCGTTGTCTTCGGCGTTGACGGTTGCGCGTGCCGGGGCTGACCTGCCGAATCGCGCGACGCGCGACGCCGCAGCGGCCGGGTCCGGCCCGTTGTTGCCCCAACCGGGTTAGCCTGGGCTTATGCGTTCCATATGGAAGGGTTCGATCGCGTTCGGCCTGGTGAACGTGCCGGTCAAGGTGTACAGCGCGACCGAGGACCACGACATCAAGTTCCACCAGGTGCACGCCAAGGACAATGGTCGCATCCGGTACAAGCGGGTCTGCGAACTCGACGGCGAGGTCGTGGAGTACCGCGACATCGCGAAGGCCTACGAATCCGATGACGGCCAGACGGTGGTGATCACCGACGAGGACATCGCCACGCTTCCCGAGGAGCGCAGTCGTGAGATCGAGGTGCTGGAGTTCGTTCCCGCCAGCGACATCGACCCGATGATGTACGACAAGAGCTACTTCTTGGAACCAGACGGGAAATCGTCGAAGTCCTACGTACTGCTGACCAAGACGCTCAAGGAGACCGACCGGGTTGCGATCGTGCACTTTGCGTTGCGCAACAAGACGCGGCTGGCCGCCCTGCGGGTGCAGGACTTCAGCAAGCGCGACGTGATGATCGTCCAGACTCTGTTGTGGCCCGATGAGATTCGTGATCCGGATTTCCCGGTGCTGGACAAGGAAGTCGAGGTCAAGCCTGCGGAGTTGAAGATGGCCAGCCAGGTGGTCGAGTCGATGACCGACGACTTCAACCCGGACCGCTACCACGATGACTATCAAGAGCAGTTGCACGAGCTGGTTCAGGCGAAACTCGAAGGCGGCGAAGCGTTTACCACCGAGGAGCAGCCGAAGGAACTGGACGAGACCGAGGATGTGTCGGATCTGCTGGCCAAGTTGGAGGCCAGCGTGAAGGCGCGCCGCGGCGGCGGTGGTTCCGATGGCGACAAACCAGCCAAGAAGGCACCGGCCAAGAAAGCCGCCAAGAAGGCACCGGCGAAGAAGGCAGCCAAGAAGTCGCCTGCGAAGAAAGCCGCCAAGAAGGCCGCTGCCAAGAAGTGACTACGCGGGCAGATTCACCCGCAGGGCATCGTGCTCATCGAGAATCCGGCGCAACGCCGCGTCCATCGGGTGAGCGGATACGAGATCACGCCGGAACCCGTCGTCCACCACGGCGACCGCACCCTCGGGTAGGGCGGCGGTGTCGACTTGGTCGACGAACGAATCGAACATCCCCGGTGGCGTGGCCAGGTAGTACAGGGTTCGACGGGACTCGGTCAGCCCGGCCGCATACATCAAACCGTGTTGGGTGATCACGAACAGTTCGGAAGACATATCGGCGTTCGGGGTTTCGGCGGCGCCCCACGCCATCGCGGCGCGCCGCATCTGCGCCAGCCGATCCGGGATGTCGTCGCTGAGCGTGAACAACCGTGCGACAAGTGCGTCGCCCGCCAGGGGACACATGTCGACCGCAGCCCGAAAGTAGCGCTGGAAGATCTCCCCGAAGAAGTCATACCGTTGCTCGTTCATAATGCCTCCCGGACTCACATTCGATTGTGCGCCCGTCGGCCGTGGTACAGAAGTGCCTGCCGTCAAAACCTGATTGGAGCTCAGACGGTGTCCATCAAGAGTCGGTCCGTGGAGCGGGGTACCCGCGACCGTTCTCGAGGTTATGACCGGCGCGCGCGAGCAGGAGAGGAAAGGCGCGGCTCAAGAAAGGCTTGGCGAGCTTGAAGGCGAGTCGCGGCTTGTAAGCGAGAGTCCAGTGCAGCACGGTGGCTTGGTCGCCGTCAGGCTCGACTTCATAATCCTCAACAGCGGCGGCGAACACCGGTGCCTGCGTGCCGTCGACGCGGAACGCCCAACGCACGCCTTCATCCCAGGCGAGGATCGTCTCCTCGAAAGTGACGCCGGTGAACCGGGCAGTGCGCTGAGAACCAACACCGTGAGGCTCCGGTGTGCGGTAGTGGCCAGTCTTATCGAATCCGGGGAAGAAGTCGCCCCAACCGGCCGGATCATAGGCCAATGCCGCGAAGATCTCCCGCGGCGGTCTGCCTACTTTGGCTGTGGCATGAAGCTTGACGGGCGCGGAATTGAGGAAGTCGAGCTCGACGGCTTCGCAGACGAACATACGAATCTCCCTGCTCTGTGATAGCAGGCAATATACGGCTCCAGCCGAACCCACCACGGACTTCAGCCGTTTGGTCGCGGCCCGGCGTAACCGGAGATTTCGACTCTCCGGTCAAGCCCCCTACGGCCTCGGCCACAGGACGGAAAGTAGAACGTGTTTCAAAAACGCCACTCGCGGCTGTCGAAAGCCTGCTAGCGTTCGCGCGGCGAGGGAAGGACGACAAACGTGATTCTCGACATGTTCAGGCTGGACGACCAGGTCGCGGTGGTCACCGGCGCGGGCCGTGGACTGGGCGCGGCGATGGCGGTGGCGTTCGCGGAAGTCGGTGCGGACGTTGTGATTGCGGCCCGCACGCAGTCGCAACTCGAGGAGGTCGCCGAGCAGGTCCGAGCGGTGGGCCGCAAGGCGCACATCGTGGTCGCCGATCTCGCGCACCCCGAGGACACGGCCAAGCTGGCGACCGAGGCCGTCGACGCCTTCGGCAAACTAGACATCGTCGTCAACAACGTCGGCGGCACCATGCCGAACACGTTGCTGACCACCTCGGTCAAGGACATGAAGGACGCCTTCACGTTCAATGTGCTGACCGCCCACGCCCTGACCACCGCGGCGGTTCCGCTGATGCTCGAACACTCCGGCGGCGGCAGCATCATCAACATCACCTCGACCATGGGCCGGTTGGCAGGCCGCGGGTTCGCCGCATACGCGACCGCCAAGGGAGCGCTGGCGCACTACACCCGGCAAGCCGCCCTCGACCTGTGCCCGAAGATCCGGGTCAACGCGATCGCGCCGGGATCCATCCTCACCTCCGCGCTCGACATCGTCGCCTCCAACGACGAACTCCGCGAGCCGATGGAAAAAGCCACTCCGATGCGGCGACTCGGCGACCCGGCGGACATCGCCGCTGCCGCCGTCTATCTCGCGTCACCGGCGGGCAGTTTCCTGACCGGCAAGATGCTCGAGATCGACGGCGGACTCAACATCCCCAATCTCGACCTGCCCATCCCCGACCTGTGAGGAGCTAGCCATCGCCATCAAAGTCGCGCAGATCGGCACCGGCAACGTCGGCCGCCACGCGCTCGCCCAACTCATCACCGATCCACGCTTCGAACTCACCGGCGTCTGGGTGTCCGGCGACTCGAAGGCCGGCAAGGACGCCGGAGAGCTTGCGGGGCTTGACCTTTCGACGGGCGTCAAAGCCACCACCGACCTCGACGCGGTGCTGGCCACCGAACCCGCGTGCGCCGTCTACTGCGCGATGGCCGACAATCGGCTACCCGAGGCGCTCGAGGACTACCGCAGGATTCTCGCCGCGGGCGTCAACGTCGTCGGCAGCAGCGCCGTCTTCCTGCAATACCCGTGGGAGACGCTGCCCGCAGAGCTCATCACCCCGATCGAGGACGCCGCCAAGGCGGGCAACGCCAGCGTGTTCGTCAACGGCATCGACCCCGGCTTCGCCAACGATCTGATGCCGCTCGCGCTGGCTGGCACGTGCCAGAGCATCGAGCAGATCCGCTGCATGGAGATCATCAACTACGACACCTACGACAGCGCCACCGTGATGTTCGACGTGATGGGCTTCGGCAAGCCGCTCGACGAGATCCCGATGCTGCTGCAGCCCGGCGTGCTCAGCCTGGCGTGGGGATCGGTCGTGCGCCAACTCGCGGCGGGCCTTGGCATCGAACTCGACAAGGTCACCGAGACGTACACCCGCACCCCCGCGCCCGAGGACTTCGACATCGCGTCCGGCCACGTCGCGAAGGGCACCGCGGCGGCGCTGCGGTTCGAGGTGCGCGGCATGAAGGACGGCAAAGTTGCTGTCGTGCTCGAACACGTCACCCGACTGCGCGACGACCTGCAGCCGGATTGGCCGCAGCCCGCCCAGGAGGGTGGTTCGTACCGCATCGAGATCACCGGCGAACCGTCCTACGCGCTCGACCTGTGTCTGAGCAGCCGCAAGGGCGATCACAACCACGCCGGATTGGTCGCCACCGCCGGACGCGTCGTGAACGCCATCCCCGCTGTCATCGACGCCGCACCAGGCATCACGACGACGCTCGACTTACCCCTGATTACGGGAAAAGGGCTGTACGCTGGCTGATAACTCGGGGGTCAATAACAGAAGGACTTGCCTATGCGGAGGACCAGGCGCTACTTCACCCCGCTAATTGTCGCGGCAGGCGCCGCAACGGCACTCATTTCCGCGCCCGCTGCCCTTGCCGATCCCAGCGACACTTCCACGCTGCCCGACTGCACCAGCGTCGGCGGCGTGACCGATATGGGTGCCGGAACGACCGAATGCGCGACGCCCGGCAACGTGCAACTCGACGCCACACCGCCTGAACCGGACTACCCCTATCCGTGGGATGACGAGTTCTGGGGTCCGGCGTTGATCATCGGTGGCGGCGGCGGGGGCCGTCGCTAACCACCTTTTTCATGGCCCATTAAGGAGGCCAACCATGCGGGCCTTTCGTTGTTTCCCAATGGTTTTGGCGGCGGCCGGCGCGTGCGCTGCAGTGGCTCTGGCACCCGTTGCCGCGGCCCAACCGGAATGCACCACCACCGCTCCGTACACAACGCAGTGCCAAACCAATGGCAGTGCATCGATCGTCACGTCGCCCCAGCAGAACAATTGGTACGGCGGCTGGCCGTGGTGGGGCGGCGGCCTCGTCATCGGCATCGGCGGTTGGAACTGGTAGTCACCTGAGGTTTCGGCTAACCTAACTTTTCTATTCGCATCCCCGGATAGAGAGTGGGTTAGGTGATTCAGGACGCCGAGACGCGGCTGCGGCCGAGTTGGCTTCTGCTGGGGCCTGCGTTCGTCGCGGCCATCGCCTACGTCGACCCCGGCAACGTCGCCGCGAATGTCAGCGCAGGCGCGCAGTACGGCTTCCTGCTGGTCTGGGTCATCCTCGTAGCCAACGTGATGGCCGGCCTCGTGCAGTTTCTTTCGGCCAAGCTGGGTCTGGTCACGGGACGCAGCCTGCCGGAGGCGGTCGCCGACCACACCCGCACGCGCACCCGCATCGCCTATTGGCTGCAGGCCGAATTGGTGGCGATGGCAACGGATCTCGCGGAGGTGGTGGGTGGCGCCATCGCGCTGCACCTGCTGTTCGGTCTCCCTCTGCTGATCGGTGGGGTGATCACGGGCGTGGTGTCGCTGCTGCTGCTGGCGGTGCAGAACCGTCGCGGCCAACGCCTCTTCGAGCGGGTGGTCAGTGGGCTGCTGCTGATCATCGCGATCGGCTTCCTGACGAGTCTGTTCGTCGAACCGCCGCCCGTGAGCGAGGTGGCGGCCGGACTGCTGCCGCGGTTCGACGGCGCCGAGAGCGTGCTGCTCGCCACCGCGATGCTGGGCGCGACGGTGATGCCGCACGCGGTGTATCTGCACTCCGGGCTGGCCCGTGACCGGCACGGCCACCCCGCCGCGGGCAGGCAGCGACGCTTGTTGCTGAAGGTGACGCGGTTGGACGTGACGCTGGCGATGCTGGTCGCGGGTGCGGTGAACCTGTCAATGCTGCTGGTGGCCGCCACCAACCTGCAGGGCATGGACAGCACCGACTCGATCGAAGGCGCGCATGCCGCGGTCCGCGACACGCTCGGCCCCACGGTCGCGTTGTTCTTCGCGGTGGGCTTGTTGGCGTCCGGGTTGGCATCGACGTCGGTGGGCGCGTATGCGGGCGCGATGATCATGCAGGGCCTGCTGCGCCGGTCCTATCCGCTGCTGCTACGCCGAATTGTCACGCTGATCCCGGCGCTGGTGATCCTGGCCATCGGCATCGATCCTAGTCGCGCGCTGGTGTTGTCGCAGGTCGTGCTGTCCTTCGGCATCCCGTTCGCGCTGATCCCGCTGGTGCGGCTGACCAGCAACCCCGACCTGATGGGCGAGGACACGAATCACCGCATCACCACGGCGCTCGGGTGGGCCGTCGCCGTGCTGATCAGCCTACTGAACGTGGGGCTGATTTACCTGACGGTGAAGGGTTAGCCAGCCGTCTGGGATAATCGATTCGATGCGTGCACGTCACAGCTACTTCGCGTACGGGTCCAACCTGTGCGTGCGGCAGATGGCGCAGCGATGCCCCGGCGCGGTCGACCCCAAGCCCGCGCTGCTCTCCGACCACGACTGGCTGATCAACGAGCGCGGCGTGGCCACCGTCGAACCGTTCGACGGATCACAGGTGCACGGTGTGGTGTGGCAGGTGACCGACCACGATCTGGCCACGCTGGACAGCGCCGAGGGCGTGCCGGTGCGGTATCGCCGTGACCGCCTGACCGTGCACACCGACGACGGTCCCGACGAAGCGTGGGTATACATCGACCACCGCGTCGATCCGGGCCCGCCGCGCCCTGGGTACCTGGAGCGCATCGTCGACGGTGCGATGCACCACGGCCTGCCCCACCGCTGGATCGAATTCCTGCGACGGTGGGACCCCGCGAACTGGCCCATGCGCATCGACATGCCGAGATCCGGGGCGCCACAGTCCCTTTCGGAGTTACTGGCCCACCCCGGCGTCATCGAGGACAGCACGCTGCGGTCCCGGTTCGGCTTTCTTGCCATCCACGGCGGCGGTCTCGAGCAGATGACCGACGTCATCGCCGAGCGGGCCGCTGACGGGGCCGACGCCTCGCTGTACGTGCTTCGGCATCCCGACGGGTATCCGCACCATTTGCCGTCGGCGCGGTACCGGGCCGAGGAGTCCGAACGGCTGGCGGAATTCCTCGACCACGTCGAGGTGGTGGTGTCGCTGCACGGGTACGGCCGGATCGGGCGCAGCACCCAACTGTTGGCGGGCGGCCGCAACCGGGACCTGGCCCAGCACCTGGCCCGCCACGTCGAGGTGCCCGGCTATCAGGTCGTCACGGACCTCTCCGAGATCCCACGCGAACTGCGCGGCCTGCACCCCGACAACCCGGTCAACCGGGTCCGCGGCGGCGGCACCCAACTGGAGTTGACGCCCAGGGTGCGCGGGATCAGCCCCCGAAGCGGGCTGCCGGGCGACGACGGCCTGAGCCCGGCGACGTCGAGGCTGGTGCAGGGCCTGATCGCGACCGCGCGGTCGTGGCAACTAACCTCGGCTTAGTGCGCATCCCCACGATCGCTGCCGCTCTTCTCGTTTCCGTCACCGCCGCATGCTCGCCACAGTCACCGGGGCTGCGCGACGCACTTGCGACAGCGGTGGAACGCGATCAACTGCCCGGCGGTGTGGCGGTCGTTCGTGAATACGACGACCTCACTCGAGGCTCGGCTGGGTATTCCGACGTCGACACGAACACGCGATTCGCGCCCCGCACCCACGTCCGGGCCGCGAGTATCACCAAAACCTTTGTCGCAGCAACAGTTCTGCAGCTGGTCGCCGAAGGCAAGGTCGACCTGGACACCTCGATCGAGACGTATCTGCCGGGCCGGATCCGCGGAAAGGGGATCGACGCCAACGCCACCACGGTCCGCCAACTGCTGCGCCATCAGAGCGGGCTGCCCGAATACTTCGACGCCAGCACGCCGATTCCCGCCGAGCCTGTCACCGCCGATCAACTTCTCGACGCCGCGCTGAAGCGGCCGCCGCAGTTCCCGCCAGGCACCGCGATGAAATACACCAACACCAATTACGTCATCGCAGGCCTGCTCATCGAAAAGCTGACCGGACATCCGGCCGCCGACGAGATCACCCGCCGAATCATCAGGCCGCTCGGCCTTTCCGACACCTACTTCCCATCGCCTGGTGACAACGGGCTACGCGCGCCCTTCGCTCACGGCTACGAATTGGTCGACGGAAAACGCAAGGACGTCACGACTTTCAACGCCTCGGCCGCCGGGATGGCCGGCTCGCTGGTGTCGACGAGCGAGGACACCTCGGCGTTCATCACCGCCCTGCTGGACGCCCGCGTCGTCGCATCACCGCAACTGCGCGAGATGATGACCACCGTCGACTGGAAAGACGCCGGACCCGGCTTCCACTACGGACTCGGCCTCACCGGCGTCGACCTCGACTGCGGCGTCAGGGTGTGGGCCCACGGCGGCGATATCGAGGGCTTCCACAGCCTGATGGCGAAAGGCTTTGGCGGACCCGCGGTTTCGGTGACATTCACCCAGAACCCGCCGGAGACGGAGTCGATGGCCAACGATCCGCGCGCCGCCGTGCTCAACGCCGTCTACTGCCCGGCGTAGTCACTCCTCCAACTCGAGCACAGGCGTGGGCCGCCGGAAGCCGCGCGTCATCCACAACAGCCACAGGAACCCGACGGCGAACCAGCACAAGCCGAACACAAGCGAATAGTTCGACAGGCTCGTCCACAACCACACGGTCAGGCCGAAACCGATCAGCGGGAGCACCATGTTGTTGACGAAGCCGCCACCACCGCGGTCGCCTGCGTCGACGAAGTAGTGCTTGATGACGGTGAGGTTGACCGCCGAAAAGGCTACCAGCGCGCCGAAACTGACGATAGATGCGAGCGCGTCGAGATGAGCCCAGATGGCGGCCAGCGAAACCACCGACACCACGAGAATCGCGTAGGTCGGGGTGGTGAACCTCGGCGGGATGTGCCCGAACACCCGTCGCGGCAGGATGCCGTCGCGGCCCATCGCGTACAGGATTCGGGCCACCGAAGCCTGCGAGGTGATCGCCGAGCCCAGCGCACCGGCGACGTAGGCCGCGGTGAAGAACGTCGACAGGAACTGGCCGCCCGCGGTTTTCATCACGTCGAGCGAGCCGGAGTCGACGTCGGCGAACTGGTTGGACGGGAACACCAACTGCGAGACGTACGACAGCAGGACGAACAGCAGCCCTGCGGTGACGGTGGCGATCATGATGGCGCGCGGCACGCTCCGCCTCGGCTCGTTGGCCTCTTCGGCCAGTGTCGACACCGCGTCGAAACCGAGGAACGACAGGCACAGAATGGCCGCGCCCGCGAGCACCGGTTGCATTCCGGGTGCGGTGCCGTCGCCGGTGAACGGCCCCGCCAGATTGACTGTGCCGCTGTGTGACAACGTGACGAAGGCGAGCACGAGAAACACCACGATGAACACTGCCTGCAGGGCGATGATCAGGAAGTTGGCCCGCGCCACCGAGACGATGCCGAGGATGTTGAGCACCGTGACGATGACGATCATCACGAGGACGAACACCCACGCCGGGATGGCGGGGATCGCGGCATTGAGGTAAATGCCGATGACCAGATAGTTCAGCATCGGCAGCAGCAGGTAGTCCAGTAGCAGCGACCACCCGGCCAGGAAGCCGATCGGGGCGCCGAACGTGCGCTGGGTGTACGCGTATGTCGAACCGGCGACCGGGTACGCGGCGGCCATCCGGGCGTACGACCGCGCCGTGAACACCATGGCCGCCAGGGTCACCAGATAAGAAACCGGTAGTCGGCCACCGCTTTCCTGGACGACGATCCCGTAGGTGGTGAACACCGTCAGCGGGACGATGTACACCAACCCGAACAGGACTAGCGACGGTACGCCGAGAACTCGACGCAGGTGACCTTCGCCCGGAGGGGCGACGGCTGGGGTATCGGACGACGCTGTCGACATGGCAATCCCTTTCAACCCGTGGCCGAGTAGACCGACCGACCTGACAGATACGTAGCCCGAATGCCGACGTCGGCCAGGCCCTCCGGCGGCGTCGTGCGCGGATCGGAGTCCAACCACACCAGATCGGCGCTCGCGCCGGGAGTGATTGTGCCCCAATGCCCTTCGGCGAACGCTTGGTTCGCGACGCCCGCAGTGTAAGCGCTCAGCGCGCGCTCGACGCCGAGGATCTCCTGCGGCGTCCAGCCGCCGCGCGACGCGGCGACCGCGATGCCGTCCAACGGCGCGCCCGAGGACACCGGCCAGTCCGAGCCGAACGCCAGCGGTGCACCCGACTCGTAGAGGCTGTGCATCCGGTACTGCTTGTCGCTGCGGTCGGGTCCCAGCCGCGGGATGGTCAGCTCCACCATCAGCGGGTCGAGTTGCGCCCACAGCGGTTGCATGTTGGGGATCACGCTCAGGGCGGCAAAGCGTTTCAGGTCGGCATCGTCGACCAGTTGCGCGTGCGCGATCACCGGCCGCCGGTCTTTCGGCCCGTTGACGGAGACGACGTATTCGATCGCATCGAGCGCCTGGCGCGCGGCGGCGTCGCCGATCGCGTGGATGTGAATCTGGAAACCGAGTTCGTCGACCGCGCGGGCGGCGTCGGAGAGGTTCTCCCACACCTGCATGCCCCTGTTGCTTCCCGGGTCGTCCCCCTGCCCTCCGTGGTTGTGAAGGCTCCCGCAATACGGCGCTAGCAACGCGCCGGTCTCGTTCTCGATCACCCCGTCGGCGAAGAACTTGACGGTGTTGGCGGTCAGCAACGGCGAGGCCGCGTCCTGCACGCGGCGGCGGGCGTCGACGAAGTGGTCGAGTTGCGCGTCGAAGTAGCGCGGGTCCGCGTAGAGGCCGAGGTTGAACCGGATTTCGAGCGCGCCCTGCCGGGCGGCGTCCAGATAGGTGTCGACGTCGGCGGGTTCGACCCAGGCATCCTGCACCCATGTCACGCCGCGGGCCTGGTAGTAGTGGGCAGCCGTTTGCAATGCCGCCACGCGGACCGCGGGATCGCGGGCGGGAACGATCTTGTGCACGAGGTCGACCGCACCCCACTCGCGCAATGTGCCCAGTGGCGTGCCGTCCTCGCGGCGCGGTATCTCGCCGAGCACCGGATCGGGCGTGTCCGCGGTGATGCCAGCCCGCTGCAGTGCGACGCTGTTACACCACACCGTGTGGTAGTCCCATGCACGCAAGACGACGGGCCGGTCCGGCACCGCGGCATCCAACCAGCGCGCGTCGAAAAGCCCGCCGGGCGCCATGCTGCTCTCATACGAGGCGCCGACGATCCACTCCTCGTCGGGATGGTCGGCGGCGTATCGCTTCACCTCGGCCACGATCTCGTCGACCGTCTGGCACGGTCGCACCTGCGGGCCCACCGCCTCGAGGCCGCCCGGCAGCGGGTGCGCATGCCCGTCGCCAAATGACGGCATCAGGAAGCCGCCGTCGAGGTCGATCTCCTCGGCGCCGCTGGCCTGCGCATGTGCGGCTTCGCCGATGGCTTGCACAACGCCGTCGGTGACCAGAAGCGCGTCGGAGGTCTCACCGCTCACGCCGGTCCAGATGGTCCCGCCACGGAAAAACGTCGAAGGCACCACGGGAACGTATCGCACCAATCCGCGCGCCGTGCGGTTCCGAATACTTGGCGTGGAGAGCTTGTCGCCCCCGGCGCTGTACCGGACCCGGGTCACTCATCTGCGCCGTGCGCCGACGCATCACTACTTCGAGCACCACAGCTATCACTGGTACGTCGACGTCGATGACCTGCCGCGCTTGCCGCGGTGGCTTCGGCCGTTTGCGCGGTTCCTGGCAACCGATCACCTCGACGGCGCGCCCGACGATTCGTTGCGTCAGCGCATCGACACCTTCCTTGCCACACACGGCGTCGACTCGCGCGATGGACGGATCACTGCGGTGATGGCCGCCCGCGTGCTCGGGTACGCGTTCAATCCGCTGACCCTGTACTGGTGTCACGACGCGAACGGTGCGGTGCGCCACGTCGTCGCCGAGGTGCACCACATGGCCGGAAGCAGGCACGCGTATTTGCTACCACCCGAACACGCCGCGATGGTGCGGAAGAAGGTCTGCGCTTCTCCGTTCACCGGCGTCGATGGCTACTACCTCGTCAGCGCACCGCTGCCGGACGGGGAACTCGACGTACGGATTTCGCTGCATCGCGAGAATCAGCCCGCTCTTGTGGCGACCCTGCGGGGCAGCAGGCGTCGCGCCGGTGTGGGCATGCTGCTGTGGCTGCAGGTGGCTGCGCCGCTTGCTCCGTTGATGGGCGCCTTGGGCTTTCGCGTCCAAACCATGATCCTGCGGCTGCGCGGAGTTCCGGCCGTACGGACAACCGAAAATCATTCTGGCTCGGGCAATTTCGCATCAACCGTAGCCAAATCCCGAATGTCGTGACGACATTGGCGCCGATGGCTAGGCTACCGCTCGTGACCACCGAACTCGACGCGTTGCTGCGCCAGGTGGCTCGCCGAGACGTCGATGCGTTCGCCACGTTTTACGACCGCACCCGGGCCAGGGTGTTCGGCCTGGTCACCCGTGTACTGCGGGATCCCGGGTACAGCGAGGAGACCACGCAGGAGATCTATCTGCAGGTGTGGCGCACCGCCGACAGTTACGACCCGGCCGCCGGGTCGCCGCTGGCGTGGTTGCTGACGTTGGCGCACCGGCGCGCGGTGGATCGGGTCCGGTCGGAGCAGGCGGCCAGCCAGCGCGAGTCGCGCTACGGCGCCGCGAACGTCGATCCGCCGTCGGACCAGGTGGCGGATTCGGTGATTCTGCTCGACGAGCGGCGGCAGGTGGCCGACTGTCTGGACTCGCTGACGGATGCGCAGCGCGAGTGCATTCAGCTCGCGTACTACAACGGATTGACGTATGTCCAAGTGTCAGAACGATTGTCGGCCAATCTCGCGACCATCAAGTCCCGGATGCGCGACGGCATCCGCAGCCTGCGCAAGTGTCTGGGGCTGGCATGACAGAGCCGACTGATCCTGACCTGATCGCGCTGGCGACGCCATACGCGTTGCACGCGGTGCCCGACGCCGAGCTTGCCGACATCGAGCAGCGGGTCGCGGCCGCTCCCCCGGAGGTCGCGGCGGCGTTCGCCGAAGAGGTCCGCGCCGTCAGGGAGGCCATGGCTGCGGTGTCGGCAGGCACCGCCGTCGAACCGCCCGACCAGTTGCGTGCACGCCTGCTGACCGAGGTGACCGGTGATCCGGTGCGCAGCATGAATCGGCGGCTCAAGCGTTGGCAGACCATCGGGCTGGCCGCGGCGGCCGCGGTGGTCATCGGCCTCGGCGCGCTGGGGATCGGGATCGCTCTGCAGCCGACACCGACACCGTCGACGGCGGAGCAGGTGTTCGCCGCCCCGGATGTGCGGACGGTGTCCGGCCAGATTCCCGGCGGCGGAACGGCGACCGTCGTGTTCTCCCGCGACGAGAACGCCGGTGTGCTGGTGATGAACAACGTCGCTCCGCCGAAGCCGGGGACGGTGTATCAGATGTGGCTGATCGACAACAAGGGGCCGAAGTCGGCGGGGACGATGGCCGCCGAGAATGTGGCACCGTCGACGACGGCGGTGCTGCCCGATCTCGGCGATTCGCAGATGCTGGCATTCACGGTTGAGCCGCCCGGCGGTTCGGCAGAGCCCACCGGCGCGCCGTTCGCCGAGCTGACGTTGACTTAAGACAACGTGGCGGCGGCCATCTCGGCGACGACGTCCGTGACGTCGTGCCGCCGGTTCCAGGCTCGTCGCTGTCGCATCGCGCCGTTGCCCTCATCGTCCAGTCGGGCCAGCGCCGAGGACACCATCTGGTAGTCGCCGACGTCTTCCAACGCTGGGCGGACGCGGTCGACCATGTGCTGCAACAGCTTTCGGGCAGGCATCGGCGCATGACTTTCGAGCAGGTCGATCGCCTGCCCTTCCAGGCCGTCGCGGGCCGACTTCCAGTAGGCGACCTTCAGCGCCTGCGGACTCAGCGGTGGGGTCGGTTCACCACGCCGTTCGTCGGCAAGGGCAGTCATCACGTTGGCCCGAATCAGGCTGGCCAGCAACACCGTTTCGCCCACCGTCGCGGGAACGTCGGCGACACGCACCTCGACGGTCGGGAACTTGGCCGACGGCCGCACGTCCCAATAGACCATGCCGTCGTCTAGCACCGCACCGGCTTGGCGCAGCATCCGCACCATCGCGTCGTACTCGTCGATGGAATCGAAATGCGGCGGCGGCCCTGCGCTTGGCCACCGCGCCCACACGATGCTGCGCCAACTGGCGTAGCCGGTGTCGGAGTCGCGGTACACCGCCGAGTTCGCGGTCAGGGCGAGCAACAACGGCAGCCACGGACGGAGCCGGTTGGTGACCCTGATCGCCAGCTCGCGGCTGGGCACGGCGACGTGCACGTGGGCACCGCAGATGCCTTCTTCGGCGATGCGGCCGAACTTCGCGGCGATCTCGCGGTATCGCGGGGTGTCGGTGATCGGGAACCCGTGCGGTCGTTTCGGGGGCAGGGCGGCGGCGAGCAGTTGCGCCCCTGCGGCGTCGGCGGCTTCGCCGGCGATCCGCCGCAGCCGGGTGAGCTCGTGCAGCAGTTGGCCGCTGTCGCTGACGACTTCGCTCGTGGTCTCGACCTGACAGCTGGTCAGCTCGAGCTGCAGCTTGACGCCTCGGTCGGCGGCGTGGCCGGCGACAGCCTCGTTCGCGGCGACGGGTGCACCGGTCGCCGGGTCGACGAGAAGAAACTCTTCTTCGACGCCGAAGGTGGGATGAGTGGCCATGGTCAAGATATTGATCCGGCCCGTCGGATATCTCACGACGGGCCGGATCGGGCGGTAAGTCCTTCTGGGTGTGGACCTCGGGGGTCAAGGTCGGCGGATCTATATTGCCCACTGGCAGCGCTGGCCAAACATCACTGGCGGCTGCTTACATCGACGCATGGTCAACGACTTCCGGTTCGGTGTAGGTCTGCACGACGCCAGGACGCGGGCGAAGGTCCAGGGCGCCGCTCGGCTCGCCGAAGAGCTCGGCTACGACGTGCTGCACGTGCCCGATCACCTCGGCGCGCCCGCACCGTTTCCGGTCCTGATGTCGGCGGCCGCGGTCACGAGCACGCTGCGGCTCGGAACGTTCGTCCTCAACGCAGGTTTCTACAAGCCTGCGCTACTGGCCCGCGACGTCGGCGCGGTGCGCGACCTCACCGAGGGCCGGTTCGAGCTGGGGCTGGGCACCGGATATGTGCGCGAGGAGTTCGAGGCGGCCGAGCTGCCGTACCCGAGCGCACGCGAGCGGGTCGACCACATGCTGCACGTCATCGAGTACATGCGCGAGCACCTGCCCGATGTGCCGATCTTGATCGCGGGCAACGGTGATCGGGTGCTGACCATCGCCGCGAAGCAGGCCGACATCCTCGGCCTCACTGGGGGCGACCGCGCGGCGACCGAGTCCGACGACCCGCTGGCCGAACGGATCGGCTTCGTCCGCAACGCCGCGCCCGAGCGGTTCGACACGCTCGAGTTGAACCTGGCCGTCATCGCGATGCCGATCGATGAGTCGGGGATGCCGGATTTGACGATCCCCCGCCAGTTCCTGCCGCATCTGAGTGACGAGGAGTTGCTGCGGCATCCGGGTGTGCTGTCCGGGTCGACGCAGGACATGGCCGACCGGATCCGGAGCTACCGCGACGACTACGGAATCAGCTACATCATCGTGCAGGCGCCGCATGCGGAGGTATTCGCGAAGGTCATCGCGGAACTGCGCTGAGTCGGGATGTTTTGATCATGTGCCCGCGGGGAACGGCAGTCGGTCATGGACGACGACGCCAGGGCGCTGGCACGCGCCGAAGGGGTGCTGATCGCGTTGCGGCGCTGTTCGGTCGACGCCGCCTTCGAGGAGCTCGTGACCGCGTCGAAGCGGCACCGGGTGCCGACGTTGTCGATCGCGGCGGCGTTGGTGGCGTTGGCTCAGGATGCGGCGGGTGACGACGACGCGACGGCCGCCGCCCGCTACGAGTGGGGCGCGCTGCTGGAGAGGGTGGCGCCATGATCAAGGCGTTCGCGTGCTGGGTCCGGGCGCGGTACCCGAAGTGGGCGACGGCACGCTGGCACCTCGCATTGGCTGCGCTGTGCGGGCGTGACGAAGGGCTACCGGTAAGCTCCAGCGGGTCACGCCCTCGTAGCTCAGGGGATAGAGCACGGCTCTCCTAAAGCCGGTGTCGCAGGTTCGAATCCTGCCGGGGGCACAGGTCAGACATGGTATTTAGCCATACTTTGTAACACGATCCATCGTTTATTCATCGTTTAGGAGGGCGGTCTCGCCGGCTGCTGTGCGGAACCGGCGAGACCTAGGTTCGAGTGAAAGCCGGCTTCCACCCGAGCCATGAGGAGCATCTACCCCCTCGCATTTTCTGGAAACGGCTCTCTAACAGTGCGGTCCAATAGTTCCGCCACGGCGGTGTGGACGGGAGATGTCGTAGTCGCGGGCGACGTCGCTTTTGCTGCGACCTTCCCGTACGACCGCGGTGATGACGAGCTGCGCCTTCGGCATGGCCGACCTCCCGGCTTAACGAGGTGTCAACTATGTCTCGAGACAGCTGCCAACTATGTCCTGAAATCAGACACTGCCGGGGGCACTTGCGTTTTTGCACGTGAGGGCCGATTAGCGGCCATATGTCTGCGCGGCTCGACTTGGTTTGGTCGGTGCTTGGTCGGTGGTTGTTTGGCATCAGATGGCGCGCGCTGGCTCGCGATAGTCCGTTGCGCCGCCGCGTTGAGTCGGGAAGCGATGTCGTCCAGATCTGTCGGAAACAGGCCCGCATCGTGGTTGAGCGTCGTCGCCGCAGATTCGTGGCCGAGAAGGCGCGCGACGGCGACGACTGATGCACCTTCCTGGATGGCCAGCGATGCCGCGGTGTCCCGCAAGTTATGCGGAGTGATTTCGACTGCCAGCGCCTCGACCGCGGAATCAAAGACGTCGCGTCGCCAGTTACGGTTACGCAAGGGCGTACCGGTCACGGGAGGAAAAACCAACCGATCGGGACTTGCCTGTGACTGGGATTTGTAGTCTGCAAGTTCCGCCGGTGTGATCCTTGGCGGCGCGTATATGCGCCGCAGTGTTTTCTCGACGACTCTCGCCAGCTTGGCACCCCGCATGGACGGCCATTGCTCACCTACGAGCGACTAGAACCGATCGCGCCGTCTCACGAGTCATACGCGGACCGTAGCCACGGCTATACCGCGGTTCTGGGATTTACAGCGGCTTTGACACATGCTGTCGATGGCGGTCGACACTGCGTCGACCAACGACGGGGGTCGGTACGCGACAACTTATGCCGGGACGAGGCGCAACGGCTGAAGCCCCATTTTCTTGGCGAATATTTGCTGGATGAGCACCGCGGAGGTAAGCGGCTGCCATGCCACCTCGATGCTGTCGATCAGACCGTTCTCGTCCAGGTGCAGGTGCTCGTTTCCTTTGATCGTGGTGCCATCACGGGTGAAGGTGAAGAATACGGCCACATCCCGTCCCGATGAAATCGTGAGGTTGACCTCGAGGGTCTCGATCGTCTCGATGAACCCAGAGAGGATTTTGACGACCGTTTCTTTCCCTGCCGTGGGCTCAGGGTAGATCGGACCGGTGAGAACGATGTCTTCGGACAGGTGCGGGACGATGCCGACCTTGTCCCTGCCGCTCAAGGCCTTGAAGTATTCGTCTACATGAGTCGTGTCCATTGCTTCCACTCCTTTGAGAGATGTCGATCGCGGACCGGCTCCTTCGGGACCTTCGGGTTCACCGTCGCGATCGGGCTCACGGTGACCGCGGGGCTGATCAACCTGATCTGGATGCCCCTGACAGCCGTTACCTGCAACGGGGTTCCTCGCGGCAGCGGTAAGGTGTCAGTCTTTCTTGGCGACTGGTGCTGGCTTGCGGGTTGCGACGATGGCGTCGGCGAGCAGCCATAGCGCCAAGCCGAGGTTCGCGATGTCCTTCATCAGGAACCCTCCGTCGGCGGACAACACGGGGAACCCACCGGCGGCCGTCTCGCCGATGCCGGGGGTGGTGATCATGAAACTCAGCGTGGTCAGGAAGAACAGCGAGGCTGCTATGCCACCCACCACGGAGGCCTTTGGGAACCACGGCTTGAGCGCCAGCAGTGCTGCTACGATCAGCTCGATTGATCCGTTCAATCGACCGAACGCGTCGATGGACATGATGTTGTACACCCAGCTCATAAGAGGGCTGTTGGCGACCCAGTGTGAAATACCATGCGCCTCATAGGAACTGAACTTCATGGCGCCGAACCAGGCTATGACGATGACCAAGCCGTACCGTGCGGCGAGTGGCGCGACAGCGGCCATTCGCGAGGTTAGCTCATCGGCGATGTCGTCTGCAGTCCTATCGTGAAGCATGCGGGTCTCCGTTCGAATTGTGTTGCGCCGCCGCAGTCCAGCCGACGAACCTCTGTCTCCGTGCACACAGAAGGTCCATGTTCCGTGCGCCCGCTCGCGACTGCAGGCAGCGACCACTATCGGCGCACAGCGGGTGAGTTGTCCTCCGCCGGCTGTACATTTCACCCGGGTGAGATCCGGCGGGGAAGAGACTGCGCGGCGACTGCTGCACTGTTGTGGCCGGCGGTCAAAAGGTCACGGGTCACAAGGCGTCGGTAACCTGGTACATCCTTAGCTCGCCACGTGCGGTGATGTGAGCTGCGGGGGCGCTCCCCCCGGCGGGGTCGGCGAGCAGATCACGTAGGTGCTTTCGGCCGCGGGTGAGTCTGGAACAGATCGTTCGTCGCGCGGCTGGGTCTGCAGTGGCTCGGTGACGGTCCATCGAAATCGTCTGGCGCGCGCACCTCAGCGTGTTCCGGCCTCACGGATTCGACGTCACCTTCGTCGAAGAACCGCCATCACCGTAGCCGCCCGCAGTCTCGACCGCGTTGGGGGCAGCCGCCAAGCACTAGTCACCCGATCCCGGTGTGCACGGTTACCGCGGTCTTCGAGATAGATTGCAGCCCAGACTATTTGGGCTATCACGTCGGCGTGACACCAGCAGATCGCTACTCCTCTGGTCTGCCAACATGTTTTAGGCAGCGGTCGCCTGCAATGATTGCGCTGGATTGTAGGGTGACTCGATTTGCGCCAACCACCGGAAATTCAGTGCGCCGTTTCGGCGGACGAGAGCGGAAGGTCCAAGGCGGCGCACGCACCCCCATGTCCCATCGCTTATTCATCGTTTTCAATTGGGAACTGCCGAGAATTGTGAAATTAGTTGAGGCTGCCGTACGCATGAAAGAGATTGCGCCGCAGTCCCTTGCGAGTTGTTATGGCAACCGCTGAGATTTGCCACCTGGTAAAGCCGGTGTCGCAGGTTCGAGTCCTAACGGGGGCACCCCTCTGACCTTCGGTTATTCAGTCGCCGGTTTTCACGCTGGCAATGGAGTTGCCGCCGTCGATCGTCAACGTCGTGCCAGTCACGTACGACGCGCCGGGGGCCGCCAGGAAAGCGATGCCGGCGGCGACTTCGGCCGCCGTCGCCGACCGGCCCACCGGCGTGGCATTGCCTGCGGCGACCTCCGACGGCAGTTGCGCGGCCGTCGCGATCCAACCGGGTAGCACCACGTTGGCCGTCACGCCGTCCGCCGCATAGTCGACCGCGACCGAGCGGGTCATCCCCAGCATCGCCGCCTTGGCGCTGTGATAACCGACGTCGCCGGTGTAGGCAGTGAGCGCGCCGGCCGTCGACGCCACATTCACGATGCGCCCGTAACCCCGCTTCACCATCCCCGGCAACGCCGCCCTGGTGACGAAGAACGCGCTGTCCAGATTGCGCCGCAGGGCCAACGCCCACTCGTCGTCAGTCATCACCATCACCGGGTTGGGCTGCTCGGGGATGTTCACCGACGCCAGGCCGGCGTTGTTGACCAGGATGTCGACTTTGCCGAACGTCGCCTCGGTCGCCTCCACCAACTCGCGCGCGGCGTCGGGATCCATCAGATCGGCCGTATGCGACTGCGCGGCGATGCCCTCCTGCCGTAGTTCCTCGGCGCGCACGTCCGCCCGGTCGGTGGTTCCCGTGACCATCACCGATGCGCCGAGCTGCCCCAGCAGGCGGGCCGACGCAAACCCGATGCCAAGATCACTGCTCGATCCCGTGACGAGGGCGACCTGGCCGGTCAGGTCGAATGCGCCTGGCACCGTTGTCGACATTGTCTTGTTTCCCTTCATATTTCGCCTAGCCCCTCCACTTAGCGTAGAACCCGGGCGCCGTCGCTTCTAGGTCAGCCGACCAAAACTTGGACGCTCGTACAAACTTGTAACTGCCGTGTCACACCGCCGAAACGCGACGTGCCGACACTCATTCGCAACCCGGGCAGTCGGGCCGAAAAGCACTCACGCGCAGGAGCTCTGAGCATGAACCTCAAGTCCGGTCTGGCAACGCTTGCTGTCGCCGGCCTGCTGTTGACCGGCACGGCATGCTCGGGAAGTAGCAACATACCCACCGACAACGCGGCCCTGCGTTCATCGGTGCGTACTCCCCTGCTGAGCGACCCACCCCCGCTGGACCCCGATACGTTCTATCAGCCGGAAGGTCTGTTGATCATGACCTCGGCGTATCAGGGTCTGCTCCGCTACGCGCCCGGCACGACAAAGATCGACGGCCTGCTTGCGACCAAGTGGACCCCCTCCCCCGACGGGCTGACCTACACGTTCGCGCTGCGGCCCGCGGTGAAATTCGCCGACGGAACGCCGTTCGACTCCGCCGCGGCCAAGGCCAGCTTCCAACGCCGAATCGACATGGCGGCCGGGCCGTCCTACATGCTCGCCGATGTCACGGACATGCAGACGCCGGACCCGCAGACGTTTGTGGTGCACCTGAAGAAACCCGTTGCGCCGTTCCTCGACTACCTGGCCTCGCCGTACGGGCCGCTGATGAGCAGTCCCACCGCCGTCGCGCAGCACGCCGCAGGCAACGACCACGCATCCGCATGGCTGGCCTCACATACCGCGGGCACAGGTCCGTACGAACTGACCGAAGCCGTTTCGGCGAGCCATTACACGTTGAGCGCCAACAAGAATTACTGGGGTCCCGCACCGCAGATCACCACCGTCACCCTTCCGGTCATGACGGCCACCGCTGTGCAGCGTCTCCAACTGAGCACCGGCCAACTCGACATGATCCTTCACGGACTGTCGAAAGGCGACTACGAGGAACTGGCCAAGGGCCCAAACACCGAAGTGCTGCAGCAGAATGCGTTGGTCAAGGCGCTCATCATGGTCAACCCCGACTCGAAGGTGTTCGGGCCACTGCCGGCCCGAGCAGCACTCAGCGCCGGACTGGACCAAACCGCCCTGACTACAACGGTATTCGGTGCGCAGGGCTCGCCGTCCACGCAGTTCTACCCGACCGGCATGATGCCCGACGGCGCTGTGCCCGACCAGCACCACTTCGACCCGTCCAAACTGGCGGCCCTTGGCAGCAAGGGCGGTGCCGTGGAAATCGGCTACCCGACCGGGGACAGCGCCCTGCAAAACTTGGCCAACCAGATCCAAGTGATCCTTCAGCAGGCCGGCCTGACCTCCACCATCCGCGACTTCCCCTCGGCGCAGTTCTTCGCTCTGACCGAACATCCCGAGCAGCGCCCAGACCTACTCCTCGCGTCGTGGAACCCCGACGCCGCGCACCCCGACACCTGGTCGCGGATCTATCAATACACGAACGCACCGGTCAACCTGCAGGGCTGCTCGGTGCCGGAGGCGGACAAGTTGTTGGACGAGGGCAGTGCCGAACCCGACGCCGCGAAATCCCAAGCCCTCTACGTGGAAGCGGCCAAGGCCTACCGCGACTCGCTGTGCTGGGTGAACATCGCCGACCTGCACAACACCGTCGCCACCCGCAAGGGGTACACCGACTGGCAAGGTCAGCCGGCCTGGATGTGGGACACCGACTTCTCCTCCCTCAAGTATCAGGGATGACCGGACACACTGCGCGTGGCGTGCAGCGCCGTACCGAAATCATCGACGCGGCAATCGCGGTCATGGCGCAAGTCGGGCTGGCCGGGCTGTCGATGCGCGTCATAGCGAACGAGGCGCAAATCCCGCTCGGCGCGTTGACCTACTACTTCGAGGACAAGGCCGACCTGGTTGCGCAGGCTTTCCAACAACTCTCCGACCGCGAGATCGACCGCGTCGTCCGCACGGTCGGCCAGTTACAACCCTCGATGCCCGCGGAGCAACTCGCAGACCTGGTGGCGGACATGATCATCGATGGCTTCACCTCCCCACAGGGCGCCATCGTCACCCGCTACGAACTTCTCACCGAAGCCAGCCGCGACGAACGGCTACGCCCCATGTTCGAGGCGTGGTACACGGCCATGGTGCCTGCGCTGAGCCGACTGTTCCGAGAGTTGGGCTCGCGCCAACCCGAACTGGACTCCCGCACCATCTTGGCGGTGATGGCCGGTTTGGAGATCGACAACCTCTACCGCCCACCCGGACCGGTGGACAAGCGGCGAATCCGCGCCACCCTCCGACACGCATTCCGCGCAGTGACCGCTCTGCACGACCACGCATAACCGACCACCGAAAGCAGAATCCATGGCATTCACCGGCTTTGGCCCGGACATCACCTTCCTCGGCGTGCCCCGCTGCGATCTCGACGACCCGTCGACATACGCCGACGCCGACATCGTCATCCTCGGGGCGCCCCTGGACAGCGGGACCAACTATCGCTCCGGAACGCGTTTCGGTCCATCGGCCCTAAGGCAAGCCTGCTACCTGCCGCAGAACGGTTCCCGGCCGAGCTTGGCTCTGCGCGTCGACGGACTCAAGGACCTGCGGGTCTATGACGCCGGCGACGTCGAGTTCTACAACGGAAACATCGACCATGCCGTCCAATTGATCGAGGCCGACGTCCACAGGATCGCCGCGTCGGGCGCCATCCCGATCATCTTGGGCGGCGATCACACCATCGCGTGGCCCGACCACACCGGCGTGGCACGCCACCACGGCTTCGGCAAGGTGTCGATGATTCACTTCGACGCACACGCCGACACCGGCGACATCCACCTGGGTTCCCTTGTAGGACACGGCACCCCGATGCGACGGCTGATCGAATCCGGTGCGTTACGCGGTGACCGGTTCCTACAACTGGGGTTGCGTGGCTACTGGCCCGACGAACCGGTCCTGCAGTGGATGGCCGCTCACGGCCTGCGCTCATATGAGATGACCGAGATCGTCGCTCGCGGCCTGGAACCCTGCCTGACCGAAGCCTTCGAGATCGCCACGTCGGATTGCGACGGCGTGTTCCTGTCAGTGGACATCGACGTGTGCGATCCCGGCCACGCGCCTGGCACCGGAACTCCTGAACCAGGCGGCTTTTCGGCTCGCCAACTGCTCGACGCGGTCCGGCGGATCTGCTATGAACTCCCGGTGCTCGGGATCGACGTCGTCGAGGTGTCTCCGCCTTACGACCACGCCGACATCACCGCGCTGCTCGGGAATCGCGTGGTGCTGGAGGTGGTTTCGGCGATCGCGCGGCGCAGGAAAGACAAGTCACAAGGCACCACCTGGGATCCGCGGCAACCGTTGCTGGAGGGCCGGATGGTCGACGAGCAACTGCGACTGATCGCCGAGGGCGAGGAGGCGCGTCGTCGCGGCGTGGGAACACCACGACCACACCACCACCACTAGAACTGGCGGCTACCGCCCCGCCACGCTGGCGTCGGACAGGTAACTGCGCTGCGCCCACTGGAATACCTGCCACGCGGCGACCTCGTCGAAGTCGTCGTGCACCCGCCTGGCCCAGTCAGGCCCGATCGGGCAACCGTCAGCAGCCTTCACCTGCACCTCGGCGCAGCGCTCCATCAGCAGGAAGAAGCCGACCGCAGCGTCGATGGTGGCGCCCACCGTCAGCAACCCGTGGTTGCGCAGGATCGCGGCACGGGCGCCGCCGATCGCGGCCGCAATCCGCTTGCCGCCGTCGGTCGACCCGATGTTGACTTCTTCGTCGTCGAAGATCTCGTGATCCTCGAAGAACGCACACGCTTCCTGTGAAATCGGTTGGAGTCTCGTGACTTTCGCTGAGAACGGCGTGCCGTAGGGTGTGTGGCAATGCGCGGCCGAGATGATGTCCGGCCTGGCCTCGTGGATCGGATGGTGAATGTAGTACGCCGCCATGTTGATGAAGCCGCCGCCCTCGACGGTGCCGTCGGGGCGGACGAGCACGAGGTCGTCGGTGGTCATGTACCGGAAGGGCGCACCGTAGCGGCCAAGCCAGAAGCAGTCGGGGCGCTCGGGGTCACGCGCCGAGATGTGGCCGTCCCCGAGGGAACCCCAGCCCATCGCGCCAAATACCCGATACGCCAGCGCGAGCCTGCGTTTGCGGTGGGCGCGCAGTTCGGCGGGATCGGTGATCTCGGGCTCGTAAGCCGCGGGATCGAGGAATTCGCGATCAGTTGCCGGTTCACCCATGGCGACCATTTCTGTAGTAGTCAGCGACATATTGCTTTTCGATACAATATCGAATTCGCCTGTGACCGTCCGAGTTGAGTGGAGCCGCTGTGCCCGAACGTCCCCGCGTCCTCGTCCTGGTCGAGCCGGACCCCGACGTGCCGCCGCCTCCACTGCACCTCATCCCCGACGACGTCGAGGTGATCCAAATCGACTCCGCTCCAACGGATGACGATCTGGCCGGGGCGTCCGTGCTGTACATCTGGGACCACCGCTTCGCCGACCTCGCCCGGTTGCTGCGCCGCACCGACGAAGTGCGCTGGGTGCACGCGGCGTCGGTCGGAGTGAACAGGCTGATCTGCCCCGAACTGGGCAACGTCACGCTCACCAACTCGCGCGGTGTGTTCGACACGTCGATCTCCGAATGGGTGCTCGCGGCGGTGCTCGCACACGTCAAGGGGATGGCCGAGTCCTGGGCGTTGCAACGGGAGCACACATGGCGGTACCGCACGACGGGACGACTGGCAGGCACCCGCGCGGCCGTGGTTGGCACCGGTTCGATCGGACGGGCCATCGCCGACCGCCTGACCCGCCTCGACGTCCATGTCACGTTGGTCGGCCGCAACACCGACCTCGTCGCGGTGGCCGCCGACGTCGACGTGCTGGTGCTGGCGGTCCCGCTCACCCCTGCCACCACAGCGCTGGTCGGGGCCGAGGTGCTCGACGCGCTCGGACCGCGCGGATTCCTCGTCAACGTCGGCCGCGGACCCACCGTCGTGGAGTCCGACCTCGTCGATGCGCTACAGGCGGGCGCCCTGGCAGGCGCGGCTCTGGACGTGTTCGAGGTGGAGCCGCTGCCCGCCGACTCGCCGCTGTGGTCCATTCCGAATGTGTTTGTGTCACCCCACATGTCGGGCGACTACGTCGGTTTCGAGGTCGACCTGATGAAGGTTTTCACCGACAACCTCCGGCGCTGGCTCCGCGGCGAGCCGCTGCACAACGTCGTCGACACGGCCGTCGGCTACGTGCCCCGCTGAGCGGACGACAAATCAGGGCGGTGTCGTTGTATGGCATGTGCAACCCCTGACCGCGAAATTGCGGGACCATGGAGTTGACGCCCAGCGGTCTGGCGCCCCAGGCCGAAAAGCGACATGTAAGTAGAGATACCGATGTCTGTCCCGCGACCGCATGACCGACCAATACGTATCCCCGAGGCGCCTGACGACGCCCTGGAAACCTTCACTTTGCGGTTACCGCAGTGGCGCATCTTCGCGCTGTTTCGCCGTAGCCCACTGATACGCGTCAGCGACCGGATCGAAGCGCTGGTGATGGTGGTGGCCGTCATGGCGTCGCTGCTCGTCATCCCGGTCGCCGCCGCGGTCGGCACCGCGGTCTACGACGCGCGACGCGAGATCTACGCCGAGCAGCACCTCACCCGCCGCCTCGTCCCCGCGACGATCACCAGCAGCGCTGCGGCCCCGACCGTCTCGCGAGCCAGCTCCGGCGTGGTCGCGGTCCAGTGGTTCGACGCCGGTGCCGAACACACCGGCGTGATCGCCGCGCACAAGGTGACCAAACTCGGCGAGGAGGTCGCGGTCTGGCTCGACGACAATGGCGCGCTCACCGACGAACCCACCCCGACCAGCCAGGCCGCACCCGACGCGGTGACGTTCGCGTTGTTCATCTGGGCCGGGGTCACAGCTGTCGCTGCAGCACTATGGGCCGGTACCCGTGCGGTGTGTGACCACGCGCGCGCGGGAAAATGGGAGCACACCATCGACATTCTGTTCGGCCGCGACGCCGGCCCGCGAAGCTGAGCTGAGAGATGACTGGCAGTTGCGTTCGAGCTCCCGCATAAAACGCCATGAGCCGGATGAGGCGACAGCTCAGCGGCGTTCACCCAGGGTGTGAAGAGACGGCAATGGCGAACGAGGATATCTGGTAAGCGGCTGACGATCGCCACGTTGGCGGCATCACTGATCTGGGCGGCTGTTTCCGTTCTCGGCAGCGTCGGCACCGCGTCAGCGTTCTCCCGGCCCGGCCTTCCCGTCGAGTACCTGGAGGTGCCGTCGGCGGCCATGGGACGCGACATCAAAGTGCAGTTCCAGGGCGGCGGCACGCACGCCGTCTACTTGCTCGACGGCCTTCGCGCCCAAGACGATTACAACGGCTGGGACATCAACACCCCCGCGTTCGAGTGGTACAACGGCTCGGGTCTATCGGTCGTGATGCCGGTCGGCGGAGAGTCCAGCTTCTACTCGGACTGGTATCAGCCCGCTGTCGGTAACGGCACGACGCAGACCTACAAGTGGGAGACGTTCCTGACGCAGGAACTGCCCGCCTGGCTGTCGGCCAACAAGGGCATCAGCTCGAGCCGCAACGCCGTGGTCGGGTTGTCGATGTCGGGATCCGCCTCGCTGATCCTGGCCGCGTACCATCCGCAGAACTTCATCTACGCGGGCTCGTTGTCGGGCTTCCTGCATCTGTCTGACGGCATCTGGCCCACGCTCGTCGGTGTCGCGATGAACGATGCAGGCGGCTTCAAGGCGGACGCGATGTGGGGGCCGGGCAGCGACCCGGCGTGGGCCCGCAACGATCCGACCCTTCAGGTCGGCAAGCTCGTCGCGAACCACACCCGGCTATGGATCTACGCCGGCAACGGGACGGCGTCTGATCTCGGCGGGGCCAACCTGCCCGCGGAGTTCCTGGAGAACATGCTGCACCAGAGCAACGTCGACTTCCAGAACGACTACCAGGCTGCCGGCGGCAACAATGCGACGTTCAACTTCCCGCCGAACGGCACCCACGACTGGCCGTACTGGGGTGCGCAACTGCAGGCCATGGAGCCGGATCTGCAGCGCGTGCTCGGTGCCAGCGGCACATAGTTGGGATCGGTAGCGTCCGTCGGCTTCTTCACTCGGGAGCTATGACTCACAACATGAAGAAGACTACCGCCAAGGTGCTGATGACCGGCGCGGTCGCGATGGCAGGCCTTGGTCTGGCGTCGGGCACCGCGCACGCCTTCGACCCGCAACCCGACCCGCCGAGCAATCCGCGCGTCACGGCGGTGAACCCGCAGAAGGCGTTCGGCGACGGCAGCGTCCGGATGGGCGACGGCAGCGTCCGGACCGGCACCCAGGCCAGTGGCTAACGCAGCGCAGCGGGGTCCGCGGAGACGTAGCAGCGGCGGGTATTCGTCATGACCAACACCTCGCCGACGGCTGCCTGGTCGACGTCGGGAAACTCGAACAACCGCAACTCGCCCGGAGTCAACAGGGCTCGTTGAGACCGGTCGCTGCCCGCCTTCGTCCGGACCAAGACGGTCACCGGCGCGGTGTCGTCGCTCCAATGCGTCACGACGATCCCGGTGCCGAACGGGTTCGAACCCCAGGCATCGGCGATCGGGCACTGAGGGTCGCCGTCGGCGTTCGGCATGGCCGCGGGCGCGGCGATCGGTGCGGCAACCGCGACGGAGCTGGGTTTCGATGCCTTGGTCGCAACCGTCGGCGCGGACTCCTGCGCGACACCGCAGGCCACTGCGGCGACGGTGGCAGCGCCAGCCGCGAACGCAGGAATCCAGACGTGCACAAGGCCCCCCTCGCATCCGTCCCCGACACGAGATACTTACCCTTTTACACCGCCGTCAATCCGCTCGGCGCTATTTTTCGCCGCGAGTTTCGATGACGCGTTCCGCGACGTCGGTCAGCCTGGTGTTGCTGTCCTGTGACAGCCTGCGCAACATCTCGAACGCCTGCACGTCGTCGATGCCGAAGCGCTCCATGATGATGCCCTTGGCCTGGCCGATGCGGTCCCTGGTGGACAGCGCCGACTGCAACTGCTCGCCGTGGCTGCTGGCCATGATCGCCGCCGCCGCGTGCGCGGCGAGGATGACGCCCGTGGTCTCGTCCTCGGCGGTGAAAGCGTGTGCGCTCTTGGCGAACAAGTTCAAAGCGCCTGCGGTGCGCGCGGTTGTGTAGAGCTTGAGCGACAAGCCGCTCAAGACCCCCAGCTCCACCGCGGCGGCGGAGTACTTCGGCCAGCGTTCCTCGCTGCGGAAGTCCCCAGTCCGCACGATCACTTCATCGAGCGCGGCATCCCTGCACGGTCCCTCGTTGAATCTCATCTGCAACTCGTCCAGTTGAACGGGCAGGTCGGAGGTGTCGGCGACGGATCGGAACTTACCGCCCCCTCCGATCAGCAGGATCCCGGCGGCGTCCGCCCCCGGCATCAACTCCAACGCCGTGGCCGTCACGTCGTTGAGCACCTCGTCGACGCTTCGTGGCGCCGCGGACGCACGCGCGAGTTCAGCCATTCGGCGAGCCAGTTCGTAATTTCGCGGCGTACTCATCCGTTCAGCGTTCCCGTTGCCTTCTTGGCCTACGCATTCACGTTTGTCATTCCGCCCAGTGGGCAATGCCCCAATGCAGGCGGGCGCAATGGTCGACCGTGGTGCCCGCTGAGGTCTCGTCGGTTCAGACCGGGAGCCGGCGGGGCCGCCTCGCTGCAAATCGGCACAGTCACTCTCTTAGTTGTAGTACGGTGCCGGCTATGGGTATTCCCTGCGTCTGGATCCTTGGCGGCTACCAAACCGACTTCGCCCGCAATTGGACACGCGAAGGGCGCGACTTCGCCGGTCTGACCGCGGAGGTCGTGCAGCACACGCTCGCCTCGGCGGAGATCGACGCCGGGGACATCGAAGTCGTCCATGTCGCCAATGCGTTTGGCGAGATGTTCGCCCGACAGGGTCACCTCGGCGCGATGCCCGCCAGCGTCAACGACGCCTTGTGGGACACGCCCGCATCCCGCCACGAGGCGGCGTGCGCGTCCGGCAGTGTCGCGACCCTGGCCGCGATGGCGGATCTGCGGTCTGGTGCTTACCGCACCGCACTCGTGATCGGCGTCGAACTGGAGAAGACGGTGCCCGGTGACACCGCAGCCCAACATCTCAGCGCCGCCGCGTGGACCAATCATGAGGGCAACGACGCAAAATTCATGTGGCCGTACATGTTCGACCGTGTCGCCGAGGAATACGACCGCCGGTACGGCCTCGACGATGCGCATCTGCGTGCCATCGCGACGCTGAACTTCGGCAACGCGCGCGCCAATCCGAATGCGCAGACCCGCAATTGGACGGTGCCGCACCCGTTGGCCGCCGACGACGCCAACCCGCCGGTGGAGGGACGGCTGCGCCGGTTCGACTGCAGCCAGATGACCGACGGCGGGGCAGGCATCGTCCTGGTGACCGACGACTACCTGCGCGACCATCCGGATGCGCGGCCGATCGGCCGGATCGACGGTTGGGGCCACCGCACCGTGGGACTCGGCCTGCAACAGAAGCTCGACCGCGCGGCCGACGACCCCTACATCCTTCCCCACGTGCGGTCGGCGGTGCTGGACGCATTCGGCCGCGCTCACGTCACGCTCGACGACGTTGACGGTTTCGAGGTGCACGACTGCTTCACGCCCAGCGAGTACCTGGCCATCGACCACCTCGGGCTGACTGGGCCGGGCGAATCATGGAAGGCCATCGAGAACAACGAGATCGGGCTGGGCGGGCGGCTGCCGATCAATCCGAGCGGCGGGCTGATCGGCGGCGGTCATCCGGTCGGAGCATCCGGGATTCGCATGCTCGTCGACGCGGCCAAACAGGTCAGCGGCGCCGCCGGTGATTACCAAGTCGAGGGCGCGAAGACGTTCGGCACCCTGAACTTCGGCGGCAGCACCGCGACCACCGTCAGCTTCGTCGTGGCGGGAGGCCCGCGATGAACACGGAGATCGTCGGCAAGTTCCTGTCGACGCTGCCAGAGGACGACGATCACCCCTACCGCACCGGCCCCTGGCGTCCGCAGACCACCGAATGGGACGCCGACGATCTGACCGTGGTGCAGGGCGAACTTCCGACGGACCTCGACGGGGTCTACCTGCGCAACACCGAGAATCCGCTGCACCCCGCCCTGAAGGCGTACCATCCGTTCGACGGCGACGGCATGCTGCATGTCGTCGGGTTCCGCGACGGAAAGGCCTTCTACCGCAACCGCTTTGTCCGCACGGACGGCCTCATCGCGGAGAACGAAGCAGGCGGTCCGCTGTGGCCCGGCCTGGCTGAACCGGTGTCGCTGTCGAGGCGGGACCGCGGCTGGGGGGCGCGCGGGTTGATGAAGGACGCGTCGAGCACCGACGTCACCGTGCACCGCGGGGTGGCATTGACGAGCTTCTATCAATGCGGCGATCTCTACCGCCTCGACCCGTACACGGGCGACACGCTCGGCAAGGAGGAGTGGAACGGCGCCTTCCCGTTCGACTGGGGCGTGTCGGCGCATCCCAAGGTCGACGACGCCACCGGCGAACTGCTGTTCTTCAACTACAGCAAGCAGGCGCCGTACATGCACTACGGCGTGGTTGACGAGAACAAGGACCTCGTGCACTACGTCGACGTGCCGCTGCCCGGCCCGCGACTCCCCCACGACATGGCGTTCACCGAGAACTACGTGATACTCAACGACTTTCCGTTGTTCTGGGATCCCGCCCTGTTGGAGCGCAACGCGCATGTGGCACGGTTCCATCGCGATATGCCGTCGCGATTCGCGATTGTCCCCCGCCGGGGCGACACCATCCGGTGGTTCGAGGCGGAGCCGACGTTCGTGCTGCACTTCACCAACGCCTACGACGACGGCGACTGGGTCGTGCTGGACGGCTTCTTCCAGGGCGATCCGGAACCGGCCGACAACGGCATGGGTAACAAGTGGGAGCGGGCATTTCGCTTCCTCGCGTTGGACCGGATGCAGGCGCGGATGCACCGGTGGCGCTTCAACCTCGTCACAGGGCAGGTGTCTGAAGAACAACTGTCGGACAGCATCACCGAGTTCGGCATGATCAACTCCGGTTACGCCGGAACGCCGTACCGTTATGCGTATGCGGCGACCGGCAAGCCGTCCTGGTTCCTGTTCGACGGTCTGGTCAAACACGATCTGCACACCGGCGCCGAAGAGCGGTTCGCTTTCGGCGACGGCGTCTACGGCAGCGAAACAGCGATGGCGCCGCGGGTCGGCAGCACAGGTGAGGACGACGGCTATCTGGTCACGCTGACCACCGACATGATCGCCGACGCCTCGTACTGCCTGGTGTTCGACGCTGCCAGAGTCAGTGACGGCCCGGTGTGCAAACTGGCGCTGCCGGAGCGTATTTCGAGTGGGACTCACTCCACCTGGGCGCCGGGTTCGCAGCTGCGCCGGTGGCGCGAGGCCGACTCCGCGGCGGCCGCGATCGGGCTGTAGTGGAGCGGCCCGAGCCCAACGCCGTCGCCCAGATGCTCGGACTGCTCGGCGACGAGTGGACGCTGCTGGTGGTTCAGCAGGCGTTGCTCGGCGCGACACGGTTCGCGGAATTCAAGGCGCGGCTTCCGATCTCGAATTCGGTGCTGACGCGCCGGCTGCAGGCGCTCACCCGCGACGGCCTGCTGGACCGCCGCGAATACCAGACCAACCCCACCCGTGCCGAATACCTGGTGACGCCGCGCAGCCGGTCGCTGTGGCCGGTGCTGCTGTCGATCTGGCAGTGGGAGCGCCGCTGGGTGCCAGACCACGCCGAGACGCTGCCCAGCATGCGGCACCTGGCCTGCGGAGCGGACTTCAGCCCGCTGATCGTGTGCCGCGCATGCGGTGACGGCGTCAGCGACAAAGACGTTGTCGCGCAATGGGGCCCGAGCGGTTCGTGGCCGCGGTCGATTCCCGTCGCGTCGACACGGCGCCGGTCCGATCAGCGCGACGCCGCGGGTGTGTTTCCACAGACGATGAGCGTGCTGGGCAACCGCTGGGGCTTCGCGCTTCTGGTCGCGGCGTTCGTCGGAATGAGCCGCTTCACGGACTTCCAGAACCAACTCGCCGCCCCGCCGGCATCCATCGCCGACAGGCTGTCGATCTTCACCGCGAACGACGTGCTTGTCTGCGCCGAAGGCCGGTACCGGCTCACCGAGAAGGGCCGCGCCCTGTTTGCTGTGCTGGTATTGGGGCTGCAGTGGGCGCAACGGTGGTTCCCGTCGCGAGAAGGTCCGGCGGTAGTGGTGACGCACACCGGCTGCGGCGACCGGTTCACGGGGGTGCTCCGCTGCGACCAGTGTGCGCAGCGATTGACAGGTGCCCAGGTGGGAGCAATTTAGGGGCTAGCACTCTTGCATTGAGAGTGCTAGCCTGGGGGTGCACAGTGATTTGGCTGCCCGCCAGGGTGGCGGGCTCTGAGGCGACTTAGGAGGTGGATTGCTGTGCTGCGCTTCGACCCGTTCAGTGACCTTGATGCCTTGACCCGGAGCTTGCTGACGAACCAGGCCGGATCAAGTCGTACCCCGCGGTTCATGCCGATGGATCTGTGCAAGATCGAGGATCATTACCTGCTGACGGCCGACCTACCGGGCGTCGATCCGGGTTCCGTCGACGTCAGCGTCGACAACGGCACGCTGACCATCACCGCACACCGCACCGCCCGATCCGAGGACTCTGTCCAGTGGTTGGCCAACGAGAGGTTCTTCGGCTCCTACCGCAGGCAGTTGTCGCTCGGCGAAGGCATTGACGCATCGGCGATCTCGGCGACTTACGAGAACGGGGTGCTGACCGTCACCATCCCGCTGGCCGAACGCGCCAAGCCTCGCAAGATCGACGTCGCCCACGGTGGCGGCAGGAAGTCGATCGAGCCGACGACCGTCGAATCCGAGTAACTGACGCGCGGCCTCGAGACTGCGGACAGATCGCGAATCAGCGCCCAGCTGCGGTCCGTCCGCAGTTTCGGCGTGTCTAGACGTGTTTGGCCAACCGGTAGCGCAGGTTGTTGCGCACCGCGGGCCATTCGATGTCGAGGATCGAATACACCACCGTGTCGCGGCGCGACCCGTCCGGCAGCACCTGATGGCTGCGCAGCACACCGTCGAGCTTGGCGCCCAGCCGCTCGATGGCCGCGCGGCTGGTGAAGTTGAAGAAATGTGTGCGGAATTCGACCGCGACGCAGTTCAATTCGTCGAACGCGTGGCCGAGCATCAGCAGCTTAGTTTCGGAGTTCACGCCGCTTCGCCGCGCCGACGCCACGTACCACGTGTTGCCGATCTCCAACCGTCGGTTCGGTGCGTCGACGTTGAGGTAGCTCGACGACCCGAGGAAGCTGCCGTCGAGGCCACGTACCACAAGCGTCAACCCGGTATCGGGTTGCTGCGCCGCCAACCGCATCTCGAGCCACTGCTCGGCGATTCCCGCCTTCGGCGCCGAAGTGAACCACAGCCGACCCAGCTCGCCGTCGGCGGCGGCTGCGGCGATCTCCGGAAGATGTTCTCGGGCAAGCGGTTCCAGTGTCACCCAATGCTGGCCGGTCAACGAGACCGGTTCGACAAACCCGCTCAAGACGCCGCCGACCACGACGCCAACATCGCCCACACCGACAGCACCATCGCGCACACCGCGGCGGCACCGCCAAGGTACAGTCCGTAACCCGCCGAGACCGGCGCGTACACGTACAACCGGTAGTACCACGCGGTCAGCACCACCAGGAGCACGGAGATGGTCAGCGCCGCGGACGATGCCAGTCGGCCGAACAACCCGCGCGCGGCCATCGCGCCCGCGACGATCAACGTCGACGCCAGCAGCACGATGAGTTGACCGACGCCGAATCCCGGCGGAGGCACCGGCATGCTGCCGACGATTCCGCCGATCGCAGTCGCCCGCCCACCGCCATCGGCTCGGCTGGTCAGCCACGGCAACCAGACACTGACCGCGAGCACCGCCGCACACAACACCACCAGCCAACCGGGGCGTAGGCGTGCCATTCGCTCAGACTATCGGCTGCGGGCCGCCGTCCACGTCAACGCGTAGTCGGCCACGTCGCTCCAACCGTCCAGCGCCGCCGTCAAATGCGGCCGGTGCTCGAACAACTTGAAATCGGTCGCGGCCGGGGACCGGCGATATCGGTTGAAGTTCTCGTACACCATCGACGCGGGCACGATGTGATCGCGGCCGCCGGCGATCAGCAACAACGGTGCCCGGTCCTTACGGAAATCGACCGTCGTCGCCGCCTTGTCCCTGTTGGTGAAGTTGGCCACCGCCGCCTGGAACAACGGCCGGCCCGGTGCCGGGATCGCCAGCTTGTCGCGCCACGAGTCCGACTCCTCGCGCGAGACGGTGTTCGCGAACGCGTAGTGGAACTGCGCGGGCGTGAGAGGCACTGCGCGACGGATGTTTCCCGGATTGCGGAACACCGGAAACGTCGATCTCAGCACCGACAGCGGCAACCGGTAGACGCCGCGGGGCGCGGCGGGATGAATCGCCACACCGGCCCGTCCCAACCCTTTGCACAGCAGCATCTGGGTGATCAGTCCGCCGAACGAGTGGCCCATCAGAATGGGCGGTTCGGGCAGCCCGCGCACGAATGCGGCGTAATGATCAACCACCTCGGCGACACCGATGTCGGCGGGCGCCTTGGTGTGGTCGAGTTCTTCCTCGTATGCGGACACCCCTGGCCATGCGGGTGCATGCACCGTGTGTCCCGCCGCGCGGTAACGCTCGACCCATCCCCGCCAACTGTGCGGCGACATCCACAAGCCGTGGATCAGGACGATAGGTGTCGTGTCGGTTGTCATCGTCTCTATTGTGGAGTGCCTGCACCTATTAATGGGAGAATTGCATGAGCGACCTTCCGGAGTGGGCTCGTCGGCTTGACCTGTCCCCTCACCCCGAGGGCGGCTGGTTCAAGGAGACCTGGCGCAGCGAACTGGCGATGCCGCAGTCCGCGTTGCCACCCGACTACACCGGACCGCGCAGCGCAGGCACCGCAATCTTGTTCCTGCTCATGCCCGGTCAGCAGTCCGCATGGCACACCGTGCGCAGCGCGGAACTGTGGCTCTATCACCTCGGCGGTCCGTTGGTGTTGCAGATCGGCGCCGAACAAGAAACGGCCACAAGGCATCTGCTGGGCGCCGATATCGTCGCCGGTGAGCAGCCGCAGATCATCGTGCCGCCGGGACACTGGCAGCGGGCCAGGCCTCAGGGCGACCAGCCGTGCCTGGTCAGCTGTGTGGTGGTTCCGGGGTTCGACTTCGCCGACTTCGCGATGGCCGCGCCTACCGACTGAGCAGCTGCACCGCGGCGGATACCAGCGCCTCGTTGTCGGGCGCGGTCGAACCGTCCGGCAGCCGCAGCGTGTCCTCCATTCCGATCCGGGTTTGCACGCCGCGTTTCCCCGCGTGTTCCAGTAGCGGCCAACAGCTTTCGTCGAGGCCATGCAACAGCACCGGCGCGGGCGAACCTGCCGCCGTCACCTGGCTGAGCAACTCGTCGGCGGTGGCCGTATCGCCGTCGCCCTGCAGTTCGATCATCACCCGCATGCAATGCCGGGCGACCTCGGAGGCCGCCCATGATTCGGCCGCCTCCGCGTGAAAAATGCCGACCTCGACGCCGAGGCCCTTGCTCAGCAGCAACCGGGCGAGGTCTTCCGAGCCCGGCTCGTGCCAGTTCACCGATGCGAAGTCGGGCAGCACGGTCCATCCGTCGACCGCGCGCAGTCGCGCCTCGACGTCGGGCAGCGCCCAATATCCCGTCGTCACGCCCAACGGCAGACCCGGCACCGCGTGCCGGACCGCGGCCACCGCGGCGTCGACATGCTCGGGCGCCAGCGAGTCGACGCCATCGTCATCCTTGGGGTGCATGTGCACCGCCTTGGCACCCGCGCGGTGCGCCGCGAGCGCCGCGCTCGCCAACTGTTCGGGCGTCACCGGCAGGTTCGGATGCGCATCCGGTGTGCGGGCGCCGTTGATACACGCTTTGACGTAAATCTCGGGGATCTCGGGGATCTTGGGGCTAGTGGGCACCCGATCATCTTTGCGCCTCGCGGAGCAGCGATCACTACCTTATCGTTACCTTATCTCCGCCTTATTTTTCTTAAGAACTGGTGTACTGTGAGGGCTCGCAGCGACAGAAGGAAACCGACATGCATCACTCACCCGCACGGATTGTCCTGGTCACCGGTGGTTCCAGGGGCATCGGCGCCGATGTCGCGCTGCAACTCGCCGGCTCCGACACGCACGTCATCGTCAACTACCGGGAGAACGCCGTGGATGCCGAGACCACCGCGCGGACCATCCGATTCGCGGGCGGCCACGCGTCGACGTTGCGCGCCGATCTGTCCGACGAGGGCGAGTGCGCGGCGATGATCGACGCCGTCAAGGCCGACTTCGGGCGGCTGGACGCGCTGATTCTCAACGCGTCGGTCGGCGCCGAGCCTGGAGCCAATCCCGGTTACGCGCAGCGTCGCAACCGGGACGCCCAGCGCCGCCTCGCGTTGATGGCCCTTCCGCTGATGCCTGCCGGCGGCCGCATCGTCTTCGTCACCAGCCACCAGGCCCACTTCTATCCGTACAAGGCGGTGCCGAAGGGGTACACGGCCGTCGCCGCGAGCAAGCGTGCCGGCGAGGCCACTCTGAACGCGATGCGGCCCGAATTCCGGCGTGCCGGTGTGCATTTGACGGTCGTCGCCGGCAGGGACAATGACTTCGCCAGCGCGATCGTGAACGCGGCCAATACCGCGAACCCGTCCGGAATCGTCTACGTCGCGGCCTGATTTACGGCAGCGATGACAGGTTGAAGCCCGCCCCTGTCGGATCGGCGACAGCAGCCAGCCGGCCGTAGGGGGTGTCCTCGGCGTCGCGGACCACGCTGCCGCCGTTGTCCTTGATCAACTGGACGGTCTTGTCGACGTCGTCGGCGCCGAGGAAGAAGAACCAGGTCGCCGCGTCTTCTGCCATCACGCCCAACAACGCTTCGCCGTCGAAATTAGCTGTGCTGTAGCGGAATTCGTCGGTGTCGGAGACGACCTCGGTCTGCCAGCCGAACACCTCGCGGTAGAAGTCGAGAGCCTTGGCATAGTCGCGGGTGGTCAGCTGGTGATAGACCGGCGCGCCCGCCTCATTGACGACGGTGTAGCCATGGTGTCCGATCGGCTGCCACAGCCCGATAGCGGCGCCGGTGGGATCGGTGAGCATGGCCATGTGTCCCTTGGCCGGAACCTCCATCGGTCCGACATCCGTGGTGGCGCCTGCAGCGGTGGCGGCCCGCACCGTTGCCGCGATGTCCGAGGTGTGCAGATAAGTGGTCCAGCCGTCGGGCGAGCGGAATTGCGGATCGTTGCCCATCAGCCCCGCCACTGGCTGGCCGTCCTTGGATGCGGTGACGTAACCGCCGTATTCCGGGCCCGCTGATTCGAACGTCCAGCCGAACACGTTGCCGTAGAACTCTTTGGCGCGCTCGAGGTCAGATGTGAGCAGGTCGATCCAGCATGGGGCGCCGAGCGGTGCGCGGTGGCGGATGGGCACGACGGTCTCCTTCAGGTGGTGTGTGGTTCGGTCGTGAATGCAGACCACGGTCGCGTGCAGAATTCATCGCGTGACTCCCAACACCCGCAGCGCGTTGTCCTTGAAGATCAGCGGCGCCAGCGCCGGGTCGATGTTCAGCTCCTGGAAATCACTGCGCCAGCGGTCGATCTTGATGTACGGGTAGTCGGTCCCGAACAGCACCTTGGTGCGTAGTTGGCGGCTGATGGCGTGCACGAGTTGCGGCGGGAAGTACTTGGGCGACCAGCCGCTCAAGTCGACGTAGACGTTGGTCTTGTGCGACGCGATCGCGATCTGCGAGTCCACCCACGGCACGGCCGGATGCGCCATCACGATGGTCAACTCGGGGAAGTCGGCCGCCACATCGTCGAGCAGCATCGGGTCGGAGTAGCGCAACTTGATCCGGTGACCGCCGGGCAGCCCCGACCCGAGACCGGTCTGCCCGGTGTGGAACAACGCGGGCACACCCGCCTCGGTGATGGCCTCGTAAATCGGATAGAAGCGACGGTCGTTCGGCTCGAACGCCTGAATGCTGGGGTGGAATTTGAAGCCTTTGACGCCGTAATCGCGGACGAGTTCGTGCACGCGGTGCACCGCGCGCCGCTCATGCCACGGGTCGACGCTGCCGAACGGGATGAGCACGTCGTTGTTGCGGATCGCGCCTGCGATCAGGTCCTCGATCGAATTCGGCACGTGCCGCGCACCTGTGCGCGCGTCGATGGTGAACACTACCGCGGCCGTGTTGTGCCTGCGGTATTCGTCGGCCAGCGCGTCCACACTCGACAGCGCCTCCGGGCCACGCCTGAAGTACTTGCCGACGGCGTCGACCAGTTCGTCGTCGTAGGCCTTGTGGCCGTGGCCGTCGACCTCCACGTGGGTGTGGATGTCGACGGCCGCGACCCGCTCGAAATCGATACCGTATTCGTACTTTTCGCTGGGCATTGCCGCAGTGTATTGCGGCTACTCCGGCGCGTAGCCCAGTGCCGCCTTGGTCTCCAGATACTCGTCGAACGCGAACTGGCCCCACTCGCGACCGTTGCCGCTGCGCTTGTAGCCGCCGAACGGGGCGTTCATGTCGAAGCCGTGATTGATCGCGACGGACCCCGCGCGGATCTTGCGGGCGACCGCGCGGGCCTGGTCGAGGTCGGCGCCGGAAACATAACCGGCCAGACCGTATTCGGTGTCGTTGGCGATCTCCAGCGCCTGATCGAGATCGTCGTAGCCGAGGATGCACAGCACCGGCCCGAAGATCTCCTCGCGTGCGATGGTCATGTCGTTGCGGACATCCGCGAATACCGTGGGTTTGACGTAGTAGCCGGAGTCGATGCCGTCCGGCCTGCCGAGGCCGCCGACGACGACCGTCGCGCCCTCGTCGATGCCCTTCTGGATCAAGCCCTGGATCTTGTCGAACTGCGCCTTGGACGCCACCGGCCCGATCGCGGTCTTCTCGCTGGGGTCGCCGACCTTCACCTGTTCGGCGACGGCCTTGGCGACGGCGACGGCTTCGTCCTTGCGCGAGTTCGGCACCAGCATGCGCGACGGGGCGTTGCAGCTCTGCCCGCTGTTCATCATCATCACCGTCACGCCCGCGGCCACGCTCTTGGCGAAGTCGTCGTCGTCGAGCACGATGTTCGGGCTCTTACCGCCCAGTTCCTGGCTGACCCGCTTCACCGTCGGCGCCGCATTCCGCGCCACCTCGATACCCGCGCGGGTGGACCCGGTGAACGACACCATGTCGACGTCGGGATGGCTGGACAGCGCGGCGCCGACGCCGGGGCCGTCGCCGTAGACCAGGTTGTACACCCCGGCGGGAACGCCTGCCGCGTCGAGGATTTCGGTGAAGATCTGCGCCGAGTAGGGCGCCACCTCCGACGGCTTTAGCACCAAGGTGCATCCGGTCGCCAGGGCGGGGTACACCTTGACCGCGATCTGGTTGATCGGCCAGTTCCACGGCGTGATCAGCCCGCACACGCCGATCGGCTCCTTGACCACAAGTGTGCTGCCGTGCTGCTCCTCGAACTCGTAGTTCTTCAGCACGTCGATGGCCGTCGCCAGATGCCCGAGGCCCAGGTTGACCTGTGGGCCTGCCGCCAGCGACGGTGGCGCACCCATCTCCTCACTCACCGCGTCGGCCAGATCGGACGCGCGCTTCTGGTATTCGGCCAGCATCGCCTGCAGCACGTCGAGGCGCTCCTCGCGGGTGCTCTGTGACCAGGTAGCGAAGGCTTTTCGCGCCGCCTTGACCGCCTTGTCGACGTCGGCGGCCGCGCCGACTGCGATCCTGCCGGAGACCTGTTCGGTGGTCGGGTTGTCGACGTCCAGGGTGTTCGCCTCGACCGGGTCGACCCACTTGCCGTCGATGTAGAACTTCAGATATTCGCGCATAGCTCCACCTTTCCCTACTGCGTACCTTCGGCATACCAAGTTCGGAATTCGTCGTACTTCGGCATCTCCTCGGAGTTGGCCTTCGGATCGATGCAGACGTGCACCACGGCCGTCTTACCGCTGGCGTACGCCCTTTCGATGGCCGGGCCGATCTCGTCTTCCTTTTCCACATATTCGCCGTGGCAGCCGAAGCCCTCGGCGATCTTGTCGAACCGCACGTCCTTGCTCCAGTGCACACCGGGCTGCGGTGACGGTTGCTCGAAGGTGCGCTTGTACACGCCGACCTCGAGTCCCCACTGGTGGTCGACGCCGACCACGCACACCAGCGGCAGGTTGTGCCTTGCGGCGGTCTCGAGTTCGGCGATGTGGAACAGGAAGGCGGAGTCGCTGGTAAGCAGCATGACCGGGCGCTTGCCGCCGTCGGCGACCGACGCCCCGACCGCGTACGGCAACCCGGTGCCGAGGTGCCCGAAGTTCTGGTTCCAGATCACGTCGCGCGGTTTGGCCTGCGAGTAGGTCCAACCGAAGATGACCGTGGCACCGCCGTCGCGGACCAGGATGCCGTTTGCGGCGAATGCCGAAAAGGCGCGAGTTGCCTCGACGACGTAGCGGGCCGGGTGTATCGGAGTCCTGCCGGTCGGCGCGTTCTCGGCGAGCTGCGCGAGTTCCTCGGCGTCCTTGTTGATCAGCTCGTCCAGGGTCGGTGACGGCTGGCGCGGAGTGTCCTTCAGCGCCTCGACCAGTTGTGGCACCACGCCGCGTAGATCCCCGACCAGCGGCACGTCGATCGGCCGGTTGACACCGATGGCGAACGGATCCTGTTCGACCAGGATCCACTTGCGAATGTCGTTGCGCTGCGCCCAGTGTCGGGTCTTGCCGTAGTGCACCGGCTCGCCGAGTTCGGTGCCGAGTGCGACGCACAGATCCGAATTGACCACCGCCTCGACCGCCGACGGCGAGAAGCCGTAGGCGAACGTCCGGTCCTCCAAACCCGGGATGAACGACGTACCACCGGACGTCTGGATGACCGGGCAGGCCATCAGGTCTGCCAGTTCTTTGACCGACCCCTGGCTGCGCGACGTGTGAACGGCGTGGCCCACCAACAGGATCGGGCTCTGCGCCTCGCGGATCAGCTTCGCGGCCTCGGCCACCTCAGGCGCACCCGCACCCTGGTTGACCAGCCGATACCGATGCGGCGGCACGGGGTCGGGGACGTCGAGCTCCGCCAGCAGCACATGCGCCGGGTACTCGACGTAGGACGGGCCAGGGGTGCCCGACATCGAGCGGCGAATCGCCTCGCGGATGATCTCGTCGGTCTGGTCGGGGTACTCGATGGACGCGCTGTACTTGACTGAGGGCGCGAAAAGCGGTTCCTGGCGCACGAATTGGATGCGGCCGCGACGCACCCGGCGTTCGGTGATGCGGGCCCGTTGGCCGCCGAGGAATATCACCGGGGAGTTCTCCACCTTCGCGCACTGGATCGCGCCCGCAATGTTGGCCATCCCGGGGCCGAGGGTGCCGATGCACAGGCCAGGCCCGCCGGTCATGCGCGAGACCGCCTCTGCCATGAAGCCTGCGCTCAATTCGTGGTGCGGCGCCACCACCGACCATCCACGCGCATCGGCTTCGGCGAACATGTGCACGAAGTTCGGGTCGGGGATGCCGAACAGGGTGTTGACCCCCTCGGCCTCGAACAGGTCGAGGATGCGCTTGTAAACGGGGACAGCCATTTATCGAAACTCCTTTACCGATAGCGTTTGGCGAGGTGTCTGCGGTGCTCCGCCGGTGAGCCGAACAGCGACCGATTGAGTGCGGCGCGTTTGAGATAGACGTGGATGCCGCTTTCCCACGTGTAGCCGATACCGCCGTGTAGTTGCATGGCCTTACCGGCGATGTCGACGGCGGTGCTGCAGACGTAGGACTTCGCCATCGCGGCGGCCACGCCTGCATCTGTGTGGTCGTCGACGATCGCCTGCACCGCCGCGTCGACGAGCTGACGCGCGACGGCGATGTTGACCGCCATATCCGCGCAGGCATGCTTGACCGCCTGGAAAGACCCGATGGGGCGGCCGAACTGGTGACGCACCTTCGCATAGCCGACGGTGGCAGACAGCATTGCCTCGGAAAGTCCGAGGCTGTCGCAGGCAACGGCGACGGCGGCGCGCTGGCGCAACCGTTGGATGTCCCCGGCAAGCCTGAGTCGCTCCGAGATCTGCACGTCACCAACGGATGCCAGGCGCCGCGTCTCGTCGAGGACCGGCTGCGGTGTGGCCGTCGCGGTCGCCACGGCGACGTCCTCGTCTGCGATCAGCAGGATGCAGTCGGCACCTTCGGCGTCCGGCACGAACTCCGATTCGAGCGCCACCGCTACCCGGACGGCGCCCGACGCCACATCGGCAAGCAACCGGTCACGAGTCGTGCTGGGCTGCAGCATGTTCAGCACGCCCACCGCCAACACCGCGCCGCCAAGGTAGTTGTTGGCGCTGGCGGCGCGACCCATCTCCTCGCAGATCACCGCGACCTCGGCGAACGTCGCGCCCGCACCGCCGGCCTGTTCCGGCACCTCCAGCCCGACCCAGCCCGCATCGACCAGCGACGCCCAGTCGACGGCCCGATCCTTGGCCAGCAGATCGCTCGCCACCGACCGCAATTCGGCGTGGAACTCCGCGAACTCGGGGACCGTCACAACGCGCTCGGTTCCCGCGGCAATCCCAGCCCGCGCTCGCCGATGATCGTGCGCTGGATCTCGCTCGAGCCACCGGGGATCGTCCACTCCCACGACCCGATGAAGTCCAGCATCCACGAACCGGACTCCCAGCCACTGGACATCGGTTTCGCCAGTCGGGTATGCGCGGCCATCCCGCCGATCTCTGCCCCGAAGTCGGTGAGCCGCTGCAGCAGTTCGCTGTAGAACAGCTTGACGATCGAGGCGTCCGCCGGGCCCGCGGTACCTTTCTCGTTGTCGTCGATCACCTTTCGGCACAATCCTCGCAGCCCGGTGATCTCGGTTTCGAACTGCGCCAACCGGTCGGCCACGATCGGATCGTCGACCGGAGCGACCTGCAGAAGCCAGCGGAAGCCCGCGTTGCCGAGACGCTCGGCCAGTTCGAGCATGGTCAGGCCGCGTTCCGCACCAAGGGTCGCCTGCGCCACCTGCCATCCAGCGTTCTCTTCGCCGACGAGGTTGGTTGCCGGGATCTCGACGTCGTTGAGGAAGATCTCGCAGAAGTGCGAGTCGCCGATGGCGTTGCGGATCGGTCGTACTTCGACGCCCGGGGTGGTCATGTCGAGCAGAAAGTACGAAATGCCGCTGCGTTTGGGCGCATCCTGGTCGGTGCGGGCGATCAGCAGGCACCAGTCGGCGTGCTTGCCGCCGCTGGCCCACAGCTTCTGCCCGTTGACGATGTACGAGTCGCCGACGCGCCGCGCCGATGTTCGCAGGCTGGCGAGGTCGGACCCGGCCTCCGGTTCGGAGAACCCCTGCACCCAGATCTCGCCGTCCAGGATCGCAGGCAGGTGGCGTCGACGCTGTTCGTCGGTGCCCGCCGCGAGCAGCGTCGCGGCGGCGTGGTGAATGCCGACGAATGCCAACACCAGTCGCGGTGCGTCGTGCGCGGCGAGTTCCTGGTACAGCACCACCTGCTCGGAAACCGAGAGCCCACCGCCCCATTCGCGCGGCCAGTGCGGCACCGCGTAACCCGCGCTGTGCAGTTCGGCGAACCAGGACTTCTGGAAGCGGACGAACTCCTCGTCGTCGACACCGGTCTGGGTCTGCCGCCAGTCGGGCGGGATGTGCTGTTCGCACCAGGTGCGGACGGTCGCGCGGAATTCGTCGAGATCGGCCCTCACGTGAACAAGCCCGTCAGACCGGTCCGCCCCGCGCGGTGGGTCAGTTCGTCGCGGGTGGCCGACAGGCCGAGCGGCAGCCTGCGCAACGGTTGACTGTACCGGGACAGCCACGACAGCGTCGTCTCGTCGCAGAAACCGACCGCGCCGTGCAACTGGTGGCAGACGCGGAAGACCACCTCGGCGGCCTCGAGTGCCGACATCCGCAGCGCCAGCGCATCATCCAGTGCTTCCTGGCGCCCGGTGCCGATGCTCCACAGCGCATACTTGGCCAGCATGTCCAGGCCACTGCGCTCGACCTCGGCGTCGGTCAGCTGGAACTGCACACCTTGGAAAGCCGACAACGTCTGACCGAACTGCTTGCGCAGGCTGACGTGGGAGATGGTGAGTTCGATAGCCCGGTCCAGCATGCCGAGCAGTGTCCAGCACGGCAGCACGAGGCCAAGCGCGATGTCCCCAGCGCCGTCGGTGTCGATGGCCGCCAACTCCAGTTCGACCACGAACCCGGCGCCCGCGGGCCGTTGACCGATCACCCGGCTGCGGGTGCCGCCCAATGAGACTGCCGCCCAATTCAGTTCCAGCCCTTGAAGCGCGCCTGACGGCCGGTTGTCCGCGGTGACGAGCAACCCGTCGACATCCAGGTCGGTCGGTTTTGCCAGCCGCTCGGCGACCGGGTACGGCAGCGCCCAGTAACCGGCGCTGCGGCACAAGGCCGCGGCCGCCTCGAGGCCGTCGGCGTCGGTGCGGGGATCCAGCTCCCATGCGCCGAGTTCGTTGAGCACCGGACCCGCGAGCGATTCGCGCAGGGCCGGTTTTGCTTCGGCCGGCTGCACCAGTTGATCGCCGCCCGCGGCCTCGAACGCCCGAAGTGCTTCTCGGCCATATTCTTTGGCGTCGTCGCCTAAGTCGAGGATCACTTCGTACCCGCCAGCAAGACCCGCGACAACAGGATGCGCTGCATCTCGATACTTCCAGACGACACGGTCGACGCCTGCGAGTACTTCCAGTGGTCCTCGACCTCACCGAGGAACCATTCCGCCTGCGCGTCGTCGTGGGACACCTCCGCCGCGATGTCCATCAGCACCTCGGCGCTGTCCTGGTCGAGCTTGGTGACCGCGATCCGATAGGCCGCCGCGTCGCCCGGCTGGATGCGGCCACTGCTCTGCAGATCGACCACGCGGTAGGCCATCAGGCGCGCGCGGCGGCAGTGCGTGAGCATACGCACCCACCGCGCCCGCAGCTCCTCGGGCAGGTCCTCCCAGCGGTCGCCGAGAACCGCAGGCGCCGCGGACAACAGCCGTTCGCAGCGCGCGTAGCGGGCGATGCCGACGCGTTCGAACGACATCACGTCCTGCACGATCGACCAGCCCGCGTCGACGGTGCCGAGCACGTCGGCGTCGGTCACCCGCAGGTCGTCGAAGAAGACCTCGTTGAGGTGGTGCGGCCCCATCATGCAGCGGATCGGCCGCACCTGGATCGCGGGATCGTCCATCGGGACAAGGAAAATCGTGAGGCCCTGTTGTTTTTTCTGGGTTGCGCCCTCTCCGACTTTGGCCGTGCGGGCCAGCAGGAAGCACCACTGCGCCATGGTGGCATACGACGTCCAGATCTTCTGGCCGTTGACCAGCCAGCCGTCGCCGTCGCGACGGGCGCTGGTGCGCAGCGACGCGAGATCGGAGCCGGCTTCTGGTTCCGAAAAACCCTGGCACCAGATGACTTCGCCGCGCGCGATCGGTGGCAGGTGTCTGCGTTGCTGCTCTTGCGTGCCGTGCCGCATGATGATCGGCCCGACCCAGTTCACCCCCATGTACTGCGCGCCGCGGGGTTCGTGGTGCGCCCACATCTCCTCACGCACCACGGTCTGCTCCCATACCGAGGCGCCGCGGCCCCCGAATTCCTCGGGCCACGCGAGGCACAGCAGATTGCGGTCGGCGAGGGTGCGGCAGAACCGCTGAGCCGTTTCGAGGTCGGCAGGGTTGTCGGTGAACGCGCCCAGATAATGCTCGGGCACATGGGTTTTCACCAGCTCACGCAGTTCACGACGCAGCTCGGCGGCCTGCTGCCCCATCTCGAAGTCCATCGGCTACCCCTGCCCCACCGCGTCGGCGCTACGGTTTCTGACGGAATCCGTCCGATTCCCGTCAGAAACCGTCGTCTCGGCGCTACCGGAGCCGAGACCGAGTTCGCCAAGCACCGCTTCGGTGTCCGCACCCAACAGCGGCGCCGGCCCGGCAACCTTGCCCGGAGTGCGCGAAAACCAGGTGGGCACACCGGGAAATCGGACCGGTCCGTGCGGGGTGTCGACGGTTTCGAACAGGCCGACCGCGTTCAGGTGAGGATGGGAGAACAGCGAGTCGGGGGTGTTCAGCGGCGCGGCGGGAATCTGGAGTTCACGGAACAGCGCCAGCCATTCCTCGGTCGTCCGTTCGGCCATGGTTTCGGCCAGCAGGCCGTACACGGTGTCGATGTCGCGGGCCCGCTGCTCGAGCGTGGCGTAGATGTCAGTGGCCCACGCGGGCCGCACCGCGTCGACGAACGCCTTCCAGTGCCTGTCGTTGTAGATCAGCGCGGCGATCTGGCCGTCCTTGGTGCGGTACGGCTTGCGGTTCGGCGCCACCGTCCTCGGATAGACGGCCGGGCCGAGCGGGGGATCGAACATCGCCCCATTAGCATGCTCGACCAGCATGAACGATGCCATCGTTTCGAACATGCTGACCTCGACTTCTTGGCCCTCCCCGGTGCGTTCCCGGTGGAACAGAGCCATCATCGTGGCGTAGAGCGCGGTCAGCCCTGCGACCTTGTCCGCCATGATGGTGCCGACGAAGGTGGCCTCGCCGGTCAGCTGTTCCTGTACGGCGGGTATCCCGCACTCGGCCTGGATGGTGTCGTCATAGGCGGGCAGGTCGCGTTCGGGTCCGCGCCTGCCGTAGCCGTAGCAGTTGGTGTAGACGATGCGGGGGTTGAGCGTCGCGACCCGGTCGTAGCCGAAGCCGAGTTTGGCGATCGCCTTGGCCCGCATGGAGTGGATGAAGACGTCGGCCTCACGCACGAGCGCCTCGAGCGCCGTCTTGCCCGCCTCCGTGCGCAGATCGAGCACGACGCTGCGCTTGCCGCGGTTCACATTGACGAAGACGCCGCTCATGCCGGACGCAGGCCCCACCGAGATGAATCGGGTGTTGTCCCCTTCCGGGGGCTCGACTTTGATCACGTCGGCGCCCATGTCCGCCATGATCTGCGTGCAGTACGGCCCCATCACCATCGCGGTGAGGTCGACCACCGATACACCCGCAAGTGGCCCGCTAGACACTTTGCGCCGCCCGTCCGAAGCTGTATCGGATGTGGTCGCCGTGGCCGTCCGGCACGACCGGAAACACGATAGGTGCCGACGCGTCGCGGATCGCGGCGATGTGGTCGCCGACCTCCGCGATAGACCACGACGGCCGGTACACGCCCGGCGTCTCTGCGACCACCGCCCTGGCCACCCTGCCCGCCAGTGCGATGAACATCTCCCCTGTGACAGAACAGGATTCGTGTGCCAGCCAGCCGACCACGGGTGCCACCAATTCCGGGCCCATAGGAGGGTAGGCCGAGGTGTCGATGCCCTCGGCCATCCGGGTCACCGCAGCGGGCACGATCACGTTGCTCTTGACGCCGTGCGCGACACCTTCGAGCGCGGCGACATTCGAGAGACCGATCACCCCCGCCTTGGCCACCGCATAGTTCGCCACGTCGTGGTTTCCGTAGAGCCCGCCGATCGATGACGTGAGCACGATGCGGCCGTAACCCGCGTCGCACATCAACGGAAACGCCGGCCGCACAACATGGAACGCGCCGCGCAGGTGCACATCGACGACGGCCTCGAAGTCGGCGTAGGACATCTCCTTCAGCGATGCGCGCAGCACGTTGCCCGCGTTGTGCACCAGGATGTCGATGCGCCCATAGCGATCCGTGGCGGTGTCGATGATCGCCTGCCCGCCCTCGGGGGACGCGACCGAGCCGACGCAGGCCACGGCATCGCCACCGGCACTGGTGATTTCGCCAACGACGTCGTCGGCCGGGTCGGCGTCGACGTCGTTGACGACGACTTTGGCGCCGTGCTCGGCGAGCAACAGGGCATACGAGCGGCCAAGTCCTCGACCGCCGCCGGTGACGACCGCGACCCGGCCGTCGAATCTCAGGTCAGCCATCTGTTTTCCTGTGATTTGTGTGCAGAAAGGAGCGCTCACCGCTCCTCAACGCACACAAATCGCTAGGTACCGAGCACGAGGCCATCAAGATCACCCTTGGCGCGCCACCGGCTCAACACGTCGTCGAAGGCGTAGAAGCCGGGGGCGTACGGCTCACCGAGGAACGATCGGATGCCTTGGCCGCCACCGCCGCCCTCGTTGTTGTAATAGCCCGGCGTACACGACACTTCGAACGCGGAGTTGTCGATCGAAAGCTCTCGGATGGTTCTCACCCACTGGTCCTGTGCCTGCAGGCTCGGCTCGACGGTCGTCGCCTTGCGCTTGACGGCCTCGGCGATGATGTAGGCGATGTGTTCGGCCTGCTGTTCGAACATCGCGGTGGTGTTGGCCGAGACCCCGCCCTGGATGAAACCGGTGTGGAACTGGTTCGGGAAGCCGCGGCTGGTGATCCCGTGCAGCGTCTTGAAACTGTCGGCCCAGTGGTCGAACAGCGAAACCCCGTCACGGCCTTCGATCGTATCGATCGCATAGCGGCGGCTGATCTCCGTTGAGATCTCGAAACCGCTCGCGAAGATGACACAGTCGACCTGGTACTCGACGCCGTCGGCGACGATCCCGTTCTCGGTGAGCCGCTCCACCCCTTTGCACTCCGAGACGTCGACCAGCGTGACGTTCGGCCGGTTGAACGAGGGCAGGTATTCGTCGCTGGAACATGGCCGCTTGCAGAGGAACCGGTAGTACGGTTTGAGCGCCTCCGCCGTCTCCGGGTCGTCGACGATCTCACCGATCCGGCGACGCAGCCGCTCCATGATCTTGTAGTCTTCCTCTTCCCGGATCGCCATGATCTGCTCGGTGCTGAGCGAGGCGGGATCCTCGCTGGCCGCGATCCGCGCCGTCATGTTCCGGCCCAACTCGGTCCAGAAGTCGCAGACCTGATCGGCCGCGTCGAAGACCACGCCTTCGAACGGCGACCACCGGTGGAAGTTGCGTTTGCGCTCGGCCTGCCAGCCAGGCTTCAGCGACGCCGCCCACTGCGGGTCGGTCGGCGGGTTTCCGCGCTCGTCGACTGACGACGGTGTGCGCTGAAAGACGAACAACTGCTGGGCATCCCGCGCGAGGTGGGGCACCAACTGGACACCGGTGGCTCCCGTCCCGACCAGCGCGACCCGCTTGTCATGCAATTTGTGCAGGCCACCGCTGGCATCGCCGCCGGTGTACTCGTAGTCCCATCGCGCGGAATGGAACATGTGCCCCTTGAAGTCCTTGATCCCGGGGATGCCCGGCAACTTCGGCCGGTTGTAGGAGCCCTGCGTCATCACCACGAAGCGGGCGCGGATGTCGTCGCCGCGGTTGGTGCTCAACCGCCAGCGCTTGATGGACTCGTCCCACCGCATCGAGCGCACCTGGGTGGACAGGATAGCGCCGTCGTAAAGGCCGAAATGCTTTGCGATGCGGCGGCAGTGCTCGTAGATCTCGGTGCCGTCGGCGAACTTCTTCGACGGCATGAAGTCAAGCTCTTCCAGCATCGGGATGTAACAGTATGCGTCGTTGTCGCATTGGATCCCAGGGAACCGGTTCCAGTACCAGACACCGCCGAAGTCGCCGCCCATCTCGACGATGTGGACGTCGTCGACGCCTGCCTTCTTCAGGTAGGCGCCCGCCAGCAGACCTGCGATGCCGCCGCCGAGCACCGCCACCTCGACGTCCTCGTTGATGGGCGTGCGCGGGGTGACGGGGGTGTGCGGGTCGACCTCCGCGAACTCCGCGTAGTCGTCCTTCAGTTCCAGGTATTGCGTCGAACCGTCTGCGCGCAACCGCTTGTCGCGTTCATACAGGTACTTCTCGCGCAGCGCGTCGATGTCGATGTCGTCGGGCGTCTGCGTCGGCCCGCAGGTGTCGAACAGCGTCATCGCAACTCCTGTGGTTCGCCCGTGCCCATGTACTTGCTCAGCTGGTAGTGCAGGTTGACCGTGCTGCGCTCGCGGTACGGGTTGGGTTTGGTTCCTGGGAAGCCCGCCGATTTCATGCCCTGCTGCACGGCGGCCATGTTCGAGAAATCCTGCGGCAGCACGGACAGCCAATTCGGGCTCTCCTTGGGCGTGTACTGCCATTCCGTCTGCGGCTCCTCGCCTTTCGGGAACAACTCGTAGGTCGCGACTTCGAAGATGCATTTGTTCGGGTCGTAACTGGGGTGCGGCCGTGCGCTGTAGCACAGTGCGCTGGTGAGGCCCTGGCCGATCTGGAAATTCGGGAAGATCTGCCATGCGGTGCCGCTCTGGCCCAGAATGTCGGCCGGAATGGTAGGCCAGATGACGCCCCTGGCCTCGTCGTCGCGGCGTGCCGAGGACAGCCAGTGCTCGAGCACCTTGTCGGCCGGGGTGCCTTCTGGCAGTTCGTCGATGAGCCGCTTCGCCGCGTTCACCAGCGTCTGCGTGGTGGTGGCATTCGTTTCTTCCATTGTGTAGACCTGCATTTCGGCGGTCGAGATGCGAGGGTCACCGGTGCCAAGCCGGATTTTGGACTTGGTCTCGTCCAAGCCTTTCGGCGCGTCGTAGCCGATGTTGCTGTGCTTACCCTGCGCCTTGGCCCAGCCCTTGAACTCGCCGAACTTGTTGAACTCCGGATGCGTGGTGAACACGTGGTAGGTCTCGTTGAAGGCCTCCATCGCGACCTTCCAGTTGCAGTCGAAGCACAACCACTTGCGCCACTTGTACCGCATGTTCTCCAGCCCGAACGGATCCAGGATCTTCGCGGCGGGGAACAGGAAGTCCGCCAACGGTTCACAGTCCGGGTCCATGTTTACGAACAGCCAGCCACCCCAGGTGTCGACCCGGACCGGCGCGAGGTGGGTGTTCTGCGGAGTCAGCGCACCTTTCCAGTCGTCCTGTTCGCGGATGTGTGTGCAGGCACCGTCGAGCCCATAGGTCCAGCCGTGGAAACCGCAGACGAACGACTTGCGTGCCCGTCCACACGCGTTCTTCGCGCCGTCGGGGGTGTCGACGAGTCGGCGGCCGCGGTGCATGCAGACGTTGTGGTGTGCAGCGAACTCGTTCGGACCCGTGCGCACCACCAGAATCGAGTCGTCGAGGATGTCGTACGTGAGGTAGTTGCCCACCTCGGGGATCTCCTCGACACGGCCTACCTGCTGCCACACCTTGCGCCACAGCTTGTCGCGTTCGGCGCGGGCGTAGTCCTCCGAGATGTAGGCGTCCACCCCGATGGTCATCGGCTCGCAGAGTTCTTCGGTCATCGCATCCTCCTAGAACCGCCTGATGGCGTTGCGGAAGTCGTCGTCTTTGAGGAACAGGGAGGTGTTGTCGGCGCCGAGGTGCGTCCACTTCAGGTTCAGCCCGCCGTCGACGAGCAGGGTCTGCCCGGTGATGTAGCTGGACAGGTCCGACAGTAGAAACAGGATTGCGCCCGCCTGCTCCTCCGGTCGGCCCCGCCTGCCCATCGCGATGGCTTGCCGGTCGCGCTCCGGATCGTCACCGGTATAGGTGCGGGACGCCTCCGTCGCTGTCACTCCGGGTGCGACCGCGTTGACGCGAATGTTGTCCAGCGCCAACTCAACTGCCATCGTGCGGGTCATCGCGGCCACCGCGGCCTTGGCCGTTCCGTAGGCGATGTGAAACGGTGCGGTGTTCATCCCGCTGATCGACGAGATGGAGACGATCGACCCCGGGTTGCCCTGCTGACGGATCTCGCGGGCCACCGCCTGGCTCATGAAGAACGCCGTCTCCAGGTTCCTGGTGAACAGGTCGCGCCAGTCCTGCCGCGTCACCCGCGTCGACGGCATCCACGACGACGGCTCCGCGCCGCCCGCCACGTTGACGAGTCCGTAGAGCGTCCCGTCCGCGTCGCGGACCCCGTCGATGACCGTCGCGACGCCGTCGTCGGTGGACGCGTCGGCCGCGATCGGGACGACGGAAAGGCCCTGCTGCGCCAGCGGGGCCACATGCTCATCGAGGTTGTCCTTCGACCGACTGACCGCGACGACGGTGGCGCCGGATTGCGCGGCCAGGCGCGTCACGGTGGTGCCGATGCCGCCGCCACCGGCGCCGGATACAACGACGATGCGGCCGTCCAACCTCAACGAACCATCGACATTCACGCTATTTGTCCGGACAACATACGGTGCTCTGCATATTGCAGAACACTATTCCGCAGCACGAATCGCGCCGTCAAGGCCGATCTGGCTCGGCATAGCACTATTGTCTGGACTATTCGAGCTTGATAGCGTCCGGGATCATGAGCTCGTCCGTGCTGCAGGCCCGCGATACTGCCGCCAACCCCACCGCCGCCGACGGATGGCGGCTCGAGCGGCTGACCGCGCCCAGTCGACTGTTCGGCGCCAACGGCCTGCGCACCGGTCCCGACGGGCGCGTCTACGTCGCGCAGGTGACCGGCAGCCAGATCAGCGCGCTGGACCTCGACACCGGCCTGCTGGACACGGTCAGCCCGAAAGGCGGCGACATCATCGCGCCCGACGACGTCGCGTTCGATGCGCGCGGCAATCTGTACGCGACCGAGGTGATGGACGGCCGGGTCAGCGTGCGGGAGGCCGGCGGCGCCACCCGCGTGCTGCGCGACGACCTTCCCTGCGCCAACGGCATCACCGTGCACCAGGACCGGCTGTTCATTAACGAGTGCCGCGACGGCGGCCGGCTTCTCGAGCTCGACGCCACCGGGTCGATCGTGCGGACCCTGGCCGAGAACCTGCCCTCTCCCAACGCGATGGAGGTCGGTCCCGACGGGATGCTCTATTACCCGTTGATGACCGCGAACGAGATCTGGCGCATCGATCCCAACGGCGGTGAGCCGCAACGTGTCACCGGTGACCTCGGAGTGCCCGACGCGGTGAAGTTCGACTCGGCGGGCTTCCTCGTGTCCACCCAGGTGGCCAGCGGTCAGGTGCTGCGGATCGACCCGCGGACCGGGACTCAGACAGTGCTGGCCCAGCTGACGCCCGGCCTGGACAACCTGACGTTTGTCGGTGACCGGTTGTTCGTCTCGAACTTCACCGGTCAGATCACCGAAATCCGCCCCGACGGGGACACCTGCACCGTGTTGCCGGGTGGACTGAACTGGCCACTGGATCTGACTGTCGACGCCGACGGGAATCTTCACGTCGCCGACGGCACCTACTTCTACGTCGTCGGCGATGACGGCGCGCTAAAGACCGCGGGCATGCTGTTTTCGCCGGGCTATCCCGGATTCCTCCGCGGCGTCGCGGCGGCCGGTCCCGGCGAATTCGTGGTGACGACGTCCGGCGGCCAGGTGGCGAAGTATCGGCCTGCAGCCGGTGAAACCGATTATCTGGCAACCGACTTCGACCAGCTCTATGGGGTAGCGGTCGGCCCGGACTCCTCGGTCGTCTTCGCCGAACTCGGCACAGGGCGGGTGCACGCCCTGCGGTCGGGCGCTGTCGAGACACTGGCGTCCGGTCTGCAGGACCCGGTCGGCGTCGCCTTCGACCCCGCGGGTGATCCTCTGGTCGCGGAGGCCGGCCGGGTGGCTCGGCTGACGGGCTCACGCGCCGAGACCGTCGTCGACGGACTGCAGCGGCCGCAGGGCATCGCCGCCGTCGGCACCGCGTTGTACATCGTCGACGCGGGCGCCAAGGAAGTGGTGGCGGTCGACCTCGACAGCGGTGCGAGCGACACCATCGCCTCCGGACTGCCGGTCGGGCCGCCGCCCGGCGTCGAACCCAAGCCGCTGAAAGGAATGCCGCCGTTCTCCGGGCCGCAGGGACCGTTCGCGGGCATCACCGCGGGACCCGACGGGACGCTTTACCTCTCGGCCGACGGCGACGGCAGCGTGCTGACGCTGCGGCGGGTGGCGACATGACGGTTTCGTCGGCCGACCACCGTTACCTTCAGGTCGCCCGCACCCTGCGCAAGGAGATCGTCGACGGGGTGTATCCGGTGGGCTCGCAACTGCCCACCGAACACGATTTGTGCGAACGGTTCGCGGTGAGCCGGTACACCATCCGCGAGGCGCTGCGCAGGCTGCGCGAAGACAATCTGGTCGCGTCGCGGCCCAGGGCCGGCACCCTCGTCGTACCGAGGCCCGCAGCGAATTCCTATGCCCAGGACGTGATGTCGATCAACGACCTGCTCGAGTTCGCGACCGGGGCGCCGTTCACCATCGAATCCAACGCGATGGTGACCATCGACGACGCCCTCGCCGCTCGCACCGGCCTGCAGGCCGGATCGGAATGGCTGGCGGTGCGCGGCTACCGGCAGGCCGACGGCGCCGACACACCGGTCTGCCGGACTGAGATCTACATCAACCGTGCGTTCGCGGCGGTGGGCAGGCTGCTGCAACGGCATTCGGGACCGATCTTCCCACTCATCGAGGACCTGTTCGGGGTCAGCATCGTCGAGGTACACCAGCAGATCGCCGCAGTGGTCGTGACTCCAGAGCTCGCAGACTTGCTCAAGATCGAATTCGGCAGTGCCGCACTCGAAATGCAGCGCACGTACACGACGTCCGACGGTGAGATCGCCCAGGTGACCGTCAACACCCATCCCTCGGCACGGTATCGCCATTCCATGACGATGCGCAGGGTCAAGGGTTAGGTTCACGCTCGTGTGGGTCGACGACGATCGCGCGGCCGAGGCGTACCGCCGGGGACTGTGGGTTCGCTCGACGCTCGCCGACGCCCTGCGCGATGCGGCGCGCAGCACCCCGGACCGAACGGTGTTGATCGACGGTGCGGTTCGCGTCGACTGCCGGACACTGCACGAGCGGGCCAGCGCGCTGGCGCATGCGTTGATGGACAGGATGCCGCCGGGCAGCGTCGTGTCCTTCATGCTGCCGAATTGGTATGAGGCCGCGGTCATCTACCTCGCCGCGACGTTGGCGGGCATGGTGGTGAACCCGATACTGCCGTCGCTGCGGGATCGTGAGTTGGGGTTCATACTCTCCGACGCGAACAGTCGCGCGGTGTTCATCCCCGCCGGCTTCGGCAACCACGATTACGTCGCGATGCTGGACCGCGTCACGGCCGACATGCCCGCACCGCCCGAGGTCGTCGTGCTCAGGGGTGACGCGGGAAGGCACACCGCGTACGAGTCGTTGTTCACCGGGGGTGGCACGGTCGGTCTTCCTGTGCTGAATCCCGATGCCGTGCGGATGATCCTGTACACGTCGGGCACCACCGGCAGACCGAAGGGCGTTCTGCACAGCCACAATTCGATTCATGCCCTGATCGCCCAGATCGGCGAGCATTGGATGGTCGACGCCGGCGACGTGTTCCTGGTGCCGTCGCCGATCGCGCACATCGGTGGCTCCATCTACGCGTTCGAATGTCCGCTGCTGCTTGGCACCACGGCGGTGCTGATGCAGCGGTGGGACCCGGATGCCGCGGTGCAGCTGATGCAGACCGAGCGCTGCACGCACATGGCCGGGGCCACGCCGTTTCTGGTCAGCCTGCTTGGCGCCGCCGAGAAGGCCGCGACGCGGTTGCCGGATCTGAAGGTGTTCATCTGCGGTGGCGCGTCGGTGCCGCCGTCGCTGATCCGCAGCGCCGCAGCCTATTTCGAACGCGCGGCGGTGAGCAGGGTGTACGGGTCGACGGAGGTGCCGGTGACGACGGTCGGTGCGTTGGGCGACATCGGGCACGCTGCGGATACCGACGGTCGAGCGGGTTTCGCCGACATCGAACTCCACGACGGTGAGATTCAGGCCCGCGGGCCGCAGATGCTGGTCGGCTATCTGCATGCAGACGACGAGACCGACGCGTTCGACGACCGAGGGTACTTTCGCACCGGCGACCTCGGCCGCTGGGTGGACGACACGTTTCTGGTGGTGACCGGCAGGGCGAAGGACATCATCATCCGCAACGGAGAGAACATCTCCCCCAAAGAGATCGAGGACATCCTGATCGCTCACCCGGGTATCGCGGAGATCGCCGTAGTCGGTGTGCCCGACGCGCGCACGGGCGAACGCGCGTGCGCGGTGATCGTGGCCGCCGATCAGCCCGCGCCCGATGTGGCCGAGTTGGGCCACCTGCTCACCGGCGAAGGGGTTGCGAAGTTCAAAATTCCTGAGCAGGTGGAGGTCTGGGATGCGCTGCCGAAGAACGATGCGGGCAAGGTGCTGAAACACCGGATCCGGGAGAGGCTGATGACATGCAAGTAGCGATCGTGACGGGGGCGAGCAGTGGCATCGGCTACGGGTGCGCCACCAAACTTGCCTCACAAGGCATGTCGGTCCTCGGCACCGCGCGGGATGCGGACAGGTTGGCCGATCTGGAGAAAGCCATCGGCGACAGCGACCGCGTCGCCACGCTCGCGGTCGACCTGACCGCCGACGACGCTCCGCGGCGGATCGTCGACCTGGCCCTGCAGCGGTGGGGCCGGATCGACTTCCTGATCAACAACGCAGGCGTGGGCAGCCCCAAGCCGTTGCATGAAACCGACGACGAAAGCCTGGATCATTTCCTGGGTTTGATGTTGCGGGCGCCGTTCCGATTGGCGCGCGAGGTGATCGGCCACATGCAGGCCGGGTCGGCGATCATCAACATCACCTCGACGTTCGCGGTCGTCGGCGGCTTGCGCGGCGGCGCGTATTCGGCGGCCAAGGGCGGGCTGACGGCGCTGACCACCCACATCGCGTGTCAGTACGGGAGGCAAGGCATCAGGTGCAACGCCGTGGCGCCCGGTGTCACGCTCACCCCGATGGTGGCGACGCGCCTGGAGGACGAGCGGTTCCGCAAGATGAACACCGAGATGACGCCCTATCCCCGGCTGGGCAAGGTGGACGACATCGCCAGCACCGTCGCGTTTCTGTGCTCCGACGGTGCGGGTTTCATCAACGGCCAGACGATCGTGGTCGACGGCGGATGGACGTCCACCAAGTACCTGTCGGAATTCGCGCTGAACTCCGAATGGGTCGCGCGTTGAACCTGTTCGCGCTGCTCGATCAGGCCGCCGCCCGGTTGGGCGACCGCGGTGCGGTGTATTCCGGTGAGCAGCAACGACATACCTGGGCGCAGTTGCGCGACCGGGCGCTTCGGTTGGCCGCCTCGTTCGGCGGGCTGTCAGCGCCGGGCGCTCGCATCGCGGTCGCCAGCGAGAACTGCCCGGAGATCGTCGAGTTGATGTTCGGGATTTGGGCCGCCGAGCGGGTGTTCGTCCCGATCAACTACAAGCTGCACCCGCGCGAGATGGCGCAGATCCTCGACGACGCCGGCACGACCCGGGTGTTCGCGTCGGCAAAGATCGCCGAGGGGCTCACGCCGGTGACCGGTGTTCCCATCGAAGTGATCGGGACGCAGACCTACGAAAGCCGGTTGCGGACAACGGCATTGACACCGCCCAGCAACACCGATCCGTCGGCGTTGGCGTGGTTGTTCTACACCAGTGGCACGACCGGCCGGTCCAAGGGCGCGATGCTGTCACATCGCAACCTGATGGCGATGACCGTCGCCCACTTGGCAGATTTCGACGACCCCGACCAGAACTGCAGCCTCATCCACGGCGCGCCGATGTCACACGGGTCCGGCCTTTACGTGCCCCCGTACGTGCTGCGCGGGGCACGGCAGGTGGTGCCCGCATCGGGCGCGTTCGAACCCGACGAATTCCTCGACCTGTGCGAAAACCATCCGGGCTGCAGCGCGTTTCTCGCGCCGACGATGGTGCAGCGCCTGGTGCAGACCGGCCGGTCGTGCCCGCGTAATTTGAAGACCGTGGTGTACGGGGGCGGTCCGATGTACGTCGACAGCCTGAAGAAGGCGATGGCGGCGTTCGGTCCGATCTTCGTGCAGTTGTACGGACAGGGCGAAGCCCCGATGACGATCACCGGTCTGCGTCGGGCCGACCATCTGGACGCCGACGACGCCACCCTGGGCTCCGTCGGGTATGCGCGCTCCGGCGTCGACGTCGCGGTGCGGGCCGCCGACGGCCAGCCCGCCGCGGTCGGCGAGATCGGCGAGATCGTCTGCCGCGGCGACGTGGTGATGTCCGGTTACTGGCAGAACCCGGATGCCACCGCGGCCACGGTCGAGGACGGCTGGTTGCACACCGGCGACATGGGATCGTTCGACGCCAACGGCTTTCTGACGTTGCGCGACCGGTCGAAAGACGTGGTGATCAGCGGCGGCAGCAACATCTACCCGCGCGAGGTCGAAGAGGTGCTCATCGAGCATCCGGGGGTGACCGAGGCGTGCGTCGTCGGCGCACCCGACGAGGAGTGGGGCGAGATCGTGGTGGCCTTCATCGCCGGTTCGGCATCGGCCGCCGAACTCGACGAGCATCTGCTGGAGCGCATCGCGCGGTTCAAGCGGCCCAAGCGCTACGAATTCGTCGACGAGATCCCGAAGAACAGCTACGGCAAAGTGCTCAAACGCGAGTTGCGGGAACGGTTGGCTTGAGGCGTCACAGGATGGGCCGCCCGCCTGTCACGGCGACCCTGGCCCCGCTGATGTAGCTGCCGTCATCGGAGGCGAGCAGCACGTAGGTGGCCGCCAGTTCGGCGGGCTGTCCTGCGCGGCCCAGCGGTGTGTCGTCGCCGAAGTTCTGCACCTTCTCCGACGGCATGGTGGCGGGGATGAGCGGCGTCCAGATCGGGCCGGGCGCGACACTGTTCACCCGTATTCCCTTCTCCCCCAACAGCTGCGCCATGCTGGCCGAGAAATTGGCGATCGCCGCTTTGGTGGCCGCGTATGGGGCCAGTGTGGGGGATGGCATGTCGGAGTTGACCGATGAGCTGCCGATCACCGAGGAGCCGGCAGGCATATGCGGAAGCGCCGCCTTGAGCAGGTAGAAGTAGGCGCCGACGTTCAGCCGGAAAGTGTGGTCCCACTCCTCGTCGGAAATCTCGTCGAGGCTCTGGTGCGTCATCTGGTAGGCCGCGTTGTTGACAAGGACGTCGATGCGCCCGAACTCGTCGACGGCTCTGTTGACCACCTCGCGGCAGTGGCCGGGGTCGGACAGGTCGCCAGCCATCAGCACACACTTCCGGCCCGCGTCCTCGACCAGGCGGGCGACTTCAGCGGCGTCCTCATCCTCGTTGAGGTAGGCGATCAGCACGTCCGCGCCCTCACGCGCGAACGCGATAGCCACGGCCCGGCCGATGCCGCTGTCGCCCCCGGTGATCACCGCCGTCTTGCCTGTCAGCTTGCCCGACCCGCGGTAGGACTGCTCACCGCAGTCCGGGACGGGGTCCATCTGTGCCTGAATTCCTGGCACCGGCTGTTGTTGATCGGGAAAACCCATGGTCAGACCTCTCTAATCGGCGGCGCGGACTCCTTTAGGTCTAGCCACTGGGCTCCGGCGGAAACCTGCAGCTGCCGCACCGGTCACTGGGAGCTTTGGCGTCGCCAGAGCCGGGTACAGAAGGGCTCGCACCGCAGCGAGGAGGGGTCAGCGGTCCGTAGCATCGCGACATGACCGTTCTCGACTCCCCCATTCCGCGCTTCCACCTCGCCATGCCGGTCGACGACCTGACCGCCGCGCGCCAGTTTTACGGCCAGGTACTCGGGTTGGCACAGGGCCGCAGCGCCGACACGTGGATCGACTGGAACCTGTACGGACATCAGGTGGTCACGCATCTCGCGCCGGGCGGACCACGGCCGGCGCACAATCCGGTCGACGGGCACGACGTGCCGGTCCCCCACTTCGGCCTGATCCTGACCGTGCAGGATTTCCACACGCTGGCCGAGCGACTCAAGGCCGCCGCCGTGGAATTCGTCATCGAACCGTACGTGCGCTTTGCCGGTGAGACCGGCGAACAGTGGACGATGTTTCTTCTCGATCCGGCAGGCAACGCCTTGGAATTCAAGGCGTTCGCCGATGACTCGCAAGTGTTCGCGGCCTGATGCGCGTCGTCATCGCCGGCGGTCACGGCAAGATCGCCCTGATCCTGGAACGGTTGCTCACCCAACGGGGCGACTCCGTCGCCGCACTGATCCGCAACCCCGACCATGCCGCGGACCTGCTGGCGGCCGGGGCCGAGCCGGTTGTCCTCGACCTGGAGAACGCCTCGGTCGACCAGCTTGCACCCCATCTCGACGGCGCCGACGCGGTGGTGTTCGCCGCGGGAGCCGGTCCCGGCAGCGGGGCCGCGCGTAAGGAATCGGTCGACCGCGACGCGGCGGTGCTCTTGGCAGACGCCGCAGAGGCCGCGAAAGTTCGCCGCTACGTGATGATCTCGTCGGTGGGCGCCGACGCCGGAGCGCCCGACGACGTGGGCGACCCGGTGTTCGTCGCGTATCTGCGGGCCAAGGGAGCCGCGGACGACAACGTCCGTGCACGCACCGCACTCGACGCCACCATCGTCCGGCCAGGTGGGCTGACCAACGAGCCCGGCACCGGACGCGTGCAGATCGCAACGCACACCGGCCGCGACAGCATCCCGCGCGCCGACGTCGCCGCGGTGCTGTTGGCGGTGCTGGACACGCCGGGCACCGCGGGTCAGACGTTCGAGGTGGTCTCCGGTGACACCCCGATAGCCGACGCGGTCACCACATCAGCCCACGGATGATCTCGGCCTGCGGGATGTCCTCCACCGCAACCAATCCCGCGGGCGCCCGGCAGATCCAGTCGATCGCATTGACGACCCGCGCGGCCGTCGACAGGCAGCCCGCCCCGGTGAGTTCGAGAGCCGGATGCCAGACGTGGGTGTTCAGCTCGACGCGGGGTTCGCCTTCCACCACCACACGGTGCACGCCGTCTTTCCCGTCGGGCGGAAACTCCCATCCCGGCGCCGCCGCGGCGGTCAGCCGATTGATGTGCTCCATGGTGATCACCGGAACCCCGTCCAGGACGCCCTCGACCGCGAAGCGTGCCGCGGCCATCCCGCCGGGCTCCACCGCCATCATCTTGCATTCGATCCGCTTGTCCGTGTACCACGCCTCAGTACGCTGGCGAACCTCGTCGAGTTCTATGCCCAGCTGGGCGGCGAGGTTGCGGACCGGGCCGCCCCACATCGTGGTCACGACCCCCGGCAGGAACAGCATCGGCGTCTCGTCATCGCGGTTTGCGCCGAAACCCATTGACTTACCGGTGAATTCATAGTCGTCGTGGCTACCGTAGTCGAAGATCTCCTGCACAGTGATCGACGTGGCGCGGGTGACGAGGCTCAGCGCACTGTGCACCTCGGTGTCGCCGGAGTAGCCGGGATCGATTCCGTTCACGTACAACGAAGCGTCACCTGATTCGCAGGCTCGCTCCAAGGGCACCCGTAGCCAGTCGTCGGCCTGGCGCGGAGCCACGAGCCACACCATGGACGTGGCCGCGACATTGACCCCTGCGGCGAGGAACTTCGACATCTGCGCGATGGCTTCCATTGGCCGCGTTTCGCCTTGCGCGGTATAGACGACGCAGTCCGGCTCCAACGCGATCAGCGCGTCGATGTCGTCGGTTGCGACGATCCCGGTCCGATGGTCCAGTCCGCAGAGTTCGGCAGCATCGCGCCCGATCTTGGCCGCACCCGCCGCGTGCACCCCGACCAACTCCAGATCGGGTCTGCCGATGATCGCCCGCAGGGAATGGCGGCCGACGTTGCCGGTGGAAAACTGGACGACCCTGCGCACCATCTGCCTTTCGCTTCGCCAAATTGACTGCAGTCAATCACATGTGTCAAGACCCGACGCTGGTTGCTATCGTCGGAGCATGGCCGTGGTGGACAAACCCTCAGCGCGCGAAGCGAAACGGCTACAGACGCGCGAACGTTTGATGGGCGCCGCCGTCGCCGAGTTCAAGCGCGCCGGCATCGCCGAGGCCGATGTCGGTGCGATCGTCGCCGCCGCTGGCGTTGCACACGGCACCTTCTTCTTCCACTTCCCGACCAAACAGCACGTCCTGCTCGAACTCGAACGGCGCGAGGAGGAGCGGATCGCCAAGCAGCTGAGCCGGTACGCCGACTCCCACCGCGACATCGAGTCGATACTGAACGAAGCGGTTCGGCTGGTGCTCGGGCTGGAACGCCGGTTGGGCGCGGTGTTGTTCAAGGATTTTCTCGCCCTGCACTTCTCGCAGTCACGACCTGCCGACGAGAGCAACGAACACCCCGTCATCGTCAGGGTCGCCCAGGAGATCGAGCGCGCCAAGCAATCCGGGCGGGTCGCACCGGACGTGAACCCGATGAACAGCGCGGTGTTCTTTCTGCTCGGCATCTACGCCCTGTTGACCACCACCCACAATTGGCCGAACCAGAGCGCAATGCTCGACGACTATGTCGCCAGGACGTTACGAGGCATAGAAGCCCGCTGACTGGTTGACTATAGTCAGTTTCACTGGGAGGCTCTGGCTACCGATCGCAGGAGGAGCCCCCCGTGAATCCCCCATCGTTGACCGTGACCGCCAGCGGCCTGGACGAACACATGGAGCAGTCGCGCCATGCGCAACGACGGGCTGACAAGTGGCTGATCTCGGGCAGTCTGCTGATCGGCACCGCGGCACTCGGCGTGTTCGGCCTCCCCCTCTTCCTGAGGGGAGTGTGGCTGCTGCGCAAGGCGCAGCGCGAAGGGCTGACCGTCCGGCCGATGTTGGTGACGCTGCTCGGTTATCTGGTCATCATCGATGCGGCCATCAACACCGTGGGCTGGGCGCTGGACCTGGTCGCCAACCATACGATCCTGGCCCGAATCTTGTTGAATGGCTGGGGCGCGATGTTCGACGCCGGTTACTTCTGGCACTACAACGAACTGTGGCTCGGGGGCGCTGCGGGGCCCGGCGAGAAAGCCATGGAAGTGGGGATGATCCTCACGGTGTTCACCATGCGGATCGCCGCTGCGATCGGGTTCCTGCAGATGAAGCGCTGGGGTCACCAGTGGATGATCGTCACCTGCTGGATGGGCGTGCTGATCTGGTGTCTGTACGTGTTCAACATGACGATGTACGCCGACGTGCGCTATGCGGGTGTCGTCCTACCCGTGGTCGGATGGTGGCTGTACGACATCTTCTACATCACGCCGTTCCTGGCCATCCCCTACCTGCACTCGGTTAACAGGGAGATCTTTTCCGATTGACTTGACTCATTGACTTAAGTCAGTGTGTGGGTTACAAAAGGCGGATGGACTGGGTTTGGGAGATACTGCGCTACGTCGCGGCGTGGGGCGGTACCGGACTGATCATCTGGTTCTGGTACTGGATGTTCTCCAACATCGGCACCTTCTGACGCGTCGATGACCAAGGTGTCCGACTCGCATGCAACGGCGACCGAACGCAGTTGCGCTGTCACGGCCGTCGCGTTGAGCAGCCAACGCCGCCAAGGCGTGCGACTCGTCACCGGCGAACACCGCGCCTTCAGCCTGAGCTCCGGCCTCGGCTACGTCCATGTGCCGTATCCGCCGATCGGCGACTGGACCCGCAGGACCCTGACTTGCGGTGTGGCGCTGCAATGTTCGCCGTCCAAGGACCGGCTCGGCGGGTATCGGCTCAACGAGCTGTCCACCCGGGAACTGCGGGCGCTTCACCTGGTCGAGGCGGCCGTCGCTCTCGGGTGGATCGCGACCACTTGGCCGGGCCTCGTCGACGAAACGCGCCGCGTGCTGCCCGATCTGGTGGCGCTGCCCGGCGACCTCGCTGCCGCGGAGATGCTGACCAGGGCTGTGTCGCTGGCTCGCACCGGGCAGGCCCTGAACGTTCACCCGCTGATCGGCAGGTTGCCGTCGGCCTTCACCACGCCGCAGGGCTTGTCGGACAAGCTGCGTCGCACCTTCGGCAGGATGCCGTGGACCACAACGCAGAAGCGTTTGCCGCGGCCATACTCGGTGCCCGTCGGCGGTGACGGCGGTGTGCGCAATTCCAACCTGCCGCCGCCGAGCCGGCCACAGGACAACGACCTCGACATCACCCCGCAGCACCGACCGGGAATCCCGTATCCGGAATGGAATGCGTGGACCAACAGCTTCATGCTGAACCACGTCGCAGTTCTCGAGCGCCAGCGCACCAGCCACACCCGCGAGCCGGGCATGGTGTCTGCCGACCTCCGAAAGTGGTTCGAGGAGCACACCCATCGGGCGATGAAGAACCGCCTGGAAGACGGCTCCGATCTCGACGTCGAGCAGTACGTCAGCCATTACATCGACCTGACGACGGGCGAGGCCATCGAGCCGCGGATCTTCCGCGAACTGCTGCCCGCCAGCCGCGACGTCACCACGGCGCTGCTGCTCGACGGCAGCTCGTCGCTGGGGGTGCACGGTGGACAAATCTTCAGATTGGAGTTGGCGTGTGCCGACGCGCTGTCGCAGGCGATGACGCATGCGCGCGAGCGGCACGGCATCTTCGTGTTCACCGGCAACACACGCCATCGCGTCGAGGTCAACTGCCTCAAGGATTTTCACGACCGCCGCTTCTTGCCTCCGAGCCGGCTCGGCCTCGTGACCGGCGGCTACACCCGGCTCGGCGCGCCGCTGCGTCACCTGACCAGCAGGCTCCTCGCGCAGCCGTCCGAACGGCGGCTGGTCATCGTGATCGGCGACGGCCTGATCTCCGATGAAGGGTACGAGGGTCGTTACGCCTGGGCCGACGCCGCGCACGCAGTCGAAGAGGCGAACGACGCGGGTGTCGCGATCTACTACGTCGGGGTCGGGCCGACGCGGGTCGACCCGCTTCCCGAAGTGTTCGGACCGCGCCGCTCGCAACGCATTCGGTGCGTCGAAGACCTACCGCGGGTACTCGCCCACGTGCACAGGGAGTTGGTGGCCGCATGAGCGAGACGTATTACGCGAACGGTAACGAAGTCCAGTTGTTCGAGCAGGCGTACCGGCAGCGACTGCCGGTGATGCTCACCGGGCCCACGGGATGCGGTAAGACGCGGCTCGTCGAGCACATGGGCGTGCTGCTGCGCAGGCCCGTCGTCACGATCAGCTGTCACGACGATCTGACGAGTTCGGATCTGGTCGGCCGGTTCATGGTGACCGGCGGCGACGTCGTGTGGACCGACGGCCCGCTGACCAGAGCCGTCAAGGCCGGTGCCATCTGCTACCTCGACGAAGTCGTCGAAGCACGCCACGACTCACTGGCCATCCTGCATTCGCTGACCGACCATCGGCGTGCGCTGTATCTCGACCGCGCGGGCGAAGTCGTCAAGGCGCCAGACGAATTCATGCTCGTCTGCTCGTACAACCCCGCATACCGAAGCTCACTGAAGGAGCTCAAGCCTTCGTTCCGGCAGCGATTCGTCACGCTGCCGATGCGATACCTCCCCGCAGACCGCGAAGCAGAGGTCGTCGTCGCCGAGTCCGGTGTCGAACCCGCGACGGCCAGGCGCCTTGTCGGCTGCGCCACCGCCATCCGCACGGCCGACGAGGCATTTCATTTCGAACCGCCGTCGACGCGGGTGCTGGTCACCGCCGCGCAGCTGATCGCCTCCGGCGCAACGGAATTGGAAGCTGCCGAGGCGTGCATCCTGGCACCGCTGTCGACCGACGGCGCCATCACCGACGGCTTGCGCGAAGTGGCGGTGGCCAGCCTGGCGACCGCCGACAGTTAGAAGGGATTCTCGAGATGGATCAGAAGGAGCGCAAGCGCAAGAGGGCGCTCATCGTCCTGCAGATCGTGATCTACGGCTACCTGTTGACGATGTTCGGAATCCAGCTCTACATGTCCTTCGCGCGAGGGTGGTGGGATCTGTGAGTGTGGACGTGCGGTCCGGCGGTGCGGTCAGCCTCGAGCAGCACGACGAGGAATCACGGCTGGCGCAACGCCGAGCGGACAAGTGGATGATCGTCGGCGCCGCCCTGATGGGGATGTGGGCGCCGGGGATCTTCGGCTTGCCCATCTTCCTGCGCGGGGTCTGGCTGCAGCGGCAGGCCGCCCGCGCCGGTCTGTCGATGCGGCCGATGATCGTCACGTTGATCGGATACCTGGTGCTGATCGACGGAATGCTCAACAGTTTGGGCTGGGCGCTGGATCTGGTGGCCAACCACACGCTGATCAACCGGGTGCTGATGGTCGGCTGGGGCGCCATGTTCGATGCCGGCTACTTCTGGCATTACAACGAACTGTGGGTCGGCGGCGCCGCCGGACCGGGCGAGAAGTCCATGGTGTTCGGGATGATCCTGACGGTCTTCGCGATGCGGTGCGCCGCCGCGATCGGGTTCCTGCAGATGAAGCGCTGGGGCCACCAGTGGATGATCGTCACCTGCTGGATGGGAGTGCTGATCTGGTGTCTGTACGTGTTCAACATGACCATGTACGCCGACGTGCGCTACGCCGGTGTGGTGTTCCCGGTCGTCGGCTGGTGGCTCTACGACATCTTCTACATCACGCCGTTCCTCGCCATCCCGTATCTGCACACGGTCAACCGCGAAATCTTCTCCGACTGAAGGAGTTCCGATCATGACGACAGCCGCCGAAGAGAAGTCTGCGTACCTGCCGCCTGGCACCACGCCGTACTACGCCAACATGCACAAGTGGATCAAACGCGCGGTGCTGGTCTGCCTGGTCGCACTCGTGATCGAGGGGGCGTTCACACTGCCGTTCATGGCGGTGTACTACGGCTATCCGACGCTGAGCCTGACCGAGATCTGCAGTGAACTCCTCAAGGTCCGCTATTCCGACGACACGTTGGAATGCAAGGTGCCCTACCCGCCGCTCGGCCCACCTGAGGGTGCCGAAGGCAAGGACACGGCCCGCGACGACTGGGGCATCCAGCCGGTGCCGAAGTACAACCGGATCGGCTTCCGCGAACTCGTCCGCATCCACGACGAGCGCATCGCGAGACAGGCGGCCGAACAGCACGCCGCCCCGTGACTTTCACATCGCCACCGTCTCGATGACCGCGAACTGCCCAACGTGGCCGACGGACTTGCGACGAAGTCCGGCGGCACCGAAGAGATCGTCGAACTCGTCGATGCCGCGTTCCTTGCCGCCGGTGATGACGAGCATGTTCATGTCCATCAGTGGTGGCAGCCCCGGCGCACCCAATTCGCCAACGAGGTAGTCGATGACGACGATGCGCCCGCCCTCTTCCAGTGCAGAACGGCAGTTGTTCAAGATCTGTATGCAGGTCTCGTCGTCCCAGTCGTGCAAAATGTACTTGAGCAGGTACAGGTCGGCGGTCGGAACCGACTCGAAGAAGTCGCCGGCCACCGCGCTGAAGCGGTCGCACAGGCCGTCTTTGCGAGCGGCCGCGTCGGCCTCTGGCACCACGTGAGGCAGGTCGAAGACGCCCGCGCGTAAGTCGGGGTTCGCGCGCATCAACGCACGGACAATTTCACCGTTGGCTCCTCCGACGTCCAGCGCGAAATCGACACTGCGGGTATCGATCATTGCCGCGATGTCGTTCGCCACGGTGGCGGTGAGGTTCGACATGGCTTCGGTGAAAAGACTGCCCTCGTCGGGATGCGTGGCAAAGTAGTCGAAGATCGTCTCGGCCTCGCCGTGTGCCGCCCTGATCTGCCGTTCACCACCGCGCACGGCATCCGGGAAGCGTCCCCAGGTCAACCAATGGCCGGGTGCGGCCTGTGCAAGTGCCATGCCCCGCATCGAGTTTGGATCGTCTTTGCGCAGTGTGCTGAGCAACGACGTTCCGGTGAAGTGCACCCCATCGGCGGACGTCACCAGCCCCAGCGAGGCGCAGGTGCGTATCAACCGCCGGGTGGCGTCCACGTCGATGGACTCCGCGGCCGCGATCGCATCCGGCGTGTCGATACCTGCCGCGAGGTGATCCGCCAGATTGAAGACGGCTGCCGCACGGACGATCTGAGTAACCCAGAATCCGGTCACCATGGTTGTCATGCGCGCATAGTCCTGCGCTCCTGCTGGAACGGATCTCGTCATCGATTCTCCAATGCTCATTGGTTCGGCCGGGCATCGATGCTCCGGTTGGCTACGCGCGGAAAGCTTTTGAGTGCAGTCGGCGGCCAGCATAGACAGGTTGGCGGCCGTATTCCTGCGGGGATGAAACGGGCTGCCGGGTTCGTTAGTGGATGTGTGACAGTGCTTCAGCGGCGCGGGCGGCGTAAGGCGGATCGAGGTGCCCGCCTTCGTGTTGTAGCATGCGCGCGATCAGCCAAGGAGACATGCCTGTGAGTGTTTTGGACGGAATTCTCGAAGGAGTTCGCGAAGACCTCGCGGACCGCAAACGCCAAGTCTCGCAGGCGGAACTGCGATCGCGAGTCGCCGACAAGGGTCCCGTGCGCGATCCGATGCCCGCTTTTCGCTCACCGGAGATATCGATCATCGCCGAGGTGAAACGCAAGAGTCCAAGCAAGGGCGCGCTGTCCGACATCCCCGATCCTGGATTGCTGGCGAGCCAGTACGCGGCGGGTGGCGCGGCAGCCATCAGCGTGCTCACCGAGCGCCGTCGCTTCGGTGGGTCTTTGGCCGACCTGGACGAGGTGCGCTCGCGCGTCGACATCCCGATCCTGCGCAAGGATTTCATCGTCGACCCGTATCAACTGTGGGAAGCACGCGCCCACGGCGCGGATCTCGCACTGTTGATGGTCGTGTCTCTCAGCGATACGCAATTGGCCGACCTGTTGGGGCTGTGCGCCGAGTTGGGGCTCACGGCTCTCGTCGAGTCGCACACCGCCGAGGAAGTCGGCCGGGCAATCGAGTCCGGCGCGCAACTCCTCGGCATCAACGCTCGGGATTTGACCACTTTGGAGGTGGATCGCTCCGTCTTCGCCGAACTCGCGCCACTCATCCCGGAAGGCATTGTGCGCGTGGCAGAGTCGGGCGTGGCCGGTCCCCAGGACGTGGCGGAGTATCGGAGCTGGGGCGCCGATGTGGTGCTGGTCGGTGAGGCGCTGGTCCGGTCGAGGGACCCTCGGACGGCCGTCCGCGAGTTCAGCCAGACGCCTGCGGCTAGCTCGCCGAAAAACTAGGCCGGGGCGAAGACCGCCTTGAACCTGTTCAGCGATTCGCGGATATCGCTCTTCAGCGCGCCTGCCACCACCATGCCGATGGGGCCGAACAACGCAGGACCGCCGAGGTGGACATCGAAGGTGACCGTCGAACCCTCGCCGGCGGGTTTCACCTTGCCGATCAGTTTGACCTTCACGCCGCCCTTGCCGTCGCCGTTCAGCGTCATGGCCTCCGGCGGCCGGTAGTGGACGATGGTCCACTTGATCCGGTTCGGCATGCCCTTGACCTCGACGATGGAATCGAGGGTGGTGCCCTTCTCCAGCGTGTCGGGCAACTTCGAACGCCATACCCGATGGATGGACAGCCATTCCTTGTATCGAGACAGGTCAGACGCGCACTCCCAGGCGTTCTCCGGCGGTAGGGGGACGTCGACCGAGACGGAAAGTTTGGCCATAGCTCAGTTCTGTCGAGGAGGGGTCTTGTCGACGGCCTTCTTGGCCGCGTCCTGCACCTTGTCGACCTGACTCGCGTACTTCCCCTGCGTCTTCTGGTCGACGATGTCTCCGGCCTTGTCGATGGCGGTGTCCACTGCGCTCTTGTTCTTCGAGGCCAGGTCTTTCAGCTTGTCCAGAAATCCCATGTGCCCACCCTACCGCTGCTTCCACAACGCGCGGCGCTCGCCTAGAATCCGCCCCTGCACCCACCAGATGACCTCGATCGCCGCCGCTGCGGCCAGGCCGATGCCCACCGCGATCGAGGTGGTCTTGGGGTTGGACGGGTCGAGCATGAACGTCTTCTGCGCCAGCGGAACCGAGAAGATCACCACGTAGGCCAGGCCGGACACCGCGACCAGCAACACGCGCCACCACTCATACGGACGTGCGACCACAGCCAACACCCACACCGCGGCGATCAGCAGCGTGATCAACGCGGCCGTCGAGGACTGCGTCTGCTCGACCGCCGACGCCTCGCGGCCCTGATACGCGGCCAGATACGACGTGAACGTCGCGATCCCGACCACCAGGCCCGACGGCAAAGCTGCCGTCATCACCCGGCGCACAAAGCCGGGGTGCGCCCGCTCGTCGTTGGGGGCCAACGACAGGATGAACGCCGGGATGCCGATGGTGAACCACGCCGCGATCGTCACGTGGATCGGCTGGAACGGAAACAGCAGCGGATCCGACCCGAAGACCTTGGACGCGAGGCCCGCCAGTCCCACGCAGATGGCGAGCAGCACCGAATACACCGTCTTTGTCAGGAACAGGTTCGAGACCCGTTCGATGTTGCCGATCACCCGCCTGCCCTCGGCAACCACATGCGGCAGCGTCGCGAACTTGTTGTCCAGCAGCACGATCTGCGCCACGGCGCGCGACGCCGAACTGCCGGACCCCATCGCCACGCCGATGTCGGCGTCCTTGAGCGCGAGCACGTCATTGACGCCGTCGCCGGTCATCGCGACGGTGTGCCCGCGAGACTGCAACGCGTGCACCATCGCGCGCTTCTGGTCCGGCCGCACCCGGCCGAACGTCGTGCATTCCTCGAGAGTGTCGGCGAGCCTGTCGTTCTCGTCGGGAAGTTCGCGGGCGTCCATCGTCGCGCCCTCCAGGCCGAGGGACCCTGCCACCGCGCCGACCGAGACCGCGTTGTCACCGGAGATGACCTTGACGCAAACCTTCTGCGAGGCAAAGTATTCGAGCGTGTCACGGGCGTCGGGTCGGACCCGCTGCTCGAGCACCACCAGGGCCACCGGCGTGACGACGCCCGGCGCGTCGGGATGGGCGACGGGCAGGTCGCTCGAGCCGAGCAGCAGCACCCGCAAACCCAACGCCCCGATCTGCTCGGCCTGATCGGCCACCGGCGACCCCGGCTCGAGCAGGACGTCGGGCGCCCCGATCACCCAGTTGCCGTGGTCGGCGTACGACGCGCCGCTCCATTTGGTCGCCGACTTGAACGGCGCGGTCGCCGTCGCGGTCCAGCCCGGCGGCATCTTGTACGCCTCCGCGATCGCGGCCATGCTGGCGTTCGGGCGGGGATCGTCGGCGGCCAGTTGCGCCAGCACATCGCCGACCGTCCCCGACTTGCGTGTGGGCCCAGCCTCGCTCAACGGCTTGAGATCCGCTACCCGCATGCCGTTCTCGGTCAGTGTCCCGGTCTTGTCCGCGCACACCACGTCGACGCGGGCCAGCCCCTCGATGGCGGGCAGCTCGTTGACGAGGCACTGCCTGCGTCCCAGCCGGACCACGCCGACGGCGAACGCGATCGACGTCATCAGCACCAGGCCCTCGGGCACCATCGGGACCAGCGCGCCGACCATTGCGAGCACCGCCCGCCGCCACCCCACGTCAGTGGTGAACAGTTGCGTGTAGATGGTCAGCAGGCCGGCGGGCCACAGCAGGTAGGTGATGAACTGCAGGATTTTGTTGATGCCGCTGCGTAATTCGGAGTTCACCAGCGTGAACTTGCTGGCCTCCTCGGCCAGTTTCGTCGCGTACGCCTCACGCCCCACCTTGGTGGCGCGATACGCGCCGGTGCCCGCGACGACGAAGCTGCCCGACATCACGGGGTCGCCTGCGTCTTTCGCGACCGGATCGGCCTCCCCGGTCAGCAGCGATTCGTCGATCTCTAGGTTGCTCTCCTCCAGGATCTCGCCGTCGACGACGATCTGATCGCCGGGACCGATCTCGATGACGTCGTCGAGGACCACCTCGCCGGGCAACCGCGCCACGGCACCGGATTGCCTGCGCACCAACGGTTTCGCCTGACCGACGATGGCGAGTCTGTCGAGCGTCTGCTTGGCCCGCAACTCCTGGATGATGCCGATGGCGCTGTTGGCGACGATCAGCAGGCCGAACAATCCGTTGATCACCGATCCGGTGCACAGCACGATGATCAGCAGCACACCCAGGATCGCGTTGATGCGGGTGAAGACGTTGGCCCTGACGATGTCGGACACGCTGCGCGCCGCACGGGTCGGCACGTCGTTGGTCTTGCCCTCGGCTATCCGCTGGGCGACCTCAGCGTCGCTCAGGCCCGTCGCGATAGTGGTGGTCACTTCGTGAACGTCCCGTTCTTGGCTGCGTCGTAGTACTCGAGCGTGAGCGTGTTGCCGTCGAAGGTCGCCGTGGAAACTGATCCCGGCGGTGAGTTCTCCGAAACCCACTCATAGGTGAACACGTTGCCGTCCCAATGACGCAGTGGCACATCGAGTGTCGTGCCCAGCGCGAGGTGAAGCGCGCCGTCCTGTTCGGTGACGCGCGCAGGACCCCAGTAGTCGTTGCGGTAGGCGCCGACGTAGGAAGCCAGCGGGGCGGCTGGCGCGGGGTTCGGCGGTGGCTTCTGGCCGACCAGTGAGCCGGTCGGCTGTTCCATCTGTTTGAAGATGTCGCCGTAGAGCTTGTACCAGTCCTCGCGCACCTCGCCGAACTGCACGAGATCGGCGAATTCGGCGGTCAGCGATTCCGGCACACCGGACGGTGTGGCGTTGGTGAGCGCGATGATCGCCACGTCAGCCGACGGCAGGATGACGAAGTTGGTTCCTGCGCCCAGTTCGAAAGCCCCGGAATGGCTCAACGCCATCCGCGCCGCCGACGTCGCGCTGACGTTGAAGCCGAAGCCATAGAAGCCAGACCGCATCGCGGGCTCCGACGCCGGACTCGACACGATCTGCGGTGTCACCGCCGGAAGCAACGCCTTGGAATCGATGATCTGCCTGCCGTCGTGACCGCCGTCGGCGAGGACCATGGCCAGCCAGCGGGTCATGTCGTTGAGCGACGAACTCGCCCCGCCCGCGGGGGATTCGGGGTCGGCGTCGCGCACATAGCGTGGTTCGTATCTGCCGTCGACGTGAATATGGCCGACGGCGCGGTCCTGCCGGGTTTGGTAATCAGCGAACCGGAAGCTGGTCGACGCCATGCCCAGCGGGCGCAGCAGCACGTCGTCGGCGAGATCTTCCCAGGCCTTACCGGCGCTCGTCGCAACGGCTTCCGCGCCGGCGGTGAAGCCAAAGTTGGTGTAAGCATAGGAAATTCGGAACGGATCGAGCGGCAGCTGGCGAAGTTGCCCGAGCACATGGCGCCGGTCGTAGCCGAGGTCCTCGAGCATGTCGCCCGCATGGTCGGGCAGTCCGGAGCGGTGCGAAAGCATGTCTCCAACGGTGACCATCTGCGTGACGGTCGGGTCCGCGAGTGCAAACCATGGCAATTTGGTCACGATCGGGGTATCCCAGCCGACCGCGTTGACGCCGACTTGGTGTGCGACGACGGTCGATGTCAACGATTTGGACAGCGAGGCCAGCTGGAACACGGTATCCGGGCCGACCTTGTTGTGCGGCTCATCGGCTGCACTTGTGTCCTTCACGCCGAAGCCCTTGGCGTACACGGTCTTCCCAGCGTGCACCACGGCGACCGCCATACCGGGGATGCCGGACTTCTTCATCAGGGAGCCGACGATGCCGTCGAGTTTGGCCACCGCGTCGTCGACAGCCTTGTCGGGCAGCGGCATCGCGGGCACCAGCGGCGGCGGTTGATCCGACAGCGACTGGGCCGTCGGCGGCGGTGCCTGCTCAACCGGTTTCGCGCAGCCCGTTGCCAACGCGAGCACCAGCATGGCAACGCTCGCCTTGGCCACCGCGTTCATGCCGTGAACGTTAGCCCGTCGGGTGTGCAGTTGTTGTGCACATGTGCCTCACGCGGCGAATCCGCCGTCGACGTTCCAGCTGATTCCGGTGATGAAGCCGGCGTCCGGGCCGGCGAGGTATGCCACCGCGCTGGCGATGTCCTCTGGGCGGCCGTAGTGCCCGAGTGCGGTGCGTTGGCGCATCTCGTCGGCGAATTCACCCGAGTCCGGATTGGAGTCGGTGGCGGTCGGACCTGGCTGGACGACATTGACGGTGATGCCACGGGGGCCCAGTTCGCGGGCCAGTCCGCGTGTCAACCCAGCGACCGCGGCCTTCGTCATCGCGTACACGGCGCTGCCGGGGCGTGGGACGTGGTCGGCGAAGATGCTGCCGATCGTGATGATGCGGCCGCCGGCCTCCAGATGAGGTACCGCTCGCTGGACAGCCGCGAACACCGCACGAACATTGATCGCGACCATCCGGTCGAACTGCTCCATGGACACGGATTCGACCGTGGCCGACGTCGTTGTCCCGGCGTTGTTGACGAGGATGTCCAGCCCGCCAAGGCGCTCCACCGTCTGATCGACCGCCGCGGTCACCTGCTGCGCGTCTGCGCTATCGGCTTTGATCGCCGCCGCCGAACTCGCGGGCGCGGCCGACGAAGCGTAGGTGAACGCCACCTCGGCGCCGTCCGCCAGGAGCCGCTCAACGATCGCGGCGCCGATTCCGCGTGAGCCGCCGGTCACCAGTGCACGCTTGCCGGACAAGGGCGTCATGATGTTGTCCCCCTAGAGGTTTCGAAAGTGCGGCGGGCCCACTCGGCAAACGATGTCCAGGCAATGTCAGGGTTCGCCACGCGTAGCGCTTCGATATCGACTCGGTATCCGGGTCCGTTGAGGAACCGCCACATGGCGTGCATGTCAGGATTGCCGATCGAGTCAAGCGGCGTCTGACGATGCCGGACGGGTCGGCCCAACACCTCGCTGAACACGGCGGCCATCTCGCGCGGAGTGACGGCATCTCCTGCCAGCTCGATGCGTTGTCCAACGTAGCGCTCGGGGTCGAGAAGGACCTTCGCGACGAAGCTCCCCAGATCGGCGCGGGCCAGCTGTTGCAGCGCACCGTCGGGCGGGAGAGGCAGTTCGAGAATCCCCGCCGAGAGCTGGTCGAGTCCACCGAGGGCATTGTCGAAAAAGTAGGTGGGGGCAGTGACCGTGTATGGCAACCCTGTTGCAATCAACTCGTTTTCGATGATCGCCTTGCTGTCGAAGTGCGGCACCCCGCTGTGTTGATCGGCGCTTGCGACGGAGCTGAACACCATGTGGGGGATCTGCGAATCCACCGCCGCGGCAAGGATTGTCCGGCCCTGTGCCACCTCGGCATCGACTCCTGCTTCAAAGGGGGTGGTCAGCGCGAACACCGCGGCAACACCACGCATCGCCGCATTCAGCGCCGCACTGTCATCGAGTGAGCCTGCGACGACTTCGACGCCAACGTCGAGTAGTCGCCGCGCGGACGGCCCCTCGGGCCTGCGCACCATCGCACGTACGCGGGCGCCCCGCTCGATCAGCGCGGCGGTCACTGCGCCGCCTTGCCCACCAGTGGCGCCCAGCACCAGGACCGGTTCTTCCGTCATGAGTCACGTCGCAGGCGCTGCGGGTCGTCCTCGAGTGCTGCGCGGTCCCAACCGCCGAGTTCGGCAGCAGCCTCGTACGTGCTGTGCAGGAAGTGCAGCAGCGTCTGGTCCGGGTGAGACGAGGTGCGCACCGCCTCATACGGGAGCAGAAATTGTTGGTACTCATCGCTGTAGAACGCGGCATCGGGCTGCACCGGATAGCCGCCGAAGCCGTCGGGTTCGGGATAGGCATAGGCGTAGAACGCGCCCTCCTCGCCGCCGCCCGGCCAGAAGCCGCAACTACTCAGTTCGCGGGAGTAGCCCTCCACCATCACCCAGTCGGGACAGTTGGGTGCCCCGCCGGCGTGCTTGGGCGCGGGCCTGCCCGAAAACCGGGTACATGCCAAATCGAAAGAGCCCCAGAAGAAATGGACAGGGCTCACCTTACCAACGAATGACGCGCGGAATTCGCCGATGACGCGGTCGGCCTGTATGAGCTGCTGCCAGAAGGCGTGTGCGGCCTCGGCGTCGTACTCGGCGTGCCGGTAATCCTCAGGGAACGGGATGGCGTCGCTCACCTCGTTGGGGCGAGCGGCGATTCGCGTCGAGATACCCAGACTGTCCAGCGCGGAAAGGGTTTCCTGGTAGAACTCGGCCACCGGCTTGGGTTGCAGCGGCACCGAACGTGCGCTTCCGTCGCTGTGACGGATCTCAAGAGAATGGGCGATGAAGTCGAACTCGATGTCGAATAGCGCATTGCCGTACGGGATCGCGCCGGTGGTCAGCCCGCGAGGACTCACGTACAACGTGACCTGCCACCAATGATTGATCAGCGGCATATGTGCCAACCGGACCTTGCCCACGATCTGCGTCCACATATGCAGCGTGTCGCGCGTTGGCGTCCAGTCGTCGACTCGCAGCGAGGGCCATCCGGAAGTTCCAACGAAGCGATCCATTCGTGCTCCTTTTCTGCGTTGCCCGCACCGGGTCTAAAGCTGCCACCACGGTTGCACCGACGACGTGTCGGGACCGACACGTTGCCCGGGTTTGGGCACCACCACGTGCACGTTCGCGGAGTCGGCGGCCCGCAACAGACGCTCGACCGGCTCCGCCCACGGGTGCGGCGCGAGCCGGAACGTCGCCCAGTGAATCGGCACGAGTAGCCCAGTGTCGGCCTCGGCGACGTCGAGATGGGCGCGCACGGCTTCTTCCGGGTTCATGTGGATGTCGGGCCACGCCGGATGATATGCACCGATCGGCAGCAGCGTCAGGTCGAAAGGGCCATGGTCACTTCCGATTTCGGCGAAGCTCTTCGTGTAGCCGGTGTCGCCGCCGAAGAACGCACGGTGCTGCGGGCCTGCGAGCACCCATGACGCCCAGAGCGTGGTGTCCCGGCTGAACAGTCGTCCCGAGAAGTGCCGGGCCGGCGTGCACACCAGTGTCAGATCGGCGATCGTGTGGCTCTCGTTCCAGTCGAGTTCGACGATGCGGCTCTCGGCAATCCCCCACTTGCGCAGATGTGCGCCGACCCCGAGCGGCACCACGAAGGGCGCCCGCTGGGTGCGGGCCAACCCCAGGATCGTCTCCATGTCGAGGTGGTCGTAGTGGTCGTGGCTGATGATGACGGCGTCGACGGCGGACAGCGCCTCCAACGGCGCCGGCACCTCGTGCAACCGCTCGGGACCCACCGTCTGGGACGGTGAACAGCGGCGACTCCAGATCGGATCGGCCAGCACGCGGTAGCCGTCGACCTCGATGAGCGCCGAGGAGTGCCCGAACCAGCGCACCGCCAGACGCGATGCGGCCGTCTCGCCTGGCGCGGGTTCGACCACGGGGATCGATCCCGACGGCCGCGACTGTCCCCGCGAGCCGATCAATTCCCAGACGATGCGCCGCTGTTCTTCGCGGTCGAGGCTGATGCCAGACGCCGGGTCGACGTTGGTGAAGGCGCCGTCGCGGAAGTTCGGCGAGCGCCAGGCGACCTCCGCGATCTCGGCGGGCGAGGCACCCAGCGCGGCGGGAGCGCCGTGCAACGCGCGCAACACCCAACTTCCGGCCAGCAGTGATGCCGTGCCGAAGCCGAAGCGCAGGGCGGCGCGCACCACCATCAGGCCCCCTGGAATCTCGGTGGCCGCTTCTCGATGCGGGCCACCTGGGCCTCGATCACGTCCTGCGACGCCCACGCCTTGTCGAACAGGGTCTGATGCTCGGGCCACGGGTCTTCGTAGGCGCCGTCGTCGTTGAGCACCCGCTTCGCGTGCTGCAGGGCCAGCGGCGCGTATCCGGCGATCTCCGTCGCCCATGCCTGCGCGTCGGCCAGGGTGCCGATCCGGTTGGCCATTCCGGTCTGCAGCGCGACATCGGCGGTGAGCCGCTCCGCGGCCAACAGCATGCCCCTTGCCCGGCCGGCGCCTACCAGTGACGTCAACCGCCGGATGCTCCAGTTGTCCAGCGCCAGGCCGTATTTCGCGACCGGGAACTGGAAGTAGGCGTCGGGCGCGACGACACGCAGGTCGCAGATCATCGCGAGGATGACGCCTGCGCCGATCGCAGGTCCATTGATCGCGCCGATGACGGGAACCGGTGCGGCGTCGATCGCGAGGTTGAGCGCCTTGGCCTTGTCCGGCAGCTCGTCGGCCACGCCCTGTGCGTCGGACAGGTCCGCGCCGGAACTGAACACGTGTCCTTGACCGGTCAACACTATGGCGCGGACGTCTTCGGTGGTGGCCTTCTCGATCGCTTCGCGGAGGCTGTCGACCAGCTCACCGTTCAGCGCGTTGCGTCGTTCGGCACGCTGCATCTCGAGGGTCAGCACGTTGCCGTCGCGGGTCACACCAATCATGGGTGCAGCCTATTAGCCTCGTGCTGTGAGCCGGATCGGTGCCCTTGACCTGCGCGACGCCGTGCTGGACCGGGGTTCCTTCCGCAGCTGGGACACCCCGCCCGTGGCCGTCGCCGGCAGCGAAGAATACCGCCGCGAGCTCGCCGACGCGTCGGCACGAACGGGGCTCGACGAGGCGGTGGTGACCGGCGATGGCACGGTGCTCGGCCGCAGGGTCGCTTTGGTGGTGTGCGAGTTCGACTTCCTGGCGGGCTCGATCGGGGTGGCCGCCGCCGAACGCATCACCACCGCGGTACAGCGGGCGACGGCCGAGCGGCTGCCGCTGCTGGCGTCGCCGAGTTCGGGCGGCACCCGGATGCAGGAGGGCACCGTCGCATTCCTGCAGATGGTCAAGATCGCCGCCGCCGTCGAACTGCACAAACAACAGCACCTGCCCTACCTCGTCTACCTTCGCCACCCGACCACGGGCGGCGTGTTCGCGTCGTGGGGGTCGCTCGGTCACGTCACCGCGGCCGAGCCTGGCGCACTGGTCGGCTTCCTCGGCCCGCGGGTGTACGAGCACCTGTACGGCGAACCGTTCCCCGCGGGTGTGCAGACCGCGGAGAACCTGCACCGGCACGGCGTCATCGACGGCGTGGTGCCGCTGGACGCGCTGCGCGCGACGCTGGACCGCACATTGACGGTGGTGGCCGATCCGGCAGGTGCACCGCCTGCGATGCCTACCGCTGATCCGATCCCGGACGTCGGGGCCTGGGCGTCGGTCGAGGCATCGCGGCGCCCCGATCGGCCCGGCGTCGGATACCTGTTGCGGCACGGCACAACTGAGCGACTGCTGCTGTCGGGCACCGAGCGCGGCGAGGCCGCCACGATGATGCTGGCCCTGGCCCGGTTCGGCGGCCAGCCTGCCGTCGTGCTCGGACAGCAGCGGGTGGTCGGAGGTCTGGTCGGCCCTGCGGCGCTGCGAGAAGCCCGGCGCGGTATGGCGTTGGCGGCGGGGTTGCGGCTGCCGCTGGTGCTCGTGATCGACACCGCGGGCCCCGCCTTGTCGACCGAGGCAGAACAGGGCGGGTTGGCCGGTGAAATCGCCCGCTGCCTGGCCGAACTCGTCACGCTGGACACCCCGACCGTTTCGGTGCTGCTCGGTCAGGGCAGCGGCGGGCCTGCGCTGGCCATGGTGCCCGCGGACAGGGTGCTGGCCGCCCTGCACGGTTGGCTGGCGCCCCTACCGCCGGAAGGCGCCAGCGCGATCGTGTACCGCGACGTCGCGCATGCGCCGGAACTGGCTGCCGCGCAGGGCATTCGATCGGCAGACCTGTTACGCGACGGAATCGTCGACGCGATCGTGCCCGAGCATCCCGACGCCGCCGACGAGCCGATGGCGTTCACCCTGAGGTTGTCGGCGACGATCGCCAACGAACTGCACACGCTGCGTTCGGTGCCCGCACATGAGCGGCTGGCGGCACGGCTTGGGCGGTACCGGCGGATCGGGCTGTGAGCCCAACGTTGCTGTTCGTGCACAGCCCGGTGGCGGGGCCGTCGACGTGGCACTACGTCGCAGAGGTGTTGCAGCAGAACGGGTTCCGGTGCCTGGTCCCTGATCTGACCGGCGTGGCGGCGGCGGGTGGGCCGTACTACCCGAAATACGCCACGGCGGCGGCCGCCGCCGTCGACGGCGAGGGTGCTGTCGCGCTCGTCGGACACAGCGCCGCGGGTGCGCTGCTGCCAGTCGTCGCCGAGGGGCTCGGCGACCGGGTACGAGCAGCGGTGTTCGTCGACGCCATGCTGCCGCAACCGGGACGCAGCTGGTTCGACACCGCGCCACCGGGGCTGGAGCGACAGTTGCGTGGCCTGGTCGACGACGGTGTGCTGCCGCCGTATCACGAATGGTTCCCACCCGGGACGCTCGCGGAACTGGTGCCCGATGCGGCGCGACGCGACCGATTGATCGGTCAGAATCCGCAGCTACCGGTGGCGTACTTCGACGAACCGGCGCCGCCCGCACGGTTCGCGGATTCGATCGCGTGCGCGTTCGTCCGTCTCGGTGCGCCGTTCGACGCCGCCGCGGACAAAGCCGAACGGCTCGGCTGGTGGGTGACGCGTCGGGACTGGGATCACCTGCGGATGCTCAGCGATCCCGACGGGGTCGCCGACCTTATCGCGCACGCGATTTCCGCGACCCATCCCGACTGATGGCATGCTGGCCTTGTGGCACCTGTGTTCGAGTTCGCGGGCCACTTCTGGTGGCTGATCTTCCCCTTCATGGGCGCTGTCGGCGGGGCGGTGCGCGCGGTCGCGGTGGCCAACGAGCGGCGGGCGCAGCGCCGACTCGAGCGGTACCGCATCAAGCAGCAGACCAAGGTCGCGCTCGCCGAGGCCTCCGGCCGTGCACGCGCCAACGAAGCCGGCTACAAGCGGGAGATGGCCAAGGTGCTCGAGCGGCACAACCGCACCGACGAGCGCTGGCTCGAATACGAACTCGACATCGCGAAGCTGTTGGACTTCCCGCTGATGACCGATATGCGGGATCCGTTGACCATCGGCTTCCACAAGGCCAAGAGCCGCGCTGATCTGCTGCGGCCCGACCACGTCGACGACATCCTCGACGACCGGGCCGCGCAACTCGAATACCGGGACGCGGTAGCCGAATACGTGTCCGCGTTCGATGTCGCGGAGTCGGAGGCGATCCGGCGGCGGCGCAGTGATTTCTCCGCCGAGGCGCAGGAACGGCTGGCCCGTGGGCAGCATCTGCTGCGGCTGGCTTCGGACGAGGGGGCGACACCGCAGGAGCGGCAGAGCGCCTACACGCGGGCGCAGAAGGAGCTCGACGGGCTCATCGTGCTGCCCGCGAGGACACGATCCGGTATCGAGCGAAAGATCGCGGGCGAGATCGAGGCTTGACCGTTTCAACCGCCCAATTCGTTGACCGCGGCGTCGAGTTGAGCGGCCTGTTCGGCGATGTCGTGGTCCGACGGCGCGTCACCCAATCGCTTCACCAAGTCCTCGCGCGAGACGACTTCCAGCGCGCCGCGGTACTGCTCCGCCGCGAGTTGCCCCGCGCCGATCACCTCCGTCCGCCCCTCCACCAACACCAGCACGGCGTTGGCATCGTCGGCTTGTAACAGGCGTCGCACGTCGTCGGTCGAGATGGTCATGGCTCAGCTATACCCCACCAGCGCGGCAAGCATCGCGGCGGACGTAACCACGTCGAACGGCAGACGCAGCAGGCTGCGGCGGGTCCAGCGGACCGCGGACGCCTCGTCGACGGTCGCGGGGTCGGCCTTCTCGAACGCCAACGCCTTGGGGATGAAGTACGCCAACGACCACACCCGCATGACGACGTGGCTGGCCAACGCGACCAGCAGGGCGGCCCGCGCGTCGACGTCGTGCCAGGCCGCCACCAGCGCGACGATCAGCAGCACCTCGAAGATCGTGTGCGCGGGCAGCCAGAACCTCGTGCGAAAGACGCCGCCGTTGCGGGGCTGGATGATGCCGGGCCGCTTGGGCCACGCCGGGTCGACGACGAGAACCTCGTACAGGCCTCCGCCGAGCGTGACGCAGCCCGCGAGGGTGGTGAGGGCGATTAGGACGAGAGTCGGGGTCCACATCACCGCCAATTATTGCGGGCCGGTCAGATAGCGCTGGATGGTCGGGCCCAGCCAGGCGACCACCTCGTCGTGGGACATGGCCGTCACCGGCGGCAGCCGCAGCACATAGCGGCACAGCGCCAGACCCAGCATCTGGGTGGCGATCAACCCGGTGCGCCGAGGTGCGTCGTCGGCGTTGATCTTGGTGATCGCGGGTAACAGCTGGCCGGCGAAGATCTCCTGCATGCGTTGCGCCGCTTCGGCATTCGTCGTGCTCGATCGCAACAGCACGACCAGGGCCTCGTCGCGTTCCCAGCGATCCATGAAGTAGCCGACCAACTGCGGACCGAGTTGGTCGTGCTCGGCGGTGGCGAAGTCGGGCAGCTGCAGGTCGAAGTCGGCCGCCGCCGCGAACAACTGGTCTTTGTTGCCGAAGTAGCGCATCACCATCGACGGGTCGATGTTGGCGTCGGCGGCGATGGCCCGGATGGTGGCGCGCTCGTAGCCGGACTCGGCGAACCGCTGCCTGGCCGCGGCCAGGATCACTTCCTTCGTTTCGGCTGACGATCGACGCATGCCAACAAGTGTAGGCCAACAAGTGTTGACATCGCCGATGGGCGCGCGCATAGTTATGCCAACAAGCGTTGGCATACGACCAAAGGAGAGGAAATGACCGACACCGATGTACTCGTCGTAGGGGCAGGCCCGAGCGGGCTCGCGTTGGCCGCGTCGCTGGTCACGAAGGGTGTGAGCACCACAGTGGTGGACCGGCAGGCCGCGGGTGCCAACACGTCGCGCGCCGCGGTGGTCAATGCCCGGACGCTCGAGGTGCTCGACGACCTCGACGTGTCCCGCAGGCTGGTCAAGGAAGGCATCCAGGCGCCGCGGTTCACGATCCGCGACGGGCGGCGCACGCTGATTCCGGTCGACTTCTCGGGGCTGCCGACCGAGTACCCGTACTCGCTGATGGTGCCGCAGTCGACGACGGAGAGGTTGCTGCTCGATCGGCTGACCGAACTGGGCGGCACGGTGATCCGGCCGAAGACCCTGACCGCGGTGGCGCAGGATGCCGACGGGGTGAGCGCCACGTTCGACGACGGTGAGGTGATCCGGGCGCGTTATCTCGTCGGCGCCGACGGCATTCACAGCATCGTGCGCGAGCAGGCAGGCATCGGCTTTCACGGCGGCGAATATCAGGAGTCGTTCGTGCTGGCCGATGTCCGGTTGCGCGGCGAGGCGCCGACCGACGAGGTCATCCTATTCTGGGCCACGGCGGGGATGACGGTGGTGGCGCCGCTGCCGGGCGACATCTTCCGCATCGTGGCACCGGTCGTCGACGCCCCTGAGCAGCCGTCGGCGGCGTTCATTCAGCAACTTCTCGACGAGCGCGGACTTGGCACGGGCCGGATGGTCGTCACCGAGGTTGTCTGGGGCTCGCGGTTCCGGATCCACCATCGGGTCGCCGACACGTACCGGGCCGGACGCCTGGTGTTGGCAGGTGACGCCGCGCATGTGCACAGCCCCGCCGGAGGGCAGGGCATGAACCTGGGTATTCAGGACGCCGTTGCACTGGCCGACGCGCTGGCCGCGGTGCTCGACGGCGCACCTGAGCGGGTGCTCGACGAGTACAGCGCGGCACGGCGTCCGATCGCGCAGCAGGTCGTCGAAATGACCGACAAGCTAACGCGTTTGGCGACGCTGCCGCGATCGGTGCGGCCGATCCGCAACACCGTGATCAGCCTGGCGGGCCGAGTTCCTGCGGCGCAGCGCGCGGTGGCGTGGCGGCTCAGCGGGCTGGCGAACCGCTGATCCGTTCGGCGTTCGCGCGGGTGCGGTAGAACAACACCGCCATCGCGACGGCGGCCTCGACCGCCGCGATGCCCGTCGCCAGACCCATCAGTGTGGATTGCTGCGCCATGGCGGGCATGGGCATGTCGTGGTGGTGGGCCGGCATCGGCAGATGCACCGCGATCATCGCGATGTTCATCAGGCCCACCACGCACCACGCCCGGATCGACCCGCGCATCCACAGGTCGCGGGCGCAATACCCGCAGGCGACGATCATCGCGGCCAGCAGGCCCGCCGTCAGCACGTTCGACGCGTGACCCAGCATCGCGGCGTGCAATCCCGCCGACGTCAGGGCCAGCACCGCGCACGCCCGTCGCCCGAGGGTGGCGGACGTGGCGGTGAGCATCTCACTCCTCATACAGGTACAGACACATCAAACGAACAAAACTCATCCCTCTTGCACCGAAACGGCATTCCGGTACGCCTTTTCTCGCACTTTCCGTGCTGGAATGCCGTTTCGGCGCATCTCTGAGGTCAATCGTCGCAGCAATGGGCCCGCGGCGCAGCCGGAACGTTCAACGCCGGATTACGGTCGAAGAAGCCCTGCGGTTTGAGCTTGAAGCCGGCGTAGTCGACCGGCATCACCGGCCAGTCCTCCGGGCGCGGGAAATGTGTGAGCCCGAAGGTGTGCCACACGACAATGTCCTCGCCGTCGATGCTGCGGTCAGCCGCGGTGAATGCCGGCAGGCCCGCCCCGCCGGGATGCTGGTTGACGAACTGGCCCGCCGAATACCGTTCGGCCGGATCGTATTTCGTCACCCACAAGTGCTTCGTGGCGAACGCGGCGCGCTGGGCGATCGAGCTGGACGGGTCGGCGAGCAGCACCGGCTGGCCCTCCGGATACAGCGCGTAGCCGACGTCCTGACCCAGCCGATTCTGCTTGGTCGGGTTGGTGATGTGCCACACCCGCGCCTTGAGGTTGTCGGCCACCCGCTTGGCATCCGACTCGCGGGTCAGTTTGGTCTTCTGCGCTCGGAACGCGTTGCCCCACGGGTTGTCCGGCCCGATCGGCACCGGAACCGCGTCGACCTCCTCGACGACGTTGACATTGCCGTCGACCGCCATGTCCAGGCGCGCGGAGAACAGGTGCTGGTGGAAGGGCGCACCGAGACCGGGCGCCATCTCTGTCGCGAACCCGTCCGGTCCGCGATACGCCGAGGTGAACACGATGCCGGTCGCCTTGGCCTCGAGTTGGATCGTGCCGTCGAGGTAGAGATACCAGTAGAAGCCGTAGTCGTAGTTGCCGATGGTCAGGAAGAAGGAGATCACCAGTCGGCGGGACCGACGGGTCTCGGCCATACCGTTGAACATGTCGGTGTGCTTCCACAGCACGCCGAAGTCCTCCTCGTGCAGGCAGATCGCATGCTTGAGCACCCGTGGCTCACCGCGCTCGTCGGCGATCGTCACGTCGAAATACTTGATCTCGCCGAGGCAGTCGCAGCCCAGTTCCAGTGAGTTCGTGTAGCGGCCGAACAGATACTCGCCCTGGTCGAAGTAGTTCTGCCAGTAGCGCACCGGCGACGGGTCGGCGTAGGGCACCACCATCTCCGCGATCGACGCGCGGTACACCACCGGGCGACCACCGATCGCGACCTGGTGCAGCGTCAATCCCTCGCGGATGTCGAACCCGAACCTGAATGTCCAATCCGCCCAGGTGATTTGGTTACCGTCGACCGAGAAGCTCGGCCCTTCGGGCTGGCTGATCTCGATGGGCTTGAGGTCGGTGCGCGCTAAAACCGCGTGCGGTTCGGCGTTCCACTCCCCTCGTTCGGCGGGTACCGGCAGGTCGAGTTCGTCGATGACCTTCGTGACGCGCCGCGCGGTCAGGTCGACGTATGCGACGACGCCGTCGATCGGATGCGCCCACGGCAGGTCGGCCGCGTCGTACTGGTAGAACGCCAGCACCCGCACCACTCGCCTGCCGACCTCGTCCTCGTGCCCGAACACCCCTGCGGACAACGGGACGGCGCGCACATCGGTCGGGTTGAGGTCGCGCTTCTCCATTGCCGCAAGCCATTCTGGGCTTTCGAGCAGGAACGCCTCGATATCCTCGAACTCCTGGTCGAGGATCGGGACGTGCCCATCGGTCCCAGCGTCGATCGACTGTTGGGTCACGACGCAGTCGCCGGTGACCGACACCACGAGGTCGGTGCCGAGTCCGGTCGCCCTGTCCAGCAAGAGAACTCGGGCGCGCCGCTCGATCGGGTCACCGGGTTTGAACGCCAGCACGGTGTCCTTGCGCGGTTCATCGAGCGCGGTGTAGACGAACCGGACGTTCTCGCCGAGCAGACCGTGGCCGTCGACGATGCGGCGCACTGCCCGGATCTCGTCGGCCGTCAGTGGGGTCAACGGGTGATCCGGGGCCGCAGAGGCGGTCTGGTCGACGGTCTCGATGGTGGCGGTGCTCATCGGGAGATCTCCTTTTCGATTGACGGGTGGCCGGCGGTCGGACGCAGTACGGCGAGTACGGCGCCGCCCGCGAAGGTGCCGACCAGGAGGACGCCGAGGACGGCGGCCGTGGTGCTCGAACCGCCGACGAGCAGCGGCAGATTGAGGGTGGTCATCACGAGTAGCGCTGCCAGACCGAGCAATCCGAGCCCGGGAGCGACCATGGTGTGCCACGGTCTGGTGTCGACCTTGCTGCGCCGGAAGTACACGACGACCGCGACGGACGTCAGCGTCATCAACGCGATGATGCCGACCGACGAGATCCCGACGAACCAGGCGAACACCTGGGTGACGGGATCGAGACCTGCCAGCGCGGACACCGCGACGAGCACCAGCGCCGACACGGTCTGCACCGCGGAGGCGACGTGCGGCGACGCGTGCCTGGCGTGGCTGCGACCGCACGTCGACGGCAGTGCAGCGGTGTTGCCGAGCGAAAAGACGTACCGCGCAAGCACATTGTGGAATGACAGCAGCGCGGCGAACAGGCTGGTGATCAGGAAGATCTGGACCAGGTCACCTGCCACAGAACCGACGTAGCGGGTCGCGGTCTCGGTGAGCATGCCCTCGGGGTTGTCCGTTGCCATCTTCACCGCACCGTCGTCGCCCCATGCGCTGACCAGCGCCCAACTCGACAGTGCGTAGAAGCCGCCGATGAGCAGCAGTGCCAGATACGTCGCACGCGGGATGGTGCGCGCCGGGTCGCGGGCCTCGTCGCGGAACACCGCGGTGGCCTCGAACCCGATGTAGCCCGCGAGCGCGAAGATCAGCGCGATGCCGGGCGCCCCGGAAAAGAATTTGCCCGGATCAAAAGCGGCAGCTGAGATTCCGTCGTTGCCGCCGTGCCCGATGACCGCGAGATTGATCACCATCACGATGCCGACCTCACAGATCAGCAGGACACCGAGCACCTTGCCGGACAGTTCGATGTGCCGGTAGCCGAGGGTGGCGACGACGGCCATCATCGCCAGCGCATACAGGTACCACGGCACCGATGGGCCGCCGTGTGAGGTGACCAGTTCGTTGACGGCCGCGCCCAGGTAGCCGTACACACCGCCTTGTACCGCGGTATAGGACAGCAGCGCGAGGAAGGCAGCGCCCAGCCCCACGTGCCTGCCAAGGCCGTGACCGACGTATGTGTAGAACGCGCCCGCGCCAGGCACATGTCTGGCCATCGCGGTGAACCCGACCGCGAACAGGATCAGGATCGCGGTGCACACCACGTACGACGCCGGGTACGCGGCGCCGTTGCCCGCGGCAATCCCGATCGGGAACGTCCCCGCGACGACCGTCAACGGGGCGGCGGCCGCGACGACCATGAAGACGATCGCGGCCGGACCCAGTCGACCGGCCAATCGGTGGGGTTCACGCTCGCGGAGCTGGGCTCCGGATGCGAGGGCATCGGTTGTCATGGCAGTCAGCTTTCGTCGTGGGAATGGGTTTCGGGAGGTGAAATGAGAATGGCTTCGCGTCGAATTCTCATTTGACGCGGATAATGCGTTAAAGGGCCATATTGACGGCCTTCGTCTGGGTGTATTCGGCGATCGCTCCTTCGCCGAGTTCGCGCCCCCAGCCCGATTGTTTGTAGCCGCCGAAAGGCAGCGCGGTGTCGAATGCGTTGTGGCAATTTACCCATACCGTGCCCGCCTTGATCTGGGCGGCGACCTTGTGGGCCGTCGACACGTCGCGGGTCCACACGCTGGCGGCCAACCCGTACGGGGTGTCGTTGGCGGCGGCCCGCACGCCGGTGTCGCGGTTGAACGGGATCGCGACCGCGACGGGCCCGAAGATCTCTTCGCGGTAGACGCTGAAGTCCTCTCGGACGTCGACGAGCAGGCTGGGTTGGACGTAGAAGCCGGTGTCGCCGTGGCGGCCGCCGCCCGCCAGCGCGCGAGCGCCGTCGCCGATGCCGGCGTCGAGATATCCGGTCACCTTGGTCAACTGCTCGCGGGAGACCAGCGGGCCGATGTCGTTGGTCGGGTCGAGGCCCGGGCCGATCTTCTGCGCGCGGGCGAGTTCGGCGACGCCCTGGGTGAACTCGTCGAAGATGCGGTCTTCGACGAGCAACCGGGTGCCCGCGGTGCAGGTCTGGCCGTGGTTGAACAGGAAGCCGCTGGCCGCGCCGGGGATCGCGGCGTCGAGGTCGGCGTCGGCGAAGACCACCTGCGGGCTCTTGCCGCCGAGTTCCAGCGAGACCTTCTTGAGGTTGCCCGATGCGGCGTTGACGATCTTGCGGCCGACCTCCGTCGAACCGGTGAACGCGACCTTGTCGACGTCGGGATGCGCCGACAGCGCCGCGCCGACGTCGCCGAATCCGGTGAGTACGTTGACAACGCCGTCCGGGACGCCGGCCTCGGCGATGACCTCCGCGAGCAGCAGCGCGGTCAGCGGGGTCTGCTCGGCGGGCTTGAGGATCACGGTGTTACCGCATGCCAGCGCCGGTGCCACCTTGAACGCGGCCATCACCAGCGGGAAGTTCCAGGGGATGATCTGCGCGCACACGCCGACCGGCTCACGCAGCGTGAACGCGTGGAAGCGGGCGCCCGGCGCCCACGGCACCGACACCGGCACGGTGCGGCCCTCGATCTTGGTGGTCCAGCCTGCGTAGTAGTAGAAGATCTCGGCGGCCCAGGTCACGTCGACGGCCTTGGCGACGGCTACCGACTTGCCGTTGTCGATGGTCTCGAGTTGGGCGAACTGATCGGCGCGCTGCGCGATGCCGTCGGCGATGCGCCAGATCATCTGCTGCCGTTGCGCGGGGGTGAGCGTCGGCCACGTGCCTGTCTCGAATGCGCGCCTGGCCGCCCGCACTGCTTTGTCGACGTCCTCGGGTCCGCTGTGCGGGACCGTCGTGATGACCTGTTCGGTCGCGGGGTCGACGGTCTCGAACGTCTGGCCCGACGCGGCGTGCACCCACTGGCCGTCGATGTACATCTGCCGCGGGCGCGACATGAAGTCGACGGTTCTCGGATCCAGATCGGTGCTCAGCAGAGTGGTCATGCGGGTCATGATTACGCGCCGATGTGGTGCGCGTCACCACTTATTTCGAATGGGTATTTCGGCGCGGGACATTCTCATTTGAAATGGCGGATGCATTCTCATTCGGGTCGCCGCGAATACCCAGTTGGGCTTGATTCGTGGCGGTTTCCGGCGGCGGGGCGACGAACGATTCTCATTTGAAGATTTTCAAGATTTACCTGCGATCGCCCGCCCCCGGATGGGTGATGGACTACCTTCCGACGGATGGGCGCGAGTCGGGCCATGCGGAGCACGTCGCCTGTGTCGGGGTTGCGGCGGGCGCAGCTGTCGTTCGCTCAGGTGCTCGGGCAGTCGGTGTCGGCGGTGGCGCCGTCGGCGGTGATGGTCACGCTGCCCGCGCTCGTGATCCCCGCGGCGGGCCGGTGGCCGCTGGTGGTGTTCGTGGTGACGGCGTTGTTGATGGCGGCGGTCGGCTATTGCATCGGCCAGTTCTCCACCCGCATGGTCGCGGTCAGCGGGCTGTACAGCTACACCGTCAAAGGGCTCGGTCCGGTCCCGGGCATCGTCGCGGGCTGGTCGGTGGTGATCGGGTACGCGGCCGCCGCGATGGCCAGCACGCTTGGCGCCGCAAGCTATCTGGGCGCGCTGCTCGGCCGGCTGGGGATCCCCGACGGCAGACTCACCACCGCGTGTCTGGCGGTGCTGGTGGGTGCCGCGGCGCTGCTGCTGATGATTCGCGGTATCAGGTTGTCGGCGCGCATCTCGCTGACCATCGAGGTATTCGCGATCGTCGTCGCCGCCGTGGTGCTCGTCATCGTGTTCACCGGCTCCGTCGTGGCCGGCGCACCCAGAACCGATGGCGGGCAATCGCATTCAGCGCTCGGATTCGCGCTGCTGCTGGCCATCACGTCGTACGTCGGCTTCGAGAGCGCGGGCACGGTGGCCCGTGAGGCCCGCAACCCGTTCGTCACCGTCACGCGGGCCATCCGGTGGACGCCGTTGGCGTTGGGTGTGCTGTACACGTTCGCGGCGGCGATGCAGGCGCGCGGCACGGTCGGCGCGGGGATCGGGTCGACGCCGATCGTGCTGTCACTGCCATCTTCGGCGGGCACCGGGTCGACGGCGCTGTCGATCGTGATGGAACTCGGCATCCTCGGGTCGTGGTTCGCGTGCGTCATCGGTTCGACGACCGCGTTGTCGCGGACGCTGTTCGCGATGGGCCGCGAAGGGGTGGTCAGTGAACGGGTCGGCCACGCCCACCGACGTTTCCGCACACCGCACATCGCGCTGTGCGCGGCGATGCCGTTCATCGTCTTGGTGCCGGTCGGGTATCTGTTCGTCGTCGGTTCGAGCCGTGAGGTGCTGATCGGGCTGCTGGCGGTGTCGGCGCACGGCTATGTCGGTGCGTACCTGCTGGTGTGTCTGGCGACGCCTGCGTTCCTGCGCCGCATCGGCGAATTGACTTTGGCGCCGTTGCTTGTCGGGCTGATAACGGCGGCGGTGATGGTGGCGATCATCGTCTGGGCGGCGCTGACCGTCGACTCGCCGGTGTGGATCGCCACGGCGATCTATGCGGCGCTGATCGCGGTCGGGCTGGCCGTGTACGCGGTGCGCAGGCGGACCATTCCGGACTTGGCGCATCGCATCGGCGTGTTCGACGAGACGGTCACCGGTGACGTCTTCGCCGATTACAACCCATGGGAGGTTCGGCGATGAGCCCCGTGGACGGATCGCTGTCGGGCCGTCAGCCGAAGGCCGTGCAGAGCGCCCTGCAGGTGCTCGAGCAGGTCGCCAGGGCGGGCGTCGGGGTGACGGCCAAGGAGATAGCTGAGCAGTTGTCGATGCCGTCGGCCACCACCTATCGGCTGCTGAACCTGTTGGTCGCCGACGGTTATGTGGTTCGACTGCCGGACCTTTCGGGCTTCTCGCTGGGGCCGCGGATGGGCGTGTTGATCGACGCGGCGGTGTCGCCGATCGTGTGTACCGCGGCACGCGAGGTGCTCGGCGAGTTGCGGCTGTCGGTCCGATTCGGTGTGCATTTGTTCTACTTCACCAACACGGCGGTCCGGATCGCCGATGCGGACAGCGAATATCCGCCGCCCGCAGACGAATCGGTGCTGAATCGGCATCTGCACGCCTGCGGCGTCGGCAAGCTGCTGCTCGCCGAGAAGCGCGATGTGGACAGCCTGCTGGTGAATCCGCTTGCGGCGCTGACTGATCGCACGGTGACGTCGCGCACCGCGTTGGCCGAGCAACTCGCGGCTGTCCGGGCTGAGGGGGTGGCCGCGCAGACCGGCGAGTTGCGCGAGGGCTATGCGTGCATTGCGGTGCCGGTGCGGTCGTCGGCCGGTGCGCTCGTGGCGGCGCTGGCGATGTCGGGGCGCGACGAGCAGGCCGACCTGCTGCGTCGTCAGGTGGGCACTCTGCAGGAGTACGCCGCGCGGCTGAGCCCGCTATTGGCCTAGTTTTGGCGGTCAAGTGGGCCGCCAGCCGCGGGCCACCATCGCATCCCAAGCCTGCCTCACGAGGTCCGCGTCGCGGTCCTCCTTGATGGCCCGCACGACGTGCCAACCCAACGCCGCCAGCTTGGGCCACACCCGAAGGTCCTTGACGTATTGCGTCCTGCTGGTCCGATGCTGGTCGCCGTCGTACTCGGCGCCGACGTTGAAGTCCTCCCAACCCATGTCGATGGTGCGCACATACCGACCGCACTCGTCGTAAATGACGATCTGCGTGGTGGGCTTGGGCAGACCCGCATCGATGAACAGCAACCGCAACCGTGACTCCGGCGGCGAGGCGGCACCACCATCGACGAGCGGCAACACCGCCTTGAGTTTCGCGACGCCGCGCGCCCCCTGGTAGCGCTTGGTGAGCAGCATGACGTCCTCGATCGAGAACGGCGCCGCGCGCATCAGCGCGTCGAGACGCGCCAGCGCCCGGTCCCGCCTCAAATAGCGGCCGAGATCGAACGCTGTGCGTGCGGGAGTCGCGACGCGAAGCCCGCCAAAGATTTCCCACTCGTCGTCGCTGGTGCGCTCGTTGCGAACGATGATGCCGTCAGGCGGATGCGTGCTGTTCCACAAGAGTTCGACTGGAACGTCGTCGTCGACCCATTCCGCGCCGTGCAACGCTGACGCCGCGACGCCAGTGATGATGCCGTTGCGTTTCGACCACAGCCACGCGCCGGCGGTCCTGTCATGCAGCGACGGATCCCTGCCTCGCTCACGATGCACGTTTGGATAGAGCGGTCGATAGTGGCCTTGGCCACCGACACCCCGCCGAAGCTCGCGACGCGTCACGATGCCATTCACGACAGCCTCGCTGCCGATGATGATCTCCCCCATGGCCGCATAGTGGCCTTGGCCACCGACACCCCGCCGAAACGGCATTCCGGCACGCTTCTTCTCGCACTTTCTGTGCTGGAATGCCGTTTCGGCGCAAAATCACAGGCCGAGGAGCTTGACCGATTCCTCGCGCATCTGCACCTTGCGCACCTTGCCGGTGACCGTCATCGGGAACTCGCCGACGATGTGCACATACCGCGGGATCTTGTAGTGCGCCAGCTTCCCGGTCGCGAACGCCTTGACGGCCTCGGCGTCGAGCGGCGGCCTGCCCGGCTTCATCCGGATCCAGGCGCAGATCTCCTCGCCATACTTTCGGTCGGGCACACCGATCACCTGGGCATCCTCGACGTCGGGATGCGTGTAGAGAAACTCCTCGATCTCGCGGGGGTAGACGTTTTCGCCGCCGCGGATGACCATGTCCTTGATGCGGCCGACAATGTTGCAGTAGCCGTCCTCCCGCATCACCGCCAGATCGCCGGTGTGCATCCAGCCGTCGGAATCGATTGCCTCTGCGGTCTTTTCGGGTTCATCCCAGTATCCCAGCATCACCGAGTAGCCCCGCGTACAGAACTCGCCGGGCTGGCCGCGCTCCACTTCGTCGCCCGTCTCGGGGTCGACGATCTTGATCTCGACGTGCGGGTGGGCCCGGCCGATCGACGACGTCCGCCGTTCCAGATCGTCGTCGATCCGCGTTTGACAACTCACCGGCGACGTCTCCGTCATGCCGTAGGCGATCGCAACCTCGGACATGTTCATGTCGTTGACGCAGTGCTTCATCACCTCGACCGGGCACACCGACCCCGCCATGATCCCGGTGCGCAGCGACGACACGTCGCGCTCAGGGAATTCGGGATGATTCTGCATCGCGATGAACATCGTCGGCACCCCGTACAGCGCGGTGCAGCGCTCCTGCTCGACGGCGTTCAACGTCAGCGCAGGATCGAAGCCCGGCGCCGGGATCACCATCGCGGCACCGTGGCTGGTGCATCCCAGATTTCCCATCACCATGCCGAAGCAGTGGTAGAACGGCACCGGGATGCACAGCCGATCAGTCGGCCCCAGCTTGATCAGTTCGGTGGTGAAGTACCCGTTGTTCAGGATGTTGCGGTGCGACAGCGTCGCGCCCTTCGGGAAACCTGTTGTGCCCGAGGTGTATTGGATGTTGATCGGCTCGGTGTTGACCAGCGCGGCCATCCGCTGCGCCAACGCCTCCGTGCTGACCTGGTCGGCGCCGGCCCGCAACGCGTCCCAACCAGGCGTGCCGATGAACACCACCTCGGCCAGGTGCGGCATCTCGGGGCGCACCTCGTCGACCATCGCGACATAGTCCGAGGTCTTGAACGAGGTCGCGGCCACCAGCATCCGCGTGCCGGACTGGTTGAGCACGTAGCCGAGTTCGTGCGTGCGGTACGCCGGATTGATGTTGACCAGGATGGCGCCGATCTTCGCCAACGCGTACTGGGTGATGGTCCACTGCGCGCAGTTCGGCGCCCAGATGCCGACCCGGTCCCCCTTCTCGATGCCCATCGCCATCAAACCCCGTGCGACGAGGTCGATCTCGGCGTTCAACTCGGCGTAGGTGTAGCGCAACCCCTGCGCGACGTCGACCAGCGCGTCGCCGTCCGGGTAGCTGGCCGCGATGCGTTCGAAGTTGGCCCCGATGGTCTCTTCGAGGATCGGGATGTCGGTCGGCCCTGCGTCGTAGGACTTCATTTCACCAGATCCTCGTAGCGGAATTCGGTCTCGATCGGTTGGCCGGCCTCTTCGCGGCGGCGCAACTCGACGCGGCGGATCTTGCCGGAGATCGTCTTGGGCAGTTCGTGAAACTCGACGCGACGTACCTTCAGGTACGGCGCCAAATGGTCGCGCGCGTATTCCATGATCTGGCGGGCGGTCTCGGCGTTCGGTGCCCAGCCTTCGGCCAGCGAAACGTACGCCTTGGGCACGCACAGCCTGGTCTCGTCGGGCTGGGGCACCACCGCCGCCTCCACCACGGCGGGATGCTCGATCAACACGCTCTCCAGTTCGAACGGCGACACTTTGTAGTCCGACGACTTGAACACGTCGTCGGTGCGGCCGATGTAGGTGATGTAGCCGTCTTCATCGCGCGCAGCCACGTCTCCCGTGTGGTAGTAGCCGCCCGCCATCACCGCCGCATTGCGCTTCTCGTCGCCGAGGTAACCCGTCATCAGGCTGACCGGATTGCGTTGCAGGTCAAGGCAGATCTCCCCTTCGTCGGCCAACTCGCCGGTGACCGGGTCGATCAGCACCACCGGTACGCCAGGCATCGGCCGCCCCATCGAACCCGGCTTCACCGGCTGACCCGGCGTGTTGCCGACCTGCAGCGTGGTCTCGGTCTGACCGAACCCGTCGCGGATGGTCAGCCCCCACGCCCGCTCGACCTGCGCGATGACGTCTGGGTTGAGCGGCTCACCCGCACCGAGGATTTCGCGCAGGCCCGCCGGCTTCGCGCCGAGGTCGGTTTGAATCAGCATGCGCCACACCGTTGGCGGCGCACAGAACGTGTTGACCTCCGCCCGCCGCAGCTGATCGAGCAGCGCGGCGGCGTCGAACCGGCTGTAGTTGTAGACGAAGATGGTCGCCTCGGCGATCCACGGCGCGAAGAAGCAACTCCATGCGTGTTTGGCCCAGCCCGGTGAGCTGATCGCCAGATGCACATCGCCGGGCCGCACCCCGATCCACGCCATCGTCGACAGATGCCCCACCGGATAGCTGATTTGCGAATGCTCCACCAGCTTCGGCTTGCTCGTCGTCCCGGAGGTGAAGTAGATCAGCATCGAGTCGTCGACATTCGTGGTCGCACGGAACGGTCCCGCCGATTCGACGTCGTAGGCGTCGGCGTAGTGATGCCAGCCCTCGACGGGCGCCCCGACGGCGATCCGCGTGTAGTCGCCCTCGACGTCGTCGAACTTGGCGGCGTCGGCCACATTGGCGATGACGAACCGGGCGCCGCCGCGGGTGATCCGGTCGGCCAGGTCCGCCGGTCCCAACGCCCCGGTGGTCGGCATGATCACTGCGCCCAGCTTGGCGACGGCCAGCATCGCCTCCCACAACTCGACCTGGTTGCCCAGCATCAGGATCACCCGGTCGCCCTTGCCGACGCCCAACCCGGCCAGCCACGTCGCGACGCGGTCCGAGCGGTCGGCCATCTGGGCGAACGTGACCTTCTGCTCGTCGCCGCCCTCCTCGACGATCCACAGCGCGGTGCGGTCGTTTGCGCGGGCGATCACGTCGAACCAGTCGGTCGCCCAGTTGAAGGTGCCGCTGAGCGCGGGCCATGCGAACGCCTCGACGGCCTTGTCATAGTCGCCGATTAGGTCAACTAGCTGATCGCGCGCGGTGCGATACAGGTCGGTGTTGGTCGTCATGGCGGATAGGATCTACGTCACAGTTGGCCCCACGCTACCCCCGAAAGAGGGTGTTCCGATTGCGAACCGGCGCTTCGCTACTCCGCCCGCGTGACGCGGACGCGTTGCGGGCAGAGTTGAGGCGGGTCGCCGACGAGTCGGGCATGCCGCTGCTGTTCGGCGGTGAAGTACACGACGACACCCTGCTGCTGACCGAGTTCTTCGGCGCCCGCACCGCGGGCATGCGCGGGCTCGCGGTGCTGCCCAGCGCGGGCCTCGGCGGGGCCACCCTGGTGTCGCGCCGGCCGATGTCGGTGGCCGACTACCGCAGCGCCTCTTCGATCACCCACCACTACGACGGACCGGTGCTGCAGGAGGGCATCAGGTCCATCGTCGCGGTCCCGGTCGTGGTGGACGGCCGGTCGCGGGCGGTGCTGTACGGCGCCTACCGGGCGGCGGCGCCGATCGGCGACCGCACCGCGGATCTGATGATCGCGTCGGCAAGGCGGCTCAGCCGCGAGCTGAGCATCCGCGACGAAGTCGACCGGCGACTGCGGATGCGCGACGCGCATCAGGTGGGCGGCGCGGCCAGCGAGGAGGTCCGCGAGGTGCACGCCCAGCTGCGCAAGCTGGCCGCGGACCCGTCGTCGCCGCCCGCGCTGCAGGCCCAACTGCGGCTGCTGGCCGACCGGCTGGCCAGGGGCAGATCGGCACCGGCCGCTGTGCTGTCGGCACGCGAACTCGACGTGCTCGCGCAGGTGGCCCTGGGCTGCACCAACGCCGAAGCAGCTCAACGGCTTTCGCTCAAACCCGAGACGGTGAAGAGTTACCTGCGCAGCGCCACAGCCAAGCTCGCCGCGCACACCCGGCACGAGGCGGTGGCGAAGGCCCGCCGCGCGCGGCTGCTGCCGTGACATGATCGGTAAGTGGCCCGGATCAATCCCTTTCGTATTTCCGTCCCCGACGCCGACCTTGCCGATCTGAAGGACAGGCTGGCCCGCACGCGATGGCCGGAGGCCGAGTGTGTCGACGACTGGACTCAGGGCATCCCGCTGAGCTACACCCGTGAGCTGGCCGACTACTGGGCAAACGAATACGACTGGCGCGCACGCGAAACCGCACTGAACCGGTTCGACCAGTTCACCACCGAAATCGACGGTCTCGACATTCATTTCATCCACCAGCGCTCACCGCAGGCGGACGCGTTTCCGCTGCTGATCACCCACGGCTGGCCCGGTTCGGTCGTCGAATTCCACAAGGTCATCGAACCGCTCACAGCGGCGGGTTTCGACGTGGTGTGCCCGTCGCTGCCCGGCTACGGGTTCTCCGGAAAACCGACCGCCGCCGGATGGGGCGTCGAGAAGATCGCGGAGGCCTGGGAGACGTTGATGGGCCGCCTCGGCTACGACAGATACGGTGCTCAGGGCGGCGACTGGGGCGCTGCGGTGACGACGCAGATCGGCCGCAACGGCGGACGCTGCGCGGGCATTCATCTGAACATGCCGCTGGCCCGGCCCAGCGGCGAATTGTCGGACCCGACCGACGACGAGAAGCGGGCGCTGGAGCGGGTGGCCTATTACCAGAGGTGGGACAACGGCTACGCGAAACAGCAGTCGACCCGGCCGCAGACCCTCGGCTACGGCCTGACGGACTCCCCCGTCGGTCAGCTGGCGTGGATCGTCGAGAAGTTCTGGTCCTGGACCGACGCCGACGGGCATCCCGAGAACGTGCTGACGCGCGACGAGTTGCTCGACAACGTGATGCTGTACTGGCTGACCGCGTCGGCGGCGTCGTCGGCCCGGCTGTATTGGGAGAGCTTCCGGGTCTTCGAGAAGGCCAAACGCACACGTGTCGAACTTCCCACCGGCGTCGCCTCGTTCCCGAAGGAGATTCTTCGGGCACCGCGCAGTTGGTGTGAAACCGAGTACAACATCACCCACTGGACCGACATGCCGCGCGGTGGGCATTTCGCGGCGTTCGAGCAGCCTGAGCTATTCGTAGACGACGTCTCGGCGTTCTTCAGTACCGTGCGCTAGATGGGGCGGACGATCGAGGCCGATTACCTGGTGGTCGGTGCGGGCGCGATGGGGCTCGCGTTCACCGACACCCTGGTCGACGAATCGGACGCGACGGTCGTGGTGGTGGACCGCAACGACCAACCGGGCGGGCACTGGACGACCGCCTATCCGTTCGTGCGGTTGCATCAGCCGTCGGCCTATTACGGAGTGAACTCGCGCAAGCTCGGCAGCGACACCATCGATCAGGAGGGGTTCAACGCGGGCTATTACGAGTTGGCCAGCGGTGCCGAGGTGTGCGCGTACTTCGACGCCGTGATGCGCCAGCATCTGCTGCCGACCGGCCGGGTGACGTACCTGCCGATGAGCGAGTATCTCGGCGACGGCCGGATCCGTACGCTCGGCGGTGAGGACATCGAGGTGGTCGCACGTCGCGTCGTCACCAGCCATGTGGAGATCGTGGTGCCGTCGATGCGGGCGCCGTTCTACGCGGTCGACGGCGTCGACTGTGTGCCGCCCAACGCGCTGCCACGGATCCGGGACGCCCGCGAGCGCTACGTGATCGTCGGTGCGGGCAAGACCGCGATGGACGCGTGCCTGTGGTTGCTCAAGCACGGCGTCGCGGCGGAGCGGTTGACCTGGATCAAGCCGCGCGACTCGTGGATCCTGGATCGCGCTGCGGTGCAACCCGGTTCGCAGTTCGCCAAGCGGGTGCTGCGTGACTTCTCCAACCAGTTGGCCGCCGTGCACGAGGCCGAGTCGCTTACCGATCTGTTCGACCGACTGGAGGCCAAGGGCTGCCTGATGCGCATCGACACGTCGGTCGAGCCGACGATGTACCGGTGTGCGATCCTGTCGCAGACGGAACTCTCGGAGTTGAGGCGCATCGAGGGCGTCGTGCGGATAGGACACGTCGAGGCGATCGAGCCCGGCCGCATCACACTCGAGGGCGGAACGGTGGACATCGACCAGTCCGCGCTGTACATCGATTGCAGCGCAGATGGTTTCGCGCAGCGCGAGCCGGTACCGGTGTTCGACGGCGACCATATTGCACTGCAGGCCGTGCGGACGTGCCAGCCGGCGTTCAGCGCCGCGGTGATCGGGCATGTCGAGGCGACGTATCCCGACGACGACACCCGCAACGCGTACTGCGGACCGGTGCCCTATCCGCGTGTTCCCACCGACTGGCTGCGAATGATGTTGGAATTCAACAAGAATCAGCTGCAGTGGTTCTCCGATCCGGTCATGATGGCGTGGGTCGACAAAGCGCGACTCAACGTGCTGCACCATGTGTCGGCGGGCGTCAGCGAACGGGCCCGCGAGAAGATCATCTCGGTGCTGACGTCGCAGTTGCCCGCGATCAACGACAAGCTGGAAACGCTGCTCACACCTTGATCGCGGGTAGCAGTCGATCGAGATTCCACAGCCGGTTGCGTCGGGCGGACAGCGCAGAGACCGCCAGCGAAACAACCCATAGGCCGCACAACACGATGATCGCCTGCCAGAGTCTGTAGTCGATGCCGCCGAGTATGAGCTGCCGAAGTCCGTTGACACCGTAAGCCATCGGGTCGTAGGTGTGGATGATCTGAAATGGCCGCGTCGTGGTCTGCACCGGATACATACCGCCCGCGCTGACCAACTGCAGCATGAGCAACGCGATGATGAGCACGCGGCCCACCGAGGGGCCGACGAGCGCGTTGATCGCCTGGGTGAACGCGACGAACGAGCAGGAGATCAACACCATGAAGCCCAGCATCGCGGCCGGATGCGCAGCCTGCATGCCGAGCGCGAATCGCACCACGCAGTACAAGATGACGGCCTGGATCACCCCCAGCGCCACTGCGGGAAAGTAACTGGCCAATACCACCCGTAGGGCGAGCACTTCGGCGGCGATGGCCCGGTTCTGCAACGGCCGCAATACCATCCACAGCACCAGCGCGCCGAAGAACAAGGCCAGCGTGAGGAAAAACGGGGCCATCCCGGTGCCGAAGTTCGGTGCAGCGTTCTCGTGGGTGGTTTGCAGGTTCACCGGACCTCCGATGGTGTCGGCGATTGCGTTCTGCTGCTGCGTGGTCCAAGTGGGCACCTGCTTGGCGCCGTCGCCGAGTTTGGTCGCCAGCTCTGACGATCCCGAGCGCAGCTGTGCGGTACCGGTTTTCAGCTGTTGAGCACCGTCGTCGAGTTGGACGATGCCGCTGGCCAGTTGCGCACTACCCGACGCGAGCTGGCGAACCCCGCTGCGCAACTGCGTCAGCTTGTCGGTCAGCTGTTGTGCGGTGGGGCTGAACTCGTGTGCCCGGAGTTGGTCTTGGACTCCTCGTAAGGTGCCTGCGGCGTTGTTGGCCAACGGGTCTGGGCTTGTCGACAGTTGATCGATGACCGACGACAGTGTGGTGGCCGCGGCGTTCTGCGCGGCGGTCACGTCACCCAGCGCCGTGACGAGCGGATCGGTGGCCTGGATGATTCCGTTGGACAGTTGCCTGGCGCCGGAGGACACCTGCGCCGAACCGGATCGCGCGGTGTCAAGGCCTGCCGCGAGTCGGCCTGCGCCGTCGTCGACCTTCACCGCCCCGTCGGCGAGTTGTCGGGCACCGTCGGCGGCCTGCTTGATGCCGGCCCCCGACGAAACGATCGTCGCCAGCACCTGATTGACCGCTTGACCGGAAATCCGGGTCGACACCGCGTTGAGTACCTCCTGCATCGCGGTGGCGCCGATGCTGGACGAGATGTAATTGTTGGCGTCGTTGAACACCGCGATCAGGTTGGCCTGCCTAGGGTGGTCGGTGGTCGCGGAGGCGATGGCTTCGCTGAAGTCGGGCGGCAACTCGACCATGAAGTAGTACTCACCGTGAGCGACCCCGCTGCGTGCCTGCTCGTCGTTCACCACATGCCAGTCCAGGCCGCCGTCGGCGGTCAGGCTCTCGGTGATCTGCTCTCCGGCGTTGATGTGCTGGCCGGAGACCACCGCTCCGCGGTCCGAGTTCACCAGTGCCACCGGCATCTTGTTCACTTCACCGAACGGATTCCAGAACGCCCACAGATAGAGCGCCCCGTACACCAACGGCAACAGCATCAGCACGACGATCGCCACGCGGGTCAGCCGGCTGCGGCCGAAACGTTTGATCTCCGAACCGAATGCGAGTCCTGCCAACATCCTCAGCCACCTCCGGTCGGGTTGTGCAGCGGGTTGGTCACGCCGACGACGACGGTGAAGCGTTCCGCGATCGCTTCGAGCCGTTCGACGGCGACCGCGCGGCGCGCGATGTCGCGTACCTGCTCGAGGTCGCCGACGAAAAGAATCGGCCGCCTCGACAGCAGCGCCAATGTGATTCGAAGCAGGAACAGTTCAAGGTCGGACAGCTCGACGATGTAGGTCTTGGGCGCAGGCGGGTCGATATCGCCGAACACCAGATCCATTTCGTCCTGGCCGGCTTCGATGGGCACGCGTGAGTACCACGGCGCCAGCCACCGCCGCTGCTCGGCGAGCACGGTCTGCACGCTGACCGACTCGTCCAGTTCATCGATGTCTTCGAACGCCGCGATCGCGCAGTGTCGGCGGATCGCACGCGGTTTCGTGTCGCCGAGCACGGTCAGCGTCCCGTGGCTGGGCTTGAACCGGCCCGCCAGCGTCAGCAGCAGCGTGGTCTGCTCGGGTCCGCCCGGCATCTGGATGGCGTGGAAGCCCGCTGTGAGCGACAGATCGACGCCTGAGAACAGGGGTCCGTGCTCACCGTCGACCCCCAACCCGGTGGCGACGATCAGCGGCGGGTCGGGTTCGGGCTCGTCCACGTCGACATTGTCGCCGATGTCCGTCGCCGAGACGGCGATCAGGCCAGCGATTCCACCCAGGCCCGGTGCAGCGCGGCATACCGGCCGTCGGTTCTGCCGATCAACTCGTCGGGCGCGCCGTCTTCGACGATGCGGCCGTGGTCGAGCACCAACACCCGGTCGGCCACCTGCACCGTAGACAGCCGGTGCGCGATGACGAGCGCGGTGCGGTCGGCCAGTACGGTCTCCAACGCCCGCTGCACCATCCGCTCGCTGGGGATGTCCAGCGACGACGTCGCCTCGTCCAGTATCAACACGGCCGGGTCCGCGAGGAACGCCCGAGCGAAGGCCACCAACTGCCGCTGCCCCGCCGACAGCCTGCCGCCGCGCTTGGCGACGTCGGTGTCGTAGCCCTCGGGCAGCGCATCGATGAACCGGTCTGCGCCCACCGCCGCGGCGGCCGCCACCACTTCGGAGTCGGTCGCGTCGGGACGGCCGAACCGGATGTTATCGGCGACGGTGCCGTCGAACATGAAGTTCTCCTGCGTCACCATCACGACGTGGCGGCGCAACTCGCTCTGCGAAATGTTGCGCAGATCAATGCCATCCAACGTCACGATGCCCGAGGTCGGGTCGTAGAACCGCGCGATGAGCTTCGCGATCGTGGTCTTGCCCGCACCTGTGGTGCCGACCAGCGCGACCGTCTGCCCCGCCGGCACGGTGAAGTTCAGATCGGGGATCACCGGCCGGTCCGGCACGTAGGCGAAGTGCACGTCGCGGAAATCGACTTCGCCGCGCACCCGCCCGAGCGGGACCGGGTGTGCGGGCTCCTTGATACCCGGCCGCTCCGCCAGCACCCCTGCCAGCTTCTCCAGCGCCGACGACGCCGACTGGAAGGTGTTGAAGAACTGCGAGATCTCCTGCATCGGCTCGAAGAACATCCGCAGGTAGAGCAGGAACGCCGCCAGTGTGCCGATGGTCATCTGGCCGTGCAGTACGCGGTAGCCGCCATACAGCAGCACCACGCCGGTGGTCAGGTTGCCGACCAGTTTCACCCCCGGCATGAACACCGCCAGCAGCCGGAAGGTCCGCTCGTTGTCCGCCTTGTAACGGTCCGCGATGTCTTCGAAGATCTCCTGGTTGCGCGGCTCACGCCGGTAGGCCTGCACCGCCTTGATGCCGGTCATCGTCTCGACGAACTGCACGATCACCAACGCGGCGCTTTCGCGCACCCTGCGGTAGGTCTTGGCCGACTCGTTGCGGAACCACCAGACCAGCGCCACCAGGATCGGGAACGCGGCCAAACACATCAGGCCGAGCCGAACATCAAGTGTGACAAGCAGAATCGCGGTGCCGATCAAAGTGAGCACAGCGGTGATCAGGCTGTCGAAGCCGGTCTCCAGCATGTCCTGAATGGCCTCGACGTCATTGGTGGACCGGCTGACCACGCGACCGGAGGTGTACCGCTCGTGGAACGCGATGTCCAGCCGCTGGAAGTGCCGATACACCCGGCGCCGCAACTCGAGCAGCACCTTCTGCCCGATCCGGCCCGACCGCTGCAGGAAGAACATCCGACTGGTGGCCTGCACCGCGACGACCACGCACAGCACCGCGACGACGACCATCAGCGTGTGCGCCGAACCGCCGGACAAAATCGGCGGAATGCCGTGGTCGATGCCGCGCTGTACCAGGATCGGAACCGAAAGGCGCGCAGCGTTTTCCACCACCACGACGAGTGCAAGCAGCGCCACGGTCACCCGGTACGGGCGCAGCAGGGAACCGAGCAGCGCACGCGCCTCGCGGCGACGCGGCAGGCTTTCGTCGATGGGCAGGTCGTCGTCCTGCTCCTCGGTGAGCCGGCCCCGCCATTCGGTAGTCGTCATCGGCGTTCCGCCTCGAATGACACGTAATCACGCGGCTCGTGCTCTTCGACGAGATGCTCCAGCCGCGTTCGCTCTTCGTCGTCCTCCCATGTGCAGACCCGCTCGGCGCGGTCGTCGAGTTCGTCGTCGGCTGCCAGCAGGTAGCGGTACTGCGGCACGGTGGCCAGCAGCTGCGCGTGCGTGCCGATGTGGGTGATGGTGCCGTCCTGTAGCAGCGCCACCTTGTCCGCGAGCAACACCGTCGACGCGCGGTGCGCGACCACGATGCCCGTGACGTGGTGCAGCACCCGGCGCAGCGCCTCCTCGACGACCGCCTCGGTGTGCACGTCAAGCGCCGACAGCGTGTCGTCGAGCACCAGGATCTTCGGGGCGGCCAGGATTGCGCGCGCCAATGAGAGCCGTTGCCGCTGCCCCCCGGACAGGCTCATACCCTGCTCACCGATGCGGGTGTCCAGCCCGAACGGCAGGTCGTAGACGAACTGCGCGGCGGCCACCTCGATGGCCTGCGCCAGCTGCGCATCCGTCGCGTCCGGCCTACCCAACCGCAGGTTCTCCGCCACCGACATCGAGAACAACGTGGGATCCTCGAACGCGGTGGCCACCGCCTGGCGCAGCGCGGGCAGGCTCAGCTCGCGGATGTCCTTGCCGTCGATGCGGATCGCGCCCTCGGTGACGTCGTACAGCCGCGACAGCAGCGAGGCGAGCACCGACTTGCCCGACCCCGTCGAACCGACCAGCGCCAGCGTCTCCCCCGGCTCGACGGTGGCGTTGAGGTCCCGAAGCGCCCAATCCTCCGAGTCCGGGAACTTGAAGCCGACGTCGACGAGTTCCAGCCTGCCGCCCGCCGGCGGCTGCGCAATCGGGCCGTCGGTGATTTCCCTTGGCGAGTCGAAGATCTCGGCGATCCGGTTGGCGGCGGTGAACGACTCCTGCGTCATCGACAGCAGAAACCCCAGCGATGCGATGGGCCACACCAGCGACAGCATCATCGTGATGAACGCGACGAGCGTGCCCATGGTGACGTAGCCGTGCCCGGCGGCGTACGCGCCGAAGCCGAGCACCACGATCAACGTCAGGTTCGGGATGACCTCCAGCAGCGTCCAGAATTTGGCGGACACCGCGACCCTGCCGACCTGCGTTTTGTACAAGTTGGTCAGTTGCTCGTCGAACCGGTCGTAGGCGTAATCCTCACGGCCGAACGACTTGACCACCCGCACCCCCAGCGCGGACTCCTCGACATGGGTGGCGACGTGGCCGGACTGGTCCTGCGCCAACCGCGACAGCCGGGTGTAGGTCTGCTGGAAGTGCAGCACCGTCAACGTGATCGGCACGATCGACACCACCACGACCACGCCGAGCGGCCAATACATCGCCAGCAGGATCGCGGTCACGACGGTGATCTGCAGGATGTTCAGCAGCAGGAACACCATGCCGAACGACATGAATCGGCGAATGGTGCTCAGGTCGTTCATGATTCGCGACAGCAGCTGACCGGACTGCCACCTGCCGTGAAACGACATCGGCAGGATCTGCAGCCGCGCGTAGAGGTCCTTGCGGATATCGGCCTCGACGCCCATGGTGGCGCGCGCCACCAGCCAGCGCCGGATGAACCACAGCACCGCCTCCGAGACGCCGACACCCATCGCGGCGGCGCCGAGCACCCACAGCCCGCGCTGATCCTGATGCCGCACGGGCCCGTCGATGACGGCCTTGGTCATCAGCGGAATGGCCACGGTGGCAACGAGGCTGGAGACCGCGACGAGCACCATCGCGATCCACCGCGCCCGATAGGGCAGCAGGTACGGCATCAGCCGCCACAGATCCGAACCGGTACGTTGACGCGCCGGCGGTCGCGCGATCGCCGGCGCCGAGCGCAGAGGTGCTGCATTGAGTTCAGTCAAAGCGATCCCAGCGTCTCATGCCGCTACGACATCCTCGGCATCCTTTTCGCGACCGAACTGCGTCTGATACAGCTCGGCGTACCGCCCGCGCCGGGCCAACAACTGGTCGTGGGTGCCGCGTTCGACGATGCGACCGTCCTCGACGACGAGGATCAGGTCGGCGGCCCGGACCGTCGAGAGCCGGTGGGCGATCACGATCGAAGTCCGGCCCGCGAGCGCCTCCGTCAACGCCTGCTGCACCGCGGCCTCCGAGGCCGAGTCCAGCGACGCGGTGGCCTCGTCGAGGACGACCACCCGCGACCGGCCGAGCAGAAGGCGGGCGATGGTGAGCCGCTGCCGCTGACCGCCCGACAGCCGGTATCCGCGCTCGCCGACGACGGTGTCCAGTCCTTCGGGCATGTCGGCGACGACGTCGGCGAGGCGGGCCCGGTCCAGCGCGCGCCACAGGTCGTCGTCCGTCGCACCCGGCGCGGCCAGCGTCAGGTTGGACCGGATCGACTCGTGGAACAGGTGACCGTCCTGGGTGACCATGCCGACGGTGTCCTTCAGCGACGGGAATGTCGCATCGCGGACGTCGACGCCGTTGAGGCGCACGGCGCCGGAGTTGACATCGTAGAGGCGGGCCAGCAGCGAGGCGATGGTCGACTTCCCCGCCCCCGACGAGCCGACCAGCGCGACCATCTGACCCGGCTGGGCGGTGAACGAAATGCCGTGCAACACTTCGTCTCCACCGCGGTCGTCCAGCTCGGCCACTTCTTCGAGCGATGCCAACGAGACGGCTTCGGCCGACGGATAGGAGAACCGCACGTCGTCGAATTCCACCGTGACGGGACCGTCGGGAATCGCCACCGCCTGCGGCTTCTCCTGGATCAGCGGCACCAGGTCGAGCACCTCGAACACCCGCTCGAAACTGACCAGCGCGCTTGCGATTTCGACGTGCGCGTTGGCCAACGCGGTCAGCGGTGCATACAACCGGGTGAGCAGCAGCGCCAGCGACACGATCGCGCCCGTCTGCAGATGACCGCCGATCGCGAGCACTCCGCCGAGCCCGTACACCAACGCGAGCGCCAGCGCCGACATCAGCGTCAGCGAGTTCATGAAGATCGACTGCAGCATCGCGGTGCGCACCCCGATGTCGCGCACGCGACCGGCCCGCACTTCGAATTCGCGCGATTCCACAGAGGGGCTGCCGAACAGTTTCACCAGCGTTGCGCCCGGCGCCGAAAAGCGTTCGGTCATCTGGGTGTTCATGGTCGCGTTGTGGATGGCCGCCTCGCGGGCCAACTGCGCCATGTTGCGCCCGACCCAGCGGGCGGGGATCAAGAACAGCGGCATCAGGATCAGCGACAGCAGGGTGACCTGCCACGAGATGCTGAGCATGACCACAAGCGTCAGCGTCAGCGTGACGATGTTGGTGACCACGCCGGAGAAGGTGTCCGAGAACGCGCGCTGCGCGCCCATCACGTCGTTGCCGAGGCGGCTCACCAACGCTCCGGTGCGGGTGCGGGTGAAGAACGCGACGGGCATCCGCTGCACGTGATCGAAGACGGCGGTGCGCAAGTCGAGGATGAGGCCCTCGCCGATGGTCGACGACAACCACCGGGTCACCAACGAGATGGCCGCCTCTGCCACCGCGACCGCCGCGATCACCCCCGCTAGCGCGACGACCGCCCCGAGCGCACCGCGGCCGATCTCGTCGACGACCCTGCCCGCCAGCAGAGGGGTCGCCAGACCCAGCATCGCGCCCACCACGCTGACCACCACGAAGCCGCTCAGTCTGCGGTGGTGCCTGCCGGCGAACCGCCAGATGCGCCGCAGCAATCCGCGGTCGGCCAACAAGCGCAGGTCGCCGCCCCTCGCGCGGACCTGCCGATACAGACTTTGCCGCGCAACCGTTTCAAAGCTCATGAAATCACCGTAAAACCTCAACAATTGATGAGGTCAACGGCTTCCCGCGGCCTCAGACGATGCCGAAATACCCCAGTACGCCCGCGGCGAAAACCACGAGCAGCGGGTTCAGCCTGGTGCGGATGAAGATCAGCGTGCACACCGCGGTCAACAGGTAGGCCCGCCAGTCGTGGTCGGCGGCTCGGCTCATCACCAGCGACGTCGCCATGATCAGGCCGACGGTCAGCGGCGCGAAGCCCTTCTCGACGGCGATCCGCCACTTCGACTTCTGCGCCTTCTGCCAGAACAGCGTGACGGCGTACATCAGCGACGCCGCAGGCAACAGCATCGCGGCAGTGGCGATCAACCCACCGACGATCGCGCCCGGCACGCCGCCGACCGTCAGGCCCGCCCCGTAGCCGACCAGCGTCACGATCAGGATGCTCGGCCCCGGCGCGGTCTGCGAGATCGAGAAGATGTCGGCGAACTGCCCGTCGGTCATCCAGTGATGGCCCCTGACGGTTTGCATGTGCATCTCGGGCAGCACCGCGTTGCCGCCGCCGATCGACAGCAGAGACAGCGACGCGAACAGCGCCGCGACCTGAAGGTAGGTGTGGATCATGTGGGCTGTTTCTTCGGCCACGCCCAGATCAGACCGACCGGCGCCAGGACCGCCAGCACCGCTGGAAGTGGCCAGCGCACAATGCCGTTCAGCACGAAAGCCGCCGCGAAGAGCAGCACCGGCACCAGCCCGGTCAGGCACTTCTTGCCGGTCTGGATCACCATCGCCAACGTCAGCGCCACGGCCGCCGCCGACGCGCCATGCAGGACGCCCTTCACGGCCGGGATCTCCTTGAACCGGAAGTAGAAGAACGCCGCAACCATGATCAGCACGACCGGCACCAGACACAGCCCGAGCACAGCGGCGAGTGCGCCAGGCAGGCCGCGCATCTTCGACCCGGCGAACACCGCCATGTTGACCTGATTGGCGCCGGGCAGGATGCGGCACATCGTCATCGCGGAGAGGAACTCCTCCTCGCCCATCCACTGCTTTTCGACGACGAGCACCTCCCGCGACCAGGCGGACAGCCCGCCGCCGAACGACGCGAGCGCGATGTGGTTGAACGTCCAGGCGAGTTCGAACAGCGAGACACTGCCGGGCCCCGCGTCCACCTCACTCATGCATCAGGTCGTGGTCGTGGGGGAAATCGTCCTCGAGGTGCTGCGCCGGATCGAGCGGATCCGGCGCCTCGTAGTGGTGAGAGATGTCCCAGTCGCTGTCGTAGACCGCTTTGAGCCGGCCGACGATGGCCGGGTCGTCGGTCATGATGCCCAGTTCGCGGCGCAGGTCGAAGGCGCTGCGGTCGATGTTCATCGAGCCGACGAGCGCGTGGCGGCCGTCGACGATGATCAGCTTGGCGTGCACCCGCAGGTTCTTCTGCTTGTGCACCTTCACGCCGAAGCGCTTCAGCGTTCGCAACGACGCGAACGTGTCGAGGATGTCCCATTCACTGATGCCGTGTTTGCCGCCGCACAACACATGCACCTTCACACCGCGATCGGCGGCCGCCGCGAGCCGCTCCAAAATGACGGCGTCGACATATTTCGGATGCTGCACATCGAGCCGCTCGGTCGCAGTGTCGATGAATTGCGCCATGTGATAGCGCGAATTCGAATTGCTCCACAGCAGGCCTTCATATGCCGAACAGTTCCAGTCGCGCTCTTCCCAGTCGGCGTTGAATACCTCGATGATCTGCGCGACGTGATATGGATTGTCGGTGATGACGCCGTAGTCGCGGGTGAGGGTGAAATACTTCTCCATCAAATTGAAAGTCGCGACGAGCGCCAGCTTTTCGTCGACCACGATCGACTTTTCGTGCGTGACGTAGAACTTCGAGCTGGACCACTTGACCGCGACCCCGGCGTTTGCGAGTTGCTCGAAGGTCTCGTCGTTGGCCCTGTCGCCGCCGGAGCGCGCGGCATTGAGCATGACGCGGACGTCGACTCCGGCATTCTTTCGGTCGATGACGGCGGCGATCAGGCCCGGTTCGGTGAACGTGAATTGCTTGATGAGAAGCGAATTCTGTGCCGAATTGATGAATTCGCGTACCGGGTCCAAGCCGTCGTCGGGCTCGACAATCAAACGGGAAGACAGCGGGAGCATGATTTCGCAGATGCTAGCACCGGGTGTTTAGCACCGCTTTGCTATCGGGGGAACGTTCAGCCGGCTGTGACATGGCGGTGACAAGACCGCCACAAGGGTGATGCCGAGTCGATCGGGTGCCTGCCACATCCCCGGCACGTCTTGGGGCAAGATTGCGGACATGGACAGTGGAGCGGCCTCGCCCCGCGTGCTCGTTGTCGACGACGACCCCGACGTGTTGGCGTCGCTAGAGCGCGGACTTCGGCTGTCCGGATTCGACGTGTCGACGGCCGTCGACGGCGCCGAGGCGCTGCGCCGCGCCACCGAGACGCGGCCCGCGGCGGGGGGGGGGGGGGTGAGCAAGGCGGGGGGGGGGGGGGGCCGGGGGGGCTCCGCGCGGGGGGGGCGGGGGGACGACGACG